>NZ_CP041222.1:2507045-3760568 GCF_006542605.1 Porphyrobacter sp. YT40
GCGCCGACCGTTGCTCTCTCGATGCCAGCCCAATCCTGCTCGTGAGATCCCAAATTGTTCGGCATGCCTCGCTTGGTCAAACAGCCTTTGGGAGAGGCGTAACTGTCGATCCGCCGTTCCGGCTCCTCGCGCCAGGCGATATTCACGGCCCAGAACTTCGGGAAGAAGTAGAGGCTCGAATAGGGAAGGTGATCGTGGATCCACCAGGCGAGCTTTCGCCAATCCCCTTCCGCCTGGAATGCGTCCCAGAACGCCGGAACGACGACGCACGCCGTGGCCCCCATTCGGCCCTTGGCGTCGCGACGATCCCATATGTGGCCAGCGAAATTCGCTTCGTTCGAAGCACAATTGTACCCGCTCTTCCCAGCAGCCTGCATCTCGTTGCCCAGCCCATTGACCTCGCAGGAGCGAAAGGCGGAGCGAACGGCGATGCGGCCAAACCTATCCTGCAAAGGCTCGAGCAGTTCTTCGCAGAGCCTGCTTCCTGCAGCGATCGCCAGATCAGGATCGTCCGGCAGGTTGTTCAGACCGTGGACCGCCGCAATGTCGGAGAACAGGAAATCCCGCATGAAGAACGACTTCGACAACCGAACGCGGCCAAAGTCATTGAGCGCAGAAACAGAATCGGGCTTTCTCATGCCCCTGCCCTAGCGTCATGTTGCGTCAAAAGCGGTCGCAGGCAGGCGCTTGCCGCATCCAGCCGCTCCCGCATGACCGCTTTGAGCGCATCGGGGCCTTCGATCACAACCTCGCCGCCCCATGTAAAAAGATGCTCGGCAATTTCGCGGAGGCCACCGGCCCGGAACCTTACGATCATTCCTTCATCTGTTTCTTCCAGTTCCTGAGCGGGATGGAAACGCCAGTGCCGTGCGCGTTCGACCGAGGATGGAAGCACCCGCAACACGACCGCGTGATCTTCCTCCCGCCAAATGCCGAAGCTTTGTGATAACCACCGGTCGATGTCCCAGTCCGCTGGGGGCAATCCCGACGTGTTGGCCGCACGCACGTTGCTCATCCGATCCAAACGGAAGGGCACGGGATCGGCATCGCGATCGGGCATTTTGCCAATCAGGTAGGTGATGGGACCATGCACTAGGCCAAAGGGTATCACGCGGCGCCACCGCGGGAGATCGACCCCGTCAGCGCGATAATCGAACTCCACACATTGCCCGGCCATGATGGCGCCCTGGATAGCGGCCAAATTTTCCGGGTCGGCGACGACGGCCGGACCGGCGGGGACCCGGCTGCGCTGAAGGCGGGCCAAGGATTCGAGATCCGGATCGACCCTTCGCTTCTCCCGATCATCCAATGCAGCCTTTGTCTTGTCGAGCAGACTGGAGAGCAATGCTGCCTGAGGTGCCATCTCGCGATTGCGAGCGTCGGCTTCAGCCTGGAGTGCCGCGATCTCGGCAGCCGTGGGGCGCGTGTACACCCGCCTCAATGCATCTCGAATGCGGAACCGCTTGGTTCGCCCATCGCTTTCCTCGACCACATCGAAATGAAGCGCGATCACGTCGCGCAAGCGCTCAACGGTCCGCCTGGTAACCCCGAGCCCGGAAGCCATCTCGTCGAGTGTCAGGCCTTCCCCGCTGTCGCACAACATATGAACGAGCTTCAGCGAGCGATCGAGCTTCGCCATCCTCTGGGTCACGGCGTGTTCTCCTGAATGTCGGACGGCCCGACCGAAAGGAATAGCGGAGGGCTGTTGGTTTCGGATCGTGAGGCTTCCAGCCAGTCGCGTCCGGAGATCTCCTGCCTTGCCAATTCTTCCAGCGTTTCCGCGCTGGCGGCTGCAGCCTGATTAAGCGTTCTCGCGGCGACAAGGGTGTAATCGGACGCCCGCTCGTCGATCTTTTGCCCGGCAAATATCCGGTTGAACAATCCCATCATTTCCCCCGACGCCTCTCGGCCGAATCCTGCCCTTAGCATCGGCCATCTCAAAACAGTCTCCACGACAAAACCGGTCGCAGCAAGCTCGAATCCGATCAAAAGCCCTCTCAGGCACCTTGCATCGGATCACCAAAAGGCTTGTATAAGAGCTACTCGTCGGTGGGGGCCAATAATCACGAGGATCACGAATCTGCGCACCAAGTCGGCGTAGCAAATTCGTATAGTTTGCTGACTGTTGTCAGGGGGGATATCGATTGTGACTGCGGCTGGGCGTTCAACTATTGTATGTCACGGAAGACATGCCATGCGCTGCGAGCGGCTGCATGCTGCACGCGATCGGCACCATGGCACCCAGATCATGTCGTTCGAGCAATCAGCGGTGCGACTGGCCGGAGGCTTCATCAAGCCGATTGACGACGAAACGCTCCGTTCGACATTGCAGTCTGTGCTTCCCAATACGCCGCTGGGTGAGCTGGAAAACATCAAGTCGCTCCCCGGTATGGTCAACGCTGCGGCCGACACTCTTCACAAGGTTTGGCGGGCCGGGATCGACCTCTCCGCACGCGCAGGAGACCATCCCAGGCTAGAGGCGCTGGCCCACCTCGAAGCTGCTGTTCTGGCCGAACTTCCCGCAGGAATGCTCAGGCCGATGGATATCGTCGCCTGCGCGCGGAGCCGAATTCATCATTCTCAGAAGGTGCTCGGCGCCCTGACCGTTGAGGGATTGACCGAGCTTTCGCCGTGCTGGCGCCCATTGCTGATCGAGCTCGCGACCGAGATTCCGGTGACGTGGAATGCCGGGCCGCGCCGGATTCCGGCCTGGTTGGCTGGGTCCCCGATAAAGGTAGTCGAAGCAGCGGCCCAGCATCCCGAGGTTAGCCTCGCAAGCGCCGCCTCGGGTCTCCACGAGGCTATCGAGGCGTTGCGCTGGGTACGATCCCTTCTGGCATCCGGCGATGTCGCCCCGCATGAAATCGCAATCGCATCAGCGTCGCCTGCCGAATATGACGATCATTTCCTGGCGCTACGGTCCGATGCGAACATCGATTTGCACTTTGTCCATGGGGTTAGGACAGTCACGACCCGCGACGGTCAGGCCGCGGCGGCGCTGGCCGACATTCTTGTTCGCGGCCTTTCGCAGACCCGTATCCGGCGGCTCGCCGCACTCTGCTCGAATGGTCCCGCGCTCTCAGCACTGCCGGAAGGGTGGCTGCGCGTCTTGCCAACCGACGCGCCGATGGCGACGTCTGCTGCGTGGAACCGACTGTTGTCGGGTCTCGCAGCCAAAGATTGGCCGGATGGAAGCGACTATTCCCCTGCACTGAAATCCGTGATCGAGCTGCTCGCAAAAGGGTCCGACGCTGCCGATGAAGTCGGCCCAGCCTTTCTTGAAGGCCGCGCGCTCGCGATTTGGCGCAAGGCACTCATGGCCGGGCCGGCCTCATCGATCGACGCTTCGCTGGAAAACCTGAAGCAGGATGACGGTCTCGATTCCTGCGTCTCGGTTGCGTGGATGCCGGCAAGTGCGCTTGCCGCATCACCGCGCCGGTTTGTCCGTCTGATCGGCCTGAATTCCTCGCGTTGGCCGCGCGGCATTTCTGAAGACAGATTGATTCCCGATCACATCATCCCGACCCATGTGCTCGATCCACTTCCGATCAATCAGGCGGATAGGCGTGATTTCGAGACTATTCTGGCGACGACATCCGGCCAGCTCGTTCTGTCTCGTGCCCGCCGCGACAGCGATGGCCGGCTCCTCGGGCGCAGTCCACTGCTCGCCGGACTTGGCAGCGAGATGTATCTTCGCCGCAATGCGGTTCCGCTTCATGCTTTCAGCGAGACCGATCGGTTGATGGCCAGAACGGAAGAGTTTCGCGCCTATCCCCAAGCGGTCAGCGCCTTGGCCTGCTGGCGAGATTGGAAGCGGGAGGAGATTACCGCTCACGATGGCAAGGTGAGACCAGACCATCCCCTGATCCAGGCCGTGCTCGATCGCACGCAGTCAGCCAGTTCGCTGCGACGCCTGCTCCGCAACCCCCTCGGCTTTGTCTGGGTTTATGGACTCCACTGGAGCGCCCCTGACGCCGGAGCCGAACCGTTGGTGCTCGATCCGCTGGAAATGGGCGACCTTGTCCACATGGTGCTCGACATCGCGCTCCAGAACATCGAGGCCGCCGGCGGTCTCGGCAGCGCAACGGCGCAAGTTATCGACGAATTGGTCGGGAGTGCGGCCGCCCGAGTGGCGGCCGATTGGGAAAGTGAACGTCCGGTGCCGCCGGCGATCATCTGGACGCGCACGCTCTCAGACGCTCGAGTGACGGCAAGCAATGCCCTGACCTATGGCCATCTGGAACTGGCGGCAGCGCAAAGCTTTGCCGAGGTGCCGTTCGGTGGATCCATGCCCAAATCGGAAGGGGCCATTCCCTGGGATCCGAGCACCAGGGTCGAAATTCCCGGCGCAGGCTTTGCGATCAAGGGCTACATCGACCGCCTCGACATTCTTGACGATGGCAAGTGCGCCATCGTGCGAGACTATAAGACCGGACGCGCACCACGGTCGGCCATTCGCCTCAACGGGGGCAAGGAGCTTCAACGATGTCTTTATGGCTTCGCCGTGAAATCCTTGCTGGGCGAGGATGTGAGCATAACCGCGTCGCTGTTGTATCCTAGGGAGAACCTGGACCTCCAGCTCGACGATCCCGACGCCGCCTTGTCCGAGGTCACCGGCTACCTTGTTGCTGCCCGGTCGAACCTGCAATCCGGGCTGGCGATCCCCGGCCCGGATACCGGCGATGATTACGACGATCTCGCCTTCGCCCTGCCCGCAAACGCCGGCCCAACCTACTGCAAACGCAAGCGTCCAATCGCGGCGGCAATGCTCGGAGATGCGGCTCAGGTGTGGGAGGCGGAGTGATGACGACAATGGCTGCGCAACTGAAGGACGACGGTGCCCGCTTCGATGCAATTGGTCGGCATACCCGCTCGATCCTCGTGGAGGCTGGCGCTGGCTCGGGCAAAACCGCGGTTATGGCGGGGCGCATCGCCGTAATGCTCGCGGAGGGAACCTCTCCGCGCGCCATCGCTGCGGTGACATTTACCGAACTGGCGGCAAGCGAATTGGTGTCGCGGGTCAGGGAGTTTGTCGCCGAGTTGAGCGAAGGCCGCATCGCGCCAGAGCTTAAAGTCGCACTTCCCGATGGCCTCAGCGATGCCCAGCGCAACAATCTCGTCACCGCGAGCGCGGCGATCGATGAAGTCACCTGCTCGACGATTCACGGCTTCTGCCAGCGTCTCATCAAGCCCTACCCGGCTGAGGCAGACATCGATCCTGGCGCGACGGTCATGGATCGGAACCTGGCTGATCTTGCGTTTCTCGAAATCGTTGATGGCTGGCTGCGAGAGCGGCTATCCGGCGAACATGGCGGCATCATTGCCGAAATGGTGCTCTACAATCCGAAAAGCACGGTGGAGCTGCTTCACAAGATCGCGGCCAATTTGCGCAGCAGGCGAACTCTCAAGGCACCAGCGCCGTCCCCGTTCGCTCCGCTCATGGCCGAATTCCAACAGGCGGCCACAGCCTTTGGCGACTTCATCAAAAATGCCTCGGCCCACGAGCCCGAGACAGCCGCCTATGCGGCAGGCTTCGCGCAGATGGCTCAAGCGGTAGCCGCGGTTGCCGACCCCCAATCACCAGCGGGCCTTGTTCAGTTGCTGGTGGCTCGCCCCCATCCGGACGTTTGCACCAAGACCGGTGGATTTGCCGCCTATCGCAAGAAGGGGAAGTGGGTCGAAGCGGCGAAGCAGGCCGGTTTGTCCAAAGCCGACGGTGAGCAGCTCAACATCGCCGCCGACGATCTGTACGCGAAAAGCTGCACGACGTGGTCCGCAATGCAGCAGGCGGTTGCCAGCCACGTTCTGGCAGCGCTTGTCTCAGAAGCCGCGCCAATCCTCGAACGCTACCGCGACTACAAGCGTTCAAGCGCGCAGCTCGATTTCGACGACCTGATCTATGCCGCGCGCGACCTGTTGCGCAGTCATGAGGCCGTACGCCAGGCGCTTGGCAAGCGTTTTGCCCACGTCCTCGTCGACGAGTTTCAGGATACCGATCCGCTCCAGACCGAGATCTTCTGGCGGCTATGCGGTGATCCGCAGCATGAAGGCGACGATTGGGCGGACTTCCGTATCCGTCCGGGCGCACTGTTTCTCGTGGGCGATCCGAAACAGGCGATCTACCGCTTTCGCGGCGCCGACGTCGGTGCCTATGTACAGGCTCGCAGCGCGTTTATCGCGCAGAGTCAGGAAAGCCTGCTCTCCATCTCGACCAATTTTCGGTCGTGCGCCTCCGTTCTGACCTTCGTCAACGCGCGCTTCGAAGCGGTCCTGTCTGCCGATGGCCAACCGGGCTTCACGGCCCTCGATGCGTTCCACTCCGATCCCATCGAGGGCGTGTGCGTAGCTGCCCTCGACGTCGCGGTTGCAGGCGAGGATGGCAAAGCGAAGGTGGAGCAGCAACGGGACGGTGAAGCCGAGGCAGTTGCCGACCTGTGCGCCCGTCTGATCGGCGGGCAGGAAATCGTCGATCGCCGGACCGGGACTCCGCGTCTCTGCCAACCGGGCGATATCGCTTTGCTCGCCCCGACAGGCGCCGAACTATGGCGATACGAAGAAGCTTTGGAACGCCGCGGTATCCCGGTTGCGACCCAAGCCGGCAAAGGGCTCTTCCGTCGTCAGGAAATCCAGGATTTGATCGCGGTCACCCGTGTCCTTGCTGACCGTCGCGACACATTGGCGCTGGGCGCGCTGCTTCGGGGGCCATTGGTCGGCCTTACAGATGAAGAATTGCTCGACATCGTCTGGGCTCTCCCGCGCAATGAGAGCGAACCCGACCGCATCCCGCGTCTGACCCTGTCCGTCGATACCGACTCCATCACTCACGATCTGGCGCGGGCGGTCCTGGTGAAACTGCAGGCTCTTGCGCGGCGAGCGAACAGCACCACGCCGCATGAACTCCTGTCGCAGGCGATTGATGTCCTGCGTATCAGGCCCATTCTCGTCGAGCGCCATCGCGGTCAGGCGGAGCGCGCGCTCGCCAATGTCGACCTCTACCTCAATCTTGCGACTGCATATGCGGTGCGCGGCCTGCGGTCGTTTTCTGAGGCGATGACTACGGCGTGGGAGGATGAGACTCGAGCAGTCGAAGGTCGCCCCGACGCGCAAGAGGAAGCCATCTCGCTCTTCACGATGCACGCGGCGAAGGGCCTCGAATGGCCTATTGTCATACCAATCAACACCATGACCGGCGTCATGGGTCCCGATAGCGCGGTGACAGACCGCCAGTCGGATACATTCTATTGCCCGATCTTCGGCGTGCCCCCCGAGGGGCACGAAGCGGCGATCGAGGCCGAAAAGCTCGAGCTGGATCGGGAGCGGATACGTCTGTGGTACGTGGCGGCCACGCGGGCGCGGCAATTGCTGATTCTTCCTCGCCTCGATGTCTCACCATCGAAGTCGGCATGGATAAGTCTGCTCGACCTTTCGCTTGCCGAGCTTCCAGCACTCAATCCCGATGATCTGCCGGAGCGCGTGCCATCGCCAGCAGGGGAAGCGGGCAACGCGCAGACGAGAGAGGCATTTGCGGCGGAAGCTGAAGAAATCTTGCGGCGACAGGCCCGTCTGACCTGGCTCGCCCCGAGCCGCAGCGAAAATACCTCCGGCCCCGTAGTCGTCGAGGAGGAACCAGACCTCTGGACAGATTCCGACGACAGGCAACCTCAGGAGCTCCCGCCGCAGATCGCCATTCAAGGCAGCCGCGAGCGGGGCCTGATCCTCCACAAGCTGATGGAGGAGGTTCTGACGGGCGAAATCTTCGACGATCTTGGTTCGCTGACCGAGCGAGCGAAGGAATTGATCGTTCAATTCGGCCGAACTGCGGTTAGCGATGCCGCGACAGGCCTATCCCCCGAGGAATTGGCCAGTTGCGTCGACAAGACACTCAAGCTTGATCCGATTGCAGCAGTGCGGAGCGAACTGATAGCCGAGTTCCCGGTGTTTGCGAGCCACACCGCGGATGGGCATGAATATGCGACCTCCGGAATTGCTGACGCTCTCACCCTGACGTCTGAGGGCAAGCCGGGAATGATCGTGGATTGGAAGAGCGATGTAGCACCCGATGCTCTGTCGCTCGAGCACTATCGAGGTCAGGTGCAAGCCTATCTCGACATGACTGGCGCCGAACGCGGAATGATCGTCCTGATGACCAGGGGTGAGATTATCGAGGTCTCTCCATCCAGCGTCGGCTCGACGCCGTGATCGGGCCGAGAACCTGACCTCGCCGCCCTGCCCTTCCCAGCACGTCCCGAAGAAGCATTCATGTCCTATCTCGCCTGGATTGATTTTGACCCGGAAGAGCGTCGCCGCGCTCAAACCCTGATCGACCTGTTCAAGCAGCCCGAGGCTCGCGACGAGCTCGGCCTCGGCACCGTGCGTGACGGGCTGGCCGATCTCCTCTTTCCCGGAACCAGCACGATCCAGACGCGGCTGCGATACATGCTGTTCATTCCGTGGATCTATCTGGAAGCACAGAGTCGCAAGGCCACGCAGGCGGAACGTACGATCATTGCTCGCGACATGGAGTTCGACTTAAGCGAAGCATTGCTGCGTGGTGGAGAAACCGTTGATGTAATTGGCCGTCTTGCTGGACGACAACTCAAGCGGCTTCCCTCAAGTGTTTACTGGGCAGGTTTGAGCACTCTGGGCATTCGGACACTGCCGGGCAGCCATTCGACCTTCTTGTCCTATGGTCCCGAAAGCCTGAAGGACCATGATCTCAAGCTATGGGCGCCGAACCTTCCGAAGCCGCCCGCAAATCTACTGGATCGGGCTTCCTTCGCCCTGGCCGATGGCGAGGCCGATTTCCTGCGAGACCGCATCGAAAGCCATGCAGGCTCAAGCTTGCTTAACGAGCTCGCTCGCAAGGGCAAATCCTTCGCGGATGATTGGCCGTGGCAGATCAGCGAAGACACCATGTCAGACGCCAATCGCGCGATCCTCCGGCACGCCGAACGATTTTCGGGGGTCATGTACGGAGCCAGCCTTCTCTATAATCTCCTGTTGGCCCTTCGTGCTGCAGAGCGGCCAAACGCCAAGAAGCACGCCGATGCGTCGACGCTGGCGGCGGATTATCGCTCACGCATCGAAGCTTGGAAGTCGGAGATCGACCACCTGGCGTTGAACGACTGGGATCTCGACGATCTCTTCGGCCTGATTGGCAGGACGAGCCACAACCTCACCAAGTCATCACGGGACTTCATCCGGGGATGGGTGACAATCGCCCGAGATGGCACTGGCCCAGTCGAAGCCGATCACCAGGCGATAGAACTGCTCAAGCAGCGGGAGCATGGGCTGAAACGGATGAAGGCAAGGCTCCTTCACGATGCGCCGCTTGAACGCTGGTCAGGGGCTTCGGGGGACGCGCGACTCGATTTCAGGTGGGGCATCGCCAGCCGCTATCTCGGGGAGCTTGCCGATGCCGGTTGATCCCGCCTTCGACCCTGAAAATCGCGAACTCTATACGTCGCTCATGCGCTCACCCGACGGCTATAGGTTCGACAACGCGATAGCCACCACCTATTCGCTCGATTTCGAGACCGCCCTCGCGATCCCGATCGCCATTGTATTTCGCGACGCGGAGAATCGCGACGAGATGCTGCGCAGCCCCTTGGCTCTGCTGCAAAGCGTCGAACGGATGGCGGGCCGGATGGCCATTTACTGCGATCGCGGCCGCATCAAGGAAGCGCGCCCGAATGCAGCGCGCCTGATGGCCCTCTATGAGAAAACCATCACCGAGGTTGCGGCGCCGGCCGGCGGCGCGTTTCATCCTAAATTGTGGTGCATCCGTTTCCAACCGGAGCGCAAGGGGATGCCCATCCGCATGCGGCTGGCGATTCTCTCGCGTAACCTGACCAATGATCGATGCTGGGACTTGGCGCTTTGCCTCGATGGCACGGTCACCGACGATATTTGCGAAGGCAATGAACCAGTCGTCGGGCTCTTACGCGCTCTTCCGGGACTGGCGAATGCGGCCAATCGGCCGACCGCACCCAAGTTCCTTCCTGCGCTGCTGCGCGATCTCGCTCGCTGCTGGTGGAACGATCTCCCTGCCGGGGCAACCAAGATCCGCTTCGCTGTCAACGGCCTGGAAGCGGGAGCCTGGGCCCCGCAAAAGGGGGAGCGCCTGGCAATCCTATCCCCATTCGTGAGCGGGGACGCGCTCAAGCAACTGGCTTCGGGATACGATGATCCCGCATCTTGCCAGCTCGTCGCGCGAGCCGAGGAACTCGACTGCGTCAAACCGGCCATTCGCAGTCTGTTTGAGATACAAACCCTCGACGACCGCGCCACCGAATACGAGAAAGAAGACCGCGAGGGGGCTTGTTCGGCCGATCTCGAGGGTCTTCACGCCAAGGCCTATGTCGTCGAGCGCGGCTCACGCCTGCACATTCACCTTGGTTCCGCAAATGCGACGACGGCTGCGCTGGTGCCGACCCACGGAGGCCGAACGCAGAACGTAGAGGTCATGGCGACGCTCGATGGCCCGAAATCCCGGATGGGAACGATTGAGGATGCGGTATTCTCGGAGGGATTTCGGCGCCTCCTGGCCCCTTATACGCCATCCGAGCCGCCCGAGCAGGACGCCGCGGCGGCAGCCGAAAAGGCGCTGGAGAAACTGCGCATCAAAATCGCGGCGATCGCGCTCGACCTTCATTGCACGCAATTGACGGATACCATCGCGCTCGAAGTCGAGATCGCAGGCAAAGCCCCATCCCTGGAATTACCGGACGGCGTAAGCTGTTTCATGCGCGCAATCACCGTTGCGAACGAACGGGGGTATGATGCCGCGGCGCTGCTCGCGAAAGCACAGCCTAGAATGACGCTTGGTTCGGTGCCGCTAAGCGAGGTCACCCGCTGGTTGGGAATCCGCCTTCGCGACGAGCGGACTGGCGTGGAAGTCGCCTTCACCCTTGGCGCGCGGCTGGTCGGGGTGCCTGATGGGCGCGACGCCGCCGTACTGCGGGCGCACATTGCGAATGTCGAGAATTTCTTCCGATATTTGAGCTTGCTACTCGGGAGCTTGGGGGAAGGTAGCTTCCTCGAGAGCGAGACTGCTGGCGAAGGGCAATGGCTGCGCCGGCTCGGTCAGGGCGGAGCATCGCTTCTCGAACCGATGGTCCGCGCTCTAAGTCTCGATAGCGGCGAGCTCGTCGAGATCGATCAGCTCATCAAGCGTCTCGAAGATCCGGAAGGCGGCGCGAACATTGTTCCGCCGGAGTTTCTCGCGCTTTGGGCAAGTTTTGCGCCGCTCCTGGCCACCAAGGGAACACGACAGTGAGCTATCGGGCGAACGACCATTTGGAGCTCTTGAAGCCCTTCCAGCGCGCCACGGTCGACTATGTCTTCCAGCGCCTGTTCACGGATGCCTCGACTACGCGTCAGTTCCTCGTTGCCGACGAAGTCGGCTTGGGAAAGACCATGGTTGCGCGCGGCGTTATCGCCAAAACGATCGAACAACTGACCGGGAAGGTTGACCGGATAGACGTGGTCTACATCTGCTCGAACCAGGCGATAGCCGAGCAGAATATCAAGTCACTCAATGTGATCGGATCAGCGACGAAACCGCTGAACACCCGCCTCACCCTCCTGCCGCTTGAGATCGAGCAGGAAGGAGGGATCGCATCCAGGCCCATTAATCTCATCAGCCTGACACCGGGGACGGCGCTCGATCTGAAGTCGTCGTTGGGGACGGCAAAAGAGCGCGCTCTCATTTATGAGATGCTGAGAAAAAGGCTCGGCATCCGGCATGGCGGTGTGCAGCGCATTTTTCGCGGCGGAGTTACGCCTGAGAACTGGCCCGGCTGGACAGACTGGATGCGCGCCCAGTCGATTTCGAAGGAGATATCCGAGAAATTCAACGACGCTATCGGGGATGAATTCATCCTGCGCATTCGCGAGGCATCGGAGCTGGCACGGAACAAGAAAAGTCCGGACTACCCACCCGACCAGCGCCCGGCCGCGATAATCGGGGAACTTCGCCGCATCCTGGCACGGATATGCGTCGATGCACTTACCCCAGATCTCATCATCCTGGACGAGTTCCAGCGGTTTGCCGAATTGTTGCATGAGCACGATGAGAGTCTTGCACCCGAAAAAGCAGCGGCTGCGGAGCTTGCGCGGGCGCTGTTTTCCTACTCCGGCCCGGACGGCTCGTCGGCACGCCTGCTGTTGCTGTCCGCTACGCCGTACCGGATGCTCACCTTGAGCAGCGACGATCCGGAAGAAGGCGATCACTACAGCGACTTCCTGCGAACCATGCGCTTTCTGTTCGGCGACGTGGACGGCGAGGCGCGTGTCAGTGAACTCGAGATTGAGCTCTCGAAATTCCGACGTGCGTTGCAAGCCATGCCTGCGTCAAGATCGGCCGCGCGTTTCCAACGCGACCGCGTGCATCACATCCTCAGCCAGGTTGTTGCCCGGACGGAGCGCGTGGACTCCACCGCGGATCGCAACTCGCTGGTAAGGGAGTTGAAGCCCATGCTGACGATAGAGACGGACGACCTGAGGGAGGCAAAAGCGGTTTCGCAGGTGGCCGAGCTCGTCAGTGCGCCCGGCATCGTCGAATATTGGAAGTCGTCGCCCTACCTTCTCAACTTCATGCGCGGCTACAAGCTGAGAGAGCGCCTGCAGGCAGTTAAGCTGCGGCCGGCCAGGGAGCTGCGCACGGCGATTAGAGCCGCCGCGCCGTACTTCATCGACAAGGCTCAAGTCGAAAACTTCGCTGAGATACCACTTCGCAACGGACGAATGCGCGCGCTCGCCGACACGGCCTTCCAATACGGCCTTGATCGTGCGCTGTGGATTCCGCCTTCCCGTCCTTCGTTCGGAGAGCCTGTCCCTGCGACCAAGACGCTGGTTTTCTCGGACTGGTCGATGGTCCCGGATGCGATTGCGGCACTTCTCTCGCATGAGGCGAGCCGGCGCATGAACATGTCACCGGACCTGGTGGGGCGCACAAGCCGCCCAATCGGCGTCGAAGAAATGATGCCGATGTTGTGTCCGTCTCCGACCCTTGCCGCTTGGGTGGATCCCTTGCAGCTAGAACAGCGCCATGGACGAGCGGGCACTTATGCTGAACTGCTTGTCCAGGTTCGTCAGGTTCTGGGGGAACGCCTCAATCCGGCGTGTCTTTCCCGACTGGCCGAGCGATCCGACCGCCTGTTGCCCCTTACAATCGAGGCCGAACTGGACCGGGGTGTGGACTGGGGCCGCGTCGGTGCCATTGAGCACGATGCGCATGACGAACATGGCGCGATGGCACGGACAATCGAAGCGATTAAGCAGGCATTGGATTCCGACGACCATCACGGCGCCCCCGATCCAAGAGACATAGTCGACAAGCTGGCGGAATTTGCGCTTGGCTCGCCTGCGACCTGCGCACTTCGCGCGCTCGCTCGCCTTTGCCCGGAGTTGCAGATCGACGATCCGGCGCTAGTCGGCGCGGCGATCGTGGTCGCGCTCGGGTTTCGCAGCCTGTACAACCAACCAGAGAGCCGCGCTCTGCTGGAGGAAGTCTCGCCTCTGAACTATTGGCGCCAGGTCAACGCACACTCGGCGCAGCACGATCTCGCAGCGGTGCTGGATGAGTATCTCCATCTGGTCCTAGAAAGTGAACGCGCCGAGCAAGTCGATGCGGCCGAACGAGCCCGGCTCATCGCCATGAAGGTGGTCGAGGTTGTCGCACTGCGGCCCGCTCAGATTACGCTCGACCACTGGACGGCCGGCCGCGCACGCTTGCAGGACCAGACCTTCGAAATCCGCGCGCGGTTCGCCATGCGCTTCGCGACCAAAGCCGAAGAGGAAAAGGGCGTTCGCCGAACCACTCTCGTCCAGGCCGCTTTCAAATCGCCTTTTCGCCCGTTCGTGCTGGCATCCACGTCAATCGGGCAAGAGGGCCTCGATTTTCACCCGTATTGCGCGCGGATCGTCCACTGGAACCTTCCTCGCAATCCGGTCGACATCGAACAGCGCGAGGGCCGTGTCCATCGATTCAAGAATCATGCGGTGCGCCGCAATATCGCGGCAGATTTCGGCAGTTGCGCTTCGGCGCTCGTCGGCGCCGAGGCACCATGGACTGCCATGTTCAAGGCGGCGCAGGATCAACAAACGGCCGATGGGCATGCCGGCGATATCGTGCCCTACTGGATATATCCCGGCGAGGCGAAGATCGAGCGCATGGTCCTCATGCCCCCCTTCAGCCGTGAGCTGGAACGCTATGAGAACCTGAAGAAATCGCTGGCGAGCTATCGACTGGCATTCGGGCAACCGCGGCAGGACGAGCTGATCGAACTCTTCTCAGGAATGAGCGAAGATGTCGTGAGCGAGCTAGCCGAGTTTCAGATTTCGCTCAGACCCGGCCTCTGCCTGACTGCCAGCTCTGATCATTCCACGACAGGATAGTTCGGCATCGGCCATTCGTGCTGCGGATTGTCCATCATCAGATCGACAAAGATCGGCAGCAGGCAACCCAGCAGCGACGCCCCGTCCCTCACCTGGTCGCGATTGACATCGCTGTTCCAGGTTGCGCCGCCATGCACGAGCTGATTACGCAGAACGTAAAGCCGATCGAACAGGATCGAGAGGATCCGGACTGTGTCGTGCTCGCGCAAGGCATGATTGATGGCGGTCCGGCTACGCTCAAGCTTCTGCTCCCAATCATCGTATCCGGGCACACCATTCTGATACTGCCAGAAGGGGTGATAGACATAGCGGTTATCGAGCAGGAGGCGGATCTCCTGGCTGAAACGCTGCCAGACAGCGTCATAGACCCGGTGGCGCCCGTCAAACTTCACCAGTGTCGAGAAGAACGTCTGGAACAGGCCGCGCTCGCCTTCAGGGGCTGAGCTACTGGCCGAGGCTTCGACGTCGCCAGCATAGGCAGCATTGAACCCGATCCAGAGGAGAATGAAGCGAACGTCCTGGTCCTCGTCCTCCGCTACAGCGCGGCGAAGCCAGGACAGGGCGCGGTGAACACGCAGGGTCAGAGGCGTTGGAAAACCTGCGCGAAGCGATCGCTGCTTCTCTTTCAAGGCCTCTGGATGAAGTGGATTGCCCGCCGAGTAACGATGAACCATGCGCGCAGCTTAGCGCGAGGATTTTCCGTGGCATAGATCATGGATCGGCGCGCGACGAATTCAGAGCGATCGACTGGATCCAGTCGTTGATTTCTGCCTCGACCCATACTGCGCATTTGGGACCAAGCGACCGCGACTTAGGAAAGCGGCCCTCGCTCATCCGCAGGTAGATGGCTGAACGCCGCAAGCCGACCCGGTCCATGACTTCGGGTAGACGCAACAGCCGCGCCGGCGGAAGGACTTGCCGCAGCGCCTCGTCATCGGTCGAAGCGCCATCGGTGATCTGGGGTTTCGCATTCATGGTCTGTCCTGTCGGGTAGATTGGCTCGGTCCCCTCCGAGGTGAATAGCCTTAGCGCGGCAGCGCCATCGCGATGTCACGATTGGCAAAATCGTCGATATGCTTGGCGAGCATGCGCGCTACGAGTTGCGAGGTGCCGTTAGCCCACCGCGGCCTCAGATCTTCGACCCGTCGACCAAGCGTCCGCTCGAGCTGACCAGGCAAAGCGGTGAAGAAGTCTTCAAGGAACTCCCCCATCTCGCTGCGCATCCATTCGCAGGCCAGATCTTCCTGACCAGCAAGAGCCAGGATCATGCTCGCACGTGGAAAGGCGCCGCACACGTCGAGTACGAGGGCAGCTTCATCTAGACCGATCGGCCGGTCGCCGCGCATGACGCGAAGCAGGGTCTCGCGATGGATGCCTACTTCCCGGGCAATCTGGTGCCTCGGTTTGTCGGACGACTCGATGGCGTGGGCCAGAATGTGCGCGAGACTGGCGTTCGCTTTGCCTCGGAATGACGCGGGCTGGTGCATGGAAGAAACTCCGACGATGAACAACTGAGTCGTAGCCATATCGCGCGCACCGCATGTAGGAAAACAAAAAGAACATTAGCGGAACATCTCGTTTCTAGGCGAATCATCTTCGCACCTGATTCGTCGGCGAAGGTCGCCTGACTCGTCGGAGTTCACCGACCCAACAAGCCTCATAAACCGCCATTTCCGAACGCAATCTCCGACACGGGCAATTCAGTAAGTCCATATTCGTCCGGACCACAGGTGCTCAGTCACCTCAGGCTTTCCTACATCGATTTCCTAGATGCATGTGGAACACACAGCGAACGAAAGAACGCTGGGTTCACCCCTCCAGATGGAGCTCCATATGCAGTCTCTCACCCTCTCCCGGCGTTCCGGCGCCACCGATCAAAGCCCCTCGAAATTCGGGCGGGCGATGACCTTCGCGGTACCGCTTGCGGTCGCAGCACTGGCCGCCAGCTCCGCCTACGCGGGCGCCGACACAACCTTCACCCCTGCCCTCACGAAATTCACCGATTTCCTCGAAGGCTCGGGCGGCAAGATCATCACGGTCCTCAGCCTTGCAGGCGGACTCATCGGTCTCGCCTCGGGCCGGTTCTCGCTCGGACAGGTCGCTGTTCCGGTCGGTGTCGGCATCGGCGTCGGCACGGGTGTTCCGATCGTCACCTCGGTCGTCACCGCGGTCATCTGACGCATCGGACGGGAAGGCGCGTCGCCATGGCGGACCCATACATCATCCCGCGTCGGCTCGACGATCCGGAGCTCATCGGCTTCTGGACCATTGACGAGTTCGCCGGGATGCTCATCCCCTTCACCTGGGGGATCCTCAGCCAGCATATCTTTATCGGCATCATCGTTGCCTTCGGCGCCTGGTTCGCGCTGCGAAAGGCAAAAGCAGGACGCGCCAGCTCCTGGGTAGCCCATGCCGCCTATTGGTATCTGCCTGCCGGATTGTTGGGCCTGAAATCGACGCCGCCTTCCCACTGCCGCCTGCTTGCCGGTTGAGGGGAGATATCCATGTTTGCCGACATTTCACACGAGCGTCAGCAATCGCTGCTGCGCCAGCGCAACCTCTTTGCGCTCACCAGCGCCGGGCTTGGCATTGCGCTTGTCGTCGCCGTCAGCCTTGCTGCCACCCGCGACCGCGAAGTTGTGCTCCTGCCAACGCTCCCCAAGCAGCTCACCGTCAGCAGCGCGGGGGTCGAGGCCGACTATCTCGAACTCGTGACCCGCGATGCCGCGCTCGTCTTGCTCAATCGCAGCCCCGAAGGCCTCGACTACTGGATGGACGAGATCCTGAAGCTCGCCGATCCGGCAAGCTACGGACGCCTTAAGGCCGATCTTGTCCGAATTGTCGACGAGCAGCGGGGGTCGGACGTCACCCAGGCCTTCGTCATCCGGTCGATGACCGTCGATCCCAAGGGGCTGACTTCCGATGTGACGGGCACGCTCAAGACCTTTGTCGGCGCCCAGGTCATCGCGAGCGACGAACGCCGTTTCCGCTTCAACTGGACCTACCGGGGCCTGCGTCTCGCGCTGTCAGGCTTCAGCCAGTTGCCCCCCAAAGACCCAACGAAGGAGGCCCAGTGATGGCTTACCGACGCAAGACGCGCGCGTGGAGCCTGGCTCTTTGTGCCAGTACCATCCTCGCATTTTCAGGGAGCGGCGCCCAGGCCGCCGACCAGTTCAAACAGGCTGCAGACGGAGCGAGCATCGAATGCGCCGTGTCGTCCCGCGAGCTGACGCGCTTCGCGCTCATCGACGACCAGTTTGCCAGCGTTTCGAAGATCTCGACCGGCACGCCCTACAACGATTTTGCGGTCACCAACGAACCGCTGCGCGGCGACATCTACGTGTCCGTGCCCGAGACCTATGCGGCGCGGTCGATCAGCTTCTTCGCCACGACCAAGAAGGGCTTCGTCTACAAGGTTTCCTGCCAGGTCGAGCCTGTCCCGGCAGTGCAGGTCTTCATCACCAACCCGGCGATCGCGACAAACAAGGCATCTGGCTGGGAAAGCGAAACGCCGCTTGAAACAAGCGCGGTGCGGCTGATCCAGGCCATGGCCAATGACCGGACGGTCGATGGCTTCGAAGTCAGGCAATCCTCAGCCCTTCCAGCACGGGTCGGCGATCTCGAAATCCAGCTCATCGCCGACTACCGCGGCAGCGCGCTCGCCGGAAAGGTCATCCGCCTGGCGAACCGTGGCCGCAAGCCGCTGACGCTTACCGAAGCGGATCTCGCGTCCTCCCAGACACTCGCAATCTCGATCGCCCAGCCCACTCTCAAATCGGGAGAAAGCACGGTCGCCTTCATCGTCGGTTCGAACGGAGGGTTGGGCCATGACTGATACTCCTTCGATCTCAACCCCGGTACAGGCCGATCCGGCATCGCCGTCGCCAGTAACCAGCCTCAACGCGAAGACCGCGCGGCGGCAGAAGCTTCTGCTGGGCTCGTTGGGCGCACTCGCGCTTGTCGGCGGCAGCTGGTTCATCCTGGGCGGCGACGACGGCGCGAAGAGCGACGATCCCACCGCCGCCCAGACCATCGACACGGCAGGGCTCATCAATCGCGACCTTTCGCAGCGCGAGTTCGTCGCGACCTACGGCAATCGTCTCGATGCCGTGACCCGCGAGCAGAAGGCGATGAAGGACGCGAGCCTCCCGCGCGAGGAAATCGAATCCCAATTGGCCGCACTCAAGGCGGAGAACCAGGCCATGCGGATCGACGGCCAGGCCGCGATCGATGCGATCTCCGCTGAGAACGCGGATCTCAAGTCGCGCCTTGCCAGCCAGGCCGCCCCAGCAGCCGCAAGCCTGCCGCCACCGGCCTATGGCCCGCAGGCGGGTGGCTACGATGCGCGCGGTCGACCGGTTCAGCCTGCCCCTGCGGGTGCTGCGCTGGGCGCGAGCGAAGCGGGCCTGCCCGGGCCCGGTGAAGTCAAACTCATGAGCTTCACCTCCGACAAGGCAGGGGCCAGTGGACTGAGAGCGGCACGCCCGGAAGTGCCGCCGGTCGTGGTCGAGGACTCGCCGGACTATCTGCCGCCCAATTCCTATGCTCCGGCCAAGGTCATCGTCGGCGTCGATGCGTCGGCCGGCGTCGCGAGCCAGACCGATCCGCTTCCCGTGGTGCTGCGCATTACCGGTCCGGCGCGATCGGTCATGCAGAACGGCAAGGTTCTGACCACGCGGCTCCAGGGCTGCATCGTCAATGGCGCAGCACGCGGCGATCTCTCGTCCGAGAAGGTCTATGTGAAGCTGGCGCGGATGACCTGCGACCAGCCCGGCGGGCGCGTCGCGGTGAGCGAGGTCAAAGGCTTCATCAGCTTTGCCGGAAAATCGGGCGTGCGTGGGCGTGTCGTCAGCCGCGAGGGCAGCCTTGTCAGTCAGGCTCTGCTTGCCGGGATTGTCGGCGGGTTCGGGCGCGGCTTTTCGGCGAACGCCAACAGCGTCTTCTCCGGCGTCACGACCAATGCTGATGGCACCCGCTCGAAGCTCTCCGCCGGCGACATCCTCGGCGGCGGGCTCGGCCAGGGCGCCGCGGACGCCGCCGATACGGTCAGCAAATATCTGATCGAGCGCGCCGAACAATACCAACCCGTCGTTGAGATGCCGACCGGCATTGATGTCGAGATCGTCTTCCTCGACGGCGTCTACGTGAGGAACTCCCAATGACCCCCGCCACAAACGATCCGACACCGACCGAGCCGCGGCGCTGGCTGCGACCAATGGCGGCGGCCGCTGCCGTCATCGCCCTGTCGGCCGCAACGGGCTGGGGCGTGGCCAGCCTCGCTTCCCCGACCCAGGCTCCCGATACGGCAAAGGTACGCGCCGCGCTCAAGCTGCGCCTGCCGAAGACGCCGATCGACGCCATCACCTGCGATGGCCTTGGCGGCCTGTGCGAAGTCGCTTCGAAATCGACGCTGTTCTACGTCGATCGCGCGGCCAAATATCTGGTGATCGGGCGCATCTACGACATGGAGGCGCGTCAGGACCTGACCGCAGCCCGTCTCCTCGCGCTCAATCCCGACCTGTTGGCAGCGGGCGCTGCGCGGCGAAGCAATGCCGGCGAAGAAGACCAGCCCGCACCGCGCGCCACCCCGCAGAAGGTATCGCTCGCCGGCCTGCCCGCGAACGGCGCGATCACCTGGGGACCAGCGAATGGCCCCAAGGTCGTCGTCTTCTCTGACTTCCACTGCGGCTACTGCAAGAAGCTCGAGGCCGAGCTGAAGGCGATCGGCGCGCGCGTCGAGGAGCGGCCCATTTCGATCTTCGGCGCCGAGAGCCGCCGCGATGCCGAACGGGTGCTGTGCTCGCCGCGCCCCGAGGTGTCCCTCCACATGGCCTATTCGGGCCTCGCCCTCGCCAATCCGAAGCCGTGTGACACGAGCGGGCTCGATGCCAACGAAGCCTTTGCCAAGCGCCAAGGCTTCAACGGCACGCCGGTCATCGTGCGCCCGTCCGACGGCGCGATCCTCGAAGGTTACCGCCCGGCTTCCGTGCTCCGCGAATTCCTCAAAGCCGCAAAAGCGGCCGCCCCCGCTCCGGCCAAGAAAGGATAATCGTCATGGGAATTTCCCACCGTATTCTCGTCTCTGCCTGTTTTGCCGTGCTGACCAGTGGCTGCGCCACCTTCGGCACCAATATCGAAGGCGATTTCACCTGTCGTGCCCCCAAGGGCGACTGCGCGCCCAGCCAGGTGATCGATGCGCGCGCGACCAAGGATTTGTCCGCGACCGGACCGGTCCAGGACGGCCTGCGTCCCCCTGTTTCCGTCGCTTCCGGCGATCAGGGTCGCACCTCCGAGCGTACGCTCAGAATCGTCTTTCCGGCGCATATCGATGAGACCGGGACGCTGCACGACGATGCGGTCGCCTGGGCGGTGGTCGAAAATCCGCGCTGGGTCGCAGAACTGCGCCGCAAGGCAGGCGAGGATACCGCCCCGCCGCTGATGCGGCAGCTCAGGCGCCAGCTGAAGGCCGCGCAGGCCAAGAGCGATCTCCTGAACGAAACCACCACCTTTCCCCAGGCCGAACAGCCTGAAGCCGAGACGTTCGATCTCGGACAGCCCTTTCAGCCTTCGTCCTCGCTTGATGACATCCCCTCTGCCTCGCCGCTGGTCCTCCCCTCCACGGCGCGCGAGGCGGTTGCCGGTGCGACAGCACCGGCGGTCGAGGTTCGACATGGCGCAGCCCCCGCATGATCGAACCCCTCGGCCCTCTGCCGACAAGGCCCCGCTGATCTTCCCGACCATCGAGGCGATCGAGGCCGCCAAGAACGCAGGGCGCGCACAGAAGGAGCCCAAGTGATGGCCGAGAAACTCAAGACGATTGTCGACAGGCTCCTCACCGGGCTTCTGGGTGATGCCGAGCATGCCGAGCATGACCGACCTGCCCTGATGCTCGATCTGCTGTCGGACTGGCTCCCCTACCGGGTCTACGATCCGGCGAGTCGACTCTACTTCAACGCGCGCTCGAAAGGCTTCGTGCTTTCGGTCACCCCCCTGATCGGAGCGGACGAACGCACCGGCGAGATCCTCGGGTCCTTCTTCTCCGAGGGGCTTCCGGCTGGCGCCTGCCTCCAGGTCCTGCATCTCGCCTCCCCGCGCATCAGCCGTATCGTCGCACCCTGGTTTGCGCCGCGCTACGTCCAGGGCGGCGTCTACGAGGCGATTGCCCGCCACCGCGCACGTCGGCTCTACGGTCTCGTCTGGGAATCGGGTTCGCAGGACGCACCCTTCCACGCCCGGCACCATCAGGTCATCGTTTCGGTCGGTGTGCCTGCCGCCAAGGCGGTCAGCAACGAGGATCTCAAGCAGACCCGCGACGGGCTCATCGCCATGCTGAAGTCGCTCAACCTAGGCGTGGCGGAGGTCGAGCCGCAGCAGCTGATCGCGATCATCGACGACCTGACCTCGCCGACCACCGCGCCGCAGGACGATGCCGTACCCTACAATCCCAACGACGCAATCGCGGCCCAGGCGATCCGGCACGATATCGAGCTCGTCATCCAGGAAGACCGCATGCGGCTCGTCACCGAGAGATTTCGTGCGACGGGCAAGATCGAGGACGGCGTGCCCGAGATCGGCACGGTCTACCCCGATGCGTTCGACGTGCGGCATTTTTCCTCGCGCAACATGCCCCAGCGCTGGGCACCGTGGGAATGCGCGCGGCTCATCGGCGACATGTTCACCGACAAGCTGCGCTTCCCTTGCCCGGCCGCGACGATGCTGTGCCTCGTCTATCCCGACCAGGAAGCCGCCTCAGCCAAGGCCGGCTTCAAGTTCATGCGCACGACGAGCCTTGCCGGAACGCGCAGCGCGCGCTTCCTGCCCCGCATCGGCGAGCAGGCGGCCGAGTGGCAGCATGTGCAGTCCGAGCTGCAGGAAGGCCGCCGTTTGGTGCGGGTCTTCTACGGCCTGACGACCTACTCCCCGCTTGGCCGCGGGGACCGCGACGAACGCGCGATCAAGTCGATCTACAAGGCGGCGGGCTGGGATCTTGCCGACGAGCGCTACCTGCAGATCCAGGGACTGCTGGCGGCAATGCCGATGACGCTGGCCGATGGGCTTGGCGCGGACATGGAGCGCCTCAAGCGCTTCAAGACCGTGCTGTCGACGACAGCGGCCAATATCGCCCCTATGCAGGGCGAATATCTCGGCAGCGTCCATCCGCATCTGCTGTTTGTGGGTAGACGCGGCCAGCCCTTCTTCTGGTCGCCGTTCGAGAACGATGCTGGCAACCACAATGTCGCGATCTGCGGCAAGTCGGGATCGGGCAAGTCTGTGCTGCTCCAGGAAATGTGCGCGGCGCTTCGCGGTGCTGGCGCGCAGGTCGTGGTCATCGACGACGGACGCAGCTTCGAGCATTCGGTGAAGCTGCAAGGCGGCCGGTTCGTCGAGTTCACGATGAAGGCCGGATTCTGCCTCAATCCGTTCTCGATGATCGATGGCGAGCGCGCGGCCGAAGACGAGGATTACCGGCTCGACTGTTTCGGCATGGTCAAGGCCATCGTCGGCCAGATGGCGCGGCACAGCGCAAAGCTGAGCGACACCGAGCGCGGCCTGATCGACCGGGCGGTCAACATGGTCTGGAGCGAACGGGGCGTGGCGGCATCGATCACCGGCGTCGGCGAAGCACTGGCCGGTCTCGGCAATGAAGCTGCGAGCGATCTCGCCACCGCGCTTGCGCCATACATGGCCGGCGGCACTTATGGTGCCTTCTTCGAAGGCCAGGCTAGCCTCGATTTCGACACCGACTTTACCGTCTTCGAGATGTCGGACCTCGCCACCCGCGAGGAACTGCGCAGCGTCGTACTCTCGGCGATCATGTTCATGACCAGCCAGGCCATGACCCGCAGCCCACGCTCGGTGAGGAAGCTGCTCTTGATCGACGAGGCGTGGTCGATGCTCAAGGGCGGCTCGATGGGCGAGTTCGTCGAGACCTACGCCCGTACTTGCCGCAAATATGGCGGGGCGCTGGCGACCGCGACGCAGTCGCTCAACGACTATTACAAGTCCGACGGCGCGACCGCTGCGCTGGAAAACAGCGACTGGATGCTGATCCTCCAGCAGAAGCCCGAGACGATCGCCGATTTCAAGGCGTCGAAGCGCCTCGACATGGACGACCGCACCGAGACCCTGATCCGCAGCCTGAAGCGTTCGGGCAGCGACTATTCGGAAGTCTTCATCAAGGGCCCGGAGACCGAAGCCATCGGTCGGCTTGTGCTCGACGACTATTCGGCGACGCTGTTCTCAAGCTCGCCCCAGACATTTGCCGCGATCGATGCCGAAATCGCGCGCGGCCACCAGCTTGCCGACGCGATCGAACGGATCGCCTTTGCCAATCGAACCTGACTTCTCCCTCCATCCAAGGACACCCAAAACCGATGCCACTCCATCTCGTCACGCCGATCGACCGGGCCCAGGATGCCCGTGCCGACAGCAAAAGTCTCGAGCTGCCCGCCAAGGGCTGGCGCTCCCATGCCGCCGACCTTTGCTACATCGTGCTTCGCGGCAGCACCTTCCTCGCCTCGAGCTACCTCATGGCGCTCGGGCTCCCGCTGCTCTTCTTCCTTCTGATTTCTGGCGGCGATGCCGGGGTCTTCTTCGCCCATCTCGCCAATATTTCGGACCGCTTCTTGGGCGCCGAGCAAGGCCGCCAGATCGGCTTCCTCGACGAGTTCAAGTTCGTCCTCATCGGTGTCGCAACGCTCGTCGTGGTCTGGCGCCTGCCGCGCTTCATCAGCGATCTCGAGCGCGAGCTTTCGGGAGAAAAGCTGTGACGAACATATTGGCAACACAGTCTCTGCGCGGACGCATGGGTGCGGTGAACTGGACCGCCGTCGCGCTCGGTTTGAGCATGGTCGGCTCGGCGCTCTGGGGTGTCTGGGCCACCGACAAGCTGCTCGCGCTCGACAAGCGCGAAGTGGTGACCGTGCAGCTGAGCCGCATCATGGGCGACTTCATCGAAGCCGAGGCGCGCGCGGGAAGACCGCCAGAAGAAACCAAGATGCGCGTCCAGGCCTATCTCCAGGCGGTCGAAGCCTCGGTCGAACATCTGGGCCGCGAGGGCCGCACGGTCCTTGTCGCCGAAGCGGTGGTTGCCGGCAGCACGCCTGATCTCACCGAAGCCGTGCGCGCCGATGTCGCGCGCCGCGTGGGAGCCATTCCCGATGCGCGCCGCTGATCTTGTCCTCCACTCGCCAACCGGGCGGCGCCTCGCGCTGTGGGCAGGGCTTGGCGCGGCAGCGCTCGCGCTCACCTCGCTCGCCGCCTTCTCGAAGGACCACGCGCTGATGATCAACGCCAGTCCGAGCCTGCCTTACTGGGCGATCTGGCTCGATCGAGGCACGCTGCCAAAGCGCGGCGAGATCATCCTGTTCGATCCGCCCGGCTCGCCGCTGCTCGAAAGGCATTTCGGTAAGAAGCCCAAGCCATTCGGCAAGAAGGTAAGCGGCATGCCCGGCGATATCGTGACCGAGAAGGAGCGCAGCTTCTTCGTCAATGGCCGCAAGGTCGCGGTAGCCAAGCGTGCTAGCCGTTTCGGCGAACCGCTGGCGCTCGGCCCGACAGGCGTCGTTCCTCAAGGCTGCTATTTCGTCACCACCGCGCACAAGGACGGCTTCGACAGTCGCTATGCGGCGATCGGGTGGATCTGCGCCAGGCGCATTCTCGGGGTCGGGAGGCCGATCCTGTGACACCGCTTCGCGCCGCCCCATTCCTCGTAGCCGGTCTTCTGATGGCCGCGCCGGCAAGCGCCCGCGACTACGGCCAGCAAGGCACGGTCTGGCCCGTGATCGAGCCTGACCTGCTCGAGCAAATCCATGCCCGTCTCACCCATCTCGAGAAGACCGGCGAGACGGCCAAGCTCAACGAGGAGCTGAAGCGGCGCACGATAGCGCGCGTCAACCGCCCCGAGCCAGTCGCAGGGATCAATGCTGCGGCGGCAGCGCGCAGCTGGCGTTTCGATCCGACGATCAGCGTCGAGCGCGACATTGCCGACGACAAGGGTCGGGTGATCGTGGCGGCCGGAACGCGGGTCAATCCGCTCGACACCGTACCGCTGCGTGTGACGCTGGTATTCCTCGACGGCGATGATCCCGAGCAGCTTGCCTGGGCAACCCGGCGCTATGCCAGCACCAAGGCCAAGCTCATCCTCGTGCGCGGCGCGCCGCTCGAACTGATGAAGGCCCGCCAGCGCCGCTTCTATTTCGACCAGGGCGGCAGCCTCGTGAAGCATTTCGGCATTCGCGCCGTGCCCGCAACCGTCGAGCAGCAGGGCCGCGTCCTCATCATCACCGAGCAGCCGGTTCGCCCCAAGGAGCGCGCATCGTCATGAGCAGAAAAAATCGTTTTCTCACATGGATATGCTGCGCGATCCTTGTCTGTAGTCTCAGCCTTGCTGCGGCTTCGCCAGCGCAGGCATCTGCCGGTCCGGGCCGCTGCACGGGCAAGTTCGTCAATCCGATCACCGACATTTGCTGGTCGTGTCTTTTTCCGATTTCGGTCGGCGGCCTGAAGATCTGGCCGTCGAGCCGTCCCGACACGAGCAACCCTGCGCTTCCCGTTTGCCTCTGCGGTTTGCGGCCGGGCATCGCCATGGGCTTCTGGGAGCCGGTGCGGCTTGCCGACGTCAGCATGAAGCCCTGGTGTTTCGTCAATCTCGGCGGGATGAAACTCGATCCCGGCTTCGACATCGGGTTCAAGTCGATGGCGGGACCCTCGGCGGTGGGCGGCGCGACGCAGTACAATTCTCAGTGGCATGTCCATTGGTATGCCTATCCGCTGATCTACTGGATGGAGATCGTTGCCGATTTCCTGTGCCTCGAGCAGGGCTCGGTCGACATTCTCTATATCACCGAGATCGATCCGCTCTGGCAGGACAGCGAACTCACCGCGATTATCAATCCCGAAGCGGTTCTCTTCGCCAATCCGCTGGCGCTTGCGGCCTGTGCGGCTGACTGCGTTGCTGCGACGGCCAAGCTTCCGACCGACGAGCTCTTCTGGTGCGCGGGATGCCAGGGCAGCATGTATCCTTTGAACGGCAATGTCTCGGCAACGATCGGGCATGTCCAGGCATCGCGGCTCGCCCTCGCCCGCTTCTCCTACAAGCTGCACCGCGAACTCGTCGCCTGGGGCACGATGGGCAGCAAGGGGCTTTGCGGCAAGTATCTGATGCCGGTGATGAGGAAGCAGCAATACCGCTTCCAGGCCACCAATCCCAATCCGCAGACCAAGGGCCGCTACGCCTGCGCGCCCATTGGCGCCTCCACCACCTTCATGTCGGCAGGTCAGGTCTATCCCGCCATCGGCGAGGACATGGGCTATCTGGTCTGGCGCAAACGGAACTGCTGCGCGCTATGAAAATATTCCCTCATCTCCTTGTAATCGCGTCGATCACTGGCGCGGCCGCTATAGCGGGAGCCGCAGCACAGACGAGCGAACCGGAGCTCAATCTCGAAGCGATACGCGCCCGCGCCAAGGTCGAGGCGAGCGAAGCCGATGCGCTTGCCGCCAATGCCCGCGCGCGCGCCGAGGCAGTCCTTAGCCAAGCCAATGACAGCGCCGCCGAAGCTCAGGCGCATGACAAGCGCTACACCGAGCAAGCGGCAAAATCCTTGCGGCCAGAAAGCGCGGACATCTTCGACTTCGACAAGATGGTGGCCGATGCGGGTACCATGGCCAGCGAGGGCTTGGGTGAAGCACCCCGCTTCATCGCGTTCGCTTCGCTCTCGATGCCGCCAGCGGCCTTGCGCGCCATGGCGGACGACGTTGCCCGTGCAGGAGGTGTGGTCGTACTTCGCGGGCTGCCAGGGGGCAGCGCGAAGACCCTGACCGCAGCGCTCGCGAAAGTTGCAGCGGAGGGCGGCAAGCTCGACGCGGTCGGCATAGACCCGCGCCTGTTTCGCGCCTTCGGGGTCGAGGCAGTCCCAACCTATGTCGTGACCAGCAGCGATTTCGATCTCTGCGATGGCTTCGATTGCCGGACCCAGGTTCCGCCCCACGACCGGATGAGCGGTAATGTGAGCGTGTCCTACGCGCTTGAAACCTTCGCGCAGGGCGGCGGTCCCGGCGCCCTCCTCGCATCCCAGCATCTTGCCCGCCTGAAACGAAGTGACCCATGAAACGGCTTTTCCTCCCGCTTCTCTACCTCGCCTGCGCCTGTCTGCCGACAAGCGTCTCGGCCCAGACCACGACCGATGCCGCCAAAGCGGATGGCAAGGCGTTCGGACGCGACAAGGCGGCTACGGCGCAGAGCGCGGCGACGACCGACCCGGACGCAACCCGCGTTCCCAACTTCGGGGCAGTCCCGAACCAGTCGGGCTATTTCGATGATCCTGACCGGATGGCGCGTGAAGCGGCGAGCCAGGCGACGGCGAACACCGGATACCGGACCATGCGCGATTCCATGGATCGCCGTGCGCAGTTCGCGCCGCAGGATCTCGACGCGGTTGTCGCGCGCAGCACTGTCATCAGCAACGACCCGCTCTCCTACACGAGCGGCATGAGCATCAGCGGGAGCCAGGGCCGCTGCGTCCCCCTGCCTCCGGGAACCGGCACGGCAGCGCGTTACATGGCGACCTGCAACGTCGGCTATACGGCTTCCCAGGAGAACAGAACCTGCCCGGTGACGCTGAATGCCACGATCGAGCAGCGGCAGGTCTATGGCTACTATTGCGTCGGCGGGAGCGGCGTCGATCCGGCATCGATCTACAATTGCAATCGCTACCCGGCGCCGCAATGCACGGTCACGCAGTCCTATCCGATCAATCTGTGCGATCCCTATCTCGGCATCTACTGGGGCTGCAACTCGGGCGACCTGCGCGTCGATCTCGTAAGCTGCACCGCGCCGGTCGATGGCGCGACGCCCTACAGCGTGACCGGCGAGAACGTCGTCACGACGAGCCGCGATGAAAGCCAGTGCGCGGGCCTTGCCGCGGACAATTCATGCCAGCAGGACACCGAAACTTGCACCGACAGCGATCCTGTCACCCGGATCGTCGATGGCATCTCGGTGACCCAGCCCTGCTGGGCATGGTCGCGCAGCTACACTTGCGCCCAATTTACCGAAGCCCAGGACTGCCAGACGCTGGAAAGCACGCCCGGCTGCTCGCTGGTGCGCGAAGACTGCCTTTCGGGTGAGCCCTGTCGGACCTGGGAGCGGGTTTACGACTGCCCGGTTCCGGACCAGCCCGCTGATACCAGCCAGTTCATCTGCGACGGCGACGTCTATTGCATCGATGGCTCGTGCGAGACGATCGAGCGCGAGGCCAATGACGAGTTCAAGGACGCGGTTGTCGCGCTCAACGCGATGGACCAGGCGCGGCGCGAGTTCGATCCCGACACGCTCACCTTGTTCAAGGGCACGCGCAATACCTGCTCGTCCAAGGTCTTCGGCGTGCTCAATTGTTGCAAGGGCAAAGGTTTCCCGCTCATTCCGGGTATCCAGCTGCTTGTCGCGCTCGGCTGCAGCCGCGAGGAAATGCTGCTTCACCAGCGCGATGCGCAAGGCCTGTGCGCCTATGTCGGGACTTATTGCTCGGACAGCTTTCTGGGCGTCTGCCTGACCAAGAAGAAGGTCTATTGCTGCTTTGAGTCCAAGCTTTCGCGGATCCTGCAGGAACAGGGCCGCCAGCAGCTGAACAAGCCCTGGGGCAAGCCCAAGACCGAGCAGTGCCTTGGCTTTACCATCGACGAGTTTTCGCGGCTCGATCTTTCAAAGATGGATTTCAGCGAGGTCTACGCCGAATTCACAGATGCCGCGCGCCTGCCCGACGAGCTCCAGGCCGCCACCGAAATCCAGCAGAAAATCGAGGACTATTATGCCCGCGCCAGCCAATAAGGCCGCCCGGCGGCTGCTTGCCGCCTGCCTCTCGCTCACCGCTGTTGCGCCCGCGCTCAGTGCTCCGGCACACAGCCAGGAACCGCCACTGGTCACGACCAGCGACAGCCAGGACAGCTTCTACTGCGAGGAACGACGCCTTGGTTACTGGTTCTATTGCGCCAAGCCCAAGCCGTCCGAAGTGCAGGAGGAGGCATCTGAGCCTGCTCCGAGTGCGACGAGCCAGCTCGATGCAATCACGGCAAATCTGCGCGAACTGAAAGCCAAGGCGATCCTCGAGCCGACGCCGGCCAATGTGACGGCCTATATCCGCTTTCAGCGCGCCCAGCTCGACCGGGCATCTCTGTTCAGCGATGTCTGGCAGCGGGCGATCTGGCAGGATCCTGACCTCGATTATACGCTCCAGCGCCCGGTTTCGACGCTCGGTAAGCGCCAGTGGCAGGACTCGCGCAATGCCGAGCGCAATGCGGTGATGGCACAGCTCTCGCAGCGCTACGGGCTGTTCTATTTCTTCGCCCAGAGCTGCGGCGCCTGCGAAGTCATGTCGCCGATCGTGCAGAGCGTCGCTTCGACCTGGCACATCACCGTGCGCGCGATTTCGACCGACGGCGGCCCCTCGCGCCATTTCCCGAATTACACCGTTGAGACCAACCAGCGCAGCCGGATGGGGCTCGAGCCCAAGGTCACGCCGGCGGTCGTGCTCTGGGATGCCGCCAAGGGTCAGCCCATCCCGATCGGCTACGGCGTGATGAGCGCCGACGAGCTTCAGGACCGCATTTACCTCCTCACATCGAAGGAAGCCGGACGTGACTACTAGGATGAAACGTGCCGTCGCCGCGATCCTCGCGGCCACCCTGCCCCTTACCAGTGCATCGGCCGATGTCGGTAGTTCGATGGACTCGTTCCTGAACGATGTCGGCGGCGCCGCCAACGTCAATGGGCCGACCGCGTTCCAGGGTCAGTCGGCAGGCTATTACAGCCTCGGCAACGTCTGGACGCGCTTCCCTCAGAAAACGACCAACATCGCCAATCTGCAGCTGCCGCGCGCCCGTGCGGGCTGCGGCGGCATCGACATCTTTGCCGGATCCTTCAGCTTCATCAACGCGAGCGAGATCGTCGCGATGCTGAAGGCTGTCGCCAACAATGCGGTCGGCTTTGCTTTCAGCCTGGCGATCGACACGGTCTGCCCGGAATGCTCGAAGATCATGCAGGAGTTCAGCCAGAAGGCTCAGCTCATGAACAACCTCAACATCAACTCCTGCGAAATGGCGCAGGGGCTGGTCGGCGGCATCTGGCCCAAGGGTGATCTTGCCGACAAAGCGATCTGCGAGGCGATCGGCAATTCGGAAGGCATCTTCACCGACTATGCCGCCGCCAAGCACGGCTGTGGTACCAAGGGGCAGCGGGCGAGCACGACCGCGCAGGGCGACGGCGAATATGCCGACGTTAACCCGGCCGTCGCGCGCAACTACACCTGGACCATCCTCAAGAAGTCCGCGTTCTTCTCGCCGAACGGCACGTTCGACCGCGAACTCGCGGAATATGCGATGACGCTGATCGGCACGATCATCTACGTGCCGCCCAAGGATGACGAGCCGGGCAAGTTCGTGCCCTTTGCGGGCGACGCCTCCTCGACGCTGGTGACCGCGCTGCTCGACGGCACGTCTGGCAGCAGCGTGAAGGTCTTCGACTGCGACGAGCCCGACCAGTGCCTCAATCCCAGCTTCAAGACGCTTAGCCTGCCTGCCTCCAAGGCGCTCCGCCCCCGCGTCTCTGCACTGATTGCGGGCATGGTCCAGGCGATCCACGACGACACCGCGATCACCGATGCGCAGAAGGAGCTGCTGCAGGTCGCCTCGGTCCCGCTTTACAAGATCCTCACCGTCCAGGCCGCCTATGGCCGCGGCATGCCGACCGATGATCGTGAGACGCTCGCGGAGATTGCCAGCGTCGACCTTCTGTTCGCGGTGCTCGACAGGATCGTCAGCGAAGCCGGCCGCTCGATGTCGAGCTTCATCGGCGCGGACGAAGCCAAGATCGCCATGTGGCAGGGACAGGTCAACGTTGTCCGGCAGGCACTCGCGGACCGGCAGGCGAACACCCACCTAAAGGTGGGCGCCATCATGCAGATTATCGAGAAGACAGCGTTCATTGAGAACGTGCTCGCCGCCTCGATGTCGCCGGGTATGGCCGCCTCGCTCGACTGGTCGCGCGGCGTGCAGTCGCGCGCCCTCACCCACTGATCCCCTTTCAGCGCGCCGGGAACGGCGGGAGCCCAGCAGCATGGTCGAAATTTTCACGGTTGGCGGCGGCGATTACCTGGTCAATGTCTTTCAGGCGGTCGCCGCCTGGACGGGAAATGGTGGCTACAAGAGTCTCCTCCAGGTCGTCCTGGTCATGGGCCTTGGCCTGTCCGCCCTCACGCTCGCCTTCAATCAGGACTGGCGCGCCTGGATCAACTGGTTCCTAGGCGCAACGCTGATCTACTCATGCCTGATGGTGCCGCGGCTCGACGTGCATGTGACCGATCGACTCAACCCCGGCCTCGCCCCTACCAATGTCAGCAACGTGCCGCTGGGTCTTGCGCTGATGGCGAGCTTCACCAGCCAAGTCGGCGATTATCTGACCGGATCGGCGGAGGTGGTGTTCGGGCTTCCGGGCGATCTCAACTACTCGAAGAACGGCATGATCTACGGCGCGCGGCTTTACGATGCGACGCGTAGCTTGCGCATCTCCGACCCCGAATTTGCCGCCAATCTCGACGAGCATTTCCGCCAATGCGTCTTCTACGACGTGCTGCTTGGCCGCTATTCAATGAAGCAGCTCGCCGAAACGGGCGACATTTGGGCAACGATCGCGCCGGGCAGCCAGGCTCGGGCACAGCGCTTCCTGACCCGCGATGCGACGTCCGGCCAGGTGACCTCGGCCATCGTGACCTGCCGGGAAGCCTATGACACGCTGAACGCCCAGTGGGCGGGCCTCGTCGACGATATGGGAACCGTTTTCGGCCGCCAGCTCTATCCCAACCAGACGGCGGCGCTCGCCAAGGCCAAGCTGTTCGCAGACCTGCCTGTGGCCTATCAATATCTGAGCGGCGTCTCGGCCAACGCGACCGAAATCTTCAAGCAGACCCTGACAATCAACGCGATGAGCCAGGCCATGCATTCGATGGCCGGCGGCAGCGGTGCCTCCAGTGTCGACGTCTATTCCCAGACGCGGGCGGACATCCAGACCGAGCGCACCTACAGTTCGATCGCCAGCAACGCGATGAAGTGGGTGCCGCTCCTGAACATCGTCCTGACGGTGCTGTTCTACGCGCTCTTCCCGGTCCTCTTCCCGCTGTTCCTGCTGCCCAAGACCGGCCCGGTCGCCCTCAAGGGTTATATCACCGGCTTCTTCTATCTCGCTGCCTGGGGGCCGCTCTTTGTGATCCTGCACATGATATTGATGTACAAGGGCGCCACCGACATGGCAGCGGTCGCCGGAACGAATGGCCTCAGTCTTGCGAGTTTCACCGGCATGGCCGACGTCAACAGCGATATCGGATTGCTGGCAGGCTACCTCATAGCCTCCGTGCCCTTTCTCGCCGGCGGGGTCGCCAAGGGCGCGATGGCCATTTCGCACCACGCGACAAGCTATCTCAATCCCAGCCAGAATGCAGCCGAGGAAGCCGCGCGCGAGGCCAGCACCGGCAATGTCTCGCTGGGCAACAAAAGCTTCGAGAATTCGAGCGTGCTGACCCGCCAGTTCGCGCAAGGGACCATTGCGCCCAGCTTCACGTATGGCGCGGCCCAAACCCGGACGTTCAGCGACACCGGCTCGATGACGACCAGTTTCTCCGAAGCCAGCTACGATCAGCTGCCGAATTCGAGCTATCCGTTCACGCCCAGCCTCGGGCAGGAGTTCACCTCGCGCCTGTCGACGATGGCATCGCAGGCCCGCTCCAACAGCGAGAGCTATGCCAACATCGCCACGGAATCGACCACCAGCGCCGTCACGAAATTCCGCGAACTCCGCAGTCAGTTCAGTCGCGGATCGGCTTTCGAAAGCGCCACTGGAACGTCCAACTCCGACAGCATCCAGACCGCCTTCAACGAGGTCGATCAGGCATCGACCAACCTGCAGCGGCAGTTCGGCCTTTCGCGACGGGCAGCCGACGACATTTCGACCGCATGGTTTCTCGGTGGCGAAGCCGGCGCCAGCGCTGGAGTTACAAACGGGGTGGCATCAGCCAATGTCGGTTTGAAGGGTGGTGGCACGCGCACTTGGACCGACAGCGATATCGGCATCGCATCGGAGGATCGCTCGCGAATCTTCGGCAGCCTCGCGCAGATGTCCGACAGCCGGAACTGGTCGAGCACGCGCGATGGGTTCATTCGCACCGTAAGCACGTCATCGAGTTCCTCGATCTCATCGACTGCGAGCGGGATGAACGCTTCGCTTACCGAGGCGCAGAGCTACAGCCGCGAAGCTCGGCGGGCAGAGGAGCTGGCAAACCGCCTCGAAAGCCAGGCATCGTTCTTCGAAGGCAACAGTGCCGCAGGCAGCCTCAATCTGTCACAAGCCTACCGCGAATGGGGTTTGGTCGAGATCGAGCGCAATCGCGACTTCTATGGCAATGTGCGGTTTGACGATCTGGCGTTCCAGCTCAGTCCGGAAGGCCAGGCGCTGCAAGGCAAGTTCATCGAGAGCTATGCCGATCAACTCCGTGACGGGATCGAGGACCGGCTCGTCCTGTCTGCGGGCCAGCCAATCTCGCGCCCTACGGTCGCTGGTCCGGGATCAGTGCGCGGCCGCGCCCAAATCGGCGGAGGAGGTCCAGGAAATGTGCCGCAGGTGGATTCCGGCGATCTTCACGACGAGGTTCGGCGAGCTCAAGCGGCCGGTCGTCAGAGGATCCGCGGATCCAGAGGGCGTCTGGATGCCGCTACCAAAGGCGCGCAGGGTGCGAGCGCGGAGTCGGCGGATGAGGTGAAAGAATGGTGATAAATGAGATCACCAAAGTCCGGTTGATGCACCAGCCAAATACGCGAAACCTGCGGCAATCACGAGCAAAACCGTGATCGTCAGCTTCCGCCCCCACGGATCGGCCCAGGACTTTTTGATCCGATATTCCATCAGGCGATTGTCACGGATCGCCTGATCGATTTCGGACAGGCCCTCCCACTTCGGGGCGCGATGCTCGGCAGTTTCGATGTCGAACTTGGTCATGATCGCATTCATCTCGCTTCTCCTTAGAACATAGCAGAAACAAGGGCTCAAGCCAGAAAAACATGCCCCACGGGAGACGCGCAGCCTTTCCTCAGAACTCGGAGAGGACGGTCATGTACCGGCTTCTTGATCCGGCAGAAGCATGACCTCACTACGGATGCCGGGCCGGGTCATCATGTCGGCGATAGCCGGCAAGCTTGCCGACATTGCAGAAAGGAGATTCTTCTCCAGTGTCTTCAGTTGCTCGCCGTTCACGGAAGGCGGCTTGAGATTGTCTGCTCGTCCCAATGTGTTGAGCATCTGCAGAACCTCCCAATCCCGCAGGACATGGGTCTGGCCTTCCTGATCGCGCCATGCCCCCAGCACAATCCTGGTAACCGAATGGTCCTGGCCGGTGACCTGGTCCTCGACCGAAGCAATGAGCAAGGGAGCGGGTAATCGCAGGCAGATCGCCAACGTGCTTTGCAGGCCCTCTCCTTCCTTCAAAGCGCGATCGAAAAGCGTGTGCCCCACCCCCACAAGACGCGTCGGGCCTTCCCGATTGCCCAGGCGGGCGTTGCGATCGAACAGCAGGCCTTTGTACCGATCCTGCATCGCGTAATCTTCATCCACCCATTTCTCAGGCGTCAGGACATCCAGCCCGTCGTCCCTCCGGAACACGCGCCGGCCTTGGGATTCCATCATCATCGCAAAGAAGCGCTCGAGATCGGGAAGATCGACCAGCGGGAGGTTTCGTCCAACTTGGGCAAAATCGAAGCGGGTCACGTTCCCGAGCATCGTCTTGACCTTGTCGACCAGATCTTCTCCGCCAATGGTGGCAGATTCCCGGTCGAACCACTGGCCAAGGCTTTCGCGCGATTGCGTCTGCCCAGCCGCAAAAATCTTCTCGAATGCGCTCGGGCCGGTCATGCCGATGACGAGCTGACTGATGTCTTCTCGTTCGTCCATGGCCTCGTCGAGGGTGCGCTGAATCCGCTCGAGCTTGGCATTCAATAGATCCCAAATTCGCGCCTCGACCGTATCCGGGTTCCTCAGGATGAAGACCTGAACCGGCCTCGTCTGACCATAGCGGGACAGCCGGCCAACGCGTTGGTGCAGGCGCATCGGATTCCAAGGCATGTCGACATGGATGAGAGTCGCACAGCGCTCTTGAAGGTCGATACCTTCGCCGGCCGCTTCAGTTGAAACAAGAAAACGGATGGTGCCCTGGTTAAACGCTTCTGCTGCCGCCTCGCGCGACCAACTCTTTGGCCCCCGCGACCCGTCCGCCTTGTTGATTTCCTCCAAGCGCTCATCGCCATTGATGAATGCACAGCAACCGTGACCAAAACGCGCGTGCAAGGCATCGACGACCAGAGCCTGGGTGGCCTTGTATTCGGTGAAGAGGAGTACGGGTTCGTCAGCAGGCAATTCGCGGTCGATGAGATCGACCAGACGTCCGATCTTGCGCTCTTGCTGAATGGGTTCGGCCAACTCGAGCAGTTCATCAAGCCTCGCAATCTCGCCTTCCATCAGTTCGGCGAGCATTTTGCTCCATGCTTCTTCGTCGGCTCGGGCACGATCGTCCAATGTCTCGTCCTCGTCTCCCTCCATTATGGTCGGAAACGGTGCGCGTGCCTGCTCGGCAACATCGGCCAGCTTCGCCCGGCGCTTGGTCAGAGCACTGCGAATGGCCGCAATGGAACTGGCGGCCAGCTTTTGCAGCGCAATCAGCAACAGCATCCGCGCTGACTGCGCCCGGCCATCGAGGGTCGATGCATAGGCTCGCCCATCAATGATGAAGCTGCTCAGCGTTTCATAAAAGGCGCTTTCCTCCGGGCTGAAGGCGTATTCTCGCGTCTCGACCGTGACCGGCGTGAAGAGGCGGTTCCCTTTGAGGTCGGTGACCGTCGCCTTGTTATTGCGGATCATGACTTCGGGAAGCTTAGTCAACTGCTCGTCGATGTCATGTTCGGGTCCGAACTGGTCCGGATCAAGCAGGCTGAGCAGGGAAAGAAAGCCGAAGTCCTTTCCGCGGTGCGGCGTGCCGGTGAACAGAAGCAGAGAACGGATTTTGTGCCGCTCCTCGAGCGCGCGCAGAAGCTGGAAAGAAAGCGTCTCTCCCGTCCGTTCATCGGCGTGGAGGTGGTGCGCCTCGTCAACCACGACCGCATCCCACGGGTCAGCGGAGAGGAACCGACTGCCTTCGGATCGGCCGTCTGCAACTTCCCGGCGAAGTGTGTGGACGGATGCGACCACCATGTTCGCCGTATCCCAAAAATCCACGGTCGGCGTATCAACCGAGCGGTCGTAGACCTGCAGGCGGATATCGAACATCTGACGCAAACGCTTTTGCCATTGGGGCACCAATTTGGCAGGCGCCAGCACCAGCAGGCGACGGATTTGCGCCCGAGCCACCAAAGGCATGAGCACCAGGCCAGCTTCTATGGTTTTGCCCAACCCCACATCGTCGGCCACCAGCCATCGGAAAGGGAATGTCCGGTTGACCTTGTGACAGACCCAGAGCTGATGCGGGAGCAGCTGGACGCGCGATCTTGAGAACACCCCCCACTGATCGTTCACCGAGCGTATCGCCATCGCGCTTGCGCGCATCAAAGTTTCCGCACTTTCATCGAAGGTACGGGTCGTCAGTGCCTGATCGAGCGAGCGAGCGAGCGTGAGTTCCGTGCGCAGAACCTGCTGGATCGCTGCGCCAAAACGCGCAACAACGAATTCGCCGGCATCTGCGATCACCTGACCCACGCCGTGACGTGGGTGGTTCACCCTTGTATCGGCGGCCAGTGCTTCAGGCATCTTCATCGTCGGCATCGTCCCAATCGTTGTCCGGTCGCCATTCCTCGACATCCGCATCGTAGAGGATCGAGGCGAGGTCATCGCGGTGCTTGGCCAGTGTGATTATGTGCAATGGCAGATCACCGTCGCCATCGAATTGAGCGTCGTCGCCGATAAGACGCTCAACTGCCCCATGCAGGGCGCGTCCCTCGTCAATGCCGCGCTCGAACTGGCCCAGGCCGAGCGTATATGCGAGACGACGGACGCGTTCCGCCGTGCTCCAGCCATACGGCATGATCCGTTCGACCTGCGCCTGCGAATAGATACCCTTGCGGGCCAATTCGCGCACGAGCCAGTTCGCGCCGATGCCGAGCGATCGTGCCAGAGGCGCTGCTTCAATGCTCATGCGAGCGGCAACTTGAGAGAAGGCCGGTCGCAAGTGTCCGCGTAGGCTTACCTCGCCCTCCTGGGCTACGACGGCAGGCAATTTCAGGAAGAGCCTCTGGTAGCTTTCGAGATGCCTCGCGATCATGCACAGGTCAGGAAGGCATCGGCGCCACATCAGGTAGCCTTCATCCGCATCCGGATCGCTCCAGGCGCGTAGGCGCTCAACGAAAGGTCTCAGTTCCTTGTCACACGGATCGATTGTCGCGAGTTCGTGCCACCAGCCATCCTGGATCGCTTTGGCAACAAACTGCCGGGACTGAGCTGGCTTAATCCTCCCCAGCGTCTGGAACGTTGCGAGCGAGAGCATGGTAAACCAGGCGGGCTTATCCCCGTCAGCCAGGGCTGCCGAGGAAAAGTCTTCAGGATACACCGCGCGATCATAGGCATCGCGAAGTTCGCTGCGATTGTCCCGCCACCATTGCGCAATACCCGAGAGCGCCAGCTCAGCATCAGGTTGCCAGGGGCTGTTCGGATCGGTCGGTATTGGAGTGATGCCGAAGGAATACCCTAGCTTTGCGAGCAGCCGATTTTTCTCGTCCTGCTGCAGTCCGGCCAGCAAAGGTGAATTCGCCAGTTCATTCACACTGGGGAGCCACTTTGCGGCGCTCGCCAGCTGAGCAACGGTCCGATCATCCGCACCGACCAGGTAGCGAATAAAGCCTTGTTGACGCGCGGCACTGTCACCGGCGCTCTCTGCCCATTTCTCCCAAACATTCGGGCTATGACCTGCCTGCTCACGCGCAAAGGCGGCGAGTTCGAAGCCAGCGCCCGCATAGCTCGCTGCGAGGCGTCCTGAGGACGGGGCGAAGGCCGCGCGTTGTTGTTCATCGCTATTGCCCTGTGGAAACGCCAGCAGCCGGATTGACTGCCAACTGCCGTCCTCTGCAAGCCAGAGCCGCTCGCGGAAGAACTTGCGCAGTTCAAAATCTTCCTCTCCGGTCATCGCGAGCGTGACTGCCTCGTCACGCAGACAGGCAAGCGCATCCGCCAGGCCGGAATCTATTCCTTCGTCTCCTGCAAACGTCTCGGCCAATTTGACCGCGTCCAAGGGTTGCCCCGAAGGCAACCCCACAGCTCTCAGCAATTGTCCCGTTTCCTCGGTAACGATTGCCTTCTCGAGCTCTTCTTGGGCTAACAAATCCGAGATAGAGCTTTGGGCATCGCGAGCGGCAAGCCCTCCCGAAAAGCGCCACTTCACATCGGCTGCCCGCGCCGAACCGCCAAAGGCCAATGGCACTAGCGGTCGCTCCGCCAATAGTCGTGCCAGCCCTTGTCCGGACTTGTGCAGCGACTGTTCGGACCCCTGACTTACCAAGTCTCGGGCAAAGAGTGGCACAAGCCTTCGCCAGAAATCGTCGAACCCTTCCGGATCCAGGCCTGTAGCACGCGCGAAGCTTGCCCAGTCCGCGAGGCAATAGTCATAGAAAGCAATGAGCCGCGGCCCGAGAGCAAGGCCGAGCCGGGCAAATCGGCTATCCTTTTCGTCAGCCGTACCGGACAATTGCGTGCGACCGGGATCAACGGGAAAGCGGCCTTCCAACAACCAGGCGCCGCGACGGCGCTCGCCCACGAGCGGAACCAGATGCCAGAACTGCGGCACATCCTCGGGAAAGGCATGGGGTCCGCTGCGTCCGAACGGCAGAAACAGGCGGAACTCATTCCCCAAATCAAACCGCAAAACATAGCGGGCGCCGTCGAGGGTAAGCCAGCCTACTCCTTCGATCAGCGGATGTTCCTCGTGCCGGAACGCCTGCTCGTTTTTTCCGTCCACCAATTCGATGGCGGCATCCCGGCCAAGTGCCGTCAGATACGGCGCAGCCTCGCGAAATGCGTCCCAGGCCTCAAGGGCTTCCCGAGACCGATCCGGTGCCACTGGAATTTCAATGAGGGTCGCTTTGCGCCCCCTATCATGAAATGAGGACACGGCTCGGCTACCGGCTTCCCAGTCGGCAGGGATCATCCCGCCCAAGATGCGGATAGCGATTCCGCCGCTGGCGAGCAGGATCTCGTCAGCCAGCATGTGCACTGTCTTGAACCCAAGGCCGAAGCGGCCAGTTACCGCATCCCCTTCCTTGGCAGAATGGTTGATGGCCAGCATATTCGAGAGGTCGCGGCGGTGCCCTTCTTCTTCTGCCTTGAGTGGGTGACTCCCGGGCTGATTGATCGGCCGCCCCCAATGGATCACCCGCAAACAGGCAAGCACCTCATTGGAATCGTAGATGGCTTCGACGCGGAAGCGCCCGTCCCCGTGCCACTGCGCCTGGGCATCGACGGCGTTCTGGTATAGCTCGAACAACACTCGATGTGGGGCATAGCCCATCTCGTCGATCTTCTGGCGGGTGGCTTCGAGGAGCTCCCTCGCTCCCTTGTCCGACTGCGCGGCTGCCCAAAGTGCGTTGCGGGCCTTGTCCCGGTCGCGGGGCGCATCGCGATGATAGTCATTCACTGCTGCGCGCATCACAGGTCCGGTCTTAATGCCGGCGAGGCGATCGTGGAGTACCTCCTGCAATTCCACGCAGGTATCGGCGAGTGTGCGTTGATCGCTGGCAAAATAGCTGGCCAGCAGTTCGGACAGTGTCGCCTTGTGACGCTCGAAACCCAGCATCAGAGCAATGGCCAGCTTCCGGACAAACTGATCCAATAATTGCCGTGCCTCGGCCTCATCGCATGGTGAAACCGGTCCGATCACGAGATCAAAGACGTGCCGATAGCCCGCTTCGTCGCGTTCAAGTCCTCGGTAGATACAATCCAGCAGCAGGGTATCGTCTTTTCCCGACAGGGGGACGGTGCAATCCGAGCCAGCCGCTGATCGCACAGTGACCTGCCCGTGTTCCGGCAACTCCACTGCGAAGCGCAATTCGGCAAGGCGCTCCAGATTGGCGTTGGCCATGCCGCGCTGTTCGTCGGCCAACGCATCGAGATCGTCGCAAATGCGGTGGAAGGAGCGTTGACCTTCCCACTTGCTGGCGAGAGCCTGAATTTGCTCGTCCCTGCCGAGCATGGCCAGCGCCAGCAGGATGCCGTCATGCACGTCATACTGGCTGAGCGGCGAGAAAGCGCGTTCGATACTGCTCAGCCAGTCCGAAGCGACCGGTACAACTGTTCGGCTGGATGGCGCCGCTTGATCATCGCGCTGCTCCAGCTTGTCTGCATAATCGCGCGCCAACAGCGATGATGGCTCGATTCCGGCTGCACTCAAAGCGAGGCTATCTGCCCGGCCGAAACCACCCGCTTCGTTCGGAACAAGCAGATCGGCGGGAAGATAGCTGGACCCATTCGTCAAAGCCGTCAGATTTCGGCCAAATGCTGCAAGGTAGAGTCGCCGTGCCGCTTCAGCATTTGTGCCGAGCCCGCTCAGGCCGGCCACCGCATTCAACTGAGCAACGATGCCCGTCCGAGGGGGCGCATTTAGAACTTCGGCCATTCCTGCAACGACCGCTTCCATCGCCCCGTCGCGCAAGGCTGCAGAGATCAAAGGCCACGCTTCCGCATTGAGCTCTGCATTCGAGCTCGCCAACTTCGTCAACTCGTCAAGATGCTCCACGACATCGAGGCACAAACCGGTTGCACCGTGGTCGGCTGCAAGCTGGGAGGCCAAGAGAAATGACTGGGACCGATCCGGTTGAAGGCGCCCTAGGTGGCGCTGCACATTCCCGTCGCGCAGGCAGCCGGGAAGCGTACTGGCAAATAAAAGTCCGCCTTGGTCGAGAACCAGGTTCTCAAGGGCACGTCCCGCATCCAGGGGCAGGTCGAGAACCTTGGTTGGTGTCCATGCATTGCCATCCGCAGCGATCCATGCGGTCTGACGAAGCGCTTCTAACAGATCATCAGGCAGGTGCTCTATTCCGCCCAATCCCGCAGCAATTTCCGAGGTGAAGCGTTCAGGGTTTGGCGCGGCCAATGCCGTGCGGATCGCCGCTTCAGGCCCCCAACGCGCGACAAGCCTGTTCTGAACCGCCGCTGCTGGCGGATCTCCCCATAGCTCGACCAGACGCGTAAAAGGCAAGAGCGCGGGTGCGACATCCGAAGTGCGACCGCGGAACAGGTCTGTGGCTGGAAGCAGACTTTCGCACCCATCGGATCGGTGCAAAGGCAGCGCTTTCAGAACATCGTCATCGATACCCGCGTTGAGCAATGCGATGGCTTTGGCATCGTCGAGGATCGGCAAGGTACCGGCGCGCTGTGCATCCAGCAACCAAGCACCCAAATTGGTGACATCGACACGGTGCAGGCCAATCCGATCGCGAAGAGCCTTTTTCAATTCTGCCGCCGTCACCGAGGACACGAGACGTTCCTCTCTACCCTGCAGCAGCACTTGCACCAGATCGTCGAGAATCCCGCCGAGATCATCCAGCTCGATCAGCCCAACATGCGATGGCAAGGTGGGATCGCGTACAACAAGCTGGCGCAATTCGTCGCGAGGCGCATCTGCACCGAGCAGCTCCGCGAGCTCCCCACACTTGCCAGGATCCCCGAAACTTTCGGCCTGCCTCAAGACGGCCAAGAGGCATTCCGCCTTCTTTGCCGAAGCCAGGTCCCCAAGACCGCCATCCTTCAACCCGACTCGGTAGATTTCGGGCGCCGCGATCGCACCGGCGAGCACGAGGAGCTCCCGATTCGGTGCCGCATCGAACAGAAAGCCTTTACGCCTCAGACCCGCGATGGCGCCCAGAGATAACCGAACGTCCGCTTCGTCTTGCATCAACCGCGCGGGGATAACCTGCAAATCGCTACCCCGGCGATCCGCCGCCAATGCATCGAGCGAGGGGCCGTTGCGCAACAAATGCGATATCAGTGCCGAAGCTTCCTGCGCTACGCTCCCTCGAGCTGAAAGGAAGGGCTCCGCGACCGCCAATAATTCGATCGTCTCATTCAGCCCCAGCTGCCGGGACATCGCCCCGCCCTGCTCCGCCCATGTTGCCTTGACCGGAATGCTACTTCCCACTGCAGCCAGCGCCCGAACAAGCTCCCGATTTTCTACGCTGGTAGGAAGGACAAGGAGGCGATCCTGCGGCAGGCGCCGAACCAGCGGTTTAAGCTTCTCGGCACTGGCAAAACTTTGCTCGACCATGGCGATGGCGCTGCGGTAAGTTTCAGCCAGCGCCGCCCGTGCTGCTTCGCCGGGCTGCGCCACATCGAGCACCGCCGACAGCGTTTCGGCCACTTGTCCTTTCTGAAAAGCAGAGGGACCGGCAAGGCGCACCAACTCGGCGAGCTGCGCGTCCGGCCAGCGCGGATCGGCATCAGCCAGCACGGTACCAAAAGCCAGGACGATCCCATTGTCGCGGCACCAGTCTTCAAGTCCTGGAAAAGCGGCCTTGAGGCGGGCCAGCGACGTCGCATCGCCCCTCACTATTGGCCGCAAAGATGCGCTGGAACAAACTTGCCAGCTCTCCGTCTTCTCACCGGGCCAACACCGGGCCATGCCCCTGCCCTGGCAGACATCGACGCGGTTCTCGTCCCACCAAGCAGTGCTTCGGAGCGCGCGGACCAGCGCATGACGATCTGGCTCGGCAGGCATACCCGGAAGTGAATCTGCCAGCGCGTCGAGCATCAGCGGCAAACTGGCCTCCCGGCGCAGCGCTTCGTTCCAATCGCTCTCGATGTGATCGTCGCTACGCAGCTTCCGACGGTCGCTGGAAACGAAAAAATAGCCGTGGATCAGCACGTCAATGTCATGCGTTCCATGACTGAGCGGCGTGTTCAGTACGGGCTGGCCAAGCGGTAGATAGACCGTGTCGCGGACACGCAGGACCGCTTCACCCTCTTTGGCCGACGAGCGGCAGACAAGGACTGCTCCGTGAGGGTTGGCTTTGGGCGGGATTAGCTTGCGATGGATGTCGAAGACCTTGTCCCATCCATCCTGGTCAAGCAGCCTGGCGGCCTTGCCGCCGGGCATCCATTGCTGCCGCCCATTGAACTCGAGCGCAAATCCGGCACCATCGATCTGTCCGGCAATAATCGGATCGCCCTGATCAATTCCGGGTCCGGATAGTCGGCGGGCTCCCTTTCCGAGCGAAAGCCGGCGTCCCTCCCCCACAGTTGGCCTGACCTCAATGGATTGCAGGCTACGAAGACAGGAAAGTGCCGCGGGAAGCTCCGCACCTTGCAATATGTCTGCAATAGCGCTGTCGGGTTCCCAATTTCGGTCAGAAAGACAAAGATCATACCCTGGCCGCAATTTCGCTGTCCGCAGCGGGAGGAAAAGCGCCATACCCTTGCCAAGGCCGATTTCCGCGACTTTCTCGAGCAGCATTTCGGCGTCGGCAGTAGTCAGGGAAGGCCAGGCCGTGGCCGCAACGTCGGCCTCGCTTACCTTTTCCCACGGGTTCATGATCAGAAGGCGTGGACGTCCACCTTCGTCCTCGACCCTTCCCAGCGCGATAAAGGCATCGCAAAGGTGATAAACTGACTTTTGCCCGAGCCCAAAGCGTCCTACCGCAGCGCGCTCATCTGCCTTGCTGCCACCGCTGGCGCGAGTGATCCCGTCCATGTTCCGGGCGAAGACTTCCCCGTCGTTTGCCACAATCAGGCCAGGAGTTTGCAGCAACGGATTGCTCGCCTCCGGAAAGCCGTTGTGCCCGACGACAATCAAACGCTTCGCGCCGGCGTCTTCGGCGTTTTGGAGCAGTTCTTTAAAGATCGTGAAGCCAGAGGCGTAGCTCTCGCGTAGAATCTGCTGGAGCCGCTCGATATCGCTCTCCGCCGAGTGAACCAGTCCGCTCGATCTCACATCCATCTCGACCTGGTACGAGATTGATGCGTCAGATACGGTCACATTCACCCCGGTTCCCCCTATCAACCTTTGCGGCACAAACGTACTGAAAACTATTCATCATCGTGAAATAAAACTTCGGAAATTTTCGATGAATTGATCCGTTATCTACGTTTTACTGGCGCGCTAAGCTGACATCAATTTTGTTGGCTCGCCGGAAAAGGAGATGCGCAATACCCCTTTTGCGCGGGTCGCGGCCACATGGAGAAGCGAGCGGCTCTGGGCGATCACATCCTCCCGGTCCGCCGCATCGACGGCCGCCTTCAACGCGCCGGCGGGCGGGAAGGTCGACTCGGATAGGAACGGGATTGCCACAGCGAAGAACTCGAGCCCCTTCGCCCGGTGCATCGTAGTAATCCTGACCCCGGGGATGGAGCGATCATCGGCGGTGCCAGCCTGGAGGACCACGGTGTCGATACCCGCTGCTCTCAGCGATCCCTGAACTCGATCTATATCTGCCCTTCTGCTGCACAGAATTCCGATATCGGCAAGGCGGATGTCTTCCGGGGAAAGTGCTCGAACCCAGGAGACGAGGCCATCCAGTTCGTCAGATTCCGACCGGCACGTGACAAGCTGAGGCGCGGGCCCATGCATGAGGCTCACATAGCCGCGCAGCGTGTCTGTCCCCTCGTCAAGGTCGTCTACGCTCACCCCCTCAAGGATGGAGACTGCCCAGGCCCTGATCTCCTGGGTCGTCCTGTAGTTCAGTCGAAGCTGCCGGGATCGCCCGCGAACATTGATCCCGCAGGCAGACATGCTGGCCCGGCGTGCGCAGATGCGCTGGTGCGCGTCCCCGGCAATGAAAATAGAGTTCCGGTCCCCGGAGGGCGTTTCCGGCATGATCGCACGGATCAAGCGGAACGCCTGCTCTCCCATATCCTGCGCCTCGTCCACAATGACTGCCGCATAGGGAAGATTCGGCGCTTCCGCGCACAGGATGTCGGTCGCCTCGCGATAGGCATCGTCCGGTTCGGCCAGCCCCTCGCTGATCATCCGCGCCCGATAATCGGCGAACAGGTCCCAGAGGAGTGTCCGCTTGCGTCGGTCAAGCGGAGTGCCGCGGCCAGCACGGGACGCCTTTAGGTAGGCACGCTGATCGGTCAGGCCCTTTGCCTGAACGATCTGGGCCCACTCCGCCCTGACAAAGGCTTCCGACAGCCCTTCGGGCAACTCATGATCGTCGAATACCTCCCGCCAGATCTGATCGAGCCGGTCGCGCGCCTCACCGAAATACGCCACCTGCCGTTCGAAGCTTTTGCGCTTGAGGAATTGGGATACCCAGCGGTCGAGGTTAATCACCTCGATCCGAGGAGGACGGGCGTCGAGATGCCCTGGACAAAGCGTCCGAAGATTGGCCTCGATGTCCTGTGCGAGACTGGTCGTGAAAGTGGTAAGCAGGACCCGTTGGCCTGCACGGGTCGGATCATTCTCGATCTGGTCGGCGAGGTGCTTCGCCCGGTGCATGGCGACCACCGTCTTGCCGGTACCGGCACCGCCTCGCACCATAGCCGGGCCGTTGTAGTCTCGATAGGCAATCTTGCGCTGCTCCGGGTGCAGGAAGACCCGCCAACCCTCCAACCCTTCCTCAAATACGCGCCGCAGCTCAGCCTCTGAGTCGGGGATGAAGATGGTTTGGCGGCTCTCTTCTGTTTCGATGAGCCGGTCGAACGTCAGGTCCGCATCCGACTTTGCCGCCGCTAACTCCTGCTCCTCCCCAACTCCGGTCAGCGTACGGATCTCGTCATCGCTGAAACCGGCCGCAACCGCGTAAAGGACCTGATAGGTGAGCGGGTCGAACCGGTCCTCGTCTGCCTCGAGCGCTTCGATGGTTGTGACGAGCCGGACTGCTGGGATCTCCTCCTCCGCAACCCCGAGGGCATGGAGCCGCTTGTCGGAAACCTCGGCGAACAGACGCGGCTCCGACACTATCGGAGCGGCGACCGGTTCCACCGCCGCGTCGATCTCCCCGATCACCCGGATCCGATTGGTATCCGGATCAAGCTTGACTCGCCGACCTGCCGCCCAACGATAGGCCTTGTCGTGTTCGTTGACGTGAACGAACATGATGTCTCGCCCCACCTCGAAGGCGACCGCACGATACGCCTGGTCGACCCGGAGGGACTTTATCGAGCTGTCTTTTGCCCCCTCGACCGTCTCAAGGTTCAGCCCATTGCAGGACGGGTCGGACATGTAGCGGGTCATCATGTCCATGAACCGGATCGCCACCTTGTCTGGGAGCTTCCTTAGGCTCTTCATGCAGCCGATGTCATAGGAGACCCGCTTGGTAATCGTGTCTGTCATGATTGTGCCTCTTCAAGTGCTTGCAGAACCCGTGTGACGACCTCCCCGACCGGATTTGTGTCCGGTTCGAACAGGATCAGGTTCCAGCCAACGCCGTCATGGATTTCCTCCGCGACGGCGAGCCCGGCCGCAGACCAGCCGAACTCCATCATTCCAACGACCCGCCCCCCGGCTAGCAGGTCGTCCCCGAACCGATCCGGTGCAGGGGCCTCCGCAGCGATCAGCGCATCGATCAGGGGGTGGAAAGCCTCGTCGCAAAGGGCGCGCGCCTCCATCCAGGCCTCTGCCGCGCTATCAGGCGGATCCGATCGATCGGACATATCGGGCGGCGACAGGGTGTCGAGTCCGTCAAGTTCAACATGGAACCCACGGACCCCTTGGAACAGATTCACAAGCCGCCACAGACCGCGCCAGGTATCCGTGTAAACAGCCTTCGCCGCAGGCGCTGCGCCCGGGTCCGGTAGCACAGCCCGAAGAACGAGCCGCAGGTCTTTGTCGGATTGAAGCCATTCGCTTGGCGAGATCTTCTGACACGCCAAATAAAGATCGATCGCTCCAGCTCCGACATGCTCTGCGAGCTCTGGGGTCCGCAGGAACCCGCGCCCTTCCTCGGAGAGAGCAGCTGATCTGGGCAGTTGATCCAACGGCCTGCCCGTCGCCACGAGGGCCCGGACCAAGACAGACCTGGTTGGCGCATCCTCCTCGGCCTCCCCGTCGAGCAGGCGCCGGAGCGCTGCGAGAGCGGTTTCCGTTTGGAATCTCCGAACGGTGTCAGCAACGGATGCGAACCCTGGATGGGCCAGGACCCGTCCGAGACGCCCGATCCTCTCTGCGCCGAGCTCCGATTCTGTCAGCGGGTTGAGCAGGCCCCGATCTTCCGGGTCGAGGTCTCGCCACGAGAGGGTCCAGAGGCGCACCTCCCCGGACCGGATCATGGTGATCCGGTCAAGCAAATCCTGGGCGACGGTGCCCGCGTGGTATTCGAGTCCGTCCATCTCGATCACGACCGGGAGGTGCCCGGCGCGTCCGATCGGAGTGAGCAGGAAGTCAATCCGCTTCTTCGGGAGACCTCGAAACCGAGCGTCGATCTGGACCTGCGGTTCGATTGTCCAGAGGCGCGGCGCCTCTGTTCGCCCCGCCCGTAACACGAAGCCACGGCGCCCGCCGGCGAGCACCTGCGGAGTCAGGGCTCCGTCGCCGTAAAGTTCGGACAAGGCGCTGAGGAGCCTCTTCTCGAGCGCGCTCTCAACCAGTGCACCGCGCATCGACTCATCGATCCCGGTCTCGGTCCGGGTCAGGCTGTCCCATTTCTGAAGGATCGCCTCCATCAGCTGGCGCGCCCTGTCCCGATCCGGCTCCCCGGGTCCGAACTGTGACCGGTAAGGCTTAACACAGCGGAAGCACCCGTTCCGGTCCGTCTCCTGGTTACACGGACAGTCGCGTAGCGCTTCCGCTGCGCGCGTGATCACCGACCGCATCGTTTCCGGATGCTCGCCGATCTGGCGCAGATAGCCCGAACCGCCGGGAACAGAGTCGTAAAGATAGAGGCTGCGTACCGTGGTCATTCCGTCCAGCTGCGCCGCGAATACCGTGGACCTGATGTGGTCCACCTTCCCGGCGAAATGGCGCCGCATGCCGAGGTTGATCGCTGCAACGAAGCTTTTCAGATCGTCGTCATCTGCGTCTCCCACGACGGGGATTACGATCCTGATCGCCTCCGTATCGAACCCGCGCATCAGGAAAACATCTGTTTCCCACCGGTCCCGCGGCAGATCTGTCTCTCGCACGACGCGGCAGTTTGGCGGGTGCGTTCCGCGATCCTCTGGATCTCGTGGGGGTTTCTGCAGGCCGCCGCAGTGCCGGCAAATTCGGAACGGTTGCGCAGGTCGGCGATCGCCTGCGATTTTCGGCCCGGGAAGACTGGATTTCGGGCCGAAGTTGAAGTCGCGGAACGTGCAGTATGGAATGAATTCGAAGCCGAAGGGTGTTCCCGTATCGCGGCTGGTAAACCAGGACGTGGCGATATCCTCAGGATTGTGAAACGGCATCAGGACCCGGTCGAACTGCCGTTGGTCCCGTTGGTCCAAGTCACGGATGGCTGCTTTTTCCTCGCTATCAACCGAGATTACCGACTTGAGCCTCACGACCTCGTGCTGCGCCCCGGTGTCAGACCACATATCATCGCCGCACTTCGGGCAGGTGCGGCTCTCCGTCCCCTCAATCCTATGCGCGACGTGCGAACAGGATGGGCAGAAGGTCCAGGCGGTAAGGTCGTCCTTACCGATTTCGATTCGCTCTATCTGAACCTGGCGGCCGTTCGCATAGAAGAACTGGCCCGGCGCAAATTCAGAAAGCGCCGAGCTGGCCGGCCTGGAATACTCGAGATAAAGGAGGCCATCTTCGTCCCTGGCGGAGTCGTTGCGCCGGGACAGGATCGAGGTCAGCTTCACCCCCTCCTCGGGGAAGGCATAGTTTGGCAGTACGCCTTTGTCTGTCAGGAACTTGATGACCGGGACGTCGTCAATTCCACTTCTGATCAGCCGGTTGATCTCTGTCCGGTCCCGTGAGATCTCCTGCTCCCGCTTCTCGAACTCCTCTTCCGTCAGCTCGGCTCGACGCCGCCGCAACCGTTCCAGCTCGCGTGTTGCCTCCTCCCGCTTCTGCAGGAGATTCGCTCTCTCCTCCGCCGCCGCATCGAATGCGGTCCCGACCCGCCAACCGATCGACCGTGAGTCGGTGCCGGTCAAATAGGCCCTCACACGCTCGACGAGGTCAGCGCGCTCCTGCACCTCCGGGGGCAGGCCGGACAAGAAGACTTGGGCGAACTCAGCCCCGCGTACCCGCACGAGGTCTAGCCATTCTACCGGGAACCCCTCGGCCGCTCCGGCAGCGCGGCGCTTCAGGACATCCCGGACCTTCCCGTAATCTCCGCTCTCCGCAGAGGCGGATACGTAGGCATCGAGGGTGAACGCTGTCACCTGACGCAAAAGCACCTCTTCTGCAGCGAGGAACACACCCGGAGGACGTACCTGGCCGGCCAGCATCGGGGTCGGATCCTCCCAGAACTGGAGATCATGGGCGCGGGCGTTAGCGAGGACCAGATTCAGCGCATTACCGTCGCGGCGCCCGCTCCGACCCATTCGCTGGACATAGTTCGCTTCCTCCGGCGGGACGGAACTAAGGAGCAGGGTCGACAGGTCTCCGATGTCGATCCCCATCTCGAGCGTCGGGGTTGCCGAGATCAGGTTGGGGGCCCAACGGGCCTCCCCTTTTATGAAGCCGGATTCAACCCGCAACCGCTCATCCGCCTCGAGAATCCCGGTGTGCTCACGGGCCACGACCCGGTGATTTCGGTCGGAGGCGAGTGACCGGCGGAGAGCTGGCCGCGTCGGCACGGAAGCTGCCTCCAAATAACCGTCACATCCAATCCGGGCACAAGGAGCCCCCAGCGCGCTCTCTGCGTTCTCTGCGAGAGCGGTCTCGTGACGCCCGCATCGGCCGCAAACAAGCCCGAGAGTGGCGGTCGAGACGGTGACATGCTCTGGCTCGAGGAGCCACGCGTGACAGTTTTGCCCGTCCGGACCATTTACCCGTCGGACAAGGCCATCGGCTTCCAGCCGGTTCAGGACAATCGGATAGATCGTGTCCGGGTCAGTCCCGACCTGCAGATCGACTGGCCCCAGCGCACGGAAGAGCCAGTCTCGGTACCAGTTCGAGACGTGGTTACGGGTGATCCGCTCGAATCCTGGCGGACTGCCCTGAAGGGTGATCGGAGTAGGAGCTAGCCCTCTGCGATAGTTCGGCACTGGCAGAGTTCTGCTCTGGCCGAGCCCCATCTGGACCGCCGCACGGTACCAGTTCAGGCCACGCGCAGCTTGGCTTGTCGCCACCGCATTGACAACATAGGGGTGGCCGACGGCCCCCTGTTGACGCATCCGCTGCACGATTCCGGACAAGAACTGAGTGAGTACGTTCGGGTTAATCTGCGGCGCGCCCGGGAACGCGTTGCGGATTTCGTTCGCTAGGCGCTCGGCCGAGGACCGCAACAGGTCCACCGCGACGTCCGCGGCCGCCATTCCATTGACTTCGAGTGTGTGGCTGAAATGCGCCCGGTAGCTCAGATCGACAAAATACTCCCAGCCGAGGCGGAGTTGCATCTGCTCAAGGAAGACAGGGTCCGAAATCGAAATCCCGTCGCGGATCAGGTCCTGATACCTGCGGCGCCAAGTCTGCTCCTTGGCGATGAAGAGTGCGGTGAAATCGTCAGCCCCGAGTGCATCGAGATGTGCAGCAGGGACCTCCTCAATCACCTCCCGAAGGGTCATCTGCCCTGTCTCCGCGCCGGTCAACGCAGTAAACAGGGACTTCTGATAGACGGAGAGGGCGTTTCGCGTTTCCGCAATCGCGGCCCGATGCGCCGCGTCCTGAACCGAGTCCGAGAACATCAGGAAACGCGGCTTCGCTTCCGGTCGCTCTTCATTCTGCGCCGAGGTGTAGAGGGTTCCGGTGATCCCGGTCGTCAGTCGGGCGGCCCGCATTCCAAACAGGAGGAGCCCGCGGGCCTGACCGCAAGCGGGGCAAGTCCGATCTATCCGTCCCTGACCATCAGTCGGGCTGTACATCCAGACCGGGGATGCTGAACCTGGCTCGAGTCCCTCGTGGTCTGCGGGGGTGAAGTCGACCGACTCCGCATCGAGCAGCCCTTTGACGATCTGACTGCCCCCACCGCTCGCCTGTACCATGCGATCGATGGAGTCGTGATAAAAGAGACGGATCCGGTCGGCACCATTCTCGTCGAAGAACTCTTCGTAAAGCTGGTCTAGCGGGGCCCAGCAAGATTTCGACCCCGAGTTCAGGCGACCAACATGGGCCGTTGCGCCGCACCGGTTGCAGTTCACAACCGGGAGGGAACGACGGAGTGCCTGGCGGTCGAGGTCGAGTGCGTGGGACAGGTGCATAGTCGAACGTCGCCCGACCGCTTCAAGACGCGGCAGGTTCGTCACCATGCGGGACATCTCCCGGACCCAGATTTGGAGCCGGACGTTGAACAGAGGGCGCGGGTTGTCGACCGCTCCAGAGCGCGCCCAGGCGACCAAGGCGACCACCAGTTCGGCGAGGGCTCGGTGGTCCGCTGCCACCCAGTCCCGCAATACGCGCACTTGCGCGAGACCCGCTGTGATCGCGTCGAGCGACGCCGGCCCCGGATGCTCGGCGATGATCTTGAGCGCGCGCTGGCAAAGGTGGTGCTGAAGGAGCCGTTCTCCGAGCGCGATCCGCCAAGCAGAGTCGGCAGGGTTCCCGTCGCGAAGAACTGCGAAGTCCGGGTCGGCTTCGTCAGGGAAGAGGCAGTGAGCCAGCCGCTGAGCCGCGAACGGTTGATCGAGCTCCACCGCCTCCCGCAGGGCGGCGTGGATACCAACGGGATCAGGGCGATCGACATATTCGGGGTCGCCAAACACCTCGTTGGGCGTTTTCCGGGTTTCCCGGATAACAGCGTCTGCATCGAACGGCTCGCCGAAAATCGTCTCCGCGTAGCGCCGGAGCTCCGTTGCCGCCTCGTCCCCGGAACCCAGCGTCGCCGAGGAGCCAACGCAGACGAGGTGTCCTTCGGGGGTCCCAAGCCGATACTTGAGGCGCCGCAGGAGCAAGGCAAGGTCCGCCCCCTGCGCGCCGTCAAACGTGTGCATTTCGTCTACAACGAGAAATCTCAGGGTCTCGTGATCGTTGGCCTGCCACAACGGCTTGTCCCGCCCGCGCAGGAGGAGGTAGTCGAGCATCTTGTAGTTGGTGAGCAGAATATCCGGCGGGTTGCGCCGCATCGTCTCACGGTGGGTGATGATGCTGTCCGCCGTCACCTCGTGCGTCGCGTTCTTGGGTTCGGCGTCCGCGTAAATCCCTGCGCGCACCCCGTGCAGGGATGGGATCCCGGATAGCGCGGCCGCAATCCGGCGCGCCTGGTCGGTCGCCAGAGCGTTCATTGGATAGATCAGGATCGCCTTGATCCCCGGCTTTCCCTTATTTCGCCGGCAATGATCGAGGATCGGCCAGAGGTAGGACTCTGTCTTGCCCGATCCGGTCCCGGTCGCCACGAGGGTCGAGCGCATGCCCTCGCCACTTAGCCGCGCGAAGGCATCGATCTGGTGCTGGTAGGGGGCAAAACGCAGCGGGATTTCAGGGAATGGCTGCGCCCAGGCCCCATTCGCCGCCCCGTCAATTTGCCGGAACGGCATGTCGACCGAAATCCACGGGCCCTTGATGAAATTTGCGGGTTCTTCGAGGAACCGATCCACCATGCCCTCGAAGGCCCGGCTCGAACTGTTCAGGGTCGTGTGGACCAGTTCGCGCAGGCTCTCCTGGACATGGCGAGCAAGGAGGATCGGGTTCATCTCAAGCGGCCTTGTCGGATTTCAGCCGCTCGAAATGGGCCCAAGCGCACCTGTAGTCCTCGATCCGGTCACATTGCGTGAAGGGTCCGACGAAGTGGCGGGTCACGGTGCGAGGGCCGCCGGGCATCGTGTCGTCGATGGCGGTGCAGGTCAGTTCCGACGGGTTCTCGGCGAGGATCTTCTCCCAGGCGGCGCGGCCGGGGCTTTTGCCGCGTTCGTCAAGCCAGCCGACGCCGGGCAGGCCACTGCTATTATTCGTCCAAACAATTCTCCCTGTTTGGTCGAACCATGTACCGCGCTCATACTGCTGCATGAGTGGGAAATAGATGCGGTAGAGTTCGATCAGCTGTTCAATTGTTAAGCCCAGCGCTTGAGCGACGAGCACGTCGATCTCTATCAATGCCAACCGACGAGCGAAGTCGGAGCGCAGACCAGCTCCTCGATCCCATTCCGAGGGGCCTTTAATTGGCCCTTCATTTTTGAGGCGGGGATCGTGGGAAGACCAAGGGAGCACATCAAGCGCAGCTGCATGGCGGTTCCAGAAATCAGCATAAGCGGATGTGAGACACCCGAGACGCAGAGCTCTGCTGTAAGCCGTTGAACCGGCTTCAATCCATGGCAGGGCTCCGACTTCGTCCTCATGAAGATTTTGCTTGCCAGTTGCCTTGATCACAAAATCAGAAATCAAGGACAGAGCGATGGGTTGAAACTTAACAAGATATGCTTCGTCGGCGAACGCCACGCTTTGCACGGAGTCGATGTGTGTAACTCCCGGAGGCAACAACGCTCCAATAAGTGTTCGCTCGCCGTTGAGCGCCAGCATTTTCCGGAATCCCATACGAAAGAAATCTGTGTGCGACCGCGTCTGGTCCCACCGAACTGCAGGAGCACGTCTAGTGTATTCGCCAATCGATAGCGCAGCACCAAAATTAGTCCTCGGAACATAGTCTTCATGCGCAGCAGGGAGATCGATAACGTCGTAGGCTTTGTTCGAGATGCATATCGCCCGTGGAGTTTTATACAGCGGGTTTCCCACATGGAATATGGGACCCTGTAGTATCATCTCCTCCACTCTTCGGAAGCTCGTTTCCTTTCGGATCGTACCATCCTTTTGACGTCCACTTTCATGCCAGCCTGATGACATATGCCACGTTGGCAACTCGATGGTTTGCTCGCCTTCCGATGTAGAAATTGCCCGTGATACTGTCGGGATTGCTGCCTCTAATTTCGGATGCCGAGAGAGATTCCGGAAGACTGCGAGCACCCTCTTTGAGAATGGCTGAATGAACCTAGCCTGATAGATTGGAACATCAGGTCTTTCCGAAAGCTCGTGTACCGCTGAAATTGACGCCTCGTCGAACTTAATGATGCGCTCTCTGTGGCCGCGCGTCTCCCATTTTCCTTCACTATTCTTGATTGTAGTTATTGGCCCTGCGCCGTCATGATCGTACGAGTCTTCAACTTGAGAGGGAAGGAATGCCTGAGTAAACTGCTCAAATTCAATTGCATTGTCTATTCCCCTGTAAACGTTCAGTGAAAACTCGGTTTCATTATGGACTTCCGTGAACATTTTCTGTTTGATTTCATTTCTGAAATGAAAATGACGTGACGCGCGTTTGTACCAATGCTCTCGGAAATGACCTGATTTAGGATCTCCCAGATGCCCGTCCTGATGGATTAGCGCCGCGCACCCCTCCGGCGCGACCAGCCGGAACGCCAGATCGATGAAACAGCGATAGAGGTTGTTCGACCCGCCTCCGGCGAAGGGGTTCATCACCTCGGACGAGGTCACCTCCATCGCCCCCCGGGTCGACACGAAGTCTTGCAGGAAGACTTCGGTCGCTGGAAGCAGCCGGCCCTCGCGCCGCACGGGCGGGGCCTTCGGCAGCGCCTCGGGCAAAACCTTCTTCGCGTCCGAGGCAGACAGCCCAGCGTAAAGCGGGTCAATATCGGCCAGCACCAACCCTTCGTTCCACGATGGCTTTGCCCAGGGTGGGTTCCCGACGATCACGTCGAACCCGCCACGCGCCTTCATCACGTCGGCGAAGATCAGGTCGAAATGTACGAAGCGCTCTCGCTCGGCGACCTCGACCGCCGTCTTCAGCCAGTCGAAATTATCGATCAGCGCCTCAACATTCGTTTCGCGGAACAACCCCTCCTGCCGCTTGGCTGCCGCCTTGAACAGGTCGCGCGCGGGCGCGTCGGGTTCCAGCCGGTCAAAGAAATCCGGCGCGGGTTCCGAGAACTCCTCGATGCTTGGTGCGGCGAGCGCACCGTCAGCGGTAAACCCACCTTCGAGGATCATCGCCATGCCCTGAAGGAACTCTGCCCGGCTGGGTAGTTGATCCACCTCGTCGAGTGGCCAGAGCCAGAGCGCGCACCAGGCGTCCATCGCCGTCTTCAGGCGCTTGTAGGGTAAGGTATTGGTGGCGCGGTCCTCACCGGTGATGCGCGCGTTCAGACGCGCCTTGTCATGGAAATCCATGCCCTTATTGCCGGGCATCACCTTATCGGGCCAGATCGTTATCTCGTCGTTGGCTGCGACACGAGAGCGGGCAAGATCGTCAGCCACCTGATCGAACAGTGCCTCGGCAACGCGACTGAGCTTCTGGAGCAACTTGATCTCATGCGGCTCGAGCTTCTTGAAAAAGCCATCCTTCCGCCACGCCTTGATTTGATCTTGGGCGTCCTTGGCAAAGGGGGCGATCGATTTGTCCTTATCGAAGTTTGCCATATCCTTGGCGGGCAGGAGCCACTGCCAGACATGCCCCTCGGGCAGGCGCTTGCGCCAGCCGATCTCTTCCGGCTTGCCGTTGAGCCAGAGGTCCGCCTGCGCCCTCGCGCTAAGCAGATCGGTCGAATAGGTGGCGCGGCGCGCACCGATCAGGGAGTTCCCGGCGTGAAGCTGATCGCCAAACCACGGCGAAAAATCGCTTGCGTGCAGACTATTGAGCCACAGGGAGATCGCGCCAAGCTCGACCGCGATTGGGTTGAGGTCTACCCCGAAGCAATTCCGGTCCGCGATATAAGCCCGGACACGCTGTTTCTCGATGACGACCTGATCTTGCGGAATGGTCCGGCCCGTCTCCTTCTGCTTCCGTTCGAGATAGAGATCGGCGAGCTGGTTCGTCGTCTCGACGAGGAAGGCGGCGGACCCCATCGCCGGTTCGAGGATCTTCAGGTCGAGAAGTTCGTCGGCTGTCAGGCAGCGGCACCGCTCCATGAGCGCGTGCTTGACCAGCAGGCGGGCGAGCGGCTCCGGGGTGTAATAGGAGGCGGATTTCTCGCGGTCGCGGCCCGCGAGCCGGTAGATAAAGGTCCCCTTGGGGTAGACTAGCGCCTCAGCCCCCTTGAAGACGATCTCCTCGGCGGCGAACTCGCCGATCCGGCTCCTTGGAACGAACCAGCTTGGCGCAAGCGGGTCCACCTTGTCCCGGCGGAACACGTCATCCTCCGGTTCACTATCGGCCTCCCCTGTGACATCCTCTTCCTCTGCGTCCTCATCGACCTCGGCCGCTTCGCCGGTACCATCGTCATCTGCCTCCGCCGATCGACCCTTCCGCGGCTTCAGTTCGATCAGGTCCGTCTTGGCGACGACCCCGGTGAAGGAGATCAGGGTCTCGTAGACCGCGCCCAGCTGGCCTATCCCCAGCTTCGCGTAGGAAATCCGACCGGTACTCTTCCCAGTTGACCGGAGCGACAAGAGGCGGATCACCTTCTGGATCGCCTCGTTCCGGAGCCGGAGCCCGTTGAGAAGCGGCGTACTCTCCGGATCGAGCAGGGATACCTTGACCGCTGGGAGGCGCAGTCCGGTCGCCTTCCCCTCGTCGACCAGGTCCAGCCCGTCGTGGAGGAGGTTGAGGGTTCGCTGGAGGCTGTCCCAGAGGAATGTTCCCTCGCGGTCAGCGGTTGTCCGAAGCGGAACGGATTCGAGCTCGCGAAGCGCTTCCAGGGAATATCCAGTCGCGTAGATCGGATTCCGAAGGTCCAGTAGGTTCAGCCGGGGATTCGCCTCCGCGTAGAACAGAAACAGGAGGCGATACATGTAGCGCAAGCACTCGCGCGAGAGCTCTGGCCCATCGATCCAAACTCCACGGCGACCAGGTTCCGGGAAGGTAGACGGGTATTTGCCCCCGGTGACTTCGAGCACCTCCTGGCCGAGCAGCTCGATCGCGTCCCGAACGGTCCGCTTCAGTGAGGTGGTGACCGCGTTGGCGTTCCGCTGCGCCTCCTCTTCGAGCCGGTCTGATATTGGCACCCCCTGCTCTGGAACGCGCGCCTCGCGCGCGATGAGGCAGGCCATGACGGTGAGCGTATCGCGCTCCGCCCGGGTGAATATCTCTTGGAGGTCGAAACGGAGCACCGACCGGGCCGGCCATTTCCGCTTGTCGACGAGCACGATCTGGGACAAGCCGAGGACAAGGAGATGACGAGGCCCGTCAGGGAGCTCGAACACACCCTCCGCGATCGTTTCCTCGATCGATCGGTCGAGCAGCGCCGCCTCTCGAAGCTCCTCCGGGAACTGCTCCGGCGTGAACTTGACCCCGAGTGGATCGGCCGCCTCATCGTCGGCATCGGTAATCGGCGCCTCGATTATCCAGAGGGCGTCACGACCGGACGCGTCCGCGACCCGGCCGACGAGAGGGATCACCGGGCTTCCGTTGAGGGCTGTAAGCGCCGTTTCCCGCCTCCAGGTGTAACCGAGAGCGGCAAGGAGCGCGTGATGAGCGTCCCGGACCGATTCCGACTGCCGTGTCTGGTCGGAGGCGTTCCGGACCTGCCGCAGCGCCTCGATGGTCGGGGTGGCGACGCGGGAAAGCCGCTCCACCGGATGAGCCCCCTTGTCGAGGCCGCCCCAGCGCGACGTGATGTCCTGCAATTCCTCCTTCAGCACGTCCGAAAGGGTCCCGGACGGGAAGAATTCAGCCTCGTTCTCGATCCCGATCAGATCCATCCCGTCACCCCACCAACACGGCTTTGACGTCGACATGCGGGTTCGGATCGGCCACCATGCGGCGGGTCCGTTCAAACCATTCCGTCCAGTCCTGGAACAGCCGTTCGATCTTCTGCTCTTTCACCCGGCGCAGGGTCAGGCGCCGCTTCTCAGCGGAACTCAGCGTCTCTTCATCCGCCAGCACATCCCCGAGATCGAGCGCGAGCTGCGCCTTGAACCGGGTTTCCAGCGCCGCGAGCCGGTCAAGGACGTTGTCCAGGTCCCGCTGAATGTCCGCTTCCCGCGCCCGGCGCAGATCGACGAGATGGGTCTGGAACCGGTCTACAGCGGCGGGGATCACTCCCCGCGCCCGGTCCAGGTCATCGATTGGCCGGCTCGGGGTGTTGTCCGCGAACCGGGTCCGGCTCAGGAAGTCCGGGACCTCCTCGATTCGGAGCATCCCGTCCGGGGTCCGGACCACCACCGCCCACCGGTCCACTACCGGCGCCCCGTTCGCGTTCGGGACCGCCCCGTGCAGGATCACCGCCACCTCGCCGGGCTCGAGCCGCCCGTGCAGGTACGCAACGGGGGCGGTGTGCTCCGGAAAGAAGGTGCTGGCCCGGTCCGCGAACCATTCAAGGATCGGGTGCCCGTCCCACAGGTACTGCACGGTCGGCCAAGACCGTTCCTGCATTTTCGCCTGGTCGATAGCCTGATTGATGACCTGCGCCTCGTCTGTCAGTTCGATCCGGTCCCCGGGCCCGACCGCCTCTTCTGGCATGTACCGCCCGTCGACCGCCCCTTCACTCGCGTATCCGAAGCCATCGCGGGCACGCATATCCTCCGGGATCGTCATCCGGATCATCCGCTCTTCCTGAACGACGGACGGCGCGACAGCGAAGACGCACTCCTCGGGGCGAGAGAGGCGCTCGATCATGGCCGTGGCGTAGGTGAACGTGTCTTTGAACAGGCGAGGAGGAGCCAGGTCTGCAGCCACCTCCGCCTTCCGCGGGGCGGGGATCGCATAGTCACCGAAAAGGGCGGCGAACTCATCGTCCAGAGACAAATGGCTCGTGGCCTCCGCGGCCCGCGCGTCCATTTGCGCCTCGAATGCGTCGGCGCCGATCCCTGCGGCAACTGCCTCGGCGACCACGGTCTCCTCTCCCTCAGTGTCCCCGGCTCCTAGGAAAACGGCCGGATCCCCGACCCCCTCCTGAGCCGCCACGTCCTTCGCAACCAGCTTCTCGAGCACCCACATCTGCCGGACCTTCGGATGGGTGCTCTCCCCGACGAAATAGGTGATCTGGGGTGGCCGGTCCTGTCCGTACCGGTCGATGCGTCCGTTCCGCTGCTGAAATCGCAGGAGAGACCAAGGCAAGTCGAAGTGGATTAGCCGGTGGCACTGAAAGTGCAGATTGAGGCCCTCCGATGCCATGTCGGAGGCGATCAGGATCCGGACCGAGGACCGCGCCTGCCCGAATGCCTCAATCACCTGCTGGGTCCGGACGTCCGCCTCGACGCTGCCCCCGTCGACCCGGGCCACCTGCTCGCCCGATAGGCCCAGATCCAGTCGCAGGCGCTCGGAGAGCCAGGAGACGGTGGCAATCCGTTCGGAGAAGATCACAAGCCTGTCTCGTGGGTCTCGTCCGGTCCAGCGCAGGTCGCGCAGCAGCTGCAGGAGATCCTGATACTTACTGAACGCGACCGTATCGATCGCATCTACTTGGCTTGCCAGAGCCAGTAGCCGGTCCCGGTCCTCCGGAGTGCCGCGGGCGGTCCCATTCTCGATCCCTCGGATGCGCCGCTCAAGGGTTTCACGGCAGGCAGCCGGGCTCGAGAAGATCGCCTTGGCGAGCGTGGTCCGGAACAAGTCGATCGCACGTCCCCGAGACGACTCCTCGTCCAAATCGAGATGCAGGTCTGCAACGGATTGATAAGCGAGCTCCTCCTGGGGGCTGAGCGGGAAAGAGCGCCGGAACAGCTCCCGCTTCGGAACCTCCCGGCCGATATCCGCGACCACCTCGGGGGAGGTCCGAAACCGGCGCACCACCAGGTCCTCAATGTCGCTCCGGTGCAGGCGGGACGGGTCGGGAACTCGGGTCGGGTCCAGCATCTCGATCAGGCTGGCGAAGCTCTCCTGGGACCCGTCGTGCGGGGTAGCGGTCAGCAGAAGGAGCGAGTCGGTCCGGCGCGACAGAAGCCGGGCCAGATCGGCTCGTTGGGAGTTTGTCCCCGTCGTATTTTTGCGGACCGCAGCGTTGTGGGCCTCATCAATGATGATCAAGTCCCAGTAGGAGTGCCGGATCGCGTCCCGGATCTGGGCATCCCGCTTCAGTGTGTCGATCGAGACAATCGACCGGTCGAACTGGTCGAAAACGTTGTAATGGGCCGGGATCCTGTTTCGCATCCGCCGGATCGCTGCGCTGTCGAGCCGCGCAAGCGGGATCGAGAAGCGGGTCCAGAATTCCTTTTGGAACTGGGTCAGCATTGCCCGGGTGGTGACCACGAGTATCCGGTTCGCCCGGCCACGCAGAGCCAATTCGGAAGCGATAAGCCCGGCCTCCAGCGTCTTCCCGAGGCCAACATCATCTGCGATCAGAAGCCGAACGCGATCCTGCGCAAGTGCCCGTTCAACCGGGAGGTGTTGGAACGTCAGGTCATCGATCGCCGCTTGGCCAAGTGTGATGGCGCGTCGGGTAGTAGTCGGCGTGTGGCGGAATGCCGCCTCGAGATGCAGCTTGGTGTCGCTGAGACCCGGGGACGTGTCGGAGACGAGGTGGACCCCGGTCGGATCCAATACGCGTGCATCTTTCTCAAGGTTCCAAACGAACCGGGCCTCTTTGTCGCGAACCAAACCGGAGAGGCCGCGGCAATGTACTTCGCTGTACCCAAGCTTTAGCGTTGAGGTGCCGAGCACCTTCCAGGTCGCTGAGCGCAACTCAATTACGGCCCCGGGCTGAGGCGTGGAATTCATAGCATGCCCCCCGTGATTTCGGCCCGATTAAGTAGAATTATCTGCTGATCCTGCGGACGCCGTGCGGATGGGTCGGTATCGAGCCCGAGCCGCCTGAGAGCGTAATAGAGGAGCGCGCGCTTGACCGGGATCGCGGCCTTGCCGCCTTCCATCCCATAATCGAGCTCGATCGCCTTGCGCTGCCCGGCGCTCAATTGGGGATGCGGCGCAATGATCAGATCGACATCGTCCTGCCAATCCTGATCTCGCGAAGCGAGCGCTTCCGACGCTTTGCTTGAGCGCGTTTCAGCAATGCGGGAAAGTACGAAATCCTTGAATGCGCCGCTCCGATCGCAGTGGGCGCGAGCGTGCCATCGAAAACCGTCGAACACCAAAGCGTGCGGAGCGATCCAGCGCCAGGATGGCTCAGGCGAGGACATCGATTGGTAGAGTACCTCGATCAACTCTTTGCGCTTGATGGCGGTTACGATGGCTCTGAGGATTGGCGCGGAAACGCCGCGCGCCGGCGTGGGAGCGCAAGCGAAGCCCGGAACGCTGCCAATCCATGCGTCGTCGGGCGTGATGACGCCATCGGCGATCGATCGGATCTGCGTGAGATATCTCTCCGCGTCGGGCTTATGGAAGATCGGCTTGAACGATGAGCTTCGGACATAGGTCCGTGCGCTCTTGTCGTAGACCATATTGGTCTCGGCCAGACCCAGATATCTGTTGAGATCGGCAGACGCCTGATTGATCGAAACGCCGAACGTCTCGACGATGTCGCTCCGGTTTACGTGGCCTTCCCAGAACAACCGGAATTCGATGAATTCCAGCCTGTTCTCGACCCCGCGCCGTAAACCTGATTCGCCGTCCATGCCCCGAAGCCCCCACAAAAGCTGGACTGACCAGTTTCTGTATGGGCACACCTATTGGACGGATAGGATTTTGGCAACGCCAATCTACGGCGTCGGACGATCAAGGCGATCCGATCTGGCCGATGCAACGCCTTCTGTAGACGCAAGAAAATTAAGGATGCGTTGCGCCGTCTTTCGCCTGGGGCGACGACCCTTGCGGAGATCTTGCACAAACCGTGGATCTCCGACGACCTGTCTTCCGAACATGCTGGCTCTTGTGCCGCTGCGCGCCAGATATCTTTCGATCTGCTCGAGAAGCTCCATCGCCTTCGACTCGCTTTCCGCTTGTGTTCCCGTTATGTTCCTACTAGGAAGGTTTCCTAGAGTCTAGGATCGAATTTCCTAGACAGATGCGATAGGACCAGCGGCGATGGAAGACGCACGTAGAACCCTGGACGAACTGATCCAGCAACGAGGCTGCAACTACTCCTCGATTTCCCGCCTTCTCGGGCGCAATGCCGCCTATATCCAGCAGTACATCCGGCGCGGCAGCCCCAGGCAGCTGGACGAGCAGGATCGCGCGGTCCTCGCTCGGTTCTTCGGGGTGGATGAAAAGGTCCTTGGCGCTCCCGAGCGGCGATCCGGTCCGGTCGTCGAACTGGTCCATGTCCCGGTTCTCGCTGTCGAGGCCTCTGCCGGACACGGCGCGCTGGCCGAGATGGAAGCCAAATGTGCCCAGTTCGGGTTCGATGAAAAGTGGCTGCGTCGGCTGACCGCCAGCAAGGCGGCGAGCCTTTCGATCATAGCCGTGCACGGGGATTCGATGGAGCCGACGCTGCACGATGGCGACGAGGTCATGGTCGACCTCGGAGACGGCCAATCCCGCCTGCGCGATGGAATCTATGTCTTGCGCATGGATGACATGCTCAGCGTTAAGCGGGTCGCCATCGAACCGCAGGGCAAGCGGGTGTCGGTGCTCAGCGACAATCCTGCCTATCCAAGCTGGCGCGGCATCGAGAAGCGCACGATCAACATCGTCGGCCGCGTTCTTTGGTTCGGCCGCGCGCTGCGCTAGGCACTTGCCAATGTTTGCACTTCTCGCCGCTTCGATCGTTGCCGCCGGGCAAAGCTTCACCTGTACGCCGACGCATGTCTGGGATGGCGATGGCCCTGTCTGGTGCGCCGAAGGCCCGCATATCCGCATCGCCGGGATCGCCGCGCGCGAAATGGACGGCACCTGCCGGACCAACCAGCCCTGCCCCAATGCCTCGGCGATCGAAGCGCGCGACGCGCTCGTCGATATTCTCGGTGGCCCTCGCGGGACGATTTCGACGGGGCATATCGTGGTGCGAGGACCAAGGCTGACCTGCCGGTCCGAAGGTTCGGCAGGAGGCAACAGGACAGCGGCCTGGTGCCGTTTGCCAAGCGGAGCCGATCTCTCCTGCTCCATGATCCACACGCGCACGGTGCTCCGCTGGGACCGCTACTTGTAGGCGCTTGCAATCGTAGCGGCGTCTGCTCGCAAACAGCCGGTTTTTCTGCTCACGCTCTCTGCCACTGGCGGGTAGCATCCTGCTCAAATTAGCTGCCAGCGTGCTCGCCATCATCCGGGGCTGCTCGCAATCGGACATGGCTGCTCACATTATCCGCTCCGGGCGGATGTCAAAGGCGGGTTCATTTCACGGGCCGGATCGTCCCATTTCTCCGTCTCCAACTGGCCATTTCGGGAATGAGCAATCGGGAACATATTTTGGGAAAACGGCTATTTCCCTGCCGTCCGGCGCGCCTTGCGACCGTCAGCCGTCTCCCTGAACCTTCCCAATCGGGAACGCTGTTCAAGGGAGTCACCTATCGCGCCCACGGAGATTATTTGGGCGCACTGTCGATCTCACGGATCAGGCGACGAGCCTCGTCCCCTTCAGGAATGGAGCGGCCACTGTCACGCCACTCGATCGCCGACTTGAAGCCGTGAGCTTGTGCGTGTCGACGGAACCATAGACCCTCGGGATTGTGACGGGTTATTCCATCGAAGACGGTCGCCATCATCTGTGACTGTTCCAGCCCCATGTTGAGCATGACCTGATTGACCACCAGCTTGTGCATGGCGAGGTGGCTCGCAGGCACGCCCGCGATCCTGGTCGCGAGTTTCAATGCCGCATCGTCCAGTTCCCCGGCGGGCACGGCGAGGTTTGCCAATCCCCAGTCCGCGGCCTGCCGCCCCGAAATCAGGTCGCCGGTGAACATCATCTGCTTGGCGCGCGCAGGGCCGAGGCGGTAGGTCCACATGGCTGTCGTCGGACAGCCCCACACGCGGGTAGGCATGTAGCCGATGCGGGCATCCTCGGCCATGATGAGGAGGTCGCAGCATAGCGCGATGTCACTGCCGCCAGCGGCAGCGGCTCCATGCACCTTGGCGATCGTCGGCTTGCTTGAGCGCCAGAGCGCCATGAAGTTTGCGGTATTCCGCTTCATGTGCGCGTAATCGACCATCGGGTCCCAAGGATCGCGCTCCTGCTGGCAGGGATGATCGTCCTCACTCTCGGCATAGCCGACCAGATCGTAGCCGCCGCAGAACCCCTTCCCCGCGCCCTCGACGATAATCGCGTGAACGGTGTCGTCCGCTTCCGCCCATTCGACCGCGGCGCGTATCTCGCCGGGCATATCGTCGTTGATCGCATTCAGCCGTTCGGGACGATTGAGCAACAGCCGCGCGACCCGCCGATTGGACGGATCGTGATCCACGCGCAGCGTCGAGAACTCGGGCATCGCATCTCTCCTTGGTCAGACCTGACTATCAGCGTTCATCATTGACAGTCAACGCTGACTATCAGATTGTCCGGCCATGGAGAGCAAATCCGCCGTCCAGGGGCCGGTGCGTCGGTCCACGCGCCGCGAACAGCGCGAGGCGACGCGCGATCACATCCTTCTCTCCGCAGTCGCTGTGCTGATAGAGTGCGGTGTCGCCGGCACGACGACGCTGGAGGTGCAGAAGCGATCAGGGGTCGGGCGCGGTACGCTCCTGCATCATTTTCCGACCCATGCCGAGCTGCTCTCGGCGACCGTGGCCGAACTGGTCCGTCGCAACGAGGTCACAGTGCTGCGCGAGCATCGCTCCGCCGCACCGGGCGTCGATCCCCTAGCACACGCGATTGTGTCGCTGGCTTCTGCGGCTGAAAGCCCGTCCTACCTCGCCGAACTGGAACTATGGGCCGTAGCCCGGGCAGACCGCCAGCTTCATGCCGCGCTGCGCGGACCCGAGCGCGCTGCCCGCGCCGAGCGCGACCGCGTCGTCGCTGCCCTGTTCGCACCGATTGCCCACCTGCCCGGCTGCGCGACGGTCATCGCCCTGACCCTCGAACTGGTTCGCGGCATAGCCGTATCGGGGGTCCTTCGGTCAGACACAGACCATCGTCACCGGTTGCTGCGGCATTGGATCGACGCAGCGCGGCTGCTCTTGCATCAACCACCCTCGGAACCCGCTCCATGACCTCGGGACTGACTTCATCCTATCGTGCCGCCGATACCTCCCGACCCGTGTGGGAGATGACTGCGGGCGACGCCTTGCGACGAGCGGCGGAGCTGGCAAGGGATCGTGCCGCACTGGTGGAAGCCGCGCCGAAGGGGCTTGCATCCGTGTCCGGCGCGGCCACGACCGATCGCCGGTGGACCTATGTCGAGTTGCTGGTTGATGCGGAGGCGTGCGCCCGCTGGCTGCTCGCACGGTTCGCTCCTGGCGATCATATCTGCCTGTGGGCGCCGAACGTGCCCGAGTGGGTGATCGTCCAATATGGCGCGGCGCTGGCAGGGCTGGTCCTCGTCACCGCCAATCCGTCGCTCCGTGCCGAGGAACTTCGGCATGTCCTCGACCGATCGAAGGCGAAGGCGCTGATCCACGTCGAGGCGTTCCGCGGGTCGGACATGACGGCTATCGCCCGCATCGCGGCGCCATCGCTCGATCACATCCTGATCGGTGAAGTCGCCGCCGCCATCCCCCGGCATCGCCACGGTTCCCCGCTGCCGGCCGTGTCGCCGCTCGCTCCGGCGCAGATGCAGTTCACGTCCGGCACTACCGGCAGGCCCAAGGGGGCGCTGCTCACGCACCGCGCGCTCGTGACCAACGCATCGCTCGTCGCAACCCGCATCGGACAAGGGGGTGATACGGTGGTGACGCCGATGCCGCTCTTTCATACGGCGGGATCGGTGCTGGGCGTGCTTGGTGCGGTCACCAGCCTGTCGACATTGGTCCTGCCGGTCCTGTTCGATCCGGTGCTGATGCTGGACACGATCCAGCGCGAACGCGGAACAGTGACCAGCGGCGTTCCGACCATGCTGGCCGCCATGATGGCGGAGCTTGATCGCGCCGATTATGACCTCTCCAGCCTCCGCATCCTGTTTTCCGGTGGGGCTCCCGTCGCGCCCGAGTTGCTGGCCCGGGTCGAACAGCGGTTCGGTTGCCGAATGATGTCGGTTTACGGTCAGACCGAACTTAGCCCTATCATCTGTGCAACAGACTACAACGACACGCAGGCCGATCGCGCCGGCACCGCAGGCCGACCGCTGCCGCAGGTCGAGGTCAGGATCGTCCAGCCCGGAACGCACGATCCGCTGCCGCTCGGTGATCAAGGCGAGATACAGGCCCGCGGATATCAGACTATGATCGGCTACTACGGTCAACCGGACGAGACCGACCTCACCCTTCTCGCCGATGGCTGGCTTCGTACCGGCGATCTGGGCCTGATGGATGATCGGGGATACGTCCAGGTCACGGGGCGCCTAAGCGACATGATTATCCGCGGAGGCGAGAATATCTATCCGGCGGAGATCGAAGCCGTCCTGCTGAGGCATCCGGCGATCGCCGAGGTGGCGGTGTTCGGCATTCCACACCCGACATGGGGGGAGACAGTCGCAGCATCCGTCAGATTGCGTGAAGGCTTGGCGACCGTCGATCATCAGCAACTCAAGGACCATTGCCGATCTCTGCTGTCCCCCCAGAAGACGCCTTCCAGTTGGTTTGTCGCCAGCGAGTTTCCGCTAACGGCATCTGGTAAGATTCAGAAGTTCGCACTTAGTCAGCAGGCGGCAGAAGGCAGTCTCCATTCACTTTAGGAAAACGCAAGGGTTCTCGAAACCTGTCTATCTAGGATTCGAGAAAACCGCCAATTTCCCGCTACACCATCCCATGCGAGACGGGATCGCTATGCTTTGGGGTGTCATTCCGCCCCCAACCGGACCCGGCTACCAGCGGCACATTTTTCAACAGCCCCGACCGATTGTTGAACAGGCTGAGCCGAGTGTCTTGCCACGATCAAGGCGAAGTAGCTGAGAGCTTTAGGGGAGCCTGTTAGCGGTTCACTTGCCCCGGACACGGCCAAGCCGAACTCAAGGCCTGTTCGGCCCCCGCGACCATGTGGACACTCTGAAAATAGCTGTCCCGTTCCGCCCAGCGCAGATAGGCCGCACGCAAGGCCGCACGATCATCGCGCGGCGCGCCGCACTCGGCCTTTCGCGCGACGATCATCATGTCCAGCACGCCTTGGAGATATGCTCCACACCTCTGCTCCGCGGCGCGGCAGCTCGCGAGAAGCGCGGCACCTTGCATGTCCGACTGTTTGGTTTGCGCCAGCGCCGGAGCATGAGGAGCGACCGCCCCCATCAGCGCCAAGATCATGGTTGCACGTTTCACCGTTTTCGTCCTTTCCGAACCCGGCTGGGCCGGGTGAAGGGGCGCGTCCGAGCTTAAGGTGCTGACACGCCTCAATCGCATTTTCATTCCTCGCTACCGAGCACCTGGCCTTCGGGCGTCACGAACAGCTCGACTGTCTTGCCAGCGCTGTTCCAGTTGCCCATCGGGCCGTGGTCGGGGTCGGGCGGCGATGACGGCCCGAAAAGCCGATCGCCTGATCGTCAGCTTCGTTGCAGGTTCATTTTGTCAAGGGCAGCGCGCAGGCCGCGGGCGAGCTTGGCTGCATCCTGGTTCGCCCAAAAGTGCATGAAGAACAGGCGCGGCTCGTCGTTCAGCATGTGATTGTGCAGTGCCGTAACTTCGATCCCGCTGGCGCGCAGCGCGCGCATGACCGGATCGACCTCGCTCGCTACCAGCACGAAATCGCCGGTGATCGCGGCCTTGCCGCCCCCGGTCGGCTGGAAGTTGATCGCGGTCGCGGTTCCCATCGTGGGCGGCGTGACCATACCGGCATCCATCAACCTTTCCGCGCGCGGGAAGCTGTATTGGAGGACGCCGCCATTCGGCTTGCCCTTGGCCCCCATCACGCCGTCAAGTGCGGCCGTGTTGAGATCGACGGGCGGCGAGCTGCCGGCCCCGGCTGAGGGCGGTTGCGAGTCCCTGGACGGCGCGGCGAGCGGGGTGCGGCTTTCCGCCAGCGCGGCGCGCAACGCGGTCGCGAGCTTCACCGGGTCGCCATGCCCGGCGATGTGCAGGTACATGGTGGCGGGCGCGGAGCGCAGCAGGTGATTGTGGAGCGCGGTGATCGTGAAGCCGCCGGCCAAGAGGCGGCTTATCACCGGGTTCACCTCCTCGTGCGTCAGCACCAGGTCGCCCATCACCATAGTGTCGTCACCCATCGGCTGGAACGCCGCCCAGGAGCCGAGCGCCAGTGCTGGCTTGATCGCCACGCCGTCGAGAGTGACGTGCAGGTCGGAGCGCGGGAAGCCGTAGCGATGGACACCGCCCGCCTGTTCGGTGCCCGGTCGGCCGAGCGCAGCATCGACCTTGTTCCAGTCGGGCGCGGCCCAGGCCGGGGCGGCGAGCGCGGCGAGAACGCCGGCCAGAAGGGGTTTCATCATCCAATCTCTCCTATCATCAGCGCCGGCACGGATAGGCTTCGCGCAACGCGACGGTCTCCCCGCGCTGCGCGTGCGCCGCGGTAGGAGCGATCCCGCCCGAGACGAGCAGCGCCAGCATGGTCCCGGTCAGACGTGACATCGCCCTCTCCTCGCGCGTTCGCCAACCCAAGCATGTCTATGGTTGCATGAACGATGATGCAACCGTTACACTCCAAAATCCGGATGATACAGTTATGACGAACGCCGAACCCAGCCCTTGGTTGCTGTTGATCCCGCAGCTTCCCGCCAAGCCCGCCTATTTGCGGGTGAAGGTGTGGCGGCGTTTGCAGGCGATCGGGGCCGCGCCGCTCAAGAACGCGGTCCACGCGCTCCCCAACCGCGCCGACACTCGCGCGCTGTTCGAGGATTTGCACCGCGAGATTGCCGACAATGGCGGCGAGGCGCTGATCCTAGAGGCGCGGCTGGTAGGTGGCATCGGTGACCCCGAGCTTCGCGGAACTTTCGACGCGGCGCGCGATGCCGATTACGAGGAGCTGGCGCGCGAGGCGCGGACCTTGGCGGAAGGCGAGTATGTTCCCCCCGGCGAGGTTCGCCGGTTGCGCCGCCGGCTGGACGAGATCGCCGCGATCGACTTCTTCGGCGCGCACGGGCGGCAAACGGCCGAGGCGGCGCTTGCCCCGGCGGAAGCCCGGGCGGGCCAGCACCCCGACGTGACCGGGCCGGGCGCGCCCGAGCTGGCCCAGGCCGAGCTTCGCGGGCGCACCTGGGTCACGCGCGTCCACATCCACGTCGACCGCATCGCGTCAGCGTGGTTGATCCGGCGCTTCATCGACCCGGACGCGACCTTCAAGTTCGTGGAGGGCAAGGGTTACGCCCCCGAGCCCGGCGAGCTGCGCTTCGACATGGCGGACGCCGAGTTCACGCACGAAGGCGACCGCTGCACCTTCGAGACGCTGGTGTTCCGCCGAGGGCTCGACGGCGACCCGGCGCTCGTCGCGCTGTCGGAGATCATCCACGACCTCGACATCGCCGACGACAAGTTCGGCCGGCCGGAGACGGCCGGCGTCAGCGCGCTGATCGAGGGGATATGCGCCGCCACGCCCGACGACCCCGACCGGCTCGCGCGAGGCGCGGGCGCGCTCGACGGCTTCTACGCCCACTTCACCAGGCGACGAGGAGAATGACGATGGAGGCGACCGCGACCGCGCCGATCGCAGGCCCGAGCCCGCGGGATCACGGCATCCCCTTCGGCGAAGCGCTGCGGGTCTGGGCCAAGGTTGCCGCCTTAAGCTTCGGCGGCCCGGCCGGCCAGATCGCGATGATGCACCGCGTGCTGGTCGAGGAGCGGCGATGGATCGGCGAGGAGCGGTTCCTTCACGCGCTCAACTATTGCATGTTGCTGCCCGGCCCCGAGGCGCAGCAGCTCGCCATCTACATCGGCTGGCTGCTCCACAAGACCAAGGGCGGGCTTGTCGCTGGCGCGCTGTTCGTGCTCCCCGGCCTGGTCGCGATCATGGCGCTGAGCTGGGTCTATGCGCTGTTCGGCAACGTCCCCTTTGTTGAGGCGCTGTTCTTCGGCTTGAAGGCCGCCGTGCTCGCGATCGTGCTTCAGGCCGTCGTGCGCATCGGCTCGCGCGCGCTGAAGAACAACGTCATGCGCGGGATCGCGGCGGCATCGTTCGTGGCGATCTTCTTCCTTGGCGTTCCTTTCCCGATCATCATTCTTGCGGCCGCCATCGCCGGCTTCCTTGGCGGGCGCGCACGCCACCCCGCCTTCATGGGCGGGGGCAGCCACGGTGCATCGGGCGGCAAGATCGTCCGCGATGCCGAAACCGCGCTTGGCGAGCACGTCCCCGACCACGCCCGCCCCAGCCTCGCATGGTCGCTCCGGATCAGCGGTGCGCTCCTCGCGCTGTGGCTCGCGCCGATTGCGGCGCTGCTCGCGTCAGTCGGACCGGGCAATGTGTTCACGCAGATCGCGCTGTTCTTCTCCAAGATGGCGGTGGTGACGTTCGGGGGCGCTTACGCCGTGCTCGCCTATGTCGCTCAGCAGGCCGTCGAAAACTACGGCTGGCTTCGTCCCGGCGAGATGCTGGACGGACTTGGCATGGCGGAGACGACGCCGGGGCCGCTGATCATCGTGACGCAGTTCGTCGGCTTCATGGGCGCGTTCCGGCAAGCGACCGGCTTGCCCCCGCTGCTCGCCGCCACCTTGGGGGGCTTGCTCACGACCTGGGTGACGTTCGTGCCTTGCTTCCTCTGGATCTTCCTGGGCGCGCCGTTCATCGAGAAGCTGCGCGGTAACAAGGCGCTGTCGGCCGCGCTCGCCGCCATCACCGCAGCCGTGGTCGGCGTGGTGCTCAATCTGGCGGTGTGGTTCGCGCTCCACACCCTGTTTCACCAAGTCCGCGCCCTGCCGATCGCCGGCAGGACGCTGGACGTGCCGGTGTTGTCCACCCTCGACCCGGCCGCGCTAGCGTTGACCGTCGCGGCCCTGGTCGCGATGTTCCGGTTCAAGTCGGGCGTGATCCCGACCTTAGGCGCGTGCGCTGCGGCGGGCGTCGCGCTTCGCTTGTCCGGGCTCGCTTAGAGCTGGAGCCCGAAGCGCGGCCCCACCCACGTCATCGCGAGGTAGAGCGCAACCGTGAGGAGACACCCCGAGGCGAGCGCCAGCCAGAACGGCGCGCCGCGGTTGAGCATCGCCGCAATGAGTAGGAACATCGGCAAGGACGGCAGCACGTACCAGAAGGTCGCGCCGGCATGGGCCGCCATGCGCGCCCGATCGTGCGTGTCGCGCCAGAGCCAGATCATGCCCAGCACCGAGACGAGCGGGAGCGAGGCGATCAGCGCGCCGAAACCGGGGCTGCGCTTGGCGATCTCCGACACGGCGACGATGATGACGGCCGATATGCCGGCCTTGAGAAGCAGGTAGAGCATCAGCGCACCTCGACCGTGAGGTGCGCCAGCTCGTGAACCGGCGCGAGCCGCTGGCGGACCAGCTCGCCATTCCGAACGCCGGCGACGCTGACGATCGCCGCGTGCGCTTCCGGTCCGACCTTCCAGACGTGCAGGTCGGTCACTCGGGCGTCGCCGGGAGCTTCGACCAGCTCGCGCACCTCGTCGGCGACATGCGCGTCGGTGCGATCGAGCAGGACGGCGGCCGTGTCGCGCATCAGGCTCCATGACCAGCGGGCGATGACGACCGCGCCGACGATCCCCATGACCGGGTCCATCCAGACCCAGCCGAGATACCGGCCGGCGAGCAGCGCCGCGATGGCGAGGACCGAGGTGAGCGCGTCGGCGAGGACATGAACATAGGCAGAGCGGAGGTTGTTGTCGCCGCCGTGAGAGCCGTGGGCGTGCGCATGATCGTGCCCGTGGTGATGATCGTGCCCGGGCCCGTGCCCGTGATGGTGGTGACCGCTCGAGAGCAGAAAGGCGCTGGCGATGTTCACACCTAGGCCGACGACGGCAATGATCGTGGCCTCCCCGAATGCGACCGTGATGGGCTGAAACAGGCGCAGCACCGATTCCACCCCGATCCCGAGCGCGATCAGGCCGAGCACCATGGCCGAGGCGAAACCGGCGAGGTCGCCAACCTTGCCGGTGCCGAAGCTATAGGCCGGGTTGCGCGCGTGACGCTTGGCATACGCATAAGCCGCCGCAGCGACCGAGAGCGCGCCGGCGTGCGTCGCCATGTGGAACCCGTCCGCGAGCAGCGCCATCGAGCCGGTCAGGTATCCGGCGATGATTTCGCCGACCATCATCACGGCTGTGAGTGCGACCACCCACAGGGTTCGGCGGGCGTTCTCGTCGTGCGAGCTGCCCAGGAAAACGTGATCGTGGGCAAAGCGGTCGATTTCGGAAGCGGTAGGCATCGAGCACAATCCTACTTGGCGTAACGGCGGATCACCGCCAGCAGCTCGTCGGCTCCGTGGGCGCGCTCCTCGTCCGTCAGCCCCGACCGAGCAACGTGCGCTTCCAGGTGTTCGGCGATAATTTCGTCCATCAGCCCGTTCACCGCGCCGCGGACGGCCGCGACCAAGTGCAGAACCGTCGCGCAGGAGTCGCCTGACGTGAGGCCGCGTTCGACGGCCCCGACTTGGCCGGCGATACGACGCACGCGTGCGATCAGGTCGGCGTTGGAACCGGAGAGATGAGCCATATACCCCCCTCCCCTATGCCGGGCAGATCGCAAGAACAACCCGGCGCATTACCGCTGTTCAGAAAACGGCCCGAGACTGTTGAAAAACGGCTGCTTGCGCGGGGTTCGGAGGCGTGATTCACCCCTGAGAGGGGTCGGAGGATCACGAAGATGATGGGTCGGCAGGTGGCACAAGGCGCACTGTTTTACGGCTTCCGGCTGGATGAGCATGTGCCCGCCGACCACCTGCTCCGACGTATCGACGGGCTGCTCGACTTCGGCTTCGTGCGCGAGGCGCTGGCGTCGAGCTACAGCGCGAGCGGGCGACCGTCGATCGACCCGGAGTTAATGCTCAGGATGCTGCTGGTTGGCTACCTGTTCGGCATCCGCTCGGAACGCCGCCTGTGCGAGGAGGTGCACCTCAACCTCGCCTATCGTTGGTTCTGCCGGCTCGATCTGGCCGACCGGGTGCCCGACCATTCCACCTTCTCCAAGAACCGGCACGGCCGCTTCCGCACCTGCGACCTGCATCGTCTGCTGTTCGAGCAGGTAGTCGCGCGGTGCGCCGCGGCCGGGCTGGTAACGGGGCGCGACTTGGCGGTGGACGGCAGCACGATCATGGCCGACGCCAGCCGTGAGAAGAAGCTGAAGGGGGCCGATGCTGCGGACGAGCTTCGTGCCAGGGAAAGCATATCGCGACCCGTCGCCGAATATCTGGCGGCGCTCGATGCCGCCTTGCCGCCGGACCCCGACGAACCGGCGCCCGTCGATTCGACCAGCATCTCGCCGACCGATCCGCAGGCGGCGCTCACCTGCAAGCACGGACCGGCGCGCTACGCATACGCCATCAACCCCCTGCTTGACCTCGACACCGACTGCATCCTCGACGTGGAGGCCACGCCCGCCCGCTTCGCAGCCGAGGTGGCGGCGACCCGGACTCTGGTGTCGCGCGCCGGCACCAGGCTGGGCATCGAACCCGCCAGTCTCTCGGCCGACAAGGCGTATGGTAGCGGTCCGCTGCTTGGCTGGTTGATCGACCGGAACATCACGCCATACATCTCGGTCATCGACCGGACCCGCCAGCGGGACGCCTTCTTCACCCGGGATGCCTTCCGCTACGACCGGGAAGCGGATGCCTACCGCTGTCCGGCGGACAAGCTGCTCGGCTATTGCGGCACCAGACGCGCCAGCCAGGTTCGCGTATACCGAAGCCATGTCGCCGATTGTGCTGGCTGCGAACTGAAGCCCCGATGCACCGTCAGCCGTAAACGCAGCGTCACCCGCCTCGTCAGCGAGGATGCCCGCGATACCGTCCGCGCCCTTGCTGGCACCGACGCCTATGTGCACGCGCGGCGTCGAAGACAGCGGATTGAGCGCGTGTTCGGCCACCTGAAACGCAACCTGGGGCTGCGAACGCTCAAGCTGCGAGGCCTGTCAGGAGCCGCCGAGGAGTTCACCATGGCCGCCGCGGCATACAACCTTCAGCTGCTCGCCCGGCAGGCCGCGCCGGCCTGACACGCGGCGTATCCTACCGTGCCGGCGTCACCAGCCATCCGCCACGCCGATTTCGCGCAGGCCTTTTTCAACGGCCTCGGACGGTTGTGACACTGGCCGAGTTACGGACTGGAATGATAAAACAGGAAGTAGTTCGGTACGATCAGTCAGGGATCAGCGCCCAACCACGTATCTGCAACGTCGCCATTGTGGTGAGAGCCGAGACGTCGACTTCGACAGCCTTATCGACCGTAACCGGAGCGATCCCATTCCCGACTAAAGCCTGGCTGCACACCCGAACGGACACGCCTGCTCGTTTCAGCGCCGCTATCAGGGCAAGATTGGGATTCTTCGCAGCACCGGTTTTTGTCGCATATTCCCCATCTTCGGAAATAATCGGCGTCGCCGGGCCGTGGACGATCACGACCACATCTCCCTGTGCTGGCCGCACGCCGTCCGCCCCGAGCAGGTTCAGGAAGCGTGCGACCTTCTCCAGCGAAGGATTGACCTTGTCGGGAGATGACGCCGCCTTCGTCACGCTGAACAGTACGCGATAGCGCAGGGAGCGATCCGGCCGCTCCAAGGCGCCTTCGATCGGCGTGATCTTGCCATATCCGGCAATCACGGGTTGCTGAGCGGCGACGCCTGCTGACCCGGCACTGCTCATGACGGCAAGGCATCCGGCAACTGCGATAATGGGAAACCGCATCTCATTTTCCTTCCACAACCGGAATGATTATCCGACCCTTGCAAACATGGCCGCGCCCATGTTTTGCGGCCGCGCTGTAACCGACGCCCCGCGCGCTCGCGCCGGACGGGGAGCGGGCGCTGCTTCCTCCACGGCTGTATCGTCGGCGCCGAACATCGCTTCCAGCGTGCGCACGCACAGTGCAGCGGCCTCATCGGCAAGACGGTAGTAGACCTGCTTGGCTTCACGTCTCGTCTTCACCAGCTCGGCGCGGCGCAGCTCGGCAAGCTGCTGGCTGAGGGCCGGTTGGGTCACGCCGGTAGCAGCCTCTATGTCCGCAACCTGACGCTCACCGCCGAGCAGATAGGACAGGATCATGAGACGCTGGGGCTGAGCGAACACCCGCAGCTTCTCAACCGCCGTGTCCGCGATCGCGCGGGATTGATGGATCGCCGTCATCGATCGGCCTTCAACTGATGAAACCAGTCTGCACCGGCGTTGCCCGGCAGGGCAGGCGGCAGCAGAACATCGTCACCCGGCTGCCAATCGGCCGGCATGTAGGCTTGCCCATCGGCCGATCGCTGCAGCGCCCTCACCGTGCGGAGCATCTCGTCGACCGATCGCCCGACGTTCATGGGATACCAGTTGAGCGCACGGATAATGCCCTCGGGATCGATGAAGTAGGTCGCACGCACGGCTGAAGCATCGCCGGCCTGTTCGTCGAGCATGCCATAGGCGTAACCCACGGCCATCGACGGATCTTCCACGACCGGAAACGGCACCTCTACGCCGAAGACATCCTTGATCGCACGCAACCAGGCGACATGCGAATACAGGCTGTCGACCGACAGCCCGAGCAAGGCGCAGTCCAGCTCCTCGAATTGCGGTGCGGCCTTGGTCAGGGCTACAAACTCGCTGGTGCAGACCGGCGTAAAATCAGCCGGGTGCGAGAAGAACACGACCCAGCGACCACGATACTGATCGAGCGTCATTTCGCCCTGCGTCGTGCGGGCGGTAAAATTCGGGGCAACGTCCCCGATACGCAACGAGCGCGGTGCGTCTGCATCCATCGTTTCCATGTTTTTCAGATGGCACGGGGCGCCCGTTGACGCAAGTGGGTTACACGACTACATAAACCGTGAAATCGATAAACGGAGGCAATTGTGGAATCGGCGTTGAGCGAGGCAGTTGCGCAGATTGAACGTGCGAAGGCGGCAGGAGCGCCGGTCGTTCATTCCTTCTCTGATGAGCCGACCAACACCGCGACCTACGTCGTCTGGGACCCTGCCACGCGGAAGGCCGCGGTCGTCGACAGTGTGCTGGATTTTGACGCTGCGGCCGGTCGCACCAAGACGGCGTCGGCGGATGTGGTAATCGCTTATGTGCGGGAGCACGGCCTTTCGGTCGACTGGCTGCTTGAGACCCATGCTCATGCCGATCACCTGTCTGCGGCGCCCTATCTGCAGAAGGCGCTGGGTGGTCAGCTCGCGATCGGCCGCGAGATCATTCGCGTACAGAACGTCTTCGGCAAGATTTTCAACGCCGGCACCGACTTCGAACGCGACGGCTCCGAGTTCGACCGCCTGTTCGACGATGGCGATCGTTTCGCGATCGGCGACATCGAGGCCATCGCGCTGCATGTGCCGGGGCACACCCCCGCCGACATGGCCTATGTCATCGGCGACGCGGTCTTCACCGGCGATACCCTTTTCATGCCGGATTACGGCACAGCACGCGCGGACTTCCCCGGTGGTGATGCGCGCCAGCTATTCCGCTCGATCCGCCGACTGATGCAGTTGCCTGACGAGACGCGGCTGTTCCTGTGTCACGACTACAAGGCTGCGGGTCGCGACCAGTATGTCTGGGAGACGACCGTGGGCGCGCAGCGCGTCGGCAACGTCCATGTCCACGAAGGCGTGGACGAAGACGACTTCGTCGCGATGCGCACCCGTCGCGATGCCACCCTGTCGATGCCCAAGCTCATCCTGCCCTCAGTTCAGGTGAATATGCGCGGCGGCCATCTGCCGGAGCCGGAAGCCAACGGCACCCGCTACCTCAAGATCCCACTGGATGCGCTGTGATGCCCGGATTTCCCCATGCCATGCCGCTCGCCGGCTTTATCGGTGGGCTGATGATCGGTGTCGCTGCGGCGATCATGTTACTGGGCAACGGCCGCATCGCCGGGGTCAGTGGCATGTTCGCCCGTGTCCTCGGCCTTTCCCAAGGAGGCGCGCCCTGGATGATGGCACTCCTGTTTACAGTGGGGCTGCCCCTGGGTGCAGCCCTTGTTGCGGCCAATCGGGATGTGGAAGCCCGCTTCCCGACGTCGCTCGGGCTGATCGCCGTCGCCGGGCTGATCGTCGGGATTGGTACGCGGCTCGGCGCAGGGTGCACCAGCGGTCACGGCGTCTGCGGCCTGTCGCGCCTGTCGCCGCGGTCTATCGTCGCGACGGGTACGTTCATGGCGACCGGTATCGCCACCGTGACCCTCATGCGCCTGGCGGGAGTGGTAGCGTGATGCGGCAAGGCATCCTTTCGCTTGTCAGCGGCACGCTGTTCGGCGCTGGCCTCGCCGTTTCCGGCATGATCGATCCTGCCCGGGTACGTGCGTTTCTCGACGTCACCGGAGCCTGGGATCCGACCCTCGCCTTCGTCATGGCGGGAGCGATCCTGCCGATGGCGATAGCCTGGCTCGTCGTGCGTGGGCGCTCCACGCCGATCGTCGCGGAGCAGTTCTATACGCCCGCCACGTCGCCGATCGACGCGCGCCTCATCGCTGGCGCCGCCTTGTTCGGCATAGGCTGGGGCCTTGTCGGCTTGTGCCCAGGCCCCGCCATCGCCGCACTCGCGATCCAGCCTGCCCCCGCGCTGCTCTTCATCGCTGCGATGGCGCTCGGCGCAGCCATCCACCGCTTCGCACTCATCCCACGCCGTTCGGCATGACCGGACAGGAGACGTCACATGGCCTTCAAGAGGATCACACCGTCCTTCTCGGCTGCTCCCCAGCTCACCCGGGATGATGTCGCTGCCGCCGCACAGGCGGGGTTTCGCTCGATCGTTTCGAGCCGGCTCGATGGCGAGGAGCAGGGACAGCCGAGCGCACACGAGATGGCCCGGATCGCCGAAGAACACGGCCTTGCGTTCGCCCATGTCCCGATCGTGCCGGGCAAGGCGACCGATGCCGATGCGGACCGGATGAAGGAAGCGCTGACTGCGCTGCCGGGACCGACGCTCGGCTTCTGCCGAAGCGGCATGCGGGCGGCTACCCTTTGGGCATTGGCGGAGGCGGATCATGCCGATCCAGAAACGATCATCGGTCAGGCCAAGGCAGCCGGGTACGATCTCGCCGATCTGAAGCCGGCGCTGGCCCGTCGTTCCGAAGGGGCCGGCAAATGACCTACGACATCGTCATCATCGGAGGCGGAGCCGCGGGCATCGCAACAGCCGCCAGCATCCTGAAGCGCAACGCCAAGGTGTCAATCGCTGTCGTCGATGCGGCCCGGGACCATTATTATCAGCCGGGTTGGACGATGGTCGGGGCGGGCGTCTTCACGTCCGAGCAGACCCGCAAGGCCGAAGCCGATGTCATGCCCAAGGGCGTTGAATGGATCCGGCTGCCTGCGATCACCATCGACCCCGAGCGTCAGGCGATCACCCTGGGAGACGGGGATACGATCGCCTACCGTGTCCTGATCGTCGCTCCCGGCCTGCGTTTGGCGTGGGATAAGATCGCGGGGCTTCCCGAGGCGTTGGGCCGCAACGGCGTCACGTCCAATTACCGCTACGATCTGGCACCTTACACCTACCGGCTTGTCCAGGAATTGCAGCGGGGACGCGCGCTGTTCTCGCAACCGCCGATGCCGATCAAGTGCGCCGGCGCGCCTCAAAAGGCGATGTACCTGTCCTGCGACATCTGGCGCGATCACGGTGTGCTCCCCGCGATCGACGTCGAATTTCACAACGCCGGTGCGGCGCTATTCGGCGTCGCGACCTACGTCCCTGCGCTGATGGAATATGTCGAGAAGTATGGGATCGACCTTAGGCTCGAATCCAACCTCGTCGCGGTCGACGCCGATCGGCGTATTGCCACCTTCGAGCGCAAGCGGGACGGCGTCAGCGAGCGGGTCGAACGCGAGTTCGACATGCTCCATGTCGTGCCGCCTCAGGTTTCGCATGATGTCGTCGCCAAAAGTCCGCTCGCGGCGGCAAACGGCTTCGTTGAGGTCGATGAAGCGACGCTGCGCCATAAGCGGTACGACAATGTTTTCGGCCTGGGTGATGCCGCTGGCACCAGTAATGCGAAGACGGCTGCGGCAGCCCGCAAGCAGGCACCCGTGGTGGCGGTCAACGCGCTCGCCGCACTCGATGGCAAGCCACCTATTGTCGACTATGACGGCTATGGATCGTGCCCGCTCACGGTCGAGCGTGGCAAGATCGTCCTCGCCGAGTTCGGCTATGGTGGGAAACTGCTACCCAGCTTTCCGTCGTGGCTCCTGAACGGCACGCGCCCGACGCGAGCTGCCTGGTTCCTGAAGGAGCGGATGCTGCCCCCGATCTATTGGCAGGCCATGCTGAAAGGCCATGAGTGGATGGCGGCCCCGCATGAGATCGGCAAAGCGGCATGACCCTCGAACCGCTCCAGTATCTGTTGGGCGCGCTGTCCGGCAGCCTGGTGGGCTTTACCCTCGGGCTTGTCGGCGGGGGCGGCTCGATCCTCGCCGTGCCGCTCATGGTCTATCTGGTGCGCGTGCCCAACGCCCACCTCGCCATCGGCACGAGCGCGTTCGCGGTGGCCGCTAACGCTGCAACCGGCCTGATCGGTCATGCCAAGGCGCATAACGTCAAATGGCGCTGTGGCGGCATGTATGCGACCGCCGGCGTCATCGGCGCCCTGTTCGGCTCCACCGCGGGCAAGGCCGTCGATGGCGGCAAGCTCCTGTTCCTGTTCGCGCTGGTCATGGTCGTCGTCGGCGTCCTGATGCTGCGCGGGCGCGGTGACACGGGCAGCCCGGGGGCGGAGTGCAACCGGGAAAAGGCGCCGAAGGTGCTGGGCTACGGCCTTGGCACCGGTCTGTTCTCGGGCTTCTTCGGCATCGGCGGGGGCTTTCTGATCGTCCCCGGCCTGATCGGGTCGACGGGCATGCCGATTTTGAACGCTGTCGGCACGTCCTTGATCGCCGTCACCGCGTTCGGGCTGACGACGGCCGCCAACTACGCGTTTTCCGGTCTGGTAGACTGGCCGCTCGCTTTCGTGTTCATCGCCGGTGGGGTTGTCGGCGGCCTGATCGGCACGCGCATCGCGAAGCGCCTCGGCTCGGGCGGCACGCTCACCACGGTCTTCGCCGTCCTGATCTTCGTGGTGGCGACCTACATGCTCTGGAAAAGCGCGGCCGCGTTTCTTTGATGGGGGGTGCGATTACCATCGGGCCGCTGATGCTGGCCGTCGATCGCGGGCTTGCCGTGCTGTGTATCGTCGTGTTCCTTGGTCTAACGACGCTGGCCGGTCGGCTTCACATCCCTCGCGTGTCGACGGTCTCCACCAGCGCCATCGTCGCTGGACTGGTTACGGCGCGGATCGGTTACGTTGCAGCGCATTGGTCGAGCTACGTCGACGCTCCGCTGTCCATCCTTGCCATGTGGCAGGGCGGCTTTTCCCCCCTTGCAGGGCTTCTCGGCGCAGCGGCGATGCTGGCGATCCGGCTTGGTCGCTCAAGCGCGCTGGCGGCAGGCTGGGGAGCGTTGGCTGTTGCGGGTGGCCTCTGGTTCTTGCTTCAGGCGCTGATCCCTCCCGTGACCTACGGCCCGTTCCCCTATCATCTCAACCTGACGACCCTGTCCGGCGCGCCGCTTCCACTCGATCGTTTCCGTGGCCAGCCGTTCGTAGTCAACCTGTGGGCGACATGGTGCGGCCCGTGCCGGCGTGAGCTGCCGATGCTCGATGCGGTTGCATCGCGCCCTGGCGAGGTCCCGATCCTTCTTGCCGATCAGGGCGAGGCGCAAGCGATCGTCAGCGGTTTTCTCGGCCGTGAAAATATCGGAGCGCGCCATGTCGCGCTCGACACCGATCGTGGCCTTTCCCAAGCCCTGAAGGTGGCGGGGTATCCCGCAACGGCCTTCGTCGCGGGCGACGGCACAATCGTACAGCTCCAGCTCGGTGAATTGTCACGCGCCGCCCTCGTCGATGGAATCGAATTAGCAAGGAAACACCGATGAACCGTCGCAACCTGTTGTCGGGGGGCCTCCTGGCTGCGCTTGCCTTCGCCGCGCCGATCTCCCCGGTTATCGCGCAGCAGCCCGATCTGTCGCGCAAGGCCGTCGTCGACGATCCCGTGGCACCCAAGCGCGCCGGCAAGACCTATGACGTCACGGTGGTCGAGTTCTTCGACTACAACTGCCCCTATTGCCGTCGCATGGAGCCGGTGCTGAACGCCCTGCTTCGCTCTGACCCGAGGGTACGGGTCGTGTACCGGGATTGGCCGATCTTCGGACCTGCTTCACGTGAGGCGTCGCGCGCAGCCGTCGCGAGCCAATGGCAGGGCAGGCATGCCGCCTTTCACGAGGCGCTGATGACCTCGCCGGCGCGGCTCGACAGCGCGGGCGTCAAGGCAGCGGCTGCCAAAGCCAGGGTCGACTGGCCCCGTCTGCAACGGGATCTGAAATCGCGCGGCGCCGAAATCGACGCGCTGCTCACGCGCACCGATGGCATCGCCCAAGCGATCGGTTTCAACGGGACGCCGGCGCTGATCGTCGGCTCGCAGGTCGTCGCCGGTGCTGTCGATCTCCCGACGTTGCGTCGTCTCGTCGCCGAAGCGCGCAAAAAATCTGCGGCGCGCTGATCATGCCTGGGCCGCTCAATCGGAGACAGCTTGCCGGCTTGGGCGCGGTGGTCGTGGGTGGTTGGGCAGTCGGACAGGTGCTGCGGCATACCGCCCCGATCGGGCGCGACGTCGGGCCGACCGCTGACCTGATCCTTGCCGGTAACGGCTCGCCCGAGGACGGACCTGCCGATGCTACGCTTCGGCTTGCCGTGTTCACCGACTATCGTTGCCCAGCCTGCCGTCATGGATTTCCCGCCTTGGAAGAGGCTGTACAACGCGACGGCAAGGTGCAGATCATCTACAAGGACTGGCCCATCTTCGGTCCGCCATCCGAACGTGCCGCAAGCGTGGCGCTCGCGTGCGCCGAACAGGGAGTTTACCCGGCCGTCCACCGTGCGTTGATGACGGACAGCCGCACGATCGACGACGACATGCTACGGGACGTCGTGATGCGCGCTGGCGGCGATTGGCTGCGCACGACGACCTGGCTTGCCGCCCACGCGGACGCTGTCGCGGCACGCCTGCGGGCGAACGGACAGGAAGCCTATTCGATCGGACTGGCCGGCACCCCGGGTTATCTTGCCGGACGCATGCTGGTGATGGGCGCGATCGATACCAGCGACTTTGAACGGCTGTTCGCGCGTGCCCGGGAAGAAAGCTGACGATGCGAGAGGATACGAAACATGATCGAGTATAATCACAAAGGCATGACGATTGCGTCGCTCCATGACGAGCGCACCGGCAGCTTCCAGTATGTCGTGGTCGACGAAGCCACGAAGGCCGCCGCGATCATCGATCCAGTCCTCGACTTCGATCCCCGTGCCGGTGCGACCGCAACCGACAATGCCGATATGATCCTCGAATATGTCCGCGCGAAGCGTCTTACAGTGGAATGGGTACTCGATACCCATCCCCACGCCGATCACTTCTCCGCTGCTCCGTACCTTGCTGAAAAGACGGGTGGCAAAACCGCGATCGGCGCCAAGGTCGTGGAAGTGCAGAAGCTCTGGCAGGATATCTACTGCCTGCCCGACCTGCCCGTCGATGGCAGCCAGTGGGATCGGCTGTTCGCCGATGGCGAACGGTTCAGGATTGGTTCGCTCGACGCGCACGTCATGCCGTCGCCCGGCCACACGCTCGCCTCGATTACCTATGTCGTGGGTGACGCGGCGTTTGTTCACGATACGCTGATGGTGCCCGACAGTGGCACGAGCCGGGCGGATTTCCCCGGCGGTGACGCGCATGAACTTTGGCGTTCGATCCGCGCAATCCTCGACCTCTCACCCGAAACCGCGACCTATGTCGGGCATGACTATGGCAAGGACGGTCGCGACGTAATCGGCCGCTCGACCGTCGCCGATCAGCGGCGTGACAACATCCATGTGCGCGATGGCATCGACGAGGCGGAGTTCGTGGCGACCCGCGAGAAGCGCGACGCTTCGCTGCCGCTTCCCGACCTGATGCTTGCCGCACTTCAGGTCAACATCCGGGGAGGCCGGTTGCCCGACGCGGAGGCTTGCGGCACGGCGTTTCTCAAGGTGCCTCTAAATCGGTTTGGGCCTGCCATCCCATAGCTCTATCCGCACCGAAGCCGGTAATGTTTTAAGTGTCACAACCGAACGGTTCTGACACCTAGGCTTGAGGGCTTCACTTTCTCACTTCTGCAATAGAGACGGATTTTGGGAAGCGTCCGGCATTCCCGAAACTCGATCCCAAACGGGACGATCGAGGCCAGCGCAGTTCGACTGGTTCGGTCATAAACGTATATCTGTGCGCGTTCTATGCGTCGTCCGCTGTTCGCGAAAACCTTCCTTTCTGACGACCTTGCCGGCGGGCCATGACCGCAACGCATTTCTGCGGCCTGCTGCTTGTCAAAACTGTTCTGAAAACCTTCTTCGCAAAAGCGGCTGCCGGCGACGGGTTTAGAGAACCCATTGGCAGGAAGCGTGAGCACGACGCCCCGTTTGCAAGCAGCGCCGGATGATGGCGAGCACATTGGCAGATAATTCGAGCAGGATGCCACCTGCCAGTGGCAGAGAGCGTGAGCAGAAAAACCGGCTGTTTGCGAGCAGACGCCGCTACGATTGCAAGCGCCTACAGCTACTGGAAGGGACCGGTGTGCCGTTGAGCGCCGACCTGCACCTTATGGGCCGTCTCGAAGAGGGGCCTTCCGGCCTCTTCCTGCTTCTTCGCACCGGGGACGGAGGCGTGTGGGAACTGGAGGCGCGGCGCTCCACCCGCGGCCTGATCGGCTGCCAGGTCGAAGTCGTCGGGCGGCGCGCCGGGTTCAATGGACTTGTCTGCGACCAGATCTGGCCAGCGGGACAGTCCCGGCCCCGCCGGTCGAAATTCAACCTCGAATATCTCCTCGTCGGCGCGTTCGTTGCGTACGGCCTGATCACCACCCTCGCCGGCCTTGCCGGATATTTCGGCTGATGCTGAGCGAATGGGAACTTTGGGCCTGCGCCAACCAGGTCCTGAAAACCCATGGCGAGAAGGCCCCGCTCCATGTCGCCGAACAGATCGGCACGCTGGCGCTAGTGGGGGACGAGGCAGGCATCGCGACATGGCAGGCCATCGCCCAACGCATTGCCGGACTGATGGGCAAGGATAGCGACACGCCCCTGCAATAGCGGGACGCCAAAGCAATCACGCTTGCCCGCCAATCGGCCCATGGATGTCATCCCATCGGCGCAGATCGCCCGGAAAGAGGCAGGGCTGAACGCTCATGTTCCCATTTGCCTCGCATTCGATCGCGAACCCCTGCATCCGCTCGACCAGATGGCGCGCCAGATCGAAGCGGGCATTGCGCTGGGCTCGCGGGTCGTCGGCGCTGAGCCTGACAAGCATCGCCTCCGGCGCGACGGCAAGCGCGACTTCGAGATGGGTCAGGAGGATATCGTCGGTGATTCGGGACATATCGCATATGAGAACAAATGAAGAACTAACAGTCAATCGGTTCCCTGTGGACAGCTGCGGACCAAAGCCGGCTAGATGCCGATTTCGAACGGCTTGGTGATCGAGCGATCGAGTTCGGGAGGTTCGCGCATCGGTTCCGGCGTTCTGCCGTTGGCCAGGCCCGAAGCCGCGGCATCGCGCAGCAGGTTCACCGTCTCGAGCGCCGATCGTTTCATGCCGGAATTGCGCTCAACCGCGGCTTCAAGCTTGCCGGGATTATCGACGAACAGGGTCAGGCCATCGCGCAACCGGGTAACGGTGACGAGGAATGTCTGCTGGTTGGCGAGATTGCGCTCGCGGCTGTCCATGACAGCAATTCCGCGATCGGAGGTCAGCCCCTGCGCCATATGCGCATTGAGCGCATAGGCGAGGTCGAGACGCTCGAGCATGGGCTCACCCTGCGCCAGGCGGTGTTCGGCGCCGAGCGAGGTCTTCACCGTCACGCCCTTCCCGTCGATCGCCACGATGCGGGCCTGGTCGGCGTTCAGCAGGCCGCGCTTGTGATCGGTTGCGGTCCAGCGAATCCGATCGCCGTCGTGAATCTCGAGAGGCCGAACCTCGAACAGGCGTAACGCCTCCTGTTCCCCCTGCGGGCGCAATTGACCCGGCCGGAACTCGAAGTGCCGCCCCCGCTCGTTCCGCAATGTCACGCGTTCGCGGGCAGGGTCGGTATCGACCACCTCGTAGCGGCCTTTGTTCAGCCCCTGCCCTCTCTGCCGCCGGCCTACTTCCAGCACCATTCCGGCAGCATAGCTGCGCGCATAACGCAGTTCCTCGCGCGTGAGATTGACGCGCGACAGCACAGCCAGCTTGAGAGAGCCGGGCCCCAGCTCGCCATTGGCCTTGAGCCCGGTCTGGACAGCCTCGTTGACCTCGCCGCGCAGCGCACGGCCCGAGGCATAGATCGCGGTCGTCTCGCGTTCGCCGGGCGACAAGGAAAGCCAGGCTGCCGCCGCCTCGACGGCAGCCTGGTTGCCCGCCTCCACGACATGGCTCCCCAGATGCCGCAGCGCCCCGTCGATATGACCGCCCTGGGCCGCGTGCTGAGCGTCGCGCAGCGCCTTTCCACGGGCGCGCAGATTGATGTTCATGACGGCCGTCTCGACCCCGGCCTTCTGCATGACGTCGAAAGGCTTGCCGGCATCGACCGCGCCCAATTGCTTCCTGTCGCCGATGCTGGCGAAGCGGTCGAGCTGGAGCAGATTGGCAAGGCGCACGAGCTTTTCCTTGTCGGCGTTGCCGACCATCGATGCCTCGTCGAGCAGCACGATGGTGCCGCGCATCGAGGCGCGCGCTTCGGCCAACCGTGCCCGATCGGCACCCTCGAGCAGGCCCTGATGCTGGCGCAGGAAACGTGCAACGGTCATCGAGGGAATGCCGGTTTCGCGCTCGAGCATCTGTACGAGCGTGTTCTGGACCGCGAGCCCGAGCACGGCCTTGCCTTCCTCCCGCAAGATGTCGGCGACAGGTTTGAGGACGGTGCTCTTGCCCGCGCCCGCCACGCCCTGAATGGCGACGATCCGGTTGTGCGAGGCGAGGAGCAACCGCCCTGCCCCTTCCTGACCGGGGTTCAAGCTCAGGCCATATTTGAGCTGGGAAAGCGCCTGGAGACGTTCCCCGGCAACTTCGGCAGAGACGATCGCAGCGCCAAGTCCTCGCCCGCTTTCGACGGCGGCAATGATGCGCTGCTCAAGCCCGATGGCATCGCGGGTCGTGACAAGATCGCGGTCCGCGCCCTTGCCTCTTTGCAGATGGCCCTGGCGCAGCAGTTGATCGACGCGGCGCTCGATGTCGGCAAGCGACGTCGGCAAGGCGAAGCCAAGCGCAGCGCGATAGATCTCGGTTCGCGAGAACGCCGCCTCGCGCTCCCCGAGGTGCCGGACGGCGGACGCAACCGCATGGAGTGCCGCGATCTGCTCCGGGGTGCGATTGCCCATATTGAGAGGCACGAGCGGGTCCCCCTCGCGCAGGCCCAGCCGTTCGGCGATGGCTGCGGCAAAGAGGCGCCCGCGCTGCGCGATAACGCGAACCGAGTTGCCGATCCCCGAGACGGAGCCGATGTCATTGACGGTGCGCGCATTGGCCTGCGCGATCACGATCGCGGGGTCGAAGTCGTGTCGCGCTGCTTCCTCGCGCCACCGGTTCAGAAGGGCCCCGCGATCCTCCACCGGCCCCTTGTTCGCCCGCGTCATGAGGTTCGCCGCATTGCGGGCCGCCAGCCCCTTGCTTTCCATCGACGAGAGCTTGTCGAGGATTTCCGCGCGGCGCGAACTGAAGGCATCGCGAACCGCCTTCGGCACGCCGACCGCTTCGAAATTGCCGTGCTTGCCGTACTCGCCGACCTGGTAGCCAAGCTTTTCTACGCCCAAGCGGAAGCGCGCCATGGTCATGGCATTCAAGAGGGTATTGTGCTCCCAGAGCTTGTCGTTCCTGAGCGCACGCCATTTGCCATCGGGCCCCTGGGTCACGTTGGCGACTACGGCGTGAACATGCGCATTGGGCTCCTGGTTGCGGTTCGTGTCGTGCTGGAAGAGCCCGATCACAAGATTGCCGGTCTGGGCGACCCGCTCCTTGCCTTTGACCTCCATGCGGGTCTCGGCGAGATTCTTCTCGGCCCATGCCAGCGTCTCCCTGACCGCTGCGCCATAGGCATCGAGGATGCGCCGGTCCCCTCCGACCAATGCAAGGATCGACCAGCTCTTGGGCATCGAAAACGTCAGGTCGGTGCCCGCGCGATGCCCCCGGTTGTCGGTGCCGACACGGCTTCCGTCCGGCAGCAATCCCTTGAGCACAGCCTCGAACTGCGAGGCTTCGATGGACCCAAGCAGCCCGAGCTTTTCGGCGCCCTTCCCCAGCCATTGGCCGGAGCGTTCGGCATCGGCGCGGGTGTAGTAATTGTCGGCTGCAAAATAGTTGGCAGCGCCGCGGGCGGTGCGGACATTGGCTACAGAGAGCATGGCTTGTCACCTCGCCAAACGGCGTCTGCCACCAGCATCAGGGTTCAAAATCGCCCAGATCCGGCTCGTCGCGGGATGGTTGCTCCTGCTCGGGAACGCCGTCGTCGATCATCAGCTTGCGTGCATCGGTATCACGCTGCCGTTGCGTGGTCTGATCGGCGGTGTGCTGCTTGTCGGGCGGCGGCTCCGCCCGCGGCGCGTCGCTACGGCGGCCATCCTTCCCATCTTTGGCTGGATCGCTTTCCTCGGGTGCCGCACCCTTGCGCAAGGCGAGGCCCTTGGGCGGCGTCGGCCGGGCATTTCGCTCCCCGGCCTCGCGTTGCTCCGGGGCCGGTTTCGCTGAACGCCGCGGCTTACCTGCCACCTTTTCGGTGCTGCTCAAGCCCTGATTGCGGGCGTGCTTTGCGGGCGGCTGCGGCGGCTCTATTGCATCGCTCGCCGGTTCCGGTTCGAGCGGCAATCTACCCTGTTTGGGAACCACGGGCTTGCCTGCGCCGTCATCGTTCGAGGATGGATGATCGCTCGGTGTCGCCGGCGGATGGCCGGCACCAGCACTTTCCTCGCCTTTGTCGTTTTGCCGTATGATCGCAGGCCGGTCCTTGGCCCGCCCAATGAAGGTTTCGGCGACTTTCACCCGGTTCACCGGCTTCAGCCTGACAGGCGCCGCCGGGAAGCCATCGGGAAACTTGACGTACCCGGTAAGCTTGGGAAGGTTCATCAACTGGTCGGGCAGGAGCAGCGGCTCGATGTGCTTGCGCGGCGTCAGGCTGACCGCATCGCGAGCGTTGTTGTAGCCGTAGGTATACCCTTCTTCCATGTCGCGGACCTGACGGTGGCCGATAAAGTCCGAACACCAGGTCGCCGTGTCGCGGTCCGCCGTTCCCAGGATGAGCTTGGTCCGGGCGAGCGATGACAGCGTCATCGCCATGTTCTCGCCATAGACCTCCTTGAGCTTGGCATAGGCGTGAATGCCGGTGACGATCGCACCGCCGAAATTGCGCGCGGTCTGCAGGCCCTTCTCGAGCGCGGGGAGGCGATGCAGTGCCCCCAGTTCGTCGAGAAAGAACCAGAATTTGAGATCCTGCGTGCGCGGCGTGGTCATCAGCGTGTTCATCGCCGTATCGAGCCAGAGCGTGAGCAACTGTGCGCAGACGCTCATGTCCACATAGCGCGCGGATATGAACACCATCGAGCCTTTGCCCGTCCCATCATGCGTGCCTTCCTCGATCCACTCACGAACCGAGAAGCGTTTTCCTGAGGTGGGCAGGAGTTTCAGCGCCTTGGCGTTGACGTTGAACACCGCGCGGATCGATTCCGCCATGCGGGCGGCTTCGGGAGCGGTCAGCGGATCGGCGATCGTTCCGCGCATCATGGCGTGAACCCGGGACAGGTCCGCGGTCATCAGTTCGCGGGCGAGCGCCTCGTTCGTGCCCCTGCCCTCTGCGACGAGCTTGAGGCAGAATTCGACGAAGAGCGCACGCGCCGCGATGACCCAGAACTGCGCTTCCCCGCCCCCGTCATGGGGTACGAGGGCTTCGGCTGCGGCCCAGAAATCACCTTCGGCGCGGCATTCGTCGAAGAGGCTCCATTGGGGGCATCGCGCATCGAGCGGGTTCAGGATGATGTCCCGGTCCCCTTGGTAGAAATGCTCGATGAAGGCGCCGGTCAGATCGAAAACGACGCAGCGCTGTCCCTTGGCCCGGGCTTCGGCAATCATGTCCGAGATGGCGACCGTCTTGCCCATACCGGTCGTACCGATGAGCATGGCATGGCTCTGCTCGAGCCGCCAGGGATAGACGACGGTTGCGAGATGCGAGGGGCGATAGGGGAATGCCGCAGCGATCTCCCTGGGTGAGCACAGACGCCATTTCCAACCCATGGCGGTGGACAGCTCGCGGGCTCGCTCGCGCTGGTTGTGGCCGCGCAATTCCTCGACCAGTTCGGGAAGCGTGACGAGCATGGCCCCGCGCTCGTGCTTGCGTTCCTTGGAGCGGCTGCCGAACCGCGCCGCGAACCAGTAGAAGAGTATAAAAGCCGGGACGAGGAGCAGCGCCGATCGCATAAGGGCATGGCCCAGTAAATCGATCAGATGGTCCGAGGCGCGCACCACTGGCGGGTAGGCATCGAGCATGATGATGGGGAGCTGGACGGTCCCGCCGAAAGCCGTTTCAACTGCGACCTGCTTGGTGGAATCGAACTCCATGAAGCCGTAGATGGCAGCGTAGATCCGCATCCAGACGAGGTAGACCTCGTGATCGGTCAGGCCCGACGAGATGGTCCACCAACTCGCACCTGAGATGCCCAGAGCAGCAATGATCAGCGGTCCCTTCAGACCAGCTGCAAACATGAAGCTGAAATGCCCGAGAAGCTGGCTGCCGCGCGTGAAATTGACGAGGTTGCGTTTCATGCCTGGCCTCCCTCACCAGCGTTGGCGGAGAGTCCCAGCTCCTTGCATTTGCGGGCATAGGCCTGATGGGCTCGCTCACGCAGGCCATGGTCGGCATGCCCGGCGAGAAGCGCATCGACGCCGACCATCACAAAGACGGATTGACGGCTGACGCGCTCCATCGAAGTCTCGAGCCTGGAGGCGAGATCGTCGTCATCGCAGGCCCGCGACAGGAGCGATCTGATCCATTCGCTGACGCTGATATCCCGCCGCCTGGCGGCAGCGCGAACCCGCTCGGCGAGGTCGAGGGAAACATGAACCTGGAGAGATTTTGGCCGTGTCATGCACGGACTCCTTGTGGTCAGGAGCCCGGAACGCACTGCGAAAGGCCTGGCTTGTCTAAATCAGAAACGAGAACATGTCAAGAACATAGTGGAGCGCGGAATTGCGCCGTTTCGAGCCCTGTTCATTCGAATATGATTGGCAGATGCAGGCCCATTCATTTCTGATTGAGAAGCTGCCATTTCGCAAGAATACCCTCAACTAACTGATTTTCCGTGCCTTTTAACCTCCCTCCGAATGCGATTTGTCGCGTACGGTGTGCTCCCCTGTCCCCAGCTTCAAAGGTGGGTTCCAGTGCCTTGCCCTGAACAGGATCGGCGGTCTTGAAGTTCCCATCTGGTGGAGCAAGGACAGTGCCGCTGGAGCGCGGTTTCTGCTATAGGCCAAGCGTGAACGCCCCGGGCATAAGAGCATCGTGGGCACCCCCATCCGGGAGCATGGCGATGACGAACGTGACGCTGAGCGCGACGCGCAAGGGCAACGGTTTCCAGGCGACGGTGACCTATTCGAACGGCGTTTCGATCAGCTCGGCAGAGGCCTTCCCGACGAAAGCGGAGGCGATTTCCGCAGCGGCCATGAAGGTGCTCGACATGCCCGACCGCCTTGAGGAGTTCGACGCCCCAAGCGTCGACGACTGACGCCGTTTGGCGCGCTCGACCAGCATCATCCGGGTCACCAAGAATCGGGAGCCGAGCAAAAAGAAAGGAGGAAGCCCTGAACGGACTTCCTCCTTACGGCGGTTTCAGAACTCATCGTTGAGCTTACCCGGCACGGTGTCGATGACCCTGTCCAACATGGCCTTGGGCAGCGCCCCGTAATCGCCCTCGTCGACCGCGATATAGCCAGCCTCATCGTCGGTCAGAACAAATTGCGTGAAGTAGCTGTGAAAGGACCTGGCGTGCGCCTTGTCGAGCGCGGCAACGAATGCCGCCTGGTCTGCCTGGAACGTGCCCTGCGCGATATTCGATGAAGCGTACATGATCTTTCCTCCTGATGTTCGATGCGTCGCATCAGGAGCTGCGAGAGGCGGGTGACGGGCCGGGTCAGGGACCGCGGAACGCGGCCGCGAAGCGGCGATGGGGGAAACGATTTTTTCCGGGCTTGCCCGGCAAAAATGGTGGGGCCCCATCGTCCTTGACGCGGCCCCAAAGCCCGCATCACACTTGGTCTTTCTGCGAGAGAGACCTCTCCAACGCTTGGTGGAAGCGCCGCCATTCGCGCCAAAAACCGTTTTCCTACATGCGGGTGAGCTGCCATTATCGCTTGCGGAGGGGACCAACGGCCAGCGAAAGGAACATCACATGGCCAGGTCCAAACCGAGCGCACGAAACGCGCTCAAAAAGCTGCGCGAGCAGCGCGACGAACTCGATGCCCAGGAAGCCAGGCTCCGCGACGAAGCGGCCGGCGAATTGGGCAAGGTTCTCGTCGAATGCGGCGCCGAGACGATCGAACCGGCAGAGCTTAAGCAGCTTATCCGCGCATCGCTCGCAATCGGGATCGAGGACGCTCTCAAGCGGCTCTCCCCCGCCTGAACACTCTCTGGCGGTGGGCGCGGGCTCGATGCCCCGCCCCGCCGCCCACGCCGGGAAGCAAAAGAAAAGGCCCCGACGGCGCGTGCCACCGGGGCCTTTTCATAGGGGACGGTCGCTCAGTCCTCGTCGATGTCGGGCGCACCGTCGTTGCTCGATGTGCGACCCTTGGTGAGGAAGTCCACCTTGTCGGCGATGATCTCGCAGCCGTAGCGCTTGGTGCCGCTCTGATCTTCCCACTGCGTGTAGTGGATGCGCCCTTCGACCGTCACGAGCTGGCCCTTGGTGCAGTACTTGGCGACGTTCTCGCCGAGGCCGTTGAAGCAGGTGACGCGGTGGAATTCGCTTTCCTTGGCGGTGTAGCCGTTTTCGTCCTTGTAGGTCTTGCCGTCCTTGCGGGCGGGCCGGTCGGTGACGACCGAGATCGAGGTGATGCTGGTTCCACCTTGCGTGGTGCGGGTTTCGGGGTCGCGAGCGATGCGGCCGACGAGGATAACGAGATTGGTCATGGGTCTTCTCCTGATCGAGCATCCGGGTCCATCCCGGCTGCAAACCCGAGCAGAAGCGGCCCACGGCGAAGCGCACCGGAGGGGAACCCGGAACTGGTTCGGGTGGTGCGGGCAGCCGGGCGTAGCCCGGCAACTCGGCCGGACCCGATCCGGGTTGCGCGTCTCGACGGGGGTTGCTTCAGGGACAGGTTTGCATGGAAGCCGGGTTGCGCCCGATGCCTTGAGCAGATGTGCCCTGCCCTCGTTCGTGTTCCGATCGGCCGGGTCGCACTGCTCCAGCGAATCCACCAGGGGGTCAGCCTCAGATTTCGAGACGGACCGCCCCGCCCGCTGCTGGCAAGCCCCCGGCCGACAGCGCAGCGCCAGGAGCAGCATGGTCTTTCGCCGCCGCAACGGCCTCGTCCAGACGGTGCCCTCGCAGCATCCAGGCCTGCGGCGTAATGAGGCGTGCCCAATCGGCAAAGGAGGGGATCGAGCCCAGGTCCTCGCGGACGTGCTGCTCGCCCACAAGGCGCACCGGAACGGGTCGCCCATCGGCATTGACGATGGCCGCACCGAACAGCGTTTCGAGCATGAATATACCCTCGGCATGGTGCCGCAGCGCGCGATGCCGGGGATCCGCCAGGATCGCCTTTGACTGGTCGAACCATTGATGGAGCGGGAGATAGTCCTCGACCACTCCGCCCCATTTCCGGACCGAAGAGAGGGCGTGAAAATAGCAATGCGCCATCGCCTCCTCCTCACAGCTCGTCGTAATGGTCATCGTAGGCGGTGTAGCGAAGCTTGCAGTCGAGCATGAAACTGCCCTGCGCCACGTCGATTTCGAGTGCGCCGCCCGCACCGTCATTGTTTTCCCAGCCGGGATGGTGGAGTTCGAGCGCGGCATAGGTGAGCTCTTCGAGCGCGCTGCGCAGTGATGTTTCTCGGGCCGTACCGTCGCCTTCAAGCAAAACCACCGCCTCCTCGGGGAGTTCGGATTCCTGGTTTTCGGCATCATAAGAGAAGATGCGTTCGACTGCGCCACTGTCGCCGTAGCCGTCGAAGGCGATTTCGACCGAGGTAATGCCAAGCTCGCGCAAAGGCGCGAGCACGGCGTGCTTCAGCCGATCGATTTTGGTGGTGACGCGCACACGGCTTTCGGCGCGGGCCCGCTCGAAATCAGCCAGCGCCTGGGACATATCGACCATGGGAAGTTCCTCCAGTGATGGGGTCGGACGGACCATCCGCCTGCCTCCATCCACGCAGGCGCACGCCTCTCCTCTGTCCCGGCAACGCCAGCGCCAATCCGGCGCTGGCGCAAAGGCCGATCGGCCATCAACCGGGCGAAGGGAGATGCGCCTTGGGGCTGGTGCCGAGCGGACCGCGGCGATCGACGACCGTGATCCGCCGGGCCTTGGCCTCGATCACCAGGCGTTCGAGGACGCCATTGCCAGGGAAGGCAACGACATAGCGCGGGTCGAGCGAGAGCATCCGCTCGTTGCGCTTAAAGCCGGCACGGGCTCCGAGCCGCATGTCGAGTGAGAAGCTGATTTGCGGGACGCTGCGCCGTTCGGCCCACGACGATGCCAGGCGGTCGACGCCCTTGGTATCGCCACCGTGGACGAGAACCATGTCGGGAACCCGGTCATGCACCTTGTCCAGGGTCGCCCAGACATTGTTGGCAAATGTGAGTGCGTCCTGCTCGCTGGGATGGCGCGTGCGGCCACCGGCAAAGATAACAGGCGTGCCTTCGGGCATTGCGGCGCGGCGTTTGGCTTCGGAACGGGCACGGACGAAGTCACGGCCTTCGACGAGCGCGGAAGTGAGCATAACGCTGTGATTGAAGCGCGAACTCGATACGGGTTTCCAGGACGAGCCGAATTCGTTGAGATAGAGAGTGGCCGCCACTTCGCGCATTTCCTCAAGGGCGAGCATGGCCCCTTCGGCGCATTGCGCACGCTCGACCTGGGTCTCGAGTTCGTGCGTGTGAATCTCGGATCCATCGGCTGTGGCAATGAGCGCGCGGACTTCGTCGGTTGCGCGGTCCACGGTAGCCGATTTGCGGGTCGCGGAACGGTGGAAGATGTTGACGAAGGCCCAGCCGAGGTCCTCGGCGTCGGCCTCGAGCGCAGTCCCGGAAACCATGGCAAAAAGATCGGACCAGATCGCTTCAAGGGTCTGGACGACAGCTTCGCGAACCGGGAAATCGTTGGTGGAAACGGGGGCAGGTCCGATCGAGAAGCCGGAAAGATCGAGCCCGGCGAGTTGGTCGGTAAATGATGCGTGCATGGGTGTTGTCCTCCTGACTGGCGTGAGGCTGACGCACCCGCTCATGGCTGCGCCGGCGAGAGCCCGTCAGGGCCAGCTTGAGGCAGGATCCGCACCCGACAGGGGAAACCCGCTTGGGCAGGCTGGCGCGGGCAGGCCCATGGCCCAAAGGGCCGGGCCAACACGGGCCTGCGCAAGCCGGGTTGCGGAGACTGACGGCTGGCCCAGGGCCTCTCTCGCATGGCTACAGGCCATGGGCGTCGAGACAGGTTCGCCAGAAGGGACAAAGCCAGCGAGCTCAGCACGACCTGCGACTTTCGCGCTCAGCTTACCCGCTTTGCATAGACGCCCTCACCGTTCGACATGTGCCCGAGGCAATCATAATCGCCGAACAGGGCGTCGAAGCGGGCGGCGATCTGGGACAGCCAGCGCTGCGCCCGGGGAGACCTGGCCGTGCGCCAATCGGCGTCCCAATAGGCGCCATCGTCTCGTTCGGCGATCCACACCGCGACGAGGCCACCGTATACGGACACTCCGAAATCGGCATAGGCATTGCGCATGAGAACGCGGTCCTCACGGCCTCGCCAGCCGTCGTGTGCGACCAAGGAAGGAAAGGCTTTGCCTGCCCGCTCGCGCAGGTCCTCGCGAAGCCACTCATATTCGAATTCCCAGTCGTCATCGTTCTCGACATTGAGCACCGTGAATGCGACGATTGCCCCGCTGGGATAGCTGACCGATCGGCCCATGACATCCTCCTTCAGGCGGCAAGCGCGGCGTCGCGAGACGCTTCGTCGCTGTCATCGGCAGTGATCCGCCCACCGAGCTTGAGCAGAAGGCTTGAAGCTTCCTCGGCTTTGGCGGCGGCGGTGAGGATGGCGCGATCATCTTGTTTAAGGAGCGTGAGCCAGTGCTCGATGTAGCTCGCGTGGCTATCGAGATGGGCAACCGGAAGACCAAGCTCGGCCCCGATCATGGCGCTCGATAGCTCGGCGACGAGCTCCTCGGCGGCATAGGCGGCCGAGCCGAAACGGTTCTTGAGATCGCGGTCCAGGCGGCTGGCGTGGCCGGTCCAATGCGACAGCTCGTGCGCAAGGGTCGCATAATAGTGATCGAACCCGGAGAAGAGATGCGCGGGCGGCATCGTCACGCGATCGGCCACCGGCTCATAATAGGCTTCATCGCCCTGGTGACGCAGCACTGCCGGAATGCTCGCGAAGAAAGTGTCGAGTTCGGCCTGGCGGCCTTCCGGCTCTACAACCTCCAGCGTTGCGGCGGGATGGAACCGTTCGGGAAGACCATCGACCTGATCGGCGTTGAAGACCGGATAGGCCTTCAGCACGCGGCGATGTTCGTCGGCCCTTTCCCCGGTGTCGGGGGCTTCGACCTCCTTGGTGTAGCTCTTGTAGAAGATGGCGATGGTCGACTTTTCGCCCTTGCGCACCTGCGCCCCAAGCTCCTTTGCCTGGTTGTAGGTCATCCAGAACGGTGAGCCGTAGCCGCACATGTCGGCGACCATCCAGAGCCAGAACACATTCATGCCGCGGTATGGAACGCCGCAAGCCCGCAACGGCCGCGATACCGGCACGCCGCGCCACGGCTTGATCCACGGCTTGGTCCCGGCTTCGAGACGAGCGATGATTTCCTGGGTGATACGGGTAGCGGGCGACAATCCGCCGCTTTGTCCCTTGCGATAGGCCATGTTGGATCTCCTGATGCGGCCTGCCGACAGGCTCGTCGGTCAGTGCCGGAGATCCCGGAGCCCCCTCCGCTCTCTTCCCAGAAAGGAAGCGGCCCTCCGGCATGAGCCGAAGGACCGCTTCTCGTTGGCGATTGGCCTTACCTGTCAGGAGGAGGTCAGGCGGCCACCTCGCTCGGGGGCTGATGGTCGTCATTGGCAACGCAATCCGCGTCCGAATCCTGCGGTTCGTCCCCGGCGTCGCTTGCCGACTGACCAGCGAAGCGCATGACTTCGGGCACCCAGGCAAGTGCCCGTTCGCGCACTTCGACCTCGGTGATGTATGTGCCTGCGAAGACGCGCTCGGCGCTCATCGCGAGATCCCCCTTCTTGACCGATGCGAAGCGCGAGGAGAGCTCCAGGCCGCCAACGTCAGTGAGCGCATCGAGGATCACCTGCTTCGAGACCCGGTCGAAGTAGTTCGCCGCGGTCGGCCGCCACCATTGCGCCAAGTCGATGCCGATGAGGCTGCCGAGATGATCCTGGAACGCGATGTGACGTTCGCCCACCATATTGAGACTCGCTTCGAGCGTGCGCGCGACGACAAAGCCGAGCCAGGCTGCACGGCTTTCATCGGAAAGCGCCCGGAACATCTCGAAGCGCGTCGAGGCGTCCTCGCCAGATCGCCAGGTCTCATCGAGGCCGGACCGCAGGTCAGCGAGTGACGCACTGGCCGGTGCATCCTTCGCCTCGAACCCGATAATTGGTCCTGCAGGAACGCTGCCGCGAAGCGTCGTTGCAGCACGCGATCGCCAGTCGTGGGTATCGGCATCGGCGAGCGTGAAGACCATGATGTCGAGCGCAAGTCCGGGATCCGACGCAACGTGGAGCGCGAGAATGTCGCGCCGCTGCATGGCAAGCTCGTCGACCAGGCGCTTCGATAGCGCCGCGCGACGCTTGCCCTCGCTGCCATCACCCGGGACGACTTCGACGGCATCGTCGTCATCATCGACGTGAGCTTCGCGCTCACCGTAGAAGACCGGCTGGAGCACCGGCGTGCCATCCCGCGACAGCACCAGGATCATTCCGGCTTCAGCCTTGAGTTCGGGCGCGAGTTCCGGCGGCTTTGCTCTGATATCCTGGCATTCGCGCTCGATCGCCTCGATCGTCGCCTCGGCCGCAGCGACAGCTTCCTCGGCGCTGTCTTCATCTTCGAGAATGGCCGCATGCTCGTCATAAGAGGCATCGAGCTCATCAAGCCTTGCCAGTTCTGCTTCCGTCAGCGGGGCAGGCTCTGCGGGAAGTCGAACAAGGCCCTCGACGAGATCGTGGCTCGCGTAGGGATCGAGTGTTGGCTTGACCCAGGCAAGGCCCTGTTCGACTGCGAGCGCCTTCGCTCGTTTCTCCATCTCCGCAGCAGCGAGGTTCTCGAGAAGCGCGACATCGACCCAGGACTCGCTGTCGTCATCGTCGAACAATTCGCGCTCGATCCGGCCGCCGCCGGCGATGTAGGCGTCGCGTCCAACGAGCCGGGCCCGGGGATCGCTGCCCCGGACCGTGCCGGAAAGCACCATTCGCCGGATGCTGTCTGCGCTCGGCGCATAATAGGCCGAGGAGACCTGTTCGAAGACGCGGGCCTGGATTTCCTGGTCAGACGTGGCGCCGAACGCTTTGGCGAGGTCCAGTGTGATTTCGCCCGAGGCCAGCGCCTCGAACACGACCGGAGCAAGCGTCGCGAGACGCAAGCGGCCCTCGACGAAGCGGACAGTCAGCCCGAACCGGCGCGCAACCTGGTCAGTCGATGTGCCAGCGTCGATCAGGGCAGCGAAGGCCTGCGCTTCGTCAGCAGGATTCATGGCCAAACGATGGAAGTTTTCGGCGAGGCTGGTCTCGACTGCAGTGTCGGCGCTGTCTTCGAGCACCAAGCAAGTCACCTCGTGATCCTTGGGCAGGATCTTGTCATCGGCCAGGGCGAGCATGGCGCGGCGGCGTCGCTCGCCGGCTTCGACCTCGAACTTGCCGCGTGATGCAGGACGGACGATGAGATTCTGCAACAGCCCGTGGGCAGCGATGCTCGCCTTTAATTCGGCATCGGCGGCTGGATCACCGTGACGACGCACATTGCGGGGTGACTGAACCAACTTGTTCAGCGGGAGCGATTTTATCATGGGACATACTCCTGACTGTGAGCCCGAGACGTCGACCATCGACACTCAATGGCTCAATCAGAAGCCAGCCCCCTCCCCTCTCTTGTGCCTGCAGGCGGGCTTAGAGATGCCTTCATGCCGTAACTCGATGAACTGCGCCCGTTTAGCTGGCCGCTTGACATTTGTTGGGGGTGACTTGTGCGGAACCATTGAAATGTTCCCGATTTGATCTACATGTTGTTCAGGGGATCTCAACCGGGGGTAGTCAGCTTGAGTATCGCGGACACGTTCAAGCAGTTTCTCAGCAATCTTGCAGTCGATAATGCCCAGACGATCTCGGATCGGTACGGGGAGATCACCTGCGCGCTCAACAAAAATTTCCGCGACACTGAATCCAAGACCGCGAACACACTGCAAGTCGGCTCCTATGGGCGACACACCGCCATTAAGGGTATCTCGGACCTCGACATGCTCTACATCATGCCGAAGGGTGAGTGGGATAACTACAAAGACGGCGGCCAGTCCAAGCTGTTGTCCGACGCCGCCGCCGCCATCCGCGCGCGCTACCCCAAGACGACCGTCAGGGTGGATCGGCTTGTTGTTCAGGCCGTCTATTCCAATTTTACCGTGGAGGCTCAGCCCGTATTCGAGCAGGATGACGGCAGCTTCAAATATCCCGACACCTACAACGGCGGGTCTTGGAAGATCACCAAGCCCCGTGACGAGATACAGGCTATGTCGGAATTTGTGGCGGAGAAGAACAACAACCTCCGGCGGCTCTGCAAGATGGCGCGGGCTTGGAAGAACAAGCACGGAGTGGGGATCGGCGGCCTCCTGATCGACACCCTTGCGCACAACTTCCTAAAATCAACCAGCGAGTATGACGACAAGAGCTATCTTTATTATGACTGGATGAGCCGCGATTTCTTCGCCTATCTCAAGGACTTGCCCAAGCAGGACTACTTTGCTGCGCTGGGGAGCGGCCAGCGGGTGAAGGTGAAAAAGAATTTCCAGCGCAAGGCGAAGAAGGCCCACGAGCTTTGCCTTAAGGCAATCGAGGCCGAGGGCAAGGACAACCAGAACGACAAGTGGCGCGCGGTATACGGACGGCTGTTCCCCGCTGCCGAGAAGGTGGAGAAGGCGGCGCTGACCGACCGCGCGGGCCATGCTGTCCGCATGACGGAGGAGTTCCCCGAGGATGTATTCGCCACCATCGACATTCGTAACAACATCCGTATCGACTGCCAGGTCGAACAGAACGGATTTCGCCCCGCTTCCCTGCGGGAGATGCTGAGCAATCGCACCCTGTTAATGCCGCGTAAGAAGCTCACCTTCTCCGTAGTCGAGACGGACATCCCCGGCTCCTACGGTCTGTTCTGGAAAGTGCTCAATCGGGGGCAGGAGGCTATCAACCGTGACTGCATCCGGGGCCAGATAGTCGCCGACGAGGGATACAAGAGGAACGTGGAGCATACGAAATTCAAGGGCGACCACGTTGTTGAGTGCTATGCCCTCATTAACGATGTAGTCGTGGCGACCGACCGCATCCACGTCCCTATCAGCGCGAATCAAGAGGACGAGGATGAATAGGGAGGGGCTGCTCAGGAGCATTGCTGAGACCGGCTACAACGTCGGTTTCGGGGCGAAGAAGAATTTTGCCACGCACGACGTTGTGCAGAAGGCTCCCGGCCTCATCGGCTTCCTCTCGCTCGCCGTGGGCGTCTTCGCGCTCATCTACGAACCACTGAATAGCAAGTGGATTGCCGCGACCCTTGTCGTACTCGGGATCGCGAGCCTCTACGTCACGCACTACGATCACAACAAGGTTGCCTATTGCGAGGAGGGGGAGCGGCTCACGGCCCTGTTCTATCGGCTGCGCGACCTCTACCGCGACGTGCAGGCGACGGGTGAGGACGATGACCTTGCGGTCTACCGCGAGCGCCTAGACGACCTCCAATCGGAGGTGTTCGGCTCCAACCAGTCCAAACAAATCCTCTTCAGCGACTGGTATGCCCACTACAAGTTCTTCTGGCAGCACCAGATTGAATGGATTGACGAGCAGAAGCAATTTACGTTCTGGCGCGACAAAATGCCCCTGTCCCTCTCGCTCACATTAGCTGTAGCAACGCTAACGAGTATAGCCGCTATAGTTTGTCGGCTCATTTGATTCATCCGGCCAGACTCACCACCCGAAAAACCGTCCCGGTTCCTGCGTCTCGCACCAGATCGACGCGGGTGCCGTCCCAATGGTAGTCAAGGTGGCGTCCCTGGATGGGCTCGGAAGCGCAATCGGGGTAGAATAACCCGGCGCATTCACCGCCAGGATGCCGAATGCTCGGATAGACTACGCCATTGGAACCGGCAGCCTTGAGCGTGATCGCGATGCCTTGCGAGCCCGTGTAGCTATCGGAATCGAGGGCAGGATGGTCAGTGGCATCGCCACCCCTGAGATCGTGAAGATCGGCGCCCACCGACAGGACGATCTCGCGAAACTGCGAAGTCCAACCGGGCGCTTCAGCCGTCCGGGCCATGAATCGGGCATGGTGATGGATCGTTTCGAACAGCGCCGTCTCGAAGACCCGTCCCACATAAAGGACGCCGTAGCTGCCATCGGTGAAGCGGCTTGGCCGGTCCGTGCTGACATGGGTAAACGGCGCCATCAGATAGGATGCGCCGTTTCCACCAACCCGGCGTTCGACCGGCACAAGATCGAGATTGCCGATCGTCGCCATGATCCGGGGATTGGTCTTCTGCTCGGCCGAAATCAGCAGGGGCCAGTCGGCGGGGTCGGCGAGATCCTCGAACACGTCGATCGGCGGAAAGGCGCTGCGGATGATTCTGACCGCGCCCTTCCACTCAACATGGCTGACGGGAATATCGGCGTCGGTCACCAGCCACCGCGTGTCGCATCGAGATAGCGGCGCACACGCATGATGTCGGTAAGTTCACCGCCAAGCATGACGTCGAGCGCGCTCGATCCGGCGAAGGCCGCATTGTCGGCCTTGATCCAAGCGAAGCCTCGCTGGGCTTCGGAAAAGATGATCCGCAGCGCTTTGTGAATCCCCATCAGGTTCGAGAGCCGCGCCGCGCCGTCGCGTGAGACTCGGCCCGGCCCTTCGGCCTTCCAGCGCCGATAGGAACGCACCGGCATATCGAGCAAAGTCGCGGCTTGCTCATCGGTGAGGTCCCATTTTCCGAACAGGTTCAGTACCGCGCGGAACATCGCGGCCGCCTCCTCCTGGGTGACAGGATCGGGCCGGAACGCCTGGGGCACGGTATCAACGGGTTGCAAAGCCAACATATCAAATCTCCATATGGCACTATATGGCATATATGCTGCCATTTGGCAATACTTGCTTCGTTCGCTCGGCAAGCCGAGCCAGAACCACAGCGGCACTTGCCGTCGGCACGAACAACCGCGTCTGATAGCGGATGATCTCGGTAAAGCACCCTTGCGCCTTGTACCAGTCGAGCCGCGCCGCAGACCAACCGGCGAGCTCGAGTCGCTGCGCCCCGTTGACCAGGCTGCGCTTGAGCGTGAGCGCCTCGCGGCCCTTGACCTGCATCGGCCGTCCTGCCGCGAGCACGGTATCGACGATCTGCTCGGCCGAGAACGCGTGTTCGTTCTCAAGACCAAGCGCCTGGCAGAGTTCGGGAACGCAGTGGAGCGGCACCTCGCGGCCGAGCAGCGAGCGCCCGTCGCGCGCCGAAATCCGGCTCACCCGAACATAATCGGACGGGAGCTTGTCCCACACCGGCAGCAGCAGGCCGGTCGCGAGATGCAGGCGTTCGCGCTTGTGGCTCGCGGCCGCCTCGTCGACCTCGACCTGCCAGAGGCGGTGGAACTCGGCGGGATCGACCGGCTCCCAGTTGCTCTCCTCAAGCTGCTCGGCGGTGAGATGGCCATGTTTCAAGGGCTGGACCAGTTCGAAGCGGGCAACCCGGGTTCCGTCATCAGCGAGCAGGCTGCGCGCCGGGACAAGCAGCCCGATCCGGCCTGAACGGGCATTGCGCAGAAACTGCTGGCGCTCGCCCGAAAAGCCGTAAAGCTCCTCAAGCCGTTCAAGGCGCAACGGCTTCAGCGCGCGGGCGATCTCAAGTTCGAGGAGGTGCGTCGTCGCACCCGAAAGCGCATCGGTGCGCAACAGCGTGTCGGAGAGCATATCGAAATGCTCGACTGCGATGGTCTCGACCCCGAGATCGAGCGTACCCGCCTGCCGCGCGGCATCGATCCGTGCTTCGACGAGGCCGAGGAACTCATCGAAAATGCCATTCTGCAAGCCGATCGGTAGCGCGAGGATGCGGTTGAGCCAGCGCTGGATCGAAGGGAGATCATCGACCATCGAGCCGTCGGAGCCTTCGATCCTGAGTCCGGTCAGTTCCTCGAACCGCGCGAGGGTCACGGCTTCGAGCTTGCCGATGAACAGCAGGCCGAACCAGCGGTGGAGCGCTTCCTTGGCATAGGCGCTTTCGAGATTGTCGGCGGGATCGAACAGGTTCTGTCCACCGGTCTGGCGTTGGCCGCGGGTGAGCGCACCGAGGCTGTCGAGCCGCCGGGCGATGGTCGAGATAAACCGGCGTTCGCCCCGCACATCGGTGGTGACGGGACGGAACAGCGGCGCCGAGGCCTGATTGGTGCGGTTGGTCCGGCCGAGCCCCTGGATCGCGGCATCGGCCCGCCAGCCCGGCTCGAGCAGGAAATGAACCCGCCGAGCCTGGTTCTTCGCGGCGAGGTCGGCGTGGTAGCTGCGTCCGGTGCCGCCGGCATCGGAGAAGACCAGGACCTGCTTGATTCCGTCCATGAACGCTTGGGTCTCGGCGACATTGGCGCGGGGGCTGCGTGACTGGAGTTGCTGACGCCCGTCGCGCCCGACGATCAGGCGGCGGGTACGCCCGGTAACCTCGGCGACCTGGTCGACCCCGAACCGCTCGATGATCGCGTCGAGCGCGGTAGCGATCGGCGGCAAGGCGCAGAGCTGCTCGATCATCCGGTCGCGCGCGGCGAGCGCCGAGCGGCACAGCACCGGTGCACCGTTCTCGTCGTTCATCGGCTCGGAACGCGGATTGCCGTTCTCGTCGGTGAAAACAGCCATCAGCCGCACCGGGAAGCTTTTGGTGAGGTAGTCGATCACATATTCGCGGGGGCTGAGATCGATCTCGAGCGCTTCGCGTTCGGCATCGGAAAGATCGGCAAGCCGACGATCGAGCATCGCCTCGGCGGTCGAGACGAGCTGCACTACCACGGCGTTGCCCTCGGCGAGCGCGCTGTCGATCGCTGGAAGCAGGCTCGGCAACTTCATCGAGAGCAGCAACTGCGCGAAGAAGCGCTGCTTGGTTCCTTCGAACACCGAAAGCGCAGCTGCCTTGGCCCCCGAGTTCAGCGTGTCGCCGCTGTCGGCATCGATAATCCGGGTTTCTTCGAGGGCATCGCGCAGGTTGGCATGGATGATGGCCCAGCCTTGCGCATAGGCATCGTAGACCGCGATCTGATCGGCGGTGAGGCAATGCTCGAGGATCTCGTATTCGACCCCGGCGAACGATAGTGCCCGCGCGGTGTAGAGTCCGAGGGACTTCAAATCGCGCGCGACCAGCTCCATCGCCGCGATCCCTCCATCGCGGATGTCGGCCACAAATGTCTCGCGGTTGGCAAAGGCGGTTTCCGGTCCCCACAGGCCAAGCCGGGTCGCATAGGCGAGGTTGTTGACGTCCGAGGCACCGGTTGCCGAAGCGTAGAGCACGCGGGCGCGCGGCAGCAGGTTCTGGAGGCGCACCCCGGCGATCCCCTGCTCAGAGCCCTTGACCTTGCCGCGCGATCCCTCGCCGCCCGCGGCGTTGGCCATGGCGTGAGCCTCGTCGAAGACGATCACCCCGTCGAAGTCGTCGCCCGCCCATTCGAGGATCTGCTCGAGCCGGGTCGCATCGCTGCGACCGGATCGCAGCGTCGGATAGGTGACGAACAGGATTCCCTCGCGCATCCCGACCGCCCCCCCGAGCTTCCATTGCCCGAGCGGCTGGACGTCAATCGGCAGACCACCGAGCGCCGTCCAGTCGCGGCGCGCATCTTCGAGCAGGGCTTCGTTCTTCGAAATCCAGATGTGGCGGCGCTCGCCCCTCACCCAGCGATCTAGGATGACCGAGGCGACCTGACGGCCTTTCCCAGCCCCGGTCCCGTCGCCCAGAAAGTAGCCCATGCGGTAGGCTTTGCCTTCGGCGCTCGCTTTCAAGGTACAGCCCTTGTCCTCGGGCTCGAAGCGTCCGGAGAGATCACGGGCATGAGCGCTCGCGGCATAGATCAGGGTCTCGGCCTGGGCGGCCGAGAGGATGCCTTTGGCGATGAGGTCGGAAGGGAGTTGCGGCACTGCCTCGGGCACCGGTGCGGTGATCGATCCCATGGCGACGGATTCGACAAGCGGGGTCGGGTGCGGATGCGCGCCTTCAATCGCGATCCGGCTCGGCCGGTAGGGGAGATAGTGCCCGACCTGCTCGGCGATCGGCGCGGGCGCGTCGAGCGGCTGGTAGACGAGCGGCAGGATCGATGGCGCGGCCACGACGGGCCGAACCGCAAGCGGAACCGGCTTCCTCGCTGAAGCGGCGAGGCGCAGCGGCAAGGCCGGTCTCGCTGCGATGATCGGTTCGGCCGTCCGCTCCGCCCGAGTTGGCAACATATCGAGCAGAAAGCAAAGTTCCGCAAAGTTCACAGGCTTGGCGATGATCGGACTGTCGCCACCATCGGCCTTGTCGAGCACCAGCAGCCGGGTGGTGATCGAGGTGCCCTGCTTGACGAAGCCTCGCTCGATCGCGGCGTTGAGCCGGAGCGCCACCGGACCGGCGATCCCGGCAACGAAGCGCGGCAAGTCGAACCATTCGGGCATGACCGCAACGAGGCGACCTCCGGGGAGCAGCCGCTTCCAGGCTGAGCGCAAATGCCGCGCCCCGGTGCGCCCATCGTGACCGCGCTCGATCCCGTGCGAATAGGGCGGGTTCATCAGCACCACGCTCGGACCCACGTCGGGCGCGAGCAGTTCGTCGATCAGTTCGCCATCGCACCCCGTCACGGCCGCATCTGGAAACAACAGGCTGAGGCATTCGCGGCGCAGCGGCGAGATCTCGTTGAGCGCGAGACGCCCGCCGGCCTTTGCCGCCCAGACGCCAAGCATCCCCATGCCCGCCGAGGGTTCGAGCACCAGTTCTCCGGCAGAAATCGCGCAGGCCCGGGCAGCGAGCCAGGCGAGACGCGGCGGCGTTGCAAACTGCTGCCACTCGATCTGCTCGTCGCTGCGGTTGGTCTGGGTCGGCACCAGCGCTTCGAGGCGCGTGAAAACCCGATCGGCAAGATCGGGCGACATTGCGCAGGTGAGCTCGGCTGCTTCCGCCACGAACAGCACCTGCGCCAGTTCGAGCGCGGCATTGGCATCGCGCACCGACCAGCGCCCCTCGGCATCACTGCCGCCGAAACAGTCGGCCATCACGGCGTTCAGCGCAGGGCGTGAGATCGGCTCATCGGCGCCGAGCCGGGCGGCAAGCGCTCTGGCCGCGGCGAGCGCCAGCGGTTCTTCGGCTTCGGAAAACGCGAAAGCGGGAGAAGCATGGGACATGGAAAACCTCCTGACGAGGCCATGTCCGTTCGGGGGTCCGTCCGGAGGCCTCAACAGGCCCCAAGCCCTCTTTCCTCTCTCAGAAACTCAAGCGGCCGCTCGGACCCGGCGCATCAGCACGTCGTTCCAGTCCTCATCAGGTCGTTCGGGCCGCCGGGTGACAATCCGCCGGCCTTCGCAAGCATAGGCTTCGCTGGCGCGCTCCTCGGCGTGGCGACCGCCGGCGTCGTTGTCGACGAACAGATGCAACTCGCGCACCGATTCCGGGATCGTGACCAGGCCGAACCGCTCATTGCCAAGCGTGGCCCAGCAGGGAATACCGAACAGCTGCATCGCCGAGAGCGCGGACTCGTTCCCCTCGGCAAGGCCGAGGCGGCCACCGTGCGGGTAAGCCAGGCGCACGGCACCCGAGCCGGGGCTGCCTAGCGCGCGCTTGGGCTGCGCGAATGCGGCGAGACTGTGCCTATCGGTATCGAGGAAGGTTCGGTGCAGAGCCAATATGCCCGCATCGTTGCGAACCGCTGCCACCAGAGCCGGCAAAAACCGCACCGCGCCTTTTGGCCCCAGCGGCATACGCGGATGGAAGCGCAGGTCGGATGATGCGATCGTGATCCCTCTTGCCGAAAGGTAGCGGGCGGCCGGGCTCCCCGCGAGGATCGAGGCCTCGCGCCAGAGTCTCAGGGCGTTGCGGTTCGCAACTTCCTTGCGTGGCTCCGATGCGTGTTCGCCGGCTGGACCGTCGAACAGGTCCGAGATTCGCACGCCCAGCTTGGCCATGCCCGCGATGACCGCCTCGTTGGCGCAACCGGCGAAGCAGTGAACAAGGATCGCACGCTTACCGAGCGTGATGCTGAGCGAGGGGGTGCGATCCGCATGGGCCGGACAGCAGCACATGCCGCGCGAACGCGACCAGGTACCGCCCAGTGCCTCGACGATCTTCCTGGCGCGAGCTTCGAGCGACGCGTGAACTTGGGACATGGGGCATCTCCTTCGTGACATGCCTCCACCCGCGCAGCCTCCGCTCTGCGTCGCCGACAATACATTTTCCTACATGCAATGTTCTATATATGTTCTTACCCGATTCGGCCATAGAGGAATCCGGAAATGAGACTGAGATGGGCAACGATCGCAGCGGCGGTGACGGGATGGGCGTTCGTCGTCCCGGCTCACGCGCAAATGGAGGCTGCCCCTGAGGCCACTGTACACGAGATCCGATCTGACGGCTTCCGTGTGGCCGAGGGAGCGAACGGTTTCCAACTGGTCGAACATGGGATCTGGCGACAGTCCCTGGCAGCTTCGTCCGGCGCTCCGGTTCTCGAAGCGGGCAGGACCTACCTCCCCTATCGCTATGCGAAGCCCGAAGGCACCGGCCCATCGGGCTTTCGACGGGCAAGCTACCTTCCCCATGTCTATGCAGCGGAGGCTCAATACTCGCTGCCAATTGGCCTTCTCGACGCCCTGGTATGGACGGAATCGCGGTATAACCCCCTGGCGATCAGCAAGGCTGGTGCCGCTGGCCTGGGTCAGTTGATGCCGGGGACCGCGCGCGACCTTGGCGTGCCAAATCGCTTCGATCCCGCAGCGAACCTCTTCGGCGCGGCGAAGTATCTGCGTCAGATGCTCGACAAGTTCGGGGTAGTGCATCTGGCCCTCGCCGCTTACAATGCAGGCCCTGGCGCCGTCGAGCGAGCGGGCGGTATCCCACGCAATGGCGAGACACCGGCCTATGTGCGCGATGTGCTGCGTCATTGGCGCTTCTGAACAGGGGGGTAGTGGTGAGTTCCGGTCGAATACCCGTGTCAGGAATGCTGAGCCGCGGCAGGCGCGGGATGATCCGGACCACGAAAACAGACGAGGTCTGGATTGTCGAAAGCGAGGAAGATGCCGCCGATCTCATCGGCTCGAAGGTGATCGTCGATGGCGTCGTTGCAGGGATCGATCGCCTACGCGCCGACTGGATTGGCGCGGACAGTCAGCCTTCCTGATTCTCCTGCGGCGGATATTTCGCGCCGAGTTGGAGAACCTCCCAGCATGAGCCGCTGGTGATCGAGCCGCCCCTATGAGGTGCGCTCACTTCGTTCCACCCGCCCTGCCCTACGGGGGACTGAAAGGCTTTCCCCATTCAAAAGACAATCAAATTGCCCTTGTTCGTATTTTGTTCTATGTGATCCAGAATCTCAAGTGGGGCAACGTAGAAGCATGACGAACCAGAAGTTCTTCGAAGAGCGGACTGACCAGTCTGAGGTCAAAGCCCGCATCGTGAACAAGTACTTCTCCACCTGGGCGCAGGTCGTCATGCCAACGGTAGCGAAGCGAGGCGAGAAGATCGCGTACATGGATCTCTATGCAGGCCCAGGCCGCTACAGAGACGGCGCTGCCTCTACACCCCTGCTCGTGCTGCAAACGGCCATCAATCATCCGCAGATGTCGCAGATGCTGACCTCGTATTTCAACGACGGAAAGAAAGATAACGTCTCAACACTTCAGACAGAAATCGACAAGCTGCCGGGCATCGACAAGCTCAAGCACAAGCCTGTCGTCACGTGCGGAGAGGTTGATGATGATGCCGCCACCTATTTCAACGAAACACGGCTTGTCCCGTCGTTCTCGTTCGTCGATCCTTTCGGATACAAGGGCCTGTCGTTGCGGATTGTCCAAGGTGTCATTAAAGACTGGGGCTGCGACTGTGTCTTTTTCTTCAACTACAATCGGATCAACGCGGGCATCAACAATCCCGGCGTGAAGAAGCATATGGATGCACTGTTCGGAGAGGAGCGTGCGGATGCTCTAAGGGCAAGGTTGTCCGGTTTGACGCCAGAGTTGCGAGAAGCTGCCATCCTGGAAGAGCTAGCCAACGAAATTCAGTCACTCGGAGGCAAGTATGTGCTGCCATTCACATTCCGGAACAGCGAGGGCACGCGGACCTCGCACAAGCTGATTTTCGTCTCAAAGCACTTCAAGGGCTATGAGATTATGAAGGATATCATGGCTGCGGAAAGCTCAACGCTAGACGAAGGCGTTCCGTCGCTCACCTATTCCCCGGCTGATGCCTCAATGCCGCTCTTGTTTTCTCTTGCCCAACCGATGTCGAAGCTGAAGGAAATGCTGCTGGAAGATTTTGCAGGACAGACGCTTTCGCTCACGGAAATCTATGAGCGGCACAGCGTCGGCAAGCCATACATCCGAAAGAATTATCGCGAGGCGCTAAGTGCTTTGGAGGCTGCAGACAGGGTATCGGCGTATTCGACGAAAGGGACACGTCGTAAAGGCACTTACCCCGACCATGTGAAGATCCAGTTCAAGGAAGGGGGCTGAACATGGCAACGAATTCATCGATCGAGTGGACTGAGGCCACATGGAACCCAGTTGTAGGCTGCGATGTGATCTCACCAGGCTGCACAAACTGCTACGCCATGCGGATGGCGCGACGGCTCGAAGCCATGGGCCAGCCGAAATACGCTGGCACCACTCGCATGTCTGGCCGTCGGCCGAAGTGGAACGGCGTCGTTCGTGTAGACGACGAAAGCCTGAAATTGCCAGCGACGTGGCGGACAGGTCGCATGATCTTCGTCAACTCAATGTCAGACCTGTTCCACGACGAAGTGCCGCTCGAATTTGTCCAACGCGTTTTCGAAACGATGGCAGCAACGCCGCAGCACAGTTATCAGATTCTGACAAAGCGCGCGGAGCGGCTTGAAGAGCTCGCTCCCAAGTTGGATTGGCCGGACAATGTCTGGATGGGGGTCAGCGTCGAAAATGCAGACTATCTTTATCGCATCGACCACCTTCGCCGGACCGAGGGGGCAATCAAGTTTCTGAGCTTAGAGCCCCTGCTTGGACCGCTCGAAAATATGAACCTCCAGGGCATCGACTGGGTCATCGCGGGGGGTGAGAGCGGCCCAGGCGCAAGACCGATGGACCCAAGCTGGGTGCGATCGATACGCGACCAGTGCCAGTCCGCCGATGTGGCCTTCCATTTCAAACAATGGGGTGGCGTCAACAAGAAGAAGACTGGCCGGACGCTCGATGGCCAAACGTGGGACGAGTTCCCCAAGGAGCCTCTACGCAGTGAGGCCGCCTTAGTGGCGGTGTCCTTCTAGGTTCGCCGTCAAAAATCCATATTGGCGTAGCGATCGTTCAAGTGCATTTGATAATTGGCGTAGCTGGCCATGGCTTCAGCTGAAGCCATGGCGATCGCTTAGTCACCATTGACGACCTTCGTCAGGTTGAGCGGCAGCCTGAAGCGTCCCGGGTTTTCCGGGGGTGTTCAAGGCACATACCGCCAGAAGCCCTGGCAAAGGGATCAGACGTCCTGCGGCGACGGAGTCAGCCTAGCCGGATGCGCGCGGCGTCACCGCAATCTCCACCCGGACATCCCGATCGAGCCGGTCGAGAATCCGCAGCAGCCGGTCGATGGTGAAGCGGTCGAGCCTGACCTGACGAATGCGCGAGAAATCCGCCGCCGCCACGCCGGTGCGCTCCCCGGCCTCGCGCACGCTCAGCCCTTCGGCATCGAGCGCCTTGATGATTTCGGCGGCGAGGATCGCGCGCAGCTGGCGCAAGCCCGCATCGGGCACGCCGAAATCGGCGAAGACATTGCCCGAGCCGTACACCAGCTCGCATGAATTGTCTGGGTCAGCCATCGCGGCAATGTGTAGTCAAACATGACAACAGATCAAGCCGGACGGTGCCACGCTAACGCCACGAGCGGAACCTTGCGGTCGAACACTTCGACCGCCTTCAGCTTGTATCCAGCGGAGGCCGAGGGCGCTGACGTGCCCCCGGCCTTCCGGCCGGTTTGCGGCGAATATCACCCTATTCACCGCATAATGTGCGGTGAATAGGGTTGATAGGTTTACGGATCGCACGAAACGCCAAGTTAGGCTTTGCAAAAACTGGAATTTATAAACTCGACATCGGTTTATGAATCCGGCAAAATGCTAAGGATGGCTATGCGTTCCGATCATAAGTTAAACCGCCTCCAGCAGGAACTCCCCGAGGGACTCCTTGCCGATGCGGCATGGATGGAAGCCCACGGCTATTCATCATCCCTGCGCAGCCAGTATGTTCGCGCCGGTTGGCTCACCAGTCCCGCGCGGCGCGTCTATCGCCGCGCGCGCACCCCGCTGACATGGCAGCAGACCATTGTCTCGCTCCAGTCCGTTCTCGACCTGCCCCTGACCGTGGGCGGGCGCACCGCGCTCGAACAGCAGGGCTATGCCCATTACCTGTCGGCTTCGATGCGCGAAGTTCACCTCTACGGGCCGAAGCGCCCGCCAACCTGGCTTGCCAGCTTGCCGCTCGATGTCGTTTTCCACTGGCACAACAGCCTACGGCTGTTTCCCGGCGATGCCGATGCGCCGCCCGAGCCCAGCCCTGTCATGGCGGGCGCCGCTGGCCAGACCTTGCCTCTACGCTATTCCAGCAAGGAGCGTGCGGTTCTCGAAATGCTCGACGAACTCCCCGGGCACGAGAGTTTCCATCAGGTCGATGCCCTGATGGAAGGCATGAGCGACTTGAGCCCGCGCCGCCTTCAAACACTTCTTGAATCCTGCACCAGCGTCAAGGTGAAGCGGCTCTTCCTGTTCTTCGCCGACCGCCACCGCCATGCGTGGCGCTCGCGTCTCGATACCTCGCGCCTCGATCTTGGCGCGGGCAAGCGCGTCCTCGTCAAAGACGGCAGGCTGAACCCGCGCTACCAGATCACCGTTCCCGCCGATCTCGAGGCGCACTGATCGCCATGGCTTTTCTCGACAACTACCGGCAACAGGTCGCCCTTCTCATCCGCGTTCTCCCGTTCGTTGCTGAGGAAAGAGTCTTTGCCCTCAAGGGCGGCACAGCGATCAACCTGTTCGTGCGCGACCTGCCACGCCTCTCGGTCGACATCGACCTCACCTATCTGCCGGTCGAGGATCGCGCCGCCTCGCTCGCCGCGACCGACGCCGCCATGCTGCGCATCGAGAAGCGGATCGAGAAGGGCATACGCGGTGCGCGGGTCCATGCCTCACGCTCGGCCGGCGAGAACATCGTCACCAAGTTGATCGTCCGCGCAGGGGACGTGCAAATCAAGATCGAGGTGACCCCCGTACTGCGCGGCACCGTTTATGATCCCGTCGTCACCGGCGTGACGCCCGCCGTCGAAGATGCCTTCGGCTTCGCCGAGATTCAGGTCGTGTCCTTCGCCGACCTCTACGCGGGCAAGATCGTGGCGGCGCTCGACCGCCAGCATCCCCGCGATCTTTTCGATGTGCGCGAGCTCCTGGCCAACGAACGTGTCACGGACGCGCTGCGCCGCGCCTTCCTTGTCTACCTCGCCAGCCACAACCGCCCGATGGCGGAAATCCTCGCCCCGGCGCGCAAGCCGCTGTACGATGAGTTCACGCGTGGCTTTGCCGGAATGACGCAGGAGCCGGTCGAGCTTGCCGAGCTTGAAGCCGCGCGAGAGGCGATCATCGTCGCGATGGTCGTCGACATGCCGGAGGAGCACAGACGCTTTCTTCGCAGCTTCAAACGGGGAGAGCCTGACTGGGATCTGCTGGGCATCGCCGAAGCGCAGAACCTGCCCGCGGTCCTGTGGAAACAGCGCAACCTCGACAGCCTCTCCGTCGGCAAGCGGCGCGAACTGGCCGAAGCGCTGGAGAAGGTGCTGTTTCCGTGAGTGACAGGTCAGCCATCCTGATCCTGTTGCGGAGGGTATTTGGCGGCGATCTGCAAAACCTCCCTGCCCCATAGCGCAAGCGCCTCGCGCTTTTCGTTGGTGTACTGGTGCCGATGGTAGACTCCCGCCACACCAGCCATAGCTGATCCAGACTGGTGATTAAGGACGGCTTCCGAAACCACCAGAGGGATCCCGAGACGCTGAAGGCCAGTTGCCACCGTCCGGCGAATATCGTGCATGGTGAAATGACCGGCCTCATAGCCGAGCTTCTCGTCCACGCTTGCCCTAATCCGCTTCCAGGCCTTTGACAGTCCGCTAACACTGTTCGTGTTGGTGACCTTGGATGCCAACAGAATTTGGGATTGCTTGTGCGCGTCGTCAGGGGCGATCCCCGCGGCCGCAAAGATGTCGGTGACCACTGCAAGGGCCTGCGCCGACAGCGGCACCACATTCGCCTTGCCGTTTTTCGCTCTGTCTCCCGGGACGGTCCAAACCTTCGCCTTGAAATCGAACTCGTCGCAAGTGGCGTCGAGCACCTCTCCCCGGCGCTGGGCTGTGAGAACAAGCATTTGCACAAGATGACCAAACGGATAGCCATCCTCGACAGCGGCTTGCCACAGGGCCGCGAGCTCTCGATCGCTGAGTACGCGGTCGCGAGGCTCACTTCGCTTCGGACGCCATGCGTCCCGGCAAGGATTGGCTGGCAAATGCTCGAGTCTGGTGAGTGCCCAAGTGTAGAAAGTCGAAAGATGGCGATACACGATGCGCGCCATCGTCAGGGTTTCCTTGCCCCGCTCGAATGCAATCTTCTCGACAAAGCGGCTCACGTCGCTTCGAGTGATGGAATCCGCGAGACGGTCACCCAGCTCGGGTTCGATGTACTTCCGGAAAACCCGGTCGAACTCCTTCGCGCTCCGCTTTTTGCCCTCGATCTGCTGAGACAGATAAATCTCGTAGAGCTCAGCGACCGTCCCGACGCCCTTCGATCCCTTCCTCTTCGCGCCTGGCTTTCTGGCGATGTTCTTGCCCTGCTCAACATCGACCAGGAGATCCCGTGCCTTACGCCGAGCATTGGCAAGCGTGAAGCTCGGGCTATGTCGCCCGATCGTGACGTTCAACCATTTGCCTTGAACGCGCTTACGCAAGATGTACGTCTTGATGCCGCTCGCACCCATTCGAAGCCGGAGCCCGGTCACGATGCGGTCAGCAAGCTCAATTTGCCCGGTGACAGGAGCCTTCAAGCCTGCAATCCGAGCGTCCGTCAAACCAACTTTGTTCGCCATATGCACCTGCTACCTTAGGTAGCTTTTTGTACTGGATACTTGCGAACATATCAAGAACAATGCGGACTATGAATCGCAGATTTCCGCCGTTTTTGGACCCATGTGGACACGCTAGGACCCTCTGATTGCAGCTCTTAATCAGCGGGTCCTAGGTTCGAGCCCTAGTGCGTCCACCATCCCCCCTCGTTTGAGCTAAGATTGTTTCAGCGTCCCAACCGCAGCGCTGGCCCGGTGACGTTGTCTGTGAGTAGCTTGATCGACGAGGGCTGAAACTTCGGCATTTCGTCGCCGCACATGGACAGATGGCTTTCGAGCGTCTGTATTTTATTGGTGATCGTGATGAGTTGCTGGTTCGCCATCTTGATCCCGGCGTCGAAGGTGCCGTCCATATCGCCATCGCGCCACTCCTTGTAGGCCGCGTGATAGGCGAGCGAGGCCTTTCTAGCCTCGTCAACACTCTTGATCGCCCTACCGAGCGATTGTCGGCCGGCCTCTTTGGCGGCCCACGAACTCAATACAACGCCATAATCGACAAGACTTGAAACGAGAGCCTGTTCATCCATCGCTGTCGCGTTGATCACGATGTCGGCTTTGACTTTGTTGAGATCGGCGAAGTCGGCAAGGGGAGAGTCGACACCGAGCCGCTGCTTTACGATCGCGTTCAGTCCTGCGACACCGCCTTTACCGAAGTCCGCCCAACCAATATCCTGCCCCGAGGCTAGTTTGCCGACATTTTCGGCGTTTGGCGTGATGCCAGAATAGACTGTACTGACGCCGGTCGCAACTGGAAGCCATTCGCCTGCCACACCTATTACAACATCGCAGGTTGCTTTGACCATCTGCAACCCGAACAGGACACTGTTGACCAGCGCAGCGCTCGTCTTTGCCCGCTCGGCCTCCCGGATATTCGCCCATATCATCGCGCGGATGCCCTGCAACCGGATAACTTGACCGCGCATGATGCGGATATTGTCGACCGTGCAGGATTGCAGCCCGAGCTGTTTGATGACTGTCGGATCCATTTTCACCCCCTCACGCTGTTGCCGCAGCGCTTCGGCAGATGTTCGCTCAAATTCGAATCTGGCACAAGGTGTAACCTCCAATGCCTAGCTGGATTGAAATCACACGTTGATGTGATAATGGCCACCCATGAACACATCACTCATCACACGCGTTCGCGATCTCGTCACATCTGGCACCATGACCAAGGCCGGGCTCGCCCGCGCCGCCGGGCTGCACGCCAACACCTTGCGTGATTGCACCGAGGAGAGCTGGAACCCGACCGCCGAAACTCTCGCCAAGCTTGAAACCTTTCTGGCGGCTAATGCCGACAAGCCCGTGCTCGCCACGATCGAGGAGATCATCGACGAGGCGCGAAACGGCCGCATGTATATCCTCGTCGACGACGAGGATCGCGAGAACGAGGGCGATCTCATCATCCCCGCGCAGATGGCGACCCCGCAGGCGATCAACTTCATGGCCACGCATGGCCGCGGGCTGATCTGCCTTGCGCTCACCAAGGAGCGCGTCGATCACCTCGGTCTCACCCCGATGAGCCGCAACAACAAGGAATCGATGCAGACCGCCTTCACCATCTCGATCGAGGCGAAGGAAGGCGTCACCACCGGCATCTCGGCGGCGGACCGCGCGCGCACCATCTCGGTCGCGATCGACGCGGCCAAGGGGGCGGACGACCTCGTCACGCCCGGCCACGTCTTCCCGCTGATGGCGCGCGACGGCGGTACGCTGGTGCGCGCCGGGCATACAGAGGCGGCGGTCGATATTTCGCGGCTTGCGGGCCTCAACCCGAGCGGCGTGATCTGCGAGATCATGAACGAGGACGGGACCATGGCCCGGCTCGACGACCTGATCACTTTCGCGCGCAAGCACGATCTCAAGATCGGCACGATCCGCGACCTCATCGCCTACCGGATGCGCAACGATCATCTGGTCGAACGCCTGTCGGAGCGCGCCTTCACCTCGGACTATGGCGGGCAGTGGCGGATGATCACCTATCGCAACCGGATCGAGGGCAACGAGGCCTATGTTCTGCAAAAAGGCCACGTGATCCCCGGCGAGCCCACCCTCGCTCGCGTCCACCCGATTTCGGTGTTCGACGATGTGCTGGGCGCTCCGGGGCCGCGCAAGCGCACGCTCCAGCGCGCGATGCAGGCGATCGGGGAACACGGCTCGGGCGTGATCGTGATCCTTACGGGCCGCGTCGGCACCGGCGAATGGCGCCCCGACGAGGAGCTGCGCAATATCGGCATCGGTTCACAGATCCTTGTCGATCTGGGGGTCAGCACTATGGTGCTGCTGTCGAACAGTCGCCCCGATCTGGTCGCGCTCGAAGGCTATGGCCTGACCATCACCGATTTCCACCCCATTCCGGAGTAATCACCCATGGCCGACATCCTTATCGTCGAAGCGCGCTTCTATGGTCACCTTAACGACATGCTGATCGCCGGCGCGCGCGCCGCGCTGGAAGCGGAAGGTCACAAGGTCGAGGTGCTGACCGTCCCCGGCGCGCTGGAAATACCGGGCGCGATCGCGCTCGCTGCCGAAGCCGATCGCTATGATGGCTTCGTCGCCATCGGCGTCGTGATCCGCGGCGAGACCTATCATTTCGAGATCGTCGCGGGCGAAAGCGCGCGCGCGATCATGGCGCTCACGATGGACGGCATCGCCATCGGCAACGGCATTCTCACGGTCGAAAACGAGGCGCAGGCGCTGGTCCGCGCCGACCCCGCACAGAAGGACAAGGGCGGGGAAGCGGCCAAGGCGGCATTGGCGCTGCTGGCACTGCAAGACCGCTTCGCTTGACGATTGGCGCAAGGGTCGTGCCGATACGGGACGGCCCTGCGGCTACGTAGTTTTCCTCTGTAGATTTCCGTAAGGCATTAACGCGATATCCGACCAGCTTCCGCTGTCGCTCACGATGTTGGGCGGCTAGCAATGTTGATGATGCGAAGTTGGGATCTAGCCTTGAACACTCTTTCTCCCGCGGTGCCGTGTGATGGCGGCGCGCAAACCATTCTGGCCGCGCTCGAAGCGCAGTTGGCCGCGCTGGACGGCATGGGTGCGCATATCGCGGCGGCCCATGTCGATACGGCCATCCAGCAACTGCGCCGCGATCTGTGCGACCGCCAGGAGAGCGACCGGAACGATTGATTTTCCCCATAGAAAATAGACACCTGCGTATTTCCCCGTAAAGCCAGCGTAGGGCAAGCTGCCTATGACTCCTGCTATGGATATGCCTCAGGGCAATGCCTTGCGGTGATCCCGAGGATGCAGGAATGGGCGACATATCACACGAAACTTCACGACCGCTCGATGGTGAACGGCCTGCCGAGACGGCGGCGATCATCAATCCGCTTGCCGACGAGTTGATGGCGATTGCCGTGCGGCTGCGGCTTGCTGCCACCGAGGGGGGCACTGAAGGTTCGGGCACCGAGCAGTCCCCGCGCGAGCCACGCAGCGCGCAGCGCCCCTCGCACAGTCACCTCGCCTTGGCACGCAAGGCCTATGCGCTGCGGCGCAAGCGCGGGGCGATCTTCGGCAATCCCGACCTGTTCGGCGAGCCCGCGTGGGACATCCTGCTCGACCTGTTCATCGCCCGGGCCGAGGGGAAGAGCGTTTCGGTCTCGAGCGCTTGCATCGGATCGGCCGCACCGGCCACCACCGGGCTGCGCTGGCTCGGCGTGCTGGCCGACGAAGGCCTGATCCTGCGCGAACCCGATCCCGAGGACAATCGCCGCGTGATGGTGCGCCTCACCACGGCCGGGTGCACGGCGATGGAACGGTTTTTCGACGCGGCCGAAAAGGACTAGGCGCGCGCGCCGAAGCAGGCCCGCCCGGCATAGGCCGCGCTGTCCCCCAGCTCTTCCTCGATGCGGATCAGCTGATTGTACTTGGCAAGCCGGTCCGACCGCGCGAGGCTGCCGGTCTTGATCTGGCCGCAGTTGGTCGCGACCGCGAGGTCGGCGATGGTCGCATCCTCGGTTTCGCCCGAACGATGGCTCATCACGCAGGTATAACGCGCGCGGTGCGCCATATCGACGGCGGCGAGCGTTTCGGTCAGCGTGCCGATCTGGTTGACCTTGACCAGCAGCGAATTGGCGAGCCCGCGGCCGATGCCGTCGGACAGGCGCGCGGGGTTGGTGACGAACAGGTCGTCGCCCACCAGCTGCACCTTCTCGCCCAGCAGACCGGTCAGCGCGGCCCAGCCCTCGAAATCGTCCTCGCTCATGCCGTCCTCGATCGAGCGGATCGGGTAATCGGCGCAGAGCTTGCCGAGGTAATCGGCCATTTCCTGCGGGGTAAGGCTCAGGCCCTCGCCGCTGATCTCATACTTGCCGTTCCTGAAGAATTCGGTGGCGGCGCAGTCCAGCGCCAGCACGATGTCCTCGCCCGGCGTGAAGCCGGCCTTGGCGACCGACTCCATGATGAAATCGAGCGCGGCGCGTGTGCTGGCGAGATCGGGTGCGAAGCCGCCTTCGTCGCCCACGCTGGTCGCGAGGCCCTTCTGGTGGAGGCCCTTTTTCAGCGTGTGAAACACTTCAGCGCCCCAGCGCACCGCTTCGGCAATCGAGTCCGCGCCGACCGGCATGATCATGAATTCCTGAATGTCGATCGGATTGTCGGCATGCTCGCCGCCGTTGATGATGTTCATCATCGGCACGGGGAGCATGTGAGCCGAGACCCCGCCGAGATAGGAATAGAGCGGCAAGCCGCGCGCATTGGCCGCCGCCTTGGCGACCGCGAGCGAGGTGCCGAGGATCGCGTTCGCGCCCAGTCGCGCCTTGTTCGGCGTGTCGTCGAGCGCGATCAGCGCCAAGTCGATATCGCGCTGGTCCTCGGCATCGAAATTGTCGGTGAGCAGCTCGCGGATCTCGGTGTTGACCGCCTCAACCGCCTTGAGCACGCCCTTGCCGAGATAGCGCGCCGTATCGCCATCGCGCAGTTCCACCGCCTCGTGCGCCCCGGTCGACGCGCCCGAGGGCACTGCCGCGCGGCCGAAACTGCCATCATCGAGCAGCACGTCCACTTCGACGGTCGGATTGCCGCGGCTGTCGAGAATTTCGCGGCCGTGGATGTCGATGATCGCGGTCATGTTTGGCTCCGGCAGAATTGTGTTGTAGCTTGCTAAGACACACCGCCATGATTCCGGGTGTCTCGCGGCTGTCAGGGCCCTATTCTCTGGAACAATGCCGCGCAAGCACACTTGATCATGTATACCTACACACAGCTGATGAGAGCATGACAATGGCAAATGACATCACCAACGGCGCGGCCACTCCCAAGGCCCGCAAGACCGCTTCGAGCCCGGCCAAAGGTGGCGCTGCCACTGCGAAGAAGGCTCCGGCCAAGGCTGCGTCGCTGAAGACGGGCGCCGTCGGCAAGGGCGCCGATGCGCCCGCCATCGCGCCCAGCGGCACAAGCGCCCCGGTTGCCGAAGCCAAGAGCCGTTTCAACGCCGCGCTTGAGGAAGCCAAGGCCGGTGCCGCAGCCCTTCGCACCGAGGCGGAGAACCGCATCAGCACCGTCAGCGGGCAGGCCAAGGGCAAGGGCAACGATTTCGTCGCCGAAGCCAAGACCTACGGCAACCAGGCGATCGGCAAGGCAGGCGAACTCGCCGTCGAGGGCAAGCAGGTCGCGACCGATGCGATTGCCTCGCTCGGCAAGGTTGTGGGCGACACCGCCCCGCAGATCGATGAAAAGCTCGGCGAGCAATATGGCGACTACGCCCGCAAGGCCGCGCGCACGTTGCAGGAAACCTCGGCCAAGCTTGAAGCCAAGAGCGTCGAGGAACTCGGCGAAGATGCGCGCACCGCCATCCGCAAGAGCCCGGCCACTGCGGTCGGCATCGCTGCCATCGTGGGCTTTTTCCTTGCACGGATGCTGGGCGGATCGAAGCGCTGACGCTGGGGGAAAGCCTGTCTCATGGCTGATACCGATCCCGGCTTTGCTGTGCCGCCCGAGGCTGTTGTGCCCCCGGTCGGCACCGCCCCTCCCCCGGTGAACGACGAGGGCAACAGCTTCACCGCCCTGCGCGACGATGTCGGCGCCCTGGTTGATGACGCGCGCAATTATGTCGAGGCCGAGCTCGCCTATCAGAAAACCCGCGCAACGCTGGCAGGCAAGCACAGCGCCCGCGCGCTCGGCTTTTTCGGCCTCGCGCTGGTGCTGCTGCATATCGCTCTGATCGCCTTGGCGGTGGGAGTCGTGATCGCCCTGGCGCCCTATGTCACGATCTGGGGTGCGATTGCGATCGTGGTCGGCGTGATGCTGCTCGGCGTTGTGATCCTGCTGCGGCTGGCTCTGCGAGACAGCAAGGTGGTGGGCGCGATGTTCGATGATGGAGAGCCGGGATGACGCTTCTACCGCCGCGCTTCATCGAAGATCGTGCGATCCGTGACGCCGCCCGCGCGGTCCTTTCCGAGGATGTCGACCGGTTGCGCGAAAGTCTCTCGCAGGAGGGTATCGCAAGCCGTGTGTCCTTGGGAGTGACCAGCACCATCTCCGAACGCCTGCGCAGCGGGGCGGAGGATGTGCTCACCGAAATCCGCACGCAGGCGGGCGAGCGCAAGGGCCTGATCGCGCTGCTTGTCGGGGCGTTGATCCTATGGCTGGCGCGCGAGCCGATCTTTGGCTGGCTTGAAGACCGACTGGAAGAAACCGACGATAATGAAGAGGACGCCGCCGAGCCTCCCGCTCCCGCGCCTCAAGGAGACCTTTGATGACCGACCTTACCCCCATCGACAAGCGCGACTCCCTGCGTGCCCGGATCGAAGCCGCCGAACGCCGCAATGCCGACCGCACCCTTGCCGATCAGGCGCGCGCGGCGGCTGACGCGGCAATCGACTACACCCGCGCCAATCCCCTGACCGTGATCGGCGGCGCACTCGCTGCCGGTGTGGTGATCGGTCTTCTGACCCGTCCCGGCCGGCGAATGGCGAGCAGAGCCTATCACAACGCCAGTGATGCAATCTCCGACGCATCCTCGAGCGTATCGCGCCGCGCCCGCGGCCTCGCTTCGCGCAGCCCTTCGCGCTTCAGCGACCTGATCGGCGATACGGCGATGGCCTATATCATGAAGCTGCTCGACGAGGCGGTCGAAGGCGCACGTGCTGCGCAGGACCGTGCCGAGGCATTGGGCGACACGGCGGGGACGCAGGCGAAAAAGCTCGGCCACAACGCCGTCGATGCGGCAAGCTCGGCCGCCGACAGCACCCGGGCGCTGGCCCGCAAGGCACGCAGTGCCACGACCGGCGCGGTGCGTGATCTGCGGCGCAAGGCCAAGGTCTGACGCCATTACGAAGCTGCTAGAGACTTGCCCTTGGCGCTGGGGCCGCTAAAGGCCCGCGCATCCTTCCTCCCCAAGGGCAAGTCACATGGCAGAAACCACCCCCACCCAGCGGCTCCACCTCGTGATGGGCGGCCGCGTCAAGGATCCGCGCGGGATCGAGTTCCAGGACCCGGAAAGCATTCACGTCGTCGGCGTCTACAGCTCCTACGACGCAGCTGTCGACGCATGGCGCGCGCAGGCGCAGCGCACGGTCGACGATGCCGAGATGAAGTATGTGGTGGTCCACATCCACAAGCTGCTGACGCCGGAAGACTGACATGGGGGCGGGCGACATGGACGTGACCATCCGCCCGTTCCGCGAAAACGATGCCGAGGCGTTGGCTGCGCTGACCGAAGCGTCGATCCGCGACATTGGCTCACGCGCCTACACCCCTGAACAGATCGCGGCCTGGGTCGCGCCTCACCCTGTGCCCGAACGGTTCAGATCGCGGGCACGGGCGGGATCGGAATACTTCCTTGCCGTTGACGCGGCTGACCGCCCGCTCGCCTTTGCCCTGCTCGAACCGGACGGGCATCTGGACATGCTCTATTGTCACCCCGACCATGCCGGGCGCGGACTGGCCTTGCAGGTATTAGCCGCAGCGGAACGCCATGCCCGTGCCGCCCGATTAACGCGCCTTTATACCGAAGCCAGCGAACTCGCCCGGCCCGTTTTTGCGAAGGCCGGTTACGTCCTGCTGCGCCGGCGCGACTTCACCATCGGGCCGAAAGACGCTCCGGTTCCGATCCACAATTACGCGATGGAAAAGCGGCTCGACTGAGGCGCGCCCTCAGCGCAGCGCCGCGACCGCAGCGGCCACGCCCACGGCGAGCAGCGCGACAATCGCCTTCGTCCGGCGGTCCGAACGGCGGCCCTGCCAGCGCTCCTCGTCGAGCCAATAACGCCCGTGCCCGTCGGTGCGCAGCACGTCGGCACCTTTCAGGCGTTCGAAAGCACGCCGGCGGCTTGGGCGCGTAGGGGCATAGGGGATAGCATCGGCCATGCTGACCGCACCCGCCGCGAGGAAATCCGCGGCGACCTTGCGCTCGGCCAGAGGTCGGACAGGCGGGAGCGCCATGCCCTTACCGCGGCCTCAAATGAACTCGATCTTGTCGACGAGGTAGAACTTCTCGCCCGAAGGCACGGTCACCTCGATCTCGTCACCCACCTGCTTGCCGATCAGCGCGCGCGCGAGCGGCGAGGAGTAGGAGATGCGGCCCTTGTTCGCATCCGCCTCGGTCTGGCCGACGATCTGGTAGCGCACCGGTTTGTCGTCCTCGTCGAGCAGGGTGACGGTCGCGCCGAAGATGATCTTGTCGCCCGACAGCGTGGTGGGATCGATGATCTGCGCGCGGCTGACCATGCTCTCGATCTCGCCGATCATGGCTTCGACCTGGCCCTGACGCTCCTTGGCGGCGTGGTATTCGGCGTTTTCCGAAAGATCGCCGTGCGCGCGCGCCTCCTCGATCGCCTCGACGATCTTCGGGCGTTCCTCGCGCAGCACCTTGAGGTCGGCGGTCAGCCGCTCGTAACCCTCGGCCAGCATCGGGACCTTTTCCATCGTCGCCATTATCCGTGTCTTTCTGTCTGTTGCCCCCGCCACTCCCCCGAACCGGGAAAGAAAGCCCGCTGCGCCGTAAAATCCTTGCGGCGCCGGAGACTTTCGAACTGTGGGGGAAGTGTCAGTCAGTTTCCATAATAGTCCTGCAGGCTGCGGACTTCAAGCGACTCGGGCCGAATCGCCGAAATCGCCATCGCGGCGGCCAGCGAACCGGCGGCGGTGGTGTAGTAGGGAACCTTCCCCGCCAAGGCCGCCTGACGGATCGATTTGCTGTCCAGCAGCGATTGCCAGCCTTCGGTGGTGTTGAAGATCAGCGCGATTTCGCCGTCGATGATCTTGTCGACGATATGCGGCTGGCCCTCGGCCACCTTGTTGACATGCTCGACCGCGAGCCCGCGTTCGGCAAGGTAGCTCTGCGTGCCGCCGGTGGCGATCACGCGGAAACCGTGGTCAATCAGGCGCTTGACCGCCGGAACGATAGTCGCCTTGTCGGTGTTCTTGACGCTGACGAAGACCGTCCCCGACTGCGGGGGCACCATGCCTGCGCCCAGCTGCGACTTGAGGAAGGCGGCTTCGAAGGTGGCGTCGATCCCCATCACTTCGCCGGTCGACTTCATTTCGGGACTCAGCACCGGGTCCGCGCCGGGGAAGCGCGCGAAGGGGAAGACCGCTTCCTTGACCGCCATGTAGGGCAGATCGCGCTTGAACGGCGGGAAATCGGCGAGCTTCTCACCCGCCATCACCCGCGCGGCGATCTTGGCCACGGGTTGCCCGATCGCCTTGGCGACGAATGGCACGGTGCGACTGGCGCGCGGGTTGACCTCGATGAGATAAACCTCGCCATCCTTCACCGCGAACTGGATATTCATCAGGCCGACGACGCTGAGCGCGTGCGCCAGCGCCTCGGCCTGCCGTTCCATCTCGGCGATCACCTCTGCGGGGAGCGAATAGGGCGGCAGGGTGCAGGCCGAATCGCCCGAGTGCACCCCGGCCTCCTCGATATGCTGCATCACGCCCGCGACCCGCACCTCGGTGCCATCGCACAGCGCATCGACATCGCATTCGATCGCATCGCGCAGGTATTGGTCGATCAGCACCGGGCTGTCGCCCGACACGTTGACCGCGGTGGCGATGTAATTGTCGAGCTGCGCTTCGCTGTCGACGATCTCCATCGCCCGGCCACCAAGCACGTAGGACGGGCGCAGCAGCACGGGATAGCCGATGCGCGCGGCCACCGCGGCGGCCTCGTCACGGCTGCGGGCGATGCCGTTGTCGGGCTGCTTCAGCTTCAGCTTGCTCACCAGCTTGGCAAACCGCTCGCGGTCTTCGGCGAGGTCGATCGCGTCGGGAGACGTGCCGAGGATCGGGATGCCCGCATCCTCCAGCGCCTGCGCCAGCTTCAGCGGAGTCTGTCCGCCGAATTGCACGATCACGCCCACCAGCTCGCCGCTCTGCTGTTCCACCCGCAGGATTTCCAGCACATCCTCATCGGTCAGCGGCTCGAAATAGAGGCGGTCGGAGGTGTCGTAATCGGTCGAGACCGTCTCCGGGTTGCAGTTGACCATGATCGTCTCGAAGCCCTGTTCCGCGAGGGCGAAACAGGCGTGGACGCAGCAATAATCGAACTCGATCCCCTGCCCGATCCGGTTTGGTCCGCCGCCGAGGATGACGATCTTGCGCCGGTCGCTGGGCATGGCCTCGCACTCGGGCTCGCCGAAGGTCGGGGCCTCGTAGGTCGAATACATGTAGGGCGTGATCGCCTCGAACTCGGCGGCGCAGCTGTCGATGCGCTTGAACACCGGCAGCACGCCGAGCTTGTGGCGCAGGGCGCGCACTTCACTGGCGCTGGTGGCCCCGGCCATCGCCACGAGCGCATCATGGAGCAGGCCCGAACGCTTGGCTTGGGTCTCGCCCAGCCCGCCCGCCACACCGACCGAACGCACCGCCAGCGTCGCGAGGCGCTTGTCGGAGAAGCCCATCGCCTTCAGGCGGCGCAATCCGGCGGCATCGCGCGGGAGGCCGTCCTTCTGCACCTCGGCCTCCGCGGCGATGATCGCTTCGATCTGGCGCAGGAACCACGGGTCGTAGAAGGTGACAGCGGCGATATCTTCGACCGACAGCCCCTCGCGGAAGGCTTGCGCGACCTTGAGCAGCCGGTCGGGTGTGCGGCGCGACAGAGCGGCGGTGATCACGTCGCGCGGCTGGCCTTCCAGCTCGACCACGCGATTGAACCCGTCGAGCCCGGTTTCGAGTCCGCGCAGCGCCTTCTGCATCGATTCCTGGAAATTGCGCCCGATCGCCATGACCTCGCCCACGCTCTTCATTGCGGTCGAAAGGTCATTGGCCGCGCCCTTGAACTTCTCGAAGGCGAAGCGCGGGATCTTGGTGACGACGTAGTCGATGGTCGGCTCGAAACTCGCAGGGGTCGCGCCGGTGATTTCGTTGGTGAGCTCGTCGAGCGTGTAGCCGACCGCCAGCTTCGCCGCGACGCGGGCGATGGGGAAGCCCGTCGCCTTCGACGCCAGCGCCGAGGAGCGCGAGACGCGCGGGTTCATCTCGATCACGATCAGCCGCCCGTCCTTGGGATTGACCGCGAACTGGACGTTGGAGCCGCCGGTCTCCACCCCGATCTCGCGCAGGCACGCGATGCTCGCGTTGCGCATGATCTGGTATTCCTTGTCGGTCAGCGTCAGCGCCGGGGCGACGGTGATGCTGTCGCCGGTGTGGACCCCCATCGGATCGACATTCTCGATCGAACAGACGATGATCGCGTTGTCCTTGCGGTCGCGCACCACCTCCATCTCGAACTCCTTCCACCCGAGGAGCGATTCCTCGATCAGGACTTCGGTGGTGGGCGAGGCGTCGAGGCCTTCGCGCACGATCTTCTCGAATTCGGCCTTGTTATAGGCAATGCCCCCGCCGGTGCCGCCGAGGGTGAAGGAGGGGCGGATGATCGAGGGCAGGCCGGTGCGTTCGAGAATGACGAAGGCTTCCTCGACCGTGTTGGCAACGCCCGAGCGCGCGGATTCGAGCCCGATCGCATCCATGGCCTCGCGGAACCGCTGGCGGTTCTCGGCCTTGTCGATGGCGTCGGCCTTGGCCCCGATCATCTCGACGCCGTATTCGGCGAGCACGCCCATCTCGTCGAGCTTGAGCGCGCAGTTCAATGCGGTCTGCCCGCCCATCGTCGGCAGCAGCGCATCGGGGCGTTCCTTGGCGATGATCTTGGCGACGATCTCGGGCGTGATCGGCTCGATATAGGTCGCATCGGCGAACTCTGGATCGGTCATGATCGTCGCCGGGTTCGAGTTGACGAGGATGACGCGGTAGCCCTCCTCCTTCAACGCCTTGATCGCCTGCGTGCCGGAGTAATCGAACTCGCACGCCTGCCCGATGATGATGGGCCCGGCGCCAATGACGAGGATCGAGGAGATGTCGGTTCTTTTGGGCATTTAGCTCAACTTCGCTACTTGTAGCCCCTTCCCTTGAGGGAAGGGGTTGGGGATGGGTGTACCACGATGGCGGAAAAGCGACTGACCAGCCTTGCGCGAAACTTGCGCAACAATGCGACCGAAGCGGAACAGCGCCTGTGGCTTCACCTCCGGGCGAGCCGGTTCGAGGGCGCGAAGTTCACCCGGCAGTTTCCCATCGGCAACTTCATCGCCGACTTCGCCTGCCGGAGCTTGCGTCTCGCCATTGAACTCGACGGCGGACAGCATTCCGAAAGCTCGACCGACGCGAACCGCACGCGCATCATCGAAGCCCACGGCTACCGCGTGATCCGTTTCTGGAATAACGAAGTGCTGGGGAACATCGACGGCGTGCTCACGGTGATCGCGCAAGAGATTGCGATTGCGCGGAATGAGCGCACTTGAGCCCCTTCCCTTGAGGGAAGGGGTTGGGGATGGGTGCTCCGCGCACGCAACGACGCCCTGCCCCCTCACCGCCGAACCCCCATCCCCAACCCTTCCCCAAGGGGAAGGGGGATTATGACTCGCCTTGAACAAAAGCGTGGTCTGCGGAGTCATGCCTGTCTCCGAATGAAAACATCTCGCCTGATCGGACCGGATTTCTCGATCAGGCAAGCAATGTCGTCCGTGCTCAGATCGCTTATGGAATAGCTGATTTCAAAGGTGTGTGACGTGGTTTCAGCTCGGAAACGACCGGCGCATGCGCCGGCCACACCAATTAGCTTGGACTGACTCTCTCCACCGATGCGGGTGCTGAGAACAAATGAACTATCGTTCGCCGACCTTGTCATCTGCAAACCGACGACGAAAGACAGCGACGCTAGCCCGGCGCCCAGAGCCATACCGAGCAGGAGACGCCTCACTCCAGCCCCCCCACAAACTTCTCGAACAGGTAGAAGCTATCCTGCGGCCCCGGCGAGGCCTCAGGGTGATACTGCACCGCGAAGGCCCGCTTGCCCTTGATGGCAATCCCGCAATTCGTCCCGTCGAACAGCGACACATGGGTCTGCTCCACCCCCTCCGGCAAGGTCGCCGCATCGACCGCAAAGCCGTGGTTCATCGAGGTGATCTCGACGAGGCCCGACGTCTCCCCCCAGCCCTCGCCCACGCGCTGGACGGGATGGTTCGCGCCGCGGTGGCCCTGATGCATCTTGATCGTCTTCGCGCCCGCGGCGAGCGCGAGCATCTGGTGGCCGAGGCAGATGCCGAACAGCGGCACATCCGCGTCGAGCAGCGCCTTGATCACCGGCACGGCATATTCGCCGGTCGCCGCCGGGTCGCCCGGGCCGTTGGAGAGGAACACGCCGTCGGGCTTCAGCGCCATCACCTCGTCGAACGAGGTCTTGGCCGGCACCACCGTCACCCGCGCGCCGGCTTTCACCAGATTGCGGAAGATGTTGTCTTTGGAGCCATAGTCGATCGCCACGACGTGCGGCTTCGCGTCAAACGGCGCGCGGCCATAGCCCTTGCCGAGCGTCCAGTAGCCGCCCTCCCAGCCTTCGTGCTTGTCGCGGGTGACGCGGATCGCGAGGTCCATGCCTTCCAGCCCGGGCCACTCCTGCGCGCGCTTCAGCAGCGCATCGAGGTCGAACTTGCCGTCAGGCGCGTGCGCGATCACCGCGTTGGGCGCACCGCTCTGGCGGATGCGGCGGGTCAGCGCGCGGGTGTCGATGCCCGCAAGCCCGATCTTTCCATTGCGCGTCATCCATTCGACGAAGCGTTCCGCCGAGCGGAAATTTGAGGGCTCGGTCACATCCTCGCGCACCACGCAGCCGACGGCGCCTTCGACGCGGCTCTCCACGTCCTCGCCATTCGCGCCGACATTGCCGATATGCGGGAAGGTGAAGGTGACGATCTGCGCGGCGTAGGAGGGATCGGTCATCACCTCCTGATAGCCGGTCATGGCGGTGTTGAAGCACACCTCACCCACGCTCGCCCCGGCCGCGCCGAAACCGCGGCCCCAGATCACCGTTCCATCGGCCAGAACGAGGACTCCCGTCGCGCCTGAAGGTTGCGCGCGAAAAGTTGCGGGGTCGGCCATGGGGCGCTCCGTTTGCAGGGTGTTGCCAGCGATGTTGCTAAGTTTCGTCCGCTAGGGCCATGCACCCCCCGCGTCAACCTAGGCGAAGCGCGATATTTGCGTTAGGGGCGCGGCCAATCTCCCCATCCACAGGAAACACCGGAAAAATGATCCGAGACGATATCAAGGCCGCCACCATCGCCGCGATGAAGGCGGGCGAGAAGGACCGCACCGCCGCGCTCCGCCAGATCAGCGCCAAGATCAAGGACCGCGACATCGAGGAACGCACCGCCGCCTCGCCCATCACCGACGATGATGTGCTGGTGACCAGCGTGCTCCAGAAGATGGCCAAGCAGCGCCGCGAATCGATCGAGATGTACGAAGGCGGCGGACGGCAGGAGTTGGCCGACAAGGAAAAGGCCGAACTCGCGGTGATCGAGGAATTCCTGCCGCAGATGATGGACGAGGCCGCCACCCGCGCCGCGATCGAAGCGATCAAGGCCGAGACCGGCGCGTCGGGCATGAAGGACATGGGCACCGTGATGGCCGAGCTGAAGGCGCGCCACGGCGCGGTGCTCGACGGCAAGCTCGCGAGCGGGCTGGTGAAGGCGGCGCTTTCGTAACTCTCACAAAATCCCGTTCGCCCTGAGCCTGTCGAACGGCCGTTTTTCCTTCCGAAGTGAAGTGCGGTGCTTCGACAAGCTCAGCACGAACGGGCCTGTTTCCACACGGGGTGCACAACCGCGTTCCTTAGCGCCTCGACACGCGCCCGCATGAGGGGCACTAACTCTGCATGGCCATCACCCCGCAATGGAACGACGAGTTGCGTGCGCGGATCACGCTCTCGACGCTCGTCCAGCGCTCGGTGAAGCTCACCCGTGCGGGGCGGGAGTGGAAGGGTTGCTGCCCGTTCCACGAGGAGAAGACCCCGAGCTTCTACGTCAACGACCAGAAGCAGTTCTACCACTGCTTCGGCTGCGGTGCGCATGGCGATGCGATCGGCTGGATGGTCGATCATGCCGGGCTGCAATTCATGGACGCGGTCAAGGAGTTGGCGGCGATGGCCGGGATGGAAGTCCCCGCCCCCGACCCGCAGATGGCCAAACGCGCCGAGCAGCGCGCCAGTCTGATCGATGTCACCGAGGCCGCGCAGAAATTCTTTGTCGAGAGCCTTGCCGGAGCGAGCGGCAAGGCGGCGCGCGAATATCTCGAACGGCGCGGGTTTTCGCCCGCCATTTGCCGCGAATTCGGCTTCGGCTGGGCCCCCGAGGATCGGCAAGCGCTTCCGAAGGCCCTCGCAAAGTTCGGCGAGGATATGCTCGAGGGCGCCGGGATGCGCGCCGCCAACGAACAGGGCGAACGCTACGACCGCTTTCGTGGCCGTGTGATGCTGCCCATTCAGGACGCACGCGGGCGGGTGATCGCTTTCGGCGGGCGGATTCTCGACAAGCGGGATGGCGTCGCCAAATATCTGAACTCCCCCGACACCGAACTCTTCGACAAGGGCCGCACGCTCTACAACCTGCACCGCGCCGCCCCCGCCGCGCGCCAGTCGGGCCGGGTGGTGGTGGTCGAGGGCTACATGGACGTGATCGCACTCGCCAATGCGGGGATTGCCGATGCGGTCGCGCCGCTGGGAACGGCGCTCACCGAGATGCAGCTCGAACTGCTGTGGCGGATGGTCGAGGTGCCGGTGCTGTGCTTTGATGGCGATGCGGCGGGGCAACGCGCGGCGATGCGCGCCATTGCCCGCGCGTTGCCGCTGCTCGCCCCGATGCGCTCGCTCAGCATCGTGCGTCTGCCCGCCGGGCTCGACCCTGACGATCTCATCAAGGCGCAAGGGCGTCAGGCGATCGAAAAGCTGCTCGCCAGCCCCGCCCCGTTGATCGACACGCTGTGGGAATTCGAGCGCGACGCCCAGCCCCTTGCCACGCCCGAGGCCAAGGCGGGATTGAAGGCGCGGCTCATGGCCCATGTCGAGACCATTGTCGATCCCGAGATAAAGAGCCTCTACCGCCGCGAATTGTCCGAGCGCTTTTCGGCCTTCGCCTACCCGCCGCTCGCTCCCCGTGCTCCGGGCCGCCCCGCATTCCAGCCCGGCCAGCGTGGTGGCTGGCGGCCCGGCCCCGCTCTGCCGCAAGGCCTCAGCGCCGGCGCGCGCGAGCAGTTGACGGGGATGATGGCAGGAGGCCAGCGGCAGAGCCTGCTGGCGGCGGTTCTCGCCGGGCTGGCGCGGTTTCCGCAAGAGATCGCGCGCCATGCCGAGGCGCTTTCCACCCTCGCCCGGCATGACCCTTCTGCCGCGCCGGGAATCGAATCGTTGTTCGAACTTGCAGAAACGCTTGATTCGCGCGGGCCTGTCGCCATATGCAACGCGGGAAGCCAACCTGCCCCGCCGGCAGATATCCGCTACGCCTTCCTCAATGAAGGCAACGATCCCGGCGCTGCGTGCGAGGAACTGGCTGAAGCTGTGTCGCTGCTGGTCGAAAGACCGGCGCTTGAGGCTGCGCTTGCGGCCACGATCGCGCGTTTCGACAGCGATCCGGAAGGATCGTTTGCCGAACAGACCCGCCTGCGCGCACAGCTCCTGGCAGTCGAAGAGCGTCTGAAGGCTTTCGGTCGTCGCAAGGCGGCACCGCCGGAAGCCCTCGATGCCGGCACGAGTGATGATGCCGCCTGACGGGCGGGAATGGGATTAACGGGTGGCAGGCGCACCGCTTCGGGCCTGATGCACCCCAGAACGGAAAATGTGACGATTTATGGCCGAGAAGGAAGACGCCCCGCTGATCGATCTCAACGAGGCTTCGATCAAGAAACTGATCAGCAAGGCGAAAAAGCGCGGCTACGTCACCTATGACGAGCTCAATGAAGCGCTGCCCTCGGGCGAGATGAGCCCCGATCAGATCGAGGACATCCAGACCGCTCTGTCTGAAATGGGCGTGCAGATCGTCGAAAGCGACGAGGACGCCGAAGCCGAGGCCGAAGGGGACGAGGCCGAAGAAATCGTCGCAGCCGACGACGACGACGATGATGACGACGATGCCGAGCGCAAGGGCCCGGCCAAGGACGCGCGCGCCGGTAACAAGAAACTCGCCACGGGTGAGCGCACCGATGATCCGGTGCGCATGTATCTGCGCGAGATGGGCGCGGTCGAGCTGCTCAGCCGCGAAGGCGAAATCGCCATCGCCAAGCGCATCGAGGCCGGGCGCGACATGATGATCATGGGCCTGTGCGAAAGCCCGATCACCTTCCACGCGATCATCCAGTGGTCCGAAGCCCTCAACAACGGCGACATGCAGCTGCGCGAGATCCTCGATCTCGACGCCATGCTCTCCAAGGAGCCCCCGGCCGAGAAGATGGCCGACGGCGCCGAGGATGATGACGACGACGAAATCTCCGAAGCCACCGCCGGTCCGACCATCCGCGAGGATGACGAGGTGGAGGACGAGCCCGAAGCCGACAGCGACGATGACGAGGACGGCGAGGGCCGCCCCAAGCGCGAAGAGGAAGAGGAGGAGGACAACACCCTCTCTCTCGCCCAGATGGAAGCCGCGCTGAAGCCCGAGGCGCTCGAGCGTTTCGCGCGCATCACCACGCTGTTCAACGCCTTCGAGAAGCTCCAGGCCGAGCGCGTCGATACGCTCGCGGCGGGCAACGCCTTTCCGCCCGCCAAGGAAGCCAAGTACGAGCAGCTTCGCGAAGACCTCACCGCCGAGGTCGAAAGCGTGCAGTTCCATGCGACCAAGATCGAATTTCTGGTCGACAATCTCTACGCCTTCAACCGCCGGCTGACCACGCTGGGCGGGCAGATGCTGCGTTTGGCCGAGCGTCACAAGGTCAAGCGTGTCGACTTCCTCAACGCCTATGTCGGCAACGAGATGGACGACGCCTGGATCAAGGAACGCGCCAAGAAAGACAAGAAGTGGGCGGCCTTCGCGGAGCGCGAGGAAGACGCGATCGAGCGCATCCGCTCCGAAATCGCCGACATCGCCGCACAGACCGGCATGAGCCTCCCCGAGTTCCGGCGCATCGTCAACATGGTGCAGAAGGGCGAGCGCGAGGCACGCATCGCCAAGAAGGAAATGGTCGAGGCGAACTTGCGGCTGGTGATCTCGATTGCCAAAAAGTATACGAACCGTGGCCTGCAATTCCTTGATCTTATTCAGGAAGGCAACATCGGGTTGATGAAGGCGGTCGACAAGTTCGAATACCGTCGCGGCTACAAGTTCAGCACCTATGCGACGTGGTGGATCCGGCAGGCGATCACCCGCTCGATCGCCGATCAGGCGCGCACTATCCGCATTCCCGTCCACATGATCGAGACGATCAACAAGCTGGTGCGCACCTCACGCCAGTTCCTGCACGAAGAAGGCCGCGAGCCCACCCCGGAGGAAATGGCGCAGCGCCTCTCCATGCCCTTGGAGAAGGTGCGCAAGGTGATGAAGATCGCCAAGGAGCCGATCTCCCTCGAAACCCCGATCGGGGACGAGGAAGACAGCCACCTGGGCGATTTCATCGAGGACAAGAACGCGATCATCCCCGTGGATGCCGCAATTCAGGCGAACCTCAAGGAAACCGTAACCCGCGTGCTCGCCAGCCTCACCCCGCGCGAGGAACGCGTGCTGCGGATGCGCTTCGGGATCGGGATGAACACCGATCACACGCTGGAAGAAGTCGGCCAGCAGTTTTCGGTGACCCGCGAACGTATCCGCCAGATCGAGGCCAAGGCGCTACGGAAGCTGAAGCACCCCTCGCGCAGCCGCAAGATGCGGTCGTTTCTGGATCAGTAAACTCCGAAATGCCTCGCTTCGGCGGGGTTTTTCATGCGCGGCGCGTTCAGCCTTTCTTGTCCGGCAAAGACTCGCGCTTGGTCGACGCCATTTCCTCCAGCTCATCCTCGCTCATCGAATCGACCATCTCCTTCGATGCACCCTTGAGGTCTTTTTTCGGCGTCTCGCCACGCTTTGCGGACAGGGCGGCACCCGCGGCTTTCTGCTGCGCTTTCGACTTGGCTTTCATTCTGCTGTCTCCTGATTGTCGGCAAATTCCGTCTTCACCCCTTAAGGCGCGGACCTGACCTTTTGTTGCCAAACCGCTGGTCGAAAAGCCGCGGGCAAGGGGTGGAGAATCCCCGCCCATGCGCTTATAGCGCACCCATGCGCATCGCCATCGCCTCCGATCACGCAGCCGTAGAGCTGAAGTCCGAACTTGCCGAATGGCTGGTGGAAGACGGTCACGAGGTCGCCGACCTCGGGCCGGAACCTGGGCAGAGCGTCGATTATCCCGATTACGGCTACCGCTTGGCCGAAATCGTCGCCGAAGGCACGGTGGAATTCGGCATCGCGTTGTGCGGATCGGGTATCGGCATTTCGATCAGCGTCAACCGCCACCCGCAGGTGCGTTGCGCTCTGGTCAGCGAGCCGTTCTCCGCCGCCCTCGCCCGCGAACATAATGACGCCAATTGCATCGCGATGGGCGCGCGTCTCGTAGGGATCGAGATGGCGAAATCCTGCGTTGCGACCTTTCTCGACACAGAATTCGCCGATGCCGGCGATCCGGCGGGGCGCCACCAGCGCCGCGTCGGCAAGCTCGGCAAACCGCCCTTCGCCCCCGATCATATCGAGACCCATCAATGAGCACCGCGCCCCTCGACTTCGCCGCCCGCACCTCTCCGATGGATGGCTTCTGGAACGACGATCTCGCCCACGCCGATCCCGAAATCGCCGCCGCGATCGGCAAGGAACTCGCTCGTCAGCGCGACAAGATCGAGCTGATCGCGAGCGAGAACATCGCGAGCCGCGCGGTTCTGGAAGCGGCCGGGAGCGTCTTCACCAACAAGTACGCCGAGGGCTATCCGGGCAAGCGTTATTATGGCGGCTGCGACTATGCCGACGTGGTCGAAACGCTGGCAATCGAGCGCGCCAAGCAGTTGTTTGGCTGCAATTTTGCCAATGTGCAGCCCAATTCGGGCTCGCAAATGAACCAGGCGGTGTTCCTCGCGCTGCTCAATCCGGGCGACACCTTCATGGGGTTGGATCTCAATTCGGGCGGGCACCTCACCCACGGATCGCCGGTCAATATGAGCGGCAAGTGGTTCAACGTCGTGTCCTACGGGGTGAGCCGCGAGACCGAGACCATCGACATGGACGAGGTCGCCGCCAAGGCGCGCGAGAGCAAGCCGAAGATCATCATCTGCGGCGGCACCGCCTATTCGCGCACCTGGGATTTCCCAGCCTTCCGCGCCATCGCCGACGAAGTGGGCGCGGTGCTGCTGTGTGACATGAGCCACATTTCCGGCCTCGTCGCAGGCGGCGCGCACCCCTCGCCCTTCCCGCATTGCGACATCGTCACCTCGACCACCCACAAGAGCCTTCGCGGCCCCCGCTCGGGGATCATCCTGTGGAATGACGAGAAGTACACCAAGCCCTTGAACATGGCGGTTTTCCCAGGCCTCCAAGGCGGCCCGCTGATGCACATCGTCGCGGCCAAGGCGGTCGCTTTCAAGGAAGCGCTCGACCCCAGCTTCCGCGATTACGCCCACCGCATCGTCGAGAATGCCCGTGCGCTGGCGGCAAGCCTTGAGGAAAACGGACTGCGCATCGTCAGTGGCGGGACCGACAACCACTCGATGCTGGTCGACCTGACCGCCAAGGACGTGACAGGCAAGGATGCCGAGAAGGGCCTCGACCGCGCCTTTCTCACCTGCAACAAGAACGGCATCCCCTACGACACCCGCTCGCCCTTCGTGACCAGCGGCATCCGTCTGGGCACCCCCGCGGGCACCACCCGCGGCTTCGGCCCGGAGGAGTTTCGCACGATTGGCAAGCTCATCGCCGAAGTGGTTGAAGGCCTGTCGAAAAATGGGCCCGAGGGCGATGCGCAGATCCAAGAGAGCGTGCGTCAGCGGGTCGCCACGCTGTGCGCCGCCTTCCCCGTCTATCCCGGCATGTAAGGAGCTCTTCTGATGGACAAGCGCCCCACCCAGGACTGGGTCGAAGATGTGAAGACCGAGGTCAGCGGCATGGCCAAGGAGGGGCTCAACCACCCCTCGACCGCGCCGGTGCTGACCGGCGCTGCCGTGGGCGCGGTGGCCGGGGCGCTGCTCCCCATCGTGTCCTGGCCTCTGGGCCTCGCCGCCGGGGTCGGCTTCGCACTTTATCAGCGGATCAAGAAGTAAGCCTCTGAATGCGCTGCCCCTTTTGCGCTCATGACGATACCCAGGTAAAGGATAGCCGCCCGACCGAGGACAATGCCTCGATCCGGCGGCGTCGCCAGTGCTCGTCCTGCGGCGCGCGCTTCACCACCTTCGAGCGCGTGCAGTTGCGCGAGGTCGTGGTCGTCAAGTCCGGAGACAGGCGCGAACCCTTCGACCGCTCCAAGCTCGAACAGTCCATCGCGCTCGCCTCGCGCAAGCGGGGGATCGATCAGGAGCGGCTCGACCAGCTGATCAGCGGCATCCAGCGCCAGGTCGAAACCTCGGGCGAGGCCGAGGTGCCATCCGCCCATATCGGCGAGTTGGTGATGGAAGGGCTGCGGCAGATCGACTCGGTCGCTTATATCCGCTTCGCCAGCGTCTACCGCGATTTCTCCGAAGCGCGCGACTTCGAGGAATTTGCAAGCACCGTCCAGCAAGCGGCCAAGGATTAAGAACAAATGGCCGAACTCAACAAGCCAGTGATCGTGCTCGTGCGCCCGCAATTGGGCGAGAATATCGGCAAGGCGGCGCGCGCGATGCTCAATTTCGGGCTGACCGAGATGCGGCTGGTGAGCCCCCGCGACGGGTGGCCCAACCCCTCGGCCGGGCCGGCGGCGGCGGGGGCCGACATCGTGCTTGAACAGGCGCAGGTCTTTGCCACCACCGCCGAAGCCGTCGCCGATTGCGCCCATGTTCACGCCACCACCGTCAGGAAGCGCGGCGTCACCAAGCCGGTGATCGGCGCGGACGAGGCGGGGCGGCTGGTCCATAGCGAAGCGGGTCGTCACGCGATCATCTTCGGGCCGGAGCGGTCGGGGCTTGAAACCGAGGACGTCGCTCTGGCCCGCAACATCCTGACGATCCCGATCAATCCCGAATTCGGGTCGCTGAACCTGGCGCAGGCGGTGATTCTGGTTGCCTATGAATGGGCGCGAATCGGGCGCGAGCTGGGTGCGGCAGGTGATACGCTGGTGCAGCCCACCGCCGAGGACGCCCTGCCCCCGGCCCCGCAGGACGAGCTCGAAGCGATGATCGCCCATTTCGAGAAGCTGCTGGCCCCGCGCGACTATTTCTTTCCCCACGCCCGCGCCGAGGCGAGCCGCCGGACCCTGCGCACCCTGCTGACCAAGCCGGGCTGGAACCATCTCGAAGTGCGCACCCTGCGCGGCATCCTCAGCACGCTGGAGCGCCCGATACGCGACTGAAGTTGTTCGTCGATTGGGGTTGGACAGGGGCAAATGGCGGGTTAGCACTATCCGCTCCCTCTCCCCCAACCAAGTGAGATTGCTGATGAACTTCCCGCGCCGTTTCACGCTGGCCCCGGCCGGCGCCCTGCTGCTTGCTCCCCTCGGCGCGGCCGCGCAGCCCAGCGATACCGTTCAGCCCGCCGAAACCGAAGCCCCGCAGACCGAAGCGCCCAAGCCGGACGCCGAGGCGGAAGAGGACAAGCGCATCTGCCGCTATGTCAAGCTCGACACATCGAGCCGCCGCAAGACCAAGATCTGCCGCACGGTCGAGGAATGGCGCGAGCTGAACAACCCCCGTTGAGCCAGCCAAGGCCGGTCTGCGCTTGACCCGAGGGCCAATCCTGCTATGCGCGCGCCTTCGCAAATGGGCCCTGCACCCCGGTGAAGCAGTGGCCGCATCCCGCCCCAAGGTCCGGGATGGAGCGATGCCGGGTTAGATCGCTGCCCACAGGGGGCGGCGCAGCACATTGAAGGAAGACTTATGTCGAAGCGCAAGAGCGCCAAGTACAAGCTTGACCGCCGGATGGGCGAAAACATCTGGGGTCGCCCGAATTCCCCGGTGAACAAGCGTTCCTACGGCCCCGGCCAGCATGGCCAGCGCCGCAAGGGCAAGATGAGCGACTATGGCCTGCAGCTGCGCGCCAAGCAGAAGCTCAAGGGCTACTACGGCGACGTCACCGAAAAGCAGTTCAAGCGCACCTATGCCGAAGCATCGCGCATGAAGGGCGACACCAGCCAGAACCTGATCGGCCTGCTCGAGCAGCGTCTGGACATGGTCGTCTACCGCGCCAAGTTCGCGCCGACGATCTTCGCCGCGCGCCAGATCGTCAGCCACGGTCACATCTATGTGAACGGCGTCAAGTGCAACATCGCCTCGCGCCGCGTGGTGGTGGGCGACGTGATCAGCCTTGGCAGCAAGGCCAGGGAAATGGCGCTGGTGATCGAAGCCCAGAGCCTCGCCGAGCGTGACATTCCCGACTACGTCATGCCCGATGGCACCGACAAGGTGACCTTCACCCGCGTGCCGAAGCTCGACGAAGTGCCTTACCCGGTGACGATGGAACCGAACCTGGTGGTCGAATTCTACTCGCGCTGATCCTTCGGACGGCATGACACACGAAAAGGGCGGCCTTGCGGGGCCGCCCTTTTTCGTTGGATCAGCGGCGGCTCAACCAGTCGATCGCTCGCTCCATACAGGCATCCCGCCCGCCGGCGATGTCGGCGATGCTGCGCGGGATGACAACGTCGGGATCGACCCCGGCGTCGGGCTGCGGGACGGTGGGAAAATAGCCGATCAGCGGAATATCGAACTCGATCCCGGACTCCGGCAGGCGCACGAAAAAATAGGACCCGCCGTTAATCCCGCGCAGGTTCCCGCCCGATGTCTCGCCGAACAGCCTGACAAGTCCCGATTCCTTGGCGCGCCGAGCAAAAGAGAAGGTCGCCGAACTGCACACCGGCGAGATTAGCGCCGCCACCGGCACGGTCAGGCGCGGGGCCATTGCGGGGATGAAGTCGGTTTCCTCGATCTTGCCGGGCAATTCATAGAACCCGCCGCCGACATCCTCGGCCTCGACGCCGATCTTGCGGAAGCTGCGGTCCCACGTGTCGAGATAGGGGTCGAGCGCGGCCGGGACCTCGCGATAGCGGACAAGCTTGCGATACCCGGGGAACTGGATGTCCCTGTCGGTCAGGCGCGAGAGGATCACGTTCCCGCACTCGTTTCCGCCTTCGTTGTCGCGCAGGTCGAGAACGAGGCCACGCGCGCCCGACAGGCTGGCGAGCCTGTCGTCGAGCCAGCGCTCCCAGTCCCACTTGGTGTTGTACATCACCCAGGTCGGCATGGTCAGGACGGCAACGTCGCCGCGCATTTCCCATGTCCAGAGCGGGGTGTCGGTGCCCTCGTCATCGGGGACGGAAAGCCCGGCCTGACGCTCGGCGAGCCCGATGGCCGGCAGCTCGATCGCAAAGTCGCTGCCGTCTGGCCGCTGGGCGGTGATCCGATGCAGCGCGTTCTCGGGCGGGAAGAGCAGCCCCTGATAGACGTCGAAATATTCGAAGGTGTCGGTGTTGCGCATCTCCAGCTGGCTGCGGCGCTTCGCATCATTGTGCCCGTCGGCGCGGGTGAGCGGGAGCAGGCTGTAGAGAATGTCCGACACCGGCACGCCATTGAGCGTCACGATGCGCGTTCCCGGCTCCAGCTTGCCGGTGCCGCTGAGATCGCGGGTCACCACCATCGCATCCCCAAGCCAAACGAAGGCGAAGGGCACCCGCGTCGGCCGCTCGAACAACTCGGCGGCCACCGCGTCGGACTGGTTGTAGAAGTTGCACTGGGTGTGGCCACAGCGGATCGAAGAGAGAAAGCGCTGGAGGTTCACGAAGCGCTCGGCGCGCGTGGCGGCGCGCCCCTGCGCCACCTCGAGACACAGCAGCCCGTCTGCGATCTCGCGCGGGGAGTTGTAGCGATAGAGCCCGGGATGGAGGTCCAGCGCCGCGCGCAGGATCGCCATGTCGTCGAGCGCCGCCGCGCCCTCGTCTGCCACCGCTCGCGCGGCGAAGGGCAGCGTCAGCATGGCCCCGCCCGCCGCGGTGCCGCGCATGAAATTCCGTCTGTCCAGCATGATCGCCTCCTGTCTGTCCGGAGCCTGATGGGCGGCACGCGCGCATCATGCGCTGCAAAAGGCGAAATCGGGCGAACTATTCGCCTTTTGAGACGTGTCTTTGGCGATAGGTCGAGGGGGTGCAGCCATACTCGGCCCGAAAGGCGCGGTTGAAGCTCGCCTTGGAACTGAACCCGGCCTCGAGCGCGAGGTCGAGCAGATCGTCGCTGCGCCCCGCCGCGATGGCATCGGCCACGGTCTCGCAGCGCAGACGACCCACGAAGGTGGCGAAGTTCATCCCCAGCCCTTCGTTGAGCGCGCGCGAGAGATAGCCGGTGTTGGTTCCGAGCCGCCGCGCGAGCAGGGCAAGGCTGAGGTCGGGATCGGTGTGCCAGCGCTGGTTGCGCGTGGTCGCGGCCCACGCCTGACCCAGCGCCGCCCAGTCGCGCGTCTGGTTGTCGGTCGGCGGAACCTCGGGCATCGGGAAGCGGCGGTCGGCATGGCGCAGGCCCTGCACACCGAGGAAGAGCGCGATCGCGGCAATCGCCACATAGAGCCCCATCAGGCCGCGATAGCCGAGCGGCGCGACAAAATCCCATACGCCGAAAATCGTCCAGACCGCGAGCAGCACGAACAGCGCGGCCATCGCTTGGCCCAGCCAACCCAGCGCATAGCGTTCCGCATCGGCGACCTGCTGCGGAAGCTCGGCCCGGTAGCGCGTGATCATGCGGGCGATGGCGAGACCATAGCCGGTGAGCCCCGCCATCACCCCCAGTCCGGTGATCAGCTGGTAGGCTGGCCCCTGCCGCGCCAGCCATTCGTTCTTCAACGGCAAGGGCAGTGCGAGGAAGCAAATCGCCAGATAGGCGAACTGCGCAAGGGCGGGAAACAGGTGGCGCTTTGCGCGATCCGGCCAATGCCCCTTGAGCAAGGCGTGGACATAGAGCCAGAACAGCGGGGCGACGGCGAGCGTGATCGACACCGGAACGAAGCTGAGCCAGCGCCAGCGATCATAGAAGCCGGCAAAGCCTATCATCCAGGGGGTTACGATCCCCGCCAGCACCACCAGCAAAGCCGCCAGCGTGCGGTTCGATGCGCGGTTTTCAAGCGGACGGGTGAGCGCGGCGGCGATCAGCAGGAGCTGGATGAAGGCCACAAGCAGCAGCGCGGTGCGCCAGCCAAAGACCAGATCATCGGTCATTGCGGCAATCCTCTGGCGGCAGGATGGCGATGCGGGACGGTGCCATCATCGCGTTGCGCCCGACCGAAGCTAGGCTCGCACGCGGTCCCATTCGCCGAATTCATAGGCGATCGAGCCTTCGACCAGACGCTCCCAGATATCGGCGACGACATCGCCGGGAATGCCCGCTGCCTCGGCCTCGGCGACGGCGGCGGCGATCACGCTGGCCTTGCGCGCCTCATCGCGCACGGCATCGCGGGTGGGCTTGATCCGGGCGGCGGCGCGCATGTAGCCGAACCGCTTCGCCAGCAGCGCCACCAGCTCGCGGTCGAGCGCATCGACGCCTTCGCGCACGTCGGCCATGGTCTGGCAGTCTTCGGGCAGTTTGGGCATCAAGCGGAACTTCCAAGGTAATCGCGCCGGAAGGCAGCGGCAAAATCGGTGAATGTCCCTGCGGCAATGGCAGTCCGCATGGCTCCCATCAAGGCCTGATAGAAGCTGAGATTGTGCTCGGTCACCAGCATCGCGCCGAGCATCTCGCCCGATTTCACGAGGTGGTGGATGTAGGCGCGGCTGTAGGTGGTGCAGACTGGACAATGGCAGCGCGCGTCGAGCGGGCCGGTGTCCTCGGCAAAGCGCGCATTCCTCAGGTTGAGCGGGCCGTTCCAGGTGAAGGCCTGCCCGTTGCGGCCCGAGCGGGTCGGCAGCACGCAATCGAACATGTCGATCCCGCGCTCGACCGCGCCAACGAGATCGTCGGGCTTGCCCACGCCCATCAGGTAGCGCGGGCGGTCGGCCGGCAGCATGTCGGGCGCGTAGTCGAGCACGCCGAACATCGCTTCCTGCCCCTCGCCCACGGCCAGCCCGCCGACCGCATAGCCATCGAAACCGATGTCGGAGAGCTTGTCGGCGCTGATGCGGCGCAGGTCTTCGTGGAGCGCGCCTTGCTGGATGCCGAACAGCGCGGCGCGGGAAGCGTGTTCCTCCCCCGCATCGAAGCCTTCGCGGCTGCGCTTCGCCCAGCGCATCGAGAGTTCCATCGAGGCGGCGATCTCGTCACGCGGACGGTCGGCACGGGGGCATTCGTCGAAGGCCATCACGATGTCGCTGCCGAGCAGGCGCTGGATTTCCATGCTGCGCTCGGGCGTGATCATGTGCTTGCTGCCGTCCAAGTGGCTGCGGAACTCGACGCCCTGCTCGGTCAGTTTGCGCAGTTCCGAAAGGCTCATCACCTGATAGCCGCCGCTATCGGTCAGGATCGGGCGCTGCCAGTTCATGAAGCTGTGCAAGCCGCCAAGCCGGGCGACGCGCTCGGCGCCGGGGCGCAGCATCAGGTGGTAGGTGTTGCCGAGGATAATGTCCGCGCCGGTCTGGCGCACGGCCTCAGGCTTCATCGCCTTCACAGTGGCGGCGGTGCCCACGGGCATGAAGGCGGGGGTGCGGATTTCGCCGCGCTGCATCGCGATGGTGCCGGTGCGAGCCTTGCCGTCGGTCGCGTGGAGAGTGAAGGAGAAACGGGGTGCGGTCATTGCGCCCCGCGCGCTAGCGGGGTGCGGCTGGCCTGTCACCACTAAAGGCGGCATGGCCGCGCGTCGGAACGGCTTTTGCCGCACACACAAAAAAGGGGCCGAACGGGTCGGCCCCTTTCGCCACCAGGAGGTGACGTGCGGGGAAGCGGCGTGCCGCCTCCCCTTTGTCTTGAGACGGCTTAGAACTTGAAGCCAACGCCGACGGTCCCGCGCAGGGTGTCGAAGGCGATGGTGTCGACATTGGCGCGCAGCACCACCGAGCTCACCGGCACTTCGACGCCGACGCCGACGAGGTAATCGCCGCCAACATCGCTCACCGGGATGTCGTTGTCGTCGAGGAAGTCTTCGCTCACGCCGGTCAGGTTTTCGACATCGAGGTCGACCCACTGGTAACCGCCGCGGGCGTAGATCTTGCTGCCGCCTTCGGTCTTGAAACCGAGACGGGCCGAAACGCCGTATTCCGCCTCGATCGGGCCGCTGCCGAAGTGCGCGTTGCCTTCGACGCCGGCGAACAGGCTTTCACTGAGCGGGAAGTCGGCCGCGATGAAGCCGCCGTAGATTTCGGCGCTGTCATCGATGCTGAAATCGTCGAATTCGCCGTCATCGGCGTCGAGATCGCCGAGGTCGATGCCGAGGTCGTGCAGACCAACGGAAGCCCCGATGGTGATGTCGGCGCCTTCGGTCGACTGCGCCTGGGCGGCAGCCGGAAGAGCGATCGCGCCGATGGCGGCGAGAGTGGTGTAGGCGATCTTTTTCATGGAGTTGATCCTTGTTCTAATTCCCGGTCGCCCGCTTGGGACGACACGTGGACCGCAGATGGGATCGATCCGCTTGCTGCGCAATGAACGAAGCGTGCAAGCAACATTAATGTCTGCCGAACGGTGTATAATGTCCGACCAACGCCTTTCGTCGGATAGATCCGTTCACTCGCGCAAACGCCATCCGGTGCAAAAAATGATTGCAATAACAATGACGCAGATCGCCAGAAACGCGATTGTCAGGCCTAGAGACAGGGCGATCGGCACATCTGCCACACCGTAGAAGGAAAAGCGCAAACCACTCACCAGAAAGGCGATCGGGTTGGCGAGCGCCATTGCGTCCCATGGTGCGGGCAGTTCGCGGATCGAGTAGAAGGTGCCGCCCAGAAACGTCAGCGGCGTGAGGATCAGCAGCGGAATGATCCCGAGCTTTTCGAAGCTGTCAGCCCAGATGCCGAGAATGAAGCCGAACAACGCGAAGCTTGCCGCTACCAGCATGATGTAGAAGGCGGCGAACAGCGGGTATTTGATCTGGTAATCGACGAAAAATGTCGCCGTGGCGAGGATGATCGCGGCGAGGATCAGCCCCTTGGTCATCGCCGCACCGACGAAACCGGCAAGCGTCTCGGCGACGCCGACGGGAGCGGAAAGCAATTCGTAGATCGTGCCGGTGAAGCGCGGCATGTAGATGCCGAAGCTGGCGTTGCTGGTGGTCTCCCCCAGCAGGGTGAGCATCAGCAGACCGGGGATGATGAAGGCGCCATAAGGCACCCCGCCGATCGGCTCCATCCGCGCCCCGATGACGCTGCCGAACACCACGAAATAGAGCGAGGTGGTCAGCACCGGCGACAGGATCGACTGGAATGCGGTGCGGAAGGCGCGGGCCATCTCTCGCTGGTAGATGGCGAGCGCGCTGCGCAATTTGAAATGCATCACGCCGCCTCCGACTTGCTGCCCAGCAGGCCGACGAAAATATCCTCGAGCGAAGAATCGTGGATGTCGATGCTGGTGTAGACGATGCCTTCGCGCGCGAGGGCCTGGGTGAGTTCTGCGACCTGCGCCCGGCCCCCGCCCTGCCCGTTGCCGCCGCGATAGACGATCCGCGTGCCGCCCTCGGCGAGTTCGACCGGGAAGCTGGCGATGGCAGGCGGCAGCGCGGCAAGCGGCGCGGCGAGATCGATCACCGCCTCGGTGGTGCCCAATCGCTCCATCATCGCGCGCTTCTCGTCCACCATGAGGATGCGCCCGCCCTGAATGATGCCGACGCGGTCGGCCATTTCCTCGGCCTCCTCGATGTAGTGGGTGGTGAGGATGATCGTGACGCCGCGCTCCTTCAACGCGGCGATCTGCTGCCACATGTCCTTGCGCAGCTCGACATCGACGCCCGCTGTGGGCTCGTCGAGAAACAGCAGCTCAGGATCATGCGCCAGCGCCTTGGCGATCAGCACGCGGCGCTTCATCCCGCCCGAGAGCGCGCGGATCTGCGCATCGCGCTTGTCCCACAGCGAGAGGCTGCGCAGGATATCCTCGATCCGCGCCGGATCGTGCGGCTTGCCGAACAGGCCTTGCGAATAGGTGACCGCGCGGCGCACGGTTTCGAACATGTCGGTGGCGAGTTCCTGCGGCACCAGCCCGATCCGCGCCCGCGCCCGCCGCCAGTCGCGCGCGAGATCGTGCCCGAAAGCGTGCATCGTCCCGCCGCTCGGCCGCACCAGCCCGCACACCGCGCCGATCAGCGTGGTCTTGCCCGCCCCGTTCGGCCCGAGCAGCGCGAAAATCTCGCCTTTGCGGATATCGAGATCGACATTGTCGAGCGCGCGCGGGCCGTTCTTGTAGGTCTTGGTGAGGCCGCGGAGTGAGAGGATGGGTTCGCTCATTGCCACCGATTACGGGAGCAGCAGCGAGGAGTCACCATAGGAATAGAAGCGGTATTCGTTCGCGATGGCGTGGGCATAGGCCGCCATCATCCGCTCGCGCCCCATGAGCGCAGAAACGAGCATCATCAGGGTCGATTTGGGCAGGTGGAAATTGGTCATCAGCCCGTCGACCGCGCGGAGCTTGTAGCCGGGCGTGATGAAGATCGCGGTGTCGCCCGCGAAAGGCTGGATCACGCCGTTCTCGTCCACCGCGCTTTCCAGCAACCGCAGCGAAGTGGTGCCGACTGCGATGATCCGGCCTCCGGCAGCGCGTGCGGCATTGAGCCGGTCGGCGGTTTCGGCGGAGATGCGCCCGAATTCGGCGTGCATCCGGTGGTCGTCGGTGTCCTCGGCCTTCACCGGAAGGAACGTCCCCGCCCCAACATGCAGCGTCAGCATCGCGCGCCCGATTCCGGCGGCGTCAATCGCGTCGACCAGCCTTTGCGTAAAGTGCAGTGAGGCGGTGGGAGCGGCAACCGCACCCTCTTCGCGCGCGAACATGGTCTGGTAGTCTTCGAGGTCTTGGGCATCGACCCCGCGCTTGCTCGCGATATAGGGCGGCAGCGGCATGGTGCCCGCGCGGTCGAGCAGGACTTCGACTGGCTCCTCGCCCTCGAAAAGCAAGGTCAGCGAGCCGTCGGCATGGCGCTCCTCGGCCCGCGCGGTGACGCCGCCGCCGAACACCAGTTGGTCGCCGATCTTCACCCGCTTGGCGTTTCTGAGGAAGGCCTGCCAGCGTCTGAGGTCGATCCGCTTGTGCAAAGTCGCGCCGATCCTGGCTTCACCGTCAGCGCGGCGGCCTTCGAGCTGGGCGGGAATGACGCGGGTGTCGTTGAACACCAGCACATCGCCGGGGTTCAGCAATTGCGGTAGATCGCGCAAGCCGCGGTCCTCGAACGGGGCATCACCCCCCCGCACCACCAGCATCCGCGCCGCATCGCGCGGGCGCACGGGGCGCAGCGCGATACGCTCTTGCGGAAGCTCGAAATCGAACAGGTCAACCTTCATGGGCCGCGCGCATAGAGCCGCGTGCCCTGTGAGGGAAGAGCCTTAGGGCAGCGGCGCGCTCAGCATGTCGGCCGAGATCGGCGCATCCTCGGCCGGCGCGGGCGGCGGCGGAGGCGGCAGGTTGTCGCTGCCGAGCGAGGCCTGGACGATGTAAGTCGGGTTTTGCGGCGGTTCGCCCCGGTTGATGGCGTCCACCGCTTCCATGTTCTCGATCACCCGGCCGAAATTGGTGTATTTCTTGTCGAGGCTGAAGCGCGGGTAGAAGACGATGAAGAACTGGCTGTTGGCGCTGTCCTCTTCCGAGGCGCGCGCCATCGACAGCGTGCCGCGCACGTGGGGCATGGGGTTGAATTCGGCCTTGAGATCGGGAAGTTCGCTGCCGCCCTGCCCGGTGCCGGTCGGATCGCCGCCCTGCGCCATGAAGCCATCGATCACGCGGTGGAACACCACTCCGTTGTAGAAGCCCGCGCGGGTCAGCGTCTTGATCCGCTCGACATGACCGGGGGCCCAACCGGCCTGAAGGCGGATCTTGACTCGCTCGCCATTCGACAGGTCGAGCACCCAGACGTTCTCGGGATCGACCGTCGGATCGAAATTGATCGGCGCATAGGTGCGCGGAGCGACGGGCATTGCGGCCTCATCCGCGTCGGGCTTTTCGGCGTTCTCGCCGAAAGCCTCGGGCGGGGTGTCGTCCTTTTGCTTTTGCGCGAAGGCGGCCTGCGGCGCGGCGAAAAGGGCGAAAGCGGCAAAGGCAGTGGCAAACTTGGCTGTGATCATGGTTCCATCCGGATTTCAGCCGGGCGTTTAGCCCCGCCGGTCTGACACTGCAATGAACGAAGGCGGCGCGTGTGGACAAGCGCGCGTCAGTAATCGCCCTTGAGCCCGTGTTCGCGCACCCGTGCGACCACTTCCTCGCACACCGGCGCGCTGACGAAGCGGGCGATATCGCCGCCATAGACCGCGATTTCCTTGACCAGCTTGGACGCGATCGGTTGCAGCGAGACATCGGCCATCAGGAACACGGTTTCGATATCGTCGTCGAGCTGCTGGTTCATGCCCGCCATCTGATATTCGTATTCGAAATCGGCGACCGCGCGCAGGCCGCGGATGATGACATTGGCGCCCATCTTCTGCGCGAACTTCACCAGCAGCGCATTGAAGCCCACCACCTCGACATTGCCGAGCCCCATGTTCGCCACCTCGCGCTCGACCATGTGGAAGCGTTCCTCGGTCGAGAACATCGGGTTCTTGGAAGGATTGGTGGTCACCCCGATGATCAGGTGATCGACCAGCTTGGAGCCGCGCCGGATGATGTCGGCGTGGCCCAGGGTGATGGGATCGAAGGTGCCGGGATAGATCCCGATGCGGCGGCTCATGCTGCGTGTCCTCTCTCGGGCTCGGGCCGGGTCAGGCGATGCGCGACGACGGCGTTACCCACACCGCGCCCTGCCCGCGCAGCTTGTAGACGAAGCCCTCGCCCGATCGCATCGCATTGCGCAGCCCGGCCACCAGCGGGCCGATGGTGACTTCGAGGTTCGCCGAATACATCAGCATGAAATCGCCATCGACCACGACTTCCTGCCCCGGCAGCACGGCGATTTCGTCGATCTCCGTGACGGGCACCGGGCTTTCCACCGCGAACACCCCCGCCCCGGTGATCTTGGGCTGGGCGAGGCCATTGCCCGAGAACATGCCCGAGATCGACTTGTGCATGTGGGTGGAGAGCGCAATCTCCGCAGAGCAGGCATAGAATGCACGGTCATCCAGCAGCAGGGCATCCTGCGGGCCGTCCATCGTGGCGAGGATGAAGTGCTTGCGCACCGGCTCGCACCAGATCGTGCCGCTGCCTGAATAGCGCGTCGCGTGGGCCGATTCGCCCGTCGCCGCCGAAGCCGCCGCACGCGCGAAAAAGCCCTTCTGCGCCTCGTGCCGCACGATTTCGGCACTGAGATTACCGTAGGAATATTGCAGCGCCCCCGGTTCGATCAGCGCCGAGGCGTTGTTGAGCACGATTTCGAGCTGATGCACGTCGGTCGGCTCGGCGATGTAGTGGAGCTGCCCTTCGACCCCGGTGGGGATCCCGCGCGCCACCATCTTCTTTTCGACGAAGCGGTGGATGCGCATCGTCACCCCGCCATAGGTTTCTTCCTGAACGACTTGCCGGAATGCCATGTTGTCCCCCTTGCAGTGCCTATGCGTGTGGCGGGCCGCCGGTGATCAGCGGTCGCGTTCGACGATGTAGCGGGCGAGCGCGCGCAGGATGTCGGCCTCCGCGCCGTAGGACGATAGCCGCTCGACAGCCTGATCGACCAGCGCACGCGCCTGTTCGCGGGCGCGATCGACGCCCAGCAGCGTGACGAAGGTCTGTTTGCCTTGTTCGTCATCCTTGCGCAGCGCCTTGCCCGCCTTGTCCTCGTCTCCGACGACATCGAGCAAGTCGTCGGCGATCTGGAAGGCGAGGCCGATGTCGCGGGCATAGGCGCGCAGATGCGCCCGGCCCTGCGGCGCCACCTTGCCGAGGATCGCGCCCATCTCGACGCTGGCGGCCAGCAGCGCGCCGGTCTTGAGCTGTTGCAGCCGGGTGATGGTGTGGAGATCGTAGGTTACGCCCTCCTCGTCGGCGACCATGTCCATCATCTGCCCGCCGGCCATGCCGTGCATCCCCGAGGCCTTGCCCAGCGTCAGGATCAGTTCGGAGCGGGTAAAGGGATCGGTGCTGGTGCCCTCATCGGCGAGGATTTCGAAAGCGAGCGCGTGGAGCGCATCGCCCGCCAGCACGGCGGTCGCCTCGTCATAGACCTTGTGCAGAGTCGGCTTGCCGTGGCGCAGATCGTCATTGTCCATGCAGGGCAAGTCGTCGTGGATCAGCGAATAGACGTGGATCGCCTCGATCGCCGCCCCGGCGCGCAGGGCGGCATCGCGCGACACGCCGAACAGGCCCGCGGTGCTGCACACCAGCAGCGGACGCACCCGCTTGCCGCCGCCGATCGCGGCATAGCGCATCGCCTCGATCAGGCGCGCGCTGGTATCGTCGGGCACCGGGAGCAGCGCATCGAACAGCGAATCGATGTCGGACTGGACGCTCCTGATCGCGTCCCCAAGCAGCGTGCTGCCGCTTTCCACCAGCATCACGCTCAACCTTCCGCGTCGAACGGGCGGGTGCCGCTCGCCCGGCCATCGGCACCGGTGACGATCTTCTCGATCCGCGCCTGCGCCGCATCGAGCCGCTGCTGGCACGCCGCACGCAGCGCCTCGCCGCGTTCGTAGAGGCTGATCGACTGGTCGAGCGGCACGTCGCCGCGTTCCAGCTGCTGCACGATCTGCTCAAGCTGACCGAGCGCCTGCTCGAAGCTTAATTGCGCGATGTCCTGCCCGGCCGCAGCCGGTGATGAAGTGCCCTTGTCCATGTCCGCGAGCATTGACGGGGCGCGGCGGTGCGGTCAAGGCTGCGCGGCATCGGGCGGGATCAACCAACACAGGATAATCGCACTCATGCTGCTGAAGTGGATCATCGCCTATGGCGTTGCGGCGCTGTCGTTTCTCATGCTCGATGCGGTGTGGCTGCGCTGGGCCTCGGTCAATCTCTACAAGCCGGTGATCGGCGAGATCATGGCCAAGGATTTCAACCTGCCTGCGGCCATCGCCTTCTACCTCATCTACATCGCCGGGATGTGCTGGTTCGCGATCAAGCCCGGCCTCGAAGGCGGCGGGGTGCAGGCGGCGATGCTCAACGGCATTCTGCTCGGCGCGCTGTGCTACGCGACCTTCGACCTCACCAGCCAGGCGGTGATGAAGGTGTGGTCGACCCAGATCAGCGTGCTCGACATCCTGTGGGGCGCCTTCGTCACCGGCGCGGCGAGCTCGCTCGCGTGCTGGGCCGTCCTGCGCTTCGCGCCCGCCACGCCTGCCGCCTGAGATGTTCATCGGCCACTTCGCCCCGGCCTTCGTCGCCGCTGCCGTCAGCCCGGAACGGCCCCGGCTGGCGACGATGTTCGTCGCTGCGCAGCTGGTCGATTGGGGCTTCTTCGCGCTCGCCGCCATCGGGGTCGAGCATATGCGGATTGACCCTGCGGCGAGCGTGATGGTGCCTTACGACCTCTACGACATGCCCTATACACACAGCCTCTTGGGCACGATGATCTGGGCCGCGGCCCTGCTCGGCATCGTGGCGCTGCGCGACCGCAGCCTCGGCACAGGGGCACTGGCGGGGCTGGTGGTGGTCTCGCACTGGGTGCTCGACTGGCTGGTACATATTCCCGACCTCACCATCGACGGCACGCCGCCCAAGCTGGGCCTCGGCCTGTGGAACGTGCCCTGGGTCGCGGTGCCGCTGGAACTGGGGCTGACGGGCGCGGCCTTTGCCTTCTACCTGCGCCGCACGCGCGGCCCGGCGGGGCCGCCGCTGGTGCTGGCGGGGGTCATGCTGCTGCTTCAGGCGATCAACTGGCTTGCCCCCCATCCCGATAGCGCCGGACTGCTGGTCTACCTTCAAGCGCTGATCGCCTTTGGCCTGCTGACCGCACTCGCCGCATGGGTGAGCAAAAATCGCTGGTTCCGGAAGCGCGGCAACTTGGCCTTCGCGCTCCAGTAATCTAGGGGGCGCGGCAAGGAGTCCCCCAATGAGCGCAATCACCCCCGAAATCGTCGAACAGCACGGCCTTTCCGCCGAGGAATACGAGCGTGTCCTCCACGCGCTGGGCCGCGAGCCGAACCTTGTCGAGCTCGGCATCTTTTCGGTGATGTGGTCGGAGCATTGCAGCTACAAGTCCTCGCGCCTGCACCTCAAGAAGCTGCCCACGGAAGCGCCGTGGGTGATCTGCGGCCCGGGTGAGAATGCCGGCGTGATCGACATCGGGGATGGTCAGGCGGCGATCTTCAAGATGGAGAGCCACAACCACCCCTCCTACATCGAGCCCTATCAGGGCGCGGCGACAGGCGTGGGCGGCATCCTGCGCGACGTGTTCACCATGGGCGCGCGGCCGATGGCCAACGCCAATGCGCTGCGCTTCGGGCGGCCCGAGCATCCCAAGATGAAGCATCTGGTGCAGGGCGTGGTCGCCGGGATCGGCGGCTACGGCAATTGCGTCGGCGTGCCGACGGTCGCGGGGGAGACGAACTTCCACCCGGCTTACGATGGTAACATCCTCGTCAACGCGATGACCGTGGGCGTCGCCGATCAGGACAAGATTTTCTACTCGGCTGCCACCGGCCTCGGCAATCCGATCGTCTATGTCGGAAGCAAGACCGGGCGTGACGGCATCCACGGCGCGACCATGGCGAGCGCGGACTTCGGCGAAGATGCCGAGGCCAAGCGCCCGACGGTGCAGGTCGGCGATCCCTTCACCGAAAAGCTGCTGATCGAGGCCTGCCTCGAACTGATGGCGACCGACGCCATCGTCGCCATTCAGGACATGGGCGCGGCGGGTCTCACCTCCTCGAGCGTCGAAATGGCCTCCAAGGGCGGCGCGGGCATTCGGCTCGACATGAACAAGGTGCCCTGCCGCGAAGAGGGCATGACGCCCTACGAGATGATGCTCTCGGAGAGCCAGGAGCGGATGCTCATGGTGCTGAAGCCCGGCAAGGAAGCCATGGCCGAGGCGATCTTCAAGAAGTGGGAGCTCGATTTCGCTGTCATCGGCGAAGTCACCGACACCGGGCACATGGTGCTCGAATTCAATGGCGAGGTCGTGTGCGACATCCCCCTCGCCCCGCTCGCGGACGAAGCGCCACTCTACGACCGGCCCTACTTGTCCAAGGAAGATTACACCGCCTGGGCCGGGATCAAACCGCTCGGCGAAGTGCCTGCGAGCGACGACATCGCCGCCGATCTTCTCACCATGATGGCCTCCCCCGACCTCGCCTCGCGCCGTTGGATCGCCGAGCAGTATGATTCGCAGGTCGGTGCCGACACGCTCCAGACCGGCGGCGATGCGGGCGTGGTGCGCGTCCATGGCACCGGCAAGGCGCTCGCGATCACCACCGATTGCACCCCGCGCTATGTCTTCGCCGACCCCTATGAAGGCGGCAAGCAGGCGATTGCCGAGGCTTATCGCAACCTGTGCGCGGTCGGCGCGCGGCCCTTGGCGGTGACGAACTGCCTCAACTTCGCCAATCCGCAACGCCCCGAGATCATGGCGCAGATCGTCCACGCGCTCGAAGGCATGGGCGATGCCTGCCGCCTGCTCGATTTCCCGATCGTGAGCGGCAATGTGAGCCTCTACAACGAAAGCAAGGCTACCGGCGGCGGCTCGGCGATCCTCCCCACCCCGGCCATTGGCGGCGTCGGCATCATCACCGATCTTTCGAAGATGATGACGATGCACTTCAAGAACGAAGGCGACGCGATCTACCTCGTCGGCCCCGAGTTCTGGGCCAAGCCCGATCCCACCCGCTCGCACCTCGGCCGCTCGCTGTGGCTGCGCGTGGTCAAGGGCATGGAAGCCGGACGCACCCCTCCCACCGACCTGACCGTGGAGAAGAACGCGGGCGAGATCATCCACGAACTGATCGCTGACGGCCTCGTCAACGCGGTTCACGACCTTTCCGACGGCGGCCTTGCGGTCGCGCTCGCCGAGATGGCGCTCGCCGGCGGGATCGGGGCGGAAACCGAGGCGGCCAACCCCGCCTACACCCCCGCGCAGTGGTGGTTCGGCGAGGATCAGGGCCGCTATCTCGTCACCGTGCCCGATGTCGCCGCGCTCAACGCAGCGCTCGCCAAGGGCACGCGCAACGACGAAACCGCGCAGATCGGCTTTCAGCGGATCGGCACGGTGGGCGGCGATTCGGTGCTCGGCGTGCCGCTCAGCGAGTTGCGCGCCGCGAACCAGCGGTTCTTCGAAGAGTGGATGGAGGGGTAAATAAACCCGTCCGTTCGGGCTGAGCTTGTCGAAGCCCCGTTCTTTTCTTTTCCGCTCGCCCAAGAAAAGAAATGCAGCCCTTCGACAAGCTCAGGCCGAACGGAGTTTGGATCAGGCCGCCTGCGCGCCGCCGAGCGTCAATTGCTCGCGCATCGTGCCCTCGCTTTCGAGGATCGCGAGGCACTGGCGGTAAACCTCCGGCGTGCCGATGTTCAGCCGCGCGCGCGCTGCGCCGATATCTTCGCGCATCAGCGCGGCGATATCTTGATGCGCGATCTTGCCCGCCGCGCGGCCCAGCCTGCGGCCCTCCCTGATCGCGGCGAAGAGCGGCGCCTTGGTGCCCGACACCTTTCCGATCTGCCGCGCGCCCGCATAGGCGATGAACAGGATCCCGGTGTTGTGGTTCTGCTCGTAGCTGAAGCCCAAGAGGCTCGCCTCGCCCAGCGCATCGCGGCCATAGCCGGTCAGCACGTGGAACAGATCATGCGTGTCGCGCAGACGATCGAAATACCACTGGGTCTGATCCTGCGGCAGGCTTTCGGGCGGGGCCCACTTGTGGCTTTCCGCCACCAGTCCCGCCGCCGAGAGCCCTTCGCGCTTCATGAAAGCGATATAATGCGCTGCAACGCTCTGCGGCCCGCAATCGGCCCAGCGGTCGTGATCGTCGAGCATCGCGGGGATGCTCACGCTGTCGGCCATGAAGCGCTGGCCTTCGGGCGAACGGATGAAGGCGTGCGCCTGCGCGTGGCTGCGCCTGCCCTTGGTCGCCTCGATGATGTGAAACACCTGCTCGGTGTCTTCCTTGTTCTCGACCAGCTTGCCGAAGTGGTGGAGCACCTTGAGCGGCCGGAATCCCGAAATCTTGCGGTCGGGAGCAACCAGCGGGAGATCGGTGAGCGCCATCGTGTAACGTCCTTTGGGCGAGTCGCGAAACGGGGTCCGGGCTCGCCACTTACACCAGTGTCAGTTAACAGTCCATTCTCCGCCCGATCGAGGACATTTTCCTGCCGATGAACAGCCCGGACACTCTTCCCTACACGCTCCCACCCCTCCCCGATGACGAGGCCGTGGCGCGCGCGCAGAGCTTTGCCGCGCGCATGGCCCAGCGCCGCACCTGCCGGTGGTTCTCCGACGAGCCCGTGCCGCGCGGCGTGATCGAGGCCGCCATCGCCGCCGCCGGGAGCGCGCCTTCGGGGGCCAACCACCAGCCCTGGCACTTCGCAGTGGTCGGCTCGCCCAACACCAAGCGCGCGATCCGCGAAGCCGCCGAAGCCGAGGAACGGCGCTTCTACGGCGCCGACGGCAGTGACCCCAAGGCGGGAAAGCAATGGCTCGCGGCGCTCGGCCCGCTGGGAACGGATGCGGACAAGCCCTTCCTCGAAACCGCACCCTGGCTGATCGTCGTCTTCGCGCAGCGCAAGGGCGGGATTGCCGAGGACGGGCAGACGCAAAACTACTACGTGAACGAAAGCGTCGGGATCGCCTGCGGGCTGTTGCTGGCGACCCTGCACGAGGCGGGGGTCGCGACGCTGACCCACACACCCTCCCCCATGGGCTTCTTGCGGACGGTGTGCGGGCGCCCCGAGTGGGAAAAGCCGGTGATGATCGTGGTCGCCGGGCGGCCCGCAGCAGATGCCACGGTGCCCGCCCATGCGCTTATCAAGAAGCCGCTGTCCCAGATCGCCAGCTGGCTTTAGGCGGCCATAAGCTCCGGCTCGGCCGGGGTGCGGCTGGCGAGCAGGTTGTAGGGGTCGATCCCCTCGGCCTTCCACACGCGGTGGCACTCGCGATACTTCACCGGCTGCGGGATGCGCAGCGCGGCGCGCACATCCTCGAGCGGGCGTTCGAGCAGCTGGCGGATCGGCTGATCGATCAGCGGCGGCGCGCCCTTGCCGATACGATGCGCCTCGCGCACGGCACCGAACACCGGAGCCTTGGTGCCCTTCGCCGTCTTCTTGATGTTGGCCGCACCCGCATAGCCGATCAGCAGGTGCCCCTGGCTCGGCGACTGCCCGTGGGTGAAGAGCAGCACCGAAGCCTCGCCCAGCGCGTCACGGCCATAGCCGGTCAGGACGTGGAACATGTCATGCGTGTCGCGCGAGCGGTTGATGTACCACTCGACCAGATCGGGAAAGCGCGGTCGCCCGGCACGATCGCTTTCGGCGACGAGACCCGCGGCCGAGAGACCTTCGGCCTCCATGAAATCGCAATAGGCATGGGCAAGGCTGCCCTTGGGCGTACGGCGCAGGGCGGCGTGATCGTCGAGGATTTCGGGCAGGCTCGGCTCGGTCTCGCGCAGATAGGTTCCGCGTTCGGACAGGGCGAGCGCGGCGATGCGCGGCAGGAAATCCTTCGAGGGGAGCGATTCGAAGATGCGGAAGACGGCCGCGGTGTCTTCCTTGTCCTTCATCAGCATCTGGAAATTGCGGATCGCGCGAAGCGGGCGATACTTCGCCTGCGGACGATCAGGGTGCAGCAGCACCGTGCCGTCGGCGGAGAACATCCGGGTGTACTGGTCGCGGGCGATGTCGGTCATGCGGGCCATTCCTGTGCTGGGCCTCAGGGTATAGTCCGGGCTTGCTTACATGAATGTTAATAGCAGACTCGGTACCCGAATTGAAACCCTTTTTGCGGCCATCGGTTCCCGCCGCGCGATCAGGCCTCGCGCCAATCGCTGCGCGCAATGCCTAGCAGGCTGAGTACAGCAGTCAGATCTGCGTCGTCGACCCGGCCATTGGCGGCCGCGCGCGCCTTGGGCTTGGCGCGGTAGGCAAAGCCATAGGTCGCCGCCTCGATCATCGGGATGTCGTTGGCCCCGTCGCCTGTGGCGAGGCTGTGCGCCGTCTCGCCCAGCCCGGCCAGCTCCTCGCGCAGCACCGCCGCCTTGACCGCCGAATCGGTGATCGGGCCGACAAGCCCACCGGTCAGCCTGCCGCCTTCCACGGCCAGACGGTTGCCCACCACGCGGTCGAAGCCGAGCATTGCGGCGACCGGATCGGCGAAGTGATGGAACCCGCCCGTCACCAGCACGCTGCGCGTCCCCAGCGCGGCGAGCGTCGCCACCAGCGTCTTCGCCCCCGGCGTCGCGCGGATCCGCTCGGCAAGGCAGGAGGCGATTGCGCCTTCGTCCAGCCCCGCCAGCAGCGCCACACGCTCGCGCAAGGCCGCCTCGAAATCGAGCTCGCCCTGCATCGCGCGCTCGGTGATGGCGGCGATCTGCGGCTTCAGCCCGGCATAATCGGCCAGCTCGTCGATGCATTCCTGCCCGATCATGGTCGAATCCATATCCGACACGAACAGCCGGGGCACCGCGATTTTGCCCCTCGCAACCAGCATCGCAGGCGGCGCGAACACCGCGTCGATCGCGTCCAGCACCGCCGCCGGATCGCCCGAATCCAGATGCAGTTCGAGCACATCGTCATCGCCTTCGGGCATCGCCGCCGCGCTCAGCACCGCGCCCGCATCGGCCAAAGCACCCGCCAGCGCATCGAGACGCGTTTCACATTTACCTGTCTCTGCTATCAGCCGCGCCATGAGCATTTCTGTCACTCCCGAAAATCCGCTCGCGCTCATTGCAGGGCCGACCGCCAGCGGCAAGAGCGCGGTTGCGCTCGATCTCGCACGGCGGCTCGCGGCCGATGGCCGGCGCGGCGTCATCATCAATGCCGATAGTGCGCAGGTCTATGCCGATCTCCAGATCCTCTCGGCCCGACCCTCGGACGAGGAGATGGAGGAGGTCGAGCACCGCTTGTTCGGCGCATGGGACGGGGCCGAGGCCTGCTCCGCCGCCGCCTGGGCAAGCCGCGCCAAGGACGAGATCGCCGATTGTCATGAAGCGGGCGCAGTCCCGATCCTCGTCGGCGGCACCGGGCTTTATCTCAAGGTGCTGCTCGAAGGCATTGCCCCGATCCCCGCGATTGACCCCGCCGTGCGCGCGGCGGTGCGGGCGCTGAACGAAGGGGAAGCCCACAAGCTGCTCCAGATCGAAGACCCCGAACGCGCGGCGATGCTCGATCCCGGTGACACCCAGCGCATCGCGCGCGCGCTTGAGGTGAAGCGTTCGACCGGGGTAACGCTGGGTGACTGGCAGCTCGCCAAGTCCGGCGGGATCGGTGACGACGTGACGCTCCACCCGCTGATCGTCGAGCCCGAGCGCGCCTGGGTCTATGAGCGCTGCGATGCGCGTTTCGTCGCGATGCTCGATTCCGGCGCGGTGGCCGAGGTCGAGGCGCTGCTGGAGCGCGGGCTCGACACCGATCTGCCGGTGATGCGTGCGATCGGGGTGCCCGAAATCGCGGCGTGGCTGTCAGGCGAGATCGAATCCGAGGAGGTGATCGCGATGGGCCAGCAAGCCACGCGCAACTACGCCAAGCGCCAGTTCACCTGGTTCCGGCGCCAGCCCCCCGCCGACTGGCCGAGAGCACGCCCCGATTGGGAGTCCGAAAATATCGACATTGACGCACATTTTGCATCATTATTGCGCAAATAGGGGTTGACCTATCAGATTGTAACCTTTAGCGGCCTGTCACTCGGTCCGATGCGGTCCCCCCTGCATCGGGCCTGTTTTCTTTGTTACACCCCCTCGCCCCGCCCCTGCCCGCGGCGGCGACCCGATCAGATGGAGTGCCGCCGTGCCCGGTCAGCCGGACAAAGCCCCGAACAAGCCCACCTCGGACCCGGTCACCGCGATGAGCGGTGCGGCCATCCTTGTGCAGGAGCTGGTCGAGCAAGGCGTCGAGTTCGTCTTCGGCTACCCCGGCGGCGCGGTTCTGCCGATCTATGACGAGCTGTTCGGCGACGAACGCATCCGCCACATCCTCGTCCGGCACGAGGCGGGAGCGGCCCACGCGGCGGAAGGCTATGCCCGCGCCACCGGCAAGCCGGGCGTGGTGCTGGTCACCTCCGGCCCCGGCGCGACCAATGCCGTCACCGGCATTGCCGATGCGTGGATGGATTCGATCCCGCTGGTCGTCATCACCGGGCAGGTGCCCACCGCACTGATCGGCACCGATGCCTTTCAGGAGGCCGATACCGTCGGCATCACCCGGCACTGCACCAAGCACAATTATCTGGTGAAGGATCCGGCGGACCTCGCCGCGACGGTCAAGGAGGCCTTCCGCATCGCCACCACCGGCAGGCCCGGCCCGGTGGTGATCGACATTCCCAAGAACGTCCAGATCGCCGTGCCCTCTGAGCGCCGCGCGCTGACTCGCGCCGGATCGCACCGCTACGCGCCGCAGACCGTCGCTCCCGCAGAGCAGATCATCGAGGCGGTCGAGATGATCGCGAACGCCCAGCGCCCGATCTTCTACACCGGCGGAGGCGTGATCAATTCCGGGCCCGAGGCAAGCCGGTTGCTGCGGCAATTGCAGGACATCACCGGCGCGCCCGTCACCTCGACGCTGATGGGTCTGGGTGCGTTCCCCTCCCAGCACCCCGACTGGCTCGGGATGCTGGGGATGCACGGCACCTACGAAGCCAACATGGCGATGAACAAGGCCGACGTGATGGTCTGCATCGGCGCGCGCTTCGACGACCGCGTGACCGGGCGGCTCGACGCCTTTTCGCCGGGCTCGAAGAAGATCCACATCGATATCGACCGTTCCTCGATCAACAAGACCGTGCCGGTCGACCTCGGCATTGTCGGCGATTGCGGGACGGTGCTGGCACAGCTGATCGAGGCTTGGGGCAGCCGTCAGCCGAAGAACCTTGGCGAATGGAAGGCCCGCATTGCCGGGTGGCGCGCGCGCGAATGCCTCGCCTATCCTGAACGCAGCACCAAGAATCCGGGCATGATCATGCCGCAAAAAGCGGTCGAGCGGCTGCACGCCCTGACCCACAAGCGCAATCCGATCATCACCACCGAAGTCGGCCAGCACCAGATGTGGGCGGCGCAGTATTTCGGCTTTGAAGACCCGAACAAGTGGCTCACCAGCGGGGGCCTCGGCACGATGGGCTACGGGCTTCCGGCGGCGATCGGTGCGCAACTGGGCTTTCCCGATGCGCTGGTGATCGACATCGCGGGCGAGGCGAGCATCCAGATGAACATCCAGGAACTCGGCACTGCGAGCCACTATCGCCTGCCGGTCAAGATCTTCATCCTCAACAACGAATACATGGGCATGGTCCGCCAGTGGCAGGAACTGACCTATGAAAGCCGCTATTCGAACAGCTACTCCGACAGCCTACCCGACTTCGTGAAACTGGCCGAGGCTTACGGGTGGAAGGGCATCCGTATCACCGAGGAGCGCGATCTGGACGACGGCATCATGCGGATGCTCGACCACAACGGCCCGGTGATCGTCGATTGCCTCGTCGCGCAGGACGCCAACTGCCTGCCGATGATCCCGTCAGGTGCCGCGCACACCGAAATGCTGCTCTACGGCGACAAGGTCGACGGCACGATGGACGACGAAGCCAAGGCGCTGGTCTAAGGACACCCCCATGCCAATGAAAATTGCGGAAAGCCCTTCCGAGCGCCACGTTCTCGCCGTCACCGTCGATAACGAGCCGGGGATCCTCGCCAAGATCACCGGGCTGTTCACCGCGCGCGGCTACAATATCGACAGCCTCACCGTGGCCGACATTACCGAGGATCACGCGGTCAGCCGCATCACCATCGTCACCAACGGGCCGCCGCAGGTGATCGACCAGATCGAGGCGCAGCTCGAACGGCTGGTGCCGGTGCACAAGGTCACCGATCTTACCACCGCCGGGCCGCACGTTGAGCGCGAGCTGGCGCTGATCAAGGTCTCCGGCACGGGCGAAAAGCGTGTCGAGGCGCTGCGCCTCGCCGACATTTTCCGCGCGCGGCCGGTGGATACGACCACCGAAAGCTTCATTTTCGAGATCACCGGGCCACCCGACAAGGTCGACAGCTTCATCGCGTTGATGCGCGAGCTGGGGCTGGTCGAGGTCGGTCGCACCGGGATCGTGGGCATGATGCGCGGGGCGCAGGGGGCCTGATTTTTCTTCGTCACCCTGAACTTGTTTCAGGGTCCAGCGGTCCGAAAGCGCGGAGCGTGCGGTTCAATGGATGCTGAAACGAGTTCAGCATGACGGCTAATCTGGAATGAGGAAATTGTTGAAATGAAGGTTTATTACGACGCCGACGCCGATCTCAATCTGATCAAGCCCAAGAAGGTCGCCATCGTCGGCTATGGCTCGCAAGGCCACGCCCACGCGCAGAACCTGCGCGACAGCGGCGTCGCCGAAGTCGCCATCGCGCTGCGCGAAGGCTCGGCGACCGCGAAGAAGGCGGAGGACGCTGGCTTCAAGGTGCTCTCGAACACCGCTTCCGCGCAGTGGGCCGACATCATCATGATCCTCGCGCCCGACGAACATCAGGCCGCGATCTGGGAGAATGATCTGAAGGGCCACATGAAGCCCGGCAGCGCCCTCGCCTTCGCGCACGGGCTGAATGTCCACTTCGGCCTGATCGAGCCGCCCGCCGACATCGACGTCATCATGATCGCGCCCAAGGGCCCGGGCCACACCGTCCGCAGTGAATATGTGAAGGGCGGCGGCGTGCCCTGCCTTATCGCGGTGCATCAGGACGCGACCGGCAGCGCGCATGACGTTGCCCTCGCCTATGCCTCTGCCGTCGGCGGCGGGCGTTCGGGCATCATCGAAACCAACTTCCGCGAGGAATGCGAGACCGACCTGTTCGGCGAGCAGGCCGTGCTGTGCGGCGGGATCACTCACCTGATCCAGGCGGGCTTCGAGACGCTGGTCGAGGCCGGTTACGCCCCCGAAATGGCCTATTTCGAATGCCTCCACGAAACCAAGCTGATCGTCGACCTGCTCTATGAAGGCGGGATCGCCAACATGCGCTATTCGATCAGCAACACCGCCGAATATGGCGACATCACCACCGGCCCCCGGATCATCACCGATGAAACCAAGGCCGAGATGAAACGCGTGCTCGCGGACATCCAGTCGGGCCGTTTCGTGAAGAACTTCGTGCTCGACAACCGCGCGGGCCAGCCCGAACTCAAGGCCGCGCGGAAGCAGGCCGAAGCGCACCCGATCGAACAGACCGGCGCTAAGCTGCGCGCGATGATGCCGTGGATCAGCGCCAACAAGCTGGTCGACAAGGCCAAGAACTAAAGCCAAAGCAACGGCCTGATGTTCGAAGGCCGCAATGCAAAATGGATCTACGCCGCGATCGCCATCCTCTGGGTGGCGATCGTCGTGCGTCTGGCCTTCAACGTCAAAGGGCCCGAGGATTTCGTCGTCACCGTGACGCAACCCGAGGTGCAGGCCTTCGCCCGCACCCGGCTCGAGGCGATGCAGGCGCAGTCCATCGCCGAGAATATCGAGCTGTGCGCGATCATCTTCGAGGACAACGAAGGCGCGCTCGACGCGACCCCGGTGCACGAAGGCGACGAGGGCACCTGCGACCTGCGCTATTTCGACGAGCCCGGCATGGCCCCGGTCGCCAGCATCCACACCCACGCCGGGTTCGATGCGAATTACGACAGCGAAGTCCCCTCGATGCTCGATCTCGAAAGCGATATCGAAAGCCGGATGGACGGCTATGTCGCTACCCCCGGCGGGCGGCTGTGGCGGATCGACTGGCAGGCCCCGCGTGCGGTGCAGGTTTGCGGCGAGGGCTGCCTGACGCAGGATCCCGCCTATCGCACCTGCCCGGATGATCCCATCGCCGCGAGCTACTCCGCCGCCCAACTCGCCGCGCGCAGCCGTCGAAGTATCGTGAAATGCTGATCCGCCGTGCGCCCGCAGGAACCACCGGCGGGGGCGGGAATTGATCGCCTGAACCAACAGGAGGATTCCCTCAATGATCCGTTATGCCCTCGCCGCCACCGCCACCGTCCTTGCCGTAACCGGAGGCATCGCCGCCGCGCCCGCGATCTTCGCGCAAGGCGCGCCGCAGGTTCCCGGTGTGGCCGACCCGGCCCGCGTGACCGCCGGAACCTACAGCGCCGATTCCAACCACTCGCTGATCGCGTTCGAGGTCAATCACTTCGGCTTCAACGATTACTACGGCCTGTTCGGCGATGTGGCCGGCACGCTGGAACTCGATCCGGCCAATATCGCCGCAGCCAAGGTCGACGTGACGATCCCCATCGCCAGCGTCACCACCGCCAGCAAGGGCCTGACCGATCACCTTCTGCGCGCGGGCAAGGAGGGCGGCAAGCCCGACTTCTTCGGCGCCGCCCCCGCACCCGCCCGCTTCGTGTCGACCAGCGTCGAGCGCACCGGCGACATGACCGCGAACATCTCCGGCAACCTCACGATGAACGGCGTGACCAAGCCCGTCACCTTCGAAGCCGAATTCACCGGCGCGGGCACCAACCCGATGAACAAGAAGGAAACCGTCGGCTTCGAGGCCGAAACCACCATCAAGCGCTCGGACTTCGGCGTGAATTACGGCATCCCGATGGTGAGCGACGAGGTCGAACTCGACATCTCGGTCGCGTTCGAAAAGCAGTAAGAGCGCACTCGACAGCGATTGAGCGATCGGGCAGGCGCTGACAATGCGCCTGTCCGATTGCCACAATATCGACGATTTCCGAAAGCTCGCGAAAGCGCGGCTGCCCTTTCCGGTGTTCGACTATATCGACGGCGCAGCTGATGACGAGCTGACCAAGGCGCGCAACACGGCCGCCTTCGACAGCGTCGATCTGGTGCCGGACGTGTTGGCAGGTGTCGCCGAGATCGACACGTCCTGCACGATCCTCGGCCGCAAGTCCGCTCTCCCCCTGATGCTCTCCCCCACCGCCGTCCAGCGCGCCTTCCACTGGCAGGGCGAGACGGCGGTCGCCAGAGCCGCCGAGAAATTCGGGCTGTGGTTCGGCATCTCCAGCCTTGCGACGCGCAGTATCGAGGAGATCGCCGCGCTTACCACCGGGCCCAAGCTGTTCCAGCTCTACGTTCACAAGGACAAGGGGCTGAACGATCACATGATCGCGCGCTGTCAGGCCGCAAAGTTCGATGCGCTGGCACTGACGGTGGACACCATCGTGTCCGGCAAGCGCGAGCGGTGCCTGCGCAGCGGCTTCACCACCCCGCCCCGCTTCACGCCCGCCAGCATCCTCAGCTACGCCACCCGCCCGCGCTGGACGCTAGACTACCTGCTGCGCGAAAAATTCCGTCTGCCCAATCTCGATACCCACGTCGCCGAAGGCACGGGCAAGGCGGTGAGCATCGCCGAATATTTCAACACCATGCTCGACACCTCGATGGATTGGGACACCGCTGCGGCGATCCGCCAGCAATGGGGCGGCACCTTCGTGTTGAAAGGCGTGATGAGCGCTGCCGACGCGCGCCGCGCGGTCGACATCGGGGCGGATGCGATCATGATCTCCAACCACGGCGGGCGGCAGTTGGACGGCTCCCGCGCGCCCTTCGACCAGCTGGCCGAGATCGTCGATGCGGTCGGCGGCCAGATCGAGATCATCTGCGACGGCGGCGTGCGACGCGGCACCCATGTGCTGAAGGCGCTGTGCAGCGGTGCGAGCGCGGCCTCGGGCGGGCGGCTCTATCTCTACGCATTGGCGGCGGCTGGTCAGGAGGGCGTCGAGCGCGCACTCGGCATCCTCAAGGACGAGATCGAGCGCGGGATGCGATTGATGGGGGTAACGCGGGTGGACCAGCTTACCCCCGACCGGCTGCGTCATCGCTGAACCGGCTTGTCACGCTCTTGTCATTTGCGCTTGGCTTAGGGACGCCGCAACCTTCTTTCGGAGACTCGTCGATGATCCGCTCTGCCGGTCTTTGCCTCAGCCTTGCCGCGCTCATGCTCTCCGCTTGCGGGAGCGAGCCTGCCCAGCCCGGCAATGATGCCGAGGATTTCGCCGCCCGGATCGGCGGCGCGCAGGCAACCCCCGCGCCGGGCACCGCGCCAGCGCCCGCCGCGACCGCGACGCCACAGATCGCCCAGCAGCTCCCCGGTGCCGCCCCCGGCCCCTTCGCGCGCGGAACGCTGACCGATCCCGCCTCGGCCACCTGCGGCGCACCGCTGATGGGGCCCTTCATCGGCAAGCTCGCCGATCAGACCACGCGGGCGGAGATCGCCAAAATGCTCGGGCGCACCGAGAACCTGCGCTTCGTCGCCTACGGGTCGGCGGGCAACGTCAATCCCGACCCCACCAACCCGCGCCTGTCGATCATGCTCGACGCGCAGAACATCATCCGCGACGCGCGTTGCGGGTGACGACGCGGGCAATCGTGGCCATTCCCGGCTTGCGCGCTGCGCAATAATCGGCAATGAGGCTGGCCATGACGGGACACGGACTTTCGCTGCTGCTTCGACTTATGCGCCCTTGGGCGTAGGCAGCCGCGCGCGAACAGAAGCGCGGCCGCCCCTCCCAAGGGTGACCTGCCGCAGACTTCCCATCCCTCTCGCGACGAGCCTTCTTCCATGCCCATGCTCCGTGATCCTTCCGCCAAATATCGCCCTTTCGGCCAGATCGATCTGCCTGATCGCCAGTGGCCCTCGAAGCTGATCGAGACAGCCCCGCGCTGGCTTTCGACTGATCTGCGCGACGGCAACCAATCGATCATCGATCCGATGGACGCGGTGAAGAAACGCCGCTTTTTCGACCTGCTGGTAGAGGTCGGCCTCAAGGAAATCGAAGTCGGCTTCCCCAGCGCAGGCGCGACCGAGTTCGACTTCATCTCGGGCCTCGTGACATCCGACGCTATCCCCGAAGACGTGATCGTCCAGGTGCTCACCCAGAGCCGCGAGGATTTGATCCGCACCAGCTTCGCCAGCCTCGAAGGCGCGCGGGCGGCAATCGTGCATCTCTACAACGCTGTCAGCCCCGCCTGGCGCGACATCGTCTTCCGCATGAGCCGCGAGGAGGTGAAGGCCATCGCCGTCGCCGGCGCCAAAGTCATGCGCGATGAAGCGGCGAAGTATCCCGGCACCCAATGGCATTTCCAGTATTCACCGGAAACCTTCTCCACCGCCGAACTCGATTTCTCCATCGAGGTGTGCGCGGCGGTGATGGAGGTGCTCGCCCCCACCCCCGAACGCCCGATCATCCTCAACCTGCCCGCCACGGTCGAGGCGGCGACGCCCAATATCTACGCCGACCAGATCGAATATTTCGGCCGCCACCTGCCCAATCGGGACAGCGCGGTGATTTCGCTCCACACCCACAACGACCGCGGCACCGGCGTTGCGGCGGCGGAATTGGGCCTGATGGCGGGCGCCGACCGGGTCGAGGGCTGCCTGTTCGGCAATGGCGAGCGCACCGGCAATTGCTGCCTTGTGACGATGGCGCTCAATCTCTACACGCAGGGTGTGGACCCCAAGCTCGATTTCTCGGACATCGACCGGGTGATCGAGACCGTTACCTATTGCAACGACCTGCCCGTCCACCAGCGCCACCCCTATGGCGGCGAACTGGTCTACACCGCCTTTTCCGGCAGCCATCAGGATGCGATCAAGAAGGGCTTCGAAGCGCGCGAGACGCAGAACGACGAGCAGTGGCGCGTGCCCTATCTCCCCATCGATCCGGCCGATCTCGGGCGCTCCTACGAGGCGGTGATCCGTGTCAATTCGCAGTCCGGCAAGGGCGGGTTCGCCTGGGTGCTGGAGAAGGATCAGGGCCTCAAGCTGCCCAAGCGGATGCAGGCCGATTTCTCGAAGCACGTGCAAGCCATGGCCGACGAGTTGGGCCGCGAACTCAACGCCGCGGACATCTGGGATGCCTTCCGCCGCGCCTACCACGTCAAGACCCACCCCAAGCATTTCCAGCTGGTGCGCTACGAGGAAAGCCGTGCGGCAGACGGCACGCGCATCTTTGCCGGCACGATCGCGGTCGACGGTGCCGAGCAGAGCGTCTCGGGCCGCGGCAACGGCCTTATCTCCAGCGTGATGGGCACCCTGCGCGAGGCTTTCGGCGTCGAGCTGGAGGTGGCCGACTACACCGAGCACGCGCTCGGCAGCGGCACCGATGCGCGCGCGGCGGCCTATCTCGAATGCCGCGCCGCAGATGGCCGCACCATCTGGGGCTGCGGGATCGACGAAGACATCGCCACCGCCAGCGTGCGCGCAGTGCTGTCAGCGGCAAACAGCGCGGTCGCGCCTTAGAAACCCTGCGCGCGCTGCTTCTCGCGCTTGGCCGCCGCCTTGGCGTGCGCTTCGTCAATCGACAGCAGCGTCGCCTTGAAGCTCAGCGGCGAGAAATAGAGCGGGCACTGCGCCATCTCGCCGTCGGTGCGCTTCCAGGTCGCCGTGATAGCCTGCTGCGGATCGGCGTTAGCCAGCGTCTCGAACAGGTCGCTATCGACCCGCAGACGCGCATAGGCAGTGCTGAAGCAAGGCTTGGTCTGATCGAGTATATCGCCAGAGCAAAATCCGATCTCGGACGCGGTTTCGAGCGGAATGGGAAGGATCACATCACCGCGCTTCAGATAGATCTCGGCAACGTCGTTGCGGCGGGTGATGGTTGATCCGTTGCTGTAATTGGTGTTGCTGACCACCATGAAATAATTTCTGGGCCCCTCCAGCGGCTGAGCGATCTCGGCAAAGGTATGGTCGTCCTTGTATCGGGCAATGCCGAGAACCTTTCTGGCATAGAGATTTTCCGAAGTGACCCGCGCCCCTGTCACAGGGTTGCGCGGCTCGATCACGCTCGGGCTTTCGTAATTGATGTCCGCACCGACCTTGCCCAGCGCCTTTTTCAGGGTCAGCTGCGGGAAGCGCTTGGCGAAGGCTTGCGGCGGTGCGCAGTCGGCATAACGGGGGTGAGCGGGGTCGCGCGGATCGGCGGTCGCTTGCGTTCCGGCCGGGGCGGCCGCAGCCGAACCCCACGAGATCAGAGAGCTGGCGAAAGCCGCCATCGCGATGAATTTCATGAACTGCGCCCCCGGCAGATTATGGCCCTGTATCAGCGGTATGTCACACCCCGCCGGTATAGGAAACAAGGGAAATGCAAGTAGCGGGCCAGCCTGCAATCGGGCAGCGGCACCGTGGCAAGCGGCGGCCTGTCAGACCCGCTTGCGTGCCGTGCCATTTGCGCGCAATCTCTGCGCGGCGCAGCAGGAGAGGGCAAGGCGCAGATGGAAACGATCGGACAAAGCGGCCCCCTCGACGCGCCGCTGCCGCCACCGCAGGTTGCGGGTGATCTGACGCTGGCCGACCTCGCCGCCGCGCTCGGCGCAGGCTGGCAGGATTTCCGCGCCATGCCGCGCTTCGGGCTGTTCTTCGGCGGGGTCTATGTGATCGCGGGCGTCGCGATCGGGTGGCTGACCGTTGCGGGCGGCAACCTCACCTGGTTGATCCCGGCGATTGCGGGCTTTCCGCTGGTCGCGCCCTTCATCGCCGTCGGCCTCTACGAAGCGAGCCGCCGCCGCGCTGCGGGTGAGCCGCTGGGCTGGCGCGCGGTGCTCGGCGCATTGAAGGGGCATGGCGATGACCAGATCCTGTCGATGGGGGTGATCGTCTTCGTCGCCTTTGCCTTCTGGATGATCGTTGCCCATGCCATCTTCGCGGTGTTCGTGGGCGAGAGCGGAATGGGACGAGACCCGCTTACCGCGCTCGTGACCCCGCCGGGCCTCGCGATGCTGGCGGTCGGCAGCGCGGTGGGCGGCGCGATGGCCTTCGCCTTCTACGCGATGACCGTCATCAGCCTGCCGTTGTTGGTCGACCGCCAGCACGATTTCCTCACCGCGATCATCGCCAGCCTGAAGGTCGTGCGACGCAATGTCGCGGTGATGCTGGCCTGGGCCGCGATCATCGCCGCGCTGCTGTTCGTGGCGATGCTGCCGGGCTTTCTCGGCCTGCTGGTCGCCCTGCCCGTGCTGGGACACGCGACCTGGCACCTCTACATGCGCGCGGTGGACTGAGCGCGTTTCCTACACGCGGGCGATGCTCTATCGATGGGGACATGACGGCGAACCATTCACCCGTTAGGCCTGACACGAAAATGGTGGAACGGGGCAGCGGATTTCTGTTCTCTGGACAGTGTCTCATCTGTCTCCAACACACGCCAAAGGGGAGAGAAACATGAACGAAACCGCCGCGCCCGAATCGGTTCTCGAGCCCGATCTGCCGATCATCGATCCGCACCACCACCTGTGGGATCTGCGCCCGATGCTGGGGATGTTCCCCGAGCCGCATCACCCGTTCATCGCCGCGCTGGTGCCCAATGCGCACTACACCTTCGACCAGCTCCACGCGCATATCGCGGGCAGCGGGCACAACATCGTCGGCACGGTCTTCATGGAGTGCGGGGCCTTCTACAACGGCGCCTATGGCGATGCGCTGAAGGTGGTCGGCGAGGTCGAATATGTGAACGGCGTCGCCGCGCAGTCGGCGAGCGGGCTCTATGGCCCGGCGCGTTATTGCGCAGGGATCGTCGGCCATGCCGACCTTGCGCGCGGGAGCGCTGCGGGCGACGTGCTCGATGCGCTGCAAGCCGCCTCGCCGCGCTTCAGGGGCATTCGCCATGCGGCAGCGTGGGATGCCGATCCGGCCGTGCTCGGCCCGCCGTTCCATCATCCCGAGGGTCTCTACCGCGATGCGACCTTCCGCGAGGGCTTTGCCGAACTCGGCAAGCGCGGGCTGACCTTCGATGCCTGGCTACTCGAGCCGCAATTGCCCGACCTGATCGATCTGGCGCGCGCCTTTCCCGATCAGCCGATCTGCCTCGACCATTGCGGCACGCCGCTGGGGGTGGCGGGATACAAGGGCCGCTTGCACGAACGCTTCGACGAATGGCGGCGCAATATCCGCGAACTGGCCGCTTGCGAAAACGTGGTGGTGAAGCTCGGCGGGCTCGCCATGGCCTTCTGCGCCCTGCCCGAAGATGGCCCCTGCGCCGGGCACGGGTCGGAGCATCTTGCGGCGCTGTGGCGACCCTATGTCGAAACCTGCATCGAGGCTTTCGGACCAAGCCGCGCGATGTTCGAGAGCAATTACCCGGTCGACTACTGGGGCGCGGATTACAGCGTGCTGTGGAACGCCTTCAAGCGCCTCGCCCGCAGCGCGAGCGCCGACGAGAAGACCGCCCTATTCAGCGGCACCGCGGCGCGGTTCTACGGCTTGGAGGATGTGCTCGGCTGACGCGACGGCACTCGCAAAATCGCGCTTGGCAGGTTTGTAGCCGGCGCTAGAGACGCAGGGCGAGACACAAGTTTTGAGGAGAAACCGATGCCCCTTCCTGCCCCGTTCGATCGCCTGCGCTTGCCGCTGATCGGATCGCCGCTGTTCATCGTCTCGGGCCCCGAGCTGGTGATCGCGCAGTGCAAGGCGGGGATCATCGGCAGCTTTCCGGCGCTGAACGCCCGGCCGCAATCGCAGCTCGACGAGTGGCTCCACCAGATCACCGAGGAACTCGCCGCACACAACCGCGCGAACCCCGATCGCCCCGCCGCGCCCTTCGCGGTCAACCAGATCGTCCACAAGACCAACGACCGCGTCGATGCCGACATGGCAACCTGCGCGAAGTGGCAGGTGCCGATGGTCATCACCTCTTTGGGCGCGCGCGAGGACATCTACGCTGCTGTGCGGGGCTGGGGCGGCGTGACGATGCACGATGTCATCAACAACCGCTTCGCCCACAAGGCGATCGAGAAAGGCGCGACCGGGCTGATCCCGGTGGCGGCAGGGGCTGGCGGGCACGCTGGCGCGCTCTCGCCCTTCGCCTTGATGCAGGAAATTCGCGAGTGGTTCGACGGGCTGGTCGCGCTCTCGGGCAGCGTCGGTCACGGGGCGACGATCCTTGCAGCGCAGGCCCTGCGCGCCGATTTCGCCTATTGCGGCAGCGCCTTCATCGCCACGAAGGAAGCGAACGCCGCCGATGGCTACAAGAACGGTATCGTCGATGGCTCGTCCGAAGGTATCGTCTACACCAACCTGTTTACCGGAGTGCACGGCAACTACCTGCGCTCCTCGATCGAGGCGGCGGGGATGGACCCGGACAACCTCCCCGAAAGCGATCCCAGCAAGATGAACTTCGGTAGCGGCGGCAACACCAAGGCCAAGGCGTGGAAGGACATCTGGGGCTCGGGTCAGGGGATCGGCACGATCAAGGAAGTCGGCACGGTGGAAGACCTCGTCGCCCGATTCGAGCGCGAGTACCACGCCGCCAAGGCGCAGCTCGCCGCCAATTCGGGCTACACGTCGTGGGCGGCGATGGCCGAAGCGGCGGAGTAAGTCAGTCCGCCGACCACAGCGCCTCGGCCATCGCGTCGAGCTCGCTGAAGTCGAAGCCGGTGCCAACCGGGTCCCTGCGATTGAGCAGCACCCTGCGGCGCTGGGCCAGCAATTGGCGCCGCAACGCGCCTTGCAGCAGGTGGAGCCGCAACAGCGCCTCGGCCAGCGCGGCCTCCTCGTCGATCAGGTGCGCGGCCGCCCAGCGCCGCTCGATCCGGCCGACGCGGGCGATCACCACCTCGTTGTAGCGGCGGTGCGGCCCGCGGTGGAGCGGCATCCCGGTGCGGATGGTGGCCTGCTCGGTCGCGGGCAGCAGCAACCCGTTGCGGCGGAAGTCGTCGAACCCCACCTGCACGCGGCCCACAATGGCGAACATCGCGCCGAAGCAGCGCTCGGACAGCAGCTGGCGCGGCAGCAGGTGATGGCGTTGGAGCGTGGGATCGTAGCCGGGGAGGCTCCGCCGGTTGACCGAGCGGAAGGCAATGGTCGTCAGAGGCTGCGCGTGACCCCAGGCGCGCATCTATTCGCGCCACACCCCGATCATCGCCCGCCCCGGCGCTGGACGCAGCACCAGTGGGGTGCCGTCGGGCGCGGTGATCCGCTCGTCCGCGTCGAGCCCGCCGGCGAGCACGAGATGATTGACGATCCGCACCCCGAGCCGTGTCGCCACCACGCGGTCGGCACTGAGCGGCGGCTCGATCCGCAGCTCCTGCCCGATCCAGAAGGAGAGGCCGGTGCTCTGCAGCGCTCCGTCCGGAGTCTCGATGAAGGCGGTGAGCCCGAGCGCCGGGAATGGCCCGCCCGCCAGCCAGGCGCTGATAACAGATTCGAAAAAGCGCCGCCCGATCGCGCTGCCCGCCGGGCCCCAGCCCACCGCCAGCAGATCGTCGAAGTGGCGCACCAGATCGCAGCCCAGCCCCAGCATCGCGCGATTGACCGGGAGGCTGTGGCCACCCGCCGCCAGATGCGGGCCGCAGCGCAGCACCAGCGCCTCGTGCGTGTCGGGGCCGGGCATGGCAGGCAGATCGAAGCGGTTCGCGATCGCGGGAAAGGGACTTGCCGACCCCGGAGCCAAACCGCTCAGGTCGAAGGTCAGGCCATCGCGCAGCAGCTCGAGCCAGTGCTGCTGACCGGCCCATAGCGCTGCGCCTTGCGCGGCCTGATCGGCTTGCGCGGCAACATCGGAAGAAGGATCATGGCTGATGGACACCTCATGCTGACGGGCGACAAACGACCGGATCGCACCGCGATCGGGCCGCTTGCCACGGGCAAACAGCAGGTGCAGCTCGGCATCATCAGCGCGCCGCGACTTTATAATTTTTCAGCCCCCCCTCGTAACGCGCCCGAAGCCGGTGGCCGAAGCCGGTGGATTATCAGCGATATCGTTTGCAGCTTTTGCTGCCCAACGTCGAGTCCCCAATGGCTCGACACATCCCAATTTGGAGCAATCTCTAGAACACCCCAAGTCGCAGCCCTTCGGCCAGTGCCGCGCCGATTTCATGGCAGAGTTTCAGCGCCTTGGGCGGCACCTGCTTGGGCGCGAGAATCGCTTCGGGGGTCTGCGCGGCGAGGTTCACGATCAGGGGATCGGCCACCCGGCGCAGGCGCCATCCGGTGACGATCCGGTCGATCTGACGCTGCGCCCCCTCCCCGTCCGAACCGGCCGCGATGAGCGTGGCATAGGGGCGCCCCTCGATCCGTCCGAGGCAGGGGTAATAGGCGCGGTCGAACATCTCCTTCATCATCCCGCTCATGCTGCCGAGATTTTCCGGACAGACGAAGACGTAGCCCGAGGCCGAGAGCAGCTCGTCGGGCGTTGCGTCATCTGCGGCCACCAGCCACGCCGCGTTCCCCGCCCCCTCGGCCGCCGCGCGCGCCATGGCGGCGCTGGCACCGGTGCGGCTGTGCCAGACGATCAGCAGGCGGGGTTCGGGCGCGGCCTCGGTCATGCCCGCGAGGCTGGCCCGCGCGCCTGTCGATTGTCAACCGCGACCACCTGTCAGCCGCGCCGCGATTGCGCTAGGACGGTGCCCATGGCCACAAACCCCATTTCCGCTCCCGGTCTCGCGCCGGTTCTCGGCGTTGCCGCCTCGCTGTCGGGCAAGGCGTGGCGCTGGCGCGGGGGGAATATGGAACTGGGCGAGGATGTGCACGGCCTGACCCATTCGATCCTCGATCAGCTGCTGCTGACCCGCGGCGTGGCGGAGGACGACCTCGCCCGTCACGCCCAACCCACCTTGCGCGCTTTCCTGCCCGACCCTTCGACCTTCCGCGACATGGATTCCGCCGCCGAGCGTCTGGCCCGGGCGGTCATGGCGGGCGAGCGGGTGACGATCTACGGCGACTACGACGTCGACGGCGCGACCAGTGCGGCGCTACTGGTCGAACTGCTGCGCCAGCTGGGGCTGGAGGCGGGCTATTACATCCCCGATCGCCTGCTCGAAGGCTATGGCCCCTCGGGCGAGGCGCTGGTGAAGCTGGCCGAAGCCGGATCGCAGCTGATCGTCACCGTCGATTGCGGTGCGATGGCGCACGAGGCGCTCGGCATGGCCCGCGCGGCCGGCGTCGACGTGATCGTGGTCGATCACCACAAGTGCTCGCCCGAGCTTCCGCCGGCGCACGCGCTGGTCAATCCCAACCGGCTCGACGAGAGCGACCTTGGTGCGGCCCACGGGCACCTCGCAGCGGTGGGCGTGGCCTTCCTGCTCGGCGTCGCGCTGGTGCGGACGCTGCGCGCGCAAGGCTGGTTTGCCGATGGTCGCCGCGAGCCGGAGCTGATGGGCCTGCTCGATCTGGTAGCCTTGGGCACGGTCGCCGATGTCGCCGCTTTGCATGGCCTCAATCGCGCTTTCGTGGCGCAAGGGCTGAAGGTTCTCGCCCGGCGCGAGCGGATCGGGATGGCGGCGTTGATGGATGCAAGCCGTCTCGCCCGCGCGCCGCAATGCAGTGACCTCGGCTTCGCGCTCGGCCCACGCATCAATGCGGGAGGACGGATCGGCGAATCGACCCTCGGCGTGCGGCTGCTGACAACCACCGATCCCGAAGAAGCACGCGCAATTGCCGCCCAGCTCTCGCAATTGAACGAAGAGCGCCGTGCGATCGAGGCGATGGTGCAGGAAGCCGCCGAGGCGCAGCTGGCCGGGCAGCACAATATGGCGGTGCAGGTGCTTTCGGGGCACGGCTGGCACCCCGGCGTGATCGGGATCGTGGCGGGCCGGATCAAGGAGAAGACCGGCAAGCCCGCCGTGGTGATCGCCTTGGAAGAGGCGCAGGGCAAGGGCTCCGGCCGGTCGATCAGCGGGGTCGATCTGGGCGCGGCGATCATCGCCGCGCGCGAGGCCGGGTTGCTGGTCGCGGGCGGCGGGCACGCGATGGCGGCAGGGCTCACGATCGACCCGGCGCGGATGGCCGATTTCGCCGAGTTCCTCGACACCCGCCTCGCTCGCGATGTCGAGCGCGCGCGGGCCGGGGCGGCGATGCTGCTCGATCTCGCGCTCGCCCCCGGAGGGCTGACGCCCGAACTGATCGAAACGCTCGATGCCGCAGGGCCCTACGGCGTCGGCTGGCCCGCGCCGCGCGTCGCGGTGGGGCCGGTGCGGATCGTCAAGGCGGATATCGTCGGCAAGGATCACGTCCGGCTGATCGCCAGCGGCAGTGACGGCAAGAGCTTCAAGGCGATCGCCTTTCGTGCGGCGGAAAGCGAGATGGGTCAGACCCTGCTCCACCGCCACCAGGGCCGCCGCTTCCACCTCGCCGGGCGCGCCAAGATCGACGACTGGGGCAGCCGCCCCGCCGCCGAGCTGCAACTGGAAGATGCCGCCTTCGCCGATTGAACGCGCGCCCGCGGGGCACGACGTTCCTGCGAAATTTTTCGCGGCCCGATGCGCAAACGAGGCTTGACCGTCCCGAAACACCCCCCTAAAGGCGCGCTCTCGCAATCGCGACGGCCCCTTCGTCTAGCGGTTAGGACGCGGCCCTTTCACGGCTGAAACACGGGTTCGATTCCCGTAGGGGTCACCATCCTCCAGGGTGGTTGAACAGGGCGGCAGGCTTCGGTCTCGCCGCCCTTTTTCTTTGCGCCGGTTCGGGCTGCGGTTTTTCATGACAAGCAGGCGCCTGCGCTTTCCTCGCCCGCGGCTTGGTTGTAAGGCCGCGCGCATGGGCAGCAGCCAGACCTTTCCCATCGCCGGCATCAGCCTTGCGGCGGTGACCTTTGCGGCGCTGCTGATGCTCGGCATCGATGTGGTGATCGCGCTGGCGGTGCTGACGGTGTGGGTCGGATCGCTGCTGGTCGCCGCGGGCCGCCCGCCCGAGCCGCCCAAAGCGAAGACGAAGGCGCGCCTTACCCTCGAATCGATCAGCGACCTGATCGAGAATTCATCTATCCCGCTGGTCATCACCGATCGCAACACCATCGCCCTTGCCAACAATGCCGCGCGCCGGATGCTGGGGCCGCACGTTATCGGACAGGACACGCGCGTCGCGCTGCGCAATCCCGAGGCGATCTCGCTGCTCGGCGACAATGCCCAGAACGAGGCAATCGTGCGTGGTTTGGTGCGGCGCGGGGACATCTGGCAGATCAATCGCCAGATGATCGACGAGCGGATGGCGATTCTCGAATTCATCAACCAGACCGCCGAGGCCGACATCAGCCGCGCGCACACCGATTTCGTCGCCAATGCCAGCCACGAGCTGCGCACCCCGCTCGCGGCGATCCTCGGCTATGTCGAGACCTTGCAGGAAGGCGACGGCAAGCTCGACACGCCGACCGCGCGCAAGTTCCTCGGCATCATCGAGCGCGAGGCGCAGCGGCTGCACGCGCTGGTGAGTGATCTCATGAGCCTCAGCCGGGTCGAGGCGGAAAAGCACGATCTGCCCACCACCCGCATCGATCTGGCCGCACTGGTCGAACGCGCCGCGCGCGATGCGGCGGGATCGAACCGGATCGAACGGCTGGTGCTCGACATTGCGGCAGAGCCGGTCGTGCTCGGCGATACCCAGCAGCTGGAACAGGTGGTGCGCAACCTCGTCGACAATGCGCTCAAATATGGCGCGGCGGATGCGCCGGTGACCGTGGAGCTCAATCTGGCGCAGGGCGATCTGGCGCGGATCGCGGTGCAGGATCAGGGCGAAGGCATCGCGCCCGAACAGATCCCGCATCTCACCCGCCGCTTCTACCGCACCGATCCGGGCCGCAGCCGCGCCTCGGGCGGGACCGGGCTGGGCCTTGCCATCGTCAAGCATATTGTGGAACGCCATCGCGGGCGGCTCGACATCACCAGCACTCTGGGCAAAGGCACCCGCGTGGTGGTGCGGCTGCCGCTGGCCGAGCCCGAAGCGCAGGCTGCCGACAGCCCGCCAGAGACCGATCAGGAGGCCCCGCGCGCGCCGGAAACCGAACAACTGTCATAAACCTGTCTTATTTGTTCAACATGGGCCCGTCATGGCGATGATGCCCAACCCTCTGGCCCACGCCGTCCAACCTTGCTCGGCCTGATACATCAAACGCACCTCTTGCTGGAATTACAGGTCTGATTTCATGTCGCCGATCACGTTGATCCTGATTGCCCTTGGCCTTGGCCTCGTCGGCTGGCTGGCGGGCCGCGCCAAGGCGTGGAGCTTCCAGTCGGGCCCCACGGCCGAGCGCACCGCCTCGCGCCCGGTCTATCACGCCTGGTATGTGGCGCTGTGGGTGGTGATCCCGGTGCTGGTCTTCGTGATCGCCTGGAGCATCATCGCGCCGCAGCTGGTGTTGCAATCCGTGCTCGCTTCCCCCGCTGCCGAGGCCCTGCCCGCCTTCGGCTTCGAGCGCGACGCCTTCATCGGCGAGGCCCGCGCCGTCGCTCTGGGGCAGGCGCCGGGCGTGTTCAACGACGAGGCCGAGGCGCTGATCGGCCCCTTCCGGGATGCCTTTGCCCGCTACAACACCATCGGGCTGATCGTCACGGTGCTGATCGCGCTGGCGGGCGGCGCGCTAGCGTTCCTGCGCCTGCGCCCGCAATTCGGCGCGCGCACCAAGGTCGAGCGCACCGTGATGATGATCCTGCTGCTGGCCTCGCTGGTGGCGATCCTCACCACCATGGGAATCTTCGCCAGTCTGGTGTTCGAAACCGTGCGGTTCTTCGGCATGGTCTCGCCGATCGACTTCCTGTTCGGCACCAAGTGGGGGCCGGACACGATGGCGAGCCCCGACATGATCGATCCGAGCCGCTATGGCGCGGTGCCGCTGTTCTGGGGGACGATCTTCATCGGCGCGATCATCGCCATGATCGTCGCGATCCCGCTGGGGCTGATGAGCGCGATCTACCTCACCCAATATGCCGACCCGCGCGTGCGCACCTGGATAAAGCCGCTGCTGGAACTGCTCGCGGGCGTGCCGACCGTGGTCTATGGCTATTTCGCCGCGCTGACGCTGGCCCCGATGATCCGCGATGCAGCGGTGGCGATCGGCATCACCAGCGCCTCGACCGAGAGCGCGCTCGCCGCCGGGATCGTGATGGGGGTGATGATCATCCCCTTCGTCTCCTCGATGGCGGACGATTCGATGGCCGCCGTGCCGGGCGCGATGCGTGACGGCAGTCTTGCGATGGGCGCGACCAAGTCCGAAACCATCCGCCGCGTGCTGTTCCCCGCCGCGCTGCCGGGCATCGTTGCCGGGATCATGCTGGCGGTCAGCCGCGCGATCGGCGAGACGATGATCGTGGTGATGGCCGCCTCCCCCGCCGCCAACCTCACCGCCAATCCGCTTGAGCCCATGTCGACCGTGACGGTGCAGATCGTCAAGCTGCTGACCGGCGAGCAGAGCACCGATCACCCGGCCACGCTGAGCGCCTATGCGCTGGGCTTCGTGCTGTTCATGGTGACGCTGGCGCTGAACTTCATCGCCCTGCGCGTCGTCAAGCGTTTCCGCGAGGCTTACGAATGAGCACCTCCGCCCTTCCCCTTGCCGAAGCCGCCCCGGCCGAATCGCTCGGCCCGACGCGCACGCCCGCCTTCGAGGCCCGGCTCGCCAAGCGCTACCGGGCGGAGCGCAATTTCCGCCGCATCGGCCTGGGCGCGGTGATATTCTCGGTCGCGGTCCTGGTGTTCCTGCTCGGCACCATGCTGATGAACGGCATTGCCGGCTTCCAGCGCGCCGAAGTGGCGGTGACGATCGACTTCCCCGCCAGCGGCCTCAGCGGCGATGCCAACACTCTGACCGCGCCGAGCGCGATGCAGACGCTGGAGATTCAGGGCCTGCCCGCCGCCGTCACCCGCTTCGCCGAAGAACAGCTGGGCGAGGAAGCCGCGCGAGAGATTGCGCCCGATGCATGGCGCGATGTGGTCGCCGCCCTCGCCGACGATCCGGTGCTCATCACCGGCAGCCACACCTTCAACCTCCCCGCCTCCTCCGCGCTTGCCGCCGGGCTTCAGGGCGAAGGCGCGCCGGAAATGCAGGCGCTGGCGCAGCGTCTCGCCGCCGATGGCAAGCTGGCGCGCAACTGGGACTGGGGCTTCCTCAGCCGCTCCGACGCGACGACGCCGCAATCGGTCGGCATCTGGGGCGCGCTCAAGGGCTCGATGCTGACCATGCTGGTGACGCTGGTGCTGGCCTTCCCGATCGGCGTGCTCTCGGCGCTCTATCTGGAGGAGTATGCGCCGCGCAATCGCTGGACTGATCTCATCGAGGTCTCGATCAGCAACCTCGCCGCCGTGCCTTCGATCATCTTCGGTCTGCTGGGCCTCGCGATCTTCCTCGCGCTGTTTCCGGGCCTGCGCTCGGCGCCACTGATCGGGGGGATGACGCTGGCGCTGATGACCATGCCGGTGATCGTCATTTCGGGACGAAACGCGATCAAGGCGGTGCCGCCCTCGATCCGTGACGGTGCGCTCGCCATCGGGGCCTCGCCGGTGCAGGTGGTGTTCCACCACGTGCTGCCCCTCGCCCTGCCGGGGATGCTCACCGGCACGATCATCGGCATGGCCCGTGCTCTTGGCGAAACCGCGCCGTTGCTGCTGATCGGGATGCGCATCTTCGTCGCCACCCCGCCCGAAGGCTTCACTTCGCCCGCCACGGTGCTGCCGATGCAAATCTTCCTGTGGTCGGACGAAATCGACCGCGGCTTTGTGGAACGCACCAGCGCGGCTATCATCGTGCTGCTGGCGTTCCTTCTGACCATGAACGGCCTCGCCATTTACCTCCGCAACAAGTTCGAGAAACGCTGGTGACTGTAATCCATCCCAACATGACCGACGAAGGCGCGAAGATCCGCGCGCGCGACGTCTGCGTCTACTATGGCGACAAGAAGGCGATCGACGAGGTGTCGATCGACATCTCGCCGAATTACGTCACCGCCTTCATCGGCCCCTCGGGCTGCGGCAAGTCGACCTTCCTCAGGTGCTTCAACCGCATGAACGACACCATCGGCGCCGCCAAGGTGACGGGTCTGATCGAGTTGGACGGCGAGGACATTCACGGCGACCGGATGGACGTGGTGCAGCTGCGCGCCCGCGTTGGCATGGTGTTCCAGAAGCCCAACCCCTTCCCCAAGTCGATCTACGAAAACATCGCCTATGGACCCAAGATTCACGGGCTGGCGGAGAAGAAGGCCGATCTCGACGTGATTGTCGAACGCTCGCTCACCCGCGCGGGGCTGTGGGACGAGGTCAAGGACCGGCTCGACGATTCGGGCACGGCGCTTTCGGGCGGGCAGCAGCAGCGGCTGTGCATTGCGCGCGCGATTGCGGTTGACCCGGAGGTGATCCTGATGGACGAACCGGCCTCGGCGCTGGATCCCATCGCGACCGCCAAGATCGAGGAGCTGATCGATGAACTCTCGGGCCGTTACGCGATCGTGATCGTCACCCACTCGATGCAGCAGGCTGCCCGCGTCAGCCAGCGCACCGCCTTCTTCCACCTCGGCAAGATGGTGGAATACGGGCCGACCTCGGAGATCTTCACCAATCCGATCGAGGAACGGACCAAGGACTATATTACAGGACGTTACGGCTGATGGCTGAACATACCGTCAAGGCATTCGATGAGGACATCACCCGGCTTCGCGGCCTGATCGCGGAGATGGGCGGGCTGGCCGAAGTCGCCATCGCCGAGTCGCTCGACGCGCTGCTGCGCGGGGACGAGGTGCTCGCCGAACAGGTGGTCGCCCGGGACAAGCGCATGGATGCGCTCGAAATGGAGGTCGACAAGCTCGCGGTGCGGATCATCGCCCTGCGCGCGCCGATGGCGGACGATCTGCGCGAAGTCATCGCCGCGCTGAAGATCGCCGGGGTGCTCGAACGGATCGGCGACTATTCCAAGAACATCGCCAAGCGCACCGGCATGATCGAAGGCCGCGCCCGCTTCGAACCGCTCACCCTGCTGCCCGTCATGGGCGAGGTGGCGAGCGAGATGGTGCACGATGTGCTCACCGCCTACGCCGCGCGCGACCCGGATCTGGCACGCGAGGTGATCGCCACCGACGTCAAGGTGGACGGCTTTTACAATTCGATTTTCCGCAACCTCGTCAGCTACATGGTCGAAAATCCTTCGACCATTTCGAGCGCTGCGCAGCTATTGTTCGTGGCGCGCAACATCGAACGCATCGGTGACCACGCCACCAACGTGGCCGAAATGGTGCACTTCGCTGCGACCGGGGTCTATCCGCCCGAGGGGGATCGGTAAGTCACAGCGTCACGCCCGTGTGGAAAACTTGTCGCGCGCCGTTTCATCAAATTGTCGCGGACGTGACACATAGGCCGGATCGTCGCCCGCCCGCGCGGGCCTGAGGAGGCATCTTCCGCATGTCCGCTGCCAAGCTTCTGCTCGTCGAAGACGATCCGGCCCTGTCCGAACTGCTCGAATATCGGTTCCAGAACGAAGGCTATGCCGTGCGCTGCACCGGTGATGGCGACGAGGCGCTGATCCTCGCGGCGGAGGAAGTGCCCGATCTCATCATCCTCGACTGGATGATCGAAGGCACCAGCGGGATCGAGGTCTGCCGCCGGTTGCGCCGCGACAAGGAAACCGCCCACGTCCCGATCATCATGCTGACCGCGCGCGAGGCGGAGGATGACCGCGTACGCGGGCTGGAAACCGGGGCGGACGATTACCTCACCAAGCCGTTCAGCCCGCGCGAGCTGCTTGCCCGTGTCGCGGCGGTGATGCGCCGCATCCGCCCGGCGCTCGCAGGCGAGACAATCGAAGTCGGCGATCTCAAGCTCGATCCTGTCGCGCACAAGGTCCAGCGCCGCGGGCGCGCGCTGCAATTGGGCCCGACCGAATATCGCCTGCTCAAGTTCTTCATGGAGAGCCCGGGCCGCGTATTCAGCCGCGGCCAGCTGCTCGACGGGGTGTGGGGCACGGGCTCCGACATCGAGCTGCGCACGGTCGACGTCCACATCCGCCGCTTGCGCAAGGCAATCGGGATCGAGGGCGCGAAAGACCCGATCCGCACGGTGCGCTCCGCCGGATATGCGCTCGAGGTGAACTAGCGCTTTAGCGGCACACGCCCGACCAGCGATCGTCCTGGTCGAAGTGGAAGTGATCGGCGTGGGCGGCGTTGTAATCGGGCGAGAGCACGGTGGCGAAGCTCGTGCAGGCCCCGTCGCGCACCCGGCGCAGGAATTGTGCTTCGGGCGCATCGCCCTCCCAGCCTGACAGCACGCTGATGCGGCGGCCATCCTCCAGCACGAAGCCGGCGATGTCGATCGCATTGGCGGTGGCATGCTCGCTCCAGCGCCCCTCGCTCGCGCCATACATCCGGCGGCAGGAATATGCGCCGAGATGCTCGATCCGGGCGATATCGCTGCCGAGCAGGTCGCGCGCCGCGGGCGCGACGCTGTCGCGCCGCCACAATTCCAGCGCGGCGGCCACCGGGCAGGTCACCGCGGGCGTGTCGGGCGCGAGCGGAAAATCGCCGAGCTGCGTGCGGTCGGGCCGGGCACATTCGCCCTCCCCCGTCGGTGGCAGCACGGTGAAGGCAATATCGCTGCGATCCAGCACAGCGCGGCATTCATCGACATCGCTGCGCAAGGCGATCAGCTTGGTGCGGGTTGCCCAGCCCGGCGGATCATTGAGATCGAGCGGCGCCATCGGATTGTGCTCGGGATGCGATTGCAGCCACTGCCACCCGGCAATCGCAAGCACCACCGGGATCAGCGCTAGCAGCGCGCGCCGCGCCGCGCGGAAATGGGGATTGGGTCTTTTCGAAGCCATTGCTTGCCTTAATGAAAATCGCGCGACTTGGGCAGGATTCTGTGATCGCGCGGATGGCCGGTGACGTTGGGCTGCGGGGCGAGCTCGTCGATCATGTCGCGCGGGCGCACGGCCTCGCGTCCCTGTGGCGGCTTGCGGCCCGAAAGCGGCGCGTTGACATGGTCTGCGCGGGCGAGCGGCGCATCGAGCAGATCGTCGGACAGCGCGTGGAGCCGCGCGGTCGCGTCGGTCATGGCGTGGGCGATGACATGGATGACCTCGTCGTCATACTCCACCCGCCCGCGCACCTCCATCAGCCGCGCGCCCATCACCACCTTGCGGTTCTTCTCCTTGAGGTCGGGCCAGATCACGAGGTTGATCACCCCGGTCTCGTCCTCCAGCGTGATGAAGGTGACGCCCTTGGCGCTGCCGGGCCGCTGGCGGATCAGCACCACCCCCGCCACCTGGACCATCGAGCGGAACTTGCGGGAGCGCAGGTCGGCCGCGCGCACGAAGCCGCGCTGGGCGAGCCCGGCACGCAGGAAGGCCATCGGATGCGCCTTGAGGCTGAGGCGAGTGGTCTGGTAATCGGCCACCACCTCTTCGGACAGCGGCATTGCGGGCAAGCGGATCGCGGCGCGCTCGGCGCCCTCCTCGCGGATCCCGGCGGCGCGGAACAGCGGCAGATCGGGCGCCGCGACCAGGCTGCGCGCGTCCCACAGCGCCTGCCGGCGGGTGAGGCCCAGCGAGGTAAAGGCATCGGCGCTGGCGAGCCGCTCGATATGAGAGGGGCCGAGACCCGCCCGCGCGCGCAGATCGGCGATGTCGCGGAACGGCCCGCCCGCCTCACGCTCGGCCACCAGCGCGGCGGCGACGTGTTCGGGCAAGCCGTCGATCTGGCGCAGGCCGAGGCGCAGGGCGAACGGCTCGCCTTCACCCTCCCCCAGACCCTCCAGCGTGCAATCCCACCCACTCGCATTCACATCCACCGGCAGCACCCGCACCCCGTGCTCCACCGCATCGCGCACGATCTGTGCGGGGGCGTAGAAGCCCATCGGCTGCGAGTTCAGCAGCGCGGCGGCAAAGGCTGCGGGGTAGTGGCACTTGAGCCAGCTCGACACATAGACCAACTGCGCAAAGCTCGCCGCGTGGCTTTCGGGGAAGCCGTATTCGCCGAAGCCGCGGATCTGATTGAAGCAGCGCTGCGCGAAGTCGCGATCATAGCCGCGGTCGACCATGCGTTCGACCATCATGTCCTGCAATTCGTCCACCATGCCGCGGCTGCGGAAGGTCGCCATCGCCTTGCGCAGGCGGTTGGCTTCGAGGCTGGAGAATTTCGCCGCGTCGAGCGCGATTTTCATCGCCTGTTCCTGAAAGATCGGCACACCCAGCGTGCGCCCGAGGATGCTGGTAAGCTCGTCGGGCGGTCCGTGTTCCGGGGCCGGGGCGGGAATCTGGACGGGTTCGGCGCCCCGGCGACGCTTGAGATAGGGGTGCACCATGTCGCCCTGGATCGGGCCGGGCCGCACGATCGCGACCTGAATGACGAGATCGTAGAACTCGCGCGGGCGCAAGCGTGGCAGCATGTTCATCTGCGCGCGGCTCTCGACCTGAAACACGCCGAGCGAATCGCCCTTGCGCAGCATGGCGTAGGTTTCCGGGTCCTCGCGCGGGACGGTGGCGAGTGTCAGGGTGCGGCCGTGATGGTCGGCCAGCAGATCGAGGCACTTGCGGATGCAGGTCAGCATTCCCAGCGCCAGCACATCGACCTTGAGGATGCCCAGCGCCTCGATATCGTCCTTGTCCCACTCGATGAAGCTGCGTTCGGGCATGGCGCCGTTGCCGATGGGGACGGTCTCGCTGAGCGCGCCTTCGGTGAGGATGAAGCCGCCGACATGCTGACCCAAGTGGCGCGGCATTCCGATCATCTGCTCGGTGAGCTTGAGCACGCGCTTCAGGTGCGGGTCGGTGACATCGAGGCCCGTCTCCGCCGCGTGTTTCTCGCTGATCTCGCGCCCCCACCCGCCCCACACGGTGCGCGCCATCGCGCTGGTCACGTCCTCCGACAGGCCCATCGCCTTGCCCACCTCGCGGATCGCCATGCGCGGGCGGTAGTGGATCACGGTCGCGCACAGGCCCGCGCGGTGGCGGCCATATTTGCGGTAGATGTACTGGATCACCTCCTCGCGCCGCTCGTGCTCGAAATCGACGTCGATATCGGGCGGCTCCTTGCGCTCCTCGGAGATGAAGCGGTCGAACAGCAGCTGGTGCTTGGCCGGGTCGACGCTGGTGATGCCCAAGACATAGCACACCGCCGAATTGGCAGCGCTCCCACGCCCCTGGCACAGGATCGGCGGATCGCACCCGCGCGCGAAATCGACGATGTCCTTGATGGTGAGGAAGTAGCGCGCCAGATCGAGCTTTGCGATCAGCGCGAGTTCGCGCTCGAGCGTCTGGCGCACGCTGTCGGGCACGCCTTCGGGATAGCGCCGCGCGGCGCCTGCCCGGACCTCGCTTTCGAGGAAGGCCTGCGGGGTCTGCCCGTCGGGGTAGATTTCTTCCGGATATTCGTAGCGCAATTCGTCGAGGCTGAAATCGCAGGCATCGGCCAACTCGCGCGCGGCGGCAATCGCATGGGGCCAGCGGGCGAAGAGGCGCTGCATCGCTTCAGGCGACTTCAGGTGCCGCTCGGCATTGGCATGGAGCAGGTGCCCCGCCGCCGCCACGGTGGTCTTGTGCCGGATCGCGGTCATCACGTCCTGCAAAGCGCGGCGCTCGGGCGCGTGGTAATGGACGTCGTTGGTGGCGAGCAGCGCAAGGCCGTTCGCGCGCGCAAGGCTGTCCAGACGTTCAATACGCGCGATGTCATCCCCGCGGTAGAGGTAGCTGGCGGCGATGTGCTTGAGGGTCGGCAATTGGCGGACGAGGTGCGGGAGCAGGTCTGCGAAGGGGGCGGTGAAAGAAGTGATTTCACGCAGAGATCGCAGAGGAGCAGAGACCGCAGAGGCATCGTGCGGGCCGAAGGCCCCTTCCTCTTCCGCGACGCCGCCGCCTGCCGCACCGTGCAAGGAAGAGTGCGGCTTCGCCGCAAGCGCAACATCTCCGCGCCTCTCTGCTCCTCTGCGATCTCTGCGTGAAACAAAATCCGCAAAGGGGATGACATTGCTCGGCACCGCGATGGCGAGTTCCGCACCCAGATCCTCCGGCGGGAGCAGGATCAGCTGCACACCCTCACTGTGCGCCGCGAGCATCGCCAGGTCGATCTCGCACACGCCCTTGTCCTGCCACCCACCCGAAAGCGTCTGCATCCGCCCCGCGCTGATGAGGCGGCACAACCGGCCATAGGCGGCGCGGTTCTCGGGGTAGGCGAGGAAGGCGAGGCCCTCGACCGTCTCGATCCGGCAGCCGATTACGGGGCGCAGTTTCAGCGTCTTCGCCTCGGTGTGGATGCGCACCACACCCGCCATGGAATTGACATCGGCGATCCCCAGCGCGTCATAGCCGAGCGCGTGCGCCGCCAGCACCAGATCGACCGCGTCGGAGGCCCCGCGCAGGAAGCTGAAGCAGCTGACAAGGCCGAGTTCGACAAAGGGCGCGCGCGGCGGCGCGGCAATGCCATCGGGGTCGATATCAAGCGTGCGCTTGTCGGGGGTGAGCGGGGCGTCGGGCATGGGACAAACCTCCATTCGTCCTGAGCCTGTCGAAGGACTGCCCTTCTTCAGCACACGGCCGAAGCGAAGGACGGCCCTTCGACAGGCTCAGGGCGAACGGGAATGGGCCTCCGACAGTTCGCCAAGCCGCGCCTTCACCGCGGCCAGATCCGCCGCGAACAGCCGCGCCTGCTCCTCGCGCGCGGCCCCGTCGAGCCGCAGCAGGTAGGAGGGGTGCGCGGTGATCCACAACTCGCTGCCATCGTCGAGCATCAGCGGCGCGCCGCGCGCCTTGGAGATGCTTACCGTCCTGCCCAGCACGCCTCTTGCAGCACTCGCCCCCAGCGCCAGCACCAGACGGGGCTGGACGATCGCACGCTCGGCATCGAGCCACCAGCGGCAGGTGTCGATCTCCTTCGCCCCCGGCGACTGGTGCAGCCGGTGCTTGCCCTTCCAGGTGAACTTGAAGTGCTTGACCGCGTTGGTGAGATAGGCGCTCGCGCGGTCGATCCCCGCGCGGGTCAGATGCTCGTCGAGCAATTGCCCCGCCGGGCCGACGAAGGGACGGCCCGACAAATCCTCCTGATCGCCCGGCTGTTCGCCGACGATCATCAGGGCCGCGCCGGGTGCGCCCTCCCCCACCACCGCGCGGGTTCCGCATTCGGCGATGGGGCAATCCCGGCAGGCGGCGGCCCCTTGCGCGACCTCGGCGAGCGTCGCCGGGCGCACCCGCTCCTCGCGTTCGCCCGCCTTCACCATCGCCGCCTCGCGCGCCTGCGCTCCGGCGATCAGCTGCGGGATGAGCTCGGCCTCGGGCAGGTTCTTCCAGTATTTCTTGGGCATCTCCGAGAGCATCGCCCCCACCTTCAGCCGCGCCGGATTGAAGATCGAGGCGTAGTAGGAACGCCACAGATCCTCGACCGGATCGCCGCCGGGCGCATCCTCGCGCCGCGCCGGGGGGCCTTCACGCATCGTCTCGCCGTCCCAGTGGATGCTCCCGTGCGGGGTGAGGATCGACCAGCGCATATTGGCGAAGCGGCGCATGAAGAAGCCCGCCTCGGCGCGCACGATGTGGTGATCGGGCTCGAACCAGGCGACGAAGTGCGGGGTGCCGTCCTCTTCTTCCACCTCGCGGAAGCGGACGAAGGCGTGCATCTTGTGCGCATCGCGCCGCACCGATTTGGCAAGTTCCTCGAGCCGGCGGACCTCCGGGTCGGCCTTGTCCTCCATCAGCCGGGGATTGCGCTGCAATCGCCACAACACGCGGTAGAGCAGCCCGAAGCGCGCCGGATCGCTGTGCAGCGCGGCGCTGCGGGCGATGGTGAGGAAGCGCTGGCTGGCACGCACCGGCGGGGCATCGGCGGGCGGCGCGGGCAGGCGCTTGTCGCCGCGCGCGGGGCCTTCGGCAGCGAACAGATCGCCCGTCCCGCCCGGTTCGATCCACGAGATCCGGTCGGGCGGCACATCGCACTGCACCAGCCCCCGCGCGCGCTCGCGCCAGGCGGCGAAATCGTCGGGCGCGGGCAGGTGCACGGCGTAGTGCGCGCCGAGACTGACGTGCTGCATCGCTGTCATTTTACTCCCCTCCCGTTTGCGGGAGGGGTCGGGAGTGGGTGCGCAAAGCGCCGGGCTGATAGGCCCACCCCGCTGCGACTAGCGAGCAAGCTCGCAAGTCTCGCTGCCCCTCCCGTAAACGGGAGGGGAGAAAGATGCGAGCCTCCATCAGAACAGCTCCAGCTGCTCGGACTTCCTCACCAGCAGCCCCCGCAAGTCGGCGCGGTCGGTGAGGAAGGTCGGGCGCCAGTCCACCGTGCAGATGAAGGGGCGCACCTTGGCGACCGAGGCCGTGAGCCGCGCGATATCGTCGAGGCGCAGCGTCCGGTGCCGTCGCGAGGCGAGGATACGCGCCACAGCCTTGGTGCCAAGGCCGGGCACGCGCAACAGCATTTCCTTGGGCGCGCGGTTTACGTCGACCGGGAAAGTCTCGCGAAATTTCAGCGCCCAGGCGAGCTTCGGGTCGATGTCCAATGGCAGGTTGCCATCCGCCTCGGCGGCATCGGCGACCTCCTGCGGGGCAAAGCCGTAGAAACGCATCAGCCAGTCCGACTGGTAGAGGCGGTGTTCGCGCAGCAAGGGCGGGCGCTTCAGCGGCAGAACGGCGGAGGCATCGGGGATCGGCGAGAAGGCGCTGTAATAGACACGCCGAAGCCCGAAGGCGTTGTAGAGCGTGCTCGCCTTGCCGATGATCGCCGCGTCATTGGCCCCGTCCGCGCCGACGATCATCTGGGTCGACTGGCCCGCGGGCGCGAAGCGCGGCGCGTGGCGGAAGCGCTTGCGTTCGTCCTTGGCCTCGATGATGCGCGCCTTGGTGCGCCCCATCGCGCCTTCGATCTGCCCCGCGCTCTTGTCGGGTGCGAGGCGGGTCAGCCCGGCGGTGGTGGGCAGTTCGACATTGATCGAGACCCGGTCGGCATAGAGCCCGGCCTGATGGATGATCTCGGCATCCGCTTCGGGAATGGTCTTGAGGTGGATATAGCCGCGAAAGTCGTGTTCCTCGCGCAGGATGCGCGCGACCTCGACCAGCTGTTCCATCGTGTGGTTGGCGTTCTTGACGATCCCCGAGGACAGGAACAGGCCCTCGATATAGTTGCGCCGATAGAAATTGAGCGTGAGGTCGACCACCTCCTGCGGGGTGAAGCGTGCGCGCGGCGTGTTCGCGCTCTTGCGGTTGATGCAGTAGTGGCAATCGAAAATGCAGTGGTTGGTCAGCAGGATCTTGAGCAGCGAGATGCAGCGCCCGTCCGGCGCATAGGCGTGGCAGATGCCCATCCCCTCGGTCGAGCCCAAGCCCTTCCCGCCCAGCGAATTCTTCTTCGCCGTCCCGGACGACGCGCAGGACGCATCATACTTGGCCGCATCGGCAAGGATTTCGAGTTTCTGACGAAGGGACTGCTGGGCCATGGGAACGGGAAACGCCTTTCGCGTTCCTTATATGTTCCACAAGCCCCATTGCCAAATGCAAAGCTTGCAAGCGTCGAAAGGGGCTCAGAGCGGGCGGCGCAGCCCCAGCCCGGCCGCTTCGTTGCGGCGGTGCTGATCGCACAGGAAATCGATCACCGCCGGATGCATCGCGCCTTCGAAAGCGACACCGGCCACCTGCCCGTCGATCCAGGCGATGTAGCCGAGCGGGGCGTTGATGCCATTGACCTTCATCGTCACCCGATCGCCGATTTCGCCGAAGCCCGCCTTCGCGCGGATCTTGCAGCCACCTTCGGACAGATCGAGCAGATCGACGAACACCACACGCGAGCGCACACGGCTTTTCACCGTCAGGCTCATCGGGCGCCGGTCTGACGCGCGAGGGATCGAGTCGAGTGTCATGCGCACAACTTGGCACAAAGGCGTAAAGAAAAGCTAAGCGAGGGGGTAAATAAACGTTAGGCATCAGGCATAAAGCCCGTGCAGGAACCAGTCGGGCACCCCGCCGCGCCCGTCGCCGAGAATGCCCTGCCGGTAAATCCAGTAGCGCCGCCCGGCTTCGTCCTCGATCCGGTAATAGTCGCGCAGCCGCGCGGTGGAGCGTTCGCGCCACCATTCGGGCGCGATCCGTTCCGGCCCCTCGACCCGCACCACCTCGCGCACCGCGCCGCGCCAGCGGAAGCGCTGCGGCACGCCATCGGGCGAGGCATAGAGCACCGCGATCGGCTCGGCCCGATCGAGCAGCTTGAGCGGGCGGGCGTGGAAGGCAAGCTGGCCCTGCGCGGGCGGCACCGGGTCGAGCGGCGGCTGCCAACCCTGTGCGCGTTCGGGAATGTGGCTGGCGCGCGGCACCGGGCGGGTGATGGCCTGCGCGCCGAGACGCACGCTCAGCCGGTCGATACAGGCGGCGAGCGCGGTGCCGTGGCTCTCCGCCGCCGTGTCGAGATCGGTCTGGGCGAGGCCGAGCGGCTCGCTCCAGCTGGCGCGCAGCTGCACCATCTCGATCCCGAAGCCGGCCTCCACATCATCGAGCCGCGCGGCGAACAGCCGGGTGATATGCCCTGCCTCGCGCGTGGCGGCGGCGAGTTCGATGCGGCGGACGAGCACCTCGCCATCGACCCGCCACAAGGCCAGTTCGAGCCGCCGCGCGCCCTCCCCCCGCGCCTCGAGCGTGCGCACCATGTCGAGGCTGAGGTCTGCCATCACCCGGTCGAGCAGATCGCGGTGGCGCAGCGGCTCCATCAAGCGGCGCTGCACCATCGGCATCGGGCGGTCGACGACCGGCAGCAGCGGTTCGGGTACCCGGCCCAGCAGCTGGTCGAGGCGCAGCAGCGGATTGGCGGCGGGCGAACGGTGATTGCGGAACCGGCGGCGCAGCGCGTCGCGCGCGGCCGCCTCGGCCGCAGGATCATCGCCGGTGCCACTGACCCCGGCGAGCTCGCCCAACCGCTTGATCCCGAGACGGCGCAGCGCGGTCAGCACGTCATCGTCGAGCCGCAGGGCCGCCACCGGCAGATCGCCGAGCAGGCGCAGCGGATCGTCACCGGGCGCAAGGATCGCCCGCTGCGGCCCGTAATGCGACAGCGCCCAGGCCGCCCCCGCGGTCGGCGCGAGCGCGGGGCGGACGGCGAGCCCGGCCCTGGCAAAGGCGCGCGCGACATCGGCGAGCAGGCGCTCCTCCCCGCCGAACAGATGCGCGGCCCCGGTGACATCGACCAGCAGGCCATCGGGCGGGTCCATCGCGCTCCACGGCCCCCAGCGCTGCGCCCAAACGCTGAGCTTCTCCAGCGCCGCCAGATCGCCTGCCGGATCGGCGGGCACGGCGACAAGATCCGGGCACAGCGCGCGCGCATCGGCCAGCAGCACGCCGGTGCGTGCGCCTGCGCGCAAGCCTTCGTCATTGGCCGCGGTGATGCGCGGCCCGTGCGCGGTATCGAGGATCAGCGCGGTCGGCGCGCGGGCTTCGGGCGCGTCAGGCGCGAGCGCGCGCCGCCAGCGATCGACCGACAGTCGGGCGAGCCACAGGGACAGGATCCGGCGCGGTGGCCGGCTCCCCCGGGCGCTCGGTGTCGGGATCGCCGGCGATGCGCAGGGTTCCGGCATCATCGCTGAGGCTCCATTCGCCCGGCGCGTGGGCGCGCGCGCGGAACAGTTCGGCACGCCAGCTGGCGGTGCCGGGGGCGGCGGGGTTCCAGCGCGGCGGCGGCGAAGGCGCGGCGCGCACGCTCCAGCGCATCCGCGCCGAGCTGAGATCGGGCGCGGCATCGAGACGCACCAGCCACAGCCGCACCCCGTGCTTTTCGGCCATCAAACTGAGACGGCGCGAAGCGGTGAAGGACAGCGCCTTGGGGTTGCCCGCAATCTCCCCGATCACGCAGGCAAGGTCGCGGCACCTGAGCCCTTCCTCCAGCGCGAAGAGCGCGTCTTCCGGGGTGGCGGCGGCGACGTGGATCACCCGGTGGCGGAGGTCGGCGGGAAGGCCCGCAAGGCAGGGCCGGCCGCCCTGCCGGATCGCCGCGCGGTCCTGCACCCACAGCACTTGCCGGGTATCCTCGCCCTCGCCCGGGCAGGTTGACGTCAAGGCGTCACGCGCCAGCGCCAGCGCCAGCCCCGCCCCGCTCGCTTCGGCAGCGGACGCGAAGATTTCCGAGTGGAACGGCTGCGCGACAAGCCCCGGCCGCCAGCGCGCTTCGGGCGCAGGACGCGGCAGGATGCGGGCGGGAGAGAGTTTGGAGGGCGTGAAAGGCATAAGCGAACGACTCATTTGTTCGCATTATGTTCCAACATCGCCGGATTGGCAATTGCCCTGTCCCCAACGCAAAAGGGCCGCCCCGGCGGGCGGCCCTTCGCAAGTTGGCCTGTGCAGGCGAATCAGGTGTCCGAGCTTTCGATCGGCACCATCTTTTCCTCGCCGCCGATGTCGTCGACCACCTCGACAATTCCGCGCCCGAGATGGCTGCGCGAACGGCTGTAGCCGAAATAGATCGCAATCCCGAGGATGCCCCACAGCGGCAGCACAAGGATCGCCTCGATCGGGAGGTTGACGTAGAGGAACAGGCACCCGAGCATCGTCAGCGGCGCGATGATGTTCACGCCCGACATGCGGAACGGGCGCGGACGATCGGGATCGGTACGACGCAGCACCATCACCGTCACAGCCACCATGAAGAAGGCGTAGAGCGTACCGGCGTTGGCATAGTCGGCCAGCAAGCCCACCGGCAGAAACGCCGCCGCCACCCCGACCACGATGCCAGTGAAGGCCGTGACGATGTGCGGAGTCTTCCAGCGCGGGTGAACCACGCTCAGCCGCTCGGGCAGAAGCCCGTCACGGCTCATCACGAAGAAGATGCGCGTCTGGGCGAACATCAGCACGAGGATCACCGAGGGCAGCGCGAGGAAGGCGGCAATGCCAAGCAGGTTGCCGATCGGGCCGAAGCCGATCGCACGCAGCACGTGGGCCAGCGCCTCGTCCGAACACACCAGCGCGCCGGCATATTCGGGCATGGCGCACTGCCGGGCCAGTTCGGCCGAGCCCGCCGCCAGCGGCACACCGTCAGCGCCCATGATCGGTTGACCGCCGATGGTGCCGATAGCACCGGCTGCGACGAGGATGTAGAACACGGTGCAGAACAGCAGCGAGCCAATCAGGCCGAAAGGCACGTTCTTCTGGGGATCCTTGGTTTCCTCGGCCGCAGTCGAAACTGCGTCGAAGCCGACATAGGCAAAGAAGATCGTCGCCGCTGCGCCCACCGCGCCAAGGCCAGTGCCGATGCCGCCGAAAACACCGGCAGGCAGGAAGGGATTGAAGCGCTCGGGATCGAATTCCGGGCTCGTCAACGTCAGCGCGATGAAGGCGGTCAGCGCGGTCACCTTGATGGCAACGAGCACGGCATTCACCTTCGCGCTCTCGCTGGTACCGATGATCAGCAGCCCCGTCACCAGAAAGGCGATCAGCAAGGCAGGGAGATTGATGAAACCGCCCGGTGCGCCGCCAAGCGCCAGCGGCCCGGCCGACAGCCATGCCGGCAGTTCTATCCCGAGGAACTGATCGAGGATCGTTCCCGAAAAATAGCCCGACCAACCGACCGACACGGCACTCGCCGCGACGGCATATTCAAGGATCAGCGCCCAGCCCACCGTCCAGGCAAGAAATTCGCCGACCGAGGCATAAGAATAGGTATAGGCGCTCCCCGCGACCGGGATCATCGCGGCGACCTCGGCATAGCACAGAGCGGCAACGATGCAGACGAGGCCGGCGATAATGAAGGCCAGCATCAGGCCGGGACCGGCCTTTTGCGCACCAGCGGCGGTGAGCACGAAGATGCCGGTGCCGATGATGCAACCGATTCCGAAAAGCATGAGCTGCAATCCGCCCAAGGAGCGGTGCAGCGACTTCTTTTCCGCTGTCGCGAGAATCGCGTCGAGCGGCTTGATCCGGTCAAGTAACATTGGAATTTGGTCTCCCACTGATCGCAGCAGATCCCCCGCGCGATCGAACAGCCGGCAAGCTAGCGTAACAGGCCCGCAACACAAGCCGTAATGCACGGGGTTTCCCCCGGCGTGCGCAGGCGCTAGACGCTTGCGCCATGTCCACGACCTTCCAGCTCGACACGAGCACGAGCCGCGCCAACCCGACCCCGGCGCCGATGAAGCGCCTCACCGTGCCCGCAATCCGCGCCCGCAAGACCGACGGGGTGACGGGCGAACCGCTGGTGATGCTGACCGCCTACACCGCGCGTCAGGCGCAGCTGCTCGATGCGCATTGCGACCTGCTGCTGGTGGGAGATTCGCTCGGTCAGGTGATCTACGGCCTGCCCTCGACCGTGCCGGTGACGCTGGAGATGATGGCCAATCACGGCGCGGCGGTGGTGCGCGGCAGCTACCATTCGGTTGTCGTCGTCGACATGCCTTTCGGCAGCTACGAGGCATCGCCTGAGCAGGCGTTCGAAAGCGCGGCCTTCCTGATGAAGCAGACGAGCGCTGCGGCGGTGAAGCTCGAAGGCGGGGCAGCCATGGCGCCGACCGTCGCGTTCCTGTCCCAGCGCGGCATTCCGGTGATGGGCCATGTCGGCCTCACCCCGCAGGCGGTCAACGTGCTCGGCGGCTATGGCGCGCGCGGGCGGTCGGACGCGGAGGCGGAGAAGATCGTCTCGGATGCCAAGGCATTGGACGAGGCGGGTGCCTTCGCGATCGTGATCGAAGGCGTGGTCGAACCCATCGCCATCGCCGCGACCAAGGCGGTGTCCTGCCCCACCATCGGCATCGGCGCCTCGGCGCAGTGCGACGGGCAGGTGCTCGTGACCGAGGACATGCTGGGCATGTTCGAGCGGGTGCCGCGCTTTGTGAAGCGTTACGAGGACATCGCGGGCGTGATCGACCGCACGGTGGCGCAATATGCCGGGGAAGTGCGCGCCCGCAGCTTCCCGACGGGTGACCAGACCTACCAGCCCAAGGCCTAGACCTCGCTACCTCTCGCCAAGCGCATCGCCAGCGGTGCCGCCAGCACCAGTTGGGCGAGGTGATAGAGCAGCAGCGGCGCGATCACGAAACCGGCGCTGGCGGGCGGAAACAGGATCGCGGCCAGCGGCGCGCCGATAGCGACGCTTTTCTGCGATCCGGCGAAGAGAAAGGCGATGCGGTCGCCGCGCGGCAGGCCAAGCGCTCCGCCCGCGCCCCATGCCGCCCCCAGCGCCAGCGCCAGCATCGCCAGCACCAGCCCTGCCAGCACCGCCCAGTCGGCGGGCGCGAACATCGTCGCCAGACCCTGCTCGACTGCGCCCGAAAACGCGACATAGACCGCGATCCCGATCACCGCGCGGTCGAGCCAGGCGATCCGCGCGCGGTGCGCGGCAACCCGCTCGATCACCCTGTCCTGCACCGCCTGCCCGATCGCGAAAGGCAGGATCAGGATCAGCCCGATGCGGAGGATCGCCTCGGTGCCGATTGCCCCCGCCCCGCTCCCGCCCAGCAGCGCGAACAGCGGCGCGCTGACGAACACGCCCGCGATATTGATCAGCGCCGCGCCCACCACCGCCAGCGCGACATTGCCATGCGCAAGACTGGTGTAGGACGTCGCCGATTGCACCGTCGAGGGCAGAACGCCGAGATAGACGAAGCCCAGCGCCACCAGCGGCGGCAGCACCGCCCCGGCAAGGCTGGCAAACCCCAGCCCCGCCAGCGCCATGCCCCCGAAGACGAACAGCATCAGTGGCCCGAAATAGCGCCAGTTCGCGATTCCCCGCGCGATCTCGCTGCGGCGGATGCGCATCCCGTTGACGAGGAACAGAACGAAGATGCCGATATTCGATACCATCGAGGCGATCCCGCGCGCCTCGCCCGCAGCGGGCAACAGCAGCGCGAGCGTCGTGGCGATCACCAGCACGGCGATCATCGGATCGGTCAGGAAGGGCAGGCGCGCAAGCAGCTTGGTCATCGCGCAGCCCCCTGCCCCGCTCCGCCGCGCTTGTCGAGCGTGCTGGCGCGGTGCCCTATCGCGGCGAAAGCGCGCGCGGCTGCACCTCGGCGAGCACGGCGGCAAAGCGCGCCTCGCCCGGCTTGTCCTCCAGCGCCTGCGCGGCGCGCAGCCTGAGGCGGAGCAGCGCCGGGTCGTGCCCTGCCCCGAGCCGGATCGCATGGTCGAGCAATGCCGCCGCCCCGGCCCAGTCCCCCCCCGCCGCCAACCGCTCGGCCAGTGCGAAGGCCGCACTCGTGGTCTGGGGATCGCCGGCCATCTGCCGGATGAGGAGCAGATCGGCCACCTCGCCCCTGCCGCTGCGCTGAAAGGCGGCAATGGTCTTGCGCGCCAGCGGCCAGGGGCGGCGCGCCTCGGCGGCGAGGCCATAGGCAGTGAGCGCGGCCTGCGCGTCGCCTGCCCCCATGAAGGCATCGCCAGCGAGGCTCGCCACATCAGCCGAGGCCGGAAAGCGCTGGCGCAGCGCCTCCGCCCCGGTGCGGGCGCCATCGCGATTGCCGGCAAGCAGCGCCGCGCGGGTCTCTGCGGTGGGGACAGGCAGGCCGTCACGCACCGCCAGCACCACGGGGCCAGCGCGCATCGCTCCATAGGCGCGCGCCAGCAAGGGCGCGGCCGTGGCGCGATCCCCGCGCCGCTCATGCGCGCGAGCGACCAGCATGACGAGATAGGGCGAGGCCTCGGGCAGCGCCGCCTCCGGGCCGAAGCGCGCGATCAATGCGTCCTCACGCCCGCCCTCAAACAGCGCGCGCGCCAGCAGCTCGCGCACCCGGGCATTGGCGGGCTGGCGGGCCGAGAGCGTTTCTAGCGTGGCCGCCGCACTGTCGGCATTGCCTTCCTCGAGAGAAATCAGCGCATCGAGCAGCAGCGCCGCCGGAACTTCGCGCTGCGCCATGCCGCTGCGCTCGAGCAGGCTGCGGGCAAGGCCATATTCGCCCCCGCGCGCGGCGAGCACGGCCTGCAGCCAAGGCACGCGCGGATCATCCGGCGCGACCTCGGCGAGCACCCGCACCATCTTGAGCATCGCACCCGCCCGCCCGGCATCGCCCAGCGTGGCGGCGTATTCGGCAAGGATATCGGGATTGTCGGGCGCAGCCTTGCGCGCGGCGGCAAACCAGCGCAGCGCGTCGAGCGGCCCGTGGGCATCGCGCACCATCTGCGCGCGCAGCAGCAGCGCCGGGGCATGGTCGGGCCCGAAAGCGAGCGCGCGGTCCGCTGCTTCGAGCGCGGTCAGGTGCTCCCCGCCGCGCAGCCGCAGCCGGGCAATCGCGACCCACAGATCGGGACTTTCAGGCGCAAGGCTGCGCGCTTCATCGAGCATCCGCGCCGCATCGGGCAGCGCGCCGCGCGCCATGGCGGCATCGGCATCGGCAAGCAGACGGGCCAGCACCGCACCGCCTGCCACGGGCGGGCGCGGCGGGGTGTCCTCGATCTCCTCGCCGCACCCGGCCAGCCCCAGCACCAATGCTGCCGCGATCAGCGCGGCAGTGGCTCTAGGCCTGCAGGTCATACTGCTTGAGGAGATCATACAGCGTCGGGCGGCTGATCCCGAGCAGCTTGGCGGTGCTCGAGATATTGCCCTCACTGCGGGCGAGCGCGTGGCGGATCACCCGGCGATCGGCAGCCTCGCGCGCGGCCTTGAGGTTGAGCACATCGGCATCTCCTTCCTCGCCCGCGCCGAAATCGAGATCCTCGGCATTCACCAGCTTGCCATCGGCCATGATCACCGCGCGCTTCACCCGGTTTTCCAGCTCGCGGACATTGCCCGGCCAGTCATGCGCGTCGATCGCGGCGAGCGCATCGGGGGCAAAGCCGGTCACCGCCGGGTTCATTTCGGCGGCAAAGCGCTTGAGGAAGGCCTTGGCGAGCAGCACCGGATCGCCATGCCTTTCGGCAAGGCCAGGAATGCGCACGACGATCTCCGCAAGTCGATAGAACAGATCCTCGCGGAAGGCCCCTGCGGCGATCATGCTCTCGAGGTTCTGGTGGGTCGCGCAGACAATCCGGGTGTTGACCGCAATCGCCTTGCGCCCGCCGACGCGCTCGATGGTGCGTTCCTGCAGGAAGCGCAGCAGCTTGACCTGAAGCGGCAACGGAATGTCGCCGACCTCGTCGAGAAACAGGGTGCCGCCGTCGGCGTTTTCGATCTTGCCCTCGGTGGTTTTGACTGCGCCGGTGAATGCGCCCTTTTCGTGCCCGAACAGCTCGCTTTCGAGCAGGTTTTCCGGGATCGCGGCGCAGTTGATCGCAACGAAAGGCCCGCCCGCGCGGTCGCTGGCATCGTGCAGGCCCTTCGCCAGCAGTTCCTTCCCCGTCCCGCTCGCGCCCAGCAGCATTACGGAGACGCTGGTCTTGGCGACACGTTCGATGGTGCGCGCGACCTTCACCATTTCGGGCGCGCCGGTGATCATCCGGCCGAGCACGGTCTTGTCGGCGCTCGATGAGGCGACCAAGCGGCGGTTCTCTTCCTCGATCGCACGCAGGTTGAAAGCGCGGCGTACGATCAGGCCCAGCGCGTCGATATCGATCGGCTTCTGGTAGAAATCATAGGCCCCGCGCGCGATCGCCGCGAGCGCGCTTTCGCGTGCGCCGTGGCCCGAGGCGACAATCACCTTGGTGTCGGGCTTCAGCGCCATGATCGCATCGAGCACGGCAAAGCCCTCGGTCGTGCCGTCGGGATCGGGCGGCAGGCCGAGATCGAGCGTAACCACGCCCGGCATCTCCGATCGCAGCGCCGCAATCGCGCTGTCGCGGTCGCCCGCGATCACCACCTCGAAATCGTCATAGGCCCATTTGAGCTGGGCCTGCAGGCCGGGATCGTCCTCGATCACCAGCAGCACGGGTTTCCTGTCAGCAGCAGCCATTATGCAACCTCTTGAATATCGGTTTCGGCACCGGCCAGTCGCACCGCTTCGGCGCGCGGCAGCACCACCGAAAAGCGCGTGCCGAGCCCCTTGCGGCTTTCCACCGCGATCCGCCCGCCCATCGCCTTGATGAGTTCGCGCGCTTCGAACGCGCCGATCCCGAACCCGCCCGATTTGGACGAGACGAAAGGCTTGAACAGACCGCTGCGGATGAATTCCGGCGTCATGCCCTGCCCGGAATCGACCACGTCGATCGCGCCGTGCAGCCCCTCGGCCGAGACATCGAGGAACACCGGAAGATCGCCCTCGGTCGCATCGATCGCGTTCTGCACCAAATGGATCAACGCCTGTTCCAGCGCCTCGCGGTTGCCCATCACCTCGACCGGAACCTCGCGGGTCAGCGCGACGGGGTGCACGCCCTTAAACCGGGCAGCGATGCCGCGCGCCAGATCGACCAGCTCGATCGGGCCTGTCGCATTGACCTGCCCCGAACCATAGCGCCCGAGCCGCGCCAGCAGCGCCGAAAGCTTGTCGGCCGAATTGCGCAAGGTCACCAGCATGTCGGCGCGGAAGGCCGGGTTGTCGGCGTGCTTTTCGGCATTGGCGGCAAGCAGGGTGAGCTGGCTGACGAGGTTCTTGATGTCGTGCATCACGAAGGCCATGCGACGGTTGAACTCATCGAAGCGGCTCGCGTCCATCAGCGCCTGCTGCCCGGCCTGTTCGGCGAGATAGCTCGCCAGCTGCTGCCCGGCTGTGCGCAGCAGGTCAAAGTCCTCCCAGTCGAGCTGGCGCGGATTGCGCGGGCGGGCAAGCACGATCGCGCCCACCAGGCGGTCGAAATGGATCAGCGGCACCAGCGCCCAGGCATCCTCGGCCTCGATCAGCCATTCGGGCACGTGTGCGCCCTCGCCATGGTGATCGACGCCGCGCCGCGCCTCGTCAAGCGCGAGCACCAGATTGTGCTGTTCGAGCATCCCGGCCAGCACGAAATCGCTCGCCAGCGCCGGGACCGCGATAGTCGGCCAGTTCCAGCGTGCGGTGAGTTCGAGCCGGGCTTCGTCATTGGGCATCAGCAGCAGGCCGGCGGGGCTTTCGGTGATGTCGGCGAGCGCCTTGACCGCGCGTTCCTCGAGACTGGCACTGCCGGTGCCTCCGTGGCCGATGGTGCGGGTGAAGCGCAGCCATTCCTGCCGGTAATCGTAGCGGTGCTGGAACAGGTGCTTGGTCGCCGTCACCCGCATCCACCCGCGCAGCCGGGGCGATGGCAGGGCGATCGCGGCGGCCAGCACCGCCGCCACCAGAAACATCACCTGACTGGTGCGCGCCATGTCGCCGCCCAGCAGCGCGAGCGACTTGGTCACCAGCACCATCGCGGCCAGATAGCCGCCGATCAGCAGTAGCGAGAGCGTGCGGAAGGTCACCGTGCGCGAGGGGCTGAACTGCACCCGCGGCCCGGCGGCATTCATTCCCAGCGCGAACAGCACCGCCATGGTGCCGGCAAATACACCGCGCAGGTCGGTCAATCCCGGAGGTGCAGTGCCGCTCAGATAGGCGATGGTGGCGAGGTTGAGATCGTAGGCGAAGATCCCCGCCAGACCGATCCCGGTCCAGCGCAGCACCGGCCGCATCGCGCTCGCCGCGCCTGCATATAGGTTGTGGAGCAGCATCAGCGCGCCGATCGAGACCAGCATGTCGATCAGCACCCGCGCCTCGAAGACCGCGCGCAGTGCGTGCGCATCGCCCGCGATGCGGCTGCCGACCAGCAGCACCACCGGCTGCAGCAGTTGCACCATCACCAGCGCGACGATCACCGGGCGCACCGGCTTGAGGCTCGCCGAGCGGCCGTCCGCGGCGAACAGGCTGAAGATCGTCGCGATCAGGGCCAGATTACGCACCAGCGCGGCGATGATCGTCGCATCGTGATCGGGCCCGAGCCCGGCGGCCAGCGAACACCACACCGCGCTCGCGCCAGCGGCCAGCATAAGACCGGGCCGATCGGGCCGCGCGCGCTCCCCATGGCGCCACAGCCACAGCAAGGCGCCCGCGCTCAACACCGCGCCCGCCAGCCATGCGAAGAAGCCCGCCAGCGGCGCTATGGCAGCCGCCCAGATCACCGCGCGCCCTCCGGCCACAGGATCACCCGCAGCGTCTGCAACAGGATCACGAAATCGAGGAAGGGCGTGTAGTTCTTGGCGTAGTAGAGATCATATTCGAGCTTGCAGCGGCTGTCCTCGACCGAGGCGCCGTAGGGGTAATTGATCTGCGCCCAGCCCGTGATGCCGGGCTTCACCATGTGGCGTTCGCTGTAAAAGGGGATTTCCTCTTCCAGACTTTCGACAAAGGAAGGCACCTCCGGGCGCGGACCGACGAAGCTCATCTCGCCCTTGAGCACGCTCCAAGTCTGGGGCAGCTCGTCGATCCGCACCTTGCGGATGAAGCGCCCGAGCCGGGTGATGCGCGGGTCGTTTTCCTCGGCCCATTTGGCCCCGTCCTTCTCGGCATCGGTGCGCATCGAGCGCAGCTTGATGAGCGTGAAAGGCTCGCCATAGAGCCCCACGCGCTTCTGGCGGAAGAAGGCAGGGCCCTTGCTGTCGAGCTTCACCAGCCCGGCGAAGAGCAGGATAACCGGGAAAGTCAGCGCCAACAGGATCGTGCTCGCGACAATATCGAAGATGCGCTTCGAGGCGCTCGAAAACATCCGGCTGCTGGAAAAGCCGTCCGAGAATATCAGCCAGCTGGGATTGATCGTGTCGAGATCGACGCGGCCCGTCTCGCGCTCAATGAAGCTGGAGAAATCGTTGACGTGGACGCCTTTGGTCTTAATCCTGAGCAGGTCCTTCAGGGGCAGGGCATTGCGGCGTTCCTGCAAGGCGAGCACCACCTCGGACACGCCGAGATTCTCGACGAAGCGACCCAGATCGTGGATCGCCGCGCGCGGGATCGCCTCATCGAGGCAGCGATCGCTCTCGCTCATCGCGATGAAGGCGACGATGGCAAAGCCGGATTCGGGCCGCTCGCCCAGATCGCGCAGGCGCACCGCGCGGTCGCTCGCTCCCAGCACCATCACCCGGCGGCGGAAGGCGGAGGAGCCGAGGAAGGAATTGAGCAGCAGCCGGTCGGCAACCAGCACCAGAATGGCAAGGCCCATGGTATAGAGCAGGGTCGATCGCCAGAAGATGTCGCTGCGGATCACGAAGTCGATCACCGCCAGCGCGATGATCCCTAGGCTGATTGCCACCAGCACCCGTGCGCCTGCAAAACGCAAGGATCGCAGGGCGTTGGGGCCGTAAACCCCGACAGCGATCATCGCCAGCCAGATCACCGAGGCGGTGCCGAACAGCGCCAACCCGCGATCGCCCACCTGACCGAGATCCATCCCGATCTGATGCGCGCGCCACTGCCATGCGATCTCGCTCGCCAGCACCAGCAAGCCGAGATCGAGCAGGCCGAGCAGCAGCACGGCGTGCGGGATATAATGCTTGAACAGGCGGATCATCGCGTGGGGGGCCTCTGGTGCATGCCCCCACGCTTCTAGGCCTCAGTCCTTAAGTGTCGGTAAATTTTACACCACCCCGCGCGCGCCGCTTTCCTGCGGGTTGCGGTGGTTAATGCGGGCCTCACGAACCGCCGCGCGGGCGTGGCAGCGTGCTGGCGAGGCGCGCGGGCGCCGGGGTCAGGCAGTCGGTCTTGCCGCAGCGCCCGCACGGCACGCCCAGCGGGACGGCATCGAGCCGGTCGAGCGAGACCCCGCGCGCGTGGGCGAGGTCACCGGCAAAGCGCGCCTCGATCCCCAGCACCACCGCGCGCCGCCCGGCGCACATCACGCCGTCGCCGTCGACCGTGCGGGTGATGGTGAACCAGTGGCGCCCCGAACCCGTGGCCGCGCTCTCGCCCTCGCCGAAGGTGACGGCCTGCGTCAGCACGGTGCCCGGCCGCTCGAAGGCGGCATAGGGCACCCAGGCCGGCGCGCGCGCGCCGTCGAGCGGGTAGAGCGCGCCGCTTCCGCCCGAAGTGAACTGCGTCATGCGCCCCGCCCGGTCGATCACCGCCATGAAGAACGGCAGGCCCCGCTCGCCCACGCGGCCCAAGGTGGTGAGCCGCGCGGCGACCTGATCGAAGCTGACGGCAAAACGGCGTTGCAGTACGGCGAGGTCATATCCGGTCGCCTCGCAGGCGCGCAGAAAGCGGCGGTAGGGCAGCAGCAGCGCGCCCGCGAGGTAATCGGCGATATGTTCTCGCAAGGCATCGCGCGCCTCGCCGCTGGCGAGACCGGCGCCCGCGACGAGTTGTTCGATCCCCTCGCGCATCTCCAGCATCCCCACCTGCCGCGCGATCTGGAACCGCCGTGCAGCACCGGGGAGCATCTCGGACAGCTGCAACTGGCGGGCGTGCAGATCGAGCCGGTGGACCTGCCCCGGCATGACCTCGGCAGGCAGGATGCGCACCTGCAACTGGTGTTTTTCCCGCAGCCGTTCGGACAAGGCCGCAGCAATCTCGCCGCGCGACAGCCGCAACTCGTCAGCCAGGTCCTCGGCGGCGTGATCGAGATCGGCGAAGTGGTTCTGCCACCGTTCGATGGCGCGTCGGACGGCAGTGGCGCTGTCCTCGACCATGATCCGCTCGCCCCCGCCCGTATCGTAAAGCCGCGCGAAGGCGGCGGCGACCTGCGGAGCGGCGGCGAGCAGTTCCTGCACCTCCTCGCGGTCGATCCCGAGATCGGCAAAGCGCTTGTCGGCAAGCCGCCGCGCCATCCCGTCGAGCCCGCCGATCGCCTCGTCCTCGCGCAGGGAGCGCGGGTCGAAGTCGAAGCGTTCGATCACCTGCACCAGCACCCGGGCGGATAGCGGACGCTGGTTGCGCTCGATCAGGTTGAGGTAGGAGGGCGAAATGCCGAGCATCCCGGCCATCGCGGCCTGCGTGAGGCTTTCGCGCTTGCGCAGTCGGCGCAGCGCGGGTCCGGCGAGAAGGTTGGTGTCGGCCATGGCACCTTTTGTAAATTATTTTACTGATTGACACAATATTTCGGGCAATTGTCCGCATAGCGACACGATTTTCTGTAAGTTTTCCTGTCATGCTGCGCTGCACCACGGCAAAGCCTGACCAACCAAGCGGCGCGAGTCCTCACGGGCACCGCACCATTCCCCAGGTTGGACAGGAGAACGTTATGACCTACCAGAACACCATTACCCAGATGCAGGGTGTCGTCGCCGCGAACGGGCCGAGCTGGGCAGCAATCGACCCCGAGAGTGCCGCCCGCATGGTGATCCAGAACCGTTTCCGCACCGGGCTCGACATCGCCAAGTACACCGCCAAGATCATGCGCGCCGACATGGCCACCTATGATGCCGACACCGCGCAATACACCCAGTCGCTGGGCTGCTGGCACGGCTTCATCGCGCAGCAGAAGATGATCGCGATCAAAAAGCACTTCGGCTCGACCAAGCGCCGCTACCTCTACCTTTCGGGCTGGATGGTTGCCGCGCTGCGCAGCGAGTTCGGCCCGCTGCCCGACCAGTCGATGCACGAGAAGACCTCGGTGCCCGCGCTGATCGAGGAGCTCTACACCTTCCTCAAGCAGGCCGACGCCCGCGAGCTCGGCATGATGTTCCGCGCGCTCGACGCTGCCCGCAAGGCCGGTGACGCGGTGGAAGCCAAGCGCATCGAGAACGCGATCGACAATTACGAAACCCACGTCGTGCCGATCATCGCCGATATCGACGCGGGCTTCGGCAATGCGGAAGCCACCTACCTGCTCGCCAAGAAGATGATCGAGGCGGGTGCCTGCGCGCTCCAAATCGAGAATCAGGTCTCGGACGAGAAGCAGTGCGGCCACCAGGATGGCAAGGTCACCGTGCCGCACGAGGACTTCCTCCAGAAAATCCGCGCCTGCCGCCACGCCTTCCTCGAAATGGGCGTGGAAGACGGCATCATCGTCGCCCGCACCGACTCGCTCGGCGCCGGCCTCACCAAGCAGATCGCCTTCTCGAAGGAGCCGGGCGACCTTGGCGACCAGTACAACAGCTTCCTCGATGCCGAGGAGGTTGACCCCGCCAACATCACCAACGGCCAGGTCTTCATCAGCCGCGACGGCAAGCTGCTCGCCCCCAAGCGCCTGCCTTCGAACCTCTACCAGTTTCGCCCCGGCACGGGCAAGGACCGCGTGGTGCTCGATTGCATCACCTCGCTCCAGAACGGCGCCGACCTGCTCTGGATCGAGACCGAGAAGCCGCACGTCGAGCAGATCGCCGGCATGGTCGACCGCATCCGCGAAGTCGTCCCGAACGCCAAGCTGGTCTACAACAACTCGCCCAGCTTCAACTGGACGCTGAACTTCCGCCAGCAGGTGTTCGACGCGTGGGCCGAAGCGGGCAAGGACGTGTCGGCCTATGACCGGGCCAAGCTGATGAGCGTCGACTACGACGGCACCGATCTCGCCGCCGAAGCCGACGAGAAGATCCGCACCTTCCAGCGCGACGCCGCTGCGCGGGCCGGGATCTTCCACCACCTCATCACCCTGCCGACCTACCACACCGCCGCGCTCAGCACCGACAATCTCGCCCGCGAGTACTTCGGCGAGGCCGGGATGCTCGGCTACGTCAAGAACGTGCAGCGCGAGGAGATCCGTCAGGGTATCGCCTGTGTGAAACACCAGAACATGTCGGGCAGCGACATCGGTGACGATCACAAGGAATACTTCGCCGGCGAAGCCGCGCTGAAGGCGGGCGGCGTCCACAATACGATGAACCAGTTCGAGGCAGCATAGCCTCAGGGAGAGGCCGGAAGGCTCGCGAATTGCGGCCTTCCGGTTGCCCGCAAAGCCGCCTAAGGCTGGCCGGGTAATCACCCTAGGAGAGTGACGATGAGCGATACCGAAACCACCAACCCCGAACCGGCCCGCGCCCGCGCGCTGCTCTCGACCGCCGATATGAAGTTGCTGCGCCGTGCGTTGGAAAGCCACGCCCGCAACACCGAAGACCGCGAAGAGCTGGCCAAGATCAACGCCCTGCACCACCGCCTGGGCACCTACGTTCCCGCGTCGGAATAACCCCCTTTCACAGTTCTCCTGGGGAGGAGAAACGGCCGCCGGAATGCTCTGTCGCAGAGGTCATTCCGGCGGCCAATTTTGTTGCAGGCCAGCGCCTATCTCTTCGCCATCAGGTCGAGCGTCGCTGCCGTCAGCGCCTCGGTCGCGGTGGCGATCACCACCGGGGCATCGGGCGCCCAGAAGGGCGAATGGAGCGAGGGCAGCGTAATCTCGCCCGCCTGCGCCTTGTCCCACTCGCTCGCGCGCACCCCGCCAACCCACAGGATCAGCGATTCGACGTTCTCGCGGTCTGCCCGGTGGAACTGGCTGAAATCCTCGCCGCCCATCACCGCCGGCACTTCGAACAGCTTCTCGCCGAAGCGCGGCTGGAGGCGTGCCACCACCCGCTCGGTCAGCGCGGGCGTGTTGAAGGTCGCGGGCACATAAGGATCGGCCACGGTCACAAGCGGCAGCTTGTCTTCGGGCATGCCCGCCGCAATCGCCTCGCCCCGCGCGATCCGCGCGATCCCTTCGAGCAATTGCGCACGGGTCTTGTCGGAATAGCTCCGCACCGTCAGCTGCAATCGGGCTTCATCGGGGATGATATTGTGCTTGGCACCCGCCTGAAAGCTGCCGACCGTGACCACCGCCGAATCGGTCGGGTTCAATTCGCGGCTCACCAGCGTCTGCAACCGCATGACGATGCTGGCGGCGAGCACGACCGGATCCTTGGTGGTGTGCGGATAGGCCCCGTGCCCGCCCACGCCCGGCACCACGATATCGACCGAATCGACATTGGCGAGTGCGAAGCCTTTGGCATAGCCGATCTGCCCGGCCGGAAACTGCGCGGCATCGTGGAAGGCGAGCACGTAGTCGGGCTTGGGAAAGCGGGTGAACAGCCCGTCGTCCAGCATCGCCTTGGCGCCCTCCCCGATTTCCTCGGCGGGCTGGAGGATCATCACCAGCGTGCCCGACCAATCGGCCTTGCGCGCGACCAGTTGCTGCGCGGTGCCGATCCAGGCGGCCATGTGGGTGTCGTGCCCGCAGGCGTGCATCACCCCGGTCTCGGTGCCGTTCTGGGCGACCGCGCGGCGCTTGGAAGCGTAGGGCAATCCGGTCTGCTCGATCACCGGCAGCCCGTCCATATCGGCGCGCAGCATTACCGTGGGGCCCTCGCCGTTGCGCAGCACCGCGACGACGCCGGTCTTGCCGACGCCCTCGGTCACCTCGAAGCCCAGCGCACGGGCACGGGCCGCGAGCTTGGCGGCGGTTTCCACCTCCTGAAAGCTCAGCTCGGGGTTCGCGTGGAGATCCTGATAGAGTTCGACCAGCGCAGGCAGATCGGCGGCCACCGCATCGCGCAATTCATCCGCCCGCGCCGGGCTTGCCGCCAGCGCCATCAGCGCCAGAGCGCTCGCTCCTGCCCGAATCATCCCTGCTCGCATCATCGGCCCCTTTCGTTCATCTCCGCTTGTGTTGGAGACACATGAGACACTGTCCAGAGACAAAACTCCCGGCCCTGGCACAGCCCCCCTTAACCTCAAAAAACGGGCGCATCGCGATGGAGAAAAGCGCTGACATCGGGCCACCATGCCACAGCCCGCCCGATGTAGGAAACTGCCCTAAAGCCCGTACCACAGCACCAGCAGCACCGAGAGCACCGTTACCATCAGCGCCACCAGCGGAACCCCGGCGCGGACATAATCGCTGAACTCGTATCCGCCTTCGGACATGATCAGCAGATTGGTCTGATAGGCGATCGGCGTCGCGAAGGAGAGGTTGCAGCCGAACAGCACCGCCAGCACCAGCGGCTCGGGCGGCAGGCCCAGTTGCACCGCGATATTGTAGGCAATCGGCGTGCCGACCGTCGCTGCGGTGGCATTGGAGGCGAAGTTGGTGATCAGCGTCACGAACAGCATGATCGCCGAAAGCACCAGCGCGGGCGGCAGATAGCCCAGCCCGAGCGAGAGCGCCTGCCCCAGCCATTCGGCCGCACCGCTCTCGTCGATCACGCGGCCGATGGCGAGGCTCGCTGCGATCAGCACGATCACCTTGGCCGAGAGCGCGCGGCCCACGCGGTCGAACTTCACGCAGCCGGTCACGAACATGATGATCGCGCCCGCCAGCGCCGAAATCGCAATCGGCAGCTTGATCGGGGCAAAGCCGTTGGCATCGAACCACGGCAGCCCGACCGAGGCGGTGGCGATCGCCCCCAGCATGATCGCGCCCGCCAGCAGAGCCTTGGAGCGACGCGGCAGCTCGCGCGCGCCTTCGAGCCGCAGCAGCCCGTCGGACTGGGCAAAGGCTTGCAGGTCGTCCTCGATCCCCATTACCAGCAGCACGTCACCTTCGAGGATGCGCAGGTCGCCCGCCTCGGTATAGGTGTCCCGCTCGCCCAGAATGCGGTTGGGCCGGTGAATGCCGAGCACCGCGACACCGTAGAGATCGGCGATGCCCGAGCTTGCCAGCGTCCGGCTGATGAGGCGCGAATCCGCCGTCACCGTCATCTCGACCGCCATGATATCCTGATCCTTGGACTTGGACATGCGGCGGATGCGGTCGAGCACCCATGCCGGGGCAAGCTCGCCCTTGAGCACACGCGCGGCTTCCTCGAGCGCTTCGTGCGTGCCCGAGATGCGCAGGCGATCTTCGGGACGCAGCGTGCCGGCGGGTGCGCTGTGGACGGTGATGCCCTCGGGCAGCTTGCTCTGCACGGCCGAGAGGTCGCCGCCCCCCAGCACGCTGCTGGCAGCCACGCGCAGCCGGGTGTGGAAGGTGCGCCGCGCCTGCTCGCCCACGGTGCTGTTGTCGCGCAGCGTGCGCGGCATGACCAGCCAGAGATAGGGGATCGCGACGAGCCCGGCCATCAGCACGATCGGGGTGAAGGCGAAGACGCTCATAGCGGGCAGGCCGATATCGGCGGCAATCGTCACCACAAGGATATTGGTCGATGTGCCGATGGTGGTCGCCATGCCGCCCAGAAGCACCGCGCAATTGAGCGGCATGAGAACCTTTGACGAGGCCATCAGGCCCTTGCTCGCGATCGCCACCACGATCGGGATCAGCAGCACCATCACCGGCGTGTCGTTGACGAACATCGACATCCCGAAGGCGAGCAGCAGCGCGGTCAACAGGCCGATCTGCGGGCTGAAGCGGAACACGCTTTCCAGCAATCGGGCAAAGGGTTCCAAGGCGCCGGTCACCACCAGCCCGCGCCCGAGGATCATCAGCGCGCAGATCGTGATCAGCGCCGAATGGCCGAACCCGCCGAAGGCGAGCGCCAGCCCGTCGGTCGGCTTGGTGCCTTCGAGCGGCGCGAAATAGAGTCCGACGCCGATCACCGCGATGATCACCAGCGAGATGATCTCTTCGGGATAGCGGCCGCGCACGAAGGCGACGAACATGGCGATGGTCAGCGCCATGGCCGCTATCGCATGATAGGAGGGAGCTTCGAGCATGGCGTTGTCCGCAAGGGCTAGCCAATCGCAGGGGCGACCGGCAAGCGAATTGTGAATGCCGGCTGACAGGAAGCCTGCCGGGCGGGGTATGCGGATTGCTTTGAGGAGGTGGTGCCCCATGGAGTCCGAAAATGGGAACCAAAACCTTTGGCAAATCACTCTGGATAGGCTCTGAATGGCTTCCAGAGTCACGCCTCCCGGCGAAGCTTTGGGTCTAAGCTTGTAAGATGCATGGGCTGGGAGGTGCCAAGGTTTTGCCATCCGTGCGAATAACGGGAGCACTGCAGGTTGGCAGCTCTCGCATCTCTCCGCGATCCTTGACCCCAAACGGAGATGGTGCGTTCATATTGATATTGCATTGCTAATGACCGCGGGAGCGATCACCATAGCTTGGCAAGGAGGGCGCCTTTTGAGCTACTTATTGGACGAGGAACTGGACAGTCTTCGCGTGTCGCGGATGATCATTCATGTTGTGGGTCAGCGCGACGCAGATTTTGTGCCGCAGCCCGAAATCGAGGTCCAACAAGAGGGGTTTTTCCGGGCCCGGATTGTTTCCGAAGCTGCCGATGGGGTGCATAGGTTCTCAGAAGACTCCCCAGTTAAGGCCATAATCGAGTCGATGGCGCGGGACGAAATTGAGTTCGAAGCCGGCGGACAGCAATTGGCCCGCCGGTTTTGGGAGATGCACGTCAGGCAAAGCATCGCAGGGGCTTTCTTTGTAGTCGAACTACAATCTGACCTCAAAGGAACCAGGCTCTATGCCATGATCAAGTATGATTACCGTGAGGCAGTCGAATTGGCCGAGGCTGATGGGCGCAGTGTGCTGCGGGCTATCGTTCAAGCCTTCGTCAAGGAGCGACGCGCTATCCAAAAATTCTGTTTGGCGCGCGTGCGTGAGGGAGTGACAGAGGAGGTCGTCACAGCTTCGGATCGAATGAAGGAAGCGCCTGATTTAACAGATTATTTTGAGCGCTATCTCGGTGTTTCGCGATCCCGCTCCAATGACGAATTGTCTTCAAGGCTCAACGAGGCGTTACGCGGCACGCTGGAAGACGTAAGATCTGATTTGCCGAGGGGTGACGTGGGCGGAGCAGTGGCACGTGCAAAAGTCGCACTGCAAGGGCGGGCGGTTGTGTCCAATGATGATGTCGTGGACGCAGTTTTGCATGCGGCCAATCGCCCTGACGACGAGGCGGTGCGAGCCCGCTTGGAGGCCGCCACTCGCCGACGACTGCGAAAGCAGAACCTCCAAGATGTTGAGTTCCGTCCCAACCGTAGAGTGCTTCAGGTACAGCCACGGCGCATCATAAGGACAGCTGAGGAGGTCCGGCTGGAGTTCCCGGCTGAGGAGTTAGGCAACACTGTAATCCGTCAAGAAACCCCCGAAGGCGTCGTATTTACGATCCGACCGAGCAGGCTAATCGAAGATGGCACCCTCCCAGATCGCACTCGCTAAAGCGCTAAATGAGCTTGTGGATGCTGGCCGCGTTGTCATTACCGAGACCCGTGCGAGGCTTGCGGTCAATCAGCTGAATGGAACTGAGGCCGAGGCAATTGTCGACCTTCTGGAGGCCGATGGCTGGCATGACGTATTGGCAAGCGACGCCGGCGGCGAGATACCCCGCAACCTACTCCCCACCAGCGGAGAAGGGGTGCGGGTCACCGCAGTTCGCATGCCATTACCCGATGGGGTCGAGGCTGTCCTGACGAAATCCGGGTTTGGAGCACTCCTTGATCGCCCCTCCGCCACGTCTGTGGTCTGGGTCCACGGGTTGCGGGCACCTGTTGAAACATTGTCGGTGCTTTATGCACCTTGGGGAATCGTCGAGCCGTTTGTCCCACTTGATGCACCAGCAAATCCTGCGCGGGTCGTGCGAGTTCTTGGCCCGAGTGGCCCTGGCGACCAGATAGGCCGCTGGCTGCTACGATCATCAGATCAGAGCGCTGAAGTTGAGGCAATGGCGCCATGGAAAGAGCGCGCCACTAAGCGGCTGCTAGCGTCATTGGCACAAGAAATTGAGTCCGATGCAAGGCTGCTGTTTCGTGGTCCGCCACCGACGCGCTTTTCTCAGACTAACGGGAGCATCGATCAAACTTTGTTTGCGACGCTCCAATCTACGGCGGGCTGGGTGTATGAAAATAGCCGCGAGCTCGACAATCGTCATGGTCTTTTGGCTGCCGAAGTGGCGAGAACTTCGCTTCGAGACGGAAGCTTGAAGGATCTAGCCGTTACCTTACCCGCCGCGCTCGAGAGTGCCAAGATCGCCTACAACTTTGGGGTCACACAGCAAAGCAAGGATACCCTGAAGGCGCTCAGCGACCTGCGCAAATCAGTTTCAGATGACACCGCGAAGCTGTCTGAGACTACTCGCTCACTCGGCGGCGCGGTGATCAGCGCAGTATTTGGCAACATCGGCCTTATTGTCGCGAGGCTCACGCTACCGACGAACGGTGCCTTCATCGGCCCGGCAGCGATGTTGATCGGGATAGTCCTGACGATTTACGTTGGAGCCGTCATTGCTAGCGGTGCGCACTACATTGCGATCCAACGCGATTTGCGGAACGACTGGCGTTTCCGGCTCTATCGCTTTCTAGGCGACGACGAATACAATGTGATGGTGACCCTGCCCGCGAAGAGGGCGGAGCGCGCATTCTGGGGCACAGCGATCGCTGGAGCTCTGATGACAGTGTTTCTGCTAATCGCTGTCTATTTCATTGCAGCTGCGCCACCAGTCTCAGCCGAGAAGCCGCGTGGCACGTCTTCGCAAGACGCTGTAGAGAGGCTGGAGCCTACACCTGATGCAGCGGCTATAACTGAAGCGCCGAAGGCAGAATCTGTGGTGCCTAGCCCCAAGCTGAATCCGGCTTCGCCTAGAGCGTTTTCCGATCACTCTGGTTCATATCTACAAGATTTGAAGTAATTGGCGCATTCGTCCGGTTGGAAGATGTCGACGAGCCTGCCGATCAGGTCCCAGAGGCCGCGGACGGTGCGCTCGCCAGCCTTGCGCAGCATGGCCTTGAGACGGGAGAACGCCTTCTCGATTGGATTGAAGTCGGGGCTATAGGGCGGGAGGAAGCGCAGCGTGGCACCGGCCGCTTCGACCTTTTCCTTTACCGCCATCCGTTTGTGGCTCGACAGGTTGTCCATGATGACCACGTCTCCGGGCTTGAGTTCGGGCACCAGCACTTGGGTGACATAGGCTTCGAACCAGTCGCCGTTGATCGGCCCGTCGAGCACCATCGGAGCGACCATGCCGGTCATACGCAGGCCCGCGACCAGCGTCGTCGTTTTGCGATGACCATGCGGGAAGCCCATGCGCAACCTTTCGCCCTTCGGGCACCGACCATGGCTTCGGGTCATGTTCGTAGCGGTCCACGTCTCGTCGATGAACACGAGGCGCTCAGGATCGAGATCGAGTTGGTCGTCGAACCAGCGCTGCCGCTGCCTCAGGACGTCGGGCCGGTCTTGCTCGATCGCGTGCCCGGACTTTTTTTACGCGTGATCCGGTGACGATCAAAGAACCGCCACAGCGTGCCGATCCCAACGCTGACGCCGCTTGCGGCAAGTCCGGACTGTATCTCGGCAAGCGTGATGTCGCCGTTCTCCTCCAGCATTGCCATGATCTGCTCGTGGTGGGCTTCGGTCTTCGATGAGCGCTGGTCGCCGCCGGGCTTTCTGGCAACGGCTCGACCGTGTTCTCGCGCAAGCTGGTGCCAGCGGATGGCGCTCGACACACTTACTCCAAAGCGAGCTGCAGCAGAACGGCGGCTCAGGCCACCATCAATCGCCGCAACAACCCGGTCACGTAAATCCTGGGAAAGCGCTTTCGACATCCAAGCCGGCCTCCTTCGCCAGCTTGGACTCTGAATCAGAGATGCGCCCGAAACGGAATCCTCATCGATTCAGCCACTGTGGAAAACGCTCTAAAGAGGCGTCTCTCCCCGTCCACCCCATCACGTCACTGAGCCTCGCGCTATGGAGAGCGGGGAGACCCTGAAGGCGTCAGCAGTTCAGTCAGCGCCCTGCAGCGCCTGCCCTTGTTTAAATTGCCCGCAACCAGACATCCATCTTCGCCCTGCTGCTCACGAGAAATTGTCTCCCCGATTGTCTCGACAGGGCGCGCCTGAAGGACAGAGTCAGGTTGACCGGACGGCTTAACCGTAAGCGTGCTGCACCCATTGAGTGCAACGGCACCAATAGTGACAATAAAAAAACGTATCGCTCCCTTACGTCGAAGCGCCATTGTTGATCGCTCGTCCTGCATTGGTTCAAAGGAACCCTCGAGGTCTAATTCTTTCTTGAACTCTTGGCATACGTTCGTCATCAGTCAATCCCATATGCCCAATTCATTAGTTTACGGGTTTCCGGATTTTTCTTAAATGTCGTGAAATTCGTCAAATTATGAGTGCCGCCTTCTGCAATGTGCAAGGCACCTTTACATTTGTTGGCCGACATTAATTGTCCAAACTTCTGGACGCGCGCAAAAGGAATTTTCGCGTCTTCTGTGCCATGGATCAGCCTAAAAAACGTCGTGCCACAGTTTGCAAGCTCTCCACTCGCGATACTGTCCTCGACCCGAAAAAAGTCGGCCAGTTTGATACCATCATCCTCCGGTTCAAACGAATATGCACCTGAAATAGAGATTACTTCATCGACTAAACCCGGCCTCGAAAGCGCCGTCTTTATTGCCAGCCAGCCACCTGCGCTCCCCCCCCTCAGATATAATTTGCCGCCACTGGCCAGCAGCTCTGATTTTGCCAGAGCGACCAGTTCCGCAAGTGCGTTGACGGCTCGGCCTCTTTCAGGGGATCGGGAAGCAGATGAAAAGCTCCACCCGAAGTTCCCGTCGCCGGGCAAGACCGGATAGTAGATCGCCGTCCCGCGCATTTCATCGGATTCAAGAAACGCGTTGGGAACATCGAGTTGTGATCTGAGAAGCCCACTGGCTCCATAAACGTCTACGATCAATCTCCGAGTTGGAACACCTTCCTGACGCAAAAGTGTACCAGCAATCTTGGTCCCGTCCTGAAGGACCATTTCATGTACGCTCTCCTTCCAGCCTTGCGGCATCGAGGTGCCCGGTATGGGACGAAGAGGCACCATTGCGACTTTTAAAGCATCACAAGCCAATCCTCCGAATCGCGCAGGTACAGCACCTTCAAAACGGACGTAGAGGACATTCTCGGTTTCCCCGGGTCGCCTGACACGCAGCACTATTCCCTCTCCGCGACCAGATCCGTAAACTCCGATCTGCGTAAGATTGGGAAACGTTCGAATTTGTTTTGAAGCCCTGCGCGATTTCCCGTCGGCCTCACTGACAACACACGGCGCAATCAAATCTAAACCATCCTCTCGAGCCATGAGGCCGACAGCATTCCCGAGCCGATCGATTGCATAGAGGGGCGGCAGCGGCATGGATTCCGATGGAAATACCGTTTCGAAGCCGTCGAATGACCGGACGAGTTCTCCGGTACCCTTGCGCGAGTACTCCCCCAGCCCAAAAATTGCCTTGTCACGCCCATCGGCGTATTTCTGGAAAAGATCGTTGGCGATAAAAACACCGCTTGCGCTGGTGCTCCTGCCATTGAAAATTCCGGATGAAATGCTGGCTTGACCATCCGATCCGGCAAACCGCACTTTGCCAGCACCGCTGACGAAGCCTGGAGTTAACACGCCATCAATCGGCAAGAGCACAAACCTCTCATCCCTGGAAAGCGTGCCGATCAGATTCGCACTCGGCGCTTCGGCGTCAACCGAAAACACCTGCCGCGATCCGTTCGCACGGGAACGCGAAATGTAAATTTGCCGCGCCGAGCCAACGGCCAGAATTTCTTGATAAACAATCTCCGTATCGGTAATTTGGGCACGTTCAGCGCTGACAATGCCGAGCCGCTTTTCATCCTGCTTCACCAGTCCAACGACGCAGAGCCCTTTTCCGTCTGCGCTGCATTGCAGTTCGCCACCCAAGACGCTCTCATCCGGAGGCAGGAGCGCGCGCCATTGGGCGCTTTCCTTTTGTGAAGGGTCGAGAACCAAGAGCCGGGTTCGATCGTAGAACAATACATGCGAGCCTGCAGGAGTGACGACACCTAACGGACTCAGCGCTGGCGCAGTTTCGCTGGCGCCTGGCTGCCCTGCTGAAAATGCAGCCAGAGCGAATGCAGCAGCAGATGCAAACTTCAGCATCTATAACTTACTCCGGATAGCACCCCCGGAGCTAGGGCTCGTTGGACACCGTCCTGCGCCGATCGGTATCCTGCCTTCGCTTCGATTACAGCAATGGGGTAATCAGGGCGATACCGGAGGATGTAATCGGCCCGCTTTCGAGCACCACGGCGCGGTACTCCGCCGACGAAAACAACACGACCATCGGTGAAGGACCGCTGTTCTTGAATGGTGCAAGGTGGATCGTCCCAGCCAGCCGCTTGTAGCTTGGGAACAATGAATTTTCGGCAAGTATCAGCTTCGGAGTCCATGTGCACGCGCACCTTCGTCGAACGAACGGATATTGGCAACCTGCGAAAGTCCGAACAGCCAAAGCAAGACTGTTTCAGATGTCGTAGATCCGTTTCACAACAGTGCTTCCTCATCCACGAAATCGTGAAGCTCGAAGACAAGATAGGAATTTCTGTCCTCCACTAAGCGAGCCACCGAGGAGGAAAACTGGGACGGGCTGTCCGAATTTTCCCCCTCGAGCGCATGGGTGTGTGGAGACCACTGCGTCTTGTCGGCATCGACGATGGCGTGGAGCTTAAGATGTGATTTCCTAAGGCCGCGTCATCAGGTGCTTAGCTAAGCCGCCGCCTCCCACTCTGCTCCCATCCGCGCGAACATCTCCGCCCGCACCCAGGTGAGCGGCTCGACATGCGCCTCGACGACACAGCGATTTCGCAGACACCAGTCCGCGATCGTGAGCAGCGCCGCCGACTGGTCGAGCTTGATGTGACCATTGGCCCGCCAGTAGGTGAGCGCGATCATGGCAGTGAGGATGCAGTCGGTGCTCACCCGGTGTCGCATCGCCTCCCATTCCTCGCTGCTGCGCGGCTCAGCAATGTCGGCCTTGCCCGCGAACAACTCGCCCGGAAGCCCCAGCCTCAGTCCGATCTCGGTCATGTGGGCCCAGTCGCGGCCGTTGCCCTTTATCGTGAGCGCGAAGTCGATATGCGGCCGCCATGCACCGAAGCGGACGTGCTGACCCGTTCGCAGCTGCGGCGGCAGGATCAGTTCGTGCTCGATGCCGGCGAGGTTGAACAGCGGGATTTCGGCGCTCAGCCCACCGTAGGTGACCACGTGGGTTTGGGGTCTGCCGCGCAGGTGCTCGAACAGCTGGGTGACCACCTCCTTCTCGCCGCCATAGTCATGCTCGGTCCAGGCCTTGAGACCGCCGATGCTGATGGCGCCAGCATCTGCGAGCTCGATATCGAAGGCGGCCGCCGCCACGATCCGCTTGCAAGGCAGGCGGTGCAGGTGCTTTTCCTCGCGCTCGATCTTCATGGCACCGCGCGGATCGACGGCGCGGTAGGCGTGATAGAGCTCCTCGTCCCATAGGGCCTCGACGTCGACGAACGTAAACTGCAGATTACTCATACTTTTTTCCTTTCATGGGTTGATCCCGGCAACCCACTCTCCCTTCGTGTGATGTTCGATTGCGAGCCGTGCAGGCTCTTCGATCGGCCTCGTCACGCTGCGCGGTTCAGAACGGCAGCGGACGAACCCGTTCGATGGTGTGCCAGGCGCGGAATGCCGCCATGAGCGCGCGGGCCTCTGGCTTGCGGCAGAAGCCATTCGTGTAGATTGCCCATAGCGCCATCGCCTGTTCAGGAGCTCGACGCCTGCGCCTGTGCGGCGTGGGATCTGATCCTGGCACTTCGAGGCCGACGCTTTGACCAGCAGCGATCAGCTGATCATCGCTGACATTGAGCGGCAGGAGCGTCGTGTTCGGCAGGTTGCGACGGATCAGGTCGACATCGGTCGGCGCAGGAACCTGACCGCTGGCGAAGGCATGACGCCATGAATACGGGGCGACCTTCGGCACGCGCACCAGCAGTTCGGCTTCCTTCGGAATACGCTCGCACAACCCGTCGATGATGCTCGCGCGCGATGCGTCCCGATCAAAGGCCGCGCGCAGGATCTCGAATCGCGCTTCGCGGCGGCCTTGCCGTCGGACGGTGAACAAAGCGAGACTGCTGATCGCCGAGCCCCGGGCAAGCTCAGGCCGGCTGCGGACGATGATCAGCGAACACAGCACCGGCGCGTGCAGCGAGTGGAACATGTGAGGATCCCCTTGGTGCAAATGCCAAGCGGGCGGCGCTCCGCTCTGGAGCTCCGCCCGCCTGGGTCTGGGGTTGGGGTTGTTGTGACTGCCGCTCAGCCGAACGCTGCAGCTGCTGCCAGTGGGGAGAGGTGCACCTCCCAGCTCGCATGGCGGAAGGCACCGGTCTGGGTGACCGATGCGTTCATCCGGCGGATCAGCTCGGCCCAGCCGCGCGCGATGCCCTGCTTGGTCCGCGCCGGACGGGGCACTTGGCAGTCGACGAGCTTGCCGTCCTCCATGGTGAACGCCCGGGTGCGGTCGGCGGTGACGAGGATCATCGGCGCGCCCGGCCGCACGATGCAGGGTTCCACCTTGCCGACCATGATGCCCTCAGCCACCTGAATGAACAGGCAGAGCGAGCGGCACATGGTGGGGGCAGCCACCTCGAAGTCTGCCACAAGGTGGGGCCGACCCGTGTTCATCACGGTCTTGATGAACAACGGCATCAGCTCACGCACATCGCCGTGGAAGGCGGTGACCGCGAGGTTGCAGTTCTCCAGCGGCACGTCATCGGCGTCGCGTGGATAGGCCATGGCACGCGGCAAGGCGTGGGTCAGCGGCCGTGCGGGGCAAGCCCCGCCGGCAAGGGTAATGTCGATCATTTCAGGTATTCCTTGTTGTCAGGTGGAGTGACGGCCTGCCCGTTCCCGGACAGGCCCAAGCCTTTTTCGTTCTCAGAACAGGCTCACTCTGATCACCACACGATGGGCTTGTTCACCTTGGGCACCACCGGGGTCCAGGTGCTGTCGGCGCGGTAGCGCTCGGTGGCGGGGAGTTCGACGAGCGACGGCTCCTTGCCGATCGTCTCACGATACCAGGCGAACTCGGCTTCGAGTTCGTCCGGGCGCACGTGCTTGTGCCACACGCCGCCGCCACGCATTTCCTTGCGGAAGCGATAGCGTCGCTCCCAAAGCTGGTCCCTCTTCTGATAGGGCGCGCTGGTCGCTTCGATCCGCCAGGCCTTGCCGTCGATGGCGGCAAGGACCTTGGCCATGACGGTCTCGCCATCCCCGCATACGTGGTCGAGCAGCTCGAGCAGCGCGAGCACGTCATCCATGGCCCGGTGCGCGCGCGGAGCGAACTTGCCCGCCTGCATCAGCAGGTAGCCCTGCGGTCCCGGTTCGAACCCCAACCGGCGCCAGGGCACGTCGGCCATGGCGCAGCCCCACGGCATGGGCGGCAGATCCGGCAGCAGCGAATCGACAAAGGGACGGTCGAACGCCGCGTTGAACGCCACCACCGCCTCACCGTCGGCGAGGAAGGCGGCAAGCTGCTCGCCATTAATAGCCTTGCCCGCGACCATCTCGTTGGTCAGCCCGGTGAGCGCGATGATCTCCGGCGACAGGGGATGGCCGGGATCGTTCACGCTCGAGCCGGTTCGCTCGATGCCGACGACGTGGCCCGCTGCATCCACCAGCACCCGCGCTACAGCGATCTCGATGATCGAGTGGCGGCGCCAGTCCAGGCCGGTGGTCTCGGTATCAAGGACCGTGATCCGGCGGAGGGGCTGATTGCCCTCTACCGTTTTCGGCCAGTCTTCCCGCTGGCGCACCGGAGTGAGGATGTGGCGTTCCTCTGGCGCTTGTGATCCGCCGCGGCCTTCCGCTGCACTACTGGCGGCGGCTATTGGTTTATTCGTATTGCTCATGATTACCTCGTTTTCCGAGGCCGGCCGAAGGGCCACTTTTCCCTTCTTCAACCGACCTCGCTAGCGAGGCTCGGCAGGAGCTTTTCCCATTGTGGTGGCATGGGTCAGCCATATGTAAGTGGTGCGCATTCGGCACCGGCTCGCGCCTTGAATACGGTAGCTTGAGATCGCCCCGAGGCTGACACGGCCTTGTACTGAATTGAGTGGCCCGATCTGGGACTTTTTGGTCGTTCATAAACGTCATGCCGACTGGCTAGTCTGGCCAGAAGCCGACACGACCTTGCCTCGGTGCTTGAAAGCGGAAACTCGAGGCTTGCTCTCCGCGCCCACGTTCAGAAACCGCTAGAGGAGAGGCAGGAGCTAAATGCCGAACCATTGCTCAAGAGAGGTCGACTACTCTCGAAATCTCACTGAGCATGGATGGTGAGGATCAAACATAAACCTTGTGGCAGTTCTGGAGTCTTAGAAAGCAGAGAAGCTCCTCATGCCTCAGAAGTCGTAGACGTGCTCCACCAGCGTCTGCGACGGAATCGACCGCAGGACAGTGCCGATATCTTCGATCTTTACCACTAGCGCCTGTCGCTCCTTCTGCGGGCGCGCCAGGATCGGTTGACGATAAAGTACTGTTGCTTTTGCGACCGGCGCGGTGCCGCGCGGGGCGACCACTGACACTAAGATCTCCCCACGATTCCCAGCGATTTCAACGAAATCCTTGCCCTCGGCCGCGAGCGCCTGCGCGTGGGTGGTGAAGGCCTGGTAGCGGGGCAGCATCATCGCTTGTGTCACTCCGCCGCCACGGATCACCACGTGTGTTTCGGGCGAGGGACGCTCGTAGGAGGCGCGGGTCGCCTTGCCGATAAGATAGGCGTAGCCGGCTTTGACTATGTATTCACTGGTCAGCTCATATCGGCGTTCCACGCGGCGCCACGAGACGCCGCCCGTCACGCCCGACCCGGACCACACGTCGGCGAGCGGCGTCAGAAAATCATATTCGTACCAAGGCGAATGCTTGATGAAATCGACATAGGACTGCGCGGTATCACGCGCGATCTGGTCTTCCGCCGTATCTGCCCCGCCGCTCGTCAATTCCGTGAAGTGCCCGATCAGGCGCTCGTATAGCCCCTTCAGCCCGTATTCGACCGTTGTCGACAGACCGATAACGCTTACCATCACGTGATAGCCGGCGTTGAAGGGATATTCTGCCGTCGCCCCAGTCACCGCCCCGTAGCTCTGCCAGAACTGGCCTATCTCGCCAAAGAAAGGGAATTGGCTTGGCGGGTTGTCCCTCAAAAAGCGGGCGTATTCCTCAGGACTGAAGACGAGGAACCACTCGGGCACGGTCAGGAACGTCTGTTCGGGACCCCGTCGATCCTCGGGCGGCGCGACGGGTCCCGCTGTTGTGGCGGTGAGCGCGGCAGCGGCAAGCAGACCAAGCTTCATGATACGGGCTTCCTAAACGCCATCAGGGTGTTGGCCGAGGGATCATTGGCTTGAAGCAGACGGTAACCGAGATCTTCGAGCCCCGCCTTCTCCAGCAGACCGAGCCAATGGTCGAGGCTGTCGAAATAGCGCGGCTCGGCGGCATTCTCCGACCACGGCACGCCTGTTCCGGCATTGAACACGGTGTGGACAAGGGCGACGAACTTGCACATCTCGGGCGTTGGCACGTGGTGATCACGCAAGACAAACAGCCCGCCAGGCTTCAGCACCCGGACGACCGAGTCGAGAAAGGCGGGGAGCTTTTCGGGCGCGATGTGATGAATGCCGGGAAAGCAGGTTACCAGCTCGATGCTGGCGTCCGGTACATCTGCAGCCGCGATTGGCCTATCGTCCCCATGCGGGATGTGCGTTCCGATCTTTCGGAGGCCGCTGCGTTCGAGAATGTCGACCGGCGAATTCGACGGCGCTGCGCTGTGGAGCAGGTAGATGGGCCCAGAGACTGAGACCTTTTTGCGCAACAGGCTGATGTAGCGGCCCGTCGTGCCGATCTCGAGATAGCCGTCAATGCGGCGGCGCTCGCCGAGCAACGCCAGCGTCTGCTCGACCATCTCGCGCTTTTGCACCCCTAGGGCTGGCACAGCATGCGTCAGCAGCGCCGTTTTCGGTGTCACCTCGGCCATGCGGGCCTGGAGGGCGCGATAGATCGCCTCGTCGTCCTCGCCTCGCTGAGTTTCCTCGCAGATCAGTTGGTGAAAGCGATCCTCCGGCCTGAGATTGAATACTATCTGCAAGAACCGATAAAAGTCGTCACGTCCCGAGACCGCCGAGAAGACCGTCTTGAACTCCGATTCCTGGAGCACGGGTTCCGATGGCTCCTGCGACGCGGGGCGGTAATAGACGTCCCACAGGCGGTTGCGCAGGCGATATTCGGGATCGAGCCTGTCCTTCAGCGCGAAGAACTCGGCCGCGCGGGGGTAGGCGCGGTGGAACTGGTCCTGCGTCGCGTGGATCTGGTAGGGCAGGTAGTAGCAGCCCTCCTCGGACAGGGCCGCCTCGATCAGCTCGCGCGTCCACACCCCGACGCGCGCTTTCGCGTTCTCGCGGGTGCGCTGCTTGTAGTAGAGCACGAAAGCGAAGCATTCCTCTTTCGCCCACGCGAGCATCGTTCCCGGATCGGCCAGCGCGTGCCTGATCGAAACGTTCACCGTGTTGACCCGGTGCCGCCGCAGGATCTCGGCCATCTTCCGGGTGAAGCCTTCGAAGTTCCGGATCGGAACGAAGTATTCCTGCAGGACATAGGTGCGCTTGTCGCGACCCTCGGGCTCCAATTCGGCGACGTCATATCCCGCCTCGTAATTGCGCCAGTGCACCTTGCTCTTGAGGTAGATAAGCGGGTCGATCACATGCTCGCGCCGCTGGGGCCCGAGCGGGCCTTCGGTCATCGACCACATGAAATAACGCTCGATCGCATAGTGGCGGCGCGGCGTCTGCAGGCGCTCACTGTGGGTCGCGGCGCGCTTCGTCTTGCGCCAGCTGACCGCGCGCAGACGGTTGTAGTGCGGCGGATAGAGATCGGCATTGTGGAACACGACCTCATCGTCGGCCCGGATGCCGTCCCGGAAGAAATCGAGATACTCGCAAACCGCCATGGTCTTCGAGAGGCGCTCGACACGCTCGTTGTGGGCAAGGTCGAGTTCGACCGCGACGATGATCCCGATCCCGCCATAGCCCCCGATGGCGGCGTAGAAGAGCTCGCTGTTGAGCTGCGGCGAAGCGGTCTCAATCCTACCGTCTGCCATCACCAGCGTGATCTCCCTGACCGACATCACGACGGGGCCGAGCCCCATGTACCGGCCGTGGCAATTGACACTCAGCGACCCGCCGACCGTGAAGTTTGCGTAAGTCTGCATGATCTTCACGCTGAGATCGTGCGGATCGAGAAAGCGCTGGAGATCGCACCAGCGCGTCCCCGCCAGAACGCGGACGGTGCGATTGGGTGGATCGAACGACAGCACGCCCGTCAGGTCGCGCATGTCGAGGTGCAAGCTCTGATCGCTGGCGGTCTGCCCGCCCATGCTGAAGTGCCCGCCGCCTACTGAGATCGGCCCCTTGGTCACGAGCACGGCCTGCTGCACGTCTTCGATGGTGGTGGGCTTGACCACCGCGAGGACCGGGACCGGATTGAGGCGGGTCACGTCGTTGACGATGAACCCTTTTCCGCTGTGCGCGTTCATTGGACGGCCTCCACCACCGCGTAGGGCTGCGGAACAGGCCGTGGATCGACGCCGTACTGGTTATCGCCCGGATCCCCGCGGCGAAAGCCGAGCACTAGCACCGCCCAGATTACCCCAACAATCGGAACCGGCACGAGAACCAACCACCAAGCTGACCGGCCGATATCATGGCACCGCTGCGCCATCAGGCAGAATGCGGTCCAATAGAACAGGATGTAAAACCCGATCGTCACCCAGCGACCGAAAATCTGCTCGACGAGTGGCTGGAGCGCCAGGAAGACAGCCGTCACCAAGATGGCCGTGAGCCAGTAGCTCCAGCGCCGGATGCGCCCTTGCGGCTGCCATAGTAATCGGAAGATTTTTAACGCGCTATCCATCGACATGATCTTTCAGACGGGCGATTGCGCGCCGGCGCGCGAACGCATTGCAAAGGCTGTGCCGGCCACGATGAGGTTGGCTACAGCGAGCAACAGGAATATTTCCGACACCTTGACTTTCAGGCTGGTCAGCGCCGCCGCCGTTCCTGCGGCACCAACCATCGCCACTGCGTTCAGGATGTTGTTCGCGGCAATGTCACGCGAACGGGTATCGGGCGCGCCGGCGGTTTGCAGGATGGCGTAGAGCGGAACCACGAAGACACCGCCGCAAACCGCCATCAGCGACAGGCCCACAAAGGCGAGCACACCTGTCGGCGAAAAGAGGAAATCCACGATCCCGCGCGTCCCCGCTTGCGGCCCGGCGATGGCCGTGCCGGCGAGGAGGAGAAACAGGCCGAGGCTCATCCCGACTGCGGCTGGCGGTGCCAACCTGCCCGAAATCTCCGCGTCGAGAAGCTTCGAGGCGATCAGTGAGCCTGCGGATATGCCGACCGAGAAGATCGCCAGGAAGGCCGTGGCAACCGCTGGCGAAGCGAACAGTTCGGCCTCGACCATCACCACCAGCTGGCTGGTTGCAAGCGCACCGATGGCCCAGAACCAGCTGATTGCCAGGATTGCATGCCAGAGCCGACGGTTGGTCTTGGCCGAGGCCACGATCCGCCAAGTCTGGGCGAAGGGTACCATCGCGCGGCGCTCCGCTGCAGGTTCACCCAGCGGCGGCGCGGCAGGAATGGCGAAACTCGCGACGAGCCCGACGAGGCTGATCGCCACAAGCGAGATCGCGACGGCCGATGCGGGCGCGATGCCGCCGAAGATTTGGCCCAGGAGGATCGCGACGAAAGTTCCTGCCTCCACCAACCCTGTCGCCGAAAGCACCTCGTCGCTCGCGACGTGCTGCGGAATGATGGCGTACTTGATCGGCCCGAGAAAGGCTGACTGGCAACCGATCAGGAACAGCGCGGCGAGCATTGCGAAAACCGAGCCCGCCAGCAAGGCCGTAGCCGCAATGGCCATTACGACCGTCTCGTACAACTTGAGCGAGCGGATCAAACGAGCTTTGTCTCGGCCATCGGCGAGCTTTCCGGCCATCGCTGAAAACATCAAGAAGGGTGCCACGAACACGCCTGCGGCCAGAGCGCTGAAGAGGCTCGGCTCGACCTCGACGCCCTCTCCTGCCGCAGGAAGGCTGAATGCCACGAGAAACAGCATCGCCGTTTTCGCGAAGTTGCCGTTGAACGCGATAAGGAATTGCACCGCGAACAGCGGCGCAAACCTGCGCGACAAGAGGAGCGGACGTTTGCTCGAAAACATGCCCCAAGGATTTAATTGGTTATCGTTTACATACCCTTACGAACTTGGCGGTAAGCTGTTTGGCTTGGACCAAGAGAGAGCAAATTCGTGAACGTTGTCCAGAGAGTCGCAAAAGCTTGCATTGCTATGGTTCTTGCGCTGCTGCTCGCCCTCGCAGGCTTCCGAGCAGCGGCCGAGTTTCGCGAAACCCGAGCGCCTGACGAGATTGCACCGGCCGGCGGCAGGTTCATCGAGCTTTCCGACGCGCGCGTCTTTGTCCAAGAACGCGGCCCAATCGGCGGCGTGCCGGTGGTGCTTGTCCACGGCACCGGAGCCTGGAGCGGATTGTGGCAGGAGACCGCAACGGCGCTGGACAAGAAGGGCTATCGGACCATTGCGATCGACCTGCCGCCTTTCGGCTTTTCTGAGCTGGTTGGGAGCGCCGACTACTCGCGAGCTGCGCAGGCGCGGCGGATTTTTGAACTAATTACCTTGCTCGGAGGGCCGCAGCCGATCCTGGTGGGCCACTCCTATGGGGGAGGGCCGGCCGCAGAAGTCGCGCTGCGCCATCACGATAGCTTGCGCAAACTTGTTCTGGTTGATGCCGCGCTCAACGTGGGCGGCAACCCGGGCAAGCCGCTCCCCGTACTGCTTCGCTCTCAGGCATCCAGAGAGGTCCTCGTCAGCGCGACGGCCTCGAACCCGCTCATGACGAAGACCCTCTTGTCGACCTTCATCTCCCGCAAAGACCGAGCGCTTCCCGAATATGTTGAAATCCTCTCGCGACCGATCACGAAGCGGGGCTACACGCCATCGGTGGCGGCATGGCTCCCCAGCCTGCTGTCCGTCGATCAAGATGCGCTAAGCGTCCGCAAGGGCTCATGGCAGGCGTTGAACTTGCCCGTCGAGATCATTTGGGGCGATCAGGACACGGTGACCCCCGTTACGCAAGCCGAGAACCTCGCCAACATTGTGCCTCAGGCGAGAATGACTGTTTTGCCTAGGGTTGGTCATATCCCGCAGGTGGAGGCGCCGGAGCAGTTCCAGGCTGCACTTATCGGAGCGCTGGAGTCGCGGTCGGATCGGTAAAGCGAGAGCGCAACGGTACGCAAACAGAGGCGTAAAGCCAGAGGAATTTCGGGCCTTCCTTGAAGAGGCACGGCGGCTTTTGGACGAAGCAGGCATTCGCTCTTTTGACTATGATTGACCGGCTTTGGGTCGTCAGCTGACCTTGCCCACCTCGGGCTGCGAATGGCGGCTATTGCGGGTCCGTTTCCCAATGGCCGCCGTTCTGGAAACGACCCCGTTGCGGTCATTCGATGCCTCGTTAGTTGAGGCTCAGTAGAACCCATCGGTCGGCATCCGTGGCGACAATGGCCGACCTCTTTCGCCAAGCCCCGGTCGCGTCTCTTGATTCGAAGCGGCAGAGGAACTCGGTGGGTTCCTCGTCGAAGCGGCGGCAGCCCAATGAGCGGAGTTCACTAGTGGAGAGGCGGGTCGGGCCTGCCACCTCCGGAGCATTGAGAATGGCGGCAACAAACTCATCCGGATTGGGGCCGACGCCCGCACTCATGTGCTGACAGGCACCCAAAAGAAGCAGGGCAGGTAACATTCTCATGGCCAAACAGTGGCCCATATCACGCTTGTATTCAATGGCAGCTTCCCACCCATTACCAGCCATGAACGGAGCCAGAGCTCCTTCCCGAAAGCCGCTCGGCGGCTCTTGGCGGAAGCAGACCTTCGGCCTGATGATCGTGAACAACCGCCTCTGGGTCGGTAGCTGCCCTGCCATTCTAGCGCAATGAATGGGGCGACAGCGGCCGAGCTAAGCTACCTTCCTGGGTGGCCACTCCTCGTCTCTCAGCGCCTCGATGCATTCCATTGGAAGGCCACCGTCCGGCTCCTGCGCCTGATAACTGTCAACGTCCGACTTCAGGTGGAGTTGTCCCACGGAATTGCGGCTTCGGTTCCTCCGTCCGCGAGGGAGCGATCTGACCGGAAGCTGGGCTTGGCTCCTTCTGAGTATCTGCATTGCTCGCGAGCGGCGAGGTAGAACTTCGCTTGAAGACGAGGCTGGCGAAGTAGATCGGCCTCGCGCCAAGGATCTTCGTCTGACCTGCGTCCACGGCTGGCAGCTTGGCAAACTCCTCGAACGTGTCCTGAACAGCGCGGTCATAACGCCACAGATAAACCGTGCGCCTTAATTCCTCCGGCGCCGAGGCATCCAGCCTCCATCCATGGGCGGTCTGCACGAGGTGGCGCTGCGGATCGGCTGCGAGGTATTTCGCGACCGCATCAAGTTCCGTCCGTTGCCGCTTGCTCTCTTTTTCGAGGGCGCGCTGTACCGGCATGGACTGAGCCTGAAATTCCGTAAGACCCGCCTCTTTGAGAAGTGCGTCAGGAACCGTCCAGAACCCCGACTTCTCCTTCCGGATAACGGACCTGCGGTCCGCCAATATGGCAAGCAACAACCATGGCGAGTCGGATGAGGGCAAAGTCTTGTCCGGCTGCCGGCTACGGTTGTCGGTTGCCTCTTCTATCTGGTCGTCATCCTCAATCCGGCCGAGCTCGGCGGATATTCGTTCAATCGATTGGTTCAGTCGCGTGAACAAATCAGCCGGGAACGAGATAAGAGCAATCTGGCGCTGCTGCTCTGGTCTGTTCGGTTGCGAAGGCTGACCAGCCAATGGCTTCGGCATGGGGGCGCGGGCAACGGGCCGCGCCAACGGCAGGATCGCTGCAAGGCGCGGAACCTTTCCGAGCGTTGCCACTGCGAAGATGGGCCTTCGGCTTGGCGGTGCTGGTGCAATTGGCCGCGTCGAAGAGCTCGCCTGGGGGACAACCTTTGGTGCCGCAAACGGACCGATCGATGCGACCGAGAAGGACCGTCTTGGCACGGCGGGAAGAGTAGCGGGTGAAGTGCCGGACGTCGGCAGCGGCGACGACGCCCTTCTGAGTGATACCCTGGGCATTCGCGACAGATTGAATGGCACCGAAGGCACCTTGACACTGGCAAGCTTGCTCGCCTCTGCAATTCGCAAATTTGCGAATTTTCCGCGGCGCAGTGCGAGGCCGAGTTTCTTGACCGATTTCGCCAGCAAGGCGGCTCCCGTGAAGTATGGCTGCCTCGGCGGGCGAGGCGTTTTGGTCACCTCGCGGGCGGGGACCTTGATCGCTGGCGCCGACAGCACGGGACGCTTCATCAAGCCGATCTTGTATATCTGGCCGGTCGGTGGAGCCGGTGCCGCGATCTTCGCCACGGGCGTTATTATGCGCGCGGCGGTGCGTTTCGGTATCGCCGGGATCACCGCAGTCGAGAACACCCGCGTCGTCGGCGCCTTCGGGAGCAGACCAGGGCTGGCCGCTGAAATTCGCAAATTTGCGATTTTGCTGCGTTCCAGCACGTCGGCCAACGACTTCAGCCCTGTAGCCCGACCCTGCGTACCGACCGGCACACTGGGGCGTCGAGGTACTGCCGGGATGAGCGGAACTTCCTTCGCGGGTTCCAACGTGCGCCACGTGCGGTGTACGAGTTTGAATGCCGACCTCGCAGTACGGAATGCTCGTGACGGTGCGCGCGGCCCAGGAGCTACCTTGGCAATTCTCTGGGCTGCGCGGCGCAGCAGATCCTGCTGACGGGCGAGGCGCTCATCCTCCCGGCGCAACTCATCATCGGCAAGAGCGGCCATCGACCGCAGCACGCGTTCATGGTTCTCTTCATTTTCTGGCACGAGTTCGCCGGCACGGGCGCGGCGGGTCCAGACTTCGCCAAGGTGTTCCTGCCCTTCAACGGGCAGGCCCCGGGCGGCGTAGGAAAGGGCGGTGAAGACATCGCAGTGTCCTGCCTCCTGGGACATCGCGGTCGAAATCATCGCAAACCGTTCACGCAGCAATCGCATGCCGTCCGCGCCATCGAGCTCGTTGCGCAGGCCCTCACCGACGCACCACTCATGGTCACCAGTGCGCTGGAGCGGCCGCCAGGACCAGATTGCATGGAGGTGCCAGTTGCGCTCGTCGCCTTCAGGCGGCGGCGGATGCAGCGCGATGACGTACGGCAAGCCGAACTGCCCGAACCGCTCTTCGGCCCAGCGCTCGCCGACCTGCAGCATCTGCTCAGGGGTCCAGCGATGGTCCATCGCAAGTTCCGCGGCGTAGATGACCTTGGCGTTCTTTTGCGCTGACCGGTTTACAACCTCGAGATGGTCAAGCCCGGCGACGGTTTCCTCGATGGTTTTGCCCACGTTGGTAGCCCACATCGGCTGCCCGGCGCTATCGAGCTCCGCGCCTTCGAAAATGTAGGTGGCGAACCGCATCGCCACTCCGGGTCGGGTGGTCTTTGCTCCGAAATAGCGAACCCGAAAGTAGACCCCCCTGCGGCCGAGCTTGTCGCGGATCGGCTGATCGTACTTTGGCAGCGGCAGCCTTACCCGGGAAGGCTGCACCGACTTCCTCCTGCGCTTGGGCTTTTGGGAATTATGCCGGATTGGCTTGTTCAAGCGCACCTTGGTCCGCATCATCCGGAAGAACCTGGATCTGGCGATATCTGCTTCGCGCTCCTGCTTGCCAAGGTTGCGACGATGGCGAGCCCCTTCGCGCTCATCGTTCCGGAAAGCTCTTTCCATCGCGCGGTCAGATGCCCGGTCGCGCGCGCGCGCCGCAGCGTTGAGCTTCTTCTTGCTGAACGATCTCGCACTCTGGACGGTCAACGCGCGGTCGCGGCCGAAATCGTCAACGAAAACGGCTGGCACGAACTGGTGCTCTTTGGGTTGGGGGGTGTTCCGAACCGCACTGCGGGAGGATTTGGGTTTCGGCATCGCTGAAACATTTCTTGCGCCAAAATTACCCCCCAACCCTACCCCTGCTTAAAACCTGAAAATCCTCGCAAAAGTCGGCCAAATGCCCCCGCGTGTTCGACGAGGCCGCGCGCATAGGCATCCCGGCCTGAAAACGACCCACTTTTGCGAGGATTATTCCCACGGGCGAATCGGCATTGCTCCTTGCGAAAGGAGAAAGCCGATGAATTCGCAAATTTGCGAAAATCCCGACGAGCCCCGGAAGACCGACACCACGATCGCGGATGCTGATCGCCGCATCGAGGAAATCAACGAGCGGCGCGCGGCAATCGCCGAGCGTCGCCGGGCACTCATGGAGCCAACGGAGAAGGTGGTTGTCGCCAATCCATCCGCGATCCACCACAAGATCACCTTGGGTGGCGTGATGGTCAACGCAGGGTTTCAGGCTGCGGATGCGGACGCTCTGGCCGGACTTCTGGACTTGGAAGCTACGATACTCGCCGCGCGCATTCACGAGGCGGTAAACGGGCAGCCCGGAAAAAAAGCGGCTGGCGTCATCGCCGACCTGCTCGACATCAACCAGCGCGAACTCGCTGCTCGCGGGCTTTTCCTGACCTGGCAGAAAAGACTGGCTCTTTACCTCGAGGATCGCGCGGAGTGGCTCGCGCGCGACGAAGAACATCGGCTTCGCGGTGAATGGCGAAACGCCGATATGACGGCCGACCAGCGGTGGCTGATCCGGGCGACGTGCCGCGTTCTACGCATCGCCATGCCCGGCCATCTGCGACGCGGGCAGGCTGCGGATTGGCTCGAAGCGCATGGTGCCAACCTGAATTTTGGAGACTTCCAGTGAGCACGTTCAGCTGGACCGACCGCCACGGCAGGCAGCACCATCTCGAAGCTCCAACTGCGATCGATGATGAGGCTGAGGAGATCGCGACCGAGATCGATGCGCATCTGCCGCGAGCACGCAAAGGATCGTCGGATGACGTAAGGCGCGCGCGCGAGCACATCAGGCAGCTGCAGGCGAGGCTCGATCAACTCGCAGAAGATGGGAAGCGATGGAACGAATTCGCGCTCGTTCAGGCGAGGGATGAGGCACGGCGAGTCTCCATCGCCATTTCGGACTTTCTCGATGAGGTGCCGCAGGTGATTTGCCCTGCAGCACTCCACATGGAAACCCGAGAGGAACTCTCGGATCCGTCGACGCGCGCTCAGCTCCTGAGTGGTCCGATGACGGAATGGCAGCAGCGGGCGATTGAGTTTTCGCATCTGGAGCCGAAGCCATCAAGTGATGCGACCCGTGGCGAGGCGCTGGAGTGGCTGAACAATGACCCGGCCTTCTTTCGACCGCTGAGCGACGAGGGAGGTTGGTTCGAGTGGATCGATGCGGAAGGGGTCGCGCAAAGGCTTGCGAGCCCTCTGCAAATAGAGACAGAGATCGGAAACCTCGCTGATTCACTAAGCGAGCTCGAAGTGAAGATGTCTGAGGCCTGCCTGTCAACAGCGGACTTGAATGAGATTGTATCAGATCTCGAAGTTGCCAATATTTTGTTCTCGCGACTTGATATTCTACAAGGAGATTTGGAGCGCTTTGCGCAGGAGCAGATAGACCAAGAAGAACAAGAGTGGATACGGTACGAACAGGATTGGAAAGCGGGCAGGTCGAAGACGGAATGACCGGCAACAGGACTTTCGCAGCCGAGCAGCTGTCCGACTGGGGCAAGCTGTATGCGGGATGCGGCGGTTTCGAAGGTTCTGCCGAGGCTGTTGCTTCGGCGATCTCCCAGCTGCCGCCAATTGTGATCAAGGGGAAGCGCCTCGACGAGGAAGTTGCAAGCAAGCTTCCTACGTGGGCGCCGATCCAGGAAGTCGAAGAGGAACTCTCCGGCTGGTCGTCGCAATCCGGGATTGGCGCTTACGGCAACCGGCTCGCTGGGATGCGTGAGCCTTGGACGGCGGATGATCCCGAAGTGATCCGCATCAGAGCCGAAATTCTCAAGTCAGGCAAACCGATCCCGCCTCCCGACGAACAATTGATGAAAAAAATTCGCGAAGACGACGAGATCGAGCGGTCTGGAAACCTCGTCACCCGCGACGGTATTCCGTTCCCCGTGGGGAAGGGTCAGATAAATTTCTTCGTTGAGATCAGGTGGCCCTATGTCAGAGACGAGCTGCTTGTTTTTGCAAGCCACCGCAAGGAACTGAGCATCAGCCATGATTGTCTTGAGGCGCTGCTAACCTATAGCCCCCGAATTCACGCAGAGAACCTTATTCAGCTCCAGATGCATCACCCCGCCTTGTTCTGGGCCGTTTGGCGGCGAGATTTCAAGGCAATGAGGAGGATCTTGTGGAAGGTTGATCGCGAGCAACTCGAAGAGTGGCTTGTTTCAGCTCGAAAGCTCAAGAAGAGAGATCTTCAAGGCGAGCGTCGGATCAACGAAAAACGGATCAGAGGCCCCCTGTCCGATCCGGCCCTTCGCCTGAAGTGCGGCACGGCATTGCTCAGTGAGTTTGAGCGCCTCTGCGAAATTCTCGCCTGCCTTCATCTCAGATGCATGGTAACGCGGGAGGGGATCAAGCAGTTTCTGAAGGTCAGCACCTCGATCAAGGACGTCGTCCAAAGCAGCAAACCTCTTGCGATCTACCTCGCTGGCAGTGCGGCGCAGATCCGGGGCTCACACCCCTCTATGAACGGGTATCACAATAGCAAGCACTCGGATCCGGACCTCGCAAGCATCGACCAGATCTTCGAAAAAACGACTGCTTATACGTCGGACAACCCGCGTTTGAGCATGCCGTTTCGGAGAAAACCTGCGATCTATTTCATTGGCATTGAGCAGGAGCTCATCCCGCTCGTTGCGGTCATAATGCTCATCGAAAATATGAAGCGGATCGAGGGAGATTACCGGCATCGTCGAGAGAAAGGAGCAAGTGGCAGGATTGTCATCGAGAATGAAGCCGTCAGGCTTGCAGCCGTTATTGCAGCCCACGTGCATACCCGCTGGGCACGGGCTTTACTGAACTCGTTGAGCAAAGCTGAAACGAACAAGGATTGGCTCGAAGCCGGCATGCCGGGAAAGCCTCCTTTGGAGCCTAAGAAGGAGGGCCTAAAGAAGCTCGAGGAGATTGAGCGCCCACCGGTCGGTGATCGCAATCACACGAGACTTTATGCACGTGCCCGGGAGCGCGCGGAGCAATTGCCTAAGGTCTTTGAACCGGGGTGGAGCCGAGGCTTCTGTTTCACAGCCTGGATGATGGGCATTCCGGAGAAATCCTTCTTCACGAAGTGTGCGACCTTGCAGCGGTTCAGCGAAGAGGGGCGAATTGCCCACGACCGGCAAATGAAAAAGACGGCTGCGGCACCCCTCGACGGCTTCTCCGGGGCGGCAGATACGACGTGGACCGGACTGCCCAGGGAAAATCCGGTCGAGACGCAGCACAACCGGATGAGGCCTTTCATCAACCAGATCCAGGTGCCCGACAAAATCCCGCCGCGCTTTCGCAAAGCGTTCAACAGAGAACGAGATATCTTCGTGGCTGAAGTGGCAAAGGTGTTCCCGGCGGTTACGCCCTTCACGCTCGACCCGCATCTCCACGATCAGATCACTGTTCCAATCGACGAAAGGCTTATCGAATTCGCTGTCGAGGCGGCCTGGCATACGACTTTCAATCCATCTGCACGTGGACCAAAATTGTCATAAGCCTCGAAAGCTTCGGAAGCTTCGCGCTCGAGCGTGCGGGGAGCCATGCAAGGCTGGCGGAAGGTTAAACGCTCGCCCCGCTACAAAGCCTGATCACCAAAACCGATCGAGTTCTGCGAGGATTATTCAGACCGAATCAGCGCGAGAAGCGACTCGTAAACGGCCGCATGGTGCGACCGTATTACGAGGAGTATCAGCATGGCTGACAATGACGAAAAACACATCGACAATTTCGATGAATATCTGCCTGACGAGGCAGAAGTTGAGGCTTGGCTCAAGTCCGAGGAATTCGACGGTGACGGGGGAGATGAGCTCGTAGCTGCCGAGCCTCGCGAAGCCAACGCCCATGACGACCCGAATTCTTCAGAAGAGGTGTCGTGGGACGACGATGAAGAGATCAACCCCAACAAGGGCCTCTCCTTTTCAACGCCCGCGCCGGTGGAAGGCGAAGTGCTCGTGCCCTACAACCAGCTGCAGGTGTGGGAACACCACCCGGCTGCCACGTCGCGAACGCGTGCGGCGCATTTCGAGGCACTCTGCGCCAGCGCCAATGATCCGTGCAACATTCCTCCTCTGGAGGTTATCCGGACGCAGAATGGTTACCGGATCATCGACGGTCGGTTCAGGTGGCTGGCCATCGGGGTCGTCCATGGCGCAACCAGCAAAATCGGCATCAGGTGCCTCGTCTTCCAAGGCACCGAAAAGCAGGCGCTGGAGAAGCTGGCCGATTCTGCCGTTGGCGGCATCCCGCGCTCTCCGATCGAGCAGGCCCGCGCGATCTACAATCTGCAGCTCATCGCTGGCGACAGCCAAAGGGCAATCTCGGAGCGTTACCCGGTTCTCAGCAAGGACCAAGTCAGCCGGATGACGATCGCGGCGCGCACAGTTGAGCAGTTCTCGCGCGTGTTCAATCTGCTGGCCGAACCTGACAGGGTGCCGATCGACACGTGCGTGAAGCTCGCGCAGTGGGTCAAGGCCGCCAGCGAAGAGATGCGCGCCGAGATGCTCAAAACCGCCGAAGCGCTGGAAAGCGAGTTCCTCGCGCGTAGCGGATCGGGAGATGACAAGGCTCGCCTCCTGAAGCCGACCGAGCTCTTCGATGCGCTGGGGATCGAGATCGAAAAAGGTGGTGCGAAGTCGAAAGCCAAGGCGTCCGCCGACGTCGAGGTGTCGGACGTTCTGGAGTCGGTCGACATTTTCGGCGAGGATGACCAGCCAGTGGGAGTCGTCGAGAGACTGAATGAACGCGTCATGCGCATCACGCTGCCCGACCCCGCAGCGATGTCGCCTGATCAGCGCGAGGCTGCTGCGCAGGGCTACATCCGGCAGATCCTCGACTATTTCGGTCTGGAGGGCGCAGTCTGAGGTAGTTGGCAAGATCTTCACCATGCCCGCGCCTCGACCTGAGGAAGTCAAGGCCGACGCCCCGCCTGCTTCGAGCCGGCGGGGCGTCGTTCGGCGCGTGCCAGTCAGGAGCGACCTGCCTTTGGACTTGCCAATCACCCGCGAGGAGATTCAAATACTCGTCGAAGCGCTCGGTGCGGAGATCACGGCGCTGTTTACCGAGGACGAGTGATGCGCGTGAAACAGCCGCAGTGCCGCGAGGCGCTCAAAGCCTACCTTTACCTCCGGCTTTCGGTAGACGAGGAGGGTGGAAAGGCGTTGTCCATTGAGGCGCAGCGTCACGCTGGTCGTCAATACGCCAAGCAGAACGGCATCGTGATCGTCGGCGAGTACGTCGACGCCGGAGTAAGCGGGACGCTTAGCAAGCGCCCCCAGTTCGACCGGATGATTGCCGACGCGATCGGACCGGAGCGACCGGTCGATATCATCCTGATTTATCGTCAGAGCCGCTTCGCCCGAAATACGCGGCTGTTTCTCAATACCCTGCACCAACTTGCCGAACACGGGATCGAGATGGTCTCCGTGACCGAGAACTTCGGTGAGGGCCGGACAAAGCGGGTTGGCCAGACACTCGTCGCCCTGATGGACGAGCAACGGGCGATAGATGACGCCATCCAGACACGGAAAAGCCGTAGGGCGAATGCGCGAAACGGTTTCTGGAACGGCGGACCCGTTCCCTATGGCTATGAAACCTATGCCGCCAAAACAGACGGCAAAAAGCAGCGGATGAAGCTGCGGATCGTCGAGGGCGAAGCCGATATCGTGCGGCAGATCTTCGACTGGGCGGATCAGGGCCGGGGCGGTCGCTGGATCTGCAAAACGCTTGATGATCGCGGCACCACGCTACGTGGTGCCAAGTTCTCGAATGGCAACCTCGCCGGTCTTCTCGCCCGTGAGCATTACACCGGGCGCTATTTCGATCGAACGGCCGACGATGATGGCAACGTTCCCGAGCGGGAGGACTGGATCGAGGTGCCTTGCCCGCAGATCATTCCTCGCGAGCAATTCGAACGCGTGGCTGCGCTGCGTGCCTCGCGAGCGCCGACGCAGATGGCGCCGCATGAGGCTGCTGGCACGACCCTGCTGAGCGGCATTGCCAAGTGCGCGATGCCCAACTGCGGCGCGGGAATGACGATCGGAAGCGGGACCTCGCGATCCCGCCAGAAATACTACTACTATCGCTGCAACGAGCGGACGAACGTCGGACAGCGCTGCAAGTGCCCCAACATCCGCCGCGAAAAGCTCGACCAGGCGGTGCTGCAGGCCGTCGAGAAGCGCATCCTTGGCCCCGGAAGGCTCAAGCAGCTTCTGAAGGACGTCATCGAGATCTCCGATGGCAAGCGCGAGAAGCTGCAGCAGGAACTCACGCAGGCCAATGCCGAGCGCACGAGACGCCGCACGGCGATCGACCGCCTTCTCATTCTGATCGAAGAGGGCGTGATGAAGGCCAGCGATGCCGAGTTCGCAAACCGTCTTTCCGAGAACCGGACTGCGGTTGCGAGCCTGACAGCGCGGATCGAGGTGTTGGAAAGCCAACTGGCAAGGGGATCGCGGAAAATCACGCCTGAAGTGCTCGAAAAGTTCTCGCAACAACTGCGTGAGAAGCTGCACGACGACGACCCCACCCTGCGCAAGGCCTACCTGCGGATGCTGGTGGACCGCGTAGAGGTGTCCAACGATCAGATACTCATCAGAGGGTCAAAAGCGGTTCTGGAGCGAGGTATCGCCCGTGGAGTTCCGCGCCTTGAGGGCGCGGTTCCCATCTTTGACCAGCGGTGGTGCCCCTGGCCAGACTCGAACTGGCACATCTTTCGATAACCGATTTTGAGTCGGTCGCGTCTACCAATTCCACCACAGGGGCGTGCCGAAGCGGATGCCACGCGCTGTTAGCGACAGCCGCGATCACTGGCAAGCACTGCTAACGGCGCGCAGCGCCGCAAGGCCGACCGGCCGCCCGCAGCGACGCGGCCTTCAGGCCGTGTGAGCGAGGACTTCGCACGCCGGAGGGCGTGCGGAACCATCAACGCAGCGCTCCAGCGAGCAGCTTGTGCAGTTTGGAGTGCAGCCCGTCATTGGCGGCGAGGACCTGTGCCGAATGGATCTGCTCGGTGCGCCCGCGGAAGTCGGAGACGAAACCGCCCGCCTCGCGCACGAGCAGGCAGCCTGCCGCCGTATCCCAATCGGAAAGGCCGCTTTCCCAGAACCCGTCGAAACGGCCCTGCGCCACATAGGCGAGGTCCAGCGAGGCCGCGCCGAAGCGGCGGATGCCCGCGACTTCCGGCCCGATCGCGCCGAAGATCTTGCTCCACTCGGCAAAGTCGCCATGCCCGAAGAAGGGCACGCCGGTCGCCACCAGCGCATCCGACAGGCGCGAGCGCGACGAGACGCGCAGGCGTGCATCGTGCAGCCAGGCCCCGCGCGATTTCTCGGCCCAGAAGGTCTGGTCGGTGATCGGCTGATAGACCACGCCTGCGACCACCTCGCCCCAGCCCTTGCCGTCAGGACGCGGTTCCTGGGCGGCGATGCTGATCGCGAAGTGCGGAATGCCGTGGAGGAAGTTACTGGTGCCATCGAGCGGATCGACGATCCAGCGCGGCATCCCCGGATCGCCCTCGATCACGCCCGCCTCTTCCATGACGAAGCCCCAGCCCGGACGGGCGCTGAGCAATTCGTCATAGATCGTGCGCTCGGCGCGCATATCGGCCTTGCTGACGAAATCGGCCGGGCCCTTGCGACTGACCTGAAGATGTTCGACTTCGCCGAAGTCGCGCCGCAGACGCCCGCCCGCCTTGCGCGCGGCGCGTTCCATGACGCGGATGAGGCCGGAAATAGCTGCCATGATGTGTGCTCAGCCCGCCTTGCCGACGTAGGCCTGCTCGTACACGTCGACGATGATGCGCGTGCCGCTGCCGATATGCGGCGGCACCATGATGCGCACGCCGTTGTCGAGGATCGCGGGCTTGTAGCTCGACGAGGCGGTCTGCCCCTTCACCACCGCGTCAGCTTCAACAATCGTGGCTTCGATCTGCGAGGGCAGCTCGACCGAGATCGGCTTTTCGTCCCACAGTTCGAGGTTCACCTGCATCCCGTCCTGCAGGAACGGGCGCGCATCGCCCAGCAGGTCGCCGGGCAGCGTGATCTGTTCGTAGGTGTCGTTGTCCATGAAGACGAGGTCTTCGCCCTCGGCATAGAGGAACTGGAATTCCTTGGTGTCGAGCCGCACACGCTCGACCGTGTCTGCGCTGCGGAAGCGCACGTTGGTCTTGCGGCCATCCTGCAGGTTCTTCATTTCGACCTGCATATAGGCCCCGCCCTTGCCCGGCTGGGTGTGCTGGATCTTGGCAACCTTCCAGATGCCTTTTTCATATTCCAGAATGTTGCCGGGGCGAATGTCGACGCCGCTGATCTTCATGGGGCTGTGGGCCTTCTTTACGAGGTGGAAAGAGCAGATCGGCGCGCCGCCGCATGGGGCGCGCCGCAAAATGATGCGCGCCCATAGCCGAGCGGGTGGCGCTGGGCAAGCATCCGGCGCGCATGGTTAATCGCGTGGCATTGCGCGGCGCAGGCTGATATGGGCGCGAGGATGAAGACGCGTTACATCTTCCTGCTGGTGATCAGCGCCGCTGCTGCTGCCGCCATCATGCCCGGCCATGCCTCAAGCCAGGACCGCGCCGCATCGCGCCCCACCTCGCGCGCCGCGGTGCCGACCGGCGGGATGCTGGGGATCCTGCGCCACGGCAACTGGGAATGCGCCCTGCCCGGCGATGCGGGGAGCGAGGCCTTCGTGCCCCAGCCCGAGGAAGCCTTCCGCATCGGCACAGCCTCCAGCTATGACAGCCCGGCCGGCACCGGCATCTACCTGCTGCGCGGCACCGAGGTGCTCTTTACCCGCGGCCCCAAGAAGGACGAGCGCTTCAAGGTGCTGGGCGAGAACACCTTGCAAAAACTCAACCGCGACGGCAGCGTGAGCAAGCTGATCTGCACGCGGGTGGGCGGCGGAACCTGACCGCGCCGCCATCCCTGCGCGGGTCGGGGTGTCAGGGGATCACATCCCAGCCAGCCAGTGGACATGCATGAACCACACCTCACGCGCGAGGAAAGGGGCCTGCGTGGCGAGGCTGCGATAGCGGGTGGTTGGCGTGGGTGCGGGGCGTGCGTTGAAGCCCTCGGCCGCCGCCATCGCCATCGCCCGGCGCATGTGGAGCGGATCGGAGACGATCAGCACCGGCGCGCGTGCGCCATCGCCCAGCATAGCGCGGGCATTGGCGAGATTCTCACGGGTGGTTTTCGAGCGGTCTTCGATCAGGATCGACTCCGTCGGAACCCCGCGCGCCTGCAACCACGCCGCACCCGCGTCGCCCTCGGCAAATCTGTCCTCGGGAGAGCGCCCGCCGGTGACGAGGATGCGCCCCGCCCGCCCCGCGCGGTAAAGCGTCAAGGCGTGTTCAAGCCGCGCGGTGAATACCGGCGAGGGCTGATCGCCGATCACCGCCGCGCCAAGCACGATGGCGGTCTCCCCGCGCTCGCTGCCGGTGACAGCGGGGCCGACCGCTATCCATCCCGCGGCGGCGCCGAGCCACAGCGCCAGCGCAGCCGCCAACCCGGCGCTCCAGCGCTTCACCCCCGCATGACTTTTGCAAAGGCCTCGATCGCGGCGACCTCGTCCCCGCCCCAGACGGCGTGGGACACAGCGAGAAAGTCCGCCCCGGCCTCGATCAGCGGCTGGCAATTGTCGGGCGTGATCCCGCCAATCGCGACGCAGGGGATTTCGAAGATCTGGCTCCACCACGTCAGCAGTTCGGGCGCGGGCCGTTCGGCATTGCCCTTGTCCTTGGTGGCGGACGGGAAGAACGCCCCGAAGGCGACGTAGTCCGCCCCCGCTTCGCCCGCTTCCATCGCCATGTGGCGGCTGGCGTGGCAGGTGACGCCGATCTGCGCCTCGCGGCCCAGTTCTGCGCGCGCCTCCTTGGGCGAGCCGTCGTCCTGCCCGAGATGCACCCCGTCGGCCTTCAATCGCTTGGCGAGCGCCACCGAATCGTTGACGATGAAGGCCACGTCATGCGCGGCGCAGATCGCCTGAAGCGGCGCGGCAAGTCCGGCGGCCTCGTGCTGGTCGACACCCTTCACGCGGAATTGGAAGGCCGTGACGAGATCGCCATGCCGCCGCGCGCCCGCTGCCAGCGCACGTTCAAGCCGGGCAGGAAAATCGCCGCCGACATCGAGCGGGGAGATGAGATAAAGCTGTGTCTGGGTCATGGCGCGCTTCGCTAATCGCTCGGACGCCGCCTGTCACCTGTTCAGCTTTCACTCAGCCGCGCGATTGTCTGGAAGGCGGCATGAGACTGACCCTTCATGCAATCGCGCCGCTCGCCCTCGCCGCCGCCCTCGCCGGTTGCGCGACGGTGCCCGATTCCCCGCAACCCGAAAGTCCGCCGGCCGCTGAGGGAAGCCTCGTGGCACTGGGCGCGCCGGTGACGGTTGGCGCGCTGGTGGCGACGCCGATGGAAGTGGTCGAGGACAGCCGCTGCCCGATCAACGCACGCTGCGTCTGGGCCGGGCGGCTGGTGGTGAAGACCCGGATCGATGGGGCGGGCTGGCGCGAGACCGCAAACCTGACGCTGGGCGAGCCCTACGCAACCCACGACACCGCGCTTGCGCTGGTCTCGGGCGAGCCTGCGCCGGAAGCGGGCGAAGGCAAGCAGACCCTGACCGCCGACTACCGCTTCGCCTACGAGCCGCGCTGAGGCGTTACACGCTCGCGCCGGCGATCTTGTCGATCGCCTTGCCGAGCACCGCATCGAACTCGGCGTCGGACTGCGTCTTGCGCAGATCCTGCAGCAGCCCGCGGCTGAAGCTGGCAATCATGCCCGGGTTCTGCGCGAGGCGTTCGCAGGCATCGTCGGTCGAAAATCCGCCCGAGAGCGCCACCACGCGAAGCACCTTGGGGTGGTTCACCAGCGGTGTGTAGAGGCCTGCGGTGGCCGGAATCGAGAGCTTGAGCATGACCTGCTGGCCCTCGGGCAGAGCGTCGAGATGCTTCGTGATTTCGGCGAGCAGGATCGCCTCGCCCTCGACGCGGTCTGCGGCGGTGATGTCATATTCAGGCTCGATGATCGGCATCAGCCCGGCGGCGATGATCTGCGCCGCCACGTCGAACTGCTGGGCGACAACGGCGGCGATCCCGGCGGGGTTTGCCGCCTTGATGACCGATCGCATCTTGGTGCCGAACATCCCCGCCGCCACCGACTTTTCGAGCAGCGCGGAAAGCTTGCCCATCGGCTTCATCAGTTGAACGCCGTCCGCTTCGTCGGCGAGGCCCTCGTCGACCTTGATGAAGGGCACGATCCCGCGCGCCTTGAGTGCATCGCCGGTCGACTTGCCGTCCACCTCGCCGTCCATCGTCCGCTCGAACAGGATCGCGCCGATTACCTTCCCGCTGGCAAAGCAGGGGCTGGTGATCACACGCGCGCGCATCGCGTGGATCTGGGCGAACATCTCGTCATCACCCGACCATTCGCTGTCCTCTACCCCGTAACCGCGCAGCGCCTTGGGAGTGGAGCCGCCCGACTGATCGAGCGCGGCGATGAACCCCTGTCCGGTGGCGATGCGGTCGGTCATTTCACGGGTGTTCATGGTAGGCGGTCTCCAATGGCACGAAAGCGATGTGTGGTGCGGCCCTCGCCTTTGCATAGGTATGCAGAGGCGGTTGCAGCGGGCATTAGCGAGGGCTTGCACATGCTGCAACCGCGAAGGATCAGCGGCGCGACAGGCGGCGTATGATACCGGTAAAACTCAGCGCGGGCTTGCCGTCGCCGGTCACGAGGCCGCGCACGAAGATGGTCTTGCCCCCGCCGCGCGTGACCTCGCCGCGCGCCTCGACCAGCGCGCCTTCGTTGATCGCGCCAAGGAAATCGCCCGCCAGGTTCAGCGTCACCGCATGGTCGCCGGCAAGTTCGTCAGTGGCGATGGCAAAGAGTGCGAAATCGGCGAAGGTCATCATGCAGCCGCCATGCATGAAGCCGCCGCCGTTCATGTGGCGGGCCTCCGCGCGAAAGGCGCTGGTGTAGCTGCCGTCATCCTCGCGGCGGTAGTAGAACGGGCCGGATCGGGTCTCGAAAGGATCGCCCTCCCAGTACCGCCACCCGGCAAATTCGCCCGAGTCCATGACGCTGAGCTGCCCGTAACTGGTCTCGACCGCTTCGCTCATCGGTTCACTTCCACAATTGCAACCGGCTGATCGCGACCGCGATGCTGTCGTCGCCGTCGAGCCGGGCGAGGCTGCGTTCAGTCAGCTTCCACCCGCCGATCGCGCCCTTGCGCCACAGGTCGGTAACGAGGAAGCCGCCCGACCAGACCTTGCTGCCGAAGGCAAGCTCGAGCTCCGCCCCGGCGACGAACCAGGCGCTCTTGCCATGACCGCGCACGATCACTTCGCGGAAGGTGAAGCGTGTGCAGGCGAAACCGCGCTCCATTGCCGCCAGAAAGCTCGGGCGATCAAGCAGTTGCGGCGGGGTGCTGCCGACGAGCATCATGAAATCGCGATGCGTCAGCTTTTTTATCGCCTTGGCATCGCCCGCCACCCAGGCGCGCATGGCGGAGAGCGCGAGCGCCTCGATCTCGGCTTCGGTCGCGGCCATGGTCAGGCTTCGAGCGCCGCGACACCGGGCAACACACGACCTTCCATCCATTCGAGGAAAGCGCCGCCAGCGGTTGAAATATAAGTGAAATCCTCCGTCACGCCGGCCAACGCCAGCGCCGCAACCGTGTCCCCGCCACCCGCCACGCTCGTGAGCGAGCCTTCAAGCGTCAGCGCCGCCGCGGTGCGCGCCAGCGCGACGGTCGCGGCGTCGAAAGGTTCAGTCTCGAAAGCGCCCAGCGGGCCATTCCACACCAGCGTGCGGCAGGTCTTGAGCACGTCGGCCAGTGCCTCGGTCGCCTGCGGGCCGAGGTCGAGGATCATCTCGTCAGCGGCGACCTCGTGGACATTGCAGGTGCGCAAGCTCGCCGGGTTGGCGGCGAATTCCTTCGCGACAACAACGTCATAAGGCAGGTGAATGGTGCAACCCGCGTGATCCGCCTCGTCCATGATCTTCGCCACGGTGGGCGCCAGATCGTGCTCGCACAGGCTCTTACCGACATCGACCCCGCGCGCGGCGAGGAAGGTGTTGGCCATGCCCCCGCCGATGATGAGGTGCTGCACCTTGCCCACCAGATTCTCCAGCACGGCGAGCTTGGTCGAGACCTTTGCCCCACCCACCACGGCTGCGACGGGCTGTTCGGGCGTGCCGAGCGCGGCATCGAGCGCCTTCAGCTCGGCCTCCATCGAGCGTCCGGCATAGGCGGGCAGGAAATGCGCCAGCCCCTCGGTGGTGGCGTGGGCGCGGTGCGCGGCGCTGAAGGCGTCGTTGACGTAGAGCGTCCCGTGCGCGGCGATGGCTTGCGCAAGATTCGGATCGTTCTTCTCCTCCCCCGGCCAGAAACGGGTGTTGTCGAGCAACCCGATGTCGCCGGGGCGCAGGATGCTTTCCACCGCCTGCGCCACCACCGGCCCGGCAATTTCGGGGATGAACATGATTTCGCGCCCGATCACCTGCTCGACATCGCCGATCACCATGCTGGTCGAGAGCACCGAGGAGCGCTGCCCGCCCGGTCGCCCGAAATGCGCCAGCAGCAGCACCTTGGCCCCCTTGCCCGCCAGTTCGAGGATGGTCGGCTTGACCGCCTCGACCCGCGTCACGTCGGTGGCCGAACCGTCCTTCATCGGCAGGTTGAGATCGACCCGCACCAGCGCGACTTCGCCGGTGAGATCGGCGGGGAGATTATCGAGGGTCTTGAACTTGGGCATTTCCATCTCCTGACCCCCTCCCGCCTGCGGGAGGGGAGCGAGACTTGCCAGCTCGCTGGCTAGTCGCAGCGGGGTGGGAGACGAGGCACGTGCCCACCCCCGGCCCCTCCCACAAGCGGGAGGGGAGATGCGATCAAAGGAACTTCGCCACCACGCCGGCGGTGTCGATCATCCGGTTGGAGAAGCCCCACTCGTTGTCGTACCAGCTGACGACGCGGGCAAGCTTGCCTTCCATCACGCTGGTTTCCAGCGAATCGACGGTAGAAGACGCCGGGTAGTGGTTGAAATCGCTCGAAACCAGCGGCTGATCGGTATAGTCGAGCACGCCCTTCATCGGCCCATCGGCCGCAGCCTTGAGCGCTTCGTTGATCTCTTCCTTGGTCGTATCGCGGCTAGGCACGAAGACGAGGTCGACCATCGAGACATTGGGGGTCGGCACGCGCACCGAAGACCCGTCGAGCTTGCCCTTCAATTCCGGCAGCACCAGCCCCACCGCGCGCGCGGCGCCGGTGGTGGTGGGGATCATGTTCTGCGCACCCGCACGCGCGCGGCGCAGATCCGAATGGATCTGGTCGAGCATCCGCTGGTCGTTGGTGTAGGAGTGGATCGTGGTCATGAAGCCGCGCTCGATCCCGATCGCGTCATTGAGCACCTTGGCCACCGGGGCGAGGCAGTTGGTGGTGCAGCTCGCGTTGGAGATGATCACATCCTCGGCGGTGAGGCTGTCGTGGTTCACGCCGAACACGATCGTCTTGGAAACACCGGTCGCGGGGGCGGAAATGATGACGCGCTTGGCCCCGGCGGCGAGATGCGGGCGCGAAGCCTCGTCCGACTGGAAGAAGCCGGTGCATTCCAGCACGATGTCGATGCCCATGTCGCCATGCGGCAGCTTGCCCGGATCGCGCTCCTTCGTCACCGCAATGCGCTTGCCATCGACGATGATCGCATCGCCATCGGCGCTCACGTCGCCGTTGAAGCGGCCGTGGACCGAATCGTGGGCGAAGAGCAGCGCATTGGCCTTGGCATCGGCCAGGTCGTTGATCGCGACGAGATCGAGATCGTGGTCGGTGCGCTCGAGAATGGCGCGGGCAACGAGGCGGCCGATGCGGCCGAAGCCGTTGATGGCGACTTTGGTAGCCATGAGAGGAACTCCTGTTTAGTTCTTGAGCTTGCTCAGGATTTGCGGAACGATTTTCTCCGCGGTGAAACCGAAATGGGCAAACAGGTCTTCCGCCGGAGCGGAAGCGCCGAAGCTGTCGAGCCCGATATTGAGGCCCGAACGCCCGGTGTAGCGTTCCCAGCCCAGCGTCGAGCCTGCCTCGATGGAAACGATCAGCGCATCGGCGGGCAGCAGGTCAGCCTTGTAGGCTTCCGGCTGGGCATCGAACAGTTCGGTGCAGGGCATGGAGACCACATCGGCCCCGATCCCCTGCGCTTCAAGCGCCTCGGCACATTCGACCGCCAGCGCGACTTCCGAGCCGGTCGCGACCAGCACGACCTTGCGGCCCGCCGCGGCGGCGCGAAGGCGGTAGCCGCCCTTGGCGCAAGCGTTGCCCGCCATCGTCCAGCTCTCGTCCCCCTCCCCGCGAAGCTGCGGCAGGTTCTGGCGGGTGAGCGCCAGCACCGAAGGCGTCTCCGGCGTGGACAGCGCCAGCGCCCAGCACTCCGCCGTCTCGATCGTATCGCAGGGGCGATAGACGTTGAGATTGGGGATCAAGCGCAGGCTCATCACCTGTTCGACCGGCTGGTGGGTGGGCCCGTCCTCACCCAGACCGATCGAATCGTGGGTCAGGACATAGACCACCCCGGTCTGCTGCAGCGCCGAAAGGCGGATCGCGTTGCGGCAATAGTCGCTGAAAATCAGGAAGGTGCCGCCATAGGGCACGATCCCGCCATGCAGCGCCATGCCGTTCATCGCCGCCGCCATGCCGAATTCGCGGATGCCGTAATAGACGTAGCGCCCGGCGTAGTCTTCGGCGCTCATCGGCTTGGTCGAGGGGGTCTTGGTGTTGTTCGAGCCAGTGAGGTCGGCAGAGCCCCCCACCAGCTGCGGGATCGCCGCCGTCAGCGGGCCGAGCGCCATTTCCGAGGCCTTGCGGGTCGCGACCTTCAACGGGGCGGCGGCGAGGCCGCGGATGTAATCCTCGATCGCGGCGGGGACACGCTCTGCGATTCCCGCCATCTGCGCGAGGAAATCGTCCTTCTGCGCCGAGGCTTCGAGCCTGCCCGCCCATGCGCCATGCGCGGCGCGGCCCGGTTCGGCGGCGCTGTGCCAATCGGCGAGGATCTCGGACGGGACCACGAAAGGCTCGTGCGACCAACCCAGTTCCTCGCGCGCGGCGGCGACTTCCGCCCCGCCCAGCGCTGCGCCGTGGACGCCGCTGGTGCCCTGCTTGTTGGGCGCGCCTTTGCCGATCAGCGTGCGGCAGGCGATCAGCGAGGGGCGCGGATCGGCCTTGGCCTCATTGAGAGCGCGGTCGATATCGGCGAAGTCATGCCCGTCGCACTCGGTCACGTGCCATCCGGTCGCGATATAGCGCGCCTTGATGTCCTCCGAGGTCGACAGGTCGGTCGCGCCGTCGATGGTGATGCGGTTGTCGTCCCACAACACGTTGAGGCGGCCCAGCTTGAGGTGCCCGGCGAGCCCGATCGCTTCGTGGTTGATGCCCTCCATCAGGCAGCCATCGCCCGCGACCACCCAGGTGCGGTGGTCGACCAGATCGTCACCATAGACCGCGTTCAGATGCCGCTCGGCCATCGCCATGCCGACCGCCATCGCGAGGCCCTGCCCCAGCGGGCCGGTGGTGCATTCGACGCCCGGCAGCAGGAAGTTCTCCGGGTGGCCCGCGCAAGGGCTCCCCAACTTCCGGAAGTTGCGGATGTCGTCGATGGTCGGCGCGGCATAGCCGGTCAGGTAGAGCAGGCTGTAGATCAGCATCGACCCGTGCCCTGCCGAGAGCACAAAACGGTCACGGTCGGCCCAGTCGGGCGCGGCGGGATCGAACTTGAGATGCTTCGTGAACAGCACCGTGGCAGCATCGGCCATGCCCATCGGCATGCCCGGGTGGCCTGAATTGGCCGCTTCGACCGCGTCCATCGACAGGGCGCGGATGGCGTTGGCCATCGGCTGGAGGCGGGCGGCGTCAAGGCTCATGGGCACGCAATTCTCCTGCGGGAGCCGCCGCGCCAGTGCGCGCGATTCGGCCCCGGTTATGGTGCGCGTGCCATTGCCGAGGCCAAGGGGGAGGTCAACCTTGCGTGCACGATGGCGCACAGCGCAGGCCTCCGCCCATTTATCAACAGCCCGCCGCAGGGCTTTGCGCAGGCGGAATTCTGTTGGTATCGGTTGCGCGCATGAGCGCCGAGAGGATCACCGCTGCCATCGCCCGCATTGAAGCCGCCACTGCGCGGATCGATGCCGTGCGCGAGACCGAGGCCGAGAGCAAGGCCGCCGGCGCATCGGCGCGGGTAATCGAACTGGTCAATGTTCACGAGAAGCTGCGCGAGCAGGTCGCCGATAGCTTGCGCGAACTCGATGACCTTTTGGCCAAGCTGGAAGACTAGCCCCCATGAGCACCGTTTCGCTCAGCATCGGACCCAAGACCTACACCGTCGCCTGCGCTGACGGGCAGGAGGCGCACATCACCGCGCTGGGCGCGATGATCGCCGAGAAATATGGTCAGCTCGGGTCGGCGCGCGCGCCGCTGGAGGCCCAGAACCTTCTGTTCACCGCGCTGTTTCTGGCCGACGAACTGGCCGAGGCGCGCAAGGCGGTCAGCGCTGCGGCTGCGCCCGACACGGGTGAGGTGGAAGCCCTGCAGGGCCGTATAGCGGCTCTCGAAGCGGAACTTTCCGAAGTCCGTGCGGGAAAGTCTGCGTCCGCCCGTGCTCCTGCGCCGGGTGCTTCGCAATCCGACCTTTTCGGCAGCGCCGACGATGGCGCCAGCGCGGCGATCGCCGATCAGCTCGAAGCGCTTGCCGCCCGGATCGAAGCGAGTGCCGCCGCGCTTGAAGGTGTCGCCGCAAGCGCCTAGATACAGTCTTGGCGGGACTGCCCGGCACGAGCCGATTGAATATCCCTGAGGCTATAAGTAATCCAAATGGGAGTTGTCCCTGTCCTTGTCTGCCGGTTCGCCCGGAAGGCTCGGGTATACGGCGCCCACCTGACGTACCACGCGTCAGAGGATTTCTAGCGCAAACGACCCATGGTGGTTCCGTCACTTTATTGAATGCTGCAGCCCATCCGGGCTGCGATCCTCCAGGGGCCCGGCCCTTGCAGGGCCACCCTTCCGGGCGGGCGGTCGCCCTTGCGGCCCTTTGGGCCGTTCTGCCCACAAGGCTCCGTTCGGGCTGAGCTTGTCGAAGCCCCGTTCTTCTGTTTGAGCAGGCTGGTGAACAAGAAAGACCAACTCCGCCGCACTCTGCGCGCCGCGCGCAAGGCCCATGTCGAGGCGCTGCCGGATTCGATCCGCGGCCTGCTATTCCACCGCCCCCCGGCCCCGCTGCTGGCGCGGATCGGGGACGAGGCGGTGATCGGGCTTTACCATGCGGGGCCCTTCGAAGCCCCGGCCGGCGGCTATGCGCGGTTCTTTCACGAGGCCGGACACACCATCGCCCTTCCCCGCTTCGCGACCCGCACCGCGCCGATGACCTTCGCACGCTACAGCGATCCTTACGCCGACAGCGATCTCGAGGTCGGGCCCTACGGCATGCTGCAACCGGGCAGCGAGGCCGAAGCGCTGATCCCGGACGTGCTGTTCGTGCCGCTGATCGGTTTCACCCCGGCGCTCGAACGGCTCGGGCAAGGCGGCGGGCATTATGACCGCTGGCTGGCGGAACATCGCCCGGCACTCGCCGTTGGGCTGGCATGGGACGCGCAGGCCTTCGAGGCGCTTCCCACCGAACCCCACGACGCGCCGCTGGACGCGGTCGTAACCCCCACCCGGCTCTACGGAAACCTGTGATGCGCGAAACTCCGACCTGGCGAATCCCCTTCGGCATCATCAGCCTGTTCGTGCTGCTGATCGTCTATGGCATGGTGATCGCGCGCTATGCGCCGGGCATCATCGGTAGCTGGTCGGGCGCCGCGCAGACCGTGGTCTACGTGGTGCTGGGCCTGATCTGGCTGCTGCCGCTGAAGCGCTTCCTGATCTGGATGGAAACCGGCCGCTGGAGCCCGCCCGAGTAACAGGCCCGGCCAAAAGAAAAGGCGGACCGAAGCCCGCCTTATCGTGCCCTTTGGGCGATCCATCAGGAACAAGTGGCGCGAGTGACGGGGCTCGAACCCGCGACCTTCGGCGTGACAGGCCGACGCTCTAACCGACTGAGCTACACCCGCGCATCTTGTCCTTTCGAGCGTTCCGGCTATGCCGTGCCGCTCGTGGAGCAGCGCCATTAGGGCGGTGCCAGCGGGCTGTCAACGCCCTCTTGGCCTGCCATGGCGCATTATTTTTCGTCTAATCCACCAGCAGAAGCGCAGGCGTCTCGATCAGCTTCTTCACGCCCTGAATGAAGCTCGCCGCATCGTGGCCGTCGACCACGCGGTGGTCGCATGAAATCGAGATGTTCATCAGCTTGCGTTTGGCGATTCGCTCCCCGCCCATGCCGTCGGACACGAACATCGGGCGCTCGACAATGCGGTTGGGCCCGATAATCGCCACTTCCGGGCGGTTGATGACCGGGGTGGTGGCAACGCCGCCAAGGGGCCCGAGCGAGGTGACCGTCAGCGTCGAGCCTGAAAGCTCCTCCGACGTCGCCTTGCCGCTCCGCGCAGCCTCGGCCAGACGGCCAATCTCGCGGGCGAGCTGCCACAGGTTGCGGCTCTGCGCATCGCGAATCACCGGCACCATCAGCCCGCCATCGGTCTGCGCCGCCATGCCGAGATGCACGCTGCCGTAACGGGTGACGACATTCGCCTCGTCATCGAAGCGCGCGTTGATCATCGGGAATTGTGGGATCACCTTGCAGATCGCGGTGATCAGCAGCGGCAGCATGGTGAGCTTGGGCTTGTCCCCCCGCGCGGCATTCAATTGCGCGCGCAGCTCTTCCATGTCGGTGACATCGCACTCCTCGACATAGGTGAAGTGCGGGATGTGGCGCTTGGCTGCGGCCATGTTCTGGGCGATCCGCTTGCGCAGGCCGATGACCTTGATCGTCTCGTCGGCGCGCGCCTTGCCCGCCGCGCCGAAGCCGCTTCCGGCATTATAGGCGAGGAAGGCGTCGAGATCGCCGTGACGCACGCGACCATCCTCGGCAGGTTTCACTTCGGCAAGATCGATGCCGAGATCGCGGGCGCGCTGGCGCACGGCGGGTGAAGCGAGAACCTTCGCTGCGGTACCGGCTACCGGAGTCGGCGTGGGAGCGGGGGTCGGTGCATGCTCTGGCGCGGCCGCAATGGCGTCATCCGCGTCCGAAGCGTCGGGGTTCTCCACCTCGATCCGCTCCGCCACTTGCTCGGAAGTCGGCGCGTCGGACATGTCGTCCCCGATCTGCTCGGCTGCGGCTTCCGCCTGATCTTCGGACACTTCGCCCTCAACCTCGATCACCAGCAGCATCGAGCCGATGGCGATCACATCGCCGACTTCGCCCGCCACCTCGACCACCGTGCCCGCAACCGGGCTTTCGATGTCTATCGTCGCCTTGTCGGTCATCACATCGACGAGGTGCTGGTCCTCCTCGACCCGGTCGCCGATCTTCACGTGCCATTCGACGACTTCCGCCTCGGCCACGCCCTCGCCCACGTCGGGCATCTTGAAAATGAACTTGGCCATGGGGTCAGTCCTTGAGAAGCTTGTCGATCGCCTCGCCGATGCGGACGGGGCCGGGGAAATAGGCCCATTCGAGGCTGTGGGGATAGGGCGTGTCGAAGCCGGTGACGCGCTCGACCGGGGCTTCGAGGTGGTAGAAGCAGCGTTCGGTGACGAGCGCGGAAAGCTCCGCGCCGAAGCCGGAGGTGCGGGTCGCTTCGTGAACGATCAGGCAGCGCCCGGTCTTTTCAACCGAAGCCTCGATCGCCTTGATGTCGAGCGGCACCAGCGTGCGCAGGTCGAGGATTTCGGCATCGACGCCCTTTTCGCGGCACACGGCCTCGGCCACATGGACCATCGTGCCATAGGCCAGCACCGTCAGCGCCTCCCCCTCGCGCACGGTGCGCGCCTTGCCGAGCGGGACCTTGTAATAGCCTTCGGGGACGACGCTGTCGGCGTGCTTCTTCCACGGCTCGACCGGCTTGTCGTAATAGCCCGAGAACGGCCCGTTATAGATACGCTTGGGCTCGAAGAAGATCACCGGATCATTGTCTTCGATGGCGGAGATCAGCAGCCCCTTGGCATCGTGCGGGGTCGCCGGGATCACGGTCTTGAGGCCCGCCACGTGGGTGAACAGGGCCTCGGGGCTCTGGCTGTGGGTCTGCCCGCCGAAGATACCGCCGCCGAAGGGCGAGCGCACGGTGAGCGGCGCGATGTAGTCCCCCGCCGAACGGTAGCGCAGGCGCGCAGCTTCGGAGATCAGCTGGTCGAGGCCGGGGTAAATGTAGTCCGCAAACTGGATTTCAGGCACGGGGCGCAGGCCATAGGCCCCCATCCCCACCGCCGCGCCGATGATCCCGCATTCACTGATTGGCGTGTCGAACACGCGGTTCTTGCCGTGCTTGGCCTGAAGCCCGGCGGTGGCGCGGAACACCCCGCCGAAATAGCCGACATCCTCGCCCATGATGATCACATCGGGATCGCGCTCGAGCATGATGTCGAGCGCTTCGTTGATCGCCTCGATCATGTTGAGGCGGCGTTCCGCCTGCGCCTCCACGGCGGTCTCGGTCGCCTCGCTCATCCGAAGGGCCTTTCGCTGCCGAACTTGGTGATGCGTTCGCGGATCGCCTGATCGGCCTGCTCTTCGAGATGCCAGGGCAGCTCCTCGTAAACATCCTCGAACATGGTGTGGAACGGGTGGTGGAGACCGTGGCCGAGGATGCCGTTCTTCTCGGCCTCCTTGGTGGTGGCCTTGACCAACTCGGCGCATTCGAGGTCCATCGCCGCGTGGCGCTCCTCGTCCCACTCGCCGATGGCGATGAGATGCTTCTTGAGCCGCATCACCGGATCGCCGAGCGGCCACTCCTCGCGCTCCTGCGCGGAGCGGTAGCCCGAGGGATCGTCCGAGGTGGAGTGCCCTTCCGCGCGGTAGGTGAAATATTCGATCAGCGTCGGCCCGTGGTTGCCGCGCGCGCGGTTGGCGGCCCATTCGGCCGCGGCATAGCAGGCGAGCGCATCATTGCCGTCGACACGCAGGGCGGCGATGCCATAGCCCAGCCCGCGCGCGGCAAAGGTTGTCCGCTCGGCCCCGGCGAACCCGGAGAAGCTGCTGATCGCCCACTGATTGTTGACCACGTTGAGGATCACCGGCGCGTTGTAGACGGCTGCGAAGGTGCAGGCCGAGTGGAAATCGCCCTCCGCAGTCGAGCCCTCGCCCACCCAGGTCGCCGCGATCCGGCTGTCGCCCTTGGCGGCGCTCGCCATCGCCCAGCCCACCGCTTGCGGGCATTGCGTGGCGAGGTTGCCGGAGATCGAGAAGAAGGAGTGCTCGCGGCTCGAATACATGATCGGCAGTTGGCGGCCCTTCAGCTTGTCGGCCTTGTTCGAGTAGATCTGGTTGATCATCTCGATCAGCGGATAACCGCGTGCGATCAGGATGCCCTGCTGGCGGTAGGAGGGAAACACCATGTCGTCGCTGGCGAGCGCCATCGCGGGGGCGATCGAAGTCGCCTCCTCGCCGGTGCACTTCATGTAGAAGCTGGTCTTGCCCTGCCGCTGACCGCGGAACATCCGTTCGTCGAAAGCGCGCACCATCGCCATGTGGCCGAGCATCGCGCGCAGCGTCTCGGGATCGAGCCGGGGGTCCCACGGCCCGTGCGCCTGATTGTCGTCGCCCAGCACCCGCACGAGGCCATAGGCAAGCCCCGCGATCTGCGAGGGATGCACGCCTTCGTCCGGGCGCGGCTGGTCGCCGGGCGTGCCGATGTCGATATGCGAGAAATCCGCCTTGTCGCCGGGCCGGTATTTTGGTTCGGGCACATGCAGCGCGAGCGCCGGGCGGTTGCTGTTTGCCGGTGTCGCTCGATCGGCCATGCGGCTTGCTCTCCCTCGCCTGTCACCCGCGCGCAGCGGGTGCATTCATTGCTTGCATACGTATTTTTATTTCAAGCTGGGCAAGCGGTCAAGGCGGGCAGCTCCCCTGCTCCTAAACCGCAACAGGGGCACTGATCGGAGGCAGCGGGGCGTAATCATGCACCACGAAATCCTCGATCCGGTAGTCGAATATTGTTTCGGGGTGACGCGTGATCTCGAGCCGGGGCTGACCCTGCGGCTGGCGTGACAGCTGTTCCTCGATAAGGTGCGCGTGGTTGAGATAGAGGTGCACATCGCCCCCCATCCACACCAGCTCGCCCGGCTGCATGCCCACCTGCTGCGCGATCATCCGGGTGAGCAGCGCCGCCGACCAGAGGTTGAACGGCAGGCCCAGCGCGACATCGCAGCTGCGCTGATAGAGCAGGCAGTTGAGCCGGGCGCCCCCGTCTTTGGCGCCGCCCTCCCCCGCCACATGGAACTGATAGGTCTTGTGGCACGGCGGCAAGGCCATGCGGTCGAGCTCGGCGACGTTCCAGCCTTCGATGATGTGGCGGCGGCTGCCGGGACTGGTGCGCAGCGATTCGATCACCTGCGCGACCTGGTTGATCCCTTCGCCCTTCTCGTAAAGGCCATCGGGACGGTAACGGTAGGTCGGCCAGCTGGTCCACTGCTTGCCATAGACCGGGCCGAGATCGCCCCAGTTGGCGGCAAATGACTCATCCTCGGCGATTCGCGTGACGAAATCCTCGAGGCTGATCGCATCGCCGGTCTCGCGCACATATTTCGCGTGGGGCCACTCGTTCCAGATCTTCACGCCTTGCAGCACCAGCGGGCGGATATTGGTTTCGCCGGTGAGGAACCAGAGCAATTCGCGCGTCGCGGTCTTCCAGTAGACCCGCTTGGTGGTGAGCAACGGCATCGCGCCCCCACCGAGGTCGAATCGCAGCATCGCCCCGCAGACCGATCGCGTGCCGATCCCGGTGCGGTCGATCCGCTCGCTGCCGGTCTCCCAGATAGTGCGCATCAGGTCGAGATATTGCTGCTCGGGATGCGGGTCGGCCGCGGTGGAGGGAGGATCGGAAAGGGGAATCGCGCTGCTGGCCATGGGCGCGACTATAAGCCGCATTTGCCCGCTTGCCACCCCGCGCATCGCCCCCTATAGGGCGCGCCTTGCCTCGATCCGCAGGGGCATTTGACCCTGTGGAGCCGACACGGTCGGGGAGTAGCTCAGCCTGGTAGAGCACTGTCTTCGGGAGGCAGGGGCCGGAGGTTCGAATCCTCTCTCCCCGACCAATTTCGCTGCGCAATTTGCGGCGGTGCGGCGGCAATGGCCGCAGATCTCTCAATGTGATGATGGTAAAATGGCTCAGACAGGCTGTCTAAGCGCCATGCCGCGTTTGCGGCATCATACCCTCGCGGCCGACTGATGACCCGAAGAAACCGGAGCCCAGAAACCAGAAAGCCCCGGTTTCCCGGGGCTTTCCTTTACCGAAAACCGGAGCGACTTAGGGACGCCCGAAGATCACTACAACCCAGCCCCACATATCAATTCTCCTAATCAGCGCTTTGTGCTGTAGGAGTGTCTTAACACCTTATTAACCTTAATCAACCGTAAATCGCGTTTCTTCCTCCACCCATCATCGCCAGAAGTTCGGGCATGATGATCGCTCGCGAGAACAGGTACCCCTGCGCCTGATCGCAGCCCATCGCCCGCAGCGCAGCCGCGGTTGCGTGGTCTTCCACGCCTTCGGCCACCACAATCTTACCAAGCGAGTGGGCAATCTCGATTGTAGCGCGCACCACGGCGCGGCTTTCATCCGAGCTCGCCATGTGCTGCACGAAGCGCCGATCAATCTTCAGTTCCGAGCTCGGCAGCTTCTCGATATATTCGAGGTTTGACTGCCCAGTGCCGAAATCGTCGATCGACAAGCAGATGCCGCGCGCCTTGAGCGCGGCGATCTGGGGCGCGATCCGGTCGTCCTCGAGCTTGGCCGTCTCGGTCAGTTCGAGCGTGAGGTTTTCAGGCGGGAAATCGAATCGGCCAAGCATCGTCATGATATCGAACAGCAAATGCGTGTCGGACAGGCTCTTGGCCGACATGTTGACCGCCAGTTTGAAACGCGGGTCGAGCGCAATCGCCTGTTTGCCCTCGATCAGCGCGGCTTCCATCACAACCAGCGTCAACTCGTTGATGCGGTCCCCCGCCTCGGCGGCGAGCACCAGGTCGAGCGGATTGACATATTCGCGGCCATCGGGCTGCCAGCGGATCAATGTCTCGGCACCGACGATCCGGCCGGATGCGAGATCGATCTTGGGTTGGTAGGCGACCGAGATGCTGCGTTCGCGCAGCCCCTGTTCGAGCACGCGGATCAGTTCGAGTCGGTTGTTGCGCGCTTCGAGATGGGCGGCATCGTTGATGATGAAGCGCAGGCCCCGCGCTGCAGCTTCATCGGCTGCCTGCATCGCCTTCTTGATTCGCACCGACACCGGCAGATCGTGATTGGTATCGATCCCCAGCGCCGGCGTGCTGTTGGAAGATTGCCACTCGTAGGAGATCGCCGTCTTCAGCATCAGCGCAAGGCCATCGGCATGGCGATCCAGATCATCGGTTTCCATGCGCGGCGCGAGCCAGACCAGAATATCGCGCTCGAACGCCACGTCGCCGACTTCGCTCGGGCCCTTGACGTAGGAAATCAGCGTGTTGACGAAATCCCCGACTTCGCGCGCGGACCAGTCTTCGGAAATTTCCGCCAAGTTGGCGATCTTGAGCGCATAGACATCGCGCTTGTCGTCGGGCTTTTCCGAACTCAGCGCAGATGTCGTCATCGCATCGAAATCGTCGCTGAAATATTTGCGATTGATCCGCTGGAAGCCGATCCCTGCGGCAAGCAGAGCCAGCAGCGCCGGCATGATATCGACGTTGATGTTGAATTCATCTAGCAAGAGCGGTGCTGCCATCAGCCCCAGCGCCACCAGCACCAGCATGCGGCGCGAGCGCGAGCCCGTGAACGCTTGCGCCCCAATTGCCAGCACCGCCAGCGCCATGGCCGGCAGCCAAAAAACATCGATCGGTGCACCGCGCTTGAGGGTATGGGCGCCCATTACGTGGAAAAAGCTGCCCGGCACGTAGCCATTTTGTAGCGGTAGACGGAAAAAGTCGTTCGACTTTTCGTAGGTGTAGCTGATTATAACCGACTTGCCGCGCAAGGCCTCGACCGGAACCTGGCCATTCAAAATATCGACGTAGCGGAAGGTCGGCAACGTCTCGATGTTGAAGGCATAATCAGGACGAAAGTTGGTCTCCCGGCCGGTGTAGTCTGCAAGAGTCGCAGAGATCGAACGATGCAACCTGCCGTCAACTTCGACATAGGTCGGAAAGGACACCGACAACGCAAAAGGTGAGCCGAGGCCGTTCATCGCGGCAAGATCGGCCTCCTGCTGAAATTGGTCGAGTGGCTTCAGATCGGACACATGCTGGACGCCAAAGGTCACGTCGGGCGAAACACCGAGCCAGACCTTGCCCTTGTGACGGCGCAGCATCTCCGCGAAGACCGCGTCAGCTTCATGGCTTTCGGAATCGGCATGGGCGCGGTCGAAGATGACCTTGCGCACACCGCTTTCCAGAAGAATGTCGACCACCTTGCTGTCGCTGATGCGGCCGGGCTCCTCACCCCCGAAGGCGCGCAGGGTCTTGTCGTCGATCTTCACCACCGCGATGTCCTGCGGCATCGGACGCAGGCGCAGGTGCGCACGCACGGCGCGGTACATGTCCTCGGCGGGCAGCGGCAACTCGATCGCGGCCGAGACCACGCCGAACAAAAGCGCCAGTATCGCGACCTTGATGCGCTTGCGCCGCAGCAATCCGCCGCCCGAACCCAATTCGATTTGTGGCTTGAGAACAGGCGCTTCCACGCCTTCCAACCGGAACACGCTGCGCGCCTTTTCGGCAATATTCTTAAACGTTGCGATCATTATGCGCGCGTTCCCGAGGCCAAAGCCAAGCTTGTGCCTAGGCTCTAGTGGTTAATTCATCGCAAACGCCCGCGTGGTGGCGGGCCGAGGCGCGCTGTGGGGGCGGTCAGATCACCCGGTCGGCCATCAGCCCCAGCACGATCGTCAGGCTGCCGAGGCCGAGCGAAAGATGCCAGCGCAGCCGGAGGAAATCGCCCGCTGCGAAGCCCAGCGCGCGGTCGATCAGCGGAGAGGCCAGGATCAACGCGCCCAGATATAGCAGCGCCGGGCCCGGCCATTCCCACCCGAAGCTCCACGGCAGAAACAGCGCCACGGCGAGCAGGCTCGGCAAAACGGCGATGCCATAGGCTCCGGCGCTTGCCCGGCCGCTTTGCAGCGCCTGCCCCCACCACACCCCGCCCAGAAAGCTGAAGATCGCCGCCGCATAGGCGAACCCGCCAGCCAGGGCGGCGTAGCGCCATTCATGGCCGATCAGGATCAGTCCGATGCAGATCATCTGCGGCAACAGCCCGGCATAGCCGAGCGCGCGCGCGGCGGGGGAGAGTCGGTTTTTTCCGTCCATGGCGCCACAAAGCCTGTCACCCGCGCCGGTTCCCGCCGATCTTGCACAGCGGACGGCTTTGCGCCAGTCGATGGGGCATGGATTTGTTCGATCTCACCGGCCGCTCGGCGGTCATCACCGGCGGAAACGGGGGCCTCGGCCTCGCAATGGCGCGCGGGCTCGCCAAGGCGGGAGCGAATATTGCGATCTGGGCGCGCAATGCGGACAAGAACGCCGCTGCCTGCGCGGAACTGCGCGGCCTCGGCAAGGGCGAGGTGATCGCCCTTGCCTGCGACGTCGCCGAGGAAGCCGAGATCGCAGCGGCGCTGAAAGAGACGCTCGCCGCGCTGGGCCGGGTCGACGTGTGCTTCGCCAATGCCGGCATTTCGGGCGCAGGTACGGCCATCCCCGACATCACGGCGCAAGGCTGGGACCACACCCTGGCGATCAACACCCGCGGCGCGGCGCTGGTCTACAAGCACGTCACGCGCCACATGATCGCGCGCGCCGCGGAAGGCGATGCTGGCGGCAAGCTGATCGCGACCTCCTCGGGCCAGTCGATCATGGGCGTCAACCGCTCGTCGGACTATGCCGCCTCCAAGGCCGCGCTCAACGGCCTCACCCGCGCCGCCGCCTTCGAACTCGCGCGCCACCGGATCACCGCCAACGCGCTGCTTTTCGGATATTACGAGACCGACATCACCGCAAAGGCCGACCCGCGCTTTGGCGAGTGGATGGCGAAGCGCATCCCGCTGCGCCGCCCCGGCGATCACGCGGGGCTGGAAGGGCTGGCGGTCTTCTTCGCCTCGCCCCATTCGGATTACATCACCGGGCAATGCCTGCCGGTCGACGGGGGTCTATGCATCAGCTGAACGGCTCCCCATTTCCGCCGGAACAGGCCCCTGCCCCGCTCGTTACGGATGCAAGCCTCTCAGCGAATGGAAAGCCCCTACGTGGCCGATAACGACCAGACCCCCGACTTCACCGACCTGCCCGAAGACCGTGCCCGGCAACGCGCCGTGCCAGCAGGGCGGATCGCGCGCATCGGCACCTTCGGGCGGCTGGTGGGCGGCGTCGCCAGCGGCATGGTGGCAGAGGGCGCGCGCCGCCTCGCCAGTGGTGAAGGCATTTCGGCACGCGACCTGATCCTCACCCCCGGCAATGTCCAGCGCATGACCGACCGGCTCAGCCACCTGCGCGGAGCGGCGATGAAGATGGGGCAGATGATCAGCCTCGACGCGGGCGATTTCCTGCCCGAGGAACTGTCCAGGATCCTCGCCACCTTGCGCGATCAGGCCAATTTCATGCCGACCAGGCAGCTCGACCAGGTGCTGCGCGCCGAGTGGGGGCCTGATTGGCGGAAGGCATTCCGCTGGTTCAACCCCCGCCCCATCGCCGCCGCCAGCATCGGCCAGGTGCACAAGGCACTGACCCGCGACGGCGAGGAACTGGCGATCAAGGTGCAATATCCCGGTGTCGCCAAAAGCATCGACAGCGATGTCGACAACGTGATGACCCTGCTGCGCGTCGCCGGTTTCGCTCCGCCCGAGCTCGAGATGGACAAGCTGATGGCAGCGGCCAAGCAGCAGCTGCACGAAGAGGCCGATTACCAGCGCGAAGGCGCGCAGATGGCGATGTACCGCGAGCGGCTGGCAGACACCCCCGGCTTCGTCGTCCCGCGCCTTCACGAAGGCCTGACCCGCGGCTCGATCCTCGCGATGAGCTTCGAGGAAGGTGTCAGCATCGAGGAACTCGCCAACGAGCCGCCCGAACGCCGCGATGCCGTGTTCGCCAACCTGATCCGGCTGGTGGCGCGCGAACTGTTCGAATTCGGGGTGATGCAGACCGATCCCAACTTCGCCAATTTCCGCTACCGGCGCGAGACGGGCGAAATCGTGCTGCTCGATTTCGGGGCTTGCCGCCCGGTCGATCCGGCGGTCTCCAACGGCTATCGCAAAATGCTCGAAGCGGGGCTCAGAGGCAATGCCGAGGAAGTGCTCAAGGCCACGATCGAAGCGGGCTTCATGATGCCGATCGTCGCCGAAAAGCACCCTGAGCGGGTGAATCGGATGATCGACATCGTCATCAATGAAATGCGCGAAGATGCCCCCTTCGATTTCGGCGACCGCGCCTTTATCCCGCTGCTGCGCGAGGAAGGCTATGCCATCGCGCAGGACAAGGACACCTGGGCCTTCCCGCCGATCGAGACGCTGTTCGTGCAGCGCAAGGTTTCGGGCACGGCGCTGCTCGGCGCGCGATTGAAGGCCAAGGTCAATATCCGACGCATCACCGAGGAGGTGCTGGCGAGCACGGCCCCGCTGCCGCTCGCTGCGGCGTGATCCCCGCAGCCGCGCGCCCCCGCGCTCGCGTCAACCGCAGGTTAACCAATCCCGTCTCGAATGTCGGCATGTTTTGCGTAAAACCAAAGCGATAGGCTGTGGACATGCCTGATTATCTGGGTTAACGCGCGCCCATGCATGGGGGGATTGAGCACAGCATTGGGGTGCTGTTCGTGTGTCTCGGCAATATTTGCCGGTCACCGATGGCCGAAGGCGCATTTCGCGCCGCCGCGCAGACGCGCGCGCTGACCTGTGCGCTCGATTCGGCTGGCACCGCCTCCTATCATCGCGGCAGCCCGCCCGACCCGCGCGCGATTGCGGTCGCCCAGCGCCACGGAATCGACATTGCCGGCCAAGCCGCGCGGCAGGTCGAGCGGGACGATTTCTACCGCTTCAGCCATATCATCGCGATGGACCGTGCCAATCTTGAAGAGCTGCGCACCCGCGCCCCGCGGGATGCCACCGCGCGCCTTGCGATGCTGATGGATGCGGTCGAAGGCGAGCGCGGGCAGCCGGTAGCCGATCCCTATTATGGTGACGATGCCGCCTTCGAAGCCGCCTGGCAGCATATCAACCGCGGGGTCGATGGCTGGGTCGAAAAGCTGCTGCGCGAAGTGGCCCAGCAATCAGCCTGATATTTCTGGCAGCGGGGGCTTACAGCCCCTTGCGACCGAAACCGCCGGCCCGCGCACGCTCGGGCGCTGCCGAGGGCGCGCCCTGCTCGTGCCAGCCCGCCGGAGCGGCGCCTGCATGCGGGGTGGGCGCACGGCGCGGCAGCGGGAAGGGCTCCGACGAGGGCCGCGATGCGCCATCGGCGATCAGATCGGCCACGCCCTCGCACCCGCCGAAACGCCCTTCGAGCCAGCGCTCGGCGAACTTGATCTTGCCGCCTTGGCCCTCATGCGGCTCGATCACCAGCGAACGGGTGGTGACGCCGTTGACCTTCTGAGTCTCGACCATGATCGAGGCGATCTGGTCCATGCGCAGACGGCGGGTGGACACGATCCCGTGAAATTCGATGCCGCCCGCGCCGACGGACAGCACCTTGTTGTCGAGCAGGTAGCGCGCGAACCACACCAGCATGTAGGCGAAACAGGCCGCAGTGATGCCGCCCGCGAACATGGCCTTGAGCCCGTCCAGCGTGAGGAGCCACATGCCGAGCCAGAACAGGCCGGCGCTTCCGATCAGGCCGAAACCGAGCTTCACTCGCGAAAAATAGACATCCGACACGCTGCTGACCCCCTTCTGCACTGCTTGGGAAGTCTAGGCCGAAGGTTGCAAATATCCGCTTAACCGCGAAATTTTTTTCACCCGCCGCGCAACAACTGCACCCCCCAGTCGCGTTCGAACAGATAGAGCAGGATGCGCGCCGCCTCGCCGCGCGGGCTGGTGAGGCCGCCATCACGCTCCATCAGCAGCCGCGCATCGGCATGGGCGGTTTCGAGCAAGCGCTGGGTCTGTTCCAGATCGGCGATCCGGAACCCCGCCTCGCCCGATTGCCGCGTGCCGAGCAATTCGCCCCCGCCGCGCAGGGCGAGGTCTTCCTCGGCGATCCGGAACCCGTCCTGCGTCTCGCGCATCAGGGCAAGCCGCGCCTTCCCTGTCTCGGACAGCTGGTCGCCGCGCAGCAGCACGCAGCGGCTCTTGAGCGAGCCGCGCCCCACCCGCCCGCGCAGCTGGTGCAATTGCGCGAGCCCGAAGCGCTCGGCCTGTTCGATCACCATCAGCGTCGCATTCGGCACATCGACCCCGACTTCGATCACCGTGGTCGCGATCAGCAGCCGCGCATCGCCGGTCACGAAGCGCTCCATCGCGGCGTCCTTCATCTCGGGGCGCAGCTGTCCGTGGACGAGCACAACCGCATCGCCGAAGCGCTCTTTCAGCGCCGCATAGCGCGCCTCGGCAGCGGCGATGTCAGCGAGATCGGGCACCCCGTCCACTTCGCGCACCATCGGGCACACCCAATAGGCCTGTTGCCCGCTCGCGAGGTGGCGTTCGACCCCGGCGACCATTTCCTCCATCCGCGCCTGCGGGAACACCAGCGTCTCGATCGCCTGCCGTCCGGGCGGCAATTCGTCGAGGCGGCTCACATCCATCTCGCCATATTGCGCCAGCGTCAGCGAGCGCGGGATCGGTGTGGCGGTCATGGCAAGGGTATGCGGCGCGCGGCGGCCTTTCGCGGCAAGCGCAAGCCGCTGGGCGACGCCGAAGCGGTGCTGCTCGTCGATCACCACAAGGCCAAGGTCGCGGTAGTTCACCGTATCCTGAAAGATCGCATGCGTGCCGACCAAAAGCTGAATCGAGCCATCGAGCAGCCCCATCAGGATCGACTCGCGCTCGCGCCCCTTGGCGCGGCCCGTCAGCAGCGCGATCTCGACACCGGTCGGGGCAAGCATCTTCCGCAGCGTCTCGAAGTGCTGGCGCGCGAGGATTTCCGTCGGCGCGAGCAGCGCGGCCTGCTTGCCCGCTTCGACCGCGATCAGCATCGCGTTCAAGGCCACCACGGTCTTGCCCGCGCCGACATCGCCTTGCAGCAGGCGCAGCATCGGCGCCTCCTGCGCCATGTCGCCCTCGATCTCGGCGATCGAGCGGGCCTGCGCGCCGGTGAGCGCGAACGGCAGTTGCAGCCGCGCGCGCAGGGCCCCGTCGCCCACCAGCGCCGCGCCGCGCCGCCGCCGCCCTTCCGCCTTCACCAGCAGCAACGCGAGCGAGTTCGCCAGCAATTCGTCATAGGCCAGCCGGTCGCGCGCCTTGGGCTCGGTGCCTTCATGCGCCAGCCTGAGCGCTGCCGCCCATGTCGGCCATCCCGCCCGCTCCAACTGCCCCGGCTCGATCCATTCGGGCAGGTCCGGCAGGCGGGCGAGTGCCTGCTCGACGAAATCCGCGATCCGCGGCTGGGTGAGCCCTTCGGACAGGCGATAGACCGGCTCGCTGAGGCGGCCCATGTGCGCGGCGCTGGCTTCCTCGATGTGATCGGGATGGACGATCTGGAGCATGTCGCCATAGCGATCGAGCCGCCCGGCAACCCAGCGCGTCTCGCCCACCGGCACTAGCTTCTTCGCGCTGTAGGCGGCCCTGCCGAACCAGGTGAGCGAACACACGTTGCCCTTGGCGTCCTGCGCCAGCACCCGGTAGGGCCCGCGACTGCCGGCGCGGGGTGCGCGGTGTTCGATCGCGGTGAGCGCGATGATCACCTGCTCGCCCTCGGAGGCCGAATCGAGATCGGCCACCGCCCGGCGGCTGACGAAGCGTTCGGGCAGGTGATAGGCGAGATCCTTCACCCGCGTCAGGCCGAGCTTCTCGAGCGGCTTCATCAGCTTCGGCCCGACACCTTCGAGCGTCTGGACTTCGGCGAACAGCGGATTGAGAGCCTCGGGGCGCATGTTGCTTTCGCTACCACCGGGTTTGCATGTTTGCGAGTTGAAGCGGCGGGAAGCTGTGGCTAGGTGAGCGGCATGACCGAAACGCCCTCTTTCGAACAGCGCCTGGCCCGCGCGAAGTTCCGCGCCTGGCACCGTGGCACACGCGAGGCCGATTACATGATCGGCGGGTTCTACGATCGCTATCACGCCCACTGGGGCGAGGCGGAGCTGGCGTGGTTCGAGGCGCTGCTGGACGAGGACGATGTCGACGTGATGGCCTTCGCACTCGGCTCCCAAGCCGCGCCCGAGCATCTGGCGGGCGATCTGCTGGTGGCGATGCAGAAGCTCGATTACGTCGACATTCCGCGCTGAAATACGGCCCGTTCGACAAGCGGCACAGGCAGGGGTAAAGCCCGGAACAAATCCGGTGCCCCCGCGGTTTCGCTTGGGCACCCTCCCTCTATGCGACCCCCTCCTCGAAATGAGGTGGGGGTGTTCCTGCGTTGCCCCTGCGGCACAAGTGAAGTGAACCGATGCCCGACTTGAACCGCATCCTTGCGGCCCGCGATCCGCTGACACTCGCCTCGCTGCCGCGCGGGAGCCTGCCGCTGGTGCTCGCCGATCTCGCCCGCGCCGCGAAACGCCGCGCGGTGTTCATCGCGCCCGACGATGCGGCGATGCGCGCCGCCGCCGAGGCAGCGCGCTTCTTCGCGCCGGAGGTGGAGGTCATCGCCTTCCCCGCGTGGGACTGCCTGCCCTACGACCGCGCCAGCCCCGCCCTGTCGATCAGTGCCGAGCGGCTGGCGGCGCTCCACAAGTTGCAGCAACCGGGCGCAGCGCAGCAATTGCTGGTGACGACGGTCAACGCCGTGCTCCAGCGCGTGCTCACCCCGTTCAGGGTGCGCGAATCCGTGCGTGAATTCCGGGTCGGCACGCAGATCGGGCATGAAAGCCTCGCCGCTTTGCTTGTGCGGCAGGGCTATGGCCGCACCGACACGGTGATCGACCACGGCGAGTTCGCTGTGCGTGGCTCCATCGTCGACATCTTTCCCTCTTCGCTGGAAAGCGGGCTAAGGCTCGATTTCTTCGGCGACGAGCTGGAAAGCCTGCGCCTGTTCGACCCCGCCACCCAGCGCACGGTGGAGCGGATCGACAGCCACCTGCTGCTCCCCGCCTCCGAAGCGCTGCTCGACGATGCCAGCATCAAGCGCTTCCGCACCCGCTACCGTGAGCTGTTCGGCGCCAATGCCACGCAGGACCCGCTTTACGAGGCGGTGTCCGACGGGCGGAGATTGGCGGGCATGGAACACTGGCTCCCGCTGTTCGAGGACAAGCTGGCGAGCCTGTTCGATCATCTCGGCAAGGACGATGTCGTCGTCATCGACCAGAGCGCTCTGGGCGCTGCCGAGGAGCGGCTGACCGACATTCGCGATTACCACGAGCAGCGCGGCCGGATCGCGGGCGAGAAGAAGGGCAGCTACCGCCCGCTCGCACCCGATGCGCTTTACCTTTCGCGCGACGAGTTCGACGCGGCGCTTGCCGCCCAGCCTGCCCACCGCGCGACCGGCTTCGTCTCGGAAGAGGGCGCGGGCGTAATCGACTTCGGCTTCCGCTCGGCCCGCGACTTCGCGCCCGAACGCGGACGCGGCGAGAACGTCTACGAAGCCGCCGCCGCACACCTCAAATCGGTCGGCAAGTCATCGCGCAAATCGCTGGTCGCGGCATACTCCAACGGCAGCGCGCGCCGCATCGCCGCGATCATCGACGAGGCCGGCGCGCCGACCGCCATCGCCGATAGCTGGCAGCAGGCCCTCGGCCTTGCGGCGAAGAAGACCACCGCCGTGGTCGTTCTCCCGCTCGAAACCGGCTTCGCCAGCGACAGCATGGAGCTGCTGACCGAAGCCGATATCCTCGGCGACCGGCTGGTGCGGCGTAAGAAGAGGCGCAAGGATTCCGACGCCTTCCTCGCCGAATTGCAGGCGCTGTCGCGCGGCGATCTGGTGGTGCATATCGAGCACGGGATCGGGCGCTATCTCGGGCTCGAACCGATCCCGGTGGGCAAGAGCCAGCACGATTGCGTCGCGCTGGAATATGCGGGCGGCGACAAGCTGTTCATACCCGTAGAGAATATCGACGTCCTTACCCGCTATGGTTCGTCCGAACAGGCGGTCGCGCTCGACCGGCTGGGCGGCGAGGCGTGGCAGCGCCGCCGTGCGAAGCTGAAGGAGCGGATCACCGCCATCGCGGGCGAATTGATGCAGGTCGCCGCTGCGCGTGCGCTGAAGCAGGCTCCTGCCCTGCCCGCCGACCCGCAAACGCTCGGCCAGTTCACCGACCGCTTCCCCTGGTCGGAAACCGAGGATCAGGAACGCGCCATCGCCGATGTGCTCTCCGATCTCGAGAGCGGGCGACCGATGGACCGGCTGGTGTGCGGAGATGTCGGCTTCGGCAAGACCGAGGTCGCCCTGCGCGCCGCCTTCGTTGCGGCGATGAACGGCCAACAGGTCGCCATCGTCGCGCCCACCACACTGCTCGCGCGGCAGCACTACCAGAACTTTGCCGAACGCTTTGCGGGCTTCCCGCTCAAGGTCGGTCGCCTGTCCCGCCTCGTCTCGTCCAAGGAGGCCGCCGAGACGCGCGAAGGGCTGGAGAGCGGCGATATCGACCTCGTGGTCGGCACCCATGCGATCCTGTCGAAATCGACCAAGTTCAAGAACCTTGGCCTCGTGATCGTCGACGAGGAACAGCGCTTCGGGGTGACCCACAAGGAGAAGCTCAAGCAGCTGCGCGCCGACGTTCACGTCCTTACCCTCACTGCCACCCCGATCCCGCGCACCTTGCAAATGGCGATGAGCGGGCTGCGCGAGCTTTCGACCATCCAGACGCCTCCGGTCGATCGCCTCGCGGTGCGCACCTATGTGATGGAGTGGGACGACATGGTGATCCGCGAGGCCCTGCTGCGCGAACATCACCGCGGCGGGCAGAGTTTCATTGTCGTCCCGCGCATCTCGGACATGGCCGATGTCGAGGAATGGTTGCGCGAGAACGTGCCCGAGATCAAATCGGTCTCCGCCCACGGCCAGATGAGCCCCGGCGAGGTCGAGGAGCGCATGGGCGCTTTCTACGACCGCAAGTATGACGTGCTGCTCTCGACCACCATCGTCGAAAGCGGGCTCGACATCCCGAGCGCCAACACCATCATCATCCACCGCGCCGATCGTTTCGGCCTTGCCCAGCTCTATCAGCTGCGCGGGCGTGTGGGGCGGGCCAAGCTGCGCGCCTATGCCTATCTGACGCACGAGAAGGACGTTGCCCTGTCCGAGGTCGCGCAGAAGCGATTGAAGGTCTTGGGCGATCTCGACAGCCTTGGCGCGGGCTTCCAGCTGGCGAGCCACGATCTCGACATTCGCGGCGCGGGCAATCTGCTCGGCGACGAGCAGTCGGGCCATATCCGCGAGGTCGGCTTCGAGCTCTATCAGGCGATGCTGGAGGAGGCGATCCTTGCCGCCAAGGCGGGCGACATGGGCCTCGAACGCCCGCGCGACAAGCTGACCCCGCAGATTACGGTCGATGCGCCGATCATGATCCCCGAGGATTACGTGCCCGATCTCGCGGTGCGCATGGCGCTCTACCGCCGTCTCAACCAGGCCGAAGGGCAGAACGAGATCGAAAGTCTCGCCGCCGAGATGATCGACCGCTTCGGCGACCTGCCGCAGCCGACGAAGAACCTCATTCGCCTGATCGAGATCAAGCATCAGGCGGTGCAGGCCTGCATCGCCAAGATCGATGTCGGCGCGCGCGGCACGCTGGTCACCTTCCACAATGACGACTTCCCCGATCCCGCCGGACTGATCGCCTATGTCGCGCGCCTCAACGAAGGCGGCAAGGACACCGCCAAGCTGCGCCCCGACATGAAGCTGGTGATAAACCGCGCGTGGAGCGATCCGCTGAGCCGCCTCAACGGGCTGTTCCAGCTGACCAAGGGGCTGAGCGGGATCGTGCGGAAGGCCGCGAAGGCCAGGAAGGCGGCCTAGACTTCGCGCACCATGACGCTCTGCCCGTTCATTTCCAGCGGGCCGAAGGCGGTGAGGAAGGCGACGTCGCCGATGTCGCGGCCGATGCCGATCACGGCGATGTCCGCCGCGCTCGCCATGTCGGTCGCATCGACCAGATGCCACGCGCCGCCGAGAAACACCTCGGCCACCGCGTGAAAATCGGGCGGCGTGACGCCGGGTGCATAGACGCTGGCGATCCGCGCGGGGATGTCGGCGGCGCGGGCGAGCGTGATGACGAGGTGCGCGTAGTCGCGGCAGATGCCCTGCCGTGCGACGAAGGTATCGACCGCGGTGGTGTTCGCATCGCTCGATCCGGGCACGTAGCTCAGATGCGCCGCGACCCAGTCGCGCATCGCGGCGACCTTGGCCCCGCCCTCGATGGTGCCGAATTCCTCTTCGACGAAGGTCGCCAGTTGGTTCGACTGGCAATAGCGCGACGGCAGCAGATAGGGCACCGCCTCGCCCGGCAGAAGGTGCGGCGCGATGACCGGCAGGCTGGCGAGATCGGCTGCCCGGCGCGTAAGGGCGACGCGCGCGCTGTAATCGACAATCAGATCACCCTCGGCGCGAAGCCAGATCCGCTCGCCGATCCCGTCCTGAGCAGGCACTCTGGAGAAATGGGATGCTGCGGGAGCGGCGATATGCGCTTCCAGCACCGCCTGCCCGGGCAGCCGCGCCGCTTCGATCTGCACCAGCACGTCGCAGGGCTGCTCGAAGGTATAATCGAGCTGCACCTGAATTTCGAGATTCATGCGCTTGGTTCCAATGCCGGATGAGAGAGCCTTGCGGAGATGCGGCCACTGCCAGCACAAGTGATGCCGGGCGTGATTGTTTCAACCCCGCCCCGAAGTTCCCCTACCCGTGCCCCATGCCCCGCGCGGTGCGGGCCAGCGCGACCACGCGCGCGCTCGGCATCGGCTGGGCGCGCAGAAAGCCTTGCCAGTAGTCGCAGCCTTCCGCGGTGATCGCGGCGCGCTGAATCTCGTCCTCGATCCCTTCGGCATAGACTGCAAGGCCCAGCGCCTTGGCGAGCGCGACGATCGCCCGTAGCACCGCGAGCGCGGTGGCATCGGCAGGCACGCCCTCGACCATCGCCTTGTCGAGCTTCAGCGCATCCAGCGGCAGTTCGCGCAGGTAGCGGAAATTGCAGAACCCGGCGCCGAAATCGTCGAGCGCGGTGCGGAAGCCGAGGCCGCGCAGCGCCTTCAGCGCACTTGCCGCCTGGGCGAGATTGCGCAGCAGCAGATCCTCGGTGATCTCCAGCATCAGTCGTTGCGGGGCGATGTCGGAGCGCCCGATCACGGCGGCGAAATCGGCGGCGAAGCGCGGGTCGCCCAGTTCCTCTGGGGTGATGTTGAGCGACAGAGTCAGCCCCTCGGGCCAGGTCGCGGCATCCTCCAGCGCGCGCGCGACCACGTGGCGCGAGAGCGGTGCGACCAGCGCCGCCCGCTCGGCAATTGCGAAGAGATCACGCGCGCCGATCTCGCCGAGCGTCGGATGCTGCCAGCGCGCCAGCGCTTCGGCCCCTGTCACCGCGCCGCTGGCGCAGGCGAATTGCGGCTGGAACAGCACCTCGATCTCGCGCCGGTCGAGCGCACGCAGCAGATCGCTTTCGAGCACGCCGGGGCTCACCCCCGGAAAGCGCCCTCGCGCGATCGGCCCTCGCAAGGATGTGCGGCCCTGTTCCATCAAGCTCCCTCTGCGTGTCCCCCTTAACTCTTGAACCCGCGCCTGCCTCGCATCAATTGCAATCCGAGCCGATATGGCACATCAGGGCAACCGCCTAGCACAGAGCCGGGGATAAGCGGCGGCCGGCCGGGCAGAGGGGAACCAATGGCGAGCAATGGCACCACCTACGAGCGGCTCGCGCTGCTGGCCTCGGACACCGAGCGGGCGCAGGAGGCGCGCGACGCGCTGCTCGATCAGGGCGACTGGGTGCCGCTGGGCGAGGCCGATGCGGCGGTCGTGCTGGGCGGCGATGGCTACATGCTCCAGGTGCTCCACGCGATGCTCGATGCGGGCCGCGTGGTCCCGGCCTATGGGATGAACCTCGGCACGGTTGGCTTCCTGATGAACCGCTATGACAAGCGCGCTGCAATTGCCGCCAAGGTCAACAAGGCGCGCCGCTGGACGATTGCGCCCTTGCGGGTCGAGGCCGTGACGCAGGATGGCGAGACCCATGTGCTGAACGCGATCAACGAGCTCTCGCTGCTGCGCGAAACGCGCCAGACCGCCAAGATCGAAGTCACCGTGGGCGACCGCGTGCGTATCCGCGAACTGGTATGCGATGGGGTGCTGGTGGCGACGCCCGCGGGTTCGACGGCCTACAATCTTTCGGCTCAGGGCCCGATCCTGCCGCTCGATTCGAAGATGCTCGCGCTCACCCCGATCAGCCCCTTCCGCCCGCGGCGCTGGCGGGGGGCGATCCTGCCCGACCGCATGAAGATCATCCTGCGCGTCCTCGACCCGGCCAAGCGCCCGGTCGCCGCCGTGGCCGACCAGAAGGAACTGCGCGACATCGCCGAAGTGCGCCTCCAGATCGCGCACGACAACGATCTCACCCTGCTGTTCGACCCGGGCCAGAGCCTCGAGGAGCGAATCGTCGCGGAGCAGTTCGTCACGGCGTAATGTGTTTCGCACGCCATCCGGCGCGCGATCCTCGCTCCTGCGACCTGAAGGTCGCGTCGCTGCGGGCGCGCGGTCGCGCTTGCGGTCGCGGTGCGACCGGTGTTGGGCCACCATGAAACCTTGCGCAAAACCCTCTTGCAATCCGAAACCGCCCCCCATATAGGCGCGCTTCCGCTCTTCCTTAGACCGCTTGGAAGAGTTGCTCCCCGATAGCTCAGCGGTAGAGTAGGTGACTGTTAATCACTTGGCCGTAGGTTCGAATCCTACTCGGGGAGCCATTTTCTACTCCTGATCTAGCGAATATGTGATCTTGGTCGAAAACTCGGCCGCGATCGGATTGCCCTGGGCGTCGAGGGCGGGATCAAAGCGCGCATAGCGCTTCATGCCCGCACAAGCGGCGGTATCGAGGATCTCGTGCCCGCTCGATCTGATAACCTTGCAACCTTTCGGCCGGCCATCGGCGCTCACCGATACTGTGACACCGACTGTTCCCTCCTGCCCACGGAACTGGGCATCGGCAGGATAAGCCGCGATGATCATGGCCATCCATCTTTCTTCATATCGCGTTGCCAGCGCTCTTGACCGGTCCGCTGCGCCAGCGCTGGCCGATGGCGTAGAAGGCACCTCAGGCGGTACCTGAGCGCCGGGGTTTGTCTGGGCCCAACCTGCCGACACGGCTCCGAAAAGAAAGCCGCAACCCGCCAGCCATATCGCCATCCGCATCATTTGCCCTCTCGCTGCGCGTTGCAACGCTATCATCAAAGAATGGTCGCTCACACCCCGGCGAGCAACCGCACGCCCACCACCAGCACCAGCAGCGCGGTCAGCCAGCGGATCCATTTAGGCGGCAGCAGACGCGCCGCCATCAGGCTTCCCGCCTGCCCGCCGATCACCACCGCGACCAGCAGCGGCAGCGCCGCGCCGATCGCCACGCCGAACAGGCCGGGCCCGTGCTTGAGCATCTGACCGGCAAGGCCGAACAGCGAATTGACGAGGATGAACAGGCTCGCCGTCGCCGCAATCCCTCGCGGCTCGTGCCAGCGGGCCAGGTGCAGCAAGGGCGCGAGGAAGATCCCTCCCCCGATCCCCACCAGCCCGGCGAAATAGCCCAGCGGCGCGGCGGCGAGCGGCATCCAGCGCGCCGCGCGGGTCGGCGTGCCGTCTGCATTCTCCCGCACCGGGATCAGCATGGTGAGCGCGGTCAGCACCAGGCTCCCCCCCAGCAGTGTGAGGAAGGTCGCCTCCCTGATCGGCGTGAGTCCCCCGGCAAAGCTCGCCGGAGCGCCCAGCGCGACGATCAGCAGTGCCTTCTTCCACGGCGTCACACCCGCGCGGGCGAAGCGGATGCTTCCGCCGGTCACCACCACGATATTGCAGGCGAGGCTGACCAGCGGCAGCAGCCGGTAGTCGAGCCCCGACAGCGCCAGCAGCGCCGAATAGGTCGATCCGCCGCCGAAGCCGACGCTGGCATAGAGCAGCGCCGTCACTCCGAAGGCGAGCGCGAGCAGCACCGGCACCGCCCCGATCATCATCGCCGCCTATTCCCCGGCGCCCGCGCCCGCGTCAGACGACCGCGCGCGAGCCTGCAATGGCGCCGTGGCAATGCTTGTACTTGTTGCCGCTCCCACACGGGCACGGCGCGTTGCGGCTGATGTCGAGATTGGCGTAAGGGTTGTCGGTATTCGCCCCGCCCGGTCCGCTGGCCGCGCGCGGGCTTCCGGCGAGCGATCCGAACAGTTCGGGCCGCAGCTCCGACCCGTCGCCATCGGCCGAATTGTCGAGCCCGGTCAGCGGATCGATGTGACCGGTGAGGAAATCGGGCAGTTCGGGCAGCGACTCGACCGGCGCTTGCTCGATCCGCAGTTCCGCACGCACCAGGAACTTGGTGACTTCCTCACGCAGCGTATCGAGCATCGTCTCGAACAGCGCGAAGGCCTCCTGCTTGTACTCGTTGATCGGCTGCTTCTGGGCAATGCCGCGCATCCAGATCACCTGCCGCAGCGCGTCGAGCGTGGCGAGGTGCTCCTTCCAGTGGTGATCGAGCTGGCGCAGCAGCACGTCCTTCTCGACCATGCGCCAGATCGAGGCGTCCTGCGCGCTCATCTTGGCGTCCATCATTTCGTCGGTCAGCGCGCGCAGGCGTTCCTCGATCAGTTCGGGCTCGACCTCGTCTTCGGCCAGCCAGTCGTCGATCGGGGGCTGGAAGCCGAACAGGTCCTCGCAGCGTGTCTTCAGGCCGGCGATGTCCCACTGTTCGGGGTAGGAACCCGGAGGGCACGCCGCGCCGACGATGGTGTTGATCGTGTCGTGGCGCATATCGACCACCACGTCGTCGACCGCCTCGGAATCCATGATCTCCGCGCGCTGTTCATAGACCACCTTGCGCTGGTCGTTCATCACGTCGTCGTATTGCACGACCTGCTTGCGCATGTCGTAGTTGCGCGCCTCGACCTTCTTCTGCGCGGTCTCGATCGCCTTGGAGAGCCACTTCGAGCCGATCGCCTCACCATCGGCGAGGTTCGAGTTCATCATCTTGGAGAACAGCGTGTCGGGGCCGAAGATGCGCAGCAGATCGTCTTCGAGGCAGAGGTAGAAACGCGACAGGCCCGGGTCGCCCTGACGGCCCGAACGGCCGCGCAGCTGGTTGTCGATGCGGCGCGATTCGTGGCGTTCGGTGCCGAGCACGAACAGGCCGCCCGCCTGCTTCACGCGCTCCTTCTCCTCGGCGACCTCGGCCTTGATGCGGGCCACGGCGGCATCGCGCTCGGGGCCTTCGGGCATGTCGCCGAGCTCGTCGAGGATGCGGTATTCGACATTGCCGCCCAGCTGGATGTCGGTGCCGCGCCCGGCCATGTTGGTGGCGATGGTAACCGCGCCAAAGCGGCCCGCCTGCGCCACGATATGCGCTTCCTGCTCGTGGAAGCGGGCGTTGAGCACGGCGTGCTTGACGCCTTCCTTGTCGAGATACTGGCTGAGCAGCTCGCTCTTCTCGATCGAAACCGTGCCGACCAGAACCGGCTGGCCGATCGCCTGCTTTTCTTTGATCGCACGGGCGATGGCACCGAACTTGTCGGCGGTGTTCTTGTAGAACTCGTCTTCCTCGTCGATGCGCGCGACGGGCAGGTTGGTCGGGATTTCGACCACGCCGACCTTGTAGATGTCCCAGAATTCCGCCGCTTCGGTGGCGGCGGTGCCGGTCATGCCGGAAAGCTTGGGATACATGCGGAAATAGTTCTGGAAAGTGATCGAGGCGAGCGTCTGGTTCTCGGGCTCGATCCGCACGCCTTCCTTGGCCTCGACCGCCTGGTGGAGGCCATTCGACCAGCGGCGGCCATCCATCATGCGCCCGGTGAATTCGTCGATGATGACGACCTTGCCGTCCTTGACGATGTAGTCGGTGTCGCGCTTGCGCGTGAAGTTGGCGGCCAGCGCCTGATCGAGGTGATGGACGACCTGCGTGTTCTCGACATCGTAGAGGTTGTCGGTCGCCAGCAGCTCCCTTTCGGCAAGGATGCGCTCGACCTCGTCGAGGCCTTCCTCGGTCAGCTGGACGCGCTTGGTCTTCTCGTCGATGTCGAGCCATTCGCGCGGAATTTCGCGCGCGACCTGATCGAGCTGGACGTAAAGCTCGCTCTTGTCCTCGGTCGGGCCGGAGATGATCAGCGGGGTGCGCGCCTCGTCGATCAGGATCGAATCGACCTCGTCGACGATCGCGAAGTTGAAGGGGCGCTGCGCCATCTGCGAGCGTTCGTGCTTCATGTTGTCGCGCAGGTAATCGAAACCGAATTCATTGTTGGTGCCGTAGGTGATATCGGCATTGTAGGCGTCGCGCTTGAACTCTTCGGGCATTCCGGGAACGATCACGCCTACCGTTAGGCCGAGCCAGTTGTAGAGCCGCCCCATCTCGGCCGCGTCGCGCCGGGCGAGGTAATCGTTGACGGTGACGACGTGGACGCCCTTGCCCTCCAGCGCATTGAGATAGACCGCCAGCGTCGCCATCAGGGTCTTGCCCTCGCCGGTGCGCATTTCGGCGATCTCGCCGCGGTGGAGCACGAGGCCGCCGATCAGCTGGACATCGAAGTGGCGCATCCCGAACACGCGGACCGAGGCTTCGCGAACCGTGGCGAAAGCTTCGGGCAGGATGTCGTCAAGCTTGGCGCCGCCGTCGATCAGGCCGCGCAGCTTGCCCGTCTGGCCCTGAAGCTCTTCGTCGGTGAGCGCCTGAATCTGCGGTTCGAGCGCGTTGATCTGGGCGACGACCTTGCGCGCGGACTTGATGTAGCGGTCGTTGGCCGAACCGAACAGCGACTTGGCGAGGGTATTGAACATGGCAAATCAAACCTTTGCTGGGCATGACGGCCCGTCTGGGGGCCTGACACCAAATTGGGGAAATGCGCGCGCGGCCCAAAGGCGCCCGGCGCGCCGGAAAGCACGGGTAAGCAGCGAAGCGCGCGCCTATTCGAAGGCGCGTTCGATCCCCATCAGGACAGGCAGACGCAGCGAATCCGGCATGGCCGGGCGGCTTTCGGGCGCCTCGACCTCGCGGCTTTCATGGACCGTGGCGGGCACGGGCTGCACGGCGACATGCTCTGCCCCCTGCGTCTCATCCCCAGCGGAAGCCGCGATGCTGGTTCCGCACGCCAGCGCCTCAACCAGCGACGCGTTCGCCGGGCCGCCAAGGGCGACAAGGCCCGTGATCAGGGCCAGAAAGGCAAGAAAGCGCCGGGTCATGGTGCGTGCTAGATAGGGATTCCGCTTGCGTTCGTCCACCAGCATAGTGCGACAAGCTGTGCGGAAGCTTAATCCTCTACCGATACCGGCACCACATCGGCCGAGATGGTCATCGTCACCGCGCGCGCCACGGGTCGCCCCTCGGCATCGCGATAGGGCACTTTCCTTCGCGTGCTGCCCGGACAAGGACGGCGATCGAGCGAGCGTTGCATGTCGGCCGGAACCGTGCCCGAAGTCTCCACCACGCGGCAATCGCGGATTTGCCCGCGCACATCGACGGTGAAGGCGACCTTGACCGCAAAAGGCTCCGCGAATTCGGGCTGATCGCGCTTCCAGACGATTTCATCCGAAAAGACGCCTTCCTTTGGCGTACCGTCGGGCTTCTGCGCCGGCCTGAACCGCGCGCGCTCCAGCAGCAGGCGACAGGTTTCCGCCTCAAGTGCAGCAGTGGCGGTGCTTTCGGTAATCGTGCAATCGGTCGGCCTGCCCTCCGCATCGACCGCCAGCGTGTATCCCACGGCGCTTGCCTCGCCCTTTTGCCAGGATCCGGGCGGGTAATCGGCATTGGTCACCCAGCTATCCCACGCACCCTCCGGGCGCGGGCGACTCATATCCCGCGCAACCGGCGCGGCAGGTGGAAGCGTGCGAACCTCGATCGGCGGCGGAACCTTTGGCACGGAGGGCTCGGGCTCCTGTGCGGCAAGCGGGACAGCGACGACGGCGCCGGCAACAGCGGCGAAAAGGATGCGAGAATACATGCAGCGGAGGTCTATCATCCGTCGCCGGTCGCGCAAACCAACAAAGCGTGTGATTGCAGCGCTCCCGATTGGCGATTACGGGCGTGGCCCATGGATATTGCACGCTCCCCCCTCGCCCGGCCCTTCCCCGCTCTGCCTCCCATCGCGGGCGTGGCACTGCGTGTGGCGCGGGCGCGCTACAAGGCGTGGGACCGCTGCGACCTGACCTTCGCCGAACTGGCCGAGGGCACGAGCGTTGCGGGGGTCTTCACCAAGAGCGCCTGCGCTTCCTCCGAGGTCGAACTGGGCCGCGCGAACGTGACGCAGGGCCGTGCGCGGGCGCTGGTGGTCAATGCGGGCAACTCCAACGCCTTTACCGGCTATCGCGGGCGCGAGGCGGTCGAGGCGATCATGGCGCAGGTGTCCGAGGCGCTGGCCTGCCCGCGCGAAGAGGTGTTCGTCTCCTCCACCGGCGTGATCGGCGTGCCTCTGCCCAAAGACAAGGCACAGGCCGGGATCGCCGCCGCGCTGGAGGCCGCGCCCTGTGGCTGGGAGGACGCGACCCACGCCATCGGCACCACCGACACCTTCCCCAAGGGCGCGGGCGCTTCGGCGATGGTGGGCGAGACCCGCGTGGAACTCGCCGGGATCATCAAGGGCAGCGGCATGATCGCCCCCGACATGGCGACCATGCTCGGCTATATCTTTTGCGATGCCGATGTTGCGCCCGACTTCCTGCAAGAGGCGCTCGAACGCGCCAATGCTGCCACTTTTTCGTGCATCACCGTCGATGGCGACACATCGACCAGCGACACGGTGATGGTCTTCGCCACCGGCAAGGCGGGCAATACGCGGATCGAGGGTTGGGACAGCCCCGGCGCCGATGCCTTCGCCGCCGCGCTCACCGAGGTGTGCCGCAATCTTGCGCAGCTGGTGGTGCGCGATGGCGAGGGTGCTCAAAAATTCATCACCATCCGTGTGAGCGGTGCGGCGAGCGACGACAGCGCACGCCGTATCGGCCTCGCGATCGCCAACTCGCCGCTGGTGAAGACCGCGATTGCGGGCGAAGATGCCAATTGGGGCCGCGTGGTCATGGCGGTCGGCAAGGCGGGCGAACCGGCGGATCGCGACAGGCTTTCCATTGCCTTCGGCGGAGTCTGGGCCGCGCGCGACGGCTTGCCGGTGGCAGATTACGACGAGGCCCCGGTCGCCGCACATCTCAAGGGCGAGGAAATCGAGATCGCGGTCGATCTCGGCCTCGGGGACGGCCGCGCGACGGTGTGGACCTGCGATCTCACCCACGGCTACATCGCGATCAACGCGGACTATCGTTCGTGAGGGCCTGCTCGTGAGCCAGCTCTCCGCGCTCGACGCCGAAATCCGCGACCTGATGCGCTTTGCCGCGCAGCGCTCGATGCTGCCACGCTTCCGCAATCTTGCCTTGGGCGAGGTCGAAATGAAGGGCGAGGACGATCCCGTCACCATCGTCGACCGCGAAGTCGAAGCCTTCCTTACCGAGGCGCTGACGAAACTGGCCCCCGGTGTTGCGGTCGTCGGCGAGGAGGCGGTGCACGCCGACAAGGCGGTGCTCGATCACCTCTCGGGACAGTGCTGGATCATCGACCCGCTCGACGGAACGGCAAACTTCGCGGAAGGCAAGGAGCCCTTCGGCATCATCGTCGCACTGGCCGACGCGGGCGAGGCGGTGGCGGGGTGGATCTACGATCCCAACAAGGACCGCTTCTGCCACGCGCGGCGTGGCGAAGGGGCTTTCATTAACGGGGAGCGGATCGCCGCGCGCACGACCGGACAGCAGCCCCCTGTCACCGCTGTCAGCCGCATCTTCCTCACCCCCGAACAATCCGCGATGGTCGATGCGAAGCTCGCGCCGCACTACACGCTCGTCGACATCCCGCGCTGCGCCGCCGAGCAATATCCGCGGCTTGCGCTGGGGGAGAACGACATTTCGAGCTTCAAGCGCACTCTCGCCTGGGATCACGCGGCGGGCGTGCTGTGGCTCAACGAGGCGGGTGGCAAGGCGGCACGGCTCGATGGCAGCGCCTACCGGGTCGACCAGCACGACGCGCCCGGCCTCATCGGCGCGTCATCGCCTGCGATCTGGGACGAATTCGTGGGGCGGGTTACCGGCTAGGTCGCGAGTCCCCGCGCAGGCGGGGACCTCATGCCACAACGAACGAGGCTCCCGCCTGCGCGGGAGCTCACAAATTGATTACAGCTCGCTTTCGAGCCACGCCTTGAGCGCACCCTTGGGCGCCGCGCCCAGCTTCTGCGCAACCGGCTGGCCGTTCTTGTAGAGCACCATCAGCGGGATCGACTGAACGCCGATCTGGGTCGCGGTGTCGGTGTTCTCCATGATGTCCATCTTGGCGATCTTGACCTTGCCCGCCAGTTCCTCGCTGATTTCTTCCAGCGCCGGAGCGATCATCTTGCAGGGGCCGCACCAGTCTGCCCAGAAATCCACCAGCACGGGTGTATCGCTGTCGAGCACATCGCTCTGGAAGCTGGCATCGGTGACGTTGACGGTGGCCATTTCAAATCTCCTTGTGACCGCGACCATAGAGGCGCGGCGGGTTGGATTGCAATCTAGTGACGCGCGCGCCTCACTCAATATCCGGCAGGGGCAAGGATTGCTGCGCGGTCTGCAACGCGAGCTTGTGCGCTGCCAATGTGGCGGGGTCGAGGTCGAACAGCACCGGCGCATGGGTGTAGAGCACGCCCGCCCGCACCGCACGGCCCGGATAGATCGCCTCCAGCGCGGCGACATAGGCCGCCATCTGGCGCAACGTGGCGCGGGGAATGTCGGCGGCGGCGGCGGGCGGGCGGCGGGTGGTCTTGAAGTCCACCACGGTGATGCCGGTGTCCTCGATCAGCAACCGGTCGGCGGTTCCTGCGACCACCACGCCCTCGACCGTCGCCGCCAGCGGCACCTCGGCGAGCGCCTGCGGAGAGAACAGCGCGGCGAAATCGGGGTGATCGAGCACCGCCAGCGCGGCGGTGAGCATCTCGGCGCGGGCTCCTTCCGCAAGGTCGGGTGCCTGGCGCGCGAGCCAGCCCTCGGCAGTCGCCGCGCGCTCGGCGGCGGGCACATCGGGGAGGCGCTCGAGCAGCGCGTGGATCAGGCTGCCGCGCCGGGCGGCATCGCGCGCAGCCTCGGGCGGGAGAGGCGGCTGCGCCCCGGCGTCCTCGCCTGCGGATGAGGGCGCGAGCGGGCGTGGCGGGCGCGGTTCGGGGCCGATCGGGGTGGTCGCCCAGCGGGGCAGCGCGGGCGATGCGGGGGCGACGGCGCTTGTATCGTCAACGGGCACCAGCGGCCCGGCGCGCTCGCCCCACTCCTTGCGCCAGCGCCACACGGGGTCGGCGATGTCGTCGACCTCGTCGAACAGTGGCGCGATGCGGGCATACCAACTGTCCGGATGCGGCTCGCCCTTCTTCGCCTCGTTCTTGTTGAGCGATCCGCCAATGAACAGCGCTTCCTCCGCGCGGGTGAGCGCCACATACAGCAGCCGCCAATGCTCCTGCAACGCGGCGGCGGCCTTCGCTTCGGCAGCCTCGGCAATCGGGCCCACGGCCTCGCCCTTGTTGAGCGGCGGCAGCGGGACGAGGCGCTTGCGGTCGGGGTCATGGCCAAGCGGCGTGTCTTCCAGCGCCAGATCGCCCGCATCGCCCGGCGCCCCGGCGGCATCGGCGAGGATCACGATCGGGGCCTGCAAGCCCTTGGAGCCATGCACCGTCATCACCCGCACCTGCCCGCTGGCGCTGTCGGAATCGCGCTTCAGATCGCCCGTCCCGGCCTCGAACCAACCGATGAAGCCCGCGAGGCTCGGCCAGTGTTCGGACTCGTAGGCGAAGGCGGCGTTGACCAGTTCGTTAAGCGGGTCGTTGGCCTCGGCTCCCAGCCGCGCGACCAGCCGCGCACGGCCCTGCCACGGGCCGGTCAGCAGCCAGGCGATCAGCGCCTCAGGGGTCTGGTAGTCGGCGCGGCGCAGCAGGTCCTTCAGCCGCTCCACCGTGGCTGCGACGAACGCTGGGGCATCCTCGCGCCGCAAGTGATCCCACAACCGCTGCTTGGGCAGGCGCGGAACGTGGGCGAGGATGTCGTCCTGCGTCCACCCCACCAGCGGCGAGGCGAGCAGGTTGGCGAGGCTCAGATCGTCGAGCGGCTGCGCGGCGAACTTCAGCGCGGCCAGAACGTCCCTCACCGCCAGTGGCGCGCCCAGCCGCAGCCGGTCGACCCCCGCCACCGGCACACCCCGGGCATAGAGCTTGGCAACGATTTGCGCGGCCAGCTCCTTGCGCTTTTGCACCAGCACCATGATGTCGCCCGCCTGCGCGTGGCGGTGCGTGCCCTTGGCGAGCACGAAGGGATCGGAGCCGCTCACCCAGCGGTGCATCTGATCGGCGATGCGTTCGGCCAGCAGCGTGTCGTGGCGCGGGAGCCAGCCCTGCTCGCCCTCGGCCTCGCCCTCCTCGTCGTCGTCGCCCGTGTCGGTCTCTGGCACCACCGTGGGCCAGAGCGTCACCAGACCGGGCCGCACGGTGCCCTTGTGCTCGGGCGGGGCCTTGTCGAGCCCGAATTCCGCGAAGCCGAGCGTGTCGATCACGCGGTTGACGAAGCCCAGCACGACATCGGCGGTGCGGAAGGAGTTGCCGAGGTCGAGATCGCGCCAGCCCGGCTCGCGGCGGTTGATCCGCCCGGCGCGGATGCCCTGCTGCGCGGCGCGGATGCGGGCGTGAATGCGCGCCTTGGCCTTTGCGAAGTTTTCCGGGCTCGTCCCCTGAAAGCCGAAGATCGCCTGCTTGTAATCGCCCACGGTGAAGATCGTGCGCAGCTTGTCGCCGCGCGCGCCATCGCCGCTGAAGAAATCGTCGATCAGTGCCTCGACGATGTCCCACTGGCTCTGATTGGTGTCCTGCGCCTCGTCGATCAGGATGTGGTCGAAATGCCGGTCGAGCTTGTAGCGGATCCAGTCGGCAGCCTCGCTCTGGCCGAGCAGCGCGGCGGCCTTGCGAATGAGGTCGGCGAAATCTAGCAGGCCTTCGCGGGCCTTGCGTGCCTCCCACCGCAGCGCGAAGGCGCGCCCGATTTCGAGCGCGCTCGTCACGATCTCGGCGGTGGCGAGAAGCGCGCGGCGTTCCTCATAGGCGGCGATGGCCTCGGCGATGTCGTCCTGATAGCGGGTGAAATCGGGGTCGAGCTTCGCCGCACCGTCCATCTTGCGCGGGGTAGCGTCGGCCTTGAGGATGGTCTTGCGAAACCCGTCCACTGCGCCGATCCGTTCGGCAAGGCCCAACCCCAGCCACGAGCGCAGGAACGCCGCCGCCTCCTGCCCGGTCTTCGCCTCCCAGCCTTCCAGCGCCGGGATCATCGCCAGCAGTGTGTCGTCCGGGAAAAGGTCGGGATCGAGGATCGTCTCGGCCCACGCAGCATCCGCATCCGACGGCATCCCGAGCGTCTGCCTGACCCGCGCGGCCATCGGCGATTGCCATCCGGCAGGCCCTTCCCACAGCTCCTGCGCCTCCGCCGCGCGCATCAGCCAGCCGAGGAGCGCTGCCGGATCCTTGCGGGTGGTGAACAGGTGGAGCCCGTCCAGCACTCGCACATCATGCGTGCGCTCGGCCTCCTCGACCAGATCGGTCAGCACCTCGCGCGCGAGCAATTCGCGGCTGCGATCGTCCATCACCCGCGTGCCGGGGTTGAGCCCGGCTTCCTCGGGGAAATTGCCGATCAGGAACTGCGCGAAGGCGTGGATGGTGTCGATCCTAAGCCCGCCACCAGGGCAATCGAGCACGCTCGCGAACAGGCTGCGCGCGCGCGCCTGCGTGGCGGGGTCGATGTCCGCGCCGAGATAGCCCAGCTCCTTGCCCAGCTGGCCCGCAGGCAGCCGCACCCAGCGCGCCAGCACTGCGTTGATGCGGTTCGCCATCTCCGCCGCGCCCGCCTTGGTGAAAGTGAGGCACAGGATCTGCGAGGGCGCGACATCCTCGCGCAGCAGCAGGCGCAGCACGCGGGCGGAGAGCACCTGCGTCTTGCCTGTCCCCGCCGAAGCCGAGAGCCAGACATTGTCCGCAGGATCAGCCGCGCCGAGCTGATTGTCCTGCAGCGGAAAAACCAGACCACCGCCGCCGCCGCTCATGCGCCCTGCTCCGCATCGTGAAGCCGCACGATCCACTCCTCCAGCCGCATCAGCTGGTCGTAATCGGTGTAGCCCTTGTAGTCGGGATTGGCCCGCGCGAGGAATGGCTCGCGCCCCTTGATGTAGCGTGCGATCGCCTCGTGCAGCTTGGCGGTGTGGTGCGGCAGGAACTTGTCAGGCTCAAGCCCCGTCTTGGCCTTGCCCTCCTTCATTGGTTTGATGCGCTTGCCGAAGCCCTCGTCCTCCTTGCCGAAGGACCAGTATTCGAAACCCGTGGCGGGCGCGGCGGGCACGCCTTCCTTGGCAAAGCCGCCAGCTTGCGCGATCAGCCCGAGCAGACCCAGTTGCAAGGCATAGCCGGCCTCGATCTCGGCCTTGGACGGCACCCGCCCGGTCTTGTAGTCGATGATCCGCAAGCTACCATCGGCCAGCCGGTCGATCCGGTCGGCGCGGCCCAGCACCCGCACGCCATCGACGCGCATCTCGCCCGAAACCTCGCTCGCCAGCACCACCTCGCCCTGTTCCGCGTCCTGCGCGATCCATTGCTCGAAGCGTTCGAGCGCGGCGATCAGGCGCGGCTGCCACAGCGCGCGGAACAGCGGATGGACCCGCGCGGCGGCGAAGTGTTCGGCCGCAAAGGGCGCGAGGGCGAGGCCCGGCTGCTTCGTGCGCGCCTTGCTCCAGGCATCGAGAATCTCGTGCACCAGCGTGCCGCGCAGCGCCGGATCGCTGAAGGGATCGGCGCTGAGCGGATCGAGCCGCTTCAGATCGAGGATCGCCTGCGCGTAGAACTGGTAGGGATCGCCCAGCAGCCGGTCGAGCGCGGTCACCCGGATCGCCACGTCGCGCTTGTCGGGCGCGGGATCGGGTGCGGGGCGCGGGTATTCTGGCGCAGGCGGGCGCTCGCGGTCGAGCAGCGGGAGCAGCGCGGGGATCGCGCGCTCGCGGTGCTCCTTGTCGAGATCGTCGCCGAGCAGCGCCTCGACCCGGAGCAGAAAGCGCGAGGGCAAGGTCGGCCCCTCGGCATTGCGGCGCGCGCGGGAGAGTACCACTTCGGGCGCGCCCAGCGCTCCGGCAAGGTCGTGCGCGGCGAGCCCGATCCGGAACTCGGCTCCCGGCACGCCCAGCGCGCGCAAAATCGCAGGGGCCAGCAGCGCATCGGCCCCCGGCGGCTGCGGCCAGCTGCCTTCGTTGAGCCCGCCGCAGATCACCAGATCGGCCCGCGCCATGCGCGCTTCGAGCAAGCCATAGATCGCCACGCGCGGGTGCCCGCCATAGCCGGGGCGCACCGCGATCGCCTCCATGCTGTCGCGCAGCACGCCGCCCAGATCTCTGGTCTCGACCAGCGTTCCGGCGTCGCTCGCCCGGTCTCTCAATTCCTGCACCATGGTGCCGAGCGCGCGGCCATCGTCGCGTTCCCACACCGCGCTGTCGGCAAAGGCCTCGGCCGCGTCGGCAAGGCGGGCGAGCGCTTCGGCGAGCGGGATCTCCGCGGGCCAATCGGCCAGCGGCGCAATCAGCGCCTCGGCCTCCTCCCACCACGGCGCGACATCGGCCTTGGCGGCGGCGGCGCGCAGGCTCGCCATTCCGGGCGCAGGATCGGGGCCGCGCAAGGCCCGGTCGAAGGCGCGCAGGCCGCGCAGCCAGTCGGCGCGCGCCCCGCCGTCCCAGCCGCGCACCAGCGGATGCGCGAAGGCCGCGACGAGGTTTGCGGGCGCAGGGCCATGTGCGGCGATTTCGGCGAGCAGCCCGAACAACCGCCCCGCCGGGGTCAGCGACAACGGACGCCCGGCTGAATCGTCGGCACTGATGTTCCAGCGCTCAAGATGCTGCGCCACCCGGCGTGCAAGGCCGCGGTCGGCGGCGATGACGGCGACACGCTTTTCCGGTTCCTCCAGCGCCTCGCGCACTAAGAGGGCGATGGCCTGCGCCTCCTCCTCGATCGTCGCGCTCTCCATCAGTCGCACACCCGCGAGCCTGCGCCGGTCGGGGCCGAGATCGATCCATGCCCGGCTCGCCTCGGGCGGCAGAAACAGCGAGGAGATCGCCCGCGCCCGCGCAGGCTCTGCCGCCGCCGCCCCGCGCCGGTGCCATTGCTGCACCTCGGCGCGGTTGACGCCCATGCGGTGCAGCAGCAGCTTCAAATGATATTGCGGATGGGTGAGCGCATCGCCCGCGCCGAACACCGGTCCACCGGGTGTGTCGGACGAGCCCGCCAGACCCAGCTCGTCCCACGCGGCATCGTCCATCGCAAGGTCGAGATCGGGCAGCACCACCGCGCCTTGCGGCAGGCCTGCGATGACCCGCAACAAGCGCGCCAGCGCAGGCGCGGCGCTGGTGACGCCGGCGGCAACCACCGGATGCGGCGGCGGCGCTTCGCGCCAGCGCTTGGCCGCGCGGTCGAACAGCAGGTTGCGTCGCGTGGCGGCGTCCACCTGCCCGCGCGCGTTGAGCTCCATCTGCCAGCGGACATTGACCAGACCGAACAGCCGGATCGACCGCTCCCAATGTCCTGCCAGCCCCGCCAGACTGTCAAGCACCGCCTCGTCGAGCAGATCCTCGACCGCCTTTTCCTCGACCAGCAGCCGGTCGATCGTGCGCGCCATCTCGCGCGCGAGGTTGAGCCGTGCGCGTCCGGGCAACGGTGTCATGCCCTCCCGCGCTCGCACCTCGGCGATCAGGCGGTCGAGCGTCAGCCAGCGCGTCAGCGGATCGCAGGCGGGCGGGATATCGGCCGCGCCCAGCGGATCGAGCGCCGCGCCGAGCTTCTCGTCAAGATCGAGATCGCCCACCGCGATCATCCGCGGCATCAAGAGCCCGCCCTCACCCGTCGCTCCGGCATGGCGGATGAAGGCCTCGGACAAGGTGCGCGCGGCGCGGGTCGAGGGCACCAGCAGGGTGAGGCGCGCAAGGCCGAAGCCCTCCTCGCGGTAACGCGGCACCAGCCCTGCGACCAGCGCATCGGCAAAGCCGCGGTGCGCGGCGATGGAATAGACCAGCGGGCCGGGTGCGCGCGGTTCAGCCACCCGCCAGCGCCTCCTCGGTCGGGCGGATCATCTGCGGGGTGCCGACTTCGAACCACAATCCTGTAAAGCTGATGCCGTAGAGCCGCCGCTCCGCCATCGCCCGGTTCCAGAGGATGTTGGTCGAAAACGGGCCTTGCGGAGCATCGCGCAGCAGGCGGCGGCTCACCAGCTGGATGCCGGTGTAGATGAAGGGCGCGATCCGCCCGTCGCGGCGGCGCGAGAGGCGGCCCATCGGGTCCATATGGAAATCCCCCGGCCCGCTGAAATTCATCGCCCGCGCGTGCGGGACAACCAGCAGTAGTGCGTCCATCTCGTCCGGGTTCCAGCGCCGCGAGAGATCGTGGAACGCGCTCTTGGGCCCGTCGAGCCAGATATTGTCGGCGTTCAATGCGAAGAAGGGGTCGGGCAGCTGCGGCAGCGCCTTCATCATTCCGCCGCCGGTTTCGAGCAGCTGCGCGCGTTCGTCCGAGACGCTGACCTGCGGCACCTTGCGCGCGAGCACATGCGCCTCGAGCGCGTCGGCGAGGTAGTGGACATTGACCACGGCCTTGCTCACGCCCGCCTCCGCCAGCCGGTCGAGCGCATGGTCGATCAACGGCTTGCCCGCCACCCGCACCATCGGTTTGGGCTGGCTGGCGGTAAGCGGCCGCATCCGCTTGCCCAGCCCCGCTGCAAGTATCATTGCTGTGTCGGAGGCAAGCGCACTCACGCGGCGAAGGCTCCATGCCTGAGGCGCAACGCATCGGGAATGTTCGCCTCGAACCACGCCGCGACGGGGCCAAGCGCAGGGTGAGCAAGGTCGCGTTCCAGCGCCGCCCATACACGCGGGATCATAGCGAGATATTTGGGCTTGCCATCACGCCGGTCGAGCCGGGTGAAGATCCCCACGATCTTGGCATTGCGCTGCGCGCCGAGCCTTGCGTAATCTGCGAGGAAATCGTCGTCGATGCCGCCCACAGCCTCGACATAATGCAACAGCATGGCGGTCTCGAGATCGACCGGCACATCGCGCCGCGCGTCCTGAAGCAGCGATACAAGGTCGTAGGCGGGGTGCCCCACCAGTGCATCCTGAAAGTCGATGAGGCCCTGCGGCGTACTGGCCTTGCCGCCCAAAAGCATGATGTTCTCGGCGTGATAGTCGCGCAGCACCGTGACGCCGGGGTTCTGGCGCGCAAGCACCGGAGCCATCACCTCCTGCCACGCCTCGGCATAACCCTCTTCGTCGACTTCGAGGCCCTGCGCCGGGCACCACCACTCGGTCAGCAGCGCCGCCTCGCGCTGGTAGACCGCCATGTCATAGGGGGCGAAGGGCCCCGGCGGCAGGCGGTGGAGCGCGGCCAGCGCCTCGACCGCCGCTTCATAGGCAGGCCGTTCATCGGCTGGGTGGAGGTCGAGCCAGTCGCGCATTCGGTCATCGCCGAAATCCTCGATCAGCACCCAGCCCTGCGCGGCATCCTCGGCGAGAATGGCAGGCGCGCGCATCGCGTGATCGTTCAGCCAGTGAGCAACATGGAGAAAGGGCGCGGGATCTTCGTGCGGGGGCGGGGCGTGCATCAGCATGGCGGCTTCGCCGTTCTCCCGCCGCAGCCGGAAATAGCGTCGGAACGAGGCATCGCCGGGCAGCGGGTGAACGCTGGCAGCACCCCATCCGGCAGCGGCGGTGAATTCGGCAAGACCTTCGGGAAGCGCGCTCATGGCATCCGCCCTACCCAATCGGCGCCCCCGCGGGCAATGGCCACCCGCCCGCCTTCCCCGCTTTCTCCCAAGGGTTCGAGCGTGATCGCAAGGCACCCCGGCTCATACGCGAACCCGCCTGCATGATCGGGCCATTCGGCCAGCAGCACCGCGCCCTCGCGGTAATCGTCGAGCCCGATCTCGGCGAGCTCGGCCGGGTCGTCGAGCCGGTAGAAATCGGCATGGACCACCGGCAGGCGCAGCGGCGGCGAATCGTAGGTCTCGATGATCGTGAAGGTTGGCGAGGGCACCTCGCCCGCATGGCCCAGCGCGGCGAGAATGGCGCGCGCGAGCGTGGTCTTGCCCGCCCCCAGCCCGCCTTCCAGCGCCACGACATCCCCTGCCCTGAGCCGCGCGGCGATGCGCGCGCCATAAGCCGCCATCGCCGCCAGATCGAGCAGAGACTCGCGCGCCTCAGTCACGGCAGCCGGATCAGCGCGGTCGTGCCCGCGCCCTTGCGGCTGCTCATCTCGAGCGTCCCCTCATGCGCCTCGATCAGCTGACGCGCGAGCGGTATGCCCAGCCCGCTGCGCTTTTCGGGCGGAGCGTCCTTATCGGGCTTCAACCCGCCCAGCGCGCGCGCCAGTTCCTGCGAGGTCATGCCCCGGCCGTTGTCGGCGATGCTGATTTCCATCGCTGCCGCGCTGTCTTCGGGAGCCTTGCGCAGCTCGATCACAATCCGCCCGCCATCGGGCGTGCCGGTCACCGCATTGTCGATCAGATTGCCGAGCGCGCGGCCCAGCTGGCGCGGATCGGCCTCGATCACCCGGCCCCGGCGGCCCTTGAGATCGAGGCTGAGCCCGGCACCGATGATCGCCTCCTCCCGCTCGCGCACCAGCGTGGTGAGCAGATCGAGCAGGTCGATCCGCTCCTTGCGGATCGGCAGCAGCCCGGCTTCGGATTGCGACAGGTCGAGCACGTTTTCGACCTGCTCGGTCAGCCGCTCAACCGCGGTCAGGATTGCATCGACATATTCGCCCGCCGCCTGCGCGTCGGCCGCCGCGCCGCTCTTCAGCAGCTCGGCATAGCCGCCGATCGTCGTCAGCGGGGTGCGGAATTCGTAGCTCATGTTGGCAAGGAAGCGCGCCTTGACCGCGTCGGCCTCTTCCAGCGCCTCGGCGCGCTCACGCAAGGCTTGCTCGGCCTTTTCCGAGGCGGTGATGTCGAGCACCGTCAGCAGCCCGTTGCCATCGGGCAGCGGGATTCCGGCAAAGCGCAGTGTGCGCCCGTCGGCGAGGTTCACCCTGCCCTGCTTCTCGCGCCGGTCGAGCGTCGCCGCGCGCACGGCCGCGCCGATCAGGCTCGCTTCCTCGGGGCGGACGAGGTTGCGCCCGATCGCGCTCAGCAATTCATCGGCGCTGGGATGCTGGTCGAGCAGTTCGGGGGTGAGGCCCCAGGTGCCCGCAAAGCTGCGGTTCCAGAGCTGCACCGAACCATCGGGCGCGAAGATCGCGAGCGCTTCGAACAGGCTGTCGAGCGTGGCGGTGCGGGTGCGCAGCAACGTGTCGCGCACGGCGGAAAGCGCGAGGCTCTCGGTGCGGTCTTCGGTGAGCAGCACCAAGCCGCCATCGGGCATGGGCTGAGCGACGACGCGAAGGTGCGTGCCACCGGGCAGCGGCCAGGCCTCCTCGACCGATTCGCGCATTCCGAACCACCCGATCCGCTCGCGCCGCCATTCGGGAAAGTCGCGCACCTCCGGCGTGCATCCGCGTTCGCGCGCTTCGGCAAGGAAGCGGTCGAAGGGCGTGTGGGCGTCGACCGCCTCGTCCGTCAGGCTGAAGAGTCGGCGGAAGGGGCGGTTGGCGAAGGTCAGCCGTTCATCACCGTCGAACAGCGCGACACCCACCGACAGCTGATCGATCAGCGCACGGGTCGCCTCACGGAAGGCACGGTAATCGCGCGCGACCTGCTGCTGCTCCTCGATGTCGATGGCATAGCCCGCCACGCCTTCTTGCCCGAGCGGCAGATCGGATACGCGCAAGGTGCGCCGCGCGCCGTAGATCGTGGCGGTGACGATGCGTTCGGATTTGTCCTGGCTTTGCAGCGTCGCCCCCGCGATCTCGCCGGGGGAGCGACCGTCCTCGGGCTCGAGCAATTCGATCTGGCTCTGCACCACCTCGGCGGCGGTCATCGCGCCGACCGCATCGACATAGGCCTGGTTGACGAGTTGCAGGGTGAGGTCGCTGCCCCGGAACCACATCGGCATGGGTGCAGCTTCGATAAGGCCGACCAGCGCGGCGAAATCACCCGTGGCGCGTGCCGCGGCCGCTCGGAGCCGGGCCATTTCGGCATGGCTTTCGGTGAAGTCGAACACCCACACCAGCGCCGCTCCGCCGGGCGAGACCTGCGGATCGGCGAGCGTGCCATAGAGCGCAAGGCTGCGCTGCGAATTCGGCAAAGTGATCGCCATGCGAAACGGCGCGGCGCTTTTCTGGGTGGTCTGGATCTTGTTCCAGAGCTGGTCGACCTGCGCCTGCGCCAGCCCGCCCGCGCGCGGCGTTCCGGGGGCGGCGGCGAGTTCCGAGAGATATTTGGGCGTCGCGCCGAGGCCCAGCATCCGCGCCAGCCGGTCGGGCGCCTCGATCCGCCCGTCGACCCTGACCAGCAGCGGCAGCGCCGGCGCGAGATCGAGCAGGGTCTGCATCCGCTTGAGGCTGGTGCGCATCGCCTTGGCGCGCTTCACGCTGCGATTGGCGCGCAGCACGACCGCACCCGCCCCCACCGCCCAAGCGGCGAGCACGAGCGCAATCAGCACCAGCGAAAGGGGCGAGAGGTCCATCGCTCAACCGCTATGCGCGCACGCGCGGGAGTGCAACGGGGGAAGCACCGCCCGCCCCCAACCCCGTGAAAAAACGGGGCGGAGCGGGCGGTTATCGAGGCTTAGTAGCGGTAGTGGTCGGGCTTGAACGGGCCAGCCTGCGGCACGCCGATGTAGCTCGCCTGCTTGTCCGACAGCTGGGTCAGCTTCACGCCCAGCTTTTCGAGGTGCAGCGCGGCGACCTTCTCGTCGAGATGCTTGGGCAGGACGTAGACGTCGTTCTGGTATTCGTCCGACTTGGTGAACAGTTCAATCTGAGCGAGCGTCTGGTTGGTGAAGCTCGCGCTCATCACGAAACTCGGGTGGCCGGTGGCGCAGCCGAGGTTCACCAGACGGCCCTTGGCGAGGATGATGATCGACTTGCCATCGGGGAAGGTCACGAGATCGGTGCCTTCCTTGATTTCCTTCCACTCGTAGTTCGACAGGGCCGAGATCTGGATCTCGCTGTCGAAGTGGCCGATGTTGCAGACGATCGCCATCGGCTTCATCGCCTCCATGTGATCGGCGGTGATGACGTCCTCGTTGCCGGTGGCGGTGACGAAGATGTCGGCGCGCTTGACGGCGTCTTCCATGGTGACGACTTCGAAGCCGTCCATCGCGGCCTGAAGGGCGCAGATCGGGTCGATCTCGGTGACCATGACGCGGGCACCGCCGTCACGGAGCGAAGCGGCCGAGCCCTTGCCGACGTCGCCGTAGCCGGCAACGCAGGCAACCTTGCCGGCCAGCATCACGTCGGTCGCGCGGCGGATCGCGTCGACCAGCGATTCCTTGCAGCCGTAGAGGTTGTCGAACTTCGACTTGGTGACGCTGTCGTTCACGTTGATCGCCGGGAAGGGAAGCTTGCCCTGCTTGGCGATCTGGTAGAGGCGCATGACGCCGGTGGTGGTTTCTTCCGAAACGCCCTTGATCGCCTTCACCGTCTTGGTGAGGTAGCCCGGCTTGGCGGCGACGAAGGCCTTGAGCGCGCGCTGGAATTCGATTTCCTCCGCGTTGGCCGGCTCGCCCATTTCCTCGCCCGCTTCGATGCGCGCGCCCCACAGCGCGAACATGGTGGCGTCACCGCCATCGTCGAGGATCATGTTGCAAGTGAGATCAGGGTCGGCTTCCGAGGCCCAGTCGAAGATGCGGCCCACGTAGTCCCAATACTCGCCCAGCGTCTCGCCCTTGATGGCGAAGACCGGAATGCCGCTGGCAGCGATCGCGGCGGCGGCGTGGTCCTGCGTGGAGAAGATGTTGCAGGTCGCCCAGCGCACTTCCGCGCCCAGCGCCACGAGGGTCTCGATCAGCACCGCGGTCTGGATGGTCATGTGCAGCGAACCGGTGATGCGCGCACCCTTGAGCGGCTGCGAAGCGCCGTATTCCTCGCGCAGCGCCATCAGGCCGGGCATTTCGGTTTCGGCGATCATGATCTCGTCGCGGCCGAAGGGGGCGAGCGCGATGTCCTTGATCACGTATTCATGGGTCGGGGTGGCAGCGAGGGTGGCCATGTTTCTATCTCCTAAGCACGGATCGGCACCCGCACAGGCGGGCCATCCGTTTATGCGCCCTGCCCCTAGCGGCATAGGCTTCGCGAGGCAAATATAAACTTATCTTTATATGTCTATTTGTTGCCCGCCCGCGCGCGCCGCGATAGAGAGCGCCCCGCACCCCCAAGAGAGGACACCGACACCATGACCATTTCCGTTGGCGACAAGATCCCCGAAGTCACCCTGATCAAGGCCACCGCCGAAGGCCCGCAGCCGGTCAAGTCCTCGGACTATTTCGCGGGCAAGAAGATCGCGCTGTTCAGCGTGCCGGGCGCCTTCACCCCGACCTGCTCGGCCCGTCACCTCCCCGGCTTCGTCGAGAAGGCCGATGAACTGAAGGCCAAGGGTGTCGACGAGATCGTCGGCACCGCGGTCAACGATGCCTTCGTGATGGGCGCCTGGAACAAGGCCGCCGGCAGCGACGACATCACCATGCTGGCGGACGGCAATGCCGAATTCGTCGAGGCGATCGGCCTCACCATGGATGGCTCGGGCTTCGGCCTCGGCAAGCGCGGGCAGCGTTTCTCGATGGTGATCAACGATGGCGTGGTCGAACAGCTCAACGTCGAAGAGCCGGGCGACTTCAAGGTCTCGAGCGCGGAGCACCTGCTCGGCCAGCTCTGACCGCTTTGGCAGAAAGCCATTCAAAGGGGCGCTTCCTTCGCGGGAAGCGCCCCTTTTTGCGTCACGTCAGCGGCGGCGCGCCATTGGCGATCCACAGCGCGAAGCCCGCAGCCAGCGCCACCGCCACCAGCCCCCTGCCCCACGGCATCGGCCCAATCCCCTCGACGCCTTCCATCGGCGGACGCTCGCCGCCCACCATCGGGCTGACGAGGTCGTTGCCCTTCACCGCGTAGTAGGTGATCGCCGCCAGGTGCAGCACGATCAGCGCGGCTACGACGTTGAAGAAGGCTTCGTGAATTTCGGTGATGGTGTCGGCGGTCAGCACGCCCACAAGCGGGTTGAGCGGCCCGGTCATCCCGTCATAGGGATCGCCCGCGAACAGCCCGAGGCTGACCTGCAACAGCATCACCCCGATCAGCGCAACAGTGCTCCACCCTCCCAGCGGCGAGTGGCCGATCGGCGGGCCGACGCTGCCATCCCCCCGCAGATAGGCCATCACCGCCCCCGGCCCCTTCACGAATTGCGAGAACCGCGCGGTCTTCGGGCCGAGAAAGCCCCACAGCACCCGGAAGGTCAGGATGCCAAGCAGCACCAGCCCGATCTGCCGGTGCAGCGCCCACTTGGAGTTTTCCGCCGTCCACCACATCGCCGGAATCAGGATCGGGAAGCTCCAGTGGGTCAGCCGCAGCAGCGGGTCCCACACGCGCACGTCCTGCGGCCGCGCCGTCGCTGTCTGCGCCGTGTCGTCCATCAGCCGCCTACTTTTCGTCGTCGAGCCGGAACTTGTCGTGACAGCCCTTGCACGCGCCGCCCATCGCCATCGCCTGCGCACTAACCGCGGCCTTGTCACCACCCTCCGCCACGCTGGCGAGCTTGGCGCTTTCGTCGATCAGCTTCTGCTGCGCGGCCTTGAACTCCTCGGGCTTCTCCCAGATCGCGGGGAGCGCCTCGGTCTTGAAGCCATCTTCGGTGCTGGTGCCGGCCGGGAAATGGCCTTCGATCTTCATCGCGCGGGCGTTGATGTCATTGGCCTTGGCTGTGATCAGCGCGAAATCGGGCGTGTCCTTTTCCAGCTCGCCGCGCACCGCCTTGAAGGCATCGCCGATCGCTTCGAAATTGTCGTGCCGCTCCTTGATCACCGGCGGGGCTTCGGCCGCCGCACTTCCGCCATCGGCCCCGGAACAGGCGGCAAGGGCGAGGCTCAGGGAAGCGGCAACAAAAACATGGCGGGCGGACATCGACAGCATTGCAGGTCTCCTTGGGCAGGCCTCGGCGGCTCTGTCTGCAAGGCTAAGCTGCTTTGACGCTGACAGCGAATGCCAAAAAGGGGCGCTATCCCCAAGGAAAGCGCCCCGCTTGGTGGTGATCGCAATGTGCGGGTCAGCCGTCGCGGTTGGTGCTGCGCGCGCTTTCCGCTTCGGCGAGGATCGCGCTGCGATCCTGATCGACCAGGGCCAGCATGGCGGCACGGAAACTGTCGCGGCGACTGTCGACCAGACGGTCGATCGCCTCGGCGTTGCTCTCGCACCAACCCGGACGCGAGCCGCTGGCGACATCGTCGCTGGTGAGCGTGCGCTGCGAACGCAGAGTTTCGCCGACCTGTGCCACCCGCTCGACATTGAGCGTGGCGGTCCACCGGCAGCGCAGCGTGCTGGGACGACCGGCGACACCGACAGTGCCGACCTGCTTGGTCTCGATCGTTACCGAGCCCTTGTAGTCGGCCGCAATCGGCCCGTCCGCATGATCGATCACGACGTCATGTTCGAGCGCGGCAGCGGGCATGGCGCAAGCCGCACCCAGCAGCCCGGCAAGGACATATTTCTTCATGATGGTCTCTCCTGCTTTTCCCGGCCTTTGCGGCCGTGGATATGGTCAGGATAGCGGCACGCCCCGGCAGACCCAAGCGCAAACGAAGCGGATCAGTAGCCCATGAGGCTCATCACTTCCTTGCGGCTGCGCGGATCATCGAGGAAGCAGCCGAGGATGCGGCTGGTGATCATGCCGACGCCGGGGGTCTTTACCCCGCGCCCGGTCATGCAGCCGTGCTGCGCCTCGATCACCACCGCCACGCCATGCGGGTCGAGATGATCCCAGATGCACTGCGCGACCTCGGCGGTAAGCCGCTCCTGGATTTGCAGGCGGCGGGCATAGCCGTGCAGCACGCGCGCGAGCTTGGAGATGCCCACGACCTTGTTGCGCGGCAGATAGGCGATTGCTGCCTTGCCGATGATCGGCGCCATGTGGTGTTCGCAATGCGACTGGAAGGGAATGTCCTTCAGCAGCACGATCTCGTCATAGCCGCCCACTTCGCTGAATTGCCGCGTGAGGTGGATTGCCGGGTCTTCCTTGTAGCCCTCGCAATATTCCAGCCATGCGCGGCCCACGCGCTTGGGGGTGTCGAGCAGGCCTTCGCGGGCCGGATCGTCGCCCGCCCAGGCGATCAGCGTGCGAATCGCATCCTGCACCTCTTCGGGTACCTCGGGCTTGCCGAGCGGGTTTTCCGGATCGAACGCATCGTCGTGATCGTGGGCAGAGATATAGTTCATGGCCATTGGTCTTTCTGTCGTCATCGGCTCGGTCAGAGCCCCCTCTCCTGTCGATCCCGCGACTTGGTAACCCGCCAGTGCCCCCGGCGTTCCCCGTTAAGTTACGGCAGATAGGCGCAGGGGATGCAGATCGCCACACAGTTAATGTAGGAGCCATTAGCGGCCTTGCATCCCCCGCCGCCACGCAAAGGACGCGAAAACATGACGCACGAGCCCTCAGCCGCCGAATTCGAAGCCGCCGCGCGCGCGGTGCTGGCGCGGCTGCCCGAGGTGTTCCGGCGCGAACTGGCGGGCGTGGTGCTGCGCGTCGAGGAATTCGCGACCGACGAACAGCTCGATTCGCTCGGGATCGCAGACCCGTGGGAACTGACTGGCCTTTATGAAGGCGTCGCCCTCACGGAACGGTCGCAATGGGACAGCGACGGGCTGCCGCCGGTCATCACCCTGTTCCGTCAGCCGCTGCTGGCCGAGATGGAGGAAACCGGCGTCACCTTCGCCGCGCTGGTTCGCCATGTCGTGATTCACGAGGCGGGCCATCATTTCGGTCTGTCGGACGACGACATGCACGCGCTCGAGGACAGCGTCGGGGATTGAGGAGCCGCGAATCGGGGGCATTCGATTCGCATTGCGGGCCCGAAACCGAAACAGCCCGCCTCTCTTGCGAGAAGCGGGCTGTTTTGGCGCACCCGGAACGATTCGAACGTCCGACCCTCAGATTCGTAGTCTGATGCTCTATCCAGCTGAGCTACGGGTGCGCACCGGAGCGGGCCCTTTAGGGGGGTCATTCGGCCTTGGCAAGGGGGCTTGGGCGGAATTCGGGATATTTGCAAAGAGCCTTGCGGCCAGCGCCACGTCGAGCGGGGGCTTGTCGAGCGCAAGCGACTCGGCAGGCGTGAACCATCCGATCGCCCCGCCCTCCAGCGCCTGAGGCTCGCCGTCCCAGCCGGTGATGGTGTAAAGCAGGATGACAAGCCCGCGCTGGCCTTCGGCGGCGGCGCTTGTCGCGAATCCGGCGGGTGTGCAGGCCTGCGGATCGCACAGGATCCCGAGCTCCTCGGTCAGCTCGCGGATGAGCGATTGCAGAGGCATTTCATTGCCTTCCACCTTGCCGCCGGGGAATTCCCACAGCCCGGCATGGTGTTTGCCGACGGGGCGCCTGTGCATCAGCCAGCGCCCGTCCGCCCGCACCAGCGCCCCGGCGACCACGGCAATCCAGCCCCCGGTCATGTCGGTTTTCTTTCCATGTGGTGGCTCTCTTTCAACCATTTCTTAACGGTTCGTGCCCGATTGAGGGAGCGTCAAGACGACGGCACACCAGCGAACGGGGGGGTCACGATGGTCAATATCCTGAAGCGGCTCCGGCATGACACTGCGGGGGCAACCGCTGTGGAATATGGCTTGATCGTCAGCTTGATTGTCATCGCGATCCTCGGCGCTCTGATGGGCGTGGCGGATACCAACACCCGCGTGTGGGACGAAGTGGAAACACGTAGTGTCGATGCAATGACAAACTAACCGCAGTTAGGGTTTTCGAAAGAAATAGGCCCTAATCGAACAATTGTCCGAACCACCCAAAGGACGGGCAGGATTACCGAAGACCAACCAGGAGACCGACCATGAAGTTTTTCAGCAAGCTGATCCGCGACGAACAGGGCGCCACCGCCATCGAATACGGCCTGATCGCCGCTCTGATCGCCGTCGCCGCGATCACCGCCATGACCACCCTCGGTGAAACCCTCGAAGAAACCTTCACCGAAGTCGACACCGAAATGCAGGCTGGCATCGACGCCAACTAAGCGTCGGCCGCAAGGCAATTCGAAAACGGCGGGGAGCAATCCCCGCCGTTTTTTGTTGTCTGAAGTATTTGTTATTAAGCCACCTTCGGTGGCGCAGACCTCCCGCCCCGCCTCCCCGCCCGGCCACCAATGATACCATCAGGCTATGGTGGCCGGGCGGAGAGGCGGGGCGGGCGGTCTGTATCGCGCGTCGGCGCGATCGATCATTAGCGCGCGCGCACCACCAGCTTGACCTTCTGGCCGGGCGTCAGAGCATCATTGCTGCTGAGCGCATTGAGCACCCGGAAGCGTTCTTCCTGCGCGGAAGGATAGGCCATCCGCCGCGCCAGAGTTGCCACGGTGTCCCCGCGCGCCACGGTGACCACCTGCAGCTTCTTCGGCACCACCGCGCCCGCCTCGGCGGAGCTGATTCGCCGCATCGACTGGAACATCGAATTGAAGGTTCCGGCCTTGCCCGCAGGCGTAATGGCGCTGAAGTGGAACGCCTGATTGCGCCCGAATTCATAGGCAAAGACCACCACATCGACCTGCGAATTGCCGTTGTTGACCCGCGCCGTGCCGTAAACCGCCGGCAGGCCGTTCACGGTCGTGCGCTGGATCTCAGCCGGGGCGAGCTGGCTGTTCTGCCCGCCGAGCGCGGCAAACTGCTGGCGCACATAGGTTTCCAGATTGCCGGCATAGGTCGCGGTGGTCATCTGCGCCTGACCGCCCTGCCCCTGGATGCTCACCGCGCGTGTCCCGTTGACCATGTAGAAGCCCTGCGGCGCGGTGAAGGCGAGCATCAGTTCGGGGTGGATGAAGGTGCTGCCCTCGATAATCCCCTGTGCCGGGTCGTCGCCATAGAGCAACCCGTCGATCCGGGTGAGGAAGGTGTCGCGATTCGTGACACCGCCGGTGCCCGCCGCATTGGCCTTCGACAGCGCGCCCTGCACCCGGCTGGCGGGATCGGGGTGGGTCGAGGCCCATTCGGGGACGCTGGCATTGCGCCCGGCCAGCCGCGCATCGAGCGCATTCTGCGCCGCGAGGCTGGCGAGCACGGTCGCCATCGCACGCCGATCGTAACCGGCCTTGCCGAGATACTGGATGCCCAGATCGTCCGCCTCGAGCTCCTGCTGGCGCGAGAATCGCAAGGTCAGCAGCTGCGAGCCTTGCAGGAACCCGCGCGACAGCGTCTGCCCGATCTGCGAATCGCCCAGCAGGAGGCCTGAGAGAATCGCCAGCCCCCCGCCCACCAGCGTGTTGGTGGTCGCGGCCTTCTGCCGCCGCTGGCTGTGGCGCGCGGCGACGTGGCCGACCTCGTGCCCGAGCACGCCCGCCAGTTCCGCCTCGTTGTTCATCAGCGTCACCAGCTGGCGGGTGGTGTAGATATAGCCGCCCGGCACCGCGAAGGCATTGTGCACAGGCGAGTTCAGAAGGCTGACGGTAAAGCTCTCGCGTGCGTTGCCGAGGCCCGATTGCACCGCGATGTTCTTGCCCACCTGCTCGACATACTGGGCCTGACTGCCCGTCATCGCGCCGCCGAATTCGGCAAGGAATTGCGGGTGATACTGCGCGCCCATCTCGGCTTCGGACTGGGTAATCGGGGCCGACGCCGAGGGGATCGATTCGCCGGTGCCCATGCATCCGGCCAGCGTCAGTGAGGCCGCGCCAAAGGCGAGCATCTTGCGAACATTTCGTGCCATCGGTTTTCTCCCGCAATTGTCGGTCTAGCGCGCACGCCAAAGGGCGAAAGCCGCTCCAGCCTGCTTGGAGCGCCGTTAACCGCCGATGGCGAGAAAACGTTCCTCACGCGCAGAAATCAATTCTGCCGGAGACTTTGCGGCGAGTTGTTCGACTTCTTCGCTGAGCGCCTGCCCGAGCATCCGCGCCGCCGCCGCCGGATCGCGATGCGCGCCGCCGACCGGCTCCTTCACGATCCGGTCGATCACCTTGATACGCTTCAAATCCTGCGCGGTGACCTTCATCGCCTGCGCGGCCTCGGGCGCCTTTTCGCTGGTGCGCCACAGGATCGAGGCGCAGCCCTCGGGCGAAATCACCGAATAGACCGCGTGCTCCATCATCAGCACGCGGTTGGCGCTGGCGAGTGCGACCGCGCCGCCCGATCCGCCCTCGCCCACGATCGCGGCGACCATCGGCACGCCGATCGCGAGGCAGGCTTCGGTCGAACGGGCGATGGCTTCGGCCTGGCCGCGCTCTTCCGCCTCGATCCCCGGAAAGGCCCCCGAAGTATCGACCAGCGTCACCACCGGCAGGCCGAATCGCCCGGCAAGCTCCATCAGGCGGATCGCCTTGCGGTAGCCTTCGGGTTTGCCCATGCCGAAATTGTGGGCGATCCGGCTCTTGGTGTCGTTGCCCTTTTCGTGACCGATCAGCATCACGCGGCGGCCGTCGAGCCGTGCAAAACCGCCCATGATCGCGAGATCATCGCCATAGAGGCGGTCGCCGCCCAGCGGCATGAAGTCGCTGAAAGCATGGGCGACATAGTCGCGGAAATGCGGGCGCTGCGGGTGCCGGGCGACCTGCGTCTTCTGCCAGGGGGTGAGCGAGGCATAGGTGCTCGCCAGCAGCTCGGCGCTCTTGGTCTCGAGCCGCCCGATCTCGCTGGCGACATCGACGTCATGCAGCGCGTTGACACTGCGCAGCTGGGTGATGCGCTCTTCCAGCGCGGCGACCGGCTTCTCGAAATCGAGGTAGGAAATCATTGCGCGGGGCTAGTCGGATGTTGCCCGCGTTGCAAGCGGGTGGCGGGAATTGACCAGTGCCACCAGTCGCGCGGCATCGACATGGGTGTAGATCTGCGTGGTGGAAATGTCGGCATGGCCGAGCAGGGTCTGGAGCACGCGCAGGTCCGCGCCGCCTTCCAGCAGGTGGGTGGCAAAGGCGTGGCGCAGCACGTGGGGGCTGATGCTGGCGGGGTCGAGCCCGGCGCGGCCCGCAATCCCCTTGATCAGCTGGAACAATCTCACGCGGCTGAGGTGCTGGCCCTTGCCCGAGGGGAACAGCCAGCGTGAAGTCTCGCCTTGCGGGCGCAGCGCCAGCCAGCGGGCCAGCGCCTCCAGCGCGCGCGCGCCGACCGGCACCAGCCGGGTCGTGCCGCCCTTGCCCGTGACCGTCAGGAAGGGCGCATCGCGCGGCACGGCGCTGAGCGGCAGGCCGACCAACTCGCTCGCGCGCAGGCCCGATCCGTAGAGCAGTTCGATCAGCGCCAGCAGCCGCACGGCCTTGGGATCGTCATCCGCAGCCTCGGCCTCCGCGCGGGCGAAAAGCGCGGCAATCTGCTCGTGCCCCAGCACCTTGGGAAGCGGCCGGCGCGCGCGGGGGGCGGGCAGCGCGCCGGAGGGATCGTCACTGCGCCAGCCTTCGTCGATCGCAAAGCCGAAAAATTGCCGGAGCGCCGAGGCCTTGCGCGCGACGCTGGCCGGGGCGAGGCTGGCCCATTCGCCGGAAAGGCTGGCCACCGCATCGCGCGATGCCTCGACCAGATCGCCGATGGCTTCCTCCGCCTGCGCAAGATCGCGCCGGTAGGCCGCCAGCGTGTTCGCCGCCGCGCCGCGCTCGGTCGCCAGCATGGCGAGGAACGCGTCGGTGCTCGTGGACATTACCCGCGCGCGACCGCCTCGGCGGCGATCATCCGGGCCTCTGCCGAAAGCCCCACGCGGTTGAGCGCCGCAACGATGTGGTAGAGGTGCAGCGGGGTCATCTGCGACCAGCTCGCGCCCTGCATCCCGAGCCCGGCGAGCAGGCTCACCAGCACCGGATTGCCCACCTCTGCGGCGCGCGCGATGGCGCGGGTCCAGCGGGTCTGGCGCGCGAGGTCAAAATCGAGATCGCCCGCCAACGCGGTCGCATCGCCCTGATCGAGCCGCCCCAACCCGGCAAGGCCCGCGACCAGAAAGGCCGACTTGCGGCTGCCCGCGCTGTCGTCATCGCCGATGAAGCTTTCGACCGCGCCCTGCCCCACCGGCCCGCCGCCGGGCGACGCAAGTGCGAGCAGCGCCCAGCCGAGTGAGCCTTCGGGCGTGACATTGGCCCAGCGCGCCGCATTGGCATCGAGCCCGGCGGTGAGCATCGCCGCAATCAACGCTCCGGCGGCGTCGGCATGATCCTCGGTCGCGGGGATGCGCGCAGCGGCATAGGCGGTCATCACCCGCGCGCCGTAGCCATCACCGCCGCCGAGCTTCGCCCCGTCGTCCCACAACCGCTGCATCGCGGCGATGCGTGCGGAAGGCTCGGCGGCGAGATAGGCTTCGCGCAAAGTTGTGGCGTGGGTCTGCGGATCGCCGCTGGCGGCGGGATCGGCATAGACCTCGGAAAAGAGATCGACCATCGCATCGGCCGACATGATCCCTTCGCGCGCCGCGCGTCCGGCGTGGACGGCGCGCTGGGTCGCGGGCAGCATCGGCAGCAGCGCCGCCGAGCGCGCGTAATAGCCCCCGTCCTTGGCTGCGAGCGCACCATCGAGCAGCGGCGCAGGCACCTGCTCGCCCAGTGCCGTGGCAAGACCGAAGCGCCAGGGGTTGAGGTCTTCCACCCCCTTCCACTCGATCTCCACCGCACGCTGGCCGCGCCCCGCCGCCCCGGCAAAACGCCGCGCGAGCAGCACGTCGATGCGCGGCGCAACCCCGCGCCCCAGCGCCCGGTCGAGCTGCGAGGCCGCCAGCGCCGCCTCACCCGCATAGGCGTTGCAGATCGCCTGCCACATCTGCCACTCGCCATCGTCGCGCGCGGAGCCTTGCAAGCGCACTACCGGGCACGCCCCGGTGATGTCGCCGCTGCCGAGATAGGCGGTGAGCGCCTCCTGCGTGAGCGCGGGCGACCACTTCGCGCTGTCGATATCCTGCGCCACAGCGCGGGCGAGCGTGAACTCTCCCATCGCATTGAGCACGCCCAGCCGCAACGCAGCGAACTCGATCGGGTCCATGCCGAGCGGCGCGGCGAGACGGCTCGCCAGCGTGCGGCGCAACAGGATATGGCCCCAGCGCGACACCATCGGCCCGCGCGTCCCCGCCAGCACCGCGCGCACCAGTGCGTCCGACTGGTTGAGCAGCGCCACCGGCGGCAGCCCGCCCTCGTCTGCCGCCAGCACGCCGACACGGGTCAGCGCGCGCTGGGCGCCGGGCGGAATATCGGACTTCGGCTTGAGGCCGAGCAGCTGGTCGAGCTCGTCGGTCGACATGCTCTCCAGCTCTTCGATGCTGGGCAGCCGGGCAAGATCATCGCGGCTGATGCTCGGCAAGGGCGGGAGCGTGGCGGGATCGACGGGCACGGCTGGCCCACCGGGCAAAGGCGCAGCGCCGGGCTGCACTGCGGGAGTGGTTTGCGGTGCGGGTGACGGCGATGGGCTTGGGGCGGGATCGTCGAACCCCGGAGGCAGGATCGATTCGGGCTTCCCCTGCGCTCCGGCAAGGCCCGCCAGTCCCGCGCCGCCCAAGGCGCCAGCAACGCCCAGCGCCAGCGCGCTTGCCCGCCAACGGCGCGGCGCAATCACGGCTGAACCTCGGGCAGAGCGACATCCTGCGCGATCGGATGCAGCGGCTCTTCCCCGCCATCGAACCACGCCAGAGCCAGCAGCGCGATCACCGCAAGCAGCGCCAGCAGCAGCCAGCGGCGCGTTGGCGCGGCAGCAGGCCGACGGGGCTCGCCAAGACCGGTCGGGGAGAGTGAAGTGCGGCGCAGGTTTCGCATATTGCGCGTGCCCTAGCCCATCTATAGGCCCTGCGGCAATGTCCGCTGCATCCCCCTCCCACGATCATGCCGTCCCGGAAGGCTTGCCTGCGCGCATCACCCGCCCGGTGGTGCTGGTGGGCCTGATGGGCGTAGGCAAGTCGACCGTCGGACGCAGGCTCGCCGCGATGCTCGCGCGCGACTTCGTCGATGCCGACGAGGCGATCGTGGAAGCCGCCCAGCGCAGCATTCCCGAAATCTTCGAAACCTTCGGCGAGGCCTATTTCCGCGATGGCGAACGGCGCGTGATTGCGCGCCTGATCGAGGAAGGCCACGGCGTGATCGCGACCGGCGGCGGGGCCTTTGTCGATCCCTCCACCCGCGCGCTGGTGCTGGACAAGGGTATCGCTGTGTGGATCGACTGCGACGTCGATACGCTGGTGGAGCGCACCGCGCGACGCGGCAACCGCCCGCTGCTCAAGACCGGCGACCCGCGCGAAATCCTGACCCGGCTGGCGCGCGAGCGGGCGCCGTTCTATGGGCAGGCGCATATCCGCGTCGTCAGCGAGAACGGCCCGCACGCCGACACCGCCCGCGCGATCATCGAGGCGATTGATAAATGGCTGTAATTCCCGTCGCGCTGGCCGGGCGCGAATATGAGGTGGTGATCGAGGAAGGGCTGCTCGCGCGCCTGCCCGAAGCCGCCGCCGCGTTTTTCGGAGCCTATGGCCCCGATCGCCCGGTGCCCTTCGTCGCCGATTCCAACACTCACCGGCTTTACGCTGAGGCGATCACGCAAGACCTGATGACGGCAGGGTTCTCGGTCGAATGGTTCGTCGTCGAGCCGGGCGAGCAATCCAAAAGCTGGGGCGCGCTCGAAGCGCTGACCGACTGGTTGCTGGCGCTCGGGATCACCCGCAAGGATCATGTCTTCGCGCTGGGCGGCGGCGTGGTGGGCGATCTGGTCGGCTTTGCCTGTGCCATCACCAAGCGCGGCTGCGGCTTTGTGCAACTGCCCACGACCTTGCTGGCGCAGGTCGACTCCTCCGTCGGCGGCAAGACCGCGATCAATACGGCGGCGGGCAAGAACCTGATCGGAGCCTTCCATCAGCCCTCGCTGGTCCTGGTGGATACAGCGACCCTCGACACCCTGCCGGATCGCGAAATGCGCGCCGGTTATGCCGAGGTGCTGAAATATGGCCTGCTCGGCGATGCGGCGTTTTTCGCTTGGCTTGAGGCCAACGGTGCGTCCGTTTTGGCGCGCGAGCCGGAGGCGCTCGAACACGCCATCGCCGCCAGCATCGCGATGAAGGCGCGGATTGTCGCCGCCGACGAGCGCGAGACCGAGGATTTGCGCGCGCTGCTCAACCTTGGCCACACTTTCGGCCACGCGCTGGAGGCCGAGACCGGCTTTTCCGACCGTCTGCTCCATGGCGAGGCCGTTGCCTTGGGCATCGTGCTGGCGGCAAGATATTCGGCGCGCCGGGGCGAGATTTCCGCCGCCGATGCCGCGCGCGCGCAAGCGGCGATCGCGGCGGCAGGCCTGCCCGCACGGCTCGCCGATCTCGGCCTTGCCTGCGACGGCGCGGCGCTGGTCGATCACATGCGCCATGACAAGAAAGCCGAAGCGCGCACCCTGCCCTTCCTGCTGCTGCGCGCGCTGGGCGAGGCCTATGTCGCCCGCGATGTCGATCTGGCGGACATCGCCGCCTTCCTCGATGCGGAGCTGGCCGGGTGAGGATCGCCCGCGCCGACCTCGACGATCCCGAGGTGCAGGCGATGATCGCCTATCACCAGCGCGCGATGGTGGAAGGCTCCCCGCCGGGCCTGAGCTTTGCGCTCGATCTGAGCGGGTTGCGGACCGACGATGTCACCGTGTGGGAGGCGCGGGTGGATGGCCGGGTCGCGGCCATCGGCGCGCTCAAGCGGCTGGATGGGCAGCGCGGTGAGGTCAAGTCGATGCGCACCCACCCCGATTTCCTGCGCCGGGGTCTGGCCGCCGCGCTGCTGGAGACGATCATCGACCATGCGCGCGACGAGGGTCTGACGGTGCTCAGCCTCGAGACCGGATCAGGCCCCGCCTTCGAACCCGCGCTGGCGCTCTACCGGCGGCGGGGCTTCGTGAACGGGCCTGCCTTTGCCGATTACGTGCTCACCGATTTCAACCAGTGCCTGCATTTGGCGCTGGACTGACCCGCGATCAATGCGCCGGGCGAGCCGGCAGGTGGGCGACATTGTCCGCCGGCTCGGCACCGGCGCGCGCCGCCTTCATCACCGCTTCTTCCTCCAGCATCCGGTCATGCTCGGCAAACAGACGCTCGATCTCGCTGCGGCGTTCGAGCAGCATGTAGGCGATGCCCGGCGCAAGGCTCTCGCCCTCGCCGATCTGGCCCAGCAGCGCCGCCAGATCGCTCACCGTCGCATCGCGCGCGGTCTTGAAGAAATGCCCCTTCCGGTCGAAAAACCCGGTTCCGGTATGTGCCATGATCAAATCCTCCCACGCAGATTCAATCTGCCGCCACGGGGAATACCGCGACTCAGCCAAGACAAATTGTCTCACGGATTTAATTGTAGGACAGGGGCGCCGTGGAATTTGTGTCGGAAATCACCGGAATGGCGCAAAATTGCAACAAATTCCGCAAGGCCATTGCAGGCCCGCGCAATAATCATTCAGGTTGACGGAAGAACGGGCCGCGCGGCGAATGCGGTCAAGCATGACCGCTCCGGAATGGCGCGCCCCGCTCAGGTTATTCCAGTTCGAGAATCACCGCATCCACCGCCAGGCTCTCGCCTTCGGCGGCGTTGATCTTCGCGATCACGCCTTCCTTTTCGGCGCGCAGGATGTTCTCCATCTTCATCGCTTCGACCGTGGCGAGCGGCTGGCCGGGCTGCACGGTCTCGCCCTCGGCGACGTGGAGCTTCACCAGCATCCCCGGCATCGGGCAGATCAGCAGTTTGGAGAGATCGGGCGGCACCTTCTCGAGCATCAGCGATTCGTGCCGTGCCAAGCGCTGCGGGATCACCAGCGCGGTGTGCGCTGCGCCGCGGGTGGTCACCTTCCACTGGTTGCCGACACGCTCGACGATAAGGCCCAGACGGTGCTCCGCGCCGCCCTCAACCGCGCCGGTCGCCTCGGCCTGCACCATCCCCGGCAGCCAGTTGCAGGTGCCCTCGACCCGCATACGGTCGACGATGGCGTGGCCCTCACCCAGCGTGACTTCGAACCGTTCGTCGCCCAGTTTCACCAGCCACGCGCTGGTGACCGGCAGCGGCCCGTCGAGCTGGCCGCTGATCCGCCGCGCGCGCGATTGCAGCGTGAATTCGTTGCCCGCGCAGACGGCGGCAAGGATGCGCTTCATGTCATCGCTGGTCGCCGCGCCGTGAAAGCCATCGGGATATTCCTCGGCGATGAAGCCCGTGGTCAGCTCGCCCGAACGGAAGCGCGGGTGCTGCATGATCGCGCTGAGGAAATCGACATTGTGGCCGAGGCCCTTGATGCGGAAATTGTCGAGCGCCTCGATCTGCAAATCCGCCGCCTCGTCGCGCGTCGGCGCCCAGGTGATGAGCTTGGCGATCATCGGGTCGTAGAAGCGCGACACCTCGCCGCCTTCATAGACGCCGTCATCGACCCGCACCGATCCCGTGCCCCGCGCGACCCCGCGCCGGGGCTTGCCCGCTACGGTCTCGTCCTCGCTCCAGCCGGGGAGCGGGGGCTGGTAATGTACCAGCCGCCCGGTCGAGGGCAAAAAGCCGCGATAGGGATCTTCGGCATAAACGCGGTTTTCGATCGCCCAGCCGTCGATCCCGATGTCGTCCTGCGTCAGGCTGAGCTTCTCGCCCGCCGCCACGCGGATCATCTGCTCGACGAGGTCGATGCCGGTGATTGCCTCGGTGACGGGGTGTTCGACCTGCAGGCGGGTGTTCATTTCGAGGAAGTAGAAGCTCTCCCCCGTCGGGTCCGCGCCGCTGACGATCAGCTCGACCGTCCCCGCCGAATAATACCCCACCGCCCGCGCCAGAGCGACGCATTGCTCGCCCATCGCCTTGCGCATTTTCGGCGTGACGAAAGGCGAAGGCGCTTCTTCGACCACCTTCTGGTGGCGGCGCTGGATCGAGCATTCGCGCTCGTTGAGGTAGAGGATGTTGCCGTGCTGGTCGCCGAGGATCTGGATCTCGATGTGGCGCGGATTGAGGATGAACTTCTCGATGAAGACGCGATCATCGCCGAAGCTGTTCAGCCCCTCGCGCTTCACGCTTTCAAAGCCCTCGCGCACGTCGGCCTCGGAATAGGCAAGGCGCATCCCCTTGCCCCCGCCGCCGGCGCTGGCCTTCATCATCACCGGATAGCCGATCTCGTTGGAGATCCGCACCGCGTGTTCGGTATCCTCGATCTCGCCGACGAAGCCGGGGACGACGTTGACGCCCGCTTCCTTGGCGAGCTTCTTGGATTCGATCTTGTCGCCCATCGCGGCAATCGCGCCCACGGGAGGCCCGATGAAGGCGATGCCTTCCTTCGCCAGCGCCTCGGCAAAGGAGGTGCGCTCCGAGAGGAAACCGTAGCCCGGGTGCACCGCTTCCGCCCCGGTCTGCTTGCAGGCGGCGATGATCTTGTCGGCGATCAGATAGCTTTCGGCCGCGGGCGAAGGCCCGATATGCACCGCCTCGTCCGCCATGGCGACGAAGGGCGCGCGCGCATCGGCATCGGAATATACCGCGACGGTCTTGATCCCCATCTTGCGCGCGGTGGTGATGACCCGGCAGGCGATCTCGCCACGGTTGGCAATCAGGATTTTCGCAAACAAGGCTTGGGCCTCTCTCCAGGGGGCGTCATGTGCACGGGGGCTATGCCGAGGGTTCGCACCGACTGCAAGCTAGCGGATTTGCGACGGAGCGGGCGGCCCTCGCCGCGCCATCGCCTTTCCGGCAAGGAACATCGGCGCGTCGATGATCACATGGGCAAGGATCGCGGCCCACACGCCGCCAAGCACGAAGGCTGCCGTCATTAGCGCGCCTGCCACGGCGACGAAGATCAGGTGCACCGCCCCCCACGATGACCGGTGCAACACCACGAACACCGCGAGCGAAATTGCGACGGCAATAGCCAGTGGCACGCCTGCGGCCACCAGCGCGCCGATTGCGACTGCGCGGAAGATCACTTCCTCAGCAACGCCAGCGGTCGTCAGCAGGACCAGTCGCCACGGCAGCGGAGCGGAAGCGAGCGTGGTGATGGCCTCGGCATTATGCGCCGCCCCTCCAAGCCTGCGGGCAACAAGAATGTAAAGTGGCACCGACAGAATGCCGAGCACGCCGAACAGCAGCCCAAGTCCCGCCTCGCGCCAGCCGAAGCGGTAAAGGCCGATCCCGGCCATATCGAAACCGGGTTGCCGGAAGGCCAGAACCGCGCCGACCAGTGCCACCAGCCACAGCGCGGCCGCGCTGCGCAGACGGACCGACATGGCGTCCCGTCCGAACAACCCCTTCCCACGCAGAAACACCACGAGCGCCGCGCCGATAAGGGCGACCAGGGCAGCGATCATGCAGCAATCCTTTCAGCGAAAGTGATCAGGCTGTCGGCATAGGCCGGTGCCCCGCGGCGGTCACCCTCGCCGCTGACGAGGGTTTGCACCGCCTTGCCCAGCATGGCGATGTTGGAGGGGGAGAGGCTGCCGAGGGGTTCGACATAAATCCCGATAGTGAACAGGATCGCGCCCGTCTTCGGCAGGCGGCGAAGCGTCTGGCGTTCGGAGCGGACGAACAGGGTCTCGCCTGCGTTGTCGGGCGTGACATGGGCGAAGGCTTCCTGCGGGGGCCGGCCTGGGAGCCAGCGGCGCTCGCCAGTGGCGGCGATAAACCAGTTGCAGCGGGCGTAGATCGGGCCGGGGCGCAGGGTTGCCATGAAGCGGTCGACCCCGGTGGCGAGTTGTTCCTCGTAGCCCGCAATCGGCGCATGGAGCGCGCGCAGGGGCAGGCCGATTTTCTCGGCGGGGTGCCAGTCCGAGGGCCATGCCACCGCCGCGCCGATCAGGCGATAGACCTCCTCGCCCTCGCGCCGTGTAAGCAGGCACAGGTCTTCGTGAACCGCGAGCGCGGCTTCGGGGAGCGCGCCTTGGGTGCCCACCATCGCCGCCAGTTCCCGACCCGGCGCGTCCACTTCGGGCGTCAATTGCACCCCTTGCGGCCAATCGGCAAAGCCCGCCGCCCGCGCCGCCAGATCGGGCTGGGGCTGGAGCCACTCTCGCTCCTCCAGCTTCACCAGCCCCATCCTGAGCTGCCCGCCCCCGCGCGCCTTGGGGAGCAGAGTGTCGACCGAGAAGCCGAGGCTCATGACGCGTCGGCCTGTGCTTCGGCCTCGGCTTCCTCTTGTTCGCGCCGATGGCGTTCGAGTGCTTCGGCCGTGTATTTGCCCTCCCACAAGCGGATCTCGTAGCGCCCCTCGACCGCGCGACGCGCGATCCAGAAGGTGCCGGTCGCATCGATGGTCGGCGCGAAAAAGTAGACGCAGTCGATCATGAATTCGTCGTAGTCGACCCACACATCCCAGCCCGTGCCGCGCGCGGTTTCGATCCGCCCACGGATGATGCCGCGCCCATACCCGTCGATGGACGTTTCGGTGACAGTGAAGCGGCCCTTGACCCGGCGGTTTCCGGGATCATCCTTGAATTGCTCGGCCCTGATCTGAGGTGAGGGCGAAACGCTGCAGGCTGCGGCCGGTAAGGCGGGCAAGGCCGATAGAGCCGGAATTGCCAGCAGGCCCGCGGCGCGGCGCATCACGCGGGCCTTCATCTTGGCCCTCCCCGCCGATCGCAGCGCAAGGTGAAGCCGTACTCATCGAGGTAATCGACACCGGTCGGCAGCAGGTATTGCAGCGCCTCGGGCAGCAGGCCGTGGAGCGCAGTGGCGTGGCGAAGTTCGGTGCGGCGGTCGGAAAAGCAGAAGGGTTGCGCCTCGGGCAGAGCATCCAGCAGCCGCATCATGCCCGTCTCGGTCGCCCCGCCTTCATCCGCGAGGCTGATGTAGAGCGGCGGACGCTTACCCTCGCCCAGCGGCGTGCGGCTGAGCGCCTCGAAGTCCCATTGCAGGCTGGGGCTGATTGCGGCGTAGCCGGTGAACATCTGCGGCTTTTGCGCCCATGTCTCGACCACGAAATGCCCCGCCGCGCTTTCACCGACGAGAACGGCAGTGCCGTCATGCCGGTAGCGCGCCTCGATCAGCGGCTTGACGGTCTCGGCGATCCACACGCGAACGGCCGCGCTTTCGCCTGCGGTCGGCCAGCGCTCGCGCTCGGCGGGATCGCTGGTCGGCGGGAGCAGTTCGCGCTGGCGGTTCTTCGTCTCGATCCCGACGACGATCGCATCCGCGCTGCGCCCCCAGATCGTGTTCCAGCGCTGGAGGCCTGCGCCCATGAACAGATCCTGCGTCACCCCGCCATCGAGCAGATAGACCACCGGCCAGCGCCGGTCCGGCTCATCGGCATACCCGATCGGCAGGACGATATTGACACCGTGCTCTTCGCCCAACGCTTCGAGCGTCACGGTCTCGCCGATGGTGAGGGGCTGGGACTCGGGCGCAGGTTGCGCCGTCGCCAAAGCCGCTGCGGCGAGGAGCCCGATCACTCTGCCGGCACCGCGCTCTTGCAGGCCCGCGCGGGTTCTTCGCCCTGCAATGCGGTGAGGCCGAGCTTGGCGAACAGCGCGCCGTCCTTGTCGTCGCCCGCATTGGGGGCGGTGAGCAGCTTGTCGCCCGTGAAGATCGAATTCGCGCCCGCAAGGAAGCACAGCGCCTGTGTCGCCTCGGACATCGACTCGCGCCCTGCCGAGAGCCGCACCATCGAGCGCGGCATGGTGATGCGCGCGACTGCGACCGTGCGGACGAACTCGATATCGTCGATCTTCGCGAGCGGCGTGTCGGCCAGCATATTGCCCAGCACCGTGCCCTTGACCGGCACCAGCGCGTTGACCGGGACGCTCTCCGGGTGCTGCGGCAGGGTTGCGAGGGTGTGGACGAAGCCCACCCGATCCTCGCGCGTCTCGCCCATGCCGACGATCCCGCCGCTGCACACGTTAATCCCCGCCTTGCGAACGTGATCGAGCGTATCCAAGCGGCACTGGAAATCGCGCGTGGAGATCACGCGCTCGTAATATTCCGGCGAGCTGTCGATATTGTGGTTGTAGTAATCGAGCCCTGCTTCGGCGAGCATCTCGGCCTGATGCGGTTCGAGCATCCCCAGCGTCATGCAGGTCTCGAGGCCCATGGCGGAGACGCCCTTCACGATCTCGACGATCGCGGGCATGTCGCGGTCCTTGGGATTGCGCCATGCTGCGCCCATGCAGAACCGCTGCGAGCCCGCATCCTTCGCCTGCGCCGCGCGCTGGAGCACGGCCTGCACGTCCATCAGCTTGGTCGCCTCAACGCCCGAGTCCGCGTGGACCGACTGCGAACAATAGCCGCAATCCTCAGGACACCCGCCGGTCTTGATGCTGAGCAAGGTGCACAGCTGGACTTCGGTCGCGGGGTGATAGGCGCGGTGGATGCTGGCGGCCTGGAACAGCAGCTCGGTGAAGGGCAGGTCGAAGAGGGCTGCGATTTCTTCGCGGGTCCAGTCGGTGCGAACACCGTCATGCTGAACTTGTTTCAGCATCCATTTATCCTTTCATGCTGCGGCGAATGGGGAGCGGTGGCTCCTGGAACAAGTTCAAGGTGACGGCAAGGTGAGACGGCAAGGCATATTCAGATGGCGTCAGCGATCAGCCAAATCAGGAAAACCGAGACAACCAGCAAAAGAAATGTCGTTATGGTCACGCTGATCGAGAAGCGCCATGGCCTCTCTCGACGTGACATTCGCCCCAGCTCGTGGCCAAAATGCGGATCATCCACCTCGAGAACATAGCCTTGGCTCCAAGCAAAGTGGAGCCGCCGAACTGCCCATACGACATCTGCTATCGCCCCGACGGCCCAGAGCAGCTTGATACTCATTCCGCAGCCTCGTCAAACGTCCTCGGCGCAGGCGCTCCGCGCAAAAGGCCCTCAGTGCTCAAATCTTCGTCGATCTGCGGCCAGTGGATACCGTACCCCGCCCCGGCCTTCTCCCAATGCGCGCGCTGCTCTGGCGTCGCATGAAGCAACCTCGGATACCAAGCCAGCGGCACCGCAATCGTCCGCCCATCCATCAAATCGACGATCAGGCTGGCATCATCGAAGCGCACGTCGAGCACGCGCTCGTCGGTCACTTTAGCCGAAACATTCATGCCATGCCTCCGTCAGCGCCGTTTGGTGTTGAGCGACCATCGCCACAATGCCATTGATCTCATGCGCGCGAAAGCCCCGGCTCCGCGCGACTTCCAAGCTACCGAGCCAGACCTTGATCGTCGCCTCGCCCCGGTCGATGTGGATGTGCGGCGGCTCGTTCGGTTCGTGGCTGTAGAAGTAGATCCGAAACGCGCCGATCCGCATCACCGTCGGCATGGCTACTCCGCCGCCTCGTCCAGCCCCTCGCCGAGTGGCGGCATATTGTGGCCGAGCAGGACGAGGATATCCGCCGCGCACTCCACCACATTGCTACCCGGGCCGTAGATCCCCTGCACCCCCGCCTCACGCAGGTAGTCGTAGTCCTGCGGGGGGATGACGCCGCCGGCGGTGACCTTGATATCGCCGCGACCGGCCTCGCGCAGGAGCCGGATCAGTTCGGGGATCAGGGTCTTGTGACCCGCCGCAAGGCTCGACGCGCCGACCACGTCGACGTCGTGTTCCAGCGCCATCGCGACCGATTCCTCGGGCGTCTGGAACAGCGGGCCGGAGATCACCTCGAAGCCCATGTCGCTGAACGCCGATGCAATCACATTCGCGCCGCGGTCGTGGCCGTCCTGGCCCATCTTGGCGATCATGATCTTGGGCTTGCGGCCCAGGCGGCGCCCCACGGCTTCGACGCCATCAGTCACCTGCGCCCAACGGCGGTCGAATTCATAGGCGCTCTTGTAAACGCCCGAAACCGGCGACGGGGTGGCATCGTGGCGGCCAAACACCTCCTCCATCGCGGTGGAGATTTCGCCGAGCGTCGCATCGTAGCGCGCGGCTTCGACCGCCAGCGCCAGCAGATTTGCGCCCGACGAGCAACCATCGGTCAGCGCGCTGAGCGCCGCGCGGCAGGCGGCCTCGTCGCGGTTCGCACGGACCTTCTCGATCCGCGCGATCTGACCTGCGCGCACCTTGGCATTGTCGATGTCGAGCGTCTCGATCGGGTCTTCCTTGTCCTTGCGGTACTTGTTGACGCCGACGATCACCGTCTCGCCCTTGTCGACCTTCGTCTGCTTTTCCGCCGCCGCGCGCTCGATCGCGGCTTTGGGCGCGCCGGTGGCGACGAAGGCGGTCATCCCGCCGGCCGCATCGACTTCCTCGATCAGCTTCCACGCCTCGTCCACCAGCGTGGAAGTCAGCGCCTCGATGTAATGCGAGCCGCCGAGCGGATCGACGACATTGGTGATCCCGCTTTCCTCCTGCAGCACCAGCTGGGTGTTGCGCGCGATGCGGGCGCTGAAATCAGTAGGCAGCGCGATTGCTTCATCGAGCGCGTTAGTGTGGAGCGACTGCGTGCCGCCCAGCACCGCCGCCATCGCCTCCACCGTGGTGCGGATGACGTTGTTGTAGGGGTCCTGCTCCTGCAAGCTCACGCCGCTGGTCTGGCAGTGGGTGCGCAGCATCTTGGAGCGTTCGTCCTTGGCGCCCAGCCTGTCCATCACCCGGTACCAAAGGGTGCGCGCGGCGCGCAGTTTGGCGATCTCCATGAAGAAGTTCATGCCGATGCCGAAGAAGAAGCTCAGCCGCCCCGCGAAAGCGTCGATGTCGAGCCCCGCCGCCATCGCGCGCTGCGCATATTCCTTGCCGTCGGCGATGGTGAAGGCGAGCTCCTGCACCGCCGTCGCCCCGGCTTCATGCATGTGGTAGCCGCTGATCGAAATGCTGTTGAATTTCGGCATGTTGGCCGAGGTGTAGGCGATGATGTCCGAGATGATCCGCATCGAAGGCTCGGGCGGGTAGATATAGGTGTTGCGAACCATGAACTCCTTGAGGATGTCGTTCTGGATCGTGCCTTCCAGCTTCTCCTGCGACACTCCCTGCCGTTCCGCCGCGACGATGAAGAAGGCCAGCACCGGGATCACCGCGCCGTTCATCGTCATCGACACGCTCATGGCATCGAGCGGGATCTGGTCGAACAGGATTTCCATGTCGGCGACCGTGTCGATCGCCACCCCCGCCTTGCCGACATCGCCGACAACGCGCGGGTGATCGCTGTCATAGCCGCGGTGGGTGGCGAGGTCGAAGGCGACCGACAGGCCCTTCTGCCCCATCGCGAGGTTGCGGCGGTAGAAGGCGTTCGATTCCTCTGCCGTGGAGAAGCCCGCATATTGCCGGATCGTCCACGGACGGCCCGCATACATGCTCGCCTTCACCCCGCGCGTGAAGGGCGCAAAGCCGGGCAGGCCGGGGTCGAAACCGGCGTGATCTTCCGCCGTGTAGAGCGGCTTGATCGCGAAACCTTCGGGCGTGTGCCAGGTGAGGTCGCGGCCCTTCACTTCCTTGTCGGCGAGGGCGTTCCAGTCTTCGAGGGTGGGTTTTTGGGTCATTTGATAACTATATCCGTTCGCCCTGAGCCTGTCGAAGGGCCGTCCTTCTTTTGAGGCGCAGGGCAGGAAGAGGAAGTACAGGGCTTCGACAAGCTCAGCCCGAACGGGGTTGGTAGGAGAAAGCCTACTCCCCCTTGAATTCCGCTTTCCGCTTCTGGAGGAAGGCCATGCCGCCCTCCATCGCGTCCTTGGTCGCGCCCGCGATGCGCTGGCCCTCGGCCTCGGCGAGCAGCACCATTTGCAGGTTCTGGTCGAGCGCCGTGGCAATGTTGCGCTTCATCGTGGCGTAGGCGACGGTCGGGCCGTTGGCGAGCTTCTCGGCCAGCGCGCGCGCTTCGTTCATGAGGTCGGCATCCTCGACGCACTTATAGACGAGGCCCCATTCCTCGGCCTGCTGCCCTGAAATCTTCTCGCCCAGCATCATCATCCGCGTCGCGCGCGCGCGGCCGATGGCGCGGGTGAGCAGCCAGGTCGAGCCGCCATCGGGGACAAGGCCGATGTTGACGAAGGCCTGGAGGAAATACGCGCTTTTGGCGGCGATGGTGAAATCAGCAGCCAAAGCGAGAGAACACCCCACACCCGCCGCCGGGCCATTGACCGCGCAGATCACCGGCACCTGCGCGCGGATCAACTGGCTGATCGCGGGGTTGTAGTGATTGATCAGCGCCTCGTGGCTGCCGCCCTTGCTGCCGAGCGCGCTTCCCGCGCCCCGTGCCGACAGGTCCGCGCCCGAGCAGAAGCCCTTGCCCTCTCCGGTGATGAGCACCGCGCGCGCATCGCCGAGGTCGTAGAACGCCTGCCCCAGCTCGTCCGCCATCTGCGGCGGCATGGCGTTGAGCCGCTCGGGGCGGTTCAAAGTGATGGTGAGCAGCGGGCCTTCGCGTTCAACGCGGATGGTTTCGTAGGACATTCTTCTCTCCGATTGCTCGTCATGCCAGCGGAAGCTGGCATCTCTTGCCGCATGAGACCCCAGCTTCCGCTGGGGTGACGGATAGGTTCAATTCGACCAGTGCGTGCCCTCTTTGGGCGTCTCCATGATCTCGGTAAGCATGCCGCCCATGTCCTTGGGATGGACGAAAAAGATAGGCGTGCCGTGCGCGCCGATGCGGGTGGGGCCGAGGATGCGCTTGCCGAGCGCCTCGAATTCGGAGCGCGCCTCGGCGATGTCGGGCACTTCAAAGCACAGGTGATGCTGCCCGCCCAAGGGGTTCTTGGCGAGGAAGCCGGCGAGCGTGGAGTTTGCCCCCAACGGCTCGATCAGCTCGATCTGCGTGCCGTTCATCGCGCCATCCGCGCCGGGAGTGTCGACGAAGCAGACCTTCACCCCCTGTTCGGGCAGGTCGAAGGGCGTGTGGATCTTCGTCGCGCCCATGACGTCGCGGTAGAACGCGATCGAGTCCGCGATGGAAGGCGTGGCGACCCCGATGTGGTTGAGACGGCCGAGTTTCATGTCACATCATGCCCTTCGATCGGGCGAATTCCTCGAGCAGATTCCGAAAATAGAGCTCAAGGTCGTCGCCATCATTTCGCACAATCGCAGCTATCTCGGCTTCGTAATCGCGTGATGGTCCGAATTTGACTTCGCCAGCGTACACTTGCTCATAATGCTCTTTGTCATTCGCCAGATAGTCGGCGACGAGATTGGCCATGTCGACCGCCTCGACTATGCGTAATCCTGCAACAATATCTTGAAATAGATCAGGATTCTCGTTGTAAATGTACTCGTATATCCCGGTGTCACCGACTGAGACCGCGAAATTCCAGACAATAAGTATGCTGTATTCTTCAGCCGACAGGACCTCCTTTTCCGGTCTACGGTTAGCCATCATTTTCGCATCAATGCGGTCCATTAGAGCTTCAAAGCTCATCGAGAATCTCCCTCACAGCGGAATATTATCATGCTTCTTCCAAGGGTTCTCCAGCTGTTTCGTCCGCAGCTTCCTTAGCCCCAGCGCGATCCGGCGGCGGGTCGAGTGGGGGTGGATGACCTCGTCGATATAGCCGCGCTGGGCCGCCACAAACGGGTTGGCGAAGCGGTCTTCGTATTCCTTGGTCTTTTCTGCGATCTTCTCGGGGTTGTCGCGGTCCTGACGGAAGATGATCTCCACCGCGCCCTTCGCGCCCATCACCGCGATTTCGGCGGTAGGCCAGGCGTAGTTCAAATCGCCGCGCAGGTGCTTCGATGCCATCACGTCATAGGCCCCGCCGTAAGCCTTGCGGGTGATGACGGTGATCTTGGGCACGGTCGCCTCGGCATAGGCGAAGAGCAGCTTCGCGCCGTGCTTGATGATCCCGCCCAGCTCCTGAGCGGTGCCGGGGAGGAAGCCAGGGACGTCCACGAAGGTGATGATCGGGATCTCGAAGGCATCGCAGAACCGCACGAAGCGCGCAGCCTTCTTCGAGGAATTGATGTCGAGCACGCCGGCGAGCACCATCGGCTGGTTCGCCACCACGCCCACGGTGCGGCCCTCCACGCGGCCGAAACCGCAGATGATGTTGCCCGCGTGGGCAGGCTGGATTTCGAAGAAGTCGCCCTCGTCCAGCACCTTGATGATCACCTCGTGCATGTCATAGGGCTGGTTGGCGTTGTCGGGGATCAGCGTGTCGAGGCTGTTTTCAAGACGGTCCCACGGGTCGCTCGTGGGCAGCGTCGGCCCTTCCTCGCGGTTGGACAGCGGCAGGAAGTCGAAGAAGCGGCGGGTCGCCAGCAGCGCTTCGACATCGTTCTCGTAAGCGAGATCTGCGACGCTGGTTTTGGTGGTGTGGGTGATCGCACCGCCCAGTTCCTCCTGCGTCACCACCTCGTTGGTGACGGTCTTCACCACATCGGGGCCGGTGACGAACATGTAGCTCGAATCCTTCACCATGAAGATGAAGTCGGTCATCGCCGGAGAATAGACCGCCCCGCCCGCGCAGGGCCCCATGATGAGGCTGATCTGCGGCACCACGCCGGATGCGAGCACGTTCCTCTGGAACACTTCGGCATAACCGCCCAGCGACGCCACGCCCTCCTGAATGCGCGCGCCGCCCGAATCGTTGAGGCCGATCACCGGCGCGCCGACCTTCATCGCGGTGTCCATCACCTTGCAGATCTTCTCTGCATGGCGCTTCGACAGCGAGCCGCCGAAAACCGTGAAGTCCTGCGAGAAAACATAGACCAGCCGCCCGTTGATGGTGCCAGAGCCGGTTACCACCCCGTCGCCCGGGATGCGCTGGCTCTCCATGCCGAAGTCCTGGCAGTCATGCTCGACGTAGGTGTCGATCTCTTCGAAGCTGCCTTCGTCGAGCAGCACGTCGAGCCGTTCGCGCGCGGTCAGCTTGCCCTTGGCGTGCTGCGCGTCGATGCGCTTCTGGCCGCCGCCCATTCGGGCTGCTTCGCGGCGGCGTTCCATTTCGGCGATATTGGCGGACACGGGGGTTCCTCTCCGGTGGCTCTCTTGATCGGGTGCGTTGCCTTAGCACGCCGCAAGCGTCAACGTGGCAAAAGTGCCGGGAGGAATCGCAATGCAGACGGCGGACGTGGTGGTGATCGGCGGCGGGATCGCGGGGCTGAGCCTTGCGGCGCGGATCGCGCCGCACGCGCGGGTGGTGGTGCTGGAGGGCGAGAGCGCGCCGGGCTACCACGCCTCCGGCCGCAGCGTCGCCTTTGCGCATTACGGCCTCGGCAACGTCCCCGTGCGGACGCTGACCGCGCTGAGCATGGCGGAGCTTGCGGCGCATGGCTCGTTGCACCCCGCGCTGCATATCGCCGGGGCGGAGGAGGTCGCCGCGCTCGATGCGCTGGAGGACGTGCATCGGCACTACGGCTGCGATTACAGCCGGATCGGCTGCGAGGAGGCCCGCGCGCTGATGCCCGCGCTGAAGCCCGAGGCTTGCGCCGCGGCGCTGGTCGATCACGCTTCGCTGAAGCTCGATACCCACGCGATGCTGCAAGCCCATGTCGCGGCTCTGAAAGCAGCGCGCGGAACTCTGGTGACGGGGGCGCGGGTCGTCGCCATTGCGCGCGGCGGCGATGCATGGCGGGTCGAAACGGCGGGCGAGACCTACGCCGCGCCCCTTGTGGTCAACGCTGCCGGGGCATGGGCGGACGCAATCGCACGGATGGCAGGCGCGCACCCCATCGGGATCGAGCCACGCCGCCGCACGGTCATTTCCTTCCCCGCGCCCGAGGGGGCGGATGTCAGCCGCTGGCCCTTCACCAAGACGGTCGGCGAAGGCTTCTACCTGCTCCCCGAGGGGCGCGGACAACTACTTGCGTCATCGATGGACCAGACCCCGTCCGAACCCTGCGACGCCGCCGCCGAGGAACTCGACAAGGCCATCGCCGCCGACCGGGTGAGCCAAGCGACCACCCTCGCCATCCGCCGCATCAGCCATTCCTGGGCGGGCCTGAGAAGTTTCGCGCCGGACGAATTGCCGGTGGTGGGCGAGGCGGCGGACGCGCCCGGCTTCATCTGGTGCGCCGGGCAAGGCGGCGCGGGATTCCAGACTGCCCCCGCCCTGTCGCGCATCGCGGCGGCAGCGGTGCTTGGCCACACGTTCCCCGAGGATGCGGCGGCGACGGGACTTTCGTTCGAGGCCTTCAGCCCGGCAAGGCTGGGCGCATAGCCCGTCCCTCCCCGTCCGGAAGGGATGGGGAGGTGGCGCCGCGCAGCGGTGACGGAGGGGTACTTCTGCGCAGCCATACCTCTCCGACCGAGGCCTGCGGCCTCGCCCGCCTCCCCATTCGTGCCAAACGGGGAGGGACGTTGGAGAGGCGGCGCCTAGAACCGCCGCATGATGCTGCGCGCCAGCGCGGGCGAGAGCGAATAGACCGCGCGCAGCACCTTCACCATGCCGACATTGGCCTCGTCATGGCCGTTCTCGAGCGCAGCGATGATCTGGCGCGCGCATTCCTCGGGCGGCATCTTGCTGGTCTTGCGGTCGGCGGTCATCTGCGTGTCGACCACCGGGGGCAGCGCCTCGATCACGGCGATCGGCTCGCCCGCCAGCTGCGAGCGCAATGACATCGTGTAGCTTCGGAGCCCCGCCTTGCTCGCGCAATAGACCGCGCTGGCGGTGTTGGGAGCAATCGCAAGTCCGCTGGTGACATTGACGATGGCCGCTTCGGGCCGCGCGCGCAGGCGCGGGAGCAGCGCAGTGATCAGCCGGATCGGCGCGGAGAGGTTGGCATAGAGGCACCCGTCTGCCGCGTCCGGATCGGGCAAGGCATTGCGCACGTCATGCGCCACGCCAAGCCCCGCATTGTTGATCAGAATGTCGATCTCGCGCTCGCCCAGCGCCGCCGCCAGTGCATCGACCCCGGCAGCGCTCGACAGGTCTGCGGCGATGGTCTCGAAGCCCTCCCCCGCCATCGCAGCCAGCCGCGCGGGATCGCGGCCTGTGAGGATCACCTGCGCGCCCTTGGCCTGCAATTGCCGCGCCATTTCGCGCCCGATCCCGGCGCTGCCGCCGGTCAGCAGGACGATCTTGCCGGCCACCCTCATTTGAACAGCACCAGCTCTTCCGCCATGGTCGGGTGGATCGCGACCGTCGCGTCGAAATCGGCCTTGGTGAGCCCGGCCTTCACCGCCACGGCGGCGGCCTGCATGATCTCGGGCGCTTCGGGGCCGATCATGTGGATGCCGACGATCCGGTCATTCGCCGCATCGACGATCATCTTGTAAAGGCACCGCTCGTTCCGTCCCGCGACCACGTGCTTCATCGGGCGGAAGTCGGACTGGTAGACCTTGATATTGCCGAGCGTGTTGCGCGCCTCGCCCTCTGTCATGCCGACGGCGGCGATGGGCGGGTGGCTGAACACCGCGCTCGGCACGCAGGAATGGTCGACCGCATAGGGCTCGCCCGGGCCGAAGACGGAATCGGCAAAGGCCTGCCCCTCGCGGATCGCGACGGGGGTGAGCTGCACCCGGTCGGTCACGTCGCCCACGGCATAGACATAAGGCACATTGGTGCGGCTGAATTCGTCGACGACGATCTGCCCGCGCGTGCCGGTCTCGACCCCGATGGTCTCCAGCCCCAGCCCTTCGATATTGGGAACCCGGCCCGTCGCGACCATCACCGCGTCATATTCGCAGGCTTCCTGCCCGGTCAGCTTGACCAGCAGGCAGCCATCGTCCTGCTTCTCGATGCTCTCGAACTCGGCGTTGAAGAGAAAGGTGATGCCCTTGACCATCGAGATCTGAAGCAGCCGGTCGCGCAGGCTTGCGTCATAAGAGCGCAGGATCGTGTCAGACCGGTTGGCGATCGTCACCTTGCAGCCGAATTCGTTGAAGATTCCGGCGAATTCATTGGCGATATAGCCCCCGCCCGCGATCAGGATGCGGCGCGGCAGGGTGTCGAGATGGAACGCCTCGTTGGAGGTGATGACGTGCTCGGCGCCGGGAAAAGACGGCACGTGCGGGCGCGCGCCGGTGGCGATCAGGATATGCGCGGCGGTGACGACCTTGCCGCTCGCCAGCGTCACTTCGTGATCGCCGGTGATCGTGGCGCGTTCCTTGAAGATCGTGACATTGTGGTTCGACAGGGTCTGGCCGTAGAGCCCCTCGAGCCGGGTTACATCGTCGAGCACCCGGTCGCGCAGCGCCGCCCAGTCGAAACGCTTGCCTTCGATGGTCCAGCCGAAATGCTCGGCGTCCACCAGATCCTCGGCGAAATGCGCGCCGTAGACGAGCATCTTCTTGGGCACGCAGCCGCGGATGACGCAGGTGCCGCCGACGCGGTGCTCCTCGGCCACCGCCACCCGCGCGCCGTGCGCGGCGGCGACACGGCTGGCGCGCACTCCGCCAGAACCTGCGCCGATGGTGAAGAGGTCAAAATCATATTCGTCGGCCACGGCGCGCATCCTTCTGTCTGAGGATGCGCGCTATGGCCCAAGAGCGGCACGATTCCAATGGTGCGGCGCATACCCTGTCGGGAGTTCGCCGCACCGCTGGTGCCGGTTACGCCGGAGCGTCAGACGCTGGCAGCGCGCGGACGACCGCCACCGCCGCCGCCGCCGGAGCGACCACGGCCGCGACCGCGACCCCCGCCGCCATTTCCGCCGGGACGGCCACCGCCGCCGGGCTGGCGACGATCGCCGCCGCCTGCGGGACGGCCCTGCCCCTGCGCATTCTGCGGCTTGCGATCACCCTGCGGACGGCGCTCACCCTGCGGGGCGTTGCCGCTGCGGCGCTGATCGCCCTGCTGCGGACGACGCTCTCCACCCTCGCGACGCTCGCCGCGCTGCTCGCCCTTCGGTGCCCCGCGCTGGCCGAGCGGGCGCGGATTGACCCGCTTCATCGGCTGGCGCGGTGCGGGCTTGGTCGGGCCTTCGCCCTCGACCACCGCGCGGAAATTGTCGGGCAGCGGCAGACGCTCCAGTTCCGCACCCGTCACCTTGCGGATGTCCTTGAGGTAAGCGCGCTCGTCCTCGGCACAGAAGGCGATCGCGATCCCGTCACGCCCGGCGCGTGCGGTGCGGCCGATACGGTGGACGTACTGCTCGGGCACGTTGGGCAGCTCGTAATTGATGACGTGGCTGACGCCCGGAATGTCGATCCCGCGCGCGGCGACGTCGGTCGCGATCAGGATCGGCACCCGCGCCTTGCGGAACTCGTCCAATGCGCGCTGGCGCTGCGGCTGCGACTTGTTGCCGTGGATGGCGTTGCTCTCGATACCTGCATGGGCGAGCTTCTTCACCACCCGGTCCGCGCCATGCTTGGTGCGGGTAAAGATCAGGATCCGCTCGAACTCGCCCGGCACCTGATGGCGGCGCTGGAGGATCATCTGGAGCAGCGAGAGCTTCTCGTCCTGCTGCACCATGAAGAGGTACTGGTCGATGCGCTCGGCCGTGGTGCTTTCGGGCGTGACCGAGACCTGCACGGGGTTGTCGCAATAGCCGCTCACCAATTCCTTGATCGCCTTGGGCATGGTGGCGCTGAAAAACAGCGTCTGACGCTCCTTGGGCGCGAGTTCGCGGATCTTCCTGAGGGCGTGGATGAAGCCGAGGTCGAGCATCTGGTCGGCCTCGTCCAGCACCAGAATTTCGATGCCGTTGAGGTTGAACGCCTTCTGGTCGATCAGGTCGAGCAGCCGGCCGGGCGTTGCGACGAGAATGTCGGTGCCGCGGTGCAGTTTGTTGCGATCCTTGCCCACGCTCGTGCCGCCGACGATGCATTGCACCTTCAGCCCGGCGAGCGCGCCGTAATCCTTGGCGCTGTCGGCGATCTGCACTGCCAATTCGCGGGTCGGCGCCAGCACCAGCATGCGGCAGGACTTGAACGGGATCTGCTTGTCGGCTTCGCGCAGCCGGTCAATGCTGGGAAGCATGAAGGCGGCGGTCTTGCCGGTGCCGGTCTGCGCGATGCCGAGCAGGTCGCGGCCCTTGAGGACGGCGGGGATCGCCTGTTCCTGGATCGGGGTCGGCGTCGAATAGCCCTTCATGTCGAGGGCCTGGAGCACGGGCTGCGACAGCCCGAGGTCAGCAAAAGTGGTCATGTGATAGAAAACTCGCAAATAATCTGCGACGCGCGCAGACCTTTGCAGGGCGCGCGGCGCGGGGGTTGAAACCGCCCGCGTGAAAAGGGAAGTCTTGAGAAAAAACCGAGGCGCGGCCGGGGCGGATGCTTTCAGAATTCCGCCGCTTCACGCATGGCTAGCGCGCTTCGATGGGGCGCAGATGGGGCCTCGGCGCCCGAATGTCAAAGGATTATCGGTCCGGCAGCACAAATGCGGCGCTTTCAACGGCGCCGCAACAGGTGCCCGTAACGGCCTGTGCGGGTCTGCGCCCGCAGCCTGCCGATCACTCCTTCTCGCGCAATTCCACGTAGTTGAGCGAACCTTCGTAGCTGCTTTCGACCGGGGCGCCGCTGGCATCGACCGCCGGTTCGAAGGTGTGGTGCTTGAGCAGCACTTCGCACAGCTTGTCGTTGACGTAGTTCATGCGGAACTTGTCGGTCAGCTCGCAATCGGTCGGCACCCCCGCGGTGTCGACGTCGAGCGTGTAGCCGACCTCGGCACGCCACACCCGCAGGCGCGAGGAGGTCTTGAGAAATTCGCGGTCGCCGGTGAATTCGATCAGGCGCGCGGGCTTGACCTTGGAACGCGCCGTGCCGTCCCCTTGCGCCTTCTCGTCGGCGGCCACCGGCGCGGCGATGGCAGCAATCAGGGCGATGGCAGGGACGATGGCGGCACGGATCATGGGGCTTCCTTGCGAGGAGAATGAGAGGCGGCGTGTCGGGTAACGCCGGATGTCCTCAAGAATACGCATTTGGCCAAGAGGTGCAAATCGAACACGGCGAAAGGCGAAAATCCGTCGATTCTTGCCAGCCGTCCCACATTTGTCGTAATTTTCCTGCGATGGCGCGCAAGCCTGCAACTATCGCGAGGAACAAGAATGCGCGCTTGCGCAATCACTCGCAGACGCTGTGGCTATCCTGCATCACGCCGAAGCGCTCAGCGCAGCCCGGCGGCGGCCATCAGCGCCATGGTGCTCGCATCGAAACTGCCCTCGCCTGATTCGATCTGCTTGGCGATCGCCTTGCCCAGCTCCACCCCGAACTGGTCGAAGGGGTTGATCCCCATCAGCACCGCGCCCGCAAAGGTGCGATGTTCGTGGAAGGCGATCAGCGCGCCCAGCGCGGCCGCGTCGCAATCGTCGATCAGGAAGGTGGTCGAGGGGCGATCCCCGGCATAGGCGCGCGCCGGATCGTCGGAAGGCTTGCCCGCCATCAGCGCCGCGCCTTGGGCGAGGCAATTCATCAGCAGGATGCGGTGATGCGCGGGGTCGAGATCGTCGCCGGGCGCGATGCTGACGAGGAAATCGACCGGGATAAGGTGCGTGCCCTGATGCAGCAGCTGGAACACCGCGTGCTGCGCGTCGGTCCCCACCCCGCCCCAGGTGATCGCTGCGGTCGGCCCGTCGACAGCCGCGCCGTCGACGGTGACGCTCTTGCCGTTGGATTCCATTTCGAGCTGCTGGAGATAGTAGGGCAGCAGCGCGAGACGTTCGTCATAGGCGAAGACTGCGCGGGTCTGGCAGCCTCGGATGCGGCTGTAGTATAGGTCGCCAAAGGCCGCCAGCAGCGGCGCATTGGCGCGGCCTTCGGTCTCGCGGAAATGATCGTCCACCGCCTTGGCCCCGGCCAGCATCGCGTGGAATTCGTCCATCCCCACCGCCAGCGCCACCGGAAAGCCGATGCTCGAAAACAGCGAATAGCGCCCGCCCACGCTCTCGACGAAGGGAAGCACGCGGGTTTCGTCCACCCCCCATTCGACCGCCTTCTCGGGCGAGGCGGTGAGCGCCACCACCCGCCCGCCGGGATCTTCGACGCCATTGTCGGAAAGCCACTTCAGCGCGCTTGCCGCGTTGGTCATGGTCTCGATGGTGGTGAAAGTCTTGGAGGCGACCGCGATCAGCGTCGTCGCCGGATCGCAAGCGCGGAACGCCTGTTCGAGGGCGAGCCCGTCGATATTCGAGACCACATGGACATCGACAAGCGCCAGATCGCGGGTCAGCGCGTCGATCGCCAGCGCCGGGCCGAGCGCCGAGCCGCCGATGCCGATCGCGATGCAGTGCCGCACTTCGCCCAGCGCGCCTTCGTGGATCGCCTCGACCAGCATCCCCATGCGGGCGAGCAGCGCCTCGGCCTCCTCCACCTGCGCGGGCGTGCCGCTGCCGCGCAGCGCGCCGTGGGTGGCGGCGCGGCCTTCGGTGGGGTTGACGATCCCGCCGCCGAACAGCGCATCGCGCATCGCCCCGAAACCGGCCGCATCGGCCAGCGCTTCGAACAGCGTCAGCGCTTCATCGGACAGGTGGGTCTTGGAAAAGTCGATCCGCATCCCCGCCTCGACCTCGCCGCCCGGCCCGACCGGCCAGGCGATGCGGCGGGTGAGCGCCTCGGGCCGCGCGGGATCGGCGGCGAAGAGTTCGGCCAGCGTCGGCTGCGGCAACGCACGCAGGCCCGCCCATGCCGCGGCAATCCCGGCCTCGTCGCGGCCTGTCTCGGAAGTGCTCATAACCGTTCCCCTTTGCGCAAGTGTGCGGCTGCGAGTAAGGGCACGGGTGATGGATGTTAAGACCCAATCGCTCCGGGATACACCACCCGCCGCCCAGACCGCACGCATGGGCGAGAGCTGGGGCGGATTTGTGTGGTTTATCATCAAGCTGTTGCTGGCGGTGCTGGCCTTCCGCGTATTCGTATTCTCGCCCTTCTCGATCCCGACCGAGAGCATGTTGCCGCGGCTGATGACCGCCGATTATCTGCTCGCGGCCAAGTGGCCCTACGGCATCTCGCGCCATTCGCTGCCCTTCGACCTGCCGCTGCCCGATGGCCGTCTCTTCGCACGCACGCCCGAGCGCGGGGACATCGTGATCTTCAAGCACCCGGTCGACGGGCAGGACTATATCAAGCGCGTGATCGGTCTGCCGGGAGACCGGGTGGCGGTCGTCAATGGCGAGGTGCTGCTGAACGGCGAGGCGCTCAGGCGTGAGGCCTTGCCCGCCCTCGAAGTGCCGATGTCGCCCAACACCCTGTGCGGATCGGCCGATGTCGTCCGCACCGCCGAGGGTGCTGAGGCCTGCCGCTATACCGCCTTCCGCGAGACGCTGCCGGGCGGGCCGTCCTACACCGTGCTCGATCTGGGAACCGTGCCGGGGGCCGACACCTTCGCCGAAGTCACCGTGCCGCCGGGCCGCCTGTTCGTGATGGGCGACAACCGCGACAGTTCGCTCGACAGCCGGTTCGAGGCTGCCGCCGGGTTCGGCGTGGGGCTGGTGCCCGAGGATCTGCTGGTCGGACGCGCCACCATAATCGTGTGGTCGACCGACGGCAGCGCCGATTGGGGCAACCCGCTCAGCTGGTTCTCCGCCGCGCGCTGGAACCGGATCGGAAACCTGTTGTGACCGGCCTCGCCCCCGAAACGCGCGCGTGGCTCGACCAGCAGGGCTTCGCCCCCACCGACGATGCCGTCTGGCTGGAGGCGCTGACTCACGGCAGCTTCAACGGATCGGGCCCGGCCGACGCGGCGGATTACCAGCGGCTCGAATTTCTCGGCGACCGGGTGCTGGGTCTCTCGGTGGCGGCATGGTTGTTCCGCGCGGGCGACGCGCCCGAAGGCAAGCTCTCGCAGCGTCTCAACGCGCTCGTCAGCGGCACCACCTGCGCGCGGATCGCACGCAGCATCGGCCTGCCCGAGCATATCCGCCTCGGCAAGCAGGCGCGCGACGATGGCGGGGCGGACAGCGACAAGATCCTCGGCGACGTGATGGAGGCGCTGATCGGCGCCTGCTTCATCACGCATGGCTTCGACACGGCGAAAAGCCTGATCTACCGCCTCTGGGCGAAGGAACTCGAAGGCGATGTGGGCAAGGCCAAGCACCCCAAAAGCGCGCTGCAGGAATGGGCCGCCGGAAACCGCCGCGCGCCGCCGGTCTACACCGTCACCGACCGCTCCGGCCCGGATCACGCGGCGCGCTTTACGGTCGAAGTCAGCGTGCGAAACGTCGGTGAGGCGGAAGCGACCGCGAGCAGCAAGGGCGAGGCCGAGCGACTGGCGGCCAAGGCCTTTCTGGACCGGTTCGGATGAATGTTCCTGAAATGTTTCACGTGGAACATTTCGTGGCAAATGACAAGAAGGCTTATCATGACTGACACCCCCCCCACCCGCTGCGGCGTGGTCGCCGTGCTTGGCGCGCCCAATGCGGGCAAATCGACGCTGGTAAACAGCCTAGTCGGCCAGAAGGTCGCGATCACCAGCGCCAAGGCGCAGACCACCCGCGCGCGGATGCTCGGGATTGCGCTGCACGAAACGGACGATGCGCCGACCCAGATGATCCTCGTCGACACGCCCGGCATCTTCGCGCCGCGCCGACGGCTCGACCGGGCGATGGTGAGCGCGGCATGGGAAGGCGCCGAAGCGGCGGACGCGGTGCTGCTGCTGGTCGATCCGATCAAGCAGCGCCGCCATGAGCTCGAACCGCTGCTGGAGACACTTGCAGAGCGGCCCGAGCGCAAGATCCTCGTTCTCAACAAGGTCGACCGCGCCAAGAAAGAACCGCTGCTGGCGCTGGCGCAGGAGCTGGGCGGCAAGGTCGATTTCGCCGAGATCTTCTTCGTCTCGGCCCTGACCGGAGAGGGCGTGGGCGAGCTGAAGGATCACCTCGCGCGGATGATGCCCGAGGGCGACTGGATGTACCCCGAAGATCAGGTCTCGGACGCCTCAGAACGCCTGCTTGCCGCCGAGATCACCCGCGAACAGCTCTACCAGCAGCTGCACGAGGAGCTGCCCTATGACAGCGCGGTGCGGCCCGAGAAATACGAGCTGCGCAAGGACGGCAGCGTCGAGATCCACCAGCAGATCGTCGTCACCCGCGACAACCAGCGCGCCATCGTGCTCGGCAAGGGGGGATCGAAGATCAAGGCGATCGGCGAAGCCGCACGCAAGGAATTGTCCGAGGTGCTGGGGGTGAAGGTGCACCTGTTCCTGCACGTCAAGGTGCTGGAGAACTGGGCCGAGGACAAGGAACTGTTCGAAGAGATCGGACTCGACTGGGTGCGCTAAACGGTCGGCGACTCCTATCGTTCCCGAACACGGAAAAAAATTTCGTGTGCCGGGAACAAAAAAGCGGTTAGCTACCTTTGCGCAGTATGTCCGAGACGATCCTCATAGTTGAAGATGAATTCTTCATCGCCTTCGAGATGCAGAGCATTCTCGAACGGAATGGCTATACGGTCGTCGGGGTCGCGGCCGACATGGAAAGTGCCATCGTCAAGGCCGGCAGCGGCGTGTCGCTCGCACTGGTCGATCTGCACCTGCGCGATGGGTTGACCGGCCCGGAAATCGGCGCGCGGCTGTCGGGCGAATTCGACGCGGCGGTCATCTTTGTCACCGCCAATCCGCGCGTTCTGGGTGACGGCGTGGCGGGCACGATCGGTGTCATGACCAAACCTGCCGACCCGCAGACCCTGCTTTCTGCCGTCTCATATGCGCTTGAACGGCGTCGCGGGCATCCGGTCGAACCCCCGCAGAATCTCGTCTGCTTCAGCTGATCGGCGACGGCGCCCCTCCCATCAGCGACTGAGGCGGTTCGCCAGCACTTCCACCGTAATCCGTAGGCCATCGGCGGCCCAGTCGCGCGATATCGTGCCGCCCAGCTGACCATCGATCGCGATTTCCGTGAGCTGCGTTCCGAACCCGCTCTCGGCAGGAGCGGTGACAGGGGGGCCGCCGGTTTCCGACCAAATGATCGTCACCTTCTCATCCTGCACCGTAATCACGATCCCCACGTGGCCTTCGGGCACCGACAGCGCGCCATATTTCATGGAATTGGTCGCAAACTCGTGGAACGCCAGACCGATCGGGGTGGCACCGCGGTCGTCGATTTTGAGATCGTCGCCCTCGATCGTCACCCGCCCTTCATCGAGCGCAGGATAGGGTTGTAGCAGCTGCCGCAGCATCTCTTTCAGCATCGGAGAACCGATATGCGGTGCGCTCTCCTCGCTGTGCGGACGGGCATAGTCGTGCGCGCGCCCCAGCGAAGCCACCCGCGCCTGCAGCTGCCCGGCGAGTTCGCCCATCTCGGGGAATTGCCGCGCCGAAATGCCGATGATCCCGCCGATCACCGCGAAGATGTTCTTGATGCGGTGGCTGAGCTCGCGGCTCAGCACCGCGTTCATCGACGCGATTTCCTTTTGTTCGTGGATGTCGGTGCAGGTGCCGACCCAGCGGATGATCGTGCCGTCCTCGTCGCGCACTGGCAGCGCGCGGCCCAGCGTCCAGCGATATTCGCCGCTGTGATGCCGCAGACGATATTCGATCTCGTAAGGCTCGCCGGTTTCGAGGCTATGCCGCCAGATGCCCCAGGCGCGTTCCTGATCGTCAGGGTGGAACATGTCGTTCCAGCCCTCGCCATCGGTCGATCCGGCAGGCGCGCCAGTGAATTCGTACCAGCGCGCGTTGTAGTAATCATGCGAGCCATCCGGCAGGGTCGACCAGACCATCTGCGGCATCGCATCGGCCAGCTGCCGGAAGGTGATCTGCCCTATCCTGGGCGAATGAGTCTGATCAAAGGTCGTCGGCATGGCGGGATCCGTGAGGATGCAAGGCACGGCCTTGCGGACCGACCCCGTTCGCAAAAGCGCGCGGCTCTGTCTAGGCCCTGACTGCCCAACAATTGTTGGGTTCGCGCCGAATTATCCCTGCCCCAGCTTTTCCAGCTTAGCCCGCAATGCGGCCTCGTCGAAGGGCTTGACGATGTAATCGTCGGCCCCTGCGGCGATGCCGTCGTGAATATCCTTGGCCTCGCCGTTCGAGGTGCAGAACACCACCACCGGCTCCTTGGGCGTGGGGATGCTGCGCAGCTTGGTGACGAAGGCGATCCCGTCCATTTCTGGCATGTTCCAGTCGGTAAGCACCAGATCGGGCATCGACTTCTTGCACCGGGCGAGCGCTTCCTCGCCGTTTTCGGCTTCGATCGGCACATAGCCGAGGCTGATCGCGATTTTGCTGGAAACCTTGCGGATGACGCGGCTGTCGTCGACGATCAGACAGGTCCGGGCGGTCGCTGCCGGAGCAGGTTGCCCGGCATAGCGATCGCGCATCGCCTTGGCAGCGGCGACGATCGCCGCGGTGCCGTCAGCTTCATCGGCAGCGGCCGGGGCAGGCCGCGCGGGCGGCGCAGCAGCGGCACTCGCGCCCGAGCCCGAAGCCGAATCCGCTTGGGCGCGCGCGGCCTCTTCCTCGGCGGCGGCGATCCCCGCTTCCAGCGCCTTTTCGTTCTGCGCGAGCTTTTCGGCCAGCGTCTTGCCCTCCATCGCGGGGCGACGACCGGGGCCGGAATTGCGCTTGATCAGATTCTGCACCGTCAGCGCCCCCCACCCATCGCGGCACGCCCGGATTCGTAGGACTGCGCGGCAAAATCATCCGAATAGGGATCGGCCTCGAGCGTGCCGACCATCTCGCCGGGCGTCACGCGGACATGGAGGTAGGGCATCCAGACATCGCCGAATTCGGCCTTCTGGTACCACACATCGAGCACGTCGTAGCTCGCCCACATCCCGTCCGGTTCGCGCAGCCGCAAGCCCTCGCCAATGCGCGGGACGGCGGCAAAGCGGATCCGGCTCTGGGTCTGATGGGTCTCGTTCTGGACTTCAATTTCGATCACGGCGGGAACCCTTTTTCCGGCCACCGTGGTAGGGTCCAAATGCTTTATTATTTGCAAACGCGGCCGGCGGATTGCGCAGCAAATTGCTACTTCTATCCGCCGGCCGGTCGCGGGCTCAGTCCTGTTTTGCCGGCGCTTTCTTCTTGGCAGGCGCTTTCTTGGCGGCAGGCTTCTTCGCCGCCGGCTTCTTGGGCGCGGCTTTCTTGGGCGCGGCCTTCTTCCTGCCCTTGCCCTTGGCCGGGCCCTTGGCGATGCGCGCGTCGATCAGCGCGATCGCGGCGTCGAGCGTCACGTCCTCGGGCTTGGTGTCGCGCGGGATCGTCGCGTTGGTGGTGCCGTCGGTGACATAGGGGCCGAAGCGCCCCGGCATGACCTTGATCTCGCCGCCGGTGGTGGGGTGCGCGCCGAGCGAGGCAATCGGCTCCGACTTGCCGCGCGCCGCCCCGCCCCGGTTCGCCGCCTCGGCCAGAACAGCGACCGCCCGGTTCATGCCGACTTCGAACACCTCACGCGTGTTCGACAGCTTGCCGTATTTGCCATCGTGGCGAAGGTAAGGCCCGTAGCGCCCGATATTGGCCTCGATCTCCAGCCCCGTGTCGGGATGCGCGCCAATGATGCGCGGCAGGTCGAGCAGCTTCACCGCCCAGTCGAGATCGAAATCGTCGAGGTCCTTGGGGATGCTCGCGCGCTTGGCCTCCTTGCCCTCGCCCATCTGGACATAGGGGCCGAAGCGGCCTGACTTGCGGTGGATGTCCTCACCGGTTTCGGGGTGCTGGCCGATAACGCCGTCTTCGGCCCCGCCCTCGCCCTCGCCGCCCGGCTGGGCGAAGCGGCGCGTGTATTTGCATTCCGGGTAATTGGCGCAGGCCACGAAGGCCCCGAAACGGCCTCCGCGCAAGCTGAGCCGCCCGCCGCTGCGGCCTTCGGTGGCGCATAGCGGGCAGGCCCGCGGATCGCTGCCGTCCTCGCGCGGCGGGAACAGGAAGTCGGAGAGATAATCGTCGAGCGCCTCGGTCACTTCCGAAGGCAGCTTGTCCATCACCTCGTCGGCCTTGGGCTTGAAGTCGCGCCAGAACCGCGCGAGCAGCGCCTTGTAATCCTCGCGCCCGTCGGAAACGACGTCGAGCTCGTCCTCCATGCCCGCCGTGAAGTCATAGGCGACATAGGTGGGGAAGAAGCGTTCGAGGAAGGCGGTCAGCAGCCGGCCCGATTCCTCGGCGAAGAAGCGGTTCTTCTCCATGCGGACATAGGCGCGATCGCGCAGGGTCTGGATGGTCGAGGCGTAGGTGGACGGGCGCCCGATGCCGAGCTCCTCCAGCCGCTTGACCAGCGAGGCTTCGGAAAAGCGCGGCGGCGGCTGGGTGAAGTGCTGGGTCGCCTCGACGGCGCGCTTGGCCGGGCAGTCGCCCGCCTTCATCACCGGCAGCAGCCCGCCATCCTCGTCCTCGGAATCGTCCAGCCCTTCCTGATAGACCGCAAGGAAGCCCGGGAAGCGGATCACCTGGCCGGTGGCGCGCAGCTCGTGCTGGCCGGTCGCATCGCGCAGGGTGACGGTGGTGCGTTCGAGCTGCGCGGTCGCCATCTGGCTTGCCATCGCGCGCTTGAAGATGAGATCGTAAAGCTTGCCCTCATCGCCGGTTCCGGCGCGTTCGCGGGTGAAATCTGTCGGGCGGATCGCCTCGTGCGCTTCCTGCGCGTTCTTGGCCTTGGTGCTGTAGAAGCGCGGCTTTTCCGGGCGGTAATCCTCGGAGAAGCGCGCGGTTATGGCATCGCGCGCGGCAAGAATCGCGCCCATGTCCATCTGCACGCCATCGGTCCGCATATAGGTGATCGCGCCCGCTTCGTAGAGCGACTGCGCCAGCCGCATCGTGTGCTGCGCCGAATAGCCGAGCTTGCGCGCGGCCTCCTGCTGGAGCGTCGAGGTGGTGAACGGCGGCGCGGGGTTGCGCTTGACCGGCTTGGTCTCGACGCCTTCGACCGTGAACCGCCCGCTTTCCACAGCGGCCTTGGCCTCCATCGCGATGCCCTTTTCGCCGAGGCTAAGCTTCTCCAGCTTCTCGCCCCGGAACTTCACCAGACGAGCGTCGAAGGCCGTGCCGTCGTGCTGCATCTGCGCGACGACGCTCCAGTATTCTTCCGCCCGGAACGCTTCGATCTCGCGCTCGCGCTCGACGATCAGGCGCAGCGCGACCGATTGCACGCGGCCCGCGCTCTTCGCACCGGGAAGCTTCCTCCACAGCACCGGCGAAAGCGTAAAGCCGAACAGATAGTCGAGCGCGCGCCGCGCCAGATAGGCGTCGATCAGCGGCTGATCGAGCTCGCGCGGCTTGGTCATCGCGTCGGTCACCGCCTGCTTGGTGATCGCGTTGAAGGTGACACGGTCGACCTTGGCTGGCAGGCTCTTGCGCTTCTTCAAAAGCTCCTGAACGTGCCAGCTGATCGCCTCGCCCTCGCGGTCGGGGTCGGTCGCGAGCACGAGGCGGCTGGCACCCTTGGCGGCATCGGCGATTTCCTTGAAGCGGCTCTGCTTGTCGCTGTAGAGCTGCCACTCCATCGCGAAGTCCTCGTCCGGCTTCACGCTGCCATCCTTGGGCGGCAGATCGCGGACATGGCCGTAGGAGGCGAGAACCTTGAAGTCCTTGCCCAGATATTTCTCGATGGTTTTCGCCTTGGCGGGGGATTCGACGATGACAAGTTGCATGGGCTGAGAGAGGTGTCCCTTACGTGTACGTGTGCGCGAGGGTGAAGCGCGCTGCGGCAATGCGTCAAGCAGGAAGTCGCGCTCTGCCCGCCGCGCGCATATGGCGCTCCGGCCGGCAGATGGGAACACCTGCGCTGCGCGAAAGGTTATAGGCGGACATACAAAGGAGTTTTCGCCATGATCAAGCCCGCCACCCTCTCGCCCCGCCTTGCCCTTGCGCCGCTTGCCGTGCTGGCCGCCATGCCGCTTGCCGCCTGCGCTCAGGAGACCGGAGCCGTCCCCGGCGCGGCGGCGATGATGCCTGTCACGGCCAAGGTGATGAAGGCCGATGGGACGGATGCGGGCACGGTGACCTTCACCCAGGCCGCCAATGGCGTGATCGTGATGGCGAAGCTCAAGAACCTGACCGAGGGCGTGCACGGTTTCCACATCCATGAAACCGGCGCCTGCACCCCCGATTTTGCCGCCGCGGGAAGCCACTTCAATCCGCAGGGCAAGGAGCATGGTTTCGACACCGAAGGCGGCTATCACACGGGCGACCTGCCCAACATCACCATCGGTGCCGACGGCATGGGCGAGGCGAGCTTCACCGTCCCCGGCGTGACGCTGTCGGGCACGCCCAGCGCAGCCAATCCCTACCTGCTGGGCGATGCGGATGGGTCGGCGGTGATGGTTCACGCCGCGGCGGACGATTATCGCGCGATGGCCTCTTCGGGTGCGCGCGTCGCCTGCGGGGTCATCATGCCCAAGGGCTGACCTCCCCAAAACCCAAAACCCCAGATCTGGAAACAACGTGCCGCCACCGGATGTCGCAACGCGATACCCGGCGGCGGCTGCGTTTGGGGTCAGCGCCCTACGGGGCCAAGGATCGTGTCGTTTGCGGCTTCGGCCAAGGCGATCGCGCCCGACTGGTAGTTTTCGGGAATCGCGGTGAAGGCAAACTTGCGGGTCTTGCCGATCATCGGCAGCTTGATGCCCGAATTGGCAGCCAGCCCGCCAAGGACGTTCGCCGCCCCCTGCACGGTCTTCTCCCGCTTGCCCATCGCGTCCGACACCTCGACGAATTCGCCATCGACCGACACCGGCTGCTTCAGCACGATCTCGTTCTTCTTGCCGTTCGCGCCGATCACCGTCAGCCGCGAGAATTCGGGCACGACCGAAAGGTTGGCATTGACCTTGAGACTACCCCCGAAGCTGAAGGCGCCGGGGCGCTTCTGGTCGGAGAAGTCGACCAGATAGACCACGCCCACCGCCGGAATGCCGTTCGCCTTGGCGGCGTTCTCCACCGCGTAGGTGTTGCGCGCGATGCGGCCCTCGTCCCCGAAATTTGCGAGGCTCTTGCGCTGCGCCACGTCGCCGCGCAGGAACACCTGCACGGGCAGCGCGCTGGGCGCATAGAACACCGCCTTGCCGGTGCTCTTCTTTTCCAGATTGATGCGCTCCTCGCTCGGCCCCTTGTCGCCCGAAAGCTGCGAGAAATCGGCCTCGACGACAGTGATTCCCCGCGCCGCCAGCTTGGCGACGAAATCGGCATAGGCGGCATCGGTGATCTGCTGCATCATTTCGGGCGTCACGCCGACAAGCTCGCTGCGCGCCTTGGTCGTCCCGCCGAAAGCGCCCATCAGGCCCCCGGTTTTCTGGGTCTGGTCGACGGATTCGAAGATGAAGCCGACGTTGAAGGAGACGATCGCCACTTGCTGCGCCCCGTCAAGCGCGCCGTTGTCCTTGATTTCGAGCGGCGCGCGCTCCTTGGCGCACAGCGGTTGAGCGATCAGCCCGAGCGCGCAGAACGCGGCCCAGATACGTAACAAAACAGCTTTCATCGATACCCCCGTCGCAGGTTGCCTCCCGGCCTTCGCCGCCGGGTCAGGGGATGCGTAGGTTCGCGGCGAGGCGGAATCGATAGGCGCAGGGAAACGTGACAGGCTTTGTCATCGAATGCGCAACACTTGTCATCGATGGCCGGTATCGGCCTAGCGCGCGAGCCTCACTTCGCCGCCGGGCTGGCGTTCCAGATCGCCCGCCAGTTCGAGTTCGAGCAGCGCCATGTGCACTTCGGCAGGTGTGGCGCCGGACTGGCGGATCAGCTCGTCCACCGCGATCGGCGCGTTGGTCAGCAGGCTGGCGATGTCGCGACTGAGATCGGCGCGCGCTTCGCCCCAGTCGAGCCTGGCGAGTTCGGTGTAGTCGAAGTCTTCGGCCCCGTCGCTGACCCGGAAGGTTGATCGCGGCGCGCCGGTGAAGCTTTGCAGCAGTTCGACCACCTCGTCGGGCGTCTGCACCAGCACCGCGCCTTCGCGGATGAGATGATTGCAACCGCTTGCACGGGGATCGAGCGGGGAGCCGGGGATCGCCATCACCTCGCGCCCCGCCTCGCCAGCCAGCCGCGCGGTGATGAGGCTGCCCGATTGCGGCGCGGCCTCGACCACCAGCGTGCCACTGGCAAGGCCTGCGATGATGCGATTGCGCGAAGGGAAATGCCGCCCGCGCGGCTCGGTGCTGGGGGGCTGTTCGGCGATCAGCAGGCCATCGCTAGCGATACGCTCCTGCAAATCGGTGTGCTGCGGGGGATAGGCGATGTCGATGCCGCTGGCGATGACGCCGATGGTCTGCGGGAAAGCACCCTCGTGCGCCGCACCGTCGATCCCGCGCGCCAGGCCCGAGACGACGGTGAAGCCCGCCTCTGCCAGCGCGGCGGCGAAATCGCGCGCCAGCTTGACGGCGGCAGCGCTGGCATTGCGCGCGCCCACCAACGCGACGCAGGGCTCGGAGGCGAGCGCGAGCCTGCCCCGGCAGGTCAGGATCGGCGGAGCGGAATCGAGTTCGGCCAGCAGCGCGGGGTAATCGGGCTGGTCGTGGAACAGATAGCGCGCCCCCGCCCGGCGCACGGCGGCGACCTCGCGCTCGATGCTCTCGGCGTTGGCAGGGCGGTAGGGCCCCCTGCCCCGGCTGGCGAGATCGGGCAATGCGTCGAGCGCCGCTGCCGCCGTGCCGAAGCGGGCGAGGAGCTGGCGGTAGCTCACCGGGCCGATATTGGGCGAGCGCAGCAGGCGGATGCGCGCGAAGGCTTCTGCTTGGCTGAGCGTTGGCTGCGACCCCGTGCTCTCCATCAGTCGCGGCCCCGCATCACGGCTTGGCCGATGAAGAGCCGACCTTGGGCTCCTCCCCCCGCATCAACCGGCCGATATTGGCGCGGTGCTGGACGATCACGATCGCGGCAATCGCGATCAGCGGGGCGATGACCTGCGGATAGCCCAGCGCCCAGGCGATCACCGGCGCGGCGATCACCGTCACCAGCGAGGACACGCTCGAAATCCGGCTGACGTAGAGCGTGATCGCCCAGACCGCCGCGCAGGCGAGCATCGCGGGCCACGCCAGCGCTGCAAGCGCTCCGGCGGCGCTGGCGAAACCCTTGCCGCCCTTGAAGGCGAGCCAAGGGGTGAAGCAATGCCCCGCCACCGCCGCAACCGCCGCGATGCCTTCTGTGCCGGGCCAAACCGCTCCCGCCACCAGCACCGGCACCGCCGCCTTCAGGGCATCGAGCAGCACGGTCGCTGCCGCCAGCCCCTTGTTCCCGGTGCGCAGCACATTGGTCGCGCCGATGCTCCCGCTGCCGATTTTGCGCACATCGCCCAGCCCCGCCGCGCGGGTGAGGATCAGGCCAAAGGGGATCGAGCCCAGAGCAAAGCCCAGCAGCGCGGCGAAAACGGGTTCCATCACGCCGTCATAGCCGCGCCGCGCGATTCGTCTAAACCTAAGTGACGCCAAGGCCATGCCGCGTCGGAATTACGGTGCGACCATACTTTTGCGGGCAGGCCTGTCAGGCTAGTCTCGACCGCATGGAAATCAGCGACGCGATCACCCGCCTGACAGAGCGCGAAAAGGAAGCGCTGCGCCTCTGGCTCGATCACAAGTCGGCGAAGGAAATCGCCATCGACCTGGGCGTCTCGCATCATGCGGTCGAAAAGCGGCTGAAGATGGCACGGACCAAACTTGGCGCGGCCACATCGCGGGACGCGGCGCGGATGCTGGCCGTTGCGGAAGGGTACGGCCAGACCGTAGCCGCTCCGTCGGACCTGTCGCCGCCTGCCGATCCACGCCCATCACGGCACCACCGACCACTCGTTTTCGGAGGACTTGCCATGCTGACACTGACCGCGCTGGGCCTTGCCCTTGCCACCGCCTATCCTGCTGCCGAACCGATCGAAATCGAGGTCGACGGCAGTATCGAGCGCGTGTTCGCCCACCTCGACCGCAACGAGAGCGGCTTTCTCGAAAGCCCCGAATCGCCCTTCGTCGCCATCGCCTTCATCGATCCCGATGACAGCAAAGCGCGCGAAGGCTCGGCCGTTATCGGGAACAGCGACGATCCCGCGCAGGTAAGCGAATTCTACACCGCTGCCGACACCGACCGCGACGGGCGCGTATCGCTCGACGAGTACCGGGTGTGGAGCGAGGCGCACTGGGGCGAGCTGGGCATCGAGGTGAAGACGATCATGAAGGTTCTTCCCGAGAGTTGACCGGACGCGCGGGCTCGGCCATCGCACCGCGCTGATGGCCGAGCCCGCTTCCCCCATTCTGCTGTTCGATTCCGGCGTCGGGGGCCTCACCGTCTATGACGCGCTGCGCGAGGTGCTCCCCGATGCGCCGGTGATCTACGCCGCCGACCTCGCGGGCCTGCCTTATGGCACCAAGACCGAGGCGCAGATCGCCGCACGGGTTGCCGGATTGCTGGGCCGCATGACCGAGCGTTACCAGCCGCGCCTGGCCTGCATCGCCTGCAACACCGCCTCCACCATCGCGCTCGGCATGGTGCGCGATGTGCTGGAGGTGCCGGTGGTCGGCACCGTCCCGGCGATCAAGCCCGCCGCCGCGCTCACGCGCAGCGGCACGATCGGCCTCGTCGGAACGGAGGCGACCATCCGGCAGGCCTATGTCGACGATCTCGAGGCGCGCTTTGCCGCCGACAAGCGTCTGCTGCGGATCGCCGCCCCCGGTCTGGTCGCGGCGGCGGAGGCCAAGCTGCGTGGGCAGGCTGTCGATCCTGCACCCATCGCCGAAATCGCCGCGCGCCTTGCCGCCATGCCCGGCGGCGCGGAAATCGACACGCTGGTGCTGGCCTGCACCCACTTCCCGCTGCTTGCCGAGGAAATCGCTGAGGCGTTCGGCCCTCACGTTGCGCAGGTGGATGGCGCAGACGGCATCGCGCGGCGGATCGCACACCTGCTCGACGGGCAAAGCTTTGCCCAAAACGGCCCCAACCGCTTCGTCGTCACCGGCCTGCTGGAGGGTGCCAAGGGACTTGAAGGAGCCCTCCACGCCCGCGGTTTCGGGCCTGCCGAGGCGTTCTGACCCTGCTGCAAATGCTGCGAGCGGCTCGCAAAGATCGCTGTGGCAAAAGCGACCCCCGGCCCTTAAATACCGCCGAAACCAACCGCCCTCTCGCACGTTGAGGCGGAACAACAGAGCATGGCAGGAACGCGGCGCCCCGCGCTTTTCGCATGGCGGCCGCAAGAGCAGCGAGACGCGAGTGAACTACGACCAGATTTTCGATTCCGCGATCGACCGGCTGCACGAGGAAGGCCGTTACCGCGTCTTTATCGACATCATGCGCAACAAGGGCGCCTATCCCAACGCGCGCTGTTTCCACGGTCATAACGGCCCCAAGCCGATCACCGTGTGGTGCTCCAACGATTATCTTTGCATGGGCCAGCACGAAAAGGTGATCGGCGCGATGGAAGCCGCGCTGCACGATGTCGGCGCGGGCTCGGGCGGCACGCGCAACATCGGCGGCAACACGCACTTCCACGTCGAGCTCGAAGCCGAACTCGCCGACCTCCACGGCAAGGATGCGGCGCTGCTGTTCACCTCAGGCTATGTCTCGAACGACGCGACGCTCTCGACGCTGGCCAAGCTGCTGCCGGGCTGCGTGATCTTCTCGGACGAGTTGAACCATGCCAGCATGATCGCCGGTATCCGCAATTCGGGCTGCGAAAAGATGGTGTTCCGCCACAATGACGTGGCGCATCTGGAAGAGCTGCTCGCCAGCGTCGATATCGACACGCCCAAGCTGATCGCCTTCGAAAGCGTCTATTCGATGGACGGCGACGTCGCCCCGATCCACGCGATCTGCGACCTTGCCGAGAAATACAACGCGCTCACCTATATCGACGAGGTTCACGCGGTCGGAATGTACGGCGCGCGCGGCGGCGGGATTTCGGAGCGCGACAATGCGGCGCACCGGATCGACATCATCGAAGGCACGCTGGGCAAGGCGTTCGGCGTGATGGGCGGCTACATCGCTGCGTCGTCGAAGGTGGTGGACTGCATCCGCTCCTATGCGCCGGGGTTCATCTTCACAACGTCGCTCTCGCCGGTGCTGGTCGCGGGCGTGCTCGCCTCGGTGCGGCACCTCAAGGAAAGCGCGGTCGAACGCAACGCCCAGCAGCGCGCCGCCGCGATGCTCAAGCTGAAGTTTGCCGAGGCCGGCCTGCCGGTGATGGATTCGGTCACCCATATCGTGCCGCTGATGGTGGGCGATCCGGTGCGCGCCAAGAAGATCAGCGACATCTTGCTCGCCGAATACGGCGTCTATGTGCAGCCGATCAACTTCCCCACCGTCCCGCGCGGCACCGAGCGGCTGCGCTTCACGCCGGGGCCGCATCACACCGATGCGATGATGGACGAGCTGACGGATGCGCTGGTCGAAATCTGGGACCGGCTCGAACTGGGGCTCGCCAAGGCGGCGTGAAACCTGCGCCACCCGGAGCGGTTTGGGCTGCATCCAATGTCGGTTTTATACAATTTTCGCTCCGGCGTATTTTGAGGCTTTTCAGCCTGACCTTGCGTGATTAACCCTCCGCAAGGGGGCGAAATTGTCAGGCCCCGAAAGAGGGTCGGACCATGCTTGCTTCAAGAAATCTTGCGTTCATTATCGGTTGCGCCATGCTGGCATCCTGCGGCGGTGGCGACAGCGGCGGCACCCCGCCGCCGACCGGCGGTGGCGGCGGTGGCGGCACCCCGACGCCTTCTCCCAGCCCCACGCCGACCTACCAGACCTTTGCGCAGCTGACCGGGAATCAGACCTTCAGGACGACCTGCGCCGGCACGACCTTCACAATCAGCTCCGGGCTGGTCACAGCCGCTGCCACGCCATTCGGCGCGGGCGTCACCATCGGCTCGAATCGCGATGTGCCCAATTATGCGATCACGACCGACGGCGCCGGGCTGTTCGGAACCTTCCAGCAGAACTGGGCCCCGGCCGATCGCGATCCGGCCATTACCACCGCAGAAGCCTATAGCCGGGTCAACGCGAACAACTTTACCGAGCGTTTCCTGACGCTTTCGCCCCTGCTCGGAACCAGCACCTACCAATATGCGCGTTTCGGCCAGATCATCACGCAGGTGAACGGCGATCGCGTTTCGCTCTATTGCGGTTTCGGGGTGCCGACGCTGCTGACCGATCGTCCGAACACAAGCGTGACCTTCACCAACAATTTCACCGCGGGCGACCTGTCCGTCACCCAGAACCTCGGCGGCGGACCGCGTTCGGATTACGTCATTTCGAGCTCGCAGATCACCCTGACCGGAAACCCCAGCACGGGCGCGATCACCGTCCGGGTCGATCTGAAGGGCCGGCTGCGTACGCCGACCGGCACGTCGGACACCGTGACCGACCTTGGGGTGTTTACCGGGCAGGTCTCGATCGACGGCACCACGCAGTCCTTCAGCGGCACCCTCGTCGATGCGAGCAACGGCTCCTCGGGCCAGTTCGGCGGCTGGTTCTTCGGCCCTCAGGGGCGCGAGGCCGTGGTCTCGTTCAACATCGTCAACCGCCGCGCGGACAACAGCGACATTCTCGCGGGCGCGGTCACCTTCCTGAACCGGCCGAGCTGACCGCACACGCTTCACAGACCCTCTCCCTTGCGCTAGCCGCTTGCGGTCAGTTGCAAGGGAGAGACTTAATGGGCGGCACGCCTGACCAGACTTACGCCGAGGTGGTGCTCGGGCGGCGTTCCATTCGCGGCTATCTCGACAAGCCCGTCCCGCGCGCGCTGATCGAGGACGTGCTGGCGATGGCGATGCGCTCGCCATCCTCGATGAACACCCAGCCCTATCACTTCCACGTCATCACCGGCGCCCCGCTCGACCGGATCCGCAAGGGCAATACCGAGCGCATTCTGGCAGGTGAGCCCGACAGCCGCGAATTCCGCAAGGGCCATCCCTTCCAGGGCGTCCACCGTGATCGCCAGGTCGGCTGCGCGGTCCAGCTGTTCGAAGCGATGGGCATCGCCCGCGACGACAAGGACGCGCGGCAGGACTGGGTGCTGCGCGGCTTCCGCCAGTTCGACGCGCCGGTGTGCGTGATCGTCACCTATGACAAGGAACTCGCCGACGCCGACGACACCGTATTCGATTGCGGCGCGGTGACCACCGCTCTGGTCAACGCCGCGTGGAGCAAGGGTCTGGGCTGCGTGATCAACTCGCAGGGCATCATGCAGAGCCCGGTGGTGCGCGAACACGCGGGCATTCCGGAGGATCAGGTGATCATGAAGGCGGTGGCGATGGGCTGGCCCGATCCGGATTTCCCCGCCAACCCGGTCAAGATCACGCGCCGCGAAGTGAGCGAAGCGGCGCGGTTTGTCGGGTTCGATTGAGAGGCTCGGCCGAGCGCGCGGGAGTGTCCTTCTCGCCTGGCCCGAAGCACTCCCCGGACGATACGACTGCTGACCAACGCGCTATCCATCAGCCGCAAGCAACAATCCGGAGGCCAAGAATGAATGTCGTCCGCACAACCACCACCGCGTTGATGCTGCTCGCAGTTGCCGGCGGCGTCGCTCCGCTTTCATCGCAGACCTATCGCCCCGCCTTTGACCCGGGCAGCCTTGATGACACCCCGGCAGGACGGCCGAACAGCGTCGTGGTGCTTGGAACGCCGCATCTCTCGCAGCTGTCGGAGAGGTTCACCCCTGCGATGGCAGAGCCTGTGGTCGATCGGCTGGCCGCATGGCATCCCGACGCCATCGCCGTGGAAGAAACGGCGGGGCTGGTGTGCGATACGATGCGCCGAAATCCGGAACGAAGCGATGCCGATACGATCGCCGCCTATTGCTATGACACGGCTGTTGCCGGGGCGGCGACCGGGCTCGATGTTCCTGCGGCCAATGCCGAGGCCGAGCGACTGCTGGACCAATGGCCCGAAGTCCCCGCACCGGCCCTGCGCCGCCAGCTGGCTGCGACTTTTCTGGCAGCGGGCGAACCGGCATCGGCGCTGGTCCAATGGCTGCGGCTGCCGGAAGGCGAGCGGATCGCTGCCGACGGGCTGACTCCCGCGCTCACGGCGCAATTGGAAGCGCAGATGGGCAGACGCAACGAAACCACTTTGATTGCGGCCCGGGTCGCGGCGAAATCGGGTCTGGAGCGTGTCTGGAGCGTTGACGATCAATCCGGTTATCAGGGCAAGCTCAACGATCCCGACGCCTATGGCGCGGCCCTTTCGGCAGCTTGGGATAATGCCGCGACCCAAAGGCGCATCGCGCAGGGCACCGCACTGGAACAACAGCTAGATCAACCGGGTGGTCTGCTGGAAATGTATCGCGCCTACAATGCGCCCTCCTACGCGGCGGATGCGTATGATTCGGATTGGGGTGCCGCCTTGCGAGAACCCTCGCCGCAAGCCTACGGTCGGCGTTATGTCGCCTATTGGGAGACGCGCAATCTCAGGATGGTCGCCAATATCCGTGAGGTGCTGGGTCGCAAGCCGGGCACCCGGCTCATCGCCATCGTGGGTGCATCGCACAAGGCCTATTACGAAGCCTATCTGAACCAGATGCGCGATGTGGCATTGGAGGATGTCGCGCCGCTCTTGCAGTAATCGCTCGGCTGGCCCTCCCCCCCGCGCGGCGGCTGCAGGATCAGCGCCGCACCTGCCAGGCGCACCGACATGGGCGGCAAAGGCGCGGCCTGCCGCGACCGTTTCTGTGCGGACGATAATTCAGGATGTCGAGACCACCGGGTGCAAGACGCCCCCCGGTATCGAGAAAGGCGCTCAGGCGTCCTTGAGGCTGATAGCCGCGATGATGGTCCACACGATCGCCACGGTGGTCAATGCCGACGCACTCAGAAACTGAAATTCAGCCTGATTTCTTTTGCCCTGAGGATCAGGGGGACTGACCAAAATCTTGATCCAAGAGAAAATGGTAAGGCCAAAGAGAATTGCGGAAACCAGGATAATACCTATCGGGTTCACGTGATTTACTCCCCGCTTCAGTCAGGCCTTCTCTTCAACGCGTTTCTTGGTGTCCAAGATTGCATGATAGATCAGTTTTTCGATCTCCCCCCTGGCAGCCAAGTCGAACAGCTGCGATTTAATATCCACCACTTCAGACGATTGAAATCCAGCGTCCGAATAGGCTGATTGTACTGCACCAAGAATACAAGAGATGGAAACGCTATAACGCCCTTCACCTAAATCGAACGCGTTCTTACCCTGTGTAATATCAAGTTTCGACAAGGCTGGCGTTTTGTATATCATTTTGATCTCGATTTGTGCGACTCCAGACTCGTATTAGCGGATCATATTGCTTTGTCACGAGAAAAAAGTTTTTAACTAACCTATTTTACACCTTCGCCGCGAATTTTGGGAGACGGACACGGAGCATTGTCGAGCCTTCCCGCAGCAAGATACGCGCGGGCGTCCGAACGAATGGATCTCGAAAACGGGGCCTCCCCGACGCCTACCGGCACAGGCCGCCCAACCAGAAGAGGGGCGAGCGGCGAAGGTGCCCCGCGTCGCGCCGGATCGAGGCCATGGGATAGGGGCCGCTTCAGTGGCCCTGAGGATCAGCTGTCGGAGCGCCCTTGCCTGAAAGCCCAAGCCGGTTAGTCCCGACGTTAGTCCCAGGGCAAGCGTGGCTGTCTTCCAGCGCCGCGCACGGATGATCGTGTCGCCCAATCGGCCTTGCGGCTCGGCGGGATCAAAAACATTGTGATTGAATGGGATTCCGCTCGCCTGCAGGCGGCCGAGATGCCTTCGCAAGCCAGAACTGCCGCCCCGCGCTGATGCGGAGCGGCAGACGAAGGCTTCAGCGCAGACTCACCACGTTATCCGTCGCCTCGCGCACGCGGGTGCCGTTGAACAGGCTCATCATCGGCTCGTCCGCGACGATCACGGCCTGGGCATTGCCATAGCCGTTGAAGCCGGTCTTCATCGCCGCACCGTAAGCACCGAGCATTCCGATCTCGATATAGTCGCCCGCCTGAATATCGGCAGGGAGCCGGAACGGGCCCTTCATGTAATCGGCATCGTCGCAGGTCGGCCCGTAGAAGGCGAAATCCTCGTCCTCCTCGATCAGATCGTCTTCCAGCGCGCGCACCGGGAAGCGCCATGCGACGTGGGCGGCATCGTAGAGCGCGCCATAGGCGCCGTCATTGATGTACAGCTCCTCGCCGCGGCGCTTGTTCACCTGCACGATCATCGAGGAATACTCGGCCGACAGCGCCCGGCCGGGTTCGCACCACAGCTCGGCGTTGTAGGCGATCGGCAGGGCTTCGAAATGCTTGGCGATGATCGCGAAGTAATCTTCCATCGGCGGCGGTTCGAGGCCCGGATAGGCGCTGGGGAAGCCCCCGCCCACGTCGATCATGTCGATCACGACCGACGCCTCGGCAATCGCCGCACGGGTGCGGTCCAATGCCTGGACGAAGGCAAACGGAGTCATCGCCTGGCTGCCGACATGGAAGCACACGCCCAGCCAGTCGCAATGCTGGCGGGCTTCCTGAAGCAGCGCGGGGGCTTCAATGAGGTCGCAGCCGAACTTGCTGGCGAGGCTGAGCTCCGAATACTCGCTCGACACGCGCAGCCGCACGCACAGGCGCAGGTCGCGCGGCGCTTCGCCGTCATCGGAACGGCAGGCGTCGATGATCTTCGCCAGCTCTTCAACCGAATCGAGGCTGAAGGTGCGCACGCCGTGCTCGAAATAGGCCTCGCGGATAGCCGCCGGGGTCTTCACCGGGTGCATGAAGCACAGCACGGCTTGCGGCAGAATCCCGCGCACCAGCCGCACCTCGGTGATCGAGGCGACATCGTAGTGGGTAACGCCCGCGCTCCACAGCACCTCGATCAAATCGGGGGCGGGATTGGCCTTGACCGCATACAGCACCTTGCCGGGAAACTTCTCGACAAAGAAACGGGCGGCTCGCCGCGCGGCGTGCGGGCGATTGAGGATGACGGGTTCGTCCGGACGAAGGTCGCGAACTACAGCCGATGCGTCAGGGTAAATGTGCAACTCAAGGGACCCCCAAAACGGCTCTGTTGAACCATAAAACGACAAGCTGCCTTGCGGTTTGGAAGTCCCCTTGGGGCAGCGGAGAGGCGCAGATAGGGCCTGCACGCGCAAATGCAATCAAAAAGTGGGTCTGAAAACCCCCACACCGGACGGATTGTTACTTTTGGGAGACACGCAGCAGATCACGACGGAAATGTGACGGATTTGCGCGGATTTTCCGCCTCAGAACCCGATCCGCGGCACCTGATCGACCGTCCCCTGCTCGCTCGCATCGAGCCGGTGAAAATCGGCCTCGGCGAATCCGAGCGGTCCAGCGACCAGCACCGCCGGGAAGGATTCGCGCGCCGCGTTGAAGCGCGCGACCGCGGCGTTCAGCGCGCGCCGGGCGGCGGCGAGCTTGTCCTCGACATCGGCAAGCTCGTTCTGGAGCGACTGGAAATTGGCCGATGCCTTGAGATCGGGATAGGCTTCCCCCAGCGCCAGCAGATTGCCGAGCGCGGCCTTCAGCTGCTGCTCGCTGCCCGAATCCGGCGCGCCGCGCGCCGCGGCATTACGCGCCGCGATCACCGCTTCGAGCGTCGCAGCCTCGTGTCCGGCATACCCCTTCACCGTCTCGACCAGATTGGGGATCAGATCATGACGCTGGCGCAGCTGCGCGTCGATATCGGCCACCCCCTGCCGCACCGACTGCCTGAGGCCAACCAGCCGGTTGTAGATGCCGATCACCACCACCAGCAGCACGACCAGAACCGCGACCGCAACGAACAGCCAATTCATAACCTTCCCCTTCACCTCACCCGCCTATCTGTGCTGACACAGGTTAAAGAATCGCGCGGGAGAGGCAATGCGCAGCGATATTGACGGCCTTATGCAAGGCGGGCTCCAGGATTGGCTCGCGCAGCAGGGGGACATGCGCGAGGGCGCGAAGAAGCGGGCGACGAGCCGCTGGGTCTGGGGCGCGGCGATCGCGCTGCCGATGCTGGCCTTCCTGTGGTTAGGCCCCTCGCTGCCCCCCGGACTACTTTCGGTGATCACCTTCGGCGCGATCATGATGATCGGTGTGTGGGGCTACCAGCCGATCGCCTCGGCCACCAAGGCGATCAAGATCGGCATCAACAGCGCCATCGCGGCAAGCTTCGGCCTTGCCTATGAAGCCGAAGTCACCCCCGGCCCCGAGTTCGAGGCGGCGCTGACCTATGGCCTGCTGCCGCGCTTCGAACGATCGGGCTTCGAGGATCACTGGCACGGCACGCTCGAAGGGCACGCCTTCAGCCTCTACGAAGCCCATCTGGAGGTGCAGCGCGGTTCGGGCAAGAACCGGCGCTGGGTGACGGTGTTTCACGGGCCGGTGATCCGCATGACCTTCGGCCGCCCGTTCCGCTCGACCACCCTGCTCGAACGTGCGGGCAAGCATCGCAGCTGGCTGGGGCTCGGCGGGGCGAGCGAGCATGTCAGCTTCGGCGATCACCGGCTCGACCGGGTCGATCAGGTGCACCCCGCCTTTGCCGAGAACTTCGCGCTCTATTCCGATGACCGGGTCGAGGCGCGGGTGCTGGTGCATCCGTCCTATGTCGAACATCTGCTGAGGCTGGAGGGCGCCTTCGAGGCGCAAGAGCTGCGCGCGCTGTTCCGGGCCGGCGAGGTGATCATTGCGCTCGAAGCCGACAACCTGTTCGAGAGCGGCGGCATGGATCCCGCGGCCGACCGTGACAAGGCCGCGCGCGCCGCGCACCAGTTCGGCGCGCTGGCGGGCCTTGCGCTGGCGATCAACCAGAATGAGCGCGGGCGGGTGATCCAGCCCGGCCCGGATTCCCCGATCGATCTCTAGCTCAGCCGGTCGCGGAAATCCTCGTAATCGAAGCGCTTGATGCAATCGAGCGCGTCTGTTTCAGAATCCCACATCCAGATCGATGGCAGCGCCACGCCGTTGAAGGTGTTGGTCTTGACCATCGAATAATGCGCCTGATCTAGAAAGGCGAAACGCGCGCCCGGCTCGGCCGGCACGGGCAGGCGATAGTCGCCGATCACATCGCCCGCCAAGCACGAAGGCCCGCCGAGGCGGATCGGGATCATGTCCTCGTCCGCGAGTTCGCCGAGCATTGCGGGGCGATAGGGCGCTTCGAGCACGTCCGGCATATGGCAGGTCGCCGAAATGTCGGTGATGCCCACCGGCATCTCGTTGAAATGGGTGTCGAGCAGCGTGCCGACGAGAATGCCTGCGTCGAGCGCCACCGCCTCACCCGGTTCGAGGATGATCTGGCAGCCGGTGTCGCTCGCCGCGTCCTTGAGGAATTCGACCAGTTCCTCGCGCTGATAGTCCGCGCGGGTGATGTGGTGACCACCGCCCATGTTGATCCACTTGAGCTGGTCGAAAAAAGGCTCGATCACGTCGAACACGCGGTCCCAGGTGGCCTTGAGGGGTTCGAAATCCTGTTCGCACAGGTTGTGGAAGTGGATGCCTTCCACGCCCTCCATGTGCTCCTCAGTCAACTGGTCGAGCGGGAAGCCGAGGCGCGATCCGGGGGCGCTGGGGTCGTATTTGGCGACTTCGCCGGTCGGCACCTGCGGGTTGATCCTGAGGCCGACACTGACATTCGCACCGCTCGCCGCCGCGTGTTCGAGGATGAGCCGCGCGCGCTCATGCTGGAAGGGCGAGTTGAAGATCACGTGATCGGAAAGGCGGCAGATTTCCTCCAGCTCTTCCGGCTTGAAGGCCGCGGAATAGGTCGCGATCTCGCCGTCGTAGAACTCGGAGGCGAGGCGCGCTTCCCACAGGCCGGAGGTCGACACGCCGTCGAGATACTCGCCGATGATGGGCGCGGCCGACCACATGCTGAACGCCTTCAGCGCGGCGAAGATCCTGATGTCCGCCCCATCCGCCGCCGCCGCATCGCGCACGCCGGCAAGCACCCGGCAATTGGCGCGCAGCTTCGCCGCGTCGACGACGAAGGCGGGGCTGTCGACGCGGCTGAGGTCAAAGTGGGCGAACGCGCCCGGATCACCGGCTTTGGTTTGCATGGCAGGTTAAGCCCTTTTTGGTTCGCGCAGAGAACGCAGAGGAAAGGAGAACGCAGAGGTTTCAGTCTGACAGGTGGTTGTTCACGATCCGCCGGACACCCTCTATCATCGTCGCGCAGGAAAAATTCAGAAGCAGCCCCACGGGCTGCTTCAATAAACGCAGGTACGTAATTAGCTGCTTTGCGTGAGCCTTGCCGAGAGTTTCGACCGCCTTGATCTCCAGAACGAGTGTTTTCTCGACCAGAATGTCGACTTTGAAGGCGGCTTCAAAAGCATGGCCATCGAAGATGATCGGCACCGGCACCTGCCTTTCAACCGTCAAGCCCCGCGCTTCGAGCCGCGCCGCAAGCACGGTTTCATAGACACTTTCGAACAGGCCCGGGCCCAGTTCACGATGGATGCCGATGGCCTCCTCGATCACGATCCCGCTCAGATGATCATGCTGCATCACACCATTCCTCTCTGCGGTCTCCTTTCCTCTGCGTTCTCTGCGTGAACCACACTTTCATCAGAACCCGACCGGCCCGTCCATTTCCTCGACCGTCCAAGGCAGGCCGTGCTGGTTGAGCATCTCCATGAAGGGATCGGGGTCCATCTGTTCGATGTTGAACACGCCCTCGCCGGCCCACTTGCCCTGCACCATCATCGCCGCGCCGATCATCGCGGGGACGCCGGTGGTGTAGCTGACCGCCTGATTGCCGGTCTCCTCGTAGGCCGCTTCGTGCGAGCAGATGTTCTTGATGTAGAACGTCTTCTCGCCGCTGCCGTCCAAAGCCTCGCCGGTCGCGATCACGCCGATATTGGTGTTGCCCTTGGTCGTCTCGCCCAGTGTTTCGGGCTTGGGGAGCACGGCGGCGAGAAATTGCAGCGGGATGATGTCCTTGCCCTGATACTTGACCGGCTCGATGCTGGTCATGCCGACGTTCTGCAGCACCGTGAGGTGGGTGATGTACTGATCGCCAAAGGTCATCCAGAACCGCGCGCGCTCCAGCTCGGGGACGAACTTGGCGAGGCTTTCCAGCTCCTCGTGATACATCAGGTACATGTTCTTGGGGCCCACCGCCTCGAAGTCGAAGCCGACTTTGGTGGACATCGCGGGGGTCTCCACCCACTCCCCGTTCTCCCAGTGGCGCGCGGGCGCGGTCACTTCGCGGATGTTGATTTCGGGGTTGAAGTTGGTCGCGAAGTGCTGGCCGTGATCGCCGCCGTTGCAGTCGAGAATGTCGAGCTGGCGGATGGTCTTCAGCTTGTGCTTCTTGAGCCACATGGTGAAAACAGAGGTCACGCCCGGATCGAAGCCCGAGCCGAGCAGCGCCATCAGCCCGGCGTCCTTGTAACGCTCCTGATAGGCCCACTGCCACTTGTATTCGAACTTCGCCTCGTCCTTGGGCTCGTAATTGGCGGTGTCGAGGTAATCGACGCCCGCTTCGAGACAGGCATCCATGATCGGCAGATCCTGATAGGGCAGCGCGAGGTTTACCACGAGGCCCGCACCGGTCTTGCGGATCAGGTTGACCATCGCCGGAACTTCCTCGGCGTCGATCTCGTAGGTGGCGATATCGCGCCCGCAGCGCTCCTTCACCGAAGCGGCGATGGCGTCGCACTTCGATTTGGTGCGGCTGGCCAAGTGGATTTCGGGGAAGATATCGGGATTGAACGCCATCTTGTGGACGCAGACCGAGCTGACCCCGCCCGCGCCGATAACGAGGACCGTGGTGGACTTTGCTGCCGACATCGGAGGAACCTTTCGTGCTGTGATGCGAATCTTGCGCGTGCCTTAGTGCAACGCAGCCGGTGCGACAAATGATCCCCGTTTCCTACAGGCTTACGGCAGGGCACAATGCAGGCATGACCCGCGCTGCGCCTCCGCCCTTTCACGCCGGTCGAAAGAGCCCTTGCACAAGGCCAGAGTTTTGCTTCTAGACACTGTCTCATGTGTCTCCAACAGACAGGTTACCGCTGCCATGGCTGAACGAATCCCCTCCCGAGACGGCGTGATCGCCGCAGCGCAAGCCATTGCCGCGATTCTCCCGCCCACCCCGCTGCTGCCGGTGGAAGTGGGCGGCGTGCGCGCATGGGTGAAGGCCGACAATCTGCAACCCATCGGCGCGTTCAAGATCAGGGGCGCATGGTGGCGGCTGTCCAGCATGAGCGCCGAGGAACGCGCGGGCGGCGTCGTGGCGGTATCATCGGGCAATCATGCGCAAGGCGTGGCCTGGGCGGCCAAGCGCCTCGGCATCCGCGCGACCATCGTGATGCCGCACGATGCGCCGCAGGTGAAGCTCGACAACACCCGCGCTCTGGGGGCCGAGGTGGTGCTCTACCAGCGCCCGCAGGAAGATCGCGATGCGGTCGCGGCCAAGCTGATCGCCGAGAATGGTGGCACGCTCGTCCATGCCTTTGGCGATCCATGGGTGATCGAAGGGCAAGGCTCCGCCGCCATAGAGATCGCCGCGCAACTGGGCCGCGCGCCATCGCGGATCGTCGCCTGTTGCGGCGGCGGCGGGCTGGCGGCGGGGCTGGCGCTGGGGGCGCCGGACAGCGCAATCCACCCGGTCGAGCCGGTCGGCTGGGACATGGTCGGACAGGCGCTCGCGGCGGGCGAACTCGTCCACGCCGCACCGGACGCGCCCAAGACCATCTGCGACGCGCTGCAACCCAATGTCACCAAGCCGCTCAATCTTGGCCTGCTGATGGGCCGCGCGGAGCCGGGCGTCACCGTCACCGATGACGAGGTGCGCGCCGCGCAGCGCTTTGCCTTCAACACGCTGCGGCTGGTGGTCGAGCCCGGCGGCGCGGCGGCGCTGGCGGCGGCGCTGGCGGGCAAGGTGCCGGTCGACGAGGACACCGTCATCATGCTCACCGGCGGCAATGCCGATCCGGCAGCCTATGCGGCGACGATCGCGGGATGAGACAGACGGAGCGCAAACGGCAGACGCAACGCTGGAAAACTCGCCGTCCTGCCTTTGCCTACCGCTGCGCACCTGCCTAAGCCCGGGCCGGTGAGCACGCTGATCGAAATCGGGCAAGACGCCGCGCGGCACCGGGTCGCCATCGACTTGGAGGAACTGCTCGCCACGCGTCTGCTGGTGCAGGGCAATTCCGGCTCGGGCAAGTCGCACCTGTTGCGCCGCCTGCTCGAGGAATGCGCCGGGCAGGTGCAGCAGGTGGTGATCGATCCGGAAGGCGATTTCGTCACCCTCGCCGATGCCTTCGGCCATGTGGTGATCGGCGGCGCAGCCTACTCGGCGCGCGAGATCGAGGCGCTGGCCGCGCGCGTGCGTCAGCACCGCGCCTCGGTGGTGCTGGCGCTGGACGAGCTCGAGGTCGAACAGCAGATCCGCTGCGCCGCGCTGTTCCTCACCGCGCTGTTCGATGCCCCGCGCGAACACTGGTATCCCGCGCTGGTGGTGGTCGACGAGGCGCAGATGTTCGCCCCTGCCGCCGCGGGTGAGATGAACGACGAGACGCGCCGGTTGACGCTGGCGGCGATGACGAACCTGATGTGCCGCGGGCGCAAGCGTGGCCTCGCCGGGATCGTCGCCACCCAGCGCCTTGCGAAGCTCGCCAAGAACGTCGCGGCCGAAGCCAGCAACTTCCTGATGGGGCGCACTTTTCTCGACATCGACATGCAGCGCGCCGCCGACCTCCTCGGCATGGACCGCCGCCAGGCCGAGCGGATTCGCGATCTCCAGCGCGGGCAGTTCCTCGGCCTTGGCCCGGCAATCAGCCGCAAGCCGGTGGCGGTCAATGTCGGCCCGGTGAAGACCGGCGGACGCGGCGGCGGCAGCGCGCTGCTGCCCTTGCCCGAAGCCGATGGCGAGCAGATGGAGGCGCTGCTGACCGATCGTCTCGCCGAAGCGGCGAGCGACCCGGCGGTGAAGCGCTACCAGCCCCCTGAGCGGCCTGCAGTGGATCTGGATGCGGCGCTGCCGCCCGCCCCGCCGCTTCCCGCTGCGCCTCGTGCCGCCGAGGCCGAAGCCGAGGATGAGGCCGAGAGCGAAGCTCCGCCCGCCCCAGCCCCGCCTCCGCCCCCGGCACCTTCGGGCACGATCGAAAGCGTGGTGCGCGACCTCGCGCTGAGCGAGGGAGCAACCTTTCGCCCGGCCACCGCGCTGTTCCGCGATTTCGCGATCCGCTGCCGCCAGCAGGGCATCGCCAGCGCCCATGTCGACCTTGCGCGCTTCCGCCGCCTGTTCGCCTGCGAGACCGGCGGGCTGGCCCGTCTGGAAGGCGCAGACCGCGCGCGAATCGAGGCGATCATTGCGGGCGTCGAGGACGATGTGCTCGCCCCCTACCTCGCGCTCGCAGTGGCCGAGGTGCTGGGCGAACCCATGCCCGACGAGGAAGAACTGGGCCGGCTCTACGGCAGCGCCTCGCCCAGCCGCATCCGCCGCCTGCTCGACCATCTCGAACGCTGCGGGCTGGTCGTGGTGCGCGAGGAATTCGGCGGGGAGCGGGTGATCTCCGTGCCGGGCGTGATCGGAGAGGACGCGAGCGAGGCAGCCTAGCGCCGCACGTCCGCTGCCCCCGCCCCCATCGCGGCAATGTCGGCGAGCGAGGCGCGCAGGAAGTCCCCCGGCACCGAATGCGCCCACTGCGCGCAGGCGGTGGCGAAAGCGATCGTCTTGCCGCGCGGCATGTCGGTAAGGAGGCCATGCACGACCCCGGCGGCAAAGGCGTCTCCGGTGCCGACGCGGTCGACGATCTGTTCGAGCGCGATGGTCGCGCTCGCCGACACGCTTTCCCGGTCGGCGAGGAGGCCGGTGAGGGTCTGGCGCTCTGCCGAGGCGACCTCGCGACGGGTGGCGGCGACGTGGCGAATGCGCGGCGAGAGCGCGAAGAGCGCTTGTGCGGCGGCGCGGAAGCCTGCATCGGGATCGCCCGCGCCGTAATGGCCGCCCACCATCATCGCGGCGGCGCGGCGACCGGCGAAGACCAGGTCGGCCTCGGCGGCAAGGTCGCGCAGGATTACGGCAGCCTCGGCCTCGCGGCCCTGCCACAGGCTCGGGCGGAAGTTGGTGTCGAAGGCGATCCTCAGCCCCGCCGCCTGCGCCGCCGCCATCGCATCGCGCAGCGCCCCGAGCGCCCTGTCGCCGAGCGCAGCGGTGATCCCGCCGACGAACAGCCAGTCCGCCCCGGCGAGCAGCGCGGGCCAATCGTAGCGCGCCGGGTCATGCAGCGCGAAGGCCGATCCGGCGCGGTCATAGGTGACGCTGGCAGGCCGCGCCATCGCGCCGGGCTGGAGGAAGTAGAGACCGAGCCGGCTCCCTGGCGCAGCCTCCGCCACCACGTCCACGCCCATGCCGCGCAGGGTCTGGCGCGCGGCGGCGCCCAGCGGATTGTCGGGCAGCGCGGTCACAAGCGCCGCCTCATGCCCGAAGCCCGCCAGCGCCGCCGCGACATTGGCCTCGGCCCCGGCGAAGCTGGGTTCGAGCCGTGGGTGCTGCAGCAGCAACTCCCCCGCAGGCGCGGCGAGCCGCAGCAGGACTTCGCCGAAGCAGACCACCCGGCCCGGGCGCAGTATTGGAACGGCATTCATGATCGTCAAAGTCCCCCGGCGAGCGAGCATCTCACACCCGCGCTTGTTGCATTCCCGGTGCGATTGCACAATTGCGGGCGGCAAGGAGCGCAGCATGACACACACGATCGAAGGCAGGCTGCCGCTGGTGGCGATCCTGCGCGGGCTGGAGCCCGAGCGCGCTGTTGCCGTGGGCGCAGCGCTGGTCGAGGCCGGGTTCGACATCATCGAAGTGCCGCTCAACTCGCCCGACCCGCTCGCCAGCATCGCCGCGCTGGTCGAGGCCTTCGGCGACCGCGCGCTGATCGGCGCGGGCACGGTGCTGACTGAAGCTGAGGTGGATGCGCTCGCGGAGGCGGGTGCGGGGCTGGTGGTCTCGCCCAACGGCAACCCCGCGGTGATCCGCCGGACCGCGAGCCGCGGCATGGTCAGCCTGCCGGGCGTGCTGACCCCAACCGAGATGTTCGCTGCGCTCGAAGCGGGCGCAAGCGGGCTCAAGATCTTCCCCGCCGAAATGATCGCACCCGCCATCATCACTGCGGTGCGCGCGGTTCTGCCTCCCGCGACGCCGATCTATGCCGTGGGCGGGATCAATGCGGGCAACATGGCCGACTGGCTCGCTGCCGGGGTGACCGGCTTCGGGATCGGCGGATCGCTGTTCAAGCCGGGCAAGCCGATTGGCGAGATCGCCGCCGATGCGTGCGCGATCGTCTCCGCCTTCAAGGCTGCACGCGCGCGTTAGACCTTCCCGCCGTGGTGACGCAGGCTCGGCGGCCTAGAGTTCCGGCTGCGTAAGCTGCGGCTTGGGGATGGTTCGGCTCGGGCGGATGACGATGATCGCCACGCCGATCAGCGCCATGGTGCCGCCGATGATCAGCGGCCAGCCGATCGCATCGCCGGTCAGCCAGGTGCCGAAGGCGATGGTGAGCAGCGGGGTCAGCAGCGTCAGCGGCACGATCAGATTGGCGTCGTGCGCCTGAAAAAGCCGGAAATAGGCCGAATGCGCGCCAACCGATACGACGACGCCCGCAAACAGCACGCAGGCCGCCGCCGCCAGCGGCGCGGCGGTGACCGCAGCGATCTGGCCGCTCTCCAGCAAGAGCGTTCCCGGCAGCATCACGCCGAGCGAGGCGAGCCCCGCCCACGCCTGCAAACTCACCGCGCCGATATCGAGCCGCTTGACGAAGACCGAAGCGAACGCCCCGATCAACACGCCCGCGAAGGCGAAACCCAGCCCCACCGGATCGCCTGCGTCGGACGGTGCGCCGATCGCGAGGCCCACTCCGCCCAGCGCAAGCGCCATCCCCAGCCCGCGCCGCCAGCGCACCTCCTCGCCGAGGAAGATGATCGCGAAGAGCACGGTGAGCGGCGCTCCGGCAAGGTTGACGATCCCGACAGCGGATGGGGTAGCGGTCTGAAGCCCGATGAATTGCAGCCCGAAACTTCCCCCCGTGATGGCAAAGCCGATCAGCAGCACCAGTCCCAGCCGGTCGGGCTTCTGGCGCAGCAGCAGCGGGAACAGCACCGCCAACACCGTCGCGGAACGCAACACGGTGTAGAACAGCGGCGGCAGGCCGAGCGTCGTCACCGCGATCTTGGAGACCACGACATTCATCGCCCAGGCCACATTGCAGAACAGCATGATGCCCAGCGCCGAGAGAGGCAGGCTCTTGGGCATCAGGCGGGAAGGTCGCGCGCAACCTCGTCGGGGAGACGCTGGCGCAGTTCCTCGCGCCACACGCTCGCCACCGCGTCGGACGGCGCGCGCCAGTCCCCGCGCGGAGACAGCGCCCCTGCCGAGGAGACCTTGGGCCCGTTGGGGAGCGCCGAGCGCTTGAACTGCGAAAAACCGAAGAAGCGCGCGCAAAACCGGTCGAGCCAGTGGGCGATGGTGGGGAGATCGTAGGCGTTCTTGCCATCCTCGGGAAAGCCCGCCGGCCACAGGCCCGCGCCCGCGTCCTTCCAGGCGTGCCATGCGAGGAAAGCGACTTTGCTGGGCCGCTGACCGTAGCGGATCACGTGATGGAGGAAGAAGTCGTTCAGCTCATAGGGCCCGACGAGGCTCTCGGTCGATTGCATCGCCCCGTCCGCGCCGGGCGGCACCAGCTCGGGGCTGATCTCGGTGTCGAGCACCGCGCCGAGCACCTCGCCGCAGGCATCGGTGAACTGGCGGGTGCGGATCGCCCAGCGGATCAGATACTGGATCAGCGTCTTGGGCACGCCCGCGTTGACGCCGTAATGGCTCATGTGGTCGCCCACGCCATAGGTGCACCAGCCCAGCGCCAGTTCGCTGAGGTCCCCCGTGCCGATGACGAAGCCGCCATGCTGCCCGGCGAGCCGGAAGAGGTAATCGGTTCTGAGGCCCGCCTGCACGTTCTCGAAGGTCACATCATGCACCGGCTCGCCATCGGCAAAGGCGTGGCCGATATCTTCCAGCATCTTCATCGCGGCGGGCCGGATGTCGATTTCGCCTGCGGTGATCTCCATCGCCGCCATCAGCCGGTGCGCGTTGCTCTTTGTGCCTTCCGAGGTGCCGAAGCCGGGCATGGTGTAGCCCCGGATCGTGCTCCTCGGCAGGCCCAGCCGGTCGCAGGCCTTGGCGGCGACGATCAGCGCATGGGTGGAATCGAGCCCGCCCGAAATGCCGATCACGAGGCTTTTGGTGCGGGTCGATTCGATCCGCCGCATCAACGCATCGACCTGGATGTTGAACGCCTCGTAGCAGTCCTCGTCGAGCTTTTCGGGCCGGTCGGGCACGAAGGGGAAGCGCGCGACGGGGCGGACGAGGCCGATATCGCCATCGCGATAGGCGTGCTCGAACATGATCCGGCGATAGGTGTCGGCGGGGCTCCCTGCCCACTCTGCGGCATCGGCGAAGGTCTGGTTGCGCATCCGCTCGGCCGCGAGGCGTTCGGTGTCGATGTCGACGATGTTGAGTTCGCCCACGCGGTCGAAGCGTTCGGACTGGGCGAGCAAGGTGCTCATCTCGTAGACCACGCCCTGCCCGTCCCACGCGAGATCGGTGGTGCTCTCGCCATAGCCGCTCGCCGAATAGACATAGGCGGCAATCGCGCGGCTTGCGGAGGAGCGGCAGTGGAGGTGGCGGTCGTCCGCGCGCCCGATGGTGACGGGCGAGGCCGAGAGATTGCACAGGATCAGCGCCCCCGCCATCGCCGCCTGCATTCCCGGCGGCACCGGCGCCCAGAAATCCTCGCAAAGTTCGACCCCGAAGCGGAAGCCCGGCAGATTGGCGGCGGCGAAGATGAGGTCGGTGCCGAAGGGCACCTCTTCACCCGCCACGCCGATCCACAGATCGATGCACCCACGTCCGTGGGCGAAGTGACGCTTTTCGTAGAATTCGCGGTAATTGGGCAGGAAGCTCTTGGGCACCACGCCGAGCACCTGACCGCGTGCGATCACCACCGCGCAATTATAGAGCTTGTCCGCCCGGCGCAGCGGCGCGCCCAGCACCAGCACCGGATCGAGCTCTGCCGAGGCTTCGACTATCTCGGCCAGCGCTAGCTCGACCCGCTCGATCAGCGCGTGCTGGAGCAGCAGATCGTCGATCGCGTAGGAGGACAGCGTCAGTTCGGGGAAGACGACCAGATCGACGTGGGCCTCGTGCGCCTTGCGCGCCTCGGCAAGCACGCCGGCAGTGTTGTAGGCCACATCGGCGGTGCGGCTGCACGGGGTCGCGGTGGCGACCCGCACGAAGCCATGCTGGTGCATGTCGAAGAAGGGGTGGGCCTCGGTCATCCGCGTGCAGTCCTTTCGCTGGCGCGGCTGTAACGCGGCTTGCGCGCGCTGCCTAGGCCGCGTCGGCGGCGAGATAGTCTCTCGCCGTGCCGCATTCCTCCAGAAACGCGATCAGCCCGCGTTCGGCCCGGGTGAGCCAGCGGGTCTGGCGGGGCAGCTTCAACCCCTTGCGCCATTCCTCCTGCCCCTCGACCCGCGCGATCACCGCTGGATGGACGTAGGACTTGCGCGCAATCGCGGGCGTGTTGCCGAGCCGGTCGGCAACGTGCTCCAGCATCTCGCCGATCTTCACCACCCCGCGCCCCGTGGCCAGCCGCTCGAAGGCGAGGCTGCTGGCGTGGAACGTGCGGAAATGCTTGGCGGAGAAATCCTCGCCCATCACCTCGCGCAGATAGGCGTTCACGTCGGCAGAAGTGACGGGACATACGTCCCCATCTTCGTCCTCGTAGCGGAACAGATGGTCCTCGCCCTCCTCTTCAAGGCTTTCCATCCGGCGCACGGCGGCGGCCAGATCGGCATCCTCGACTTCGAGTTCGCGATCCTTGCCGCCCTTGGCCGTGAAGTGCAGCACCAGCCGACGCCGGCCCACCTCGGCATGATCGGCGCGCAAGGTGGTCGCGCCATAGCTCTCGTTGCTCTTGGCATATTGCTCGTTGCCGATGCGGATCGCAGACAGATCGAGCAGACGCACCACTGCGGCGAGCGCCGTTTCGCGGGCCACACCGCGCGCGGCGAGATCCTCCTCCACCCGCTTGCGCATCAACGGCAGGCGCTTGGCGAAGGCGACGCAGGAATCGTATTTCGCGCTCTCGCGCTGGGCGCGAAAATCGGGGTGATAGCGATACTGCTTGCGCCCCGCGTCGTCATAGCCGGTCGCCAGGATATGGCCGTTGGGTGCGGGGCAGAACCACGCATCGGAATAGGCCGGCGGCAGCGCGATCGCGTTGAGGCGGCGCTTTTCCCCGGCATCGCGGATCAGCACGCCCGAGGGGTCGTAATAGGCCCAGCCCTTGCCCGCACGGCGGCGGGTGATGCCGGGGAGATCGTCGTCGACATAGATCAGCTTTTCCATGGCCAAGCAAATGCGACGCGGGGCTGCAATGTTCCACCTTGCACCGCGCCCCGCCGCACGCCAGCTAGGAGGCAAGAAAGCGCGGGTTTGCGCCGCGCCCGAAAGGAGTGACATCGCATGGCCGATCCCACCTATACCACGCCCGCCGTCTGGAGCGCTGACACGGTCTCGGGCGGCCGTTTCGCCTCGATCAACCGCCCCACCGCAGGCGCGCGGGAGGACAAGGCGCTGCCCGAGGGCGAAAACCCCTTCCAGCTCTATTCGCTCGCCACGCCCAACGGGGTGAAGGCGAGCGTGATGCTCGAAGAGCTGATCGAGGCGGGGCACACAGACGCGGAGTATGACGCCTGGACGATCAACATCGGCGATGGCGAACAGTTCACCAGCGGCTTTGTCGGCGTGAACCCCAATTCCAAGATCCCCGCGCTGCTCGACAAGAGCGATCCGGAAAAACCCTTTCGCGTGTTCGAAAGCGGCGCGATCCTCGTCCATCTGGCCGAAAAGTTCGGGATGTTCCTCCCTGCAAATCCGGCCAAACGCGCCGAGGTGCTGAGCTGGGTGTTCTGGCAGGTCGCCAGCGGTCCCTTCATCGGCGGCGGCTTCGGCCATTTCTACGCCTATGCGCCCGAGAAATACGAATATCCGATCAACCGCTATGCGATGGAGACCAAGCGCATCTTCGACGTCGCCGACAAGCGGCTCGCGGAAAGCCGCTTCCTGGCAGGCGACGAATACACCCTCGCCGATATTGCCAACTTCCCGTGGCTGGCGCCCTTCACCGAAGGCAATATCTACAACGACGCCAGGACCTTCCTCAGCATCGACGATTACAAGAACGTCGGTCGCTGGGTAAAGGAAATCGCCGCGCGTCCCGCCGTGCAGCGCGGGCGGATCGTCAACAAGGTTTGGGGGGACGAGGACACGCAGCTGCGCGAACGCCACTCGCCCGCCGATTTCAAGGGCAAGCGCCTGATGGCCGGCCCGCCCGCCTGACGCTGTCGAGGGGGGCGAAAAATCCCCGCTTTCGCCCCCTTCACATCCCCGTTTCAGCCGCTATAGAGCGCGGCTCTTGCTGGGGCGTAGCCAAGCGGTAAGGCAGCGGTTTTTGGTACCGCCATGCGAAGGTTCGAATCCTTCCGCCCCAGCCAGTTTCCTTCTGCCATCCGGATCGCGCCGGGCATGGAGACATCCTGACCTTACCGCGATAAGAGCCGATCATGGCCCGGCTGCTGCTGTTCAACAAACCCTTCGGCGTGCTGTCGCAATTCACCGATCGCGGATCGCCGACGACGCGTGCGACCCTGTCGGATTTCATCGCGGCAAAGGGCGTCTACCCCGCGGGGCGGCTCGACCGGGACAGCGAGGGCCTGCTGCTGCTCACCGATGACGGGCGCTTGCAGGCGCGCATCGCCGATCCGCGTTTCAAGCTGCCCAAGACCTATCTCGTGCAGGTCGAAGGCGAGCCGCAAGACGAAGCATTGGCGCGGCTGCGGCAGGGCGTCATGCTCAAGGATGGCCTGACCCTCCCCGCCGAGTCGGAGCGCATCGATGCGCCCGACCTATGGCCGCGCGACCCGCCGATCCGCGTGCGCAAATCCGTCCCCGACAGCTGGCTGCAGCTCACCATCCGCGAGGGGCGCAACCGGCAGGTGCGGCGGATGACGGCGGCGGTGGGGCTGCCCACCCTGCGGCTGGTGCGCTGGTCGATCGGCGACTGGACGGTCGCAGGGATCGCACCTGGACATTTCATGGAAGTCAGCGTGTGAATTACCGCCATTCCTTCCACGCCGGCAACAGCGCCGATGTCGTCAAGCACAGCCTGCTGATCGCGCTGGTCAGGGCCTTGCAATTGAAGCCCTCGGCGCTGACGCTGATCGACACCCATGCGGGCTGCGGGCTGTACGACCTGTTCGGCGAGGAGGCCGCGCGCACCGGCGAGGCTGCCGGGGGCGTGATGCGCGCCTTTGCGAACAGCGATCCGCTGCTCGATGATTACCGCGCTGCCGTGCTGGCGGCGAACGACGGCGATGCCGCGTGCGCTGGCCCGCGCCTCTACCCGGGAAGCCCGCGTGTTCTGGCGCAGCTGCTGCGCCCGCAGGACGCGCTGATCCTCAACGAGAAGCACCCCGAGGATGCCCATGCCCTGCGCGGAGCGATGCGCGGCACGCCTGCCGCGGTGCATCAGCGCGATGCCTATGAGCTGTGGCTCGCGATGCTGCCCACCCGCACCCCGCGCGGTTTGGTGGTGGTCGATCCGCCCTACGAACAGACCGACGAGCGCGCCCGCATAACCGCCACCCTCGCGGCGGCGCACCGCAAATGGGCGCATGGGGTGACGGTGATCTGGTATCCGCTGAAGGATCGCGCCGCGCACCTGCGCTGGAAGGACAAGCTGCGCCAGACCGGCATCCCGAAATTCCTGAGCGTCGAGCACTGGCTTTACGACAGCGATCAGCCCGGCATCTACAACGGCGCGGGCCTGTTCATCGTGAACCCGCCCTATGCCTTCACGCAAGAGCTGCCGCCGCTGCTGGAGGCGCTGCGCGTCGCGCTGGCACCGGAGGGGCACCGCGGCACGCTTACTGCCGACTGGCTGCGCGAGTAGCCCGCGCGTCCGCGATTCCCGATACTAGCCCCTCAGATCGTCGCAGAAGCGCTGAGTCCAGGTCTGGACATTGTCGTCGCGAATGGTCCCGATCATCGCCTCGTAGCGGGCTTTGCGCTCGTCCAGCGGCATGTCGAGCGCCTGCAAAATTGCATCGGATATGTCGTCCGGGCTGTAGGGATTGACCAGCACCGCGCCCTTGCCGTCCAGCCCGAGCTGCTCCGCCGCCCCGGCAAAGCGCGACAGGATCAGCACGCCCGGATCCCTGGGGTCCTGCGCCGCGACATATTCCTTGGCGACCAGGTTCATCCCGTCGCGCAAGGGTGTGACAAGCCCGATCTTCGACCCGCGGAAAAAGCCGAACAGTTCGGCATGGGTATAGCCGCGGTTGACGTAGCGGACCGGCACCATGTCTACTTCGCTGCGCGCGCCGTTGATCTGCCCGGTCTTCTGTTCGAGCACCATTCGGATGTCCTGATAGCTCTTCACATCCTCGCGGCTGGGCGGCGCCACCTGAATGAAGACGAGGTCGCGCACGCGCTCCGGGTGCTGGTCAAAGAACCGGCCGATGCCGTCCATCCGCTCGGGCAGACCCTTGGAATAGTCGAGCCGATCGACCCCGATCATCGCGGTGCGATCGCGGGTCGAAGACAGCAGGCGCTGGTGCGCATTGCGCGATTCGCCCATGTTGCCCTGGGCCTGGAAGTGCTCCCAGTCGATCCCGATGGGATAGGTGCGCGCAATCACCGAGCGCCCTTCGAAATTGATCGTGCCGGTTGCCTCGTCGACTTCGGCGTTCAGTTCCTTGCTGCAATAATGCAGGAAACTGCCGCGCCATTCGTCGGTCTGGAAACCGATCAGGTCGTATTCCAGCAGCGAGCGCACCAGCCTTTCGTGGAACGGCAGCGAGACGAAGAGGCGGGTGGGCGGCCACGGGATGTGGAGAAAGAACCCGATCCGGTTGGTCACCCCATGCGCGCGCAAACGCTCGCCCAGCGGAATCAGGTGATAGTCATGCACCCACACCATGTCGTCACGCTCGATCAGCGGCACCACGGCATCGGCGAAACGCTGGTTGACCCGCTCGTATCCCCGGCCCGTCTCGCGCTCGTATTCGGTCAGGTCGAGCCGGTAGTGGAATAGCGGCCACAAGGTCGAATTGGCATAGCCGTTGTAATACTCCTCGACGTCGCGCGCGGGCAGATCGATCGTCGCGGTGGTGACCCCTTCGTGGCGTTGCAGGTTGATGCTGCCGGCAGGATCCTCGCTCTCCTGCCCGGACCAGCCGAACCAGATGCCTCCGCGATCCTTGAGCGCGGAATTGAGCGCCCCGGCGAGCCCGCCCTGGGCTCCGGCAGCGCCGCGGGCCTTGGGGACAGCGACACGGTTGGAGATCACGACCAGACGGCTCAACGCACATTACTCCACGGTTTCGAAAGGTGGCCGGCGCAATTGATGACGCCGACCAGCGAGTAGGTCTGAGGGAAATTGCCCCACAATTCGCCGGTGTTGTAATCGAGATCCTCGCTCAGCAGACCCGATGCGGTGGTATGGCTCAGCATGGTATTGAAGAGATTGCGCGCCTCCTCGCTGCGGCCCGCCAGATGCAGCGCCTCGATCAGCCAGAAAGTGCAGACGTTGAACGCGGTCTCGGGCGCGCCGAAATCATCCTCGGCGGCATAGCGCAGCATGAAATCGCCGCGCCGCAACTGCTCCTCGATCGCGGCGAAGGTCGATGCGAAGCGCGGGTTGTCGGGCGCGAGAAAGCGCAGCTCGACCATCTGGAGCAGGCTGGCATCGAGATAATCGCTCTCGAAGCTGGCACCGTAATGGCCGCCCTCGCCCCCGTTCTCGACCCAGGCGTCCTGTTCGATCCGGGCACGGATCGCATCGGCCCGCTCGCGCCACAGGCCGGCACGGTCATCCTTGCCGAGCCATTCGGCGGCGAACGCCAGCCGGTCGCAGGCGGCCCAGCTCATCACCGCGGAATAGGTGTGGACCTCCTGCCGCGTGCGAAACTCCCACAGGCCTGCATCGGGCTGGTCGTGCATCGCCCAGGCCATTTCGCCAACCTGTTCGAGGCTCTCGAAATCGCGCTCGTCGGCGATACGCAGAAGGCGCTGGTCGATGAAGCCCTGCACCGTGGGCAGCACGATCTGGCCATAACAATCGTGCTGCACCTGCTTGTAGGCGGCATTGCCGACGCGCACCGGGCCCATGCCGCGATAGCCTGCCAGCGCGGGGGCGGTCTCCTCGGTCAGTTCGGCGACGCCCATCACCGAATAAAGCGGCTGGATCTGCCCGCCCTTGGCCGCGTCGACGATGTTGCGCAGATAGGCGAGATATTTCTCCAGCACATCTAGCGCGCCGATGCGGTTCAGCGCCTGCACGGTGTAATAGGAATCGCGAATCCAGCAGTAACGGTAATCCCAGTTGCGCTCCGAATGCGGGGCTTCGGGGATCGAGGTGGTGAGCGCGGCGACGATCGCGCCGGTCTCCTCGTGCTGGCACAGTTTGAGCGTGATGGCGCAGCGGATGACTTCGCTCTGCCACTCGAACGGTGTCGCCAGTCCGCGCACCCAGCGCTGCCAGTAGCTGCGCGTGGCCTGCTCCATCCGGCGGATTTCCTCGCGCAGGTTGCCTTGAAATGGCTCATCCGGGCCGAGGAAGAAATGCAGATCCTCCTCCACGCGGAAGCTGCGCCCATCGAGGATGAAGCCGACCGGCGCATCGGTGGTGAGCCGCAGCGTTTCGCGCCCCATCAGATAGCGGATATGGTTGGTGCCGCGGGTGGTCTCCGCAGGCGCGGCGCCGTAGTCGCGCATCGGGCGCAGCACTGTGCGCACGCGGGGATTGCCCGCCACGGGGCGCAGGATGCGGCTGATCGCGACCGGGCGATACATCCGCCCCTTGCCTTCATGGCGCGGGCAGAAATCGAGCACTTCGAGAGCGCTGCCATCCTCCGCTTCGAGCCGAGTGACGAGGATCGGGGTGTTGCGGATATATTCCTGCTGCGCGCTGACCTGCCCTTCCAGCTCGAAGCGCCAGACGCCCTCGTCGCGCGCATCGCCGTTCATCAGCGCGCAGAACACCGGGTCGCCATCGACCCGCGGAATGCAGCTCCACACCACGCCGCCGGCCCGGTCGATCAAGGCGCTGATCTGGCAATTGCCGATTGGCCACAGCTCGAGATCGGGCGTTACAGCTCCAGCCACTTGTGCACTTCCTCCACGCTTCCAAGTCCATGGGTCGCGGCGGCCGAAACCCGTTCCCCCACCGCAATACCGAATCCGCCCAGCCGGGCGCAGGCGACAAAACCGTCCTCGTCGGTGACATCGTCACCAATGAAGATCGGCAGCGCCCCGGCGAATGGCGGGCGCGCCGCCAGCAGGTCGACCGCCCCGCCCTTGTCGCTGCCGGGCCATGCGAGTTCGACCACGCATTTGCCGGTCTTGGCCACAAGGCCATGGGCCTGGGAAAGTTCCAGCGCGAATTGGCGGGTCTCGTCCTCGCGCTCGGGCTGCGTGCGGTAATGCAGCGCGCCGCCGTGGGCCTTGCGCTCGTAGAGCAGCCCGCGGTCGGCGGCAAAGCGCTCCAGCGCGGCGGCGACCGGCTGCGGCAAGGCCTGGCCTTCGCGCAGGATTGCGCCGCCCGGCGCGCGCACATCGCCGCCATGCGATCCGGCAAGGTGAAGATCGGGCTCACCGAGAAAGTCCGTCAGATTGTCGATGCTCCGCCCCGTCACCAGCGCCAGCGCACCCCCGAGCCGCGCGCCGAGACGCTCGAGCCGCTCGGGCAGGCGCGGCGCCACGGTGACCCCATCGGGGGCGTCGGCAATGTCCACCAGCGTTCCGTCGAAGTCGAGAAACAGCGCGACGCGGCCCTGATCGAGCAGCAGCGACAACGGAGGCGGCGGCGCGAGTGGAGGGCAAGCGCGGGTCATGCCGCCAGCATAGGGAACGGGGCCGCTGGGTCAAACCGCAAGGCGCCGCACCGGTGAAGGCGGCGGATGCCGTGGCCGAACCGCGTCCCCGGCCTCGCCGCTCGACAATCGGGCGCGCTTTGCCCAAGGTCGGCCATATGCAGGTCCTCTCTCCGCTCCAGCGCCCGGTCTGGCCCCGGCTGGCATGGTCGTCCGCCGCGCTGGCAGGGGTCGTCGCGCCGGCGGGTGCCCTGCTTCTGCTGGGTGCCGATGCGGCCGCAGGGGCCGGCGCCGCGATTTTGGCAGTGGGCCTGATGGGAGCCGGCATCATCGCCGCCGCCGCTGCGGCACGCTTCTGGCTGGGCGTGGTGCTGGCGCTGCTGTCGGGTGCAGGCCTGCTGATGCTGGCGCAGGCCGTCGGAATGCCGCCGTTGCAAGACCCGCTATGGTTCGCTCTCGCCATCGCCACCGCAAGCCTCAGCTTCGCTGCACGCGGCGCTCTGTTTGCCCGCAGCGGGGAAGCGCGGGGCTGGTTGATCGCCGTCTTCGTCGTCGCGGGTGAGGCCGCCATTCTGGCAACCGCTGCGGCCCGGCCGGAGGCGCTGCCCGAATGGCTTCTGGCGCTGCTGCCCGCGCAGTGGGCGAGCATGGCCATCGCGGGCGCCTGGACCGGCATGGGCGCAGGCTTGGCGGGCGCGGCACTTGTCGCTCTCGCCGGCACGGCGGCAGCGACGCTGCTGGTGGCGCGCCTGTGGCCGCGTCGCTGGCCCTATCTGGTGATGTTCACCGCGTGGCTCGCCCTGTCCGCGCTAGTTTACGAGCAAATGTGACGGCGCCGCCGGGATGATGCCGGTGTGGGTCAGAACGCGGTCTGTTCGCGGGAGGCTCGAAAAGGCCCCGACCACCAGCCCCGACTACGCTTTCGCGTTCCGCAAGACCCATGGCGATCTCGCCAGTGCCCTGAGCGACCGGGCCGCTACAGCCCGATAGCGATCGACTTGCCTTCATAGGTCAGTGTACGCTGGCTGCGCTTTTCGAACACTTCGCCGTCCCCTCGCCCATCGTGGAGGATCACGCTGATCGGGCGCGTCTGCGCCATGCCGGGGAAGCTGCCTTCGCGGGCGCCGAGCGTCAGGGTGCGGCGCGTCTCGTCCCAGTCCATCGGGATGCGGGCAAACTCTCCGCGGGCATAGCCCAGATCCGTGCCCTGATCCTCGTAGAGCGTGAAGCGGCCATCGGCCCCGGCGAAGACATGGATGGTCAGCGGCCCTTGCGGATTCTCGCCGGTCCACTGCACGTCCGGCCCCGCAGGGATAATCGCCCCGGCCCGCACGAACAGCGGCATCCGCTCGCGCGGGGCGGCGGTGATGACTGTCTGGCCGCCCGCCAGCAGCTTGCCCGTAAGCGCGTCATGCCAGTCGCTCCCGCTCGGCAGGTAGACCTGCCGCGAACGGGCCTCGAACGCGGTCACCGGAGCGGCCATGATCGATGGGCCGAGCAGGTATTGGTCATCGATCCCCCAGACCTTCGGGTCGTCTTCGAAGTCCATCACCAGCGGACGCAGGATCGTGGCATCCTCGAAATGCGTCGCCGCCGCCAGCGTGTAGATATAGGGCAGCAGCCGGTAGCGCAGGCGGTGGTAATGCAGCAGGCCGTCCCGCATCGCCGGATCGCCTTCGCTCACGATATAGGTTTCGCGCGCTGGAAACTCGCCGTGGCTGCGGAACAGCGGCGAGAAGGCACCGAACTGGAACCAGCGCAGATAGAGCTCGCGCCATTCGGGAAGGTGGACGGGGTCCTGCGTGCTGAAACGCTCCTCAACCGCAAAACCGCCGATATCGTGGGTCCAGTTGGGCACGCCTGCGAGACTGAGGTTGAGCCCGGCGCTGATCTGGTCGCGCAGGTCGTCCCACCGGGCAGCGACATCGCCCGACCACAGCGCGGAAGACGCGCGCTGGATACCGCCAAAACCGCTGCGGGTGAGGATGAAAGGGCGGGTGTCGGGCTGGGCCTCGCGCAGCCCGTCGGCAACGCCGTCGGCATGGACCAGCGGATAGGCATTGAAGATCGCCGCGCCCGGCACGCCCGTGGTCGGCGAGGTCATCTGGTACTGGCGCTCCGCGATGGAGAGGTTCGAGTGCCAGTCGGGCTCGGTCGCATCCATCCACCAGGCATCGAAGCCCAGCGGCACGAGGCTGTCGGCCATCTGCTTCCAGTAAAGCGCCCGGGCCTCGGGCGTATGGGGATCGTAAAAGGTGTTGGCATACCCCCTCCCCACCCAGTCGCGTTGTCCGGCAGCCAGCGGACGTTCGTAGAGGTAGCCCTTGTCGCGCAGCGCCGCGCCGTTGGCGGTGTCGGGGTAGAATTTCGGCCAGACCGAGATCATCAGCCTTCCGTTCATTGCCTTAACCGCATCGACCATGGCGGCGGGATCGGGGAAGCGCGCGGGATCGAAGCAGTGGCAACCCCAGCTGTCCTCGGGCCAATAGAACCAATCCTGCACGATCGCGTCGATGGGGATGTTCTGGTCGCGATAGGCCTGCATCACGCCGACGATCTCTGCCTGCGTGTTGTAGCGCTGGCGCGATTGCCAAAAGCCATAGGCCCAGCGCGGCATCATCGGCGCCTTGCCGGTCAGCCGGCGGTATCCGGCCACGGCGTCGTCCATCGTCGGGGCGGGCACGACGTAATAGTCGATGGCCTTGCCGGCCTCGCTCGCGAAACTCACCGAGTGGCGGTCTTCGGGCGATAGCGGATCGGCGTGTTCGAGCGCGATATAGCCCTGATTGGGCTCCCATTCGATGCGCAGGTCGACAGGCTGGCCCGCCGCAAGATCGAGCGCGAAGTTGTGGTACCACGGGTTCCAGTTCTGCCGCCACCGCTCCAGCACCGGCTTGCCGTTGGCGAAGACCTTCACATAGGACGAGGAATAGAGCCGGAACTTGTGAACGCCGCCCGTGTCCGGGGTGAAGCGCCCCGTCCAGACCACGCGTTGCTTCTCGATCGCATTGCCTTGCGTGTTCTGCCCGGTGGTCGCCGCCGCAGTCGCGGCCTTCGCCTCGACCGGCCAACGCGCCTGATCCTTGATATACTGGTAATCGATCGCGGCCTCTCGCCGGGCCAGCACCTCGCGCTCCCCGAGGTAATACCGCGCCTGCCAGTCGAGCGCGAGCTTGGCATAGGCCTCGGGATCGCCCACCCGCGTGATCGAGGCATTATCCCACAGCAAGCCGTAGCCGCGGGTCGACACGAGATAGGGGATCGCGATCGCCATGTTGTGCTGGGCGAGTTCGATATCCTCGCCATTGTAGTTCATCTGCCGGTTCTGGTGCTGGCCCAGACCGTAAAGCCCCTCGTCGGTGCCGCGATTGAATTGCACCCGCGTGGCGAGCCAGGATTGCCCCTCGAGGGTCACGGGATCGAGCCTTCGCGCCGGAGCGTGTTCGTCGAGCAACATCTTGCCCTCGGAATCGCGGATCGCGACGCGCCCATCGGCAAGGCTCACTTCCGCCGACGCCTGCGGCATAACGAGCCTGGCAACCGCGCCATCGTGCGCGAAGGCGGGCGTGCCGTCGGCTTCCGCTGTCACCATCGCAGTGGGACGTTCGTCAGGCAGGGTTTCGGCGATGGTCACCCGGAACGTGCCATCGGCATGGGCGAGGACGCGCACCTGCTGCCCTGCATCGGTCACGACGACCATGCCGTGCGGCACCTGCCGGACTTCCCCCGCCCATGCCTGCCCAACCGGCCCGCAAAGCGCCGCCATCCCGGCAATCGTGCCCCATGTTACCGCTACCAAATTCGGTTTCAGCACAGCAGTCTTCCCCTCTCCGCTGCAGTCGTTGCCGCAGATACCCGCAACGAAGGCTATGTGCGAAAGTCCGGCCTAGCAAGCCTTCACACCGCATTCCGGCTCATGGCCTGTTTCAGGGTGGATCCGCGAATGGCGACTTTTGACGCCGAAGTCGCAGCTTTTGACGGGATTTCAGGTTTGGTTACCGCCTTGGATGCTTCACCCTCGGTAGTGTTGCGGCGTTTCGCGTTCAGTCGATGCACCCGCCGGTGATGCTAACGCGCCGGGCGTGGTAAATCACCGGTTCACCTTGCTCGATCCTTTTCCCCCTCGCCTTGCCATTGGCGGGATGGCTGCCGCGTTGCTCGGAACCGCTCAGCCTGCCTCGGCCAATCCGGTGCCCGCAGGTTCGGTGATCGAGAGCACCGCCGAGGCCACTTACGAGGACAGCGGCGTGTCCCGCACCGTCACGTCCAACACGGTTCAGGTGCGCGTCGATGAGCTTCTGGGGGTTGCGGCCGCCACGCTCGATGCCGGGCCGCTTGCCGTGCGCAGCGGACCGCAGGTTCTCAGTTTTGTCGTCAGCAATACGGGCAACGGGCCGGAGGCCGTTACGCTGGAGGTCGTGACGTCCGTTCCCGGCAATGCGTTCGACACCACACCCGATGCCGTCGCGCTCGATAGCAACAACAACGGTGTCTATGATCCGGGCGTCGATGCGGTGCTCCCCGGGCCCAGTGTCACCGGCCCTATCCCTGCTGGCGGAACCGAGCGGGTGTTCGTCATCTTGATTGTTCCGAGCGGGATCGGCGATGGCGCGCTTAGCCAAGTCAACCTGATCGCCCGCACGGCGACCGGCACCGGCACGCCGGGAACGACCTTCGCCGGGGCCGGCGAGAGCGGCGTCGATGCTGTGGTCGGCGCCGGCGGCGGGCAGGCGAGCGCCACCGGTGAGATGGTCGGCAGCGCCAGCACCGTCACGCTGGTCAAATGGGCCAGCGTGACGGATCCTTTCGGAGGATCGAGCCCGCTCCCCGGTGCGACCATCACCTACGGGATGGAGTTTCTGGTGACGGGCTCGGCGCCCGTCGACGCGGCGGCGATCACCGACACGATCCCGCCCGGCACCCGCTACTCCGCCGGATCGCTGACGCTGGAGGGCGCGCCGCTCACCGATGCCGCAGGCGATGATGCGGGCGAGGCGTCCGCGGCCGGTATCGCCGTCACCCTCGGCACGGTTCCGGCGGGGGCTTCAAGAACCGTCACCTTCGACGTTCTGATCGAGGAATAGGAGCTAACCGATGAGATTTTCCTCTGCGTTCGCCCTTGGCGCAGCGATGATCGCGCTTGCCGCGCCCACACAGGCACTTGCCGAAACGCCGCTCGAACTGGTGGGCTACGTCAAGATCGAGAAGGTCACGACAACGCCCTCGGGCGAGCGGCAGGTCGAGTGGGTCGAACCCGACGTGGTGGTCCCCGGCGACCGGCTGATCTTCGGCACGCGCTTTACCAACAAGGGTGCCGCCACACTCGAACGGATCGTGGTCTCCAACCCTGTTCCGGCAAGTGTCCGACTCTCGGGAGAGATCGACACGGCGCTGCTGGTGTCGGTCGATGGCGGCACGACCTGGGGCCAGCTATCCGAGCTTGAAATCCCCGCCCCGGACGGAACGCGCCGCGCTGCGCGCCCGGAGGATGTCACCAATGTCCGCTGGGTGCTGCCCGCGATCGCTCCGGGTGAGCGAGGGCAGCTCGAATTCCCCGTGACGGTCCGCTGACCGCCGCGCCCTGCCCCCTTTCATGGAGCCGAAAGACATGACTTGCCCTTCCAGGTTGGCTGCACTCGCCGCCGGCACCGCGTTGATCGCGCTGCAGACCGCGCCCGCCTTTGCCGAAGGCACCAACGCCGGCACCACGATCACGAACACGGCGACAGTCGATTACGAGGTCGGCGGGGTGCAGCAGACGCAGGAAACTGCCAGCGACAGCTTCACCGTCGACCGCAAGGTTAACCTGACCGTGGCGCTGGTCGGCGGCCCCACCACGTCGGTTGTACCCGGTGAAGCGGGCGCAGTGATCACCTTCGATGTGGCCAACCTGTCGAACGACACGATCGATGCGGTGCTCGCCGTCACGCAGGCTGCAAGCGGTGACGACTTCGACGTCGGCAATGTGCGGATTGTCATCGATGACGGCAATGGTGTCTACGATGCGGGCGACACCGAGGCCGCACTGATCGACGAAATCGCCGAAGATGCGACGGTGCGCGTCTTCGTGGTGAGCGATATTCCGCTTGGCCGGGCCAACGATGATCTTGCCAACCTGACCCTGTCCGCCACCGCCCATGAAGGCGGTGCGCCCGGCTCGCAGGGCGCGGTGCTGACGGCAACTTCGGGCGCCAACACCAATGGAATCGACACCGTGCTGGCCGATAGCGCAGGCTCTGATGACAGTGCCAATGATGGCATTTTCTCCACACGCGGCGGTTACAGCGTCACAGCCGCCACCCTGACAGTAACCAAGACCAACCGCGTGCTTCAGGACCCCGTCAACGGCAGCACGAATCCCAAGGCGATCCCCGGCGCAGAGGTCGAATATTGTGTCGCGGTGAGCAATGCGGCGGGCAGTGCGCTGGCGACGAATATCGTGGTAACCGATGTCGTCCCGGCCGATCTGACCATCGTGGCCGGGAGCATCCTCGTCGATGGCACGCTGGACGGGTCGAACAATTGCACCGGCGGCAGCGCGGGCGGCAGCATTTCGGGCCAGACCGTCACCGCGCCGCTCAGCGACATCGCAGGCGGTGAGACCCGGACTGCCGCGTTCCGCGTCACGATCAACTAGGCTCTGGCAGTGTGGCCGCAGTGGCGCGGACTGTCCTTGCTGCCTGCCAGCGCTTCAGCCGGATCGGCCTGTGGCTGGGCGCCATCACGGCGCTCGCCCTCGGCGCCGCGCCCGCCGCGGCCGAGACGATCGAGAACGTTGCCTATGCGCAGTGGATCGAGGCGGGCGTGGCGCAGGAGGTGCCTTCCAACCGTGTCACGGTGACTCGCGCCGCACAGTCGGCGACGCTCGAGACCTGGCGCAGCGCGCCCGGCAGTCCGGCCAACATCACGCTGTTCGCTTCGCTCTGTCAGTCAGGCGAGCGCGGGGCGGCGCAGAGCCTCGCCATCGCCCCCGCCACCCGGTATCGGCCTAGCGAGACAATCCTCTTCACCCTTGCCGCGCCCGCCGCAAACGCCGATCCGGTCGCGGTCGACACGGTCACGATCACCGTCGACAACAATGCTGGCGAGCACATCGACCTGACCGTCTTCGAAACCGGGCCGGACACCGCCATATTCGCCGGCAGCATAGCCACCCGGAGGCCCGGCATGGGGCAGAACGGCGACGGTTGCGTGCTGACGGTCACCTCGGGTGACACGGTGACGCTGGCGACCGCTGACGGATTTGCGGGAGGCGCGGCGCTCAGCCGGGATCTGCTTATCCTTGCCGACCCCTTCGGCGTGGTGTTCGACAGCGAGAACGGCGCCGCCGTCTCGGGCGCGCGGGTCACGCTGCGCGATGCCGCCACAGGCGCGGCGGCGCAGGTGTTTGCAGAAGATGGCGTGACGCCATGGCCCTCGTCGGTTGTCAGCGGTGAGCCGATCATCGATGCGGCGGGCAATTCCTACCCTATGGCTCCGGGCCGCTACTGGTTCCCGCTGGCACCGCAGGGGCGTTACCGGCTGGTGATCGAGCCGCCCCCCGGCTTCGCGGCCCCCTCGAGCGCGCCCCCCGCGCAGCTGGCACTCCTGCCTCGCCCGGATGGCGGGGCTTTCGCTGTGTCCGACGCCTCGTTCGGCGGCGAGTTTGCCCTCGCCAGCACTGCCCCGCTCGAGATCGACGTTCCGCTCGATCGTGACGCGGCCACGCCTGCCCTCACCTTCTCCGTATCGCGCCCCCGCGCACAGCCGGGCGATCCGCTCGTCTACAGCCTGCTCGTAACCAACCCTCAGTCGCAGGAGCGGCGCGACATTGCGCTGACCATCGATATGCCGCGCGCGCTGCGCATCAGGATCGAGACGCTGCGGATCGATGGCGCGACACCGCCGCCCGGAAGCATCACCATCGCCCCCGACGGGCGCAGCGTGACGATCCTGCTCGATCGCCTACCCGGCTCCGGTGCGGCCCGGATCACCTATGGCGCCGCCATCCGTGCCGACGCCGCAGCGGGCCAGCTGGTCAGCCGTGCCGCAGCCCGCGACATACTTGGCCGCACCGCCCGCGCCGAGGCTGCGGTCACGATCGAGCGCGACACCATCTCCGGCCGAATGACCATCATCGGGCGGGTGGTGCTGGGCGAATGCGGGAGCGACGATACCACAGCCAGTCTCGGCGGGGTGCGCGTGATGATGGAGGACGGCAGCTTCGCGGTCACCGATGCTGGCGGGCGCTACCGGTTCGAGCGCGTCGTGCCCGGCACCCATGTCGTGCAGGTTGCGTCCGGGACGTTGCCGACCGGCGCCCGGCTGGTCGATTGCACGCGGTCGACCCGGAGCGCGGGCGATGCCGGATCGCGGTTCGTGACCGGACAGGGCGGATCGCTGGCACGGGCGGATTTCCACGTCCTTCTGCCCGCCGGCTCGTCCGCCCCGAGGATCGCGATGGCCGATGATCTGCTGTTGAACGATGAGGTGGTTCGGGGCGGTCTGCGCGAGCTGGTTGCGGCCCCTCCCGAGACCGATTGGCTCGCGCTGGGCGATGGCCCCGATGGCTTTCTCGCGCCCACCGCAGACGCCAATCCCCGCGTGCCCGCCATCAAGGTCGTTTTTCGCCACCGCGCCGGGCAGACCATCCGGCTGTCTGTCGATGGCCAGCCGGTCGATCCGGTTGCCTTCGACGGCACCCTGAAGGCCGCCAGCGGCGGCTATGCCGTCAGCCAATGGCGCGGCGTTCCGTTGCTGAACGAGCGCACGGTGCTGGCCGCCGAGATCGTCAATTCGCTCGGCGGGGTCAACGCGCGGATCGAACGCGACGTGTTCTTCACCTCCACCCCCGCACGGGTCGAGCTGGTGGCCGACCAATCACAACTCATCGCCGATGGCGTCACCCGCCCGGTGGTGGTCGTGCGGATCACCGACCGCAACGGCCGCCCGGTGCGCGAAGGGCTTTCGGGCAGCTTTACCCTGAACGCTCCCTTCGAAAGCGCTGTGGCGATCGAACAGCAGCAGCTGCGCCAGTTGAGCGGCATCGGGGAAGCCTCGGCGCGCTGGCTGGTCGAGGGTGACGAGGGCCTCGCCCGGATCGAACTGGCCCCGACCATGGTCAGCGGCCAGCTGCGCATGAGCTTCGACTTCGCCAGTGACAACATCCGCCGCCGGCAGGAGATCGAGGCATGGGTGGTGCCGGGTGATGTCCAATGGACCATCGTGGGCCTCGGCGAAGCCAGCATCGGCGCGCGCTCGGTTGCGGACAACATGGAGCGCGGCGAGGGTTTCGAGAGCGATCTGGGCCGCAATGCCCGCGTGGCGCTTTACGCCAAGGGGCGGGTGCTGGGGAAATACCTCCTCACGCTCGCCTATGACAGCGCGAAGCAGCGCGATGACCAGCCGCTTGTCGGCGCGATCGATCCGGCGGCCTACTATACCGTGTTCGGCGACAATTCGCAGCGCCGCTTCGATGCCGCCAGCCGCGAGAACCTGTATGTGCGGATCGAGAGCGCCACCTTCTTTGCGCTCTATGGCGATTTCCAGACCGGCTTCGACCAGACCACGCTGGGACGTTATCAGCGCACCGCAACCGGCGTGCGCGCGTCGGCCCGGCTGGGCGACGTGCGGACCGAGGCCTTCGGCGCACGGATCGGCAGCACCTTCCGGCGCGACGAATTTCAGGGCAATGGCCTCGCCGGGCCCTACAACCTCGGCAGCCGCGACATTCTGACCAATTCCGAACGCGTCACCATCGAAGTGCGCGACCGGTTCCGTTCGGAAGTGGTGGTCTCTTCGCGCAGCCTGACGCGGTTCATCGATTACACCATCGATATCCTGTCGGGCACGATCACCTTCAGCGAACCGATCCTGTCCCGCGATGGCGATCTCAACCCGCAGATCGTCATCATCGAGTATGAAACCGGTGCTACCGGCGGTGGGGCGATCAATGCCGGGGTGCGGACCGAATGGAGCGCGGATGACGGCGCCGTGCAGCTGGCGGCAACCGCGATCACAGACGAGACCGATGGGTTGCGCACCCAAGTCGCGGTCGCCGATACCCGCATCCAGCTTGGCGCGGGGACCGAAGTGCGCGCCGAAATCGGCGTGAGTGCAGCACAGGGCGAGACCGCCCAGGCGTGGCTCGCCGAAGTGCAGCACCAAGCCGGCAAGCTCGATCTCATCGCCTATGCCCGCCAGATCGGGAGCGACTACGGGATCGGTCAGCAAAGCCTCGCCGAGACCGGGCGGCGCAAGCTGGGGCTGGATGGTCGCTATCGGATCGACGATAAGCTTTCGGCCATTGCCAGTCTGTTGCAGGACCAGAGCCTGACCGATGCGGCGCGGAGGCGCGGCGGGCAGGTGGAGCTTTCATGGCGCTCGCCTGCCACCGATACGCGGCTGGGGCTCGCCCATTTCGATGACCGGCTGGCGAACGGAGAGCGCCGCGCCTCCACCCTGCTTCAGGCGGCAGCAAGCCAGCGCCTGTTCGCAAACCGGCTGGAGATCAGCGGCGATACGAGCGTCGCGCTGGGCGGCGGCGAAGGCTCGCTCGATCTGCCGCCCCGCCACCGGCTGGGTCTGCGCTATGCACTGACCTCCGACATCCGGCTGACGGGTGCCTATGAAATCGCCGACAGCGCGGCGATCAAGGCGCGCACGCTACGGGCCGGGCTGGAAGTGAGCCCCTGGGAGGGCGGCAGAATTCTCTCGACGCTCGGCAGCAATAGCGGCAGTGGCAGCGGCAATGCGGCGGGCGGTGCCTTTGCCGGTTTCGGGCTCGCCCAGACGGTCAATCTCACGCCGACCCTGAGCATCAGCGCGACGCTCGACGGCAACCGGATTCTCGGCGATGCTCCCGCGCCGGAGGCGGTGATCAATCCCGGGCTGCCGCCCGCCAATGGCGGACCCCTGGGCGTCGACCGGACGCTGTTCGAGGATTTTACCGCCGTCACTTTCAGCGGGGCGTGGCGCAGCGGGCGCTGGACGGCGAACGGGCGCGCTGAATACCGCGACGGGCAATTCGCCGACCGCTACGGTGCGACGCTCGGCGTGCTCCGCCAGATCGGCGGGGGGCGCGCGCTGGGCGGCAATCTGATGTGGACCCGCAGCACGGCTCCCGGGGGCGCCTCGGCAGAGATCATGGACCTGGCCCTCACCCTCGCCCACCGGCCCGACGGGTCGGATTTTGCACTTTTGGGGCGGGTCGAATATCGCAGCGATGCGGTGACCGGCGCGCTCGCAGGGCAGACCGGGCCGGTGGGCCGCACGGCCTTGACCGTTACCGGCGATGCCCTTTCGCGGCGACTGGTGGGCAGCGTTTCGGCCAACTGGTCGCCGCGCGCGCGCAGCGGCGCAGGGCAGCTGAGCGAGGTCGGCCTGTTTCTCGGCACACGCTATGGCTTCGACCGGTTGGAGGGGCTGGATCTTGAGGGCCTGACCGCGCTTGCCGGGCTCGATGTCAGGATCGGCCTGTCCGAATGGCTCGACATCGGCGGCAGCGCCACCTTGCGCGCCAATGTCACCGACGGCAGCTACAGCTATGCCATCGGCCCGCAAGCGAGCTTCGTGGTTGCCGAGGGCACGCTGCTGAGCCTTGGCTACAACATAGCCGGGTTCCGCGACCCCGATTTCAGCCTCGACCGCGCACTCGATCAGGGCCTGTTCGCAGGATTCCGGTTCAAGTTCGATGCCGGTCTGCTGGGCATTTCCGGCAACGCGGCACCGGCTGCTGGCAGGACGGAGGCGCCGCGATGATCGCCGGATGCCTTGTCTGCGCGCGGCGCGCTCTCGTCATCGCGATGCTGTTTCTGGTAACGCTGACCGCTTTCCCGGATCGTGCGGCTGCCCAAACCGCGATCACGATCGATCCCGCCACGGCCGTGGAGGCGGCGAGCACGACGGTCACCCTCAATCATACGGTGGGCAGCGGCTCCAATCGTCTGATTCTCGTCTCGGTCGCGATCGAGCGCAATGACGCAGCCGTGAGTTCGGTGACCTACGCCGGGCAGCCCTTGAGCCTGCTCGGACGACTCACCGATCCCGGCGCAGGGGCAACGCTCGAAATCTGGGGACGGCTCGCCCCGACCAGCGGCACCAATCCGGTGGTCGTGACGCTTGGCAACAGCGCGGCGACGGTGGTGGGGGCGATATCCTTCGCCAATGTCAGCCAGACCAATGCGATCGCTGGCGGCCAGCTGTTCGGCTTCAATGGCGGCACTGTGGCATCGGGGAGCGTCGCGAGCACGGCCGAACAGCTCGTGATCGCGACGATCGCCGCCAATGACGAGGTCAACACGGTCACGGCAGGCGCCGGGCAGACAAGCCGCTGGAACGTGCTGAACGCCGCCGACGTGATTGGCGCGGGCAGCACCCGCAACGGCGCGGCGGGCAGCACCACCATGAGCTACACCTTCCCCAACCCAGGGCGATCGGTGATCGGCGTCATCGCGCTTCAGGCGGCAAGTCCCCTGATCGTGACCAACGCCAACGACAGCGGCGGCGGATCGCTGCGCGCGGCGATTGCTGCGGCCAATGCCAGCACGGCGGCGGAGACCATCACCTTCAACATTCCCGGCGCGGGGCCGCATGTCATCACGCTTGCCTCGGCGCTCCCTGCGCTGACCGGTAACGGCGACAGCATCGACGGCAGCACGCAGCCCGGTGCGCAGTGCCGCGACCTGTGGTCGGGCAGCGCGCATGATCTGCGGATCAACCTGCGCGGCAATGGCAGCTTCGACGGGTTGCAGCTCTCCGGCTCCAGTCAGACCGTCAGGGGCCTTGCGTTGACCGGATTCGATCAGGCGATCCGCCTGCTCTCCACCAGCAACACGGCAACCCTCTATTGCAACTATCTCGGCCTGTTTCCCGATGGCACCACCGGCGCGAACAACCGCGGCGTGTGGGTCAGCGGGGCGAGCGCGCGGATCGGCGGGCTCGGCGCAGGCCAGGGCAACGTGATCTCCGGCAACAATGTCGCCGGTATCCTCACCACGCAAGGCAGCACCGACACCGCGATCCGCAACAACTTCATCGGGACCGAGCACACAGGAGTGGGCCCGCGCGCCAACGGCACGGGGATCAACCACTTCAACGGCATCGGCACCTGGCGCGACATCACCCGCAACCTCATTTCCGGCAATAACGGCAATGCCGGGATCACGCTGGAGAGCGACGACCGCATCAGCCCGTCGGATGGCCAGATCCGCATTCAAGGCAACATCATCGGCGCCAACCGCACGCTCACCGCCCTTCTGCGCAATGGTGGTGACGGCATCCTGTTCGATGTGGGCAGCATCACCGGCGTGCTGATCGGGGGGACTGCCTCGAGCGAGGGCAACATCATCACGGCCAACGGCGACGGGATCGAGCTGCGGACGGTGACAGGCATCATCATCCGCGGCAACACCATCGCCATCTCGGGCGGGCGCGGGATCGTGCTGGACGGGGTCACCAACGCCACCGTCGGCGGAACGGACGCGGCGCAGGCGAACAGCATCGGCGGCAATGCGGGCGATGCACTGCGGATTGCCAACAACGCCTCTGGCATAAGCGTAACCGGCAACCTGATCCGCCCGGTCACGACAATCGGAGGCACCTTTGCCAATGGCGGGCACGGCATCGCGCTCGACAATGTCAGCAACATCACCATTGGCGACGGGACCACCGGGGGCCGCAACGTCATCGCGGGCAATGGCGGGCGCGGGATCCAGGGCACCGGGACCAATTCGGCCATCACGATCAACGGCAACTACATCGGCACCGATCTGACGGGGAACGTCGCCGTCACCAACGCCCAGAACATGGGCGCGCTGGTGAAGGATGCGATCTCCTTTGACCAGAGCGGAACGATCAATAACCTCCTGATTACGGGCAATGTCATCGGCGGTCATGCTGCGGCTCAGGTAGAGGTCTGGAACAGCACATCGAACGGCGTGACGATCACCGGCAACAAGATCGGCATCGGGGCCGACGGCGTGTCGGCAATCGTATCAGGCAATACCGAGGAACTGATCTTCATCGGGGGCGGCACCTCGCATTCCAACGTGACGATCGGAGGCGAGGCGCCGGGGCTCGGCAATCTGCTGGCCAATTCCGCCGTATCGGGCATCCGCCTCGAATCGACCGGCATCAACCTTCAGGTGATCGGCAACACGATCCGCAACAATGCACGCAACGGCATCATCGTGCTGGGCAACACCCGCGCCGCGCTGGTGAGCAATCGGATCTATGCCAACGGACTGCTCGGGATCGATCTGGCAGACAACGGCGTGACCGCGAACGATGCAGGCGATGGCGACAGTGGCGCGAACGATCTGCTGAACTTCCCGCAAGCGATCAGGGCCAATGTCGCCGGCCCCAACCAGTTGCGCTACAACGTCACGCTCGACGCACCGGCAGCCGCGAGCGGCTATCGCATCGAATTCTTCGCCAACAGCGCCGCTGATGCGACGGGCTTTGGCGAAGGAGAGCGCTTCCTCGGCCATGTCGACATCACCCATGCGGGCGGCGCGCAGAGCTACACCGGCACGCTGACGACGCTTCAGCCGGTCGCGATCGGCGATGTCATCTCGGCCACCACCTCGCGGCGCACATTAGTCGGGACGTGGGACATGACCTCGGAATTCTCGGCGGTCGCGACGGCGGAAGGGGTGGCAGCCCTTACCGTGGCGATCACCTCCGAACTCTTCGAGCCAGCGCCCGGAAACGCGTTCTTTATCCCGGGCAACGATGTCCTGCTCACCACCACCGTCAGCAACGCGGGGACAGGCAGCACCGATGCGGATTCGATTTTCCTCGCCGTCAGGATCGATCCGGCTCATGCCTTTCACAATGCCGCGACCCCGGCGCTTGGCGGCGTGGTCGGGTTCCAGAGCGGCACGCCCGGCCTCGCCTTCACTCCGGGTACGGACCTGCGGTTTTCCGACAGTGCACTTCCCCCCACGTCCTTCGGACAATGCACCTATAATCCCGCCCCGGGTTATGACCCCCAGGTGCGGCACGTGTGTCTGAATCCGAAGGGCACACTGCCGAGCGGGGCTCCCCAAGGCCAGTTCACGGTGCGGCTGCGCGCGCGTATCGGATGACCGGCCGAGACGCTCGGTGTGCAATCGCAAATGCGCAGCACGAAGCTCGCTGCATTACCGTCAGGCTGCCGCAACCTCATCAGATGCCTAGCGGCTCATGTGGCGTGATCGGGCACAAATTCGGCCATTGCAACGCTTTCCCGGAAAAGGAACTTCGACAACGTGCGAAACCCGCTTTCCGTTTCAACTATTTACGGATTTCGGTGGCGAAGGAGGGATCAGGAAAATCGCCCCATCACCCTGAAAGATCGAAGATTGTCTCTTGTTCGGAACCCGAATACCACCACGCGAATCTTGGGCAGAGACAAGAGATCAGACCCCTTCAGCAGGCGCATTTTCAGTCGTCAGACGCTGACCCCGAACAGGCGGCCCACCGCCGCCGTCGTCGCCATCGCGAAGACGCCCCAGCCGACCACCCGCAGGGTCGCCGGCACCAGCGGCGCGGCGCCCGCCTTGGCTCCCAGCGCGCCAAGCACCGCGAGAGCGAGGATCGACACCGCCACCACCGTCACCATGATTGCGCCCGCCGGGGCCAGCCACGCCGCCACCAGCGGCACCGCAGCAGCCGCGCTGAAAGTCACGCCCGAGGCCAGCGCCGCCTGCAAGGGCCGCGCGGCGAGATGGTCGCTGAGGCCGAGTTCGTCGCGCACATGGGCGGCCAGCGGATCGAGCGCGGTCAGCTCGCGCGCCACGGCGGCGGCGGTTTCATGGCTGAGGCCACGCTCACGATAGATCGCCGCGAGTTCGGCCTCCTCATCCGCAGGAGTGGCTTCGAGCGCCTCGGCCTCGCGCCGGATATCGGCCTGTTCGGAATCGGCCTGGCTGGAAACCGAGATATACTCGCCCGCCGCCATCGACATCGCGCCCGCCATCAGCGCGGCCACCCCGGCGACCAGCACCGGCCCGGTCTCGGGCGTTGCTGCCGCCACCCCTATGATCAGCGAGGCGACCGAAATGATCCCGTCATTCGCCCCCAGCACCGCCGCGCGCAGCCAGCCGGTGCGGTGGACATAGTGCGGATCGTCCGGATGGGCGCTGTCGGCTGTGGTCATGGCGGTGGTCCTCGGGCTTGCGGAAACAGGCTTTCACCTCCTGTGGGCGAATTGCAACCGGCGCGGCGCCAATCCCCAGCCACAGGTCATGCGCATCGATCCGCATTCTGGCGATCGCCCGCATCGCCAAGGCCAGCGCACCCTCGGCCTGATCGGCGGGCCCTTCACCGAAGCGCTCGTAGAGGATCGGCAGCAGCACCAGCGTCAGCAGGGTGGCGGTCACCAGCCCACCGATCACCACGATGGCGAGCGGCTTCTGGATTTCCGAGTGCGGCCCGGTCGCGAACAGCAGCGGGACGAGGCCGAAGGCGGCGATGCTGGCGGTCATCAGCACCGGGCGCAGCCGCCGCTCCGCGCCCGCCGCACGCCATCGGCGACCATGCCCGCGCGCACACCTTCGACCTGCGCGCGCATCATCTCCTGCAATTCCGATACGGGCATTGCGTCCCGGCCTGCCGTGACCCGGTCGATGTCGACCGGCAGGTAATCGACGCGGTCATTGGCGACTGTCATCGCCTCGCTGGTGCCTGCGATCCCCTCCAGCCGGGTCCGGAAGAGGGATCAAAAAATCCCTCTAATAGCCTGAAGCATTGGCAATATGCGGCAGGTCGCCACCCCGATACCCCCGCTGATACCCCCAAGGAAAACTTTTCCGCAGGCGAGAGATCAGTGCTCCGTAGCAGGTGTGTTTTGCGGATGATCGCGCCGTGAAGTTGGCTTTATACGGCATGATTATCGTGAACTCGTCCGCCAAACGATCACCTTAGTTCTGCGAATTTTCGCCCTGCATCTCTGGGTGCGACCAGACCCGACCATTGTAAGGGGCGATATCGTGCACCCGGATTCAACGGAGGCCGCTAATCCGGAATCCCGATCACGCGAGCGTCATGCACATGACAGCACGTGGGTTGCATCCTGACAGCCCTGCCTGGTGCGTCCGTCCCGCGAAATCTTGCCTCACTAGAATTCCAGCTGGAACCGCACCACGCCGAGATTGCCGCTGGCATCGGGCACCAGCGCACGGCCGGCCGTGCGGGTGTGCGCGTAGTTGGCGAGAACACGGATGTTGCGGGTGATGTACCACGTCGCCCCGGCGCTCAGGATGCTCGCGGTTCCGCGGTCCAGTGCCGCATCGTCGAGATCGGCACGGCTGTAGCGCGCGTTGAGTTCGACCGCGCCGCCCTTCTTGCCGATCCGCGCCCCGCTCGGCACGCCGCTGCTGCGCGAATAGCCATAGCGCTCGCCGGTGACGAGCCAGCCAGCGCCCACATACCAGCCATTTAAATCGAGACTGGGTGCCGCGACGCGGTCAATCGTGGCGGCGATGTATTGCGCCTGCACCTGCACCGGCCCGCGGGCATAGGCGAACTCGGCATTATAGGCGTCGAGCGTGCGCGCGCCGGTCAGTGCGCCGGTCGAGGAAAGGCTGGGGGCGAGGCTCGACGCGGAGATCGCGGTGAAACGCGGCGGTTCGGCGGCATTGAACGCGCGGTGTTCATAGGCCGCGCCCAGATGCAGGAAGCTCTCGCGCTCACGGATCGGGGCGAAGGTCGCACGCAGGACAAAGCCATCGCCGCGCACCCGCGACTGTCCGACCTCGTCGTCGAGCGCATCGGTGAAATAGCCGCCAGCGATGGTGAACCCCTCGCCCGCATACTTGACGCTACCGCCGAGGCCGAAGCCGGGCGAGAACGCATTGGCCAGCGAACGTTCGGCAAGCGCCATCGCGTTGGAACTCTGCATGTCCTCCATGCTGAAGGGGACGATCATGTTGCCGCCCTTGATCTCCAGGCCCTCGACCGGTTCGACCGCCAGCCACAGATTGCGCCAGCCATCGGCCTGCGCGAATTCGCGGTCGACCCGCACCGTCACCACATCCCCGAACTTGGCCGAGAATTCGAGCCGCGCGCGGCGCACATCGGCGTCACTGCCGTCGGTGAGGCCGTGTTCGAACACGGCGGCATCGAGATGGAGCCTGCCGCCGAGGTTGAATTCGACATCGCCGGTCTTGAAAGTGAGGCCGTCCTCGTCGGCGCTGGCGTCTGCAACCTCTTCGGCCCTCACGGCGCCCCCGGCGCTCAGGGTTACAAGGCCCGCGGCAAGCGCGATGGCGCGGAGCGACGCGGCGGGACGGAACGGGTGCTTGATCATGTCTGAGTATCCTGTTGCTGCGAGGCTCGAGCCGAAAAGGGCCGTCCCGCTGCCAACGTGAGAGCCCCGCCGCTTATTCCCCCGGCCCCGAAAATCTTTTTTCCGCACGACCGGAATAAGCCCCCGCCCTCCCCCGTTAGCGTCAGGCAAGACCAGCCAGGAGGAGGCAAGCCAATGACCATCCATGATTTCCAATCGCTCGACGGGGAAGCCTATGGCGAGCGGCTCGCGCGGCGGCTCGGGGCGGCCAAGCGCGCCTTCACCACGCGCAATGTCGATCTGGCGGCGGCATCGCGGCTGGTGCGATCGGGCCGCCGACCGCAAGCCGGTGACCTCATCCTCGCGCGGGTCACCGGGCTCGGCCAGCATCGCCGGCTCGAGAATGTCCACGGCCGCCGCGGCGATCTTTACGAGGGCGACGAGATCATCGTCGCTTACGGCAATCGCTATGCGCCCGATCAGTTCGAAGCCTATGTCCCGGAGAACCTCGGCCCCTGCCACCTGGTCGCCGGGGGCGGGGTTGCAGCGTTCGTCACTTCGCGTCACGCGAGCATTAAGCCCGCGACCCGGATCGAGGTCATCGGCGCATTGATGCGGACTGACGGGCACCCCGTCAATTTGGCCGACTTCGCCCTCGCCCCGACGCCATCCGCGCGCCCGGCCCGGGTGATCGCGGTGGTGGGCAGCTCGATGAATGCGGGCAAGACCACGACCGTAAGCGGGTTGATCCACGGGCTGAGCCGCGCCGGTTTCAACGTCGGCGCGGCCAAGCTCACCGGCACGGGTTCAGGCGGAGACCTTTGGTCGATGCGCGATGCGGGCGCGGCGCTTGCGCTCGACTTCACCGATGCCGGTCATACTTCGACTTTCGGGGCTTCCGACGACGATCTGGGCCAAGTCGCGCAATTGCTGCTCGCCCGTCTCGGCGCGGCAGGAATGGATCTTGCTGTGGTCGAGATCGCTGACGGGCTGCTGCAGAGTGAAACCGCAGCGCTGGCCCTGACCGGTCATGCCCGGGGCTGGTTCGATGGGTTCCTGTTCGCCGCAGCCGACGCGATGGGGGCCGCTTTCGGCTGCGACTGGTTGACGAGGCACGGGATCGCGCCGCTGGCGATTTCGGGTCTGGTCACGGCCTCGCCGCTGGCCGCGCGGGAGGCGGCGATGGCGACGGGGATCGAACTCGCCGATCTCGCCGCGCTGCGTGATCCGGTGGCAGCGGCCCGCATCGCCTTTAGCACACCCGGACTGCGGGTGGCCGCGTGAGCGCTGCCCCGAGCCTTCTGGCGGGCCGACGGCGCGGTCTTGCGACGGCGCTGGTAGCGCTGGCGATCGGCGAGGCGCTGCTGGTCGTGCTGTTTGCGGCGCGGCTCGACCAGCTGCTGTCGGGCCCCGCACCAGCCCCTTCGGCATTGGCGGCGGGCGCGGTCATCGCGGCCGCCGCAGCCACCGCGCTGCTGCTTCAGCGCTGGGTCGGCGAGAGTTTCGCGCAAGGCTATGTCGCCGATTGCCGCGCCGCGCTTTACGCTGCGGTGGTGCGCTGGCGCGGCGCAACGGCCGGCGAGGGCGGCGCGCGGTGGCTCACCGGGCTGATCAACGACATGGCGTCGCTGCGCAATTATGCCCTGCGCGGTTCGGTCCGCCTGTGGACCAGCGCAACGGCTGCCGGTGCGGCCGGGCTGTGGGTCGCACTGACCATGCCGCAGCTGCGTGCCGGCCTTCTCCCGCTGCTGCTTGGCACGGCGATCATCCTGGCGCTCACCTTGCCGCTGTCGCGCGCGATTGTCGCACAGCGCCGCGAGCGGGGGCGGCTCAATCGCTTCATGGTGCGCAAGGTGCGCGCCGATCTTGAGAGCGCGCCGCCACGCAAGGGGCACGGCTACCGCAAGCTGGCGAGCCTTTCGGCCACCTTGGCCAGCGCGGCGGTGACCCGCGCCGCCACGATCGGCGCGATGGAGGCCATCGCAACGCTTGCCGGGCTTGCCGCGGCACTCGTGCTGGTATGGCAGGCTGGCGGTCGCGACGGCCACGCCGGGATCGCCGGACACCTGACCGTTATCGGCTTCATCGCCGCCCGGCTGCTGGAGAGTGTCCGTGCGCTCCACGCGCGGATCGGGGGACGGATCGCGCTCGATCGGCTCGCCGTTCTCATTGCCAGCGCCCCGCCCCGCAGACGCTCGCGGCGCTCATGGCCGGCGCGCAGCCGCGCTGCGCGGGCGCGCGAGCTCGAATCCCCCGCCGCGCCGCGCGCCGCACTCGCGCCGCCATCATCCCACCTGACGCAGGAGCGTGTGCCGTGATGCCTTACTTGAAACCGGACCGTGTTGCGCCCGCCTACCAGCCACGCTTTCGCCCCGCCAGCCATGCCGCGATGCCCGATTGCTACGTCGCCAATGTCAGGCCCGGCCAGCCGGTTCTCGTCGCGGTGCACGGCATAAGCCGCAATGCCGCCGAGATCGCGATGCGCTTTGCGCTCGACCCAGCCTTTGCCGGGACGACGATCATCGCCCCGCTGTTCACCCGCGAGGCTTTCGGCCAGTATCAGCAATTGCTGGCGCGCAAGCGCGGGCAGGTGCGGGCCGACGACGCGCTAATCGCACTGCTGGACGATCTCGGCGACGAGCAGGGTATCGCGGTCGATCGCTTTGCACTGTTCGGCTTTTCGGGCGGGGCCCAGATGGCGCACCGTTTCGCCATGTTCCATCCACACCGGGTGAGGCGCCTGTGCGTGGTTTCGGCCGGATGGTATTGCATGCCGCACACCGACATCGCCTATCCCCACGGCATCGGCGACGGGAAGAACGGGGCCATTGTCGAGCCGGAGTTCCTCGATATCCCGACCACGGTGATCGTCGGCAACCGGGACACGCGGATCGATACGTCGGTGCGGCAGGACGAAATCATCAACCTGCGTCAGGGTCGCAACCGCCTGCGCCGTGCGCGCTGCTACACCCGCGCGCTGCGCTGCTACGCCGAGGGTCAGGGCAAGGAAAGCGCCGCGACGCTGCTGACACTGCCGGGCGTGAGACATGATTTCCATCAATGCGTGACCGAAGGCGGGCTGCTGAGGATCGCCGCGCAGGCGTTGCTGTAGCAATCGATTTCAACTAGCCGTGCCCCGAGGGGCCATAAAGAAAAGAGCAGGATATGCCGAATTTGGGGGACTTGCGCAGGCTGGGCTGCGGCGTGCTGGCAGGATTGACGCTAGCGGGGGCATCGACAGCGCGGGCCGACGAGGGGCTCGGGCCGCTCGAATTGCAGTGGCAGGGCTTCGATATCCGCCTGACCGCTGGCGCTGCGGCGCAGGGCGCGGCGTTCGGTGACGACGATCCCGTCACGGATTCTCCCGACGCCAAGATCGATCTGTTCGCCCGGCTCAATGCCGAATGGACTTCGCCCGGCGGGATATTGCTGGGCTTCAACGTCGAACAGAACAGCCGCCGCCGCGCCTCAGAGGTGCTCGAGGCGGGGGAGATCTACGGCTTTGCCGCCACCGACTATGGCCGGATCGAAGTCGGCCTGCAGGATGGCCCCGCCGACACGCTCGCCTTTGCCGCGCCGCTGGTGGCGCTGGGGCAGGTGCGCGGCGAGTTCTCGCGCTATGCCGGCACCCAGGCGCTGCTGCGTGCGCTCGATACGCAGGATGCCTTCAAGGTGATCTACCTCTCGCCCCCGGTCGGTGGCCTGCGCGGCGGGGTGTCATGGTCGCCCAAGGTCCGCCGCAATTCGGCCGCGGTGGACTCGCGCGAACGGATCGCGCTCGACAACGCTTTCGAGTTCGGGCTTCAGTACCAGCAGCCGGTTGGCGACTGGATCCTGGGGGCGAGCGCAGGCTATGCCACGGGCGAGGCCGATCCGCTGACCACCCGCGCAGACCTCAACAGCTGGAGCCTCGGGGCCGAGGCGCGCCGAGGTCCGTTCCGCATCGGCGGTGCCTATGTCGACCGCGGCGATTCCAACCGGCTCGATCGCGGGTTCGATCAGTGGGAGGTCAATGGCGGTGTCGGCTGGGTCACGCCCGAATGGGGACTGGCAGCGAGCGCCGCCTACACCAAGGCTTCGGATCGCGACAACCGGTTGATCGGTGCAGGCGGGTTCTACCAGCTCCACCCCAACATCCAGCTGCGCGCCGACATCGTCCGGTTCCGCGAGGAGCAGTTGCTCGTCGGCGTGAACAAAGGCGTCGCAGCGGTGATGGAAATCGCCTTCATCATCTGACGGCAGGGCCGGCTCACGCCCGGCCCCGCCTATTTCCGCTTGAGTTCGGCCAGTTCTTCGGCCCCGATCAGCGGATCGCCTACAATCTGTTCGTCGACCGCCGCCACTACGCCCACCGCAGCATCCCCGCCCGCGAGCTTCATTTCGCCTGCGGGCGCCGCGCGACGCCCGAAGGCCTCGACCTGCCAGTCCCCGCCCTGAACCAAGCAGGCCAGCACATCGCTGGTTGCGCCGCCGCCGGGCGCGGTAATGGCGAACTGGCGGCACAAGGCGCCTGCAGTGTTGCGGAATGTCAGCACCACCTCGCCCTGCCCCAGCGCGGCAAGGTCCTGCGCCTGCCCGCTGGGGGCGGCATCGAGCATCGCCGAGACCTCGGCATTGGCGAGCAGCAACGCGCCCGGATCGCCCGCGGCCCCGCCCTCGCGCCCGCCCAGCAAGGGCCCACCGATCATCACGCCGAGCGCGAGGCTGGCAGCCACCGCGGCGAACTGCGGCCAGCGCCAGCCGCCGGTGTCATTCGCTGGGACGGGCACCGCACGGGCCTGATCGCGCCGGTCAACAAGATTGACAACCTGCGCCCCCTCCGGCGCGGCGAGCATCTGCGTCAGGCCCTCAGGCACCGGCGCTTCGAGCACGGGAGCAAAGGCTTCGCGCACCGCCTGTGCGGCGGCATCATCGCCGCGCTCGGCCAGCGCCATTGCCCGTTCGGCGAGAGCCGGATCGGCATTGATCGCCGCCTCGATCGCAGCGGCGAGCTGATCGTCCTCAAGCCGCCCGTCCAAGAAGGCGGCGAGCTGGGCATCGGTGAAGGCGGAGGTCATTGCACCATCCCCTCGGGCATGGCGAGCACCTTGGCGAGCGCCGCCTTGGCACGCGACAGGCGGCTCATCACGGTGCCGATCGGCACCTCGAGCGCCTCGGCCGCGTCGCGGTAGCTGAACTCCTCGAGCATCACCAGCGCGACCACGTCACGCTGTTCGGGCGGTAAGCGGTCGACCGCCGCGCGCACCTTGCGCGCCGCATCGCCTGCCTCGGCCAGCGCCACGCCGTCATCGCCGGCCAGATCGATCATCGCGTTGATATCATTATGCCCGGCACGATTATGCGCGCGGCGTCGGTCGTCGATCCAAGTGTTGCGGGCGATCCGGAACAACCAGCTGTCGAGCCGGGTGCCAGGTTGCCACTGATCCCAATTCAGCATCGCTTTCTCCAGGCTCGTCTGCACGACATCGTCGGCATCGGCCAGATTGCCTGTGAGCACCCGGGCAAACCGGCGCAGACGCGGCAGTAGCGCAACCAGCGCTTGTCTTGTCGGCTCGTCGGCATTCATCAGGTGGCTCATGACGAAAACGGATCATTGATCGAGATTATTCCCGCGCATCGACCTGTAGCGGGAATAAAGCCACTCTGTGAACCGTATCCTCATTGATGGTCAATCCGGCGGTTCGATGATAATCTGCGGCCCGCGCGAGGGGAGAGGCGATGCGTTCCAGAAGGCCCTTGATCGGTCTGCTTGTGTTGCTGCTGGCCGTGCATGGTCTCCACACCGGCGCGCCGCTCTCCGCCCCGCTGTTTGCGCAGGGGCCGGGCAAGGACGACGACGGCGGGGATGACGATGCCGTTGATCCGGGTGCCGACGACGATGTGACCGATCCCGATGAAGCCGATCCCGGGGCAGATCCCGGAGCGGACGGGGACGCCGACGTTGGCGATCCGGACGGGAGCGATCCTGACGGGGGAGACCCGGACGCAGGCGGTCCCGATGACTTTGACGACGGCGGCTCCGACGATGGCGTTGGCGGTGGCGGTGGCGACGATGGTCGTGGTTCCGACGATGGCGGGTCCGATGATGGCGGCGCTGGCGACGATAGCGGCAGCGGCGGCATAGACGACAACGGAGGAAGCGATGACAACGGCGGCCACGGGAGCGACGATGACGGTTCGGACGACGACATTTCGGGCTCAGGCAAGTCGGAAGATGACGATGACGACAAGGTCGACAATTCCGGCAAGGGCAATGCCGAAGACCGCGGCGACGATGATGACGACAGCAATGACGACAAGGACGACGACAGGGACGATGACAGCGAAGACGAACTCGGTCGCTGGGACCTGCCCGGCGCGGAAAGTGCCGCCACCCGCGCCGAGCTGGACTTGCGCGACCGGATCGACACTGACGACGAGGGCTTCCGCTACCGCCGGGGGGAGTTCGTCGCACTTGATCTGAGCGAGGATGACCTCGCCTTGCTCGAAGGGCAGGGCTTCGAGGTCGTTGCCCGCGAGCAGCTGGCCTCGGTCGAAGGCACGCTGCTGCTGCTGCGCGGCCCGCCGCAACTGACCGGGGAGGCCGCCCGCGATGCGCTCGATGCGCTCGGTGATCCCGACAGCATCGGCCTCAACCACCTGTTCGACAGCGCAGCCACCCGCACCCGCAAGACGCGGGGCAAGGCAGCGCCGCCGCGCACCGCCTGCGGCTGCGAAATCGGGCTGATCGATACCGGCGTTGCCGCCAACCTCGCCAATTTCAGCCATGTCCAGCTGACCCAGCAGGCCTTCAACGGCAAGCAAACCGAAGCCCGGCTGCACGGCACGGCGGTCGCCTATTTGGTCTCAGGCACCAAGGGCAACCCGGCCCGCGCCACCCGAATTTACGTCGCCGACATCTTCAGCGGCCCGCGCGAAACGGCCGGATCGAGCTTCGCGCTGATCAAGGCGCTCGATTGGCTGGCGGCGCGCAGGGTACCGGTGATCAACATCAGCCTGTCCGGCCCGCGTAACCCCGCCGTCGCCAAGGCGATCGCTCGGATCGCCGGACAAGGCCACATCATCGTCGCGGCCGCCGGCAATGATGGCCCTGCGGCACCACCGGTGTTCCCGGGCGCCTACGAGGGCGTGGTCAGCGTGACCGCGGTCGACGCCCAGGACCGTGTCTACCGCTATGCCAATCGCGGCGGCTATGTCGATTTTGCGGCGCACGGCGTCGCGGTCGCGGCGATCGACGACAAGGGCGCGCTGCGCGATGCCACAGGCACGTCCTTTGCAGCTCCGATCGTCGCCGCAAGGCTCGCCGCCCGGCTGCGCGCGCCCGATGCCGCCGCCTCGCGCCGCGCGGTGCAGGCGCTCGAAGGCGAGGCGCGCGATCTCGGCCCGCGCGGACGCGATCCGATCTATGGCGTGGGCCTGATCGGGGAGCAGCCTTAATGCTGAGCGTGCTCGCCGCAGCAATGGCCGCCGCCACGGCGCTCCCCCTGCCTGCCCCGATCGCCCTGCCGGATTACGAGGGCGGCGATGCCTTCGTCTTTTCCGATGGACGGGTCGAGCGCGTGGTGAGAAGCAGCGGCGACACCGTTATCTGGGCTGGCCTTTCCGGCCCGACCTACACCCGCAGCCGCAATTTCATCGTGCCGGTGCTATCGTGGCGCAGCGGCAGGGGCACCGGCAGTCGCGAGGTGCACGGCAATCCCGATGCGCTCTGGCCGATGGCCCGCCCGCGCTCTGTGCGCTTCCGCGTGGTCAGCGAGACGCGTGCCGGCCCCGAGGCCTCGCTCAAGCGCTCGGTCGCCCTGTGGGTGTGCAAATCCGGCAAGCTGCGCAGCTTCACGGTCAAGGCGGGCAGTTTCGAGGCGGTTCCGGTGGTGTGTGACCGCTACTCGTCCACCACCATGCGCCTGATCGAGCGCCGCGAGTGGGACTATGCGCCAGAGCTTGGCCATTACATCCGCCGCGTCAGCATCAACTATCTGCGCGGCAGCAAGCGCGAGGTCGAGCTGGTCGCCGCCCTGTCCGGGCCCGCGGCCAGTTCCGCCCGGCTCAGTGCACTTTCGCGTCAGGCTTTGGCAGAACGCGCGCCGCATCGTCGTCCGTGACCGCCGCCGCACGGGCGCGCGGCAGCAGATCGAAGATCAGATGGATCCGGTCGTCATCCCCGTCATTGCGGGCCTCGTGCAGCTGGTCATTGTCGAACCACCACAATTCCCCAGTGCGCATCCGCACCTCCTCCTCGCCTGCGCACATCCACGAACCCGATGACTTGAGCACGAGGTGATAGCGGTTGCGCAAGCGGTAATATTCGCCCCGGTCGATATGCGGATAGACGCGGTGGCCCGGCGGCAGGCAGACGATCTTGGCGCGCGACAACTCGCCGTCGAGCTTGCGCGCCATCTTCTTGAGAAAGGCGCGGGCGAGCGGATATGCTTGCGAACCGCTGGTCCACCGGCTTTCATGCACATCGCGCCGCTCGCGTTCGCCGATGGCCGAAACCCGCAGGCCGCGCAGGGGTATCGCCAGTGCCTCGCGCTGAACCTTGACCTTCTCCTGCCGCCCGCGATGCGCGTCGAAGGCGCTCGCGCTTGCAGCGATTTCAGCGAGCAGGGGAATGGTGTCGATTTGCGCTTGCAGCAGTCTGAAATTCTTCATCCGTCAGTTTCCCGTCACTCGGAAATTGCGATCGGATCGAGAACGAAATGGCGTAAGGGATTATTCCCTGGACGGCGTGCAACAATGACGAAGCTTGGGGTCTGACTTGTAAACCCCCTTGTCGGAGTATGTCCTTCCTTGCCCTGCCCTTCGGTTAGGCTCCCGTAACCCCGATAAACACGCAGCAGTCCATTGGGGGTGTCGAGCGTCAATTCGGCCCTCCGGCGATACCCCCAAAATACCCCCAAGCCGTCGCAACGGGACGAGTTTACTGGTCCTGAGCCGAAAACACACGCCGCTCACAATCGTGCATACTCAGCGATTAAGTCGCTGCATCAAAAGCGGAAACTCGATACCGGTCGAGTCCCACGTTGACTAACGTTTATCGCTTATTTTCAGTTATTTACTGACCGTGGTAGCGGAGGAGGGACTCGAACCCCCGACACGCGGATTATGATTCCGCTGCTCTAACCGGCTGAGCTACTCCGCCCCATGGGCATCCGGCGCGTGGTGAGGGCCGGATTCGGCACCGGGTGTCGGCCCGGGCGAGGCGCGCACTTAGGGCGCAGGGGACGCTCGGTCAAGCCCTCGTTGCACAGCGACGGCTAGAGCCGTCCGCGCCCCCGGAAAGCGCAGGTTTTGAAGGGCTCCCACGGGCCGCCGCAATAGCGCCACAGCTCCAGCGCGGGGAAGCGGAACGGCGGTTTGGCGATCCACGGTGCCAGAAGGGGCGGCAGGCTGGCCTGTAATGCCCGCGCCTCGTCCTTCGTCACCTTGTTCTGGATCGTGATATGCGGGCGCGGCTCGTGGAGGTCCTGCGCGGTCAGGCTGCCGTGGAAATGCGCGGCGATCATCGCGCGCAAGGTCAGCAGCTGCGGCGCTTCGAGCGCGATCGCGGTGCCCTTCCCCAGATCCATCACGCCTTTCACCGCCCCCTCGGGCGCGGCGAACTCGCGCGCGAAGCGTGGAAGGACTTCGCACAGTTCCTCCAGCAGCGAGGGCGCGAAGGCGTGAAACAGCGTAACGTGGGCGTGGAGGAAATTGCGCTCCGGCGGAAAATGCGCGCGGCGCAGGCCCTCGGCAAAGCCAGCCAGATCGGGCGGCAGCGCGGCGGTGAGGATGAAGGGCTGGGACATTTCATGTGCTCGCGCGGCCGAACCGCGCGCCGCCCCTCCTACATCTCGCCCCGCTCGCGGCGGATCGCGTACCACTTGGCGACGTTGGCGTCATGCTGTTCCAGCGTATCGGCGAACCAGTGCCCGCCGGTGCCGTCGGCGACCATGTAGAGCGCGCTCGTCTTTTCCGGGTTCATGACCGCTGCGATGCTGGCGCGACCGGGATTGGTGATCGGCCCTTCGGGAAGCCCGATGCGGGTGTAGGTGTTGTAGCCGTTGACCGCGGCGATCTCGGACTGCCTGATCCGGCGGCCAAGCGGCTTGCCCTTGGTGATCGGGTAGATGATCGTCGGGTCGGCCTGCAGCTTCATGCCGATGCGCACGCGGTTGGAATAGAGCCCGGCGACCATGCGGCGCTCATCGGGCTTGCCGGTTTCCTTTTCCACCACCGAAGCGAGGATCAGCGCGTCACGCATCGTATCGACCGCGATGCCGGGCGCGCGCTTGGCCCATTCCTCGGCCAGCGCCTTGTCCATCGCGGCCTGCATCTGCTCGACAAGGCTCTTGCGCGACTGGCCGCGTTCGAAGCTGTAGGTATCGGGCAGGATCGAGCCTTCGGGCGGCACGTCGACCTCGCCGGTCAGCAATTCCTCGGCCATCAACCGCTCCCACACGAGGATCGACGGCATGCCTTCGGGGATGGTGACGAAGCGGCGGATCACATCGCCCGACTGGAACGCGGCGAGGATATCGCCCTGGCCCATGTCGGGGGTGAGCAGAAACTCGCCCGCCTGGATCGGGGTGTCGCTGCCGAACACGCGGGCCTGAAGGACGAAGCCGGAGGCCGAGGAGATGAGCCCCTCGGCCTCGAGCTTTTCGGCAACGCTGGCAACCGATGCGCCGGCGGGGATCGTGAAGGGCGTGTCCTTGACGATCGTCGCCGAGCCGAGGAAGGTCCACGCGAGCACCAGCCCGGCTGCCGCCAGACCGACAAGCGCCAGCAGCCAACGGGCGGGTCGCATGGGTCTTAGTCGACCTTCTGCATGATGATCGAAGCGTTGGTGCCGCCGAAGCCGAAGGAATTGTTCAGCACGGCGCGCACTTCGCGCTTCTTCGCCTTGAGCGGCACCAGGTCGATCCCCTCGGTGCCCTCGTCGGGGTCGTGGAGGTTGAGCGTCGGCGGGACGATCCCGTCGCGCATCGCCAGAATGCAGAAGATCGCCTCGACCGCACCCGCGCCGCCCAGGAGGTGCCCGATCGCGCTTTTGGTCGAGGACATCGACGCGCCGCCCAAGTCATCGCCCAGCACGCGCTTGATCGCCGCGAGTTCGATCGTGTCGGCCATGGTCGAGGTGCCGTGGGCGTTGATGTAGTCGATATCGCCCGGGCCGAGGCCGGCCTTCTTTAAGGCCATGCGCATCGCCAGTTCCGCGCCGCGGCCTTCGGGGTGCGGGGCGGTGACGTGGTAGGCATCGCCTGAGAGGCCATAGCCCGTGACTTCGGCATAGATCTTCGCGCCGCGCGCCTTGGCCCGCTCGTATTCCTCGAGTACCACCACGCCCGCGCCCTCGCCCATGACGAAACCGTCGCGGTTCTTGTCATAGGGGCGGCTCGCCTCGGTCGGGCGGTCGTTCATGCTCATATTGAGCGCGCGCGCCTGCGCGAAACCGGCGATGCCGAGCGGGTTGATGGTGCTTTCCGCCCCGCCCGCCAGCATCACGTCGGCATCGTCCATCGCGATCATCCGCGCCGCGTCACCGATCGAGTGCGCGCCGGTGGAGCAGGCGGTGACGACCGCATGGTTCGGGCCCATGAAGCCGTACTTGATCTGCACCTGCCCGGTGATGAGGTTGATCAACCGCCCGTGGACAAAGTGCGGCGAGACCCGGCCCGGCCCGCGTTCGTGGAGATTGACGCTCTCAATCTCGATCCCCGGGAGGCCGCCGATCCCTGAACCGATCGAGCAGCCGGTGCGCTCCTTTTCGGCATCGGTCATATCGGTCAGGCCCGCATCTTCCAGCGCCTGTCCGGCAGCATCGATGCCGTAGACGATGAAGGGATCGACCTGCCGCTGCACCTTGAAATCGACCCGCTTGTCGGCGTCGAAGCCCCAGGGGTGATCCTTGGGCTTCACTTCGCAGGCGATGGTGCATTTCTGGTTCGAGGCATCGAAACGGGTGATCTGCCCCGCCCCGCTTTCCCCTGCGATCAGATTGGCCCACGTCGTCTCGACATCGCCTCCCAGAGGGGTGACGAGGCCAAGCCCGGTTACAACCACACGGCGCATATTCTTCTCCAAAACGCACAACAGGCCCAACCCGTCCGGGCTGAGCCTGTCGAAGTCCCGCTGTTTCTTCGCGCGTCAGACGCGCAGCAAGAACGGCCCCCAGACACGCTCAGGGCAGACGGGAGGGTCGGGCGATCAGCCCTTGTGCTCTTCGATGTACTTCGTCGCGTCGCCGACAGTGGCGATCTTTTCGGCCGCATCGTCGGGGATTTCGACGCCGAATTCCTCTTCGAAGGCCATCACCAGCTCAACGATGTCGAGGCTGTCTGCGCCCAGATCATCGATGAAGCTTGCATCCTGAGTGACCTTATCGGCTTCGACGCCGAGATTCTCGACGACAATCTTGGCCACCCGGTCGGCAATATCGCTCATGTCATTCCCTCTTGAACTGGGGTTAAAATGGTCGCCCCCGCCCTAATGAACGCGGGGGGCAAGCGCAAGTGGGCTTGCAGTGCGCTGCCCACAAGGGGCTTCACGCACCGCGCGCCCGGTTGATAATCAGGCGCCGTCCTTCTTCGGCGGCTCGACGACGCGCAGGTGAAGTTCGCGCAAGCTGCGCGGCTCGGCCGGGCTCGGTGCGCCCATCAGCAGATCCTCGGCACGCTGGTTCATCGGGAAGAGCGAGATTTCGCGCAGATTCTTCGCGCCGCAGAGCAGCATGATGATCCGGTCGACACCCGCAGCCATGCCCCCGTGCGGCGGCGCGCCGTACTGAAACGCGCGGTACATCCCGCCGAAGCGCTCTTCCACGTCCGCCTGCGTCAGCCCGGTGATCTCGAAGGCCTTCACCATCGTTTCGGGCTTGTGGTTGCGGATCGATCCGCTGGCGATTTCGAAGCCATTGCAGACGAGATCGTACTGATAGGCCTTGATGGTGAGCGGGTCCTGCCCCTCCAGCGCCTCGATCCCGCCCTGCGGCATGGAGAAGGGGTTGTGGGAGAAATCGACCTTCTTCTCGTCCTCGTTCCATTCGTAGAACGGGAAATCGACGATCCAGCACAGTTCGAAGCGGCTCTCGTCGATAAGGCCGAGTTCCTCGCCGACGCGGATGCGTGCGGCACCGGCGAGCTTGGCGGCATCGGCTTCCTTGCCCGCGGCAAAGAACAACCCGTCATTCTCGCCAAGGCCAAGCTCGGCATAAAGCTCGGCCATCCGATCGGCGCCGTGGTTCTTGGCGATAGGGCCACCGAACTCGCCGCCCTTGCGGGTGACGTAGCCGAGGCCCGCATAGCCTTCCTTGCGCGCCCAGTCGTTCATGTCGTCGAAGAACTTGCGGCTCTTTTCGTGGGTCGCGGGCGCGGGGATGACGCGCACGACGCCGCCCGAGCCGACGATCTTCTCGAACAGGCCGAAGCCCGACTGGGTGAAGTGCGAGGACACATCCGAGATGATCAGCGGGTTGCGCAGATCGGGCTTGTCGGAGCCATACTTCAGCATCGCCTCGTCATAGGGGATGCGCGGGAACTCACCGGCGGGGGTGACCTTCTTGTCGCCCGCGAAAGCCGCGAAGGTGCCCTGAATGACGGGCTCCATCGTCTCCCACACCTCTTCCTGCGTCACGAAGCTCATTTCGAGGTCGAGCTGATAGAACTCGCCCGGAAGGCGATCAGCGCGGGGGTCTTCGTCACGGAAGCAGGGGGCGATCTGGAAATAGCGATCGAAGCCCGCGACCATCAACAATTGCTTGTACTGCTGCGGCGCCTGCGGGAGCGCGTAGAACTTGCCCGCGTGGATGCGGCTCGGCACGAGGAAGTCGCGCGCGCCCTCGGGGCTGGAGGCGGTGAGGATCGGGGTCGAGAATTCGTTGAAGCCCGCCGCGTTCATGCGCTGACGCATATCCGCGATCACCGCCACGCGGGTCATGATGTTCTTGTGCAGCGTTTCGCGGCGCAGATCGAGGAAGCGGTACTTGAGGCGGATATCCTCGGGGTAAGGCTGCTCGTCGGCGACCGGCATCGGCAGTTCTTCGGCGGCGCTCTGCACCGTCACGCCCCGCGCGAAGACCTCGATTTCGCCCGTCGCGAGATTGGCGTTGGCCGTCCCCGCAGCACGCGCCTTCACCGTGCCTTCGATGGTGACGACGCTCTCGACCCGCAGGCTCTCGAACACCGGAAGCGCCGGGCTGTCGGTGTCGGCGACGATCTGGGTGATGCCGTAATGATCGCGCAGGTCAATGAACAGCACGCCGCCGTGGTCGCGCTTGCGATGGATCCAACCCGACAGGCGGACAGTCTCGCCGACGTGGTCCGAAGAAAGCTGTGCGCAAGTATGCGTGCGATAGGGGTGCATCTAAACTCTTGTCCTGTTGGCAGCTATAACGCTAGGGCGCGCGGGCGCACTCGGAGCCTTGCTCCGCCGTCGGCGCGCTAACAGGGCAAGCCTGCCGCTTTGTCAAGCGGTGTGGGCGCATACTGGGTTCGATCCCGAGGGCGGCACTCCGCCCGCTAGACACGAAAAGATGACATGAAAATCCATCCGCTGATTACCACCACCGAGGCCCTCTCCGACCTCTGCGACCGTCTCGCGAAGTCCGATTTCGTCGCGGTCGATACCGAATTCATGCGCGAGAACACCTATTGGCCCGAACTCTGCCTGGTGCAGATCGCCAATACGGAAGAAGCCGCCGCGATCGACCCGATGGCGCCGGGGATCGACCTCAAGCCGTTGCTCGACCTGATGTGCGAGAACGAGGACGTGCTCAAGGTCTTCCACGCCGGCGGGCAGGATGTCGAGATCATCGTCAACCTCACCGGCAAGACCCCGCACCCGATCTTCGACACCCAGATCGCGATGATGGCGATCAGCCAGTCCGAACAGATCGGCTATGCCAACCTCGTGGAAACGTGGGTCGGGCTCACCATCGACAAGGGCGCGCGCTTTACCGACTGGAGCCGCCGCCCGCTGACCGACCGGCAGATCGAATATGCCATCGGTGACGTCACGCATCTATCGGCGATCTTTCCCAAGATCCTGAAAAAGCTGATCAAGACCGGTCGCGGGCTGTGGCTCAATGCGGAGATGGAAAAGCTCGCCGATCCGTCCAACTACCTTACCGATCCCGGCGTTGCGTGGAAGCGCATCCGCCAGCCGGGCCGCAATCCGCAGGTGCTCGGGCGGATGAAGGCGCTCGCTGCCTGGCGCGAGAGCGAGGCGCAGCACAAGAATATCCCGCGCGGGCGCATCATGCGCGACGAGACGCTGGCCGACATCGCGAGCCATCCGCCCAAGGCGCAGGCCGATCTCGCCAAGGTGCGCGGTCTCAGTCCCGCGTGGAAGGACAATGACATCGGCAAGCGCCTGATGAAGGTGCTGGCCGAGGCGGAACCCCTGCCCAAGTCGGAAATGCCCGAGAAGATCAAGCAGGGCGCGCCGCTGGGCAAGGAAGGCGCGCTGGTGGCCGATCTGCTCAAGCTGCTGCTGAAGATCCGCGCCCGCGAGATCGACGTCGCCCCGCGTCTGCTCACCCGCGCCGACGAGATGGAAGCGCTCGCGGCGGGGGTGCGCAAGCTCCCCGTGCTCGAAGGCTGGCGCTACGAGGTGTTCGGCAAGGACGCGCTCGATCTGGTCGAAGGCAAGCTCGCCTTCGCGGTCGAGAAGGGGCGATTGAAGATGACCCACATCGACGATGTGGTCGCACCGGAGGCTGCGCCCGAACCCGAAGCCGAACCCGATCCGCTGGCAGCGGAATAGCGCGCGGGCCGTGAGCACCTACCTCCCCACCATCAAGCAGCTGCAATATCTGGTGGCGCTTCACGAGCACGGGCATTTCGGCAAGGCGGCCGATGCCAGCTTCGTGTCGCAGTCGACGCTGTCGGCCGGCATCCGCGAGCTCGAATCGCTCCTCGGCGTAACGCTGGTCGAACGCTCGCGCCGGGTGGTGCGCTTCACCGCGCTGGGCGAGCAGGTGGTGGCCAAGGCCAACCGCCTGCTGCGCGAGGCGGAGGAACTGGCCGATCTGGTGCAAGCCTCGGGCAAGCCGCTGTCGGGCGAATTGCGGATGAGCGTCATCCCCACCATCGCCCCCTTTCTGCTGCCGCGCATCCTGCCCCGGCTCAAGCGCGAGCGCCCCGATCTCAAACTGATGCTGCGCGAGGAGACGAGCCACGATGCGCTCGAATCGCTCTCGCACGGGCGGGTCGATTGCGTGCTGCTCGCCCTGCCCTTCGACACCGGCGACGCGGCGATCGCGCATATTGCGGACGACCGGCTGTTCATCGCCTTCCCCAAGGACGACCCGCGCGATCCGCCCGCCAGCATCAAGCCCGAGATGATCGATCAGGGTCGGCTGCTGCTACTGGAGGACGGCCACTGCCTGCGCGACCATGCGCTGGCCGCCTGTTCGCGCTCCGAGCTGCGTGCCAGCGCGGCGATGATCGGCACCTCGCTGCACACGCTGGTGCAGCTGGTCGACAACGACCTCGGCCTCACCATGCTTCCCGAAATGGCGCTGACGGCGGGTATCCTCAGCGGCACCGAAGTGGTCGCGCGGCCGGTGGACAGCGCCACCGCCAAGCGCGAGATCGTGCTCGCGTGGCGCAAGAACTCCCCGCGCGAGGCCGATTTCCTGCTGCTGGCGGAGGAATTGCGGGCGGGCTGAGGCCCGCTCAGCACTCCACCAGCGCGAGGCTCATTGCGAGGGTTGCACCGATGGCGAGGCGCAAGCGGCCCATCCGCGCATGGCGGCGCGGGCGGCGGGCTTCGGCTTCGGCGGCGGCGTGGCCCATCAGCCGGTCGGTCTGGCGGTGCTCGATATCATCGACGAGGCCATGGACATCCTCGGCCAGCAGCTCGGCATCGCCGATCAGCGCCGAAGCGCGCGCATAATCGCCCTGCGCGATGGCAGCCTTCGCCTCGCTCTGAAGCTTGCGCGCCTGATTCGCCAACCGGCCGACAAATGCGCCCGGTTCGCCCGAAGTCTCGGATCCCATGGGATATGTTGTAACCCGAAGCCGGGGCCCTTTGCCAGTCCTCAATCCATGTGCTTGAGGCCGACGCGCAGGTAGTCCCAGCCGGTGATCAGGGTCAGCACCGCCGCCGTCCACAGACTGACGAGGCCGATCACGTGCACCCAGCTGTTCGCCACAGAGCCGCAACCTTCGAACACCGACTGGCACGGCGCGCCGTGGACCGCCCCGCCGAGGATCAGCGCGCCCAGCGCGACCAGCTGGAACGTGGTCTTCCACTTCGCCAGCCGCGACACCGGGACCGAGACCTGAATCCCGCCCAGAAATTCGCGCAGGCCGCTCACGGCGATCTCGCGCACCAGAATGATGAGACCCGCGATCACATGCACATCCCCCGCATAGGGGCCCCGCAGATAGCCCTGCGCGGTCAGCACCAAAACGACGGCGGCGACCATGATCTTGTCGGCGATGGGATCGAGGAAAATGCCCAGCTTCGATACCGTCCCCTGCGCGCGCGCCAGATAGCCGTCGAAGAAATCGGTGATCGCGATGACGCAATAGAGCACGAAGCCGATCAGATAGCCCAGGCGCCATTCCGGCCACCACAGGAAGAACGCCAGCAGCGGCACGGCGAAAATGCGCGATGCGGTGAGAATATTGGGCAGGCTCGACATGATTGCGCACCCGTCTAGCGCCGGAAACGGGCGCGCAAAACCCCTGCAATCGGGCATCCCCGACAATCGTGCGCCCCGTGGCCGGCGGACTGCGCACTTGTGAAAGAGCGCAGCCCCGCTATGTCGCGGGTAACTCACAGGGAAGCGCCCGCGACACAGCTGCATGACAACCTCGACCCATCTCATGCGCCAGCGGCGGTTCCTGCCGCTGTTCCTCACCCAGCTGCTCAACGCGCTCAACGACAATCTCTACAAGAACGCGATGGTGCTGTTCGTGGTCTATCAGGTCTACGATTCGCCCGAGATGGAGACGCTGATCAGCGGCGTTGCCACTGCGCTGTTCGTCCTGCCTTTCGTGCTGTTCTCCGCGACTGCGGGCCAATTGGCCGACATGCGCGACAAGACCAAGATCATCCGCTGGATCAAGTTTGCCGAGATTCTGATCATGAGCGTCGGCGCGACCGGCCTGTTGCTGGCTGCGCGCGGGGCGCAGATCGAGAGCCTCGCGCTTCCCCTGATGTTCACCGCGCTGTTCGCAATGGGCGTGCATTCGACCTTTTTCGGCCCGATCAAATACGCGATCCTGCCGCAGCATCTGCAAAAGGACGAGGTGCTGGCGGGCACCGGCCTTGTCGAAGCGGGCACCTATGTCGCAATCCTCGTGGGCATGATGCTCGGCGGAGCGATGCCGATCATGTGGAGTATCGTCGGTGTGATCGTGATCGCGCTGGTGGGCTACGCCACCTGCCGCTTCGTGCCGCCCGCCCCCACGCAGTGCGAGGACACGAAGGTCGACTGGAACCCCTTCCGCGCCTCGAAAGACCTGATCGCCTTTTCGATGGCCAATCTCGAGCTGCGCTATTCGGTTCTGGCGATCAGCTATTTCTGGGCGATCGCGGCGATCCTTTCGGTGCAGTTCATCCCGCTCGCCAAGAACGTGCTGCTGGCCGACAAGCAAGTCGCCGCCGTGCTGCTGGTGGCCTTCTCGGCAGGGATCGCGATCGGTTCGGTTTCGATCAACGCGCTGCTCAAGGGCGATATATCGGCGCGCTACTCGGCACGCTCGGTGATGGTGCTGGCGGCGCTGCTGGTGGTCTTTTACGCCCTGTGCCGGATGTGGAACCTCCAGCCGCAGGGTGAGCTGTTCACCGTGTGGGAATTCCTCGCCCAGCCGCTGGCGCTGGCGCTGACCGCCAATCTGCTTTTCATCGCGATCGCGGGCGGGATGTTCGTGGTGCCGCTCTACGCTTTCCTGACGACGCGGGTAGACCCGTCGGAAGCCTCGCGCTCGGTCGCGGCCAACAACTTCATTTCGTCGGTCTTCATGGTGGTGGGTGCCGGAATTGCCGGGGCGCTCGGCCCGCTCGGCATCCCGTTGCAGGAACAATTGCTGCTGAGTCTGGTGCTGTGCTTCTTTTCCGCCAGCCTTGCGCGCAAGCTGCACGCCACAGAGGCGCTGCGGACGCCGGACGCGCTCTAGATAATGAAGGCAAAGACCGCGAGCGTCACCGCGACATAGGTGCTCGCCACGCCGCGCACGTCGGCCATCGTCAGGCGCCAGAGACTCTCGGCCGGAATGTCGAACAGGTCGCGCTTCACATGAGGCGGCAGGCTCGCCCGGAACCAGTGGCGGGCGGTTTCATCGGTCAGAACCAGGCTGCGACGCATCTTTCATTCTCCTTGCCCGTCGGACCCCAGAATTAAGACTTTTTTAACGATTGAAAACGCTTTGCGACGAGCCTGTCGCAGCATGGGACAGACCGTGTTTGCGCGCCCGCACCGGCGGCGGTAGAGGCGCGGGGCAATACGACGGGAGAGCAATGCGATGACCGATTCCACCCGCCCCGAGGGCACCAGAACAGCGGCGGCCCTGCTGGTCGATTGCCTGGCCACTCAGGGCGCCACGCGGATTTTCACCGTGCCGGGTGAGAGTTTTCTCGCCGTGCTCGATGCCCTGCCCGACCGGCCGGAGATCGATGTCGTCACCTGCCGTCAGGAAGGCGGCGTCACCTTCATGGCCTGCGCCGATGGCACGATGACCGGGCGGCCCGGAATCGCCTTCGTCACCCGCGGTCCGGGTGCGACCAATGCCAGCATCGGCGTCCACGTGGCGCATCAGGATTCGCAGCCGATGATCCTGTTCGTCGGCGATGTCGCGCGCGGCGCGCAGGGACGCGAGGGGTTTCAGGAGGTCGATTTCCCCGCCTTCTTCGCCCCCATCTGCAAGTGGGCCGCACGGATCGACGATCCCGCGCGCATTCCCGAATATATCGCGCGCGCCTATGCCGTGGCGATCAGCGGGCGGCCCGGCCCGGTGGTGCTCGCCCTGCCAGAGGATATGCTGGTCGAGCAGGTGCCCGCCGCCCTCGCCCCGCGCCCGCAGGTGCTGCGCCCGGCGCAGGCGGTGTGCCCGGATGCGCTTGCCACGCTGTTCGACCTGATCGCCGACGCCGCGAGCCCCATCGCGATCATCGGCGGCGCGGGCTGGAACGCCAAGGCGCGGGAATACTTCCAGCAATTCGCCGAGCGCATCGGCCTCCCCGTCGCCACCGCCTTCCGCCGTCAGGACGCGATCGCGCCGACCTCACCGGTCTATGCCGGCAACCTCGGATATGGGCCCAACCCGAAGCTGGTCGAGCGGGTCAAGAATGCCGATCTCGTCATCGCGGTCGGCGCGCGACTGGGTGAGGCGACCACCGATGGCTATGAGGTGCCAACCCTCGAACACCCCGGCCAGACGCTCGTCCACATCCATCCCGATCCGGAGGAACTGGGCCGCGTCTACCGCACCGACCTGGCCCTGTGCTGCGCGATGGATGAATTCGCCGAATGCGCGGCGCTGTGGGAAGACGAAGCGATCATCCCCTTCGATGCCGGGGCCGAAGCCCATGCCGAGTGGCTGGCGTGGTCCACCCCCCATCCCTCCGACGCGGCGATGGACCTTGCCGCCTGCGTCGCCGCAATGCGCGAAGCGCTGCCTGCCGATACCATGATCTGCAACGGAGCGGGCAATTTCGCGGGCTGGTGGCATCGCTACTGGCGTTACGAGGCGTACCCCGGCCAGCTCGCCCCGACTTGCGGCGCGATGGGTTATGGCGTGCCGGCCGCAGTCGCGGCGGCGCTGCGCTTCCCCGAGCGCACGGTGGTCGCTGTGGCGGGTGACGGCGATTTTCTCATGAACGGGCAGGAACTCGCCACCGCTGCCCAATACAGCGCGAACCTTATCGTGGTCGTGATCGACAATGGCGCTTACGGCACCATCCGGATGCATCAGGAGCGCGAATATCCCGGACGCGTCTCCGCCACGCAGCTGGCAAATCCCGATTTCGCGATGCTCGGCGCGGCCTTCGGCGGGTGGAGCGCGCGGGTCGAGACAACCGAAGAATTCATCGCCGCACTCGCCGAGGCGAAACGACGCAGCGGAATCCGGCTGATCCATGCCCTCACCGATCTCGAACGGATTGCCGCAAGCGGCGCAACCATCAGCGGGCTGCGCGCCCGCGCGCGCGGCTGATACGAAAAAGGCCGCCTCTCGGGGGGAGAGAGGCGGCCTTCGTGTTGATCGTCAGGGGGGCAGAGACGATCAGTTTTGCTTAGATCTTGTCGCCCATGGCGCCTTCGATATCGCCCTTGAGCTTCTGGGCTTCGCCCTTGCGCTCCTGCGCCACGCCTTCGGCGCGGGTCGCCGGGTTCGACGACTGCTGCTTGATGTTGCCAGCGATTTCGTTGGCGGTGCCTTTGATGTTTTCGGTCAGCTTGCCCATGGTAGGCTCCTCTGTGTGTTTGCGTCTGCGGGGAAGTGCGACGCTTCGAGAGGGATAAGAGCAGCCGTCCGGCAATGTTCCGAGGGGCTTATCACGCCAAGACGAACCGACGCGGGCGTGCGACGAGCGATAATTCGGGCTTTAAGTATCTGTTTTTAGATGGAGCCTGACTACTCGCCGGCCATCTCGCAGACCACCGCCCATTCCTCGCGCGTGACCGCGCAGACCGACAGGCGCGACAGGCGGACAAGCTGCATCTCGGCCAGGCGCGGCTCGGCCTTGATCGCCGCGAGCGTGACAGGCGTAGCGAATTTCCGCTTCGCCTTCAGCTTCACCGCCGCCCACTTTCCGGTCTCATCGGTGGGATCGCCGATCCCGCTGACCGTGATCTCGGCGATGCCGACAATCTCCAGCCCTTCGCGCGAGTGGTAGAAGAACGCTTCGTCCCCCACTTCCATGGCCTGAAGGTTGTTGCGCGCAAGGTAGTTGCGCACCCCGTCCCAAGTGCCCTCGCCTTCGGCGACGAGATCGTCCCAGCTGTATTTGAACGGTTCGGACTTCATCAGCCAATAGGCCATGGGATGCAGCGCTCCTTCGCATTTTTCCCCGCCCCGATAGACCGACGCTGCCCGCCGCGCCAAGCCCCTCTCCGCCATTTGCTCATTAACCCGATATTTAGTGCGATCTGCCAAATCGCTGGAAAGGTGATGGTAAGGGGGCGGGCCGCGCATCTGTTGCGGCCCCAGACAAGAGGCAACGATTTTGACCGATCACGAGCCCGAAAATCCGCTGGTGGCAGCCGAACGCGATATCATTGCGCTGGGCATTGCCGTGGCCGCCATCATCATGCTGGTCGGCACCGGGGGATCGGTGCTGCCCGAGGCGATCGCCGCCTTGCTGGGCGACGGCGACAAGCCCAACGTGATCCTCGTCAACGCGCTGCTGCTCAATATCGCGCTGATCATCTTCGGCTGGCGGCGGTACCGCGAGCTGACCCGCGAAATCGCCGAACGCCGCCGGGCCGAAGCGCGCGCGCAGCTGCTCGCGGCGACCGACCCGCTCACGCGCTGCCTCAACCGCCGCAGCATGATCGAAGTGACCGAAGGCTTGCGCAAGCTGGCCGAAACGCGCGGCGAGGCGCTGGCCTATTGCATGATCGACCTCGACAACTTCAAGCAGATCAACGACATGCACGGCCATGCCGCCGGGGATGCGGTGCTGGTGATGGTGTGCGACCGGGTGCGGGCGCTGCTCCCGCGCGAGGCGCAGCTGGCGCGGCTCGGGGGCGATGAATTCGCCTTCGTCACGACCTTCCCTGCCGGACATCCCGAGCGTGTCGACGATCTTGTGGTGCGGATTTACGAGAGCCTTGCCCAGCCGCTGCGAATGCCCGAACTGACCGTCTCGATCGGCCTCGCCTGCGACACTGACGTCGACCGCGCCGCCGGTGCGCAGGTCGATGGCAATGCGCTGATGCACCGCGCCGACATGGCGCTCTATCATGCCAAGAAGCAGGGCCGAAACCGCTATTTCTGGTTCGAACCGTCGATGGAGAACGAGCTGCGGTTCCGCAACCAGCTCGAAAACGGGATCCGCCGGGGTCTGGCGCGCGGCGAATTCGTGCCCTTCTACGAACAGCAGGTCGATGTCGAAAGCGGCGCACTGGTGGGCTTCGAGATGCTGGCGCGCTGGCGCTCGCCACAGCTGGGGCTGATCGGCCCCGACATCTTCGTGCCCATCGCCGAGGAAATCGGCCTCATCAACGAATTGTCCGAACGCCTGATGGAACAGGCCTTCCGCGATGCGCGCGACTGGGACGAGAGCCTGACGCTGTCGATCAACATCTCGCCCGTGCAGCTGCGCGATCCGTGGTTCGCACAGCGCCTGCTCAAACGGTTGGTCGCCGCCGGTTTCCCGCCGCAGCGGCTGGAGATCGAGATCACCGAAAGCTGCCTGCACGAGAATGTCGGCCTGGTGCGCTCGATGATCATCAGCCTGCGCAATCAGGGCGTGCAGATCAGCCTCGACGATTTCGGCACCGGCTATTCGAGCTTCGAACAGCTGCGCAGCCTGCCCTTCGACCGGATCAAGATCGACCGCAGCTTCGTCAGCGAGCTGAAGGAGCCCGGCCAGCGTTCGCGGCTGGTGGAGGCGATCGTCTCGCTCGGGCGGGGGCTCGATCTGCCGCTGACGGCCGAGGGGGTCGAGGACGAGGAAATTCTCAAGGCGCTGAAGACCATGGGCCGGCTGAAGGCGCAGGGCTATCTCTACGGCCTGCCCGAAGATGCCGAGGGCGTGCGCACCCGCTTGGCGGCGGCCGGACGACTGATCGCGCCGCGCGCAGAACCGGGCGTGACTGCATCGCGTCAGCCGGGCGCGCCCCCCCTGCCGCCCCATCGCGCCGCACAGGGCTGATCATTTCGCCGGTCGGCGGGCCGCCCGCCCTGTGCGCGGGACTGGACGCGGGGCCTTGCGGTGCATAGATGCGGCGGCGTGACGCAGCATGTCCCCTTCATCAAGATGCACGGGCTCGGCAATGATTTCGTCGTGCTCGACGCGCGCGAGACGCCGCTGCCGCAGGTGACGCCGTCCATCGCGCGCGCGCTGGGCGACCGCCGCACCGGGATCGGCTTCGATCAGCTGGTGCTGCTCGAGCCCGACGCGGAGCACGCCTTCCGGATGCGGATCTTCAACAGCGATGGCAGCGAGGTCGAGGCCTGCGGCAATGCCGCGCGCGCGGTCGCGCTGCTGCACGGCGCGCCCGCCACCATCGCCACCGGCGGCGGGCCGATCGCCTTGCAGCCGACGGAGGGCGGCGCCGAAGTCGACATGGGACAACCCCGGTTCGAATGGGACGCGATCCCCCTCGCCTATCCGATGGACACTTTCGCCATGCCGGTCGGATGGGAGAACCTCGAGGGCCCTATGGCGGTCAATGTCGGCAATCCGCACGCGATCTTCTTTGTCGAGAATGCCGACGCGGTCAAACTCGACCGGCTCGGCCCGTTGATCGAGACAGATCCGCTCTTCCCCGAGCGGGTGAACGTCAATGTCGCGCATCTCGCCGGGCCCGATCACCTGAGCTTGCGCGTGTGGGAGCGCGGTGCCGGTCTGACCCGCGCCTGCGGCACCGGGGCCTGTGCCACCGCCGTCGCCGCGATCCGCAAGGGGATGGTGCAAAGCCCGGTGCGCGTCACCCTGCCCGGCGGCGATCTCGTGATCGCGTGGCAGCCGGGCGGCACGATCCTGATGCGCGGCCCCGCCGCGACAAGCTTCCGCGGTACCTTCGTCTGGGACGACTACGCGTGAACGCGCCGCAGATCGTCACGCTCGGCTGCCGCATGAACATCGCGGAGAGCGAACGGATGCGGGCGATGCTGGCGGGGGAGCGCGATCTCGTCGTCGTCAATTCCTGCGCGGTCACCGGCGAAGCGCTGCGCCAGACCCGGCAGGCGATCCGCCGCGCGCGCCGCGACCATCCGCAGGCACGGCTGGTGGTGACTGGCTGCGCGGCCGAGATCGACCGGGCGAGCATCGGCACGATGGACGAGGTCGACGCGCTGGTCGCCAACGCCGCCAAGCTCGATCCAAGGGCGTGGAATGTGCCGGGCGAAGCGCCCGCGATGCCTGCGGCGCGCACCCGCGCCTTCATCGCGGTGCAGAACGGCTGCGACCACGCCTGCACCTTCTGCGTCATCCCGCAGGGCCGGGGCGCGAGCCGATCCTTGACGGTGGCTCGGGTGCTGGAGGAGGTCGGCCAGCATTGTGCCGCCGGAGCGCAGGAGATCGTCCTGACGGGCGTCGATCTGACCAGCTGGGGGCATGATCTGCCCAATGCGCCGCGGCTCGGCACGCTGGTACAGGCGATTCTCGACACGTATCCGCGCCTCTGCCGCCTTCGCCTGTCCTCGATGGACGGGATCGAGATCGACCCGTTGCTGTTCGATCTGATCGCGCACGAGGCGCGCGTGATGCCGCATCTCCACCTCTCGCTTCAGCACGGGGCCGACCTGATTTTGAAGCGGATGAAGCGCCGCCACTCGCGCGCCGATGCGGTGGAACTGGTATCGCGGCTCAAGGCGCTTCGGCCGGGAATCGCGGTGGGCGCGGACCTCATCGCCGGCTTTCCGACCGAGGATGCGGGCCACCACGCCGAAAACCTCGCGATCATCGACGCACTCGACATCGTTCACGCGCATATCTTTCCCTACTCGCCCCGCCCCGGCACGCCCGCCGCGCGGATGCCGCAAGTGGCGCGCGAGGTGGTGAAGGCCCGCGCCGCCGATCTGCGCGCCCGCGCCGCCGCGCGGCGCACGGCGTGGCTCGGCTCACTTGTGGGCGAAACGCTCCCCGTCCTCGCCGAGCGCGGCGGCACGGGCTATGCCCCGAACTACGCACCGGTGGCGCTGCCTGAAGGCAGCACCCCCGGCACCATCATCGACGTGACCCCAAGCGGCCTCAGGGAGGGCCTGCTCGCATGAGTGAAAGCAGCTGGACCCAGCGCCTTTTCGGCGGGTTCGCCAAGACATCGGAGCGCCTTTCCGCCAACCTGCCGATCAGCGGCGGGGCGACCGCGAAGCTCGACGATGCGACGCTGGACGAAGTGGAGGATGCGCTGATCCTCTCCGACCTCGGCCCGTCTGCCGCAGCGCGCATCCGCGCGCGCCTTTCCGACAAGCGCTTCGGGCTGGAGATCACCACGCGCGAGTTGAAGGAAGCCGTGGCCGAAGAAATCGCCGCGATCCTGCGCCCCGTGGCAAAGCCGCTCGAAATCACCGCCTTCCCGCGCCCGCAGGTGATCCTCGTGATCGGGGTGAACGGATCGGGCAAGACCACCACGATCGCCAAGCTCGCGCATCTGTTTCAGGAAGACGATTACGGCGTGCTGCTGGCGGCGGGCGACACCTTCCGCGCCGCCGCGATCGGCCAGCTCGCGACCTGGGCGGGCCGCATCGGGGTCGATCTGGTGCGCGGGCCCGAGGGCGGCGATCCGGCGGCCATCGTGTTCGATGCCGTGAAACAGGCCACCGACACCGGGATCGACGCGCTGATCGTCGACACCGCCGGGCGCCTCCAGAACAAGAAGGAGCTGATGGAGGAGCTGGCGAAAATCCGCCGCGTCCTCGGCCGGCTCAATCCCGAAGCGCCGCACGATGTGGTGCTGGTGCTCGATGCCACAAACGGCCAGAATGCGCTCGCCCAGATCGACGTGTTCAAGGAAGTTGCTGGCGTCACCGGCCTGATCATGACCAAGCTCGATGGCACCGCGCGCGGCGGCGTGCTGGTGGCGGCGGCGGAGCAATATGGCCTCCCCATCCATGCCATCGGGGTGGGCGAGAAGATGGAAGACCTGCGCCCCTTCGATCCCGATCTGGTCGCCCGCGTGATCGCCGGGGTGGCGTGATCGTTGCCCCGCCACCGTTCGCCCTGAGCTTGTCGAAGGGCTGCCTTTCTACTTTTGGAGCGTGACGTTGGAAGAGAAGGACGGTGCTTCGACAAGCTCAGCACGAACGGGGAAAGAAAAATCTCCGGCCTCCAGCTGGCTCAACGTTGCGGTCGATTACGGGCCGCTGCTGGTATTCCTCGGCGTCTACAAGTGGTTTTCGCCCGAGGAGACGAGCGCAGCGGGCGAACTGATCGCCATCACCTTCGGCACCGGGGCCTTCATGGTCGCGGCGGTGATCGCATTGCTGGTATCGAAGTGGCGGCTGGGCAAGGTGTCGCCGATGCTGTGGTTCTCGACCGCACTGATCGTCGGCTTCGGCAGCCTGACGATCTTCTTCGGCGATCCGACTTTCGTGCAGCTGAAACCGACGATCATCTATGCGAGCTTCGGCGTGGTGCTGCTCGGCGGCTTTTTCATGGGCCGCGCGATGCTGAAGATACTGCTTGAGGCCGCCTTCGAGGGACTGTCCGAGGCAGGCTGGCTCAAGCTGTCGCGCAATTGGGGCGTGTTTTTCCTGTTCCTCGCAGTGCTCAACGAAGGCCTGCGCGCGCAGCTTTCCTTCGAAAGCTGGCTCTGGGCCAAGCTGTGGGTGTTCCTGCCGCTGACCTTCCTGTTCACCTTCAGCCAGATCCCGATGCTGCTGAAGCATGGCCTCAGCTTCGAGGACAAGGCCGAGCCCTTCAAGGATGAGCCGCCGACTGGAAGCTAGCGCCAGCTCCTGCGATCCCTCGCAAAGCGGGCAATTGGCATAAGTGCGGCCGGCAAGGCTCCAGCAATTGCCAGCGCAAAAGTCACGTAATTGGCGCCAACCCGAACCTTCTCTCCCTCGAAGAAGAAAAGTCCGGCCATCCACAGAACCGCAGCGGTCGCGCCCAAAGTGACGCTCGCCGCGAGGCTGAGCCTTGATCCCCAGTGCCGAAATACAAACTCAAAGCTTGCAGCCGTGACAAAGGCGGGAGCGGCTCCCGCCGCATAGATGAAGGGCAACAACCCGAAACCGAGAAACACGCCCAACATTGGCCAAATCGTCAGAACCCCGAAGATCGAATAGCCCAGCGGCGGCAACGCCGCTGTCCAGCCCAGCACGATCAGCAATCGGAAGGCCACGTCCTTCATAGCCCGATGACTATAGGATGAAGCTATTAAGTCGCTGCTAAATTTCCACCTGACTCCCCAGCTCCACCACGCGGTTTGTGGGCAGCTTGAAGAAATCCATCGCGCTTGCCGAATTGCGCAGCAACCATGCGAAGATCTTCTCGCGCCACAGCGGCATGGCGGGCTTTTCCGAGGGCAGCAGCGTCTGGCGCGAGAGGAAGAAGCTGGTGTGCATCATGTCGAAGTCACCCCCGCAGCGCTGCATCGACTTGAGGCCGTGCGGCACGTCGGTCTCCTCCATGAAGCCGTAATGCAGCACCGCGCGGTAGAAGCCGTCGCCCAGATCGGTCATCTCGCAGCGGGTTGCAGGGTCGACGAAGGGCACGTCGGCAATCCCGATGGTGAGGATCACCACGCGCTCGTGCAGCACCTTGTTGTGCTTGATGTTGTGCAGCAGCGCGGAGGGCACGCCAGCGGTGCTCGAAGCCATGAAGATCGCCGTGCCGGGCACGCGCAGCGCGGAGTTCTTGGCCGATTTGGCGAAGATTTCGAGCGGCAGCGCGCTCTCGCTCATCCGTTCGCGCATCAGCTTGCGCCCGCGCGCCCAGGTGGTGAGCAGCGTGAAGATCAGGAACCCGATGGCGAGCGGCACCCATCCGCCCTGCGGCACCTTGATGAGATTCGCGCCGAAATAGGCGATGTCGACGATCAGGAACACTGCGATCAGCGGCAGCGCCTTCCACAGCGGCCAGCGCCACAGCGCGGTCAGCACGGCAGCGAGCAGCAGCGTGTCGATGAACATCGCCCCCGTCACCGCGATCCCGTAGGCGGCGGCAAGGTTGCTCGACGACTGGAAGAATAGCACCAGCAGGATCACCATCACCATCAGGCCCCAGTTGATCGCCGGGATATAGATCTGCCCCGCCGCCGTGGCGCTGGTGTGGTGGATTTCCATGCGCGGGATGAAGCCCAGCTGGATCGCCTGCTGGGTGAGACTGAACGCGCCCGAGATCACAGCCTGGCTGGCGATGATCGTCGCCAGCAGGGCAAGGATGATCACCGGCACGCGCACCATGTCGGGGATCATGAGGAAGAAGGGATCCTCGATCAGCGCCACCGTCGCCGCGGGCGAGGTCTGCGACAGCACCAGCGCACCCTGCCCCATGTAGTTGAGCATCAGCGCGGGGAAGACGAAGGTGAGCCACGAAATCCCGATCGGCTTGCGCCCGAAATGGCCCATGTCGGCATAGAGCGCCTCGGCCCCCGTCACCGCCAGCACCACGCTGCCCAGCGCGATGAAGGCGGTGAAGCCGTCGGTAATGAAGAAATTGAGCGCGTTCAGGGGATTGATCGTCTCGAGGATGATCGCCGGATTGGCGCTGAGATGCATCACGCCCAGCGTCGCCAGCATCGCGAAATAGGTCAGCATCACCGGGCCGAACAGCTTGCCCACCCGCTCCGTCCCGCGCGATTGCAGCGCGAAGAGGCAGACGAGAATCGCGATCGCGGTCGGCACGATCCACGGTTTGAAGCCGGGGACGATATATTGCAGCCCCTCCGTGGCCGAGAGCACCGAGATCGCGGGCGTGATCATGGAGTCGCCGTAGAACAGCGCGGTGGCGAACACGCCGAGCAGCACCAGCGGCGCGGTCCATCCGGCGCTGTCCGAAGCGCGGCGGATCAGCGCCAGCAGCGCCAGGCTCCCGCCCTCGCCCTTGTTGTCGGCGCGGGTGATGGTGAGGACGTATTTGACCGTCACCACCATCATCATCGACCAGAACACCAGGCTCAGCACACCATGGATATGCGCAGCGTCGGGCGAAATGCCGGGCGCGCCGTGATGCGAGGCGAAGGTTTCGCGGAAGGCGTAGAGCGGGCTGGTGCCGATGTCGCCGAACACCACGCCCACCGCGCCAACGGCGAGCGTCACGGTCGAGGCGCCGTGACCGTGGCTGTTTTCGACCGGCACGGCCGAAGGATCGGGCGAGGAGGAGGCGGGTGTGCTCATGTCAATCGGATTTCCCGTATCCCCCCGGTACTGCCCATCCGGCCCACGAGACTCGTGTCCGGCAAGGCGGCGCGCCTAGCACCGTCCTTTCGCACCTGCAACAACATCCCCGCGCGTGACACGCAGGGGACAAACACGCATCAACGGCCCTGCAACATCGGTGCGCGGGCGATCATGTCATCCATTCGCGCGACCTCGGCCGCAAGCCCCTCTCGCCACGGCGCGTCCGGGGGCGAGCGTTCGATCAGCCCCTGCCAGACATTGCGCGCGGCGACGATCTCGCCGCTCTGGAGATAGGCGAACCCGAGGAAGTAGTCCGCACCCGGATGTTCCGGGTCGATCGCGCGGGCGCGGCCGAAGGCCTGCACCGCCGCCGGCGTGACGAAGCCATCGGCGTGGCCGACCAGCGCCATCCCCAGCGCGAGCCAGCTTTCCATGTCGCGCGGATTGTCACGCAGGCCCTGCTGCAATAGCCCCGCGGCATCGGCAAACTGGCCCTGCCGCGCAAAGGCGTCCGAGGTGAGGAGATAGGCGGGTGGCGGCAGAGTGCGGTCGAACAGCGCGGCGCGGCCCTCCACCATCGCCTCGCCCTGCTGGCTGGCTTTGCGCGCTTCGGCTTTGGGCGCGGCAGGCTGGCCGGGCGAACCCTGCCAGGCATAGCCCGCAAGCCCGAACACCAGCACCGCGCCGAACAGCGTCATCCCCTCGCGCGGGAGCCGCAGCACCAGCACCGCCAGCGCGAAAGCCGCCAGCGCCAGCGCCGCGACCGCAAGCCATCCGCCGATCATGTCCGCTCTCCCGCATCGTCGCGCCGCTTGCCGAGCCGCCGCGCCAGCACCCCGCCGACAAGCAGGATTACCAGCACCGGTACCGCGAACAGCGGCCAAGTGGTGCTGCTCACCTCGGGCTCGTAGCTGACGTAATCGCCATAGCGCTCGATCAGCCAGCTGCGGATCTGTTCGGGGCTTTCGCCCGCAAGGATGCGCGCGCGCACCTGATGGCGCATGTCGCCCGCCATCGGCGCGTCGCTGTCGGCGATCGACTGCGACTGGCACTTGAGGCAGCGCAAGGTGTGCATCAGCGCGCTCGCGTCGGCCTCGAGCCGGGGGTCGTCGAGCTGGTTATAGGCATAGGGCGCAGGCGGCATGGTGTCCTGCGCCAGCGCGGGCAGCGCGAGCAGCGCGAGAAGCAGCGCGGCAAGAGCCCGGATCATCGTGCCTTCTCCAGTTCTGCCAGCAGCACCGGCACGTCGCTTTCGCGAATGTCGCCGATATGCTGGTAGCGGATCACGCCCTTGCCATCGATCACGAAAGTCTCGGGCACGCCCGAGGAGCCGATGCCGAGCTGCACCTCGGAAATCGGGTCGCTGCCGATGCGGGTATAGGGGTTGCCGTAGCGGGCGAGGAAGCGCGCGACATCCTCGGGCCGGTCGCGGATGGCGATGCCTATGATTTGGGCACCCTGCGCTTTCAAGGCTTCGAGCTGCGGAGCCTCGGCGATGCAGGGGGTGCACCAGCTTGCCCAAATATTGAGCAGCTTGGGCTCCCCGCCGAAATCCGCCTTGGCAGCGCCCGGCAGACCCTCGAAGGCGGGATCGAGCGCGAAGTCGGGCAGCGGGCGGCCGATCATTGTGCTTTCGACGAACTGGTCCTTCTCCTGTGTCAGCATGAAGGCCGCGAGCCCGGCGAAGAAGGCAAACAGGGCGAGCGGCACCCACAGGATCAGCCGGGAACGCATGGCGCTCTACTCCGCCGGAACCGGTGCGGGCACGCCGCCGAGCGCATCGAGATCGGCGCGCCGCTGCGCACCCTTGGCAATCGCCGCGCGGCGCTTCACGTCGACCCTCACCCGCCCGGCGATCGACAGGATTCCGCCCAGCGCGATCAGCAATCCGCCATACCAGATGAAGGTGACGAAGGGCTTCCACCACAGCCGGATCTGCCAGCGCCCGTCTTCGGCCTGATTGCCGATTACGGCGTAGAGCTGGCCGTTCCATTTCGTCAGCAGCGCGCTTTCGGAAGTCGATTGCGGCGGAGACCAGAAGCTGCGTGCCTGAGGATTGAGCAGCACCGGCGCGCCGCCATCCTGCCGCACCGCGAGCCGCGCCTCGATTGCGGTCCAGTTCGGCCCGGCGACCGGCGCCACGCTTTCGAGCGTGACGGCGAAATCGCCGATCTGCTCCGTGCCGCCCGGCGCGACTGCGGCGAGGCGCTCTTCCGAAAAGGCACCTTCGCAGGCCATCCCGAACAGCGCGACCGCGACGCCGAAATGGGCGAGGACCATGCCCCAAGTCGCCACCGGCACGCGCGCGAGCTTGCGGCCACGCAGCGGCAGGACGGCAGCGACAGCCAGCGCGGCGGCAAGGCCGAGGCCGAGCAGCGGCAGGAAGGGATAGCTGCCGAAGAAACTGACCAGCGCGATCACCGCGATCAGGAGCGAAGCGAGCAGCAGCATCTCGAACTGGATGCGCGCGGGCTTGTCCGATCGCCAGCGCAGCAGCGGGCCGACCGCCATGACGAGGAACATCGGGATCGCGAAGATCGCGGAGGCCGGATTGAAATAGGGCGGGCCGACCGAAACGCGCACGTCGAATGCCTCGGTCAGCAGCGGGTAGAGCGTGCCCAGCAGCACGATCGCGAGGATCGCCGAGAGCATCACATTATTGAACACCAGCGCGCCCTCGCGGCTGGTGACGGCAAAGCGCTTGCCCTCGGCAACGGCGCCCGCACGCAGGGCGAAGATGGTGAAGGCCCCGCCGATATAGAGGCCCAGCAGCCCGAGGATGAAGGCCCCGCGCTCCGGGTCGACCGCGAAGGCGTGAACCGAGGTCAGCACGCCCGAGCGCACGAGGAAAGTGCCCAGCATCGACATCGAAAAGGCAAGCACGCCAAGCATGATCGTCCACGTCCGGAGCGCATCGCGCGCGGCCAGCACGCTCACCGAATGCATCAGCGCGGTCGCCGCCAGCCAAGGCATCAGGGAGGCGTTCTCGACCGGGTCCCAGAACCACCAGCCGCCCCAGCCCAGCTCGTAATAGGCCCAGTAGGAGCCTGCCGTGATCCCGAAGGTCAGCAGCACCCACGCGCCCAGCACCCACGGGCGCATTACGCGGGCAAAAGCGGGATTGACCTCGCGCGTCAGCAGCGCGCCCATCGCGAGGCTGAAGGCAACCGACAGCCCGACATAGCCTGCGTAAAGCGTCGGCGGGTGAATCGCGAGGCCGATGTCCTGCAGCAGCGGGTTGAGGCCAGAGCCCTCGGCAGCGGGCACCGGCAGGCGCTCGAAGGGGTTGGAGGACAGCAGCAGAAAGGCATAGAAGCCCAGCGCCACGAAGCCCTGCACCGCCAGCGTCGCGCCCATCGTGCGTTCGGGCAGGCGGCGCTCGAAGGCGGCGAGCATCCCGCCCGACAGCGCCAGCACGCCGACCCACAGCAGCATCGAGCCCTCGTGATTCCCCCAAGTGCCGGTGAGCTTGTAGATGAAGGGCTTCATCGAGTGCGAATTGCTCGCCACCAGCTTGATCGACAGGTCGGTGACCGCAAAGGCATAGAGCAGCATCACGAAAGCGAGCACAGCCAGTGCGGCCTGCACGACGGCTGCGGGGCGCGCGTAGATCGCCAGCGGATTGACCTCGCCCTCCGCCGCCTTCAGCGCAAAGGCACCCGAAACCATCTGCAGCACCGCCAGCGCGGCGGCGAGCCACAGCGCGGCAAGGCCGATCTCGGCGATCATGGCTTGAGGCCCACCGTGGTTTCCGAAGCCATCTTGGCCGCCTGTTCGGTGCCCATGCCCTCGAGCTCCTTGGGCACGTAATTCTCGTCATGCTTGGCGAGGAGGTTGGTCGCCACAAACACGCCGTCCGGCCCAAGGCTGCCCTCGGCAACCACGCCGGAATTCTCGACGAAGAGATCGGGCAGGATGCCGCTGTAACGCACGGGTATGGCATCGGCGGTGTTGCCGGTGACCATGAAGTCGACCGTCACCCCGTCAGGCATGGTTGTGATCGACCCGGCCTTCACCATCCCGCCGAGCCGCACGGCCTGACCGACTTCGGGCGGATCGGAGGCCATCTGCTCGGGCAGGTAGAAATAATTCGCCTGATTGCGCAAGGACCATGCCGCCAGCAGCCCTGCACCGACGATTGCCAGCAGGGCGATGATCACGAGGATCAGACGTTGATGCTTGGCCTTCATTTCTCGCTTTCCGTTCAGCGCCGCCGCGCCGCGTCGCGCCGGGCTTCGGCGCGCGTCATGGAGCGCCATGCCCACGCGATCAGCAATGCCAGAGCCAGGATGCCGACGCCATAGGCCATCAGGACGAAATCCCACTGGTTCAACTGCTCGCGCATCACGCCTGCTCCATCGCCGGGGCTGCGGGTGCGGGGGCATCATCGTCGAGCGCGCGGCGGCGCAGACGCGCTTCGACCTGAGCTTCGGCGATCAGCGCGCGCATCCGCATCAGCACGATCGCGCCGAACAGCAGCGAGAAGCCCACCACCGCCACCAGCAGCGGGACGAGGAAGGTCGCCTCGATCGCGCTCTTGCCTGCGGTGATGCTCGGCGGCTGGTGGAGCGAGTTCCACCACACCACGGAGCGGTTGATGATCGGCACGTTGACCGCACCCACCATCCCGAAAATCGCGGCGATCCGCGAAGAAGAGCCTTCCTTCTCCGCCGCCTCGGTCAGCGCGATGTAGCCCGCGTAGAGGAACAGCAGCACCAGCATCGAGGTCAGCCGCCCGTCCCACTCCCACCAGGTGCCCCATGTCGGGCGGCCCCAGATCGAGCCGGTGGCAAGACAGATCGCGCAGAACACCATCCCCGGCACAGCAATCGCCCGCGCCGAGAGCGCCGCCAGCGGATGCTTCCAGATCAGCAGCATGGCAGAGGAAATCGCGATCCCCGCCCAGCCCCCCATGCCGAGCCATGCGGCAGGCACGTGGATGAAGAGGATCCGCACCGTCTCGCCCATCAGCCGGTCGGGCGGGACCACGAACAGGCCCCAGGCCACAGCGCCCGCCGACAGCACCAGACCGCTCCAGAACAGGAGCGGCATAAGCCATCTGGCGAGGCTCAGGAATCGGGTGGGGTTGGCGTAGATGTGCATGATGTGTGGTGTCAGACCGGGCTTGTAGCCTTACACCCGTTCCCGACAAGAGAGCAAATCACGGGCAAGGCCATTCGTTCCCGCCTTGCCGCGATCCCGGCCCTGTCCGATCAGCCGCGGCCGATCAGTTTCTGGGCCATCCGGTCGGCAACCACGTCGGACGAGACACCGCTCGTCGCGCTTTCCTGCCAGATGCTCACGAGCCGTCCGGGGATCTGCTCGACCAGTGCGTTCACCTCCGCCACATCACCGCTGCGGCCTTCGCGCCGGGCGAGATACTCGGTCGCGACCGAGATGATGCCGCCGGCGTTGATGACGTAATCGGGCGCGTAGAGGATGTCGCGCGCCGCCAGCACCGCGCCGTGTTCGGGCCGGGCGAGCTGGTTGTTCGCCCCGCCCGCGACGATCGCGCAGTCGAGCCCGGCGATGCCCGCATCGTCGAGGATCGCGCCCAGCGCGTTGGGGCTGAAGACATCGCACGGCGTCGTCATGATCGCGTCGGTGCCGACCGCCACCCCGCCCAGCTCGCTCGCCAGCGTCGCCGCGCGGGCTTCGTTGATGTCGGCCAGCGTCAGCTTCGCGCCGTCGCGCGCCAGCAAGCGGGCGACGCCGCCGCCGACCGAGCCGGTGCCCTGCACCGCGACATGGACGCCCTGAAGGCTCTCTCTGCCCAGCTTGTGCGCCACCGCGGCCTTGATGCCGAGATAGATGCCATAGGCCGTGAACGGCCCCGGATCGCCGCCCGCGCTGCCCTCACCAGCCACCGGCAGGCCCGAGACATGCGCGGTGCGCTGCGAGACCGCGACCATGTCGGCCTCGGTGATGCCGACATCCTCGGCGGTGACGTAACGCCCGCCCAGGCTTTCGACCGCATCGCCGAAAGCGGCGAGCAATTCGGGGGTCTTGATGCGCTGCTCATCGGCGAGGATCACTGCCTTGCCGCCCCCCATCGGCAGGCCGGCCATGGCGTTCTTGTAGCTCATGCCGCGCGACAGGCGCAGCACATCGCGCATCGCGGCCGCCGGTTCGTTGTAATGCCAGAAACGCGTGCCGCCCGCCGCAGGGCCGAGATGGGTCGAATGCACCGCGATGATTGCTGTCAGCCCGCTGGCCCGATCGTGAACCAGCGTCACCTGCTCATGCGCGTCGAAATCGGGCTCGGCCCAGAATGCGGTCATGTCGTCTCCCCTGTGGGGCGCGGGCCATGACAGCAGCAGGGGAGAAATGGGGCGATCGAGGGGTCTCGAACCCCCGACCTCCGGTACCACAAACCGGCGCTCTAACCAACTGAGCTACGATCGCCACACACCCCTGCCGGCATACCACCCTTCCGGCTGGTGCCAAGCCCGTGCGAGACGGGCGGCATTACGGAAGGCAAACGCACCGTCAAGTGCGCTGTCAGGAGCGGCGCGCCTCTTGCACAAAGCCTTGCCCAAGGGAAGCGAAAACTGCGCTTTCCGCCGCAACGCGCAAGATTGTTGCGCGGGCTGCAAAAGCGTTGCCTCGGCCCCGGCGCATTCTATCCTTGGGCGCGATGACGACCCTTGCCGATTCTGTCGCCGCGCGCCTTGCCGACCAGCCCGGCGTCCAGCGCGTGCCGACCCCCAAGGCCGCCGTGTTCCAGCTCAAGCGATTCGCTCCCGCCGATCTGGCCGCCGAGCTGATCACGCTGATCGACCGCGATCGCCGCCCGTCGACCATTGCCGACGACAATGGCGATCCGGTGTTCCGCACCAGCGAAACCTGCGACCTGCCCGCCGATCATCCCGCCGTGCAGAAGATCGAGGCGCTGATTGCCGCGCTTTCCGGCATTGACCCGGCCTATGGCGAGCCGCTGCAAGGCCAGCGCTATGCCGAAGGGCAGGAGTTCAAGGCGCACACCGACTATTTCGCCCCCGATGGCCGCGATTATCAGCGCTTCTGCGCGCTGTCGGGCAACCGCACATGGACCTTTATGGTCTATCTCAACGATGTCGCCGCGGGCGGAGCGACGCGGTTCAAGCTGCTCGACAAGACCTTCCAGCCCGAGGCGGGCAAATTGCTGTGCTGGAACAATCGCCTGCCCGACGGAGGCGTCAATCATGCCACGCTCCACCACGGGATGAAGGTGCGCAAGGGCGTCAAATACGTGATCACCAAGTGGTTTCGCGAGCGGCCCTGGCAAGGCTGAGCACGCAACAAAAAGGGCGACCCCGTCGGGCCGCCCTCCTCACGCAAGCCGAAGCCTGCGAACCGGTCGGGGCAGCGCGCGGCCGCCCCTGATCTGGTCTTACTTGTTCTTGAGGCTGAGCCCGCCGAAACGCTTGTTGAACTGCGCCACACGGCCGCCTTCCTGCACCTGCTGACGACCGCCGGTCCAGGCGGGGTGGCTCAGCGGATCGATTTCGAGCGCGAGCACATCGCCTTCCTTGCCCCAGGTCGAGCGGGTCTGGAATTCGGTACCATCGGTCATCTTGACCGTGATCATGTGATAATCGGGGTGCCCTTCGGCCTTCATGATGCAATTCCTTTGGAGCGTGGCGCCGGTTCCGACCGGCGCTGCTATGAATGGGAAGCGCGCGCCTTAGTGGCGAAAGCGTAGCAATGCAACCTTAGATGTTGACTGCGGTACGGTCGGCGAAGCCGATCGCAAGGGCGACCGCCCGCCCGCAGCGACGCGACCTTCAGGTCGCGTGAGCGAGGACAAGCACCCGCGGATGTGGGTGCGCACGCATCACATATTATCCACCATCATCGCGGTGAATTCGACCTCGCAGGTCGTCTTGCCCTCGACGCTCGCCACACCCTTGAACTTGTAGACGCGGCTGCGCTTCTGGGTGAATTCGACGTGCAGATCGAGCAGGCAGCCCGGCGTCACGGGGGCGCGGAACTTGGCGTTCTCGATCCCCATGAAGATCACCAGCTTGCCGGTGCCGGCGAGCTCCATCGTCTCGATCCCGAGGATGCCGGCGGCCTGCGCCAGCGCCTCGATCTGGAGCACGCCGGGCATGATCGGCGCCCCGGGGAAATGGCCCTGGAAGAACTGCTCGTTCATGCTCACGGCCTTGACCGCGTGAATGCGCTCTCCCAGCTGGATCGCCTTCACCCGGTCGACCAGCAGCAGCGGATAGCGATGCGGCAAGGCATTGAGGATCTTGACGATATCGTAATCCAGCGGGGCCGTGCCCGCGCTATCCGGCTCGCTCATGTCCGTTGCTCCGCGTCTGCGTCAGCGGCCCGCGGGGGCTTCGGGATTGCCCTGCTGACCAGCAGCCTGCTGCTGCGCCTGGAACTGCGCGGCGAGCGCGAGACGCTGCTGGATCTCCTGATAGATCTGCACGCCTTCGCGGCTCGGCTGCCAGCCGGCGGGCGGCACCACGCCGACGGCGGGCACGCGAGCGTTGAGCGCGGTGGTCACCTTCTGGGTGATGTCGGCCTCGGGCGGAGCGAACAGCAGCGAGGCCGGGTCGATCACCAGCTTGATCTGATCGGCATCGGTGACGTCCTTGAGCGCGGCGGCATACTGCATGATGATCTGCTCGACCGCGAAGACCCGCGCACCGTCGATCTGGTTGGTCAGCCCGGCGATCTCCTGCTCGAGCGTCTGGATCTTGGCATAGTCGGGCGCCTTCTGCATCGCGGCGAGCTCGGTATCGTCGACCTGCTTGTCACCGTTCTTGTCGAACTTGGCGAGCAGGGTCTGGCGCTCCTGCGCCTTGGTGCGGCGCAGCTCGTTCTGCGAGGCATAGGTCGTGTTGACCTGCTCGTAGGCGGTCTGGAAGGCGGTGGTGCCGATCACGGTGCGCGAGACATCGACCGTGGCCATGCGGCCGTCGACCTGGGCCTGGGCCGGAAGCGCGGCAGTGGCGGCGAGGATGAGGCCCGCAGGCGCGAGCAGCTGGGCAAGACGTGTCATCAGAATTGAGTCCCTACGTTGAAGGTGAAACGCCGCTCGTCATCGCCTTCGACACTGCGAATGGACTGAGCGAAATCGATACGGAAAGGTCCGAAGGGCGAGTTCCAGTTGACCCCGATCCCGGCGGTGATGCGCGGGCTGGGAGTGTTGCCGAGGAACAGCTCGCGGATATTGCTGCCGCCCTGGATCTCGCGGCAGTTGGGTGTGCCGTCGGGCTGGGTCGGGCTGGTGGTGGGCGTGCGGTTGAGCGAGCCGCACGAGCCGCCGGCGGGCGGCGTGCTGTAGAGCAGCTCGCCGGCATCGTTGGTCAGCTGCGTGCCGGCCGGGTTGACCGTGAGCACCGGGGTCTCCACGCCCCACAGCGCGCCGACGTCGGCCCAGATCGACGGCCTGAGGCCCAGTTCGCGCGCACCGCTGCCGAGCGGAATCTCGAGCTCGGCGCGGCCGAGGTAGTAGTTGCGCCCGCCGATCGCATCGTCACGCACCTGGTTGCGGGCGGTGAAGAATTGGATGTTGCCATCCTCGTCCACGACCGGACGGTTGAACTGGTCGAGCTGCGAGGTCTGCGTCAGGATGCGCGGACCGACCCCGCGGATGGCATAGCCGCGGAACTGCGGTTCGCCGAGGAAGAAGCGGTCGGTCAGCAGGATGTCGTCCACCCCTGCGCCCGGACGCTCCTGCAAGGGTACGATGGTGCCCCCTTCGGCCAGCACCGAGAAGATGAAGCCCGAATTGCCCACGTTCCAGAACTGCTGCGCCCGCCCGCGCAGGCGGATGTAGCGCTGGTCCCCGCCCAGCCCCGCGAACTCGCTGCTGAGCGAAATCGTCTTCCCGCGCGTCGGACGGAGGCGCGAATTGAGCGAATTGTAGTTGAGGCTGAGCCCGACGATCGAGCTCAGGCGGTTGCCGATCGCATCGCACAGGAAGCGCCCGGCGCGCAGCGGATCGCACTCACGCACCCCGTCGCCATTGAGGTCTGAGAAGAACAGGTTCTCGTCCAGCGTCACCTGCTCGTAGTTGAGCGTGTAGCTGCCGATCAGCGACATGTATTCGGTCAGCGGCACACCGGCGCGCATCGAAAAGCCGGTGGTGGACTGTTCGAAGGTGGTGTTGCGCTGGTTGCCGGTGAAGTTGAAGCTGTTGAAATCGCGGCGATAGATGTCGATCCCGCCGGAAATGTTGCGATCGAAAATATAGGGATCGGAGAAGCTGATCTGGGCCGAGCGCGAGAACTGCGAATAATTGACGCTGAGCCCGATGGTCTGCCCGCGCCCGCGGAAATTGCGCTGGCGGATGGAGCCGGCCAGAATGAACTGCTCGATCGACGAGAAGCCCGCCGAGAACTGCAATTCGCCCGTCGGCCGCTCTTCGATATTGGCTTCGAGGATGATCCGGTCGGGCGCGCTGCCTTCGGTCTGGGTGACCTCGAAATTCTCCTGGAAATAGCCCAGCGAATTGATGCGCGCGGTGGTGCGCTGCACGCCGAGGCTGTTGAAGGCATCGCCCTCAGCCAAGCGGAATTCGCGGCGGATCACCTTGTCCTGCGTCAGCGTGTTGCCGTTAATGTCGACCCGCTCGACATAGACGCGCGGCGCCTCGCGCAGCACGAAAGTCACGTTCATCTTGCGGTTGTCGGCATCGCGGTTGAAGCGCGGCTGCACATCGGCGAAGGCATAGCCATAGCGGCCCGCCAGCTCGGTCAGCTGCTCGACCGTGTCCTCGACCGTCTTGGCGTTGTAGAAATCGCCGTCCTGCATCGGCAGCTGGGTGCTCATCACGTCGCTGTCGAAGTCGCGCAGCTGGCTGTCGACCTTGACGTCGCCGAAGGTATAGCGCTCACCCTCCTCCACCACATAGGTGATGATGAAGTCCTTCTGGTCGGGCGTCAGCTCGGCCACGGCGGAAACCACGCGGAAATCTGCGTAGCCTTCGGTCAGGTAGAACTGGCGCAGCTTCTGCTGGTCGAACGCCAGACGATCGGGATCGTAGCTGGTGTTGGAACTGAAGAAGCTGGTGAGCCGCGCCTGCTTGGTCACCATCTCGCCGCGCAGCTTGCCGTCGGAGAACTTCTCGTTGCCGAGGATGTTGATCTGGCGAACCTTGGACTTGGGCCCTTCGCTGATCTCGAACACGATATCGACGCGGTTCTGCGGCAGCTGCACCAGCTTGGGCTCAACCTTGGCGGCGAAGCGCCCCTGCCGCTTGTAGAGCTCGATGATGCGCGCAACGTCGGCGCGGACCTTGGAGCGGGTGAAGATCTGGCGTGGCGAAAGCTTGATTTCGGGCAGGATCTTGTCGGGCTTCAGCCGCTCGTTGCCTTCGAGCACAATGCGGTTGATCACCGGGTTTTCGGTGATGGTGATGACGACATTGCCGCCATCATTGCGGATCGCGTAATTGGCGAAAAGCTCCGTCGCGCTCAGATCCTTGAGCGCCTCGTCCGCCGCGACGGCGGTGTATTCCTGCCCGACCCGCAGACGGATGTAGCTGAGGATCGTGGTCGGCTCGAGCCGTTCGGCACCGACCACGGTGATGGTGCGGATGGTGTTGCTGCGCGGCGCCTGCGCCTCGGGCGCTGCGGGCTGAGACTCAGCCGGGGCTTCCTGTGCCGCCACCATCGCCGGCATCCCGGCGAGGATCGAGCCGCAGCACAGCAGGCTGGCCAGCCGCAGCGGGGCCTTCACGGATGCAGGCTTGCCAGTGACCGGCCCTGCGCCCGTCTCGCTCAATCGGTTCATTCAGCTAAAATCCCGTTCTCAACCCTCGGCACCGCAGGCTTTGCGCCCGTGATCTGCCGTCCTGCCATCGTCCCGACACCGCGCCACGCATCGCCTTGCGTCGACGTGGACGCCTGTGCCCCATGTGTCCCCTGCAATCAAGCCGCGAGCCCCTCGGCCTTCGCGCGTTTCCACCGCCCTGCCGCCTTCCGGGCGGTCAGCTTCCGAAGATGGGCAGGGAGATTATGTCATTCACCGTCACCACCACCATCAGCATCAGCACCAGCGCGATGCCGGTGCGATAGGCCCATTCGGTCGCCTGCGGCCCCACCGGCTTCCGGCGGATCGCCTCGGCCGCGTAGAACATCAGATGCCCGCCATCGAGTGCGGGGATTGGCAAGAAGTTGATGAATGCCAAATTAAGCGAGATCAGTGCGGCGAAATGAATGAAGGCCGCGGCCCCCAGACTCATCTGCTCGCCCGAGAACTTGGCGATCTTGAGCGGCCCGCCCAGTTCCTTGACCGAACGCTCGCCGGTAACGATCTGCTTGATCCCGGTGATCATCATGCCGGTGAAGTCCCAGCTCTGCTTCACGCCGAGCGGGATCGCTTCGAGAACGCCAACCTCTTCAAGCTCGTACTTGCCGCCTGCGGGCGCGACGCCGATCAGGCCTTCGGTGCTGGGATTGCCGAACGAGTCGGTGCGTTCGACCCGCGCGGTGGTCAACGTGATCTCGACCGGGCGGCCTTCGCGTTCGAGAGTGAAGATCATGCGCTTGCCCGGATGGAGCGCGACCTTGGTCTTGAGATCGGTGAAATCGCGGATCGGTCGCCCGTCGATGGCGACGACGATGTCGCCCACCTGCATCCCCGCCGCTTCGGCCACGCTGCCTTCGGAGAAGGCACCGATGGTGCGCGAATCTTCCTCGTCGACAATCACCGGCTTGCCGATAATCGCGAAAAAGGCCGCGAAGATGCCAATCGCGAGCAGCAGATTGGTGACCGGCCCCGCCGCGACGATCAGCGCGCGCTTCCACAGCGCGGCGTTCTGGAACGAGCCCGGCTCTGCGGGCGCGTGCGGATCGGGGACGCTCGCGGGGTTCATGTCGCCCTTGAACTGCACATAGCCGCCCAAGGGCAGCGCCGAGAGTTTCCAGCGAGTGCCGTGGCGGTCGGTGAAGCCCGCGAGCTCCTTGCCGAAGCCGACCGAGAAAGCCTCGGCCTTCACCCCGAACCACCGGCCGACCAGATAGTGGCCGAGCTCGTGCAAGGTCACCAGCGGCCCGAGCAGCAGCGCGAAGCCGATCACGTACATCCAGAAAGGGGGCGATTCAAACAAGGGCTTGGGTCTCCAGCAGGGACTGTGCCTGCAACCGGGCGGATTGATCGACGGCGAGCACTTCCTCGAGGCTCGCCGGGCGCGGCGCGTCATTGCTGTGCGCCAACACCTCTTCGACCAATGCCGCGATCCGGGTGAACCTGATCTGACCGGCAAGGAAGGCGGCGACCGCGACCTCGTTGGCGGCGTTGAGGATCGCGGGCGCCGATCCGCCCGCCTTGATCGCATCGCGGGCAAGGCGGGTGGCGGGGAAGCGCGTTTCGTCAGGCGCGTGGAAGGTCAGCTCGCCAATCGCCGCCAGGTCGAGCGGGCTGAGCGGCGTCTCCATCCGCTGCGGCCAGGCGAGACACGAGGCGATCGGCACGCGCATGTCCGAAGGGCCCAGTTGCGCCAGCGTCGAACGGTCGCGGAATTCGACCATCGAATGGATCACGCTTTGCGGATGGACGACGATCCCCAGACGCTCCAGTCCGACCGGGAAGAGGTGATAGGCCTCGATATATTCGAGCCCCTTGTTCATCATGGTCGCGCTATCGACGCTGATCTTGGCGCCCATCGACCAGTTGGGATGCGCCACGGCCTGCGCCGGAGTGGCGGCATCGAGCTGCGCCTGCGTCCACGTGCGCAAGGGTCCGCCGCTGGCCGTGAGGGTGATCTTGGCGACATCCTCGATCCGGTTTCCGGCGAGGCACTGGAAAATCGCGTTGTGTTCGGAGTCCGTGGGCAGCAGCGTCGCGCCGTGCCGGGCGACCGCTTCCATCAGCACTTCGCCTGCCGAGACCAGCGCTTCCTTGTTGGCGAGCGCGATGGTGCCGCCGCGTTCGACCGCCGCCATCACCGGGGCGAGCCCTGCGCAGCCAACGATCGCCGCCACGGTCATGTCCACGGGCCGCGCCGCCGCCTCGATCAGCGCCTGACGACCGCCTGCGGCCGCGATCCCGCTGCTGCCGAGCGCCTCGCGCAGTTCGGGCAGGCAGGTCTCGTCACCCACCACCGCCAGCTTGGCATCGAATTCGATCGCGAGTGCCGCCAGCTCCGCCGCGCTGCATTGGGCCGTCAGCGCCTCGACAGCCCACGCATCCCGGTTGCGCCGCACCAGATCGAGCGTCGAAGCGCCGATCGATCCGGTCGCGCCGAGCAGGGTAAGGGAACGCGTCATGCCCTGCATCATCCCAGCAAAGTGGGCAGCGTGGCAATCACAAACAGCACGAAGAACACCGCGAGGAAACCGTCGAGCCGGTCGAACAAGCCGCCATGTCCCGGAATGAGGCTGCCGGAATCTTTCACGCCCGCGCGCCGCTTCATCCAGCTTTCAAAGAAATCGCCCGCCTGCGCGAGCACCGCGATAAGGATGCCGCCCACCACGGCCATCGCAATCCGCAACCCGCTGTAACCGGGGGTCGCGGTGGGGGCGAAATAGAGGAGTTCGACCGCTACGCCCACCAGGGCCGCCAGCGTCGCGCCGCCCGCGAGGCCCGCCCAGGTCTTGGACGGGCTGATCTTGGGCGCGATCTTGGGGCCGCCGATGGCGCGCCCGGCGAAATAGGCGCCAACATCGACCGCGATCACCGGCAGGATAAAGACGATCAGCACTTCGAGCGGCGCATAGCCCTTCACCGGCGAATCCGGAAACAGATCGACCAGCCCGGCGCGCACGATCACCATCGCCAGCGCCGCGCCGCCGACATAGACCACGCCGGCGAAGAACCACAGCGTCTCGCCCAGCCCGGACAGGCCGAAGCGCTCGATCAGCTTGTTCCATTCCCAGATCACGCCGCCCGCCAGCAGCGCGACGAAGCCGATCCAGAACCAGCTGCCCAGCCACAGCGCCCCGCCCGCCAGGACCAGCATGACGATCGCGCTCGCCAGCCGCACCGGCAGATCGCTCACCCCCGCGCGCGGATCGCGCACCCGCACTTCACCGTCCGCCATAGCGCCGTTCCCTCCGGGCAAAATCATCGAGCGCACGGGCGAGGTGCGCCGGTTCAAAGTCAGGCCACAGCGTATCGACGAACAGCATCTCGGCATAGGCCGCCTGCCACAGCAGGAAATTCGACAGGCGGATTTCCCCGCTGGTGCGAATGAGCAGGTCGAGCGGCGGCAGATCGTGGGTATCGAGATGCGCGGCGATGGTGTCGATCGTCACCGCGCCGCTGGCCGCAGCCTTTGCCGCCGCGCGCGCGATCTCGTGCTGCCCGCCATAGTTGAGCGCCACCGCCAGCGTCTGGTTGCCGTTCGCGGTCTGCGCCAGCGCGTCTTCCAGCATCGCGACGATATCGGGCGCGAGGCTCTGCCAGTCGCCGATGATCTTGAGCTTCACGTTGTTGGCGACGAATTCGGGCAGGTCGGATTTGATGAACCTCCGCATCAGGTTCATCAGATCATCGACCTCATCCTCCGAGCGCTTCCAGTTCTCCGAGGAAAAGGCGTAGAGCGTCAGACATTCGAGCCCCGTGCCCTCGAGCGAGCGCACCAGCCGCCGCACCGCCTCGACCCCGCGCTGGTGCCCCACCGCACGCGGGAGCGCACGCTTCTTGGCCCAGCGGCCATTGCCATCCATGATGATGGCGACATGTCTGGCGCGCGACTGGTCCAACCCGTTCCCCACAATCCTGTCCGCCTTACTGCGTCAGGATTTCCTGTTCCTTCTTGGCGGCCGCTTCGTCGGTTTCCTTGACGTATTGGTCGGTCAGCTTCTGGACCTGCTCTTCGGAGCGCTTGCGGTCGTCCTCGGAGATTTCCTTCTTCTTCTCGTCGGTCTTGAGACTTTCCATCGCATCGCGGCGCACGTTGCGGATCGCGATCTTGGCCTTTTCGGCATACTGGCCCGCCAGCTTTGCCAGCTCCTTGCGGCGCTCCTGCGTCAGATCGGGGATCGGCAGGCGCAAGGTCTGGCCGTCGATGATCGGGTTCAAGCCGAGGTTGGCATAGGCAATCGCCTTTTCCACGGCGTGGAGGTTCGACTTGTCCCACACCTGCACGCTCAGCATCCGCGGTTCGGGAGCGGAGACGGTGGCGACCTGCTGGAGCGGCATCATCGAGCCGTAAACCTCGACCTGCACCGGATCGAGCAGCGTGGTGTTGGCACGGCCCGTGCGCAGGCCCTGAAGATCGCTCTTGAGCGATTCCACCGCGCCCTTCATCCGGCGCTCGACATCGGCCTTGTCATATTGCGGCATGGCTGGGGTTCCTTTTGCTGGTCTTAGCTGTCTTGCACGATCGTCTGGACACCCTCGCCCGCCAGCACGCGCGCGAGGTTGCCCTTCTCGCGGATCGAGAAGACCACGATCGGGATCTTGTTGTCGCGGCACAGCGCCACGGCGGAGGCGTCCATCACCTTGAGGTTGTCGGCCAGCACCTTGTCATAGGTGACGGTATCGAAACGGGTCGCGGCGGGGTTGTGCTTGGGATCGCTGTCATAGACCCCGTCAACGCTGGTGCCCTTGAGCAGCGCGTCGCAGCGCATCTCCGCCGCGCGCAGCGCCGCGCCGCTGTCGGTGGTGAAATAGGGTGCGCCCACGCCCGCGGCGAAGATGACGACGCGGCCCTTTTCCAGATGACGTTCGGCGCGGCGACGGATCACCGGCTCGCACACCTTGTCCATCTCGATCGCGGATTGGACGCGGGTCTGCACGCCCAGCTGTTCCAATGCGTTCTGCATCGCGAGCGCGTTCATCACGGTCGCCAGCATCCCCATGTAATCGGCCTGCGCGCGGTCCATCCCCTTGGCCGCGCCCGCCATCCCGCGAAAGATATTGCCGCCGCCGATCACGAGGCAAATCTCGAGCCCCGTTTCCTTCGCCGCCTTCACTTCCTTGGCGAGCTCCGAGACGAACTCGGGGTCGATCCCGAACTGCTGGTTGCCCATCAGCACTTCGCCCGACAATTTCAGGAGGACGCGCTTGATGGTAGGCAGGGACATAGTGGGCTGGCTTTCTGGCGGGAGTTGGCTAGCGGGGGCCTTTATCGGGGTGTCACCGTGCTGCCAAGAGGATAGCGGGGATAATGGGCAAGACAAGCATTCGCCGCGCCGCCCTGCTGCTGCTGGCGCTGGTGGTGGCGACGGGCGCCAAGGCGTGGCACGACACGATGCGCACGCCGGTGGTGGAGCGGCTGACGATCGCAAGCTCCGCCCTGCCCCCCGGCACGCCGCCGGTGCGGATCGCGCTGCTTGCCGATATCCACGTTGCCGGGCCCGATATGCCGCCCGAACGGCTGGCGCGGATCGTGGCGCAGGTCAACGCGTTGAAGCCCGATCTGGTCGCCATTGCAGGCGATCTGATCAGCGAAAAGCGCACCGCCACCCGCATCTACTCCGCTGGCGAGGTCGTCGCTCCGCTCGGCAAGCTCTCTGCGCCGTTGGGCGTGGTGGTGGTGCCGGGCAATCACGATCACTGGGCCGGCTGGGAAGCAATCTCGGCCGAGCTGGCGCGCCATCCACAGATCACCGTGCTGCGCAATCAGGCGATAGTGCGCGGGCCGCTGGTGATCGGCGGGGTGGACGATGACTTCACCGGCCGGGCAGACGTGCCTGCCACTGTAGCAGCGATGCCGCGCGGCGCGGGGGCGCGGATCGTGCTGACCCACTCGCCCGACATCTTTCCGCAGGTTCCGGTCGATGTCGACGCGGTGCTCGCGGGGCACACCCATTGCGGCCAGATCGCCTGGCCCTGGGGCGGCGCGCCCGCGACCATGTCCGACTACGGCGATCTCTACGCCTGCGGCGTGACGCGCCAGCACGGCAAAGTGCTGGTGACCAGCGCAGGCCTCGGCACCAGCCTGCTGCCCCTGCGGCTGTTCACGCATCCCGAGGTTTGGATGATCGAGATGCACCCGCCGCGGCGCGGGGACTAGCCCTTCAGGATGGTGTGGATGCGATCGCCAAACGGGCGCAGCTCGGCGAAATAGGCGTTGGTCTCGGCCTGCGTCAGATCGCCCTCGTCGCGCGAGGTGCGGATCGCTTCCCAGCGGTCGTAAATCTCCCCCGCAGCCTGCAAGGCGCTGGCGAAGTCGTGATCGCCCGCCGCTTCGAGATTGCGGACGCAAATCTTCCAGCGCTGTTCGAAACCATGCTCCGACAGGAACCAGTCGAGGCCTTTGTAGGACAGGACCCGGCGCGCGTCCTCGGCAGAGACGCCTTTAATCCAACTTTCGTCATTCATCCCTTGCAGCTCCCGGATTGCGCCGCGTGAGCTTAAGGCCGAATGGCAACCAACGGGTAAACAAGCAAAACGGCCGCCGCAGCGGGTGTCGCTGCGGCGGCCGTCGCAATGCAATGGAAAGAAGGATCAGCCCTTCAGCGTCGCCGCCACTTCCGCTGCGAAGTCGACCTCTTCCTTCTCGATGCCTTCGCCGAGCTGGAAGCGGGCGTAGTCCTTGAGCACGATCGGGGTGCCCGCAGCCTTGCCGGCCTGCGCGACCAGATCGGAAATCACGGTCTTGTTGTCCATCACGAAGATCTGGCTGAGCAGCGCGTTTTCCTTGGCGAACTTCTTCACCGCGCCGTCGACCATCTTGGCCTGCACGTCCTCGGGCTTGCCGCTTTCGGCAGCCTTTTCGGCCGCGACCTTGCGCTCACGTTCGAGCACGTCGGGGTCGAGGCTGTCGGCATCGAGCGCCATCGGGAAGGCGGCGGCGGCGTGCATCGCCAGCTGCTTGCCGAGCGGTTCGAGCACGTCCGCACCCGCTTCGCTTTCCAGACCGATCAGCACGCCGATCTTGCCGAGACCTTCGGCAGCGGCGGTGTGCATGTAGGACACGACCGCGCCCTTCTCGACCGAGACGGTCTTGATGCGGCGGATCTGCTGGTTTTCGCCAATGGTGGCGACATTGTCGGTCAGCTTGTCGGCGACGGTGCCGCCGGTCGGGTATTCAGCCGCCTTGAGCGCTTCGACGTCCTCGGTGCCGAGTTCCAGCGCGACCGCGGTGACGTTGCGCACGAAGCTCTGGAACTGGTCGTTCTTGGCGACGAAATCGGTTTCCGAGTTGACCTCGACAGCCACGCCCTTGCTGCCCGAAACGGCGACGCCGACGAGACCTTCGGCCGCGGTGCGGCTCGACTTCTTCTGGGCGGTGGCGAGGCCCTTGGCGCGCAGCGCGTCAACCGCGGCTTCGATATCGCCGCCCGCTTCGGTCAGCGCCTTCTTGGCGTCCATCATGCCAGCGCCGGTGCGCTCGCGCAGCTTCTTCACGTCGGCGACGGAAAAATCGGCCATGAGAAATTCCTTTTCATGTGTGTTCGGGCGCCCGGCCCTGCCGTCCCGGGAAGGGAGGCAATGCCGGGCGCGCTAGAGGGGGATTGTGACGGGTGATTGACGGCTGGCGCCGATCACCCGTTCCAGAAATCAGGCTTCGGCGTCTTCCGCAGCCGGTTCGTCGGCGACGACAGCTTCAGCCGGAGGCTCGGCCATCGCACCGAAATCGCTCGACACGTCGGCCTGGAACTTGCCCTTGCCCGCCAGCGCGGCCTCGCCGATCGCCTGGCAGTAGAGACGCACCGCACGGCTCGCATCGTCGTTGCCCGGAACCGGGAAGGCGATGCCGTTGGGGTCGACGTTGGTGTCGAGGATGCCGATCACCGGAATGCCGAGAACGTTGGCTTCCTTGATCGCCAGATCTTCCTTGTTGGCGTCGATCACGAACATCACGTCCGGAATGCCGCCCATGTCGCGGATACCGCCGAGCGACAGCTCCAGCTTCTCGCGCTCACGGGTGAGGTTGAGCACCTCCTTCTTGGTGAGACCCGAGGTGTCGCCCGAGAGCTGCTCTTCGAGGCTCTTCAGACGGCGGATCGAACCCGAGATGGTCTTCCAGTTGGTGAGCATGCCGCCCAACCAGCGGTGGTTGACGAAGTGCTGGCCGCTCATGCGCGCGGCTTCCGCGATCGGCTCCTGCGCCTGACGCTTGGTGCCGACGAACAGCACCTTGCCGCCCGAACGCACGGTCGATTCGACGAAGTCGAGCGCGCGCGCAAACAGCGGCACGGTCTGCGACAGGTCGATGATGTGAACACCATTGCGCGCGCCGAAGATGTACGGCTTCATGCGCGGGTTCCAGCGGTGGGTCTGGTGGCCGAAGTGAGCGCCGGCCTCGATCAATTGCTGCATGGTGACGACGGGTGCCGCCATAGGTAATTCCTTTCCGGTTGTTCCTCTGGAAGGCTGGAACCGCGCTTGCGGCGTTCCCGCGAGCGGCACCGGTATGAGCGCCTTCCATGTGAATTTACCCCGCGCCAAGGCCTCATGCCTCGCCCGGAGCGTGCGCGCCCTTAGCGGCACCTCGGAACAAAATCCAGCCCCCATGTCTTGTTGCGGAAGAAAATTGTTCCTGCATCGACAACAAGCCGCTTGACAGCTTGGAACAGGCGGGGAACAAAGCAGCGGAACAAATATCGAACAGTTTGCTATCCGGAGTAAGTCTCATGCTCATGCCCGCACTCACCTTCGCGCTTGTGGCGCTGCTCACGATCTCCGGTCTGGTTGCGCTTGCGGTCATCACCGACACCCTGATGCAGGCGCGCGTCGCCTATCGGCGGCTGATGGCAGAAGGCGAAGCGCTCCGCGCCGGGCTTGCGGCACAGGCAGCGGCGACAGAGCTGCGGATGCGTCCCGCGCGTCCGGCGGCGGCCATGGTTACGCCGCTGCGTCGCCCGGCACGTCTGGTGATGGCGCCGCTTCCAGCCCGCGCCGCCGCTTGATCGCGGCATACTTGAAGAGGCCGTAAGGCATCAGCGCCAGATAGACGGTGCAGATCGCCGCCAGCGTCCACCACGGCTCCAGCAGCAGGGCGGCAAAGGCAAGTCCGGTGAAGGCGATCAGCGGCAGCCGGATCGATCGACGCGGACGGAGCGAGGCCCAGCTGAGCGTCGCCATGTTGGAAATCATCAGGATCGCGATCAGCGTCAGCCATCCGGTCATCAGCACCGGATTGCGAAACAGTCCGATTCCGGTCTCGTGCCACAAGTAGAATGGCAGGAAGGCCAGCCCTGCCCCGACCGGCGCGGGCACCCCGGTAAGAAACCCGGCAGATTTGTGCGGCTGATCTTCCATGTCGATCCGCGCATTGAAGCGTGCGAGGCGCAGCGCGCAGCAGATCGCAAAGGCGAGTGCGGCAAACCAGCCGAAGCGCGGCCAGTCCTGCAATGACCACATGAACAGGATCAGAGCGGGCGCCACCCCGAAGCTGAGCGAATCGGCCAGCGAATCGAGTTCGGCACCGAACCGCGACTGGGCGTTGAGCAACCGCGCCACACGCCCGTCGATCCCGTCGAGGACGCCAGCGAGAACCACCAGTCCGATGGCGAAGGCCCATTGCCCTTCGGTGGCAAAGCGGATGCCGGTGAGGCCCGAACACAGCGCCGCGGCGGTAATCGCATTGGGCAGCATCGCCCGCAAGGTCAGCCCGCCCGCGCGGGCATCCTTGACCGGGCGCACATCATCCTCGTCCTCGGCCGCCTTGGGGCCAAGCCTTGCGGTCAGGAACCGCGCACCGGGAATCGCGCGCGCGCCGCGCTTGCGGGGCGAACGGCTCATGCGTTGCGGCTCATTGGGCAATACCTTCGATCAATCCACGCTGGCCGACTTCGGCAATCACCGTCTCGCCTGCAATAACTGTCTGACCGATCATCACCTTGGGATCGGTCCCCGCAGGCAGATAGACATCGACCCGGCTACCGAAGCGGATCAGGCCGACCCGCTGCCCCTTGGCGACGATATCGCCGGACTTCACAAAAGGCACGATCCGCCGCGCCACCAGCCCGGCGATCTGGGTGAAGCCCAGCTTCAGCCCGTCGCTGCGTTCGATCAGGATGTGCTGGCGCTCGTTTTCCTCACTCGCCTTGTCGAGATCGGCATTCATGAAGCGGCCCGGAACATAGACCACCCGCCGCACCGTGCCGCCCACCGGCGTGCGGTTGATGTGGACATCGAACACGCTCATGAAGATCGACACCCGCGTCACCGGCCCTGCCGCCAGCCCGGCAAGTCCCGACCCGTCGTCGATCTGCAATTCCAGCGGCGGCTCGGTCTCGGTGATCAGAGTCACCAATCCATCGGCGGGAGAGATGATCGCGTTCTCGCTCTGCGGCACCACGCGTTCGGGATCGCGGAAAAAGGCGAAGATGCCCGCGCTCAGCACCAGCACCGGCCAGCCGATCAGGCCCCAGCCCACCGGCCACAGGAAGAACAGGCCCACGGCGGCTGCGATCAGGCCGAACTTGCGACCTTCCGGATGGATCGCGGGCCAGTCCCAGCCGGCCTCTCCGTGGCCCTTGTTGTCGAGGATTTCGCCTGCCATCGCTCAGCTTCTAGGGGGTGCGGCGCAAGGCCGCAACCTCACGCGACCTTGCGCACGAAGACGGTGCCTGCCGAATAGCCCGCGCCGAAGGAGCAGATCAGCCCGGTATCGCCCGCTGCCAGATCGTCCGAATGCTGGTGGAAGGCGATGATCGAGCCCGCGCTGGAGGTGTTGCCATAGGTGTCGAGCACGGTCGGGCTTTTGTCCTCGCTCGCTTCGTGGCCCAGAACCTTGTGCGAAATCAGCCGGTTCATGCCCGCATTGGCCTGATGCAGCCACAGCCGCCGCAGCATCGCCGGGTCGATCCCCAGTCGCTCGGCCTCGTCGAGGATCATCTGCGCCACCATCGGCACGACTTCCTTGAAGACCTTCCGACCCTCCTGCACGAACAGCTTGTCGGGCGCGCCCTCGCCCTCGGGCGCGGCGCGATTGAGGAAGCCGAAATTGTTGCGGATGTTGTTGGAGAACACCGTCTTAAGCCGGGTGCCGAGGATGTCCCAATGCTGCGCGGGTGCGATCGCGGCATCCTCCACCAGAACGGCGGTTGCGACGTCGCCGAAGATGAAGTGGCTGTCGCGGTCGCGCCAGTTCAGATGCCCCGAAGTGATTTCGGGGCTGACCACCAGCACGCTCCTGGCGTTGCCCGCGCGGACATAGTCGGCGGCGGTCTGGATGCCGAAGGTGGCCGAGGAACAGGCGACATTCATGTCGAAGCCGAAGCCCTCGATCCCCAGCGCCTGCTGGATCTCGATCGCCATCGCCGGATAGGCGCGCTGCATGTTCGAGGCCGCGCACAGCACCGCGTCCACGTCCTCGGGCTTTCGGCCCGCGCGCTCGAGCGCCTGCCGCGCCGCTGCGACGCCGATCTCGGCCATGACCGACAATTCGTCATTGGGCCGCTCGGGCAGGCGCGGGCACATGGTGTCGGGGTCTAGAATCGCGGCCTTGCTCATGACGTGGCGCGCCTTGATCCCACTCGCCTTCTCGATGAACTCGACCGAGGAATGGGCCAGCGGCTCGGCCTCGGGATGCGCCGCATTGCGGCGATCGACATAGGCGTTGAAGCTGGCGACCAGCTCTTCATTGGTGATGCTCTCGGGCGGGGTGAACAGCCCGGTGGCGGAAATGACGGGGCGGCCTGTCAGCATGGTTTGCGTTTCCTGCATGGGGGCGCCGCCTTACTGTCCGCCCTGCCCGGCTGCAAGCCCCGCCACCGTGCCGAGGCCGGGCTCCAGCACATCGCGCAGCAACGGATTGGGGAAGGTGCGGGCAATGGTGACCGCGTGAAATTCCTCGGTGATCGCGGGCAGCTGGAACAGCTCGTAGAGCAGGCCAGCGGCCAGCTCATCGCGCACCACGATCGGCGGGATCACGGCGACACCCGCATCCGCGCGCGCGAGCAGGCGGAGCATCGCCATGTCGTCGGCCTCGGCAGCGATGCGCGGGACGATGCCCATCTGTTCGATCATCGCGTCGAACCCGGCGCGCAGCGCGGTCTCGGGCGTGGGCAGGATCAGCGGGGCATGGGCGAGCAGGCGCGGCAGGCCCTGCGCGGCGAGCGCCAACCGGCTGCGCGCGCCGACGAGGCTGACCGGCTGTTCGTCGAGCCGGTGCACCAGATAGGGGCTCGCCGCATCGCGCGCGGGGATCTGGTTGGTCAGCAGCACGTCGATGCTCATCGCTTCGAGCGCGCGCAGCAGCGAGGCCTGCGTGCCCGATCGCAGTACCACCTCGACATCGTCCCGCCCCAGCAGGGGCGCGAGAAACTGCATCTGGAAGTTGCGCGAGAGGGTTGCGAGCGCGCCGACGCGCAGCACCTTACGCTGCTCGCCCACCGCGCGGAACGTGGCGGTAAGCTGTTCGGAGGCGCGGAAGATCTGCTCGGCATAGTCGAGCGCGATCCGCCCCGCCTCGGTCAGCACGAGATTGCGACCGCGCCGTTCGAACAGGTCGTGGCCGAGATCGGCTTCGAGCGCCTTGATCTGGGTCGAGACCGCGCTCTGCGAGATGTTGAGTGCGCGCGCGGCGGCGGTCAGGGTTCCTTCGCGCGCGGTGGCGCGGAACAGGCGCAGGTGGTGAAGATTGAGGGTCGCCATGAGGCTCCTGCGGTTTGATTGTTCTGTTGAGACGAACGTTTGCCCGCAAAATATGTATTTTCTTTAATTTCGTCCAGACCCTATCCGTCTGGCAATCCAATCGCTGCCGGAGTTGCCCGATGCCGATCGCCCTCACCATGCTTGCCCCGCTGGCCCTGCTACCGGTGATTATGCTCGCCATTGCGCGCCCCGGCCAACGTCCAGGGACTCTGCCGCGCTGGTCGGAGATTGCCGCGCTTACTGCGCTGGCGCTGGCTCTGGGCGGACTCGTGCAGACTGCGATGGGCGCTGCCAGCGGCGCGGCTCTGAACGCCGGGGCCCTCACTCTCGCCCTGCGCGCCGATCTCGTCAGCGCGAGCGTCGCCACACTGGTCGGCTTCATCGGCTGGATCGTGATGCGCTACAGCCGCACCTATCTGGATGGCGAAGCGCGCGAGGGGGCGTTTCACGGCCTGATGCTTGCAACGCTCATGGCGGTGCTGGTATTCGTGCAGGCAGGCACGCTGCCGACGATGATCCTCGCTGCGATCGCGGTGGGCCTGACCCTCAAGCGGCTCCTGCTGTTCTACCCCGACCGGCCCGAGGCGCAGCGCGCGGCGACCAAGTTCGCCGTTGTCTGGCACACGGGCGACGCGATGCTGGTGTGCGCCGCCGCACTGCTCTTCGCCCGCTTCGGCACGCTCGATGTCGCCGCTTTGCCTGTCGCGCTCGCCACCGAGAGCCTCGGGCTTGCCGGAACCCTCGCGGTCGCCGGGATCGTCATCGCCGCCGCATTGAAGACCGCCGCCTTCCCGCTGCACGGCTGGCTGACCGAGGTGATGGAGGCCCCCACCCCCGTCTCCGCGCTGCTCCATGCCGGGATCATCAATGCCGGCGGCGTGCTGCTGATCACGCTTGCGCCGCTGGTTCAGGCGAGCCCCGGCGCGATGGCCGCGCTGGTGCTGATCGGCGGGCTCACCGCGCTGTTCGGCGCGGCGGTGATGCTGACCCAGAGCGCGATCAAGACGGCGCTGGCCTGGTCGACCGTTTCGCAGATGGGCTTCATGCTGCTGCAATGCGGGCTCGGCCTGTGGACGCTCGCCCTGCTGCACATCGTCGCCCACTCGCTCTACAAGGCGCACGCATTTCTATCCTCGGGCGGCGCGGTGGCGGAGGTTGCGAGCATCCGCCGCCCCGGCCCGGTCGCCGCGCCGAGCGTGGCTGCGGTGCTCAAGAGCTTCGCCCTCGCGCTCGCCATCTTTGCCGCCATCGCCGCGATCTTCACCGCCGCTTTCGGCCCCAAGTCGCCGCAGGCCCTGGCGCTGGGCGCGATCCTGATCTTCGGGGTGGCTTACCTCGTCGCGCAGGGCCTTGCCGACCGCGCGCCGGTGGCCCTGACCAAGCGCACCGTCGCCGCCGCGCTGGCCGCCGCGGTCGGCTACTTCAGCTTCCAGACTCTCGCGCAGGCGATCTGGGGCGCGCTGCTGCCGACGCCCCCTGCGCCGACCGATCTGGAGTGGGCAATGCTGGTGATCGCGGTCGCGAGCTTCGGCCTCGTCGCCTTTGCGCAGGCGCTGTTCCCGCTGTGGGCGCACCATCCGGCGACCGCTGGCCTGCGTGTCCATCTCGCCAACGGCCTCTACCTCAACGCCCTGCTCGACCGCGCGCTCGGCGGCTTCCGCACCACCGCCCGCTGACCCACGAAGAAGAGGAAACATCGCCATGCTGATGAACCACGCCGACATCGCCCCGGCCCGCTTCTCCGCAGTGCTCGACGCGGCCGAAGCTGCCGCCCGCGCCATCCCGCCCGCCTTCCCGCTCGATGCGACCGTCGCGGTGAACCCCTTCCTCGGCCAGACCGGCGAGGACCTCGCCACAGCCGCCGCGCGGCTGGCGCGGGTTGCCGGGGTGCGTATCACGCGCAGCGGGGCGGACTATGTCGCCGCCATCGCGCAAGGGACGATCAGCGCGGATGACCTCGCCGAGGCGCTCGCCGCCTCGCCTTCGCCGCTCAAGCCCGCCAATGTCACGGCGCTGCGCGAAGTGGCCGAGACGCTGGGCGCCGCCACCGCTCCGCGCGCGCTGCCGACCGTGGCCGATCTCGCCGCCGAAGCGACCGGGATCGACTGGCCCGCGTTAATCGACAAGTGCGTCGGACTGTGGGCCGCGGGTCACTTCGACCGCGGGCAGGCGCTGTGGTCGCCCGCCCCGGGCGCCGAGGCCTTTACCGCGTGGCGCGCCTGGGCGATGCATGACCTCACGCCGGAAATCGCCGGGCTCGCCGAGTTCTGCGCCCATGTCGCCGGCGCGCCCGACACCACCGAGCGCGCGATCCTCTCCGCCGCCGAGACCCTCGGCCTCACCGACGCTGCCGCGCCCACCGCGCTGCACCGGCTCGCCATGAGCCTCGGCGGCTGGGCGCAGCACGCGCGCTGGCTGCTGTGGCAAGCCGAATTGCAGGGCGACACCGATCGCACGCTGGTCGATCTCATCGCGATCCGCATGATCTGGGACGAAGCGCTGCTGGTGCAAACCCCCGCCATCGCCGCGCAATGGGCCGAGACCGTCACCGCCCACGCCGCACCGCTTGCACCCTCGGCGGACGAGGTCGCGTTGGCGATCCTGCAGGACGCCGCCGATCGCGGGCACCAGCGCCGGCTTGCCGCCGCGCTCGAGGGCAATGCCGCGCCCACCGCCGCCCGCCCCTTCCTCCAAGCCGCCTTCTGCATCGACGTGCGCTCGGAAGTGTTCCGCCGCGCGCTGGAAGGCATCGACCCCGCGATCGCCACCATCGGCTTTGCGGGCTTCTTCGGCCTGCCGCTGGCGCACCACGCGCATGGGTCTGACACGCTCGAAGCGCGCCTGCCGGTGCTCCTCAACCCGGCGCTCCACACCTCGAGCGCGGGCGATCCGGCGCGCGATCAGGCGAGCCGCATCGCCGCCCGCACCGCGCGTGCCTGGGGCCGGTTCCGGCAGGCCGCGGTCTCCTCCTTCGCCTTTGTCGAGGCGATGGGGCCGGTCTATGCGGTCAAGCTCGTGAAGTCGGCATTGGGGATGGCAAGCCAGCCAAGAATTCAGCCCGCTCCGCAAGTGATCGGCGGCATGAGTGCCGAGGCCAAGGCCGATACCGGCGCGGCGGTGCTCAAGGCAATGAGCCTCACCAAGGATCACGGCGCAATCGTCCTGCTGCTTGGCCATGGCGGGAATGTCACCAACAACCCGCACGAAAGCGCCTATCACTGCGGCGCCTGCGGGGGTTACACCGGGGAGGTCTCCGCCCGGCTGCTGGCGCTCCTGCTCAACGACCCCGAAACCCGCGCGGGCCTCGCCGCGCGCGGCGTGGAGGTGGCCGAGGATACGCTGTTCGTCGCCGGGCTGCACGACACGACCACCGATGCCGTCACGCTCTATGAAGACAGCCTGCCGCCCGCCCGGAGCGACGATCTGGCGCGCGTGCGCACGTGGCTGGCGCAGGCCGCGAGGCTCGCCCGGGCCGAGCGCGCGGTGCGCCTGCCCGGCGCGCGCGGAGATAGCCTCGTCGCGCGGGCGCTCAACTGGGCCGAGATCCGTCCCGAATGGGGCCTCGCCGGATGCGCCGCCTTCATTGCCGCCCCCCGCAGCGCAACCACGGGCCGCGACCTTGGCGGGCGGGCGTTCCTCCACTCCTATGACTGGCGCGCGGATGAAGGCTTCGGCACGCTCGAACTGATCATCACCGCGCCCGTGGTGGTGGCGAGCTGGATCAGCCTGCAATATTACGGCTCCAGCGTCGCGCCAGAGATGTTCGGGGGCGGCAACAAGCTGATCCACAATGTCGTCGGCGGGATCGGGGTGATCGAAGGCAATGGCGGAAGCCTGCGCACCGGGCTGCCGTGGCAGGCGGTGCACGATGGCGACAGACTGATGCACGAGCCGCTGCGCCTCAGCGTGATGATCGAGGCCCCGCGCGAGGAAATGCTGAGCGTGCTGGAGCGCCACCCGCAGGTGCGCGCGCTGTTCGACAATGGCTGGCTGCACCTGTTTGCGCTGAAGGATGGCAAGGTCGATGCCCGCTACGTGCCCGGACGCGGCTTTGCCGAAGCCGCACCGCAGAGCATGGCGGCCTGACATCAGGTCAGACCGGCGCGCGCTCCCGCCTGTGGCGCGATTGCCACATCGCCCTGAAATAGGGAAACATCTCATCTCCCCTCTGGCGCTGCGAGAACGCCAAGCTAAGACGCGCGCCCCGGATTCGATACCGGGTGCAAACAACAAAAAAGGAATAGAAATGCGTCTTGTTACTTTCGCCGCCGCGGCCTCTCTCGCCGCCATCGCCACCTCGGCCCAGGCCGACGAAACCCGCGTCGAAGTGCGCACCGGGATCGTGTGGTGCTGCGGCGTTTCGGACGAAACCATCGGTCTGGCCGTCGGCCATGACTTCGACCTCGGCGGCGACCTCTTCGCGGGCGTCGAGGCGGTGGCCGACACCAACTTCGATTTCGTCGACCCGACGATCGGCGTGAACGCCCGTCTCGGCACCAAGCTCGGCGAGCAGACCAAGGTCTTCGGCCTCGTCGGCTATGCCTATGAAACCGATTTCGACATCGACGATGCGGTGGTCGGCGCCGGCGTTCAGCACAATGTCGGCGAAAAGGCGCTGCTGAGCCTGCAGTATCAGCGCTACCTCGACCTCGACATCAACCGCGTCGCGGTCGGCGTCGGCCTGCGCTTCTGATGCCAGCGCACGGGGGGCGGCTTGGCGCTGCCCCCCAATTGTTGCTGCTTGCCGCAGCTTTGATGATGCTGACAACCACGATGCCGCTGTTGCAGAGGTGGCCCGCGAGAAAACCTTCCGTCTCCCCGATGGCGTGCGCGCGTTGCATCAAAGCGTCCGGATGTACGATCTGAGGATCCACCCGGTCGAGAGCGACCATAAAGCTCGCCTTGCATCGAGACGCGGAAGAGCTGCGCATCAACGTCCGCCGGATGAGGGGCGCTCAGGAAAATTTCGGGCTTGGCATCTCATGATCGCTCGACCTTGCGATCCTAACGAGGTGCCGGGGCTTGCTGCGCCTGCCACGCGAGCAGTTCTTCGCCTTGCAGGAACCGGATTGCAGTGCCGCGGGCATCGCGGCCGCCTTTCACGAAGCCACGGTTCCGCGCTTCGCCGAACTGGGCGTGAATGACGGCATCGGCCTTCATCTTGCGCGCTTTTTCCCACAGCTCGCGCATGACCTTGTCGTGCGAAGGGTCTGCGTGGAAGATCGTGGCCTTGTGCACCCCCTTGGTAATGTGCCCGATGACGCGATAGGGCCGATCCGTGATGTCGCCCGTCGTCACCGGGACAGGCTGACGCATCAACCATTCGTAGGATTGCGTGTTTTCGATATTCTGGGCGGCCAGCGGTACGGCGATCGCGAACAGGGCCGCTGCGGCGAGAGCGATGGCAGGTTTCATGTCGAAATGCCTCCTTGCGTTTTGACCTGAACGACAATTCCGGGGTTGATTGTCGTACAATGCGGAAGCAGCGAAACGCGCGCCGTTCGATCACCCGCGCAGAAATTTTTCGGCAAATCGTATCGACGCTCGGCCGAAGCTGGTCAGCGGATCGAAATTAGCCGGACAACGCGCCTGTCGTCGGTGCCAAACAGCGGCACCAGCACGCGGCGGGCGCGCTGCGCCATGCGCTTCGCTGGCTCGCGGCGCCCCGCCCGGTCCAGTGCGAGGGCGTATTCCGCCGTCGCGAGGGCGGTCAGCCAGTTGCCTGCAGACAGCGATGTCGTGCCCAGTTCCACCGCCCGCCCGGCAAGCGCGACAGCCCGGGCATCATCACCCGCGCGGCGAAAATGCGCAGCCATATCTATCAGCAACGGGACCAGCATCGGGTTGCCCTGTCCCAACGCTTTCTCCTGCCGGGCAAGCACACGCTCGAAAATCCCGGTGGCGCTGGTGAAGTCGCGCTGCTCGCTCGCCAACCTAGCCCGGACGATCCGGGCATTGTCCTGATGGTCGATACCCACGCTGGCAAGGCCTGGAGTCGCCTCGTCCATCGTCCGGCTCGCGCCCGACATGTCGCCTGCATCGAGCCGCGCGCCAGCGAGGTTGATCCGACTGATCGTGGCGAGGTAGGAATTCCTGCCCTCCAGCTTTTCCGACAGATCGATCGCCTTCGAAAAACTCGCAATGGCGCGCGAGGTGTCGCCGATATCGCGATAATAGCTTCCGCGGTAATAGGCATTGGCGGCAGCGGCCGAGCCATCAGGTTCGGCGTATGTCAGGGTCAGGTTTTCCGCTTCGGCAAGTGCCTCGTCCGCCTCCTCGAAGCGGCCCAGCTTCTGCAGTACATTGCCGAGCTTGTTGCGATAATCGGCCCGGTCAGGGTGTTCTTCCGGCAGCGCCTTGTCGACACGAGCGACGAGCGTGCCGAAAATCTGCGCGGCCTCGTCAAGCTTGCCCTGTCGACGCAGAACAAGCGCGAGGTTGCCGAGCCGGATGATCGTGTTCGGTTCAAGCAGGCCGAGCGTTTCTTCGGATTGGCGCACAATACGCCGACCGATCGCTTCTGCCTTGGCATAATTGCCGAGAGTATCGTGGCACACCGCCAGCACACCGAGCGCGTTGAGCCTCAGCGCGGCAAATTCGCCCGTTTCTCCCGCCAGTTCGCGCGTCGCCCGCTCGAGCAGCGGCATTGCCTCCGGGCAGCGACCCGCCGACGACAGCGTGGCACCGATCCGCGCGCGAATATTGGCGCTTTCAGGGTGGTCGCCCCCGAAATAGGTTTCGGACAGCGCGAGCGCGCGCCGGCGGTGGTCGAGCGCTTGGTCGATATCGCCCAGATGACGCTGCGATTCGCCCAACCCGTTGTAGATGTCGATGAGTGTCGCTGTGTCCTGCTCGGGTGCCGAGCGAGCGGCAGCGAGAGCTTGCCGGAAGACGGCATATTCCTGATCGTGCTTTCCAAGACCGCGATAGCTTTCGCCGATGACGACGAGAAGCCGTGCCTGCAGCCCGGGCTGACCGTCCAGATCGGCGATCTTGGCCTTTGCCGCCTCAAGCAGGTCGAGCGCGCTGACCTCTTCGCCTTGTGCAACGAAGGGCGAGGCACTGGCAAAGGTTTGCGTGAGAATATCGGACACCTCGCTCGCTTGCTGCGCGGCCATTTCGGCCCGGTCGCGTTCGGCCGCCAGCCGGCTGGTGTGGTAGATGCCGAAACCGGCTGCACCTGCGACAACCGCTGTGGTGGCTGCCACGCCGATGGCATTGCGGGCGATGAACTTGCGCGCGCGATAGCTCCAGGCATCGCCGCGTGCCTCGACGGGGCGTCCGGCAAGATATCGCTCCAGATCGTCGGCCAGCGCCCGTGCGCCGCCATACCGGCGCTCAGGTTCTTTTTGCAGGCACTTCAGTACGATATTGTCGAGATCGCCGCGCAACTTGCGTCGCAACTGGTATGGAGCGAGAGGCGGAGACTGTCGATCCGCCTTCTGATCTGCGCCAACGACCACCGTGCTGGGCCGGCTTGGCTCCTCATCGAGGATTGCGCGCTCGATTTCGAAGGGCGAGGAATCGGTTTTGGTCGTGTAAGGCGATGTACCCGTGAGCAAACGGTATAGCAGCACCCCCAGCGAATAGACGTCGGTTGCCACGCTTACCCGCTCGCCGCGAACCTGTTCGGGGCTGGCAAAATCGGGGGTGAGGACGCGCCGGTCGGCCAGCGTCATGTCAGTGGGCGCATCCTCGGGCTCGAGCAGCTTGGCAATGCCGAAATCGAGGATTTTTACTTGGCCCCCCGGCGTGACCAAGATGTTGGACGGCTTGAGATCCCGGTGAATTACGAGATTGCGGTGCGCATAGTCGACTGCCTCGCAAATCCGGCGCACCAATTCCAGCCGCGCTGCCAGCCCCAGCTTGTGCTCATGGCAGTAGGCATCGATCCGCTGCCCTTCTACCAGCTCCATCACCAGCCAGGGATCGCCATCTTCGGTCGAGCCGCCATCGAGCAGCGGCGCGATGCCAGGATGGTGGAGGCTCGCAAGGATTTGGCGTTCGCGAAGGAAACGCTTGGCCAGACCGCGCGCTGAGAGATGTGGCTTCATCAGCTTGAGCGCGGCGGTTTGCGCATAGGAACCATCGCTGCGTTCGACCAGATAGACCGCGCCCATGCCGCCGAACCCGACCGTGCCGATCGCCTTCCACGGTCCGAACTGCTGCCCGATCACCAGATCCTCGCCTTCTTCGATCAGCCGTTCCATCGAATGGGCGATTGGGCTGCCGAAATCGGTCGCGCTGCTATCGGCGGCAAGGAGTGCGGCCAGCTTGGCGACAAGGCCGGGATGCTGGCGCGCGAATTCTGCGAGAAATGCCGCGCGCGCACTATCGTCGAGGCCAACGGCCCGGTCGAATGCGGCCTCTAGAACAGTCATGTCGCCGGATGTCATTGAGGCCCTCCCAGTCCATCAAGCAGCAGCGGCGTTCGAAATCGATCAGCCCGTTCCGCTTTCCATGAAATCGCGCATCCACGCGCGGGCAAAGCGCAGGTGGCGGCCGATCGTTGCGCTCGACAGCCCGGTATACTCCTGCATCTCGCCGACCGACAGGCCGCCGAAGTATTGCAGCTCTATCAACTGCGCCTTGTCAGGATCGAGGTTTCGCAGCGCCTGCAGGGCCTCGTCGAGCTCGATGATCGCAAGATCGGTATCGGTTCCCTGCGCCGACCCCTCTTCGAGCGTGACCCGCGCGTCACCGCCGCCGCGCTTCCTGGCAGCACGGGCGTTGGCGTGATTGACCAGCAGCCGGCGCATGAGCCGTGCAGAGAGCGCGAAAAAATGCGTCCTGTCGGCCCAGTCGACATTCGCACCGCGCAGCTTGAGATAGGCATCGTGAACCAGCGCAGTCGGCTGGATCGTATGTCCGGCACGTTCCCCCGCCATCAGGCGCCGGGCCTGGCGATGCAGTTCGTCATAAACGAGCGGGACCAGCGCTTCTTCGGCGTCTTCGTCACCCTTGCGCCATTCGCCCAGCAGGCGCGTAATGTCGCTATCGCTGTCCAATCGAGAGGCTCCCCCAGGGAAAGCGGCATTTTTTCCGCAATGGGCCACGTCGGTCAATTATTTTGGCTGACGGTGATCGTTTTGGCGCCCTTTCGCTGCTTGCACTGATGAACGCTCCAGTGGCGGGCGAAGATGGGAGTGGGGCGATGAGAAACGCTGGCAAGGTGCATGGGACAGCGCGGTTGGCAATGGCCACCGCATTGCTGATGGGCCTCACCGGATGTGGCGGCGGAGACGGCGGGAGCCCTCCGCCGACCGGAGGCGGTGGCGGACCAGCGCCGTCGCCGACACCTACGCCGACACCAGCCCCATTCGTCGACATCGTATTTTCCGGCTCTTCGACACTCGGGACATTCTCGCTCAGGGGAGCGGACAGTACGCAGACTGGCTCCCGCCTGCTATCCGAGGGCTTTGCGGCCGGCGCCGACGTGCGCGATGTCAAAGTCTCCCCTGACAGCAGGCAGGTCGCTTTCATCGCCAAGGACCGGTCCGCTGCGACCTTTGCGCTGTATGTCGTGCCAATCGAAGGCGGAACTCCGTTGCGGGTTTCGCAGGACGGTCAGCGCAATGTCAGCAGCTTCGACTGGGCGCCAGACAGCCAGCGGCTCGTTTATGCGGGCAATTTCAACCAAGTGAACCCCGTGGAGGCCGAGGACGTATATGTCGTCAGGCGCGATGGGAGCGGCCGCGCTGGCATAAGTGGTAGCTTGGGCAATCCTCCTTCGCTTTCGATAAGCAATCCGGTTGTGTCGCCAGACGGGAGGTTTGTCCTGACAGAAGTGTTCGCAGCGTCTTCCTCGGGCGTGAGCAGCGCTCCGATCGGCTACAACTCCTATCCGATCAACGGCAGTCCCGGCGTAATCCTGCAGCGCGAGGTGAACGGCCAGGTCCGAAACGGAACCTGGTCGAGCGACAGCAGCAAGGTTTGCTTTGCGGTCGCACCCAACGGGCGCGATTTCCGCCTGTCCTATCGCAATGTGCCGGATCCGGGACAGTTCGACTTCCTGATCACCGAGAACTCGGATCTGAACGACACCTGTGCGTGGGACAGCACCGGCAATGTCGTCGCCTATGTTCAGCGCGCCAGCAGCACGTCTGGTGGGTCGCTGCGCACCCGGAACCTGCAGACCGGCGTTGTCACGACGCTCGCGGAATTCGGCGGCAGCTCCCGGGAAATCGGCGAATTTCGGTACAATCCGGCCGATGATCGGCAGATTGCGTTTCTTGGCAATTTCGACACGCCGACCAACCGCCATCTGTTCATCGCCGCCACGGACAGAAACGCGCCGGTCAGGATCTCCCCGGCCCTGCAGGGCGGACGTCGGGTTATCGACTATGCCTGGTCCCCGGACGGCAGGTGGATCGCGTATCTCGCAGATACCGACAACGACGGACTGGTTGAGGCGATACGGGTTCGCGTCAGCGACACCGCAACCGTATTCTTCGAGGTCCCGGGCTATGATGCGAAGAGCCTTCACTGGGCCCCGGATGCGTCCCGGCTGGTGTTTTCCGCAGGCGTCGATGTCGCAGGTAGCCCGGCAACACGTCTTTATTCGGTTCGCTCCGGATCGAATGAAGTCACCCCGGTAATCGATGGCGGATTGATCGCAATCGGCGCGATCGACGTCGCGAGCCCGAACCGCTGATCGTCTGTTGCGCGAGACGATCCGCAATCTCGCAACCCATGGACGAGGGCGCGATCGTGAAGCAAGCCAACCAATTTTGCCTGCGGTTGCGGGCGCTCGGCGCACATGTGCAGACCCGGTCGCCCCCTGCACTCGCCCAATCTGCCGATATGAGAACTTCAGCGAGCGTCACGAGCATGGGACTGCCCGGTCCGATATGCGAACCCTTGCCATCGCGCTGGATTGGCAGGGGCCGGGATTCGCCAACGCGGCGTTGATTGCGACCGCCGTGGGTTTGCCCAAAAGCGGCTGCCACAGCTGTCCCACACTACGCTCCGGTTGCAAGCAACCAGAACCGGTCGAGTGCGGGCAATCAGAGCAGAACTCCCTTGGTTCTTTGCGATCTCTCGGGCTTTTCGGGGATGTGCCGAGAAAGGAAGGTGGTGGACAGGGCTGGATTCGAACCAGCGTACGCTTGCGCGGGCAGATTTACAGTCTGCTGCCTTTAACCACTCGGCCACCTGTCCACACAGTCCCCTGCTCGAGGGGGGCGATTCTGGGCGTTGCCGCCCTGAAAATGCGCGAGTCCGTTGCCGGGCCCGCCGCCGAGAGGCGCCCCTTTGGCGAAGCACTGCTTGCCTGTCAATGGCCCTGCTGGCAGGGGGCGCGCATGAAATTGCCAGTCGGGAAGATGAAATGAGCAAAGGTGAACGCAAACGCGCCCTCAGGGGCCGCGCGGGCCGGATGAAGGGCGGGCGCGGGTCGGGCCGCGCGTCGAGCGGACAGGTGCGTCTGTGGGGCCGCCATGCGGTCGAGGCTGCGCTCAAGAACCCCGAGCGTCAGCACAGGAAGCTCTGGGCCACGCCCGAGGGGCTGGAGAGCCTCGACGGCGAACTCCCCGCCGATTTTCCGATCGAGCACGCGCAAGCCGCCGATCTGGCGCGTCTTGTCGCCAAGGATGCGCCGCATCAGGGTCTGGTGCTGGAATGCGCCCCGCTGGAGGACGTGTTCCTCGATGAAATCGCCAATGGCGAGGCCGAGCGCCCGATTGTGGTGCTTGATCAGGTGACCGACCCGCACAATGTCGGCGCGATTTTGCGCTCGGCGGCGGCGTTCAACGCGGCGGCGATCGTCACGCAGGATCGCCATGCTCCGCCCGAAGGCGGCGTGCTCGCCAAGGCCGCCTCGGGCGCGCTCGAAAGCGTGCCCTGGGTGCGGGTCGTCAACCTCGCCCGCGCGCTGGAGGAGCTGGCCGAGGCCGGATACTGGCGCATCGGGCTGGCGGGTGAGGCCGAGGCGGCGCTCGCCGACATCCTGCCGACCGGGCCGGTCGCGATCGTGCTCGGCGCGGAAGGCGAAGGATTGCGCCACAACATCGCCGCGCATTGCGACGTGCTCGCCCGTCTGCCGATTGCTTCGGCGATGGAGAGCCTCAATGTTTCGAACGCCGGTGCGATTGCGCTTTATGCGGTGGCCACGCGGGGCTAGAACCTGCGAAGGGGGAGGAATTGCCATGACCTTGATGTCCACCATTCGCCTGCGCGCTGCTGCGCTGCTGGCGAGCTTCGCGCTTGTTCTGACGGGGTGTTTCATGAGCCCCGGCAAGTTCTCATCGGAACTGGTGCTGACCGGCCCCGACAGCTTCACCTTCAGCTATGAAGGCGAGATCTTCTTCCTCGGCCTCAGCAAGCTGGCGCAGATGGAAGCGGCGGGCGAGGCCTTTTCGCCCAGCTGCTTCGACGACGAAACCTTCGAAAGCCGCGACTGCACGCCCGAGGAAGAGGCCGAGCAGCGCGCCGAGTGGGAAGCCGGTGCGGCCGAACGCGCGGCCAATGCCAAGAAGCAGGCCGAACAGATGGCCGCGCTGATGGGCGGGATCGATCCCTTCGACCCCAAGGCTGCCGATGAGCTGGTCAATCTGCTCTCGCGCCAGAAGGGCTGGGAGCGCGTCGTGCACAAGGGCGACGGTGTGTTCGACGTCAGCTACCGCGTGACGGGCACCATGGGCCACGATTTCACCTTTCCGATGATCGAGGGCTTCCCGCCCACCAACCCCTTCGTGCAGGTGTTTCTGAGGAAGGGCGGTCAGGTGCGGATCAATGCGCCCGGCTTTGCGGCGCAGAACGGCGAGACCGGTATGCTGGGAACGATGCTGGGCGCGGGCTCCTTCGCCTCCATGGCCGCGATGGGCATGGCGGCTGAAGGCGATCAGGGTGCCGACGCGATTCCCGGTATCCCCGCGCTCGACGGCACCTTCACGATCCGCACCACAGGCGGGATGCGGGTGCTGGCCAACAACACCGACGAAGGCCCCGCGGCCGATGCCAGCGGCGAGGCTTTGATCTGGCGCATCAGTCCGCGCACTGCCCAGCCACCGACCGCGCTGATCGCTACCGGCGGCTGACCTGCGCCGACTGACCGGGCAAAGAAAAACCCCGCCAGCCTGTGCGGCTGGCGGGGTTTTTTCATGCGGTCCCAAAGGGGCACGCCAAAGGCTGCATCAGTTGACCGCGTCCTTCAAGCCCTTGCCCGCCTTGAACTTCGGCTGGGTCGAGGCCGGGATCGGCATCGGCGCGCCGGTGCGCGGGTTGCGGCCCATCGAGGCCTTGCGCTTGGCGACCGAAAAGGTGCCGAAGCCCACCAGCCGCACTTCATCGCCCGCCGAAAGCGCCTTGGTAATCGCGTCGAACACGCTTTCCACCGCGCTCGACGCATCGCTTTTGGACAGGCCGCTGGCATCGGCAACGGCACTGATCAGGTCGTTCTTGTTCATCTGGGAACCCCCTCGTGTCAGGATATCTTCGATCGTTGGGAATCGCGTTCGTTCAAAGCCGGAAACTTGAGACGTTTTTGCAGGGGCTGTCAAAGCCAAAAGGCCAAGGCGATTTGCCCGTGCGAAAAGCACACAGAAATCCCGCGTCGAGCATCGGCAACAGGGCCAGCGCCCGGCCACACAAGCCGTCTTCGATCAAAAGCGACCCTGCCGCGAATCACGGCAAGGGCCCTTTTCTAGCGGGTCAATGTGCGGTTGGCACGTCCGGACTGGCCGTTCCCGCCGCAGCGGACGCACTGCCCGGCTGGCTCGCGAGATCATCCGCCTCGGTCCACTCGATCGCCTCCAGCGGCTCTACCAGCGCACGCGCCAGCACCTCGTCGACATGGGCGACCGGGACGATCTCCAGCCCCTCCCTGGCGTTGGCCGGAATCTCGGCGAGATCCTTGAGGTTCTCCTCGGGGATCAGCACGGTCTTGATCCCGCCGCGCAGCGCCGCGAGCAGCTTTTCCTTGAGGCCCCCGATCGCCAGCACGCGCCCGCGCAGGGTTACCTCGCCGGTCATCGCCACGTCGGGGCGCACCGCGATCCCGGTGAGAGTCGAGATGATCGAGGTGACCATCCCGATCCCCGCGCTCGGCCCGTCCTTGGGCACTGCGCCTTCAGGCAGGTGGATGTGGACGTTCTTGCGGTTGATCAGGCTCGGCTTGATCCCGTAGGCAGGCGCACGCGCCTTCACAAAGCTGAAGGCCGCGGCGACGCTTTCGTTCATCACCTGCCCGAGCTTGCCCGTGGTCTTGACCTCGCCCTTGCCCGGCGTGGTCACGCTCTCGATCGTGAGCAACTCGCCGCCGACCGAGGTCCAGGCCAGCCCCGTCACCGCGCCGACCTGCGGCTCCTCCTCGGAGACGCCATGCTTGAAGCGGCGCACGCCGGAAAAGTCGCCGAGGTTTTCGGGTGTGATGGTGACGCTGTCGGTCTTCTTCTCGAGGATCTGCCGCAGGCTCTTGCGCGCCAGCTTGGCGATCTCGCGCTCGAGCGTGCGCACCCCGGCCTCGCGGGTGTAGTAGCGGATCAGATCGCGCAGGCCCGCTTCGGTGAGCGTGAACTCGCCCTCCTTCAGCCCGTGCGCCTTGATCTGCTTTTCGATCAGGTGGCGCTGCGCGATTTCGACCTTCTCGTCCTCGGTGTAGCCTTCGAGCCGAATGATCTCCATCCGGTCGAGCAGCGGCTGGGGCAGGTTGAGGCTGTTCGCGGTACACACGAACATGATGTCGGAAAGATCGAGGTCGAGCTCGAGATAGTGATCCTGGAACTTGCTGTTCTGTTCGGGGTCGAGCACCTCCAGCAGCGCCGAAGCCGGATCGCCGCGGAAGTCCTGGCCGAGCTTGTCGATCTCGTCGAGCAGAAACAGCGGATTGCTGGTCCCAGCCTTCTTGAGATTGGCGACGATCTTGCCCGGCATCGAGCCGATGTAGGTACGCCGGTGGCCGCGGATCTCGGCCTCGTCCCGCACCCCGCCCAGCGACTGGCGCACGAATTCGCGCCCCGTCGCCTTGGCGATGGACTTGCCCAGCGAGGTCTTGCCCACGCCCGGCGGGCCCACGAGGCAGAGGATCGGACCCTTCAGCTTGTTAGTGCGCGCCTGCACCGCGAGATACTCGACGATGCGGTCCTTGACTTTTTCCAACGCGTAGTGATCCGCGTCGAGGATTTCCTGCGCCTTGCCGATGTCCCGCTTCAGCTTCGACTTCTTGCCCCAGGGCAGGCCGAGCAGCACGTCGAGATAGTTGCGGATCACTGTCGCCTCAGCGCTCATCGGCTGCATCGAGCGCAGCTTCTTGAGCTCGGCCTGCGCCTTGGCCTTGGCTTCCTTGGAAAGCTTGGCCTTCTCGATCTTCTCGGTCAGCTCGGCAATCTCGTTGCCTTCCTCGCCGTCACCGCCGCCCAATTCGCTCTGGATCGCCTTCAGCTGTTCGTTGAGGTAATATTCGCGCTGGGTTTTCTCCATCTGGCGCTTCACGCGCCCGCGGATGCGGCGTTCGACCTGCAGCACCGACAGCTCGCCTTCCATGAAGGCCATGACGAGTTCGAGCCGCTTCAGCGGGCTGGCTTCGGTCAGCAGGCTCTGCTTGTCGGAAACCTTGGCACTGATTGCGGCTGCGATGGTGTCGGCCAGCTGCCCGGCATCATCGACCTCGGCGAGATCGACCCCGGCATCCTCGCCCATCTTCTTGTTGAGCTTGACATACTCGCCGAACTGCTCGGTCACCTGGCGCATCAGCGCGGTGACTTCGCTGCCCGAAACCGTTTCCGGTTCGACCAGTTCGACTTCGGCGAGCAGGTGCGTGCCGACATTCTCAAGCGCGGACAGCCGCGCACGGGTCTTGCCCTCGACCAGCACGCGCACCGTGCCATCGGGCAGCTTGAGCAGCTGGAGCACCTGCGCAATCACGCCGACATCATAAAGGTCATCGCCCTCGGGATCGTCGCAGCCCGGATCGAGCTGGGCCAGCAGGACGATATCCTTCGAGGCTTCCATCGCCGCTTCAAGCGCTGCCACGGACTTGTCGCGCCCGACAAACAGGGGGACGACCATGCCGGGGAAAACGACGATGTCACGCAGGGGGAGAAGGGGGAAAGTCTGGGTCATGTTGGAGATATGGGAAGCGCGGCGCCGGGTCGCAACAACTTATCCCATTCGCTTGTGGATGGCCGCGCGATTGGCAGCAACCGGACGTCGCGTGATGGCAATTTCAGCGGAGACATGGTCGCCCAGCCCCACCCCTTCGGCCCGCTGGACGGCGACCTGCACGGGCAGAAAATAGGTATCGCCGCGCGGGAACAGCGAGGTGGTGAAGTCAGTCGCGCCGATCTGTGCGGTGACGTTGATGCACCCCCAGCCATAACTCGCCTCACGCGCGGCATAGCGCAATTCGGCGACGTGTTCCTCGGGCACCGGTACGAAAAGGAAGGGCGCGGGGCCGCGCCATTCGACGATCGCGCCAGTAAAGGCGATCCGGGCGAGGACGTCGCTCACTCCCGAACAGGCCAGCTATCCGGCGGCACTTCATCGTTCCGGATCAGCAGGTAGAGCACCACCGAAGACAGCGCCGTTTCGATCGCGATCACTTTGCCCGCATCCAGACCGAACGTGGCAATGGTCAACCCGGTCATCAGGGCCGGCCCCAGCACCACAAGGGCCAACCGGTGCAGCAGCACGGCGCGTAGATTGGTCAGCATCAGCACAAGCACCGGCACGAACAGAAACGCCGACATGAACAGCCCGATGAAAAACAGGCCAATGATTTGGTCAGGTCTCGGGTCAGCCCGCATTACGGCCCCGACAATCACCACTCCGAGCAGGCCCGCGCAGTGCGCCAGCCCCATCTTCGCAGCGAAGTCGCGCCGGAACATGCCTCACCCCATGCCGGGCAAGTTGAACCCCGGCGGCAGGCCCATCGAGCCCTGCATGTCGCGCATCTGCTGTTCCGAAACACGGTCGGCCCGGTCGCGGGCGTCGTTGAAGGCGGCGGCGACGAGGTCTTCGAGAATCTGCTTGTCGTCGGGCACCATCAGGCTGTCGTCGATGCTCACGCCGAGGATGCGGCCCTTGGCGCTGGCGCGGACCTTGACGAGGCCCCCGCCCGCGGTGCCCTCGACCTCGATCGAGTCGAGCTTCACCTGCATCTCGTTCATCTGCTTCTGGATGGTCTCGGCGGCCTTCTGGGCGGCGGCCATCATTTCTTCCATCGACTTCATGGGCGGGGACTCCTCAATTCCATGGGGGGGCCGCGCCGCCGGCAGCAGCGCGCGCGGGGGTGATCAGTTCGGCATCGGGAAAGGCCTCGAAGGCGGCCTTCACCAGCGGGTCGGAGCGGACGCGCGCATCCTCGGCGGCGGCGGCGGCCTCGGCCATTTCGCGAAGGGAAGGCTGCGCCTCGCCCGTGCCGCGTTCGATCTGCCAGCGCTTTCCGGTCAGTTTGAACAGCACTTCGCGGATGTCGGGCGCGGGATCGTCGGGGAAATTGTCGGCCTGCTGATAGACCAGCCGCTCGGGCCCGAGTTCGATCACCCGCACCCGGTCACGCATCATCTGGGCAACGCGCAGCTGGCCCGCTGCATCGACCCGCTCGACCAGCGCGGCCCAGTCCTCCACCGGCGCGGCTGCGACCGGCGCGGGGGTAGGAGCGGCAGCGCCCTCGCCCGCCGGAGCCACTACGGGCCCGCGCGCCGCCAGTTCCTCGATCCGCCGCGCCAGCTTGCCCGGATCGGGCATCTGCGCAGCGTGAAGGATGCGCAGCAGCGCCATCTGCAGCGAGACCAGCGGATCGGGCGCGGTGCGCACCTCGTCATGGCCCTTGAGCAGCAATTGCCACAGCCGGTGCAATTCGCCTGCCCCCAAGCGGCCTGCGAAATCCGCCAGCGCTGCACGCTCGTCCTCCGCCGGAGCATCGGGTTCCCCGCCACTGACCTGCGCAAGTGTGACGCGGTGGGTGAGGTCCATCAGCGCCCGCATCAGCGCCAAGGGCTCGACGCCGAGTGCATATTGCTCGTCAACAGCGGCCAACAAGGCCTTGGCATCGCCCGCCAAAAGGTGTCCGAGCACACGACGCTGCGCACTCTTGTCGGCGAGGCCCAGCATGTCGCGCACGCGCTCGGCCGTGACTTTGCCTTCGCCATCGAGATCGGCGTGGGCGATCGCCTGGTCAAGGATCGAGAGCCCGTCGCGCACCGATCCTTCGGCGGCTGCGGCGATGATCGCGAGGCCTTCGTCTTCGGCCTCGACCCCTTCGAGGCGGCATACCTTGGCGAAATGCTCGGCGAGAAGCGCGGCAGGGATGCGGCGCAGGTCGAAGCGCTGGGTGCGGCTGAGCACCGTGACCGGCAGCTTGTCGACCTCGGTGGTGGCGAACAGGAACTTCACATGCGCAGGCGGCTCCTCAAGTGTCTTGAGCAAGGCATTGAAAGCATTGCGAGAAAGCATGTGGACTTCGTCGATAATGTAGATCTTGTAGCGCGCCGAGACCGCGGCATAGCGCACCTGTTCGATGATCTCGCGGACATCGTCGACCCCGGTGTTGGAGGCGGCGTCCATCTCGATCACGTCGATGTGGCGGCCTTCCGCGATGGCGGTGCAGGCCTCGCACACGCCGCAGGGGTCGATGGTCGGCCCGCCCTGCCCGTCCGGTCCGACACAGTTCAGCGCCTTGGCGATCAGCCGCGCGGTCGAGGTCTTGCCGACCCCGCGCACCCCGGTCATCAGGAAGGCATGGGCCAGCCGCCCGCGCGCGATGGCATTGGCGAGGGTGCGCACCATCGCCTCCTGCCCGATCAGCTCCGAGAAGGTCTGCGGACGATACTTGCGGGCGAGCACGCGATAGGGCTGGCTCGCAGGAGCGGGTGCGGGTGAAGGCGCAGAAGCCTTGACGGCCGGCGGGGGCGGTGCAGGTTCGGGCGCCGGAGCGGTATCGCCGAACAACGCGCTTTGCCCCGCAGCCTCGAGTTCGGCCGTGCTCGGGCCAGTGTCGGTGTCTTCGGGCAGATCGGGATCGGAATCGCTCATGGCGCAAAGCTAGGCGCTCGGGCGCGGTTTGTCATTTGCGATGTCGGGAAAAAAGGAGCCGGGCGACCCGCCGCAATCCACCTGAGCTGCTTCCTTCCGGACCTGACTCGGTGAGCGGACGCAAACGTCCACCCGACTCCCGGAGCGTCATATGGCGACGGTTGGGTGAAACGTCAACTCAACGGAAATTATCGGCGTAGGCCTGCAGCTTCAGCCGCTTTGGCGGCGTGGCGTGGACACGCGCGGGGATGCCGTATTTCTCGGCATAGGCCTTGGCCGCGTCCTTCGTGGGGAAGGTCAGGCGCACCTGCGATTGGGTGTCGCCCGTGCCCGTCCAGCCCATCAGGGGATCGGCAAAGCGCGCCTGCGACTGCTCGAACTCCAGCACCCACTCATCGGTGTGAGCCTTGCCCGATTGCATCGCGTGCTTGGTCTTCTGATAAATTCTCGCGGACATTTTTGTTTTCGATCCTCGCTCATGCAGCCTGACGGCTGCGTCGCTGCGGGCGGGCGGTCGCCCTCGCGGGCCGCTCCGCGCCCCGAGATGCTCTGCCCCTTAGATCACGAATCGGTGCGGTTGAAGGCGTTTTTGGTCTTCATGCTCGGCTTTTCGAGCCAGGGCTGATCGGGCCAGCGGTGCTTGGGATAGCGGCCCTTCATGTCCTTTACCACATCGCGCCAGCTGCCGCGCCAGAAGCCGGGCAGATCGCGGGTCGATTGCACCGGGCGACCGCCGGGGCTGGTGAGCTTGAGGAGCAGCGGCGTGCTGCCGATCATCGGGTGCGTGTCGAGCCCGAATACCCCCTGCACCCGCACCTCGACGCTCGGCGCATCGTCGCCCGCATAGTCGATCGGGTGGCGGGTCTGAGCGGGCGAGAGGAAGTGCGTGGGTGCGGCGCGGTCGAGCGCCTGGCGCGCGTTCCAGTCGATGAGGCCCAGCGCGGCATCGGCAAAGCGGTGCGGCGGCAGATCGAGATCGCGCCGTCCGGTGAGCAGCGGGGCGAGCCATTCGCCCGCCCGGGCACGAAGCGCATCGGGCGAGAGCGCATCGACCCCGGCAAATCGCGCCCGTGCGAGAAACCCGTCGGGCAGCAGTTCCCCCAGCTTCTCCAGTGCCTTGTCCACAAGGATATCCACAAGCAAAGCGGGATCGGGCGCGGGTTCCGGGACGCTCGCCAGCACGATCGCACCAAGCCGCCGCTCACGCCGTGCCTCGACCCGATTTTTCTCACCGTTCCATCGGGTTGCGATGCGTTCTGCAAGTTGATCGGCAAACAGCGCCGCGATCCGCTCAGTGGCGATTTCGGCCCCCGCGGTGATCCGCGCGCCCTTGGCCTGCCCTTGCGCGTCACCGATCACGATCCATTCCGCGCGGGCCAGCGGCGAGGCGGGATCGAGGATATAGCCGCGCCCGCCTGCGCTTATCCAGTGCTCCCCCGAAGGATCGCGGCGACGCGCGACGAAATCGGGACGGGCGAGCGCCAGCGCTTCGGCGGCGTCCTGCGCCCGACTTGCGCCGATCACGCTTGCCAGTTTGCGCGCCTGCCCTGCCCATCCCCTCGCGATCCCCGCCGCAGCCGCAGCGCGGGTCGTCCGGTCGCCGCGCCAGCGGGCAAAGCGCTGGAGCAGGTCTTCCCCGCGCCCGCCCAGCCCGCGTTCCTGAAGCAGCATGACCAGCCGCGCGGCATCCTCGCCCACGCCCGCCGCTTCGCCGTGGAGCACGGCTGCCGCCTGATCGGGCGCCATCGGCAGGCTCACAATCGCTTCGCCCAGCGGCGTGATCCGCCCCGATCCGTCGAGCGCGCCGAGTGCCTCCAGCGCGCGTCTTGCGGCGGTGACGGATGCCTCGGGCGGGGAATCGAGCCACGGCAGGCCCGCCGGGTCCGGCGTCCCCCACTTCGCCAGCCGCAGCAGCAGCGGGGCGAGATCGGCTTGCAAAATTTCGGCGGGGGTGAATTCCGGGCGCCCCGCATGACCCGCCTCCTCCCACAGGCGATAAGCGACCCCCGGCCCCTGCCGCGCCGCACGGCCCGCACGCTGCGCCGCCGAGGCTTGCGAGGCGCGCCGCGTGACCAGATGCGTGGTCCCCGCCGCGCGGTCGAATTCGGCCAGCCGCGCGAGGCCGCTGTCGACCACCACGCTGACCCCGTCGAGCGTCAGCGAGGTTTCGGCAATCGCTGTCGCCAGCACGATCCGGCGGCGGCCTTCGGAATCGCGGCGGATCGCGGCGCGCTGCGCGGTGGGCTCGATCTGGCCGTGGAGCGGGTGGATCGGGGTGTCGGGGAGCCGCGGCTCCAGCCGTTCGCGCACCCGCTCGATCTCGCGCACGCCGGGGAGGAAGGCGAGGATGTCGCCCGTCTCCTCGCGCCATGCCGTCATCACCGCAGCGGCCATGCGATCCTCGATCGCCTGCGAACCATCGCCGCCAAGCCATTTGATTGTCAGCGGAAAGCTGCGTCCTTCGCTCTCGATGATCGGAGCGCCCTCGCCCAGCAGGCGGGCAAAGCGCGCGCCGTCAATCGTCGCGGACATCACCAGCACGCGCAGGTCCTCGCGCAGCACGGCGCGGGTTTCGAGCGCCAGCGCCAGCCCCAGATCGCTGTCGAGCGCGCGTTCGTGCGCTTCGTCGAACAGCAGCGCCGAGACGCCAGGGAGTTCGGGGTCGTCCACCAGCCGGTTCACGAGGATCGCCTCGGTCACGACCAAGATGCGGGTGCGGGCCGAGACCTTGCTGTCGAGCCGGGTCATGTAGCCGACCGTCTCTCCCGGCTTCTCGCCCAGCATTTCTGCCATACGCTCGGCAGCGGCGCGAGCGGCGACACGGCGGGGCGAGGTGATGATGATCTGACCGGAGCACCATGCCTCGCCCAGCAGATCAGGCGCAACCGCAGTGGTCTTCCCCGCCCCCGGCGGTGCGATCAGCACACCCGCGCCCTCGCCCGCCAGCGCGGCGCGGATGTCGGGCAGGACAGCGTGGATGGGAAGGTCGAGGCTCACGCCCCGCCCGATAGCCTGCTCAGTGCCCGCGCGCGACCGCGAATTGCGCCGCTTCGGCCATGGCCGCGCGGGCCTTGCTGTCGGGGAAGATCGAGATCGCATCGATCGCCCGCTGCGCGAAGTGGCGCGCGCGCTCGCGCGTGTCTTCGACCGCGTTGTGCTTGCCGATCAGGCCGATCGCGTGGGCGAGATCGTCGTCCGAGGTGCGGTGACCGATGATCGCGTCCTTCCAGAACTTGCGCTCGGTCTCGTCCCCGCGCGCATAGGCGAGGATCACCGGCAGGGTCATCTTACCCTCGCGGAAATCGTCGCCCTGATCCTTGCCCATTTCGGCGGCATCGGAATCGTAGTCGATCGCGTCATCGACCAGCTGGAAGGCGACGCCGAGGTTGCGGCCATAGGCCTCGAGCGCGCGCTCCTGCTCCTCCGAGCATTCGGCGACCACGGCGCTGATCTGGCTGGCGGCAGCGAAGAGCGCGGCGGTCTTGGCGCCGATGATATGGAGGTATTGTTCCTCGCTGGTGTTGATCTGGCGCTGGGCCGAGAGCTGCGAGACCTCGCCTTCCGCGATCACCGCACTGGCGCGGCTGAGGATCGAAAGGACGCGCAAGCTGCCGTCCTCGGTCATCAGTTCGAAAGCGCGGCTGAACAGGAAGTCGCCAACCAGCACGGTGGCCGGATTGCCGAAGATGATATTGGCCGCCGCCTTCCCGCGCCTCAATTCGCTGCCGTCCACGACATCGTCGTGCAGCAGCGTGGCGGTGTGAATGAACTCCACCGCCGCGGCGAGTTTGTGGTGGCGCGTGCCCTTGTAGCCGACCAGTTCCGCCCCCGCGAGCGTCAGCATCGGGCGCAGCCGCTTGCCGCCGCCGCTGATGAGGTGCCCGGCAAGGCGCGGGATCAGCGGGATCTCGCTCTGCATCCGGTCGAGGATTACGGCGTTGACCGAATTCATGCCGCCCGCTGTCAGCGACAGCATCGGATCGAGTGTCGGCCGGTGGCGCGGCAGGGGAATGATGTCGGCACTCATGCTGCTCTGGCTCCTAGGGCCGCCCGCGCGTGCTTGGCAAGCGCAGAATTGGTGCTAGTTTTGCGCGCTATGGCGCATGATCCGCAAAACTCTCCCTCCCCCGACCCCGTGCTCGCGGGGTTCCGCAAGAGCATCGACAACATCGATGCCGCGCTGATTCACATGCTGGCGGAGCGTTTCCGGATCACGCAGGCGGTGGGCGAATACAAGGCGCGGGCGACCCTGCCCCCGGCCGATCCAGACCGCGAGGCGCGCCAGATCGCGCGGCTGCGCAAGCTGTCGGAGGAGGCCGATCTCGATCCCGAGTTCTCCGAGAAATTCCTGCGCTTCATCATCGACGAGGTGATCCGCCACCACGAGCGCGCGGCGGCGGGCTGAGCACAGCTTACGGCTTGTCGGTTTCCACATCGGCGCTGCGCTCGCTCTCGCGTGCCATGATCGGCGGCGCTGGCTGCGGGGGAGCCGGCGGGGTTTCGGCCTTGGACTGCTGCGCCACCTCGCGCAGCAATTCCGCCCGCTCGCGCAGGATGCGGCGCTGGTTCTTGGTGAAGCTGCGATAGTTCCGCTCGCCGATTGCGCTTCCCCGGCCCTTGCGCGTTAGCGGAACGCCGAGGCAGGTCGCATCGTCCCCGCGCGCTTCATCGCATTTCGGGCCGACACCGGTGCGGTCGATCACCGGCACGGCATAGGGGTTGTTGAAGACGGTGCGCTGCCCTTCAAGGCTGTCGGGCGAGGCGCAGCCGGCCAGCGCGAGAGCCGCAAGGCCTGCGGTGCAGCGGAACAGTTTCATCGCGGCGCCTCCCCGGTTGACGAGGCAAAATCAATCGCTTGGCCGCTCTGAACCAACCCTGAACCGGCGCGCAAAAAAGGGGGCACGCAGCCGGGTCGCTTGCTGCGTGCCCCGCGGCGGGCGCGTCCCGTTCCACCAGATCGGGCTGCGCGTCACCGTCATGCGCGCTCCATCGGGGTGGCAGGCGCGCAGGGCCGCATCGCCTGCCAGAGCGGCACGAATGGAGTGGCGGGTCAGCCGCGCGGGCGGCGGGCGCGCGGCGGGCGGCTGACGCCCTCGGCGCGGGAGCGGGTGACCGAGCGGCTCACCTGCCCATCGCTGCGGGTGGTGACACGGCTGCGCGATGCGAGCGTGTCACCGGCGCTGTTGGTGACCGACTGGCTGGCCTGCGAATTGCCCTGCCCGTCCCGGCTGCGGCTACCGGCGAGCCCATAGGTCTCCCCGCGCCGTCCGGTGGCGGTGCCGGTGAAGGTCGATCCGTCCTCGGTGCGGGTGCGCTCGCCTTCGAGGCTGCGGCTGCGGCCCTGCGGACCGGTCTGGACGACGCCGATGGTCGATCCGGTCTCGGTGCGCTGGCGCACGGCGCTGCTGCTGGCGGTGTTGCCGGTGTCGAGATTGGTGACCGCGCGATCGCGGGTCGTGGTGCCCGCTTCGCGGTCGACCGTGGTGGTCTGCGCTGCGGAGACATTGGGGCCTTCATAGGTCTTGGTGCGGGTCTGCTCCTGCGCGGCGACAGGCATGGCGAGCGCGAGCGCCGAGAGCGCGGCGAGCATCACGGGGGTCTTGATCATGGCGCATATCCTCCTGAACAATCATGGGCTTGCGGGGCTGTCCCGGCAACGCGTGTGAAGTGCAGCCGGTGACAGGGAGGAAACGTCGCGCGGTGCCCCACCCTTCGCGCGGGGCGAAATTTTTATTCGGGCGGCGCGGGCGCAGGCGAAGTTTCTGCCGAGGGAGTCGGGCTCGGCGCCGCAACGGCTTCGGCGCGGCGGGCGCGGAATTCCTCGATCAGCGCGCGGCGCTCCGCGGGAGGAAGACGGCGCAGCGCTTCACGGCGATCCTCGGGCGAAAGGCTGCGCAATTCGCGAAGGCGCTGGAGGCGCTGGCGGGCCTCGGCATCCTCGCGCAGGGGCTGAACCACGTCCTGCCGGGTCAGCGGCTCGCCGTTTTCAACCTTGCGCGCCAGCTCCTCGCGGCGCGCGGCGACCGCCTCGTCCATCCGCTGCTTGCGGCGCGCCTGCGCATCGTCGATCCGCTCGCGCAGCCGCGCCTCCTCCTCGGGCGTGGGCACCCTGAGGCCGGCGGCGCGGCGGCGTTCGATCTCGGCATCGATACGCTGGTCGATCCGCGCCTGACGCTCGGCAAAGCGCCCCTCGCGCACTGCGTCGATGCGGCGAAAGGCCTCGGAGAGCTCTTCGGGCGTGTCGATCGGGCCGACGATTTGGGTCGAGGCGAGCGCGGCGGGGCCATCCGCCTGCGCGGCGGGCACGGGCGGCGGAGCGACTGGCGCGGCGGCAACCTTGGCGGGCTGGCCGGTCAGGCTCGCCCAGACCTTTTCGGCCGAAGGCACGGGGATGTCGAAGCGTTCGAGCAGCCCCGTCGCCGCCGCCGCACTCGCGAGCGCAGTGAAGCCAACGAGGCCGATCACGACGCGCTGCCCCACCCGCCAGCCGCGCCGCCGAGGCGGCACACGGCGCAGCGGCGGGAGTGGTGCGAGGTCCGGTGCGGCGCGGGATTCTGCGGCGGCCAGCACCCTGTCGGCGAACCCGGCTGAAAGGCCGGGCGCGGCGAATGCGTCCAGCTTGCGCGCCAGCGGGCTGCCGGGGACGATGGGAGCGCCGGGATCGGGATCGGTGGCGCTCATGGCGCATCTCCTTGCGCAGCAAAGGCCTGCCGCAGCGCCGCACGGGCGCGGTGGAGCAGGCTTTCGAAGGCCTTGATGTTCATCTCGAGCGCCGCCGCCGCTTCGGCATTGGGAAGCTCCTCGTAATAGGTCAGCACGATCGCCGCGCGCTGGCGATCGGGCAGAGCCGCAACCAGCGCGCGGGCCGCGCCGTCGCGCTGTTCGGCGGCGATCAGCGCATCGGCGAGCGGTCCCTCGTCCGCACTGTCGGGCACTTCCGCGTCCGAGAGGCGGCGGGTGCGGCGCAAGCGGTCGATCGCGAGATTGCTGACGACGCGGGTCAGCCAGCCGCCGAGGCGCAGGGCGCCTGCCGCCGGGCTCCCGACCGGATGGCGCGCGGCGATGGCCGGCGCCTGATCCCACAATCGCAAGACTGCTTCCTGCACAATATCCTCGGCCTCGTGAGCATCGCCCGTCATGCGAAAGGCGATGCGGTGGAGCACGGGGCCATGCTGCGCGATCACAGCGCGCAGGGCCTCCGCCTCACGCGCTGCCAGCCGCGCGGCGAGCACGGCATCGCCCCCGCCCTCGGCAGGGCGGTGGGCGGTGGGGGAAGGCTCGCCGCTGGCTGTCATCCTGTCTCGCGCAAATGGCCCCGTTTGCGTTTGGGTCTGGTGGACCCTCGAGCCCTACAACGCAGGACTTGCAAAAACCCTTCGCGCGCTTCGGGTCGCGATCATTCCGCGCGCGGCAGGCGCAGTTCGACCAGCAGCCCGCCCAGATCCTCGCTTGTCCCGAGCATGACGCTTCCGCCGTAGATCTCCGCGACATCGCGCACGATCGCAAGGCCGAGCCCGGTGCCCGGCTTGCCCGTGTCGAGCCGCACGCCGCGATCGAAGATGCGGATGCGCTCGGCCTCGGGGATGCCGGTGCCGTCGTCCTCGACCCAGATCACGCACATCCTGGGGTCGCGCGGCGTGTCATCATCCTCGGGGTCGATCGTGACGAAGACCGAACCTCCGCCATATTTGGCCGCGTTCTCGATGAGGTTGCCGAGCAACTCGTCAAGATCCTGCCGCTCAATCGAGACGGTCGCCTCGCGGCTGCCGGCGATGTCGAGGCGGCCTTCGGGATAGAGCCGTTCGACCGCGCGGCGCACCGCCTCGGCGCTTGCCATCACATTGGTGCGCGCGTGGCCGACCGCGCGGCGACCCACCGCGCGGGCGCGGGCGAGGTGATGATCGACATGGCGCTGCATCGTGCGGGTCTCGCGGAACACCGCCTCGCTGAGCTTGGGATCGCGCGCGGTCGCGGCATTGGTCAGCACGGTCAGCGGCGTCTTGAGCGCATGGGCGAGGTTGCCCGCATGGCGGCGGGCTTCCTCGGCTTGGCGTTCGGAATGCTCGATCAGCGCGTTAAGTTCGTCCACCAGCGGTTGCACTTCGAGCGGCAGCGGCTCGGTGATGCGCCCCGTTCCGGTGGTGCGCAGGTTCTGGATCGCCGCGCGCACCCGCCGCAGTGGCGAAAGGCCGTAGCGGATCTGCAGCAGCGCCATGACGAGGAGTCCGAGGCCGAGCACCACGAAGCTCCAGATCAGGATCAGCCGCACGCGAGAGATCTGCGCATCCATCTGCTCGGTCGCGCTGGCAACGGCGAAGGTCCAGCGGGTCTCGCTGCCCGGCAGGATCACGGTGCGCTCGGCAATCCGGATCGGTTCGCCGGGGAACTGCGCGGAATTGTAGAAATGCACCTCGGAATCGAAATGCTCGCCCTTGGCCCGCGAGCCTTCGAGCTCCATCGTCCGGTCCCACAGGCTGCGCGAGGCGATGGGCTCGAAGTCGCCGCCGCTGATCTGCCAATAGAGTCCGCTACCGGGTTCGAGGAACCGCTGGTCGCCCAGCGCGCGGTAGAACCACACCTCGCCGAAGGGGTCGATCTCGGCCGAGGCGATCATGGCCGTCAGGATGTAATCGAGCTGCTCGTCGAAATTGGCTTCGACCTGCCGGGTCAGCGTGCGTTCGAGCGCGATGCCGCCGCCCAGCAACAGCACGAAGATCCAGCCCGCTGCGATCAGACCCATGCGCCGCGCCAGACTGGCGCGGGGCTTGGGGGCGGCGGGCGGCGCGGCTGCGGTTACATCCTCCGGCACGCCAGCGCCCTCGCCCGCTGGGGGGAGAGCAGGTGCATCGCCGCCGGACGCGCGCTCAGGCGCGGGGTGCGTCGGCGGGGTCGTCGAGGCTGTAACCGAGGCCACGGATAGTCGTTATCACGTCTGCGCCGAGCTTCTTGCGAATGCGGGTGACGAAGACTTCGATGGTGTTGGAATCCCGGTCGAAATCCTGATCGTAGATATGCTCGATCAATTCGGTGCGGCTGACCACCTTGCCCTTGTGGTGCATCAGGTAGCTGAGCAGCTTGTATTCCTGCGCGGTCAGCTTCACCGGCTCGCCCGAGAGCGTCACCCGGCCCGAGCGGGTGTCCAGCCGCACGTCGCCGGCGGTGAGTTCCGAGGACGTGTTGCCCGAAGCGCGGCGGATCAGCGCGCGCAGGCGGGCGATCAGCTCTTCGGTCTGGAACGGCTTGGCGAGGTAATCGTCGGCACCCGCATCGAGCCCGGCGACCTTGTCGCTCCAGCTGTCACGCGCGGTCAGGACCAGCACCGGGAAGGTGCGCCCCTCGCGCCGCCACATGCCGAGAACGGTCAGCCCGTCGATCTCCGGCAGGCCCAGATCGAGCACGACCGCGTCATAATCCTCGGTCGAGCCCATGAAGTGCCCGTCCTCGCCATCGGTGGAGAGGTCGACGGCGTATCCCTGCCCCTCCAAAGTCGACTTCAGCTGCGCGCCGAGCGTGGGTTCGTCTTCGACGATCAGAATGCGCATGAACCACCATACCCTTGATTTGCGTTGGCCGGTTGGTGCGCTTTTGCTGGGGATGCGTCAAGCAAGGCCCCCGCCGCCGCACCGCGGCTGTCCCCGAAAGATGCGAGCATCCGCCCCCCGTCAGCGCGAACGGCCGATGACGCGCCCGGTGCGGGCATCGACATCGACATAGGTCACGCGGCCATCCTTGATGAACTTGAGGCGGTAGGCCCGCGCGGTCGAATCATAGGCAAAGCCGAGATATTCCGCGCCCTTCATGGTCGGCAGGATACGCGCCTCGATCTCGCGCGAGCGCATGATGTTGCCCGCCTCGGCCTCGCGCCGGGCCTCGCCCTGATCGCCGCGTGGCTGATCCTGCGCTGCTGCGGGCAGCGGGGCCAGGGCGAGCGCAGCAAGCGCGGAAAGCAGGAGGGCGGAGCGGTGTTTCATGGTGTGACCATGCCTATCCGCCCTCCATTGAACAAGCCGTGAATGACTTAGCGGGCCGCCGAGCCGCCGACCATCTCGTAGGTGATCGAAACATTCACCCCGGTCTGGACCATGCCCGGCTGCACCGGCGCGGCCTGCGCGGTCAGTTCGATCAGGCGCGACTTGCTGATCGGCATCGGCATCGGGCCCATGCCCTGCATCGCCTCGCTGATCGAGAGGACACGGACGTCACGGTAGCCGACCATCGCGGCATAGGCCTTGGCCTGCGCATTCGCACGCTCGACCGCGCGCTTGCGGGCGGCATCCTTGGCGGCGGTGTCGTCGTCGATCGAGAAGTTCGGCCCATTGAGATCGGTCGCCCCCGCCTCGACCAGCGCATCGAGTACGCGGCCCGTATCGTCGATCTTTCGCAGGATCACGTTGACGCGGTTCGATGCCTGATAGCCACGGAAAACCTGCCGCTGGGTCTGCTGATCGTAATCGTAACGGGCGTTGAGATTGATGCCGGTGGTCTGGATGTCCTTCTCCGCCACGCCCGATGCCTTGATGCGCGCGATCACCTTCTGCATTTCGACCGAATTCTGGCGCAGCGCCTCGGTCGCGCTCGGCGCGTCGGTGGTGACGCCTGCGCCGATGGTGGCGAGATCGGGGGCGACCTCGACGCTCTCGAACACGCTGAGTTCGACCACCGGGCCGGTGGCGGCAATGTCGATCTGCGGCGCGGCGGCGGCGATGGCGGGCACGCTGAGGGCGGCGGCGGCGACAGACAGGGTCAGGGGCTTCAACATAAGCAATTCTCCGTTTCGCCGTGCGCATGGCGCGCTTCGGCTTTCGCGGGACTGAACCGCGCCGTCCCTGCCAATGTTCCGTCTCTTGTGGCGGGCGCTGTCAGCGCCTAGGTGGCGCAACGCATGGCACAGCCCCCCATCTTCTCGCTCGAAGGCATCGCGCTCCAGCAGGGCGGCCGCTGGCTGTTCGGCGGGCCGACGCCCACCAGCGGCGCAGAGCCGATCGACCTCCACGTGCTGCCCGGAGACCGGCTGACGCTGATCGGCAGGAACGGCGCGGGCAAGACCACGCTGCTCAGGATCATCACCGGCAAGGTCGAACCGGATCGCGGACAGCGGCGGGTGAAGCCGGGCACGAAGATCGTGTTCCTCGAACAGGACCCCGATCTGTCCGGCTACGCCACACTGATGGACTTCGCCATCGGCGGCGAGGATGCCCCCGCCGCGCACGAGGTGGAGGCCATCGCCGACCAACTCGGCATCGACATGTCGCGCCCCGCCGCCACCGCCAGCGGCGGCGAGAAGCGCCGCGCCGCCATCGCCCGCGCGCTGGCGCAGGAGCCCGATCTGCTGCTGCTGGACGAGCCGACCAACCACCTCGATCTCGCCGCCATCGACTGGCTGGAAGACTGGCTCTCCCGCTATCGCGGCGCCTTCATCACCATCAGCCACGACCGCACCTTCCTCACCCGCCTGACGCGGGCGACGCTGTGGCTCGACCGGGGGACGCTGCGGCGCAAGGAGGTCGGCTTCGGCGGCTACGAGGCGTGGGAAGAGCAGGTCTACGCCGAAGAGGCGCGCGCGGCCGAGCGGATGGATGCGAAGCTCAAGATCGAGGCGCACTGGCTCGAACGCGGGGTGACCGCAAGGCGCAAGCGCAACCAGGGGCGGCTCGAGAAGCTGCATCAGATGCGCGCCGCCCGCGCGGCGATGATCTCGGGCGCGGGGACGGCCAAGCTGAAGCTGGCTTCGGATGACGACTTCAAGTCCAAGTCGGTGATCGTCGCGGAAGGCATCTCCAAATCCTTCGGCGAGCGGGCGATCGTCAAGCCCTTCTCTCTGCGCATCCAGAACGGCGACCGCATCGGTATCGTCGGCGCAAACGGCGCGGGCAAGACCACGCTGCTGAAGCTCCTGACCCGCGAGCTCGAGCCCGACAGCGGCACCGTCACCCATGCCCGCACGCTGACCGGCGTGATGATCGACCAGCAGCGCAAGCTGCTCGAACCGGGTGCGACCGTGCGCCAGATCCTCGCCGAGGGAGGCGACTGGATCGACGTGCGGGGCGTTCGCAAGCATGTCATGGCTTACCTCAAGGACTTCCTGTTCGATCCCGGCCTGGTCGATACCAAGGTCGGCATCCTCTCGGGCGGGGAACGCTCTCGCCTGCTGCTGGCCCGCGAGTTCGCGCGCACCGCCAACCTGTTGGTGCTGGACGAGCCGACCAATGATCTTGATCTCGAGACGCTCGACCTGTTGCAGGAGGTCATCGCCGATTTCGACGGCACCGTCCTCATCGTCAGTCACGACCGCGACTTTCTTGACCGCACCGTCACCGTCACGCTCGGGCTCGACGGGTCGGGCAAGGTCGATATCGTCGCGGGCGGCTATGCCGACTGGGAAGCCAAGCGCCGCAAGCCGGTGGTCGGCAAGTCCGGCGCACCCCGCAAGGAGGAAGCCGCAACGCCGCCCCCGCCCCCCGCCAAAGCCGCCCCCAAGCTGACCTACAAGGACCAGCGCGATTACGAGATCCTGCCCGCCCGGATCGCGGAACTCGAAGCCGCGATCGCCAGGGGCGAGGCGCTGCTCGCCGACCCGAACCTCTATGCCAGCGATCCCAAGCGCTTCGCCACGATCAGCGAAGGCATCGCCAATGCCCGCGCCGAAAAGGATGCTGCCGAGGAGCGCTGGCTGACCCTGGCCGAGATGGTCGAGGGGTGAGCGCGCCCGCGCCGGGGGACCACATCGAAGACCTGCGCCGTCGCATCGCCGCCTGCACGCTCTGCGCGGCGCACCTCCCGCTCGGCCCGCGTCCGCTGGCGCGCTTCTCGGCCACCAGCCGTCTCGTCATCATCGGGCAGGCCCCCGGCACCCGCGCCCATGCCAGCGGTGTGCCGTGGGAGGACGACAGCGGTGACCGGCTGCGCGGCTGGCTGGCCTTGGGCACCGCGACCTTCAACGATCCCGCCAAAGTGGCGCAGCTGCCGATGGGCTTCTGCTATCCCGGCAAGGCCGCGGGCGGAGACGCGCCGCCGCGCACGGAGTGCGCGCCGCAATGGCACGATGCGGTGCTGGACGTGCTGCCCGAGGATCGTCTGACCCTGCTCGTCGGGGTTCACGCGCAGGCGCGCTACCTGCCGCACCGCAAACGCCTCTCGCTGGCCGAACGGGTCAGCCACTTCGGCGAGGATCTGCCCTTCATCGCCCTCCCCCACCCCTCATGGCGCTCGCGCCTGTTCATGGCGCAGCACCCATGGTTCGAAGCCGAAATCCTGCCTCGACTTCGCGCCCGGATCGCCGTGCTGCTGGGCGGTGTTGGAGACACATGAGACACTGTCTAAGAACAAAAAAACTGCCCCGGCGGATCAGGTAATCCGGTAGTAATCCGCCACCCGCTCGAGCGCGATCGCGAGCACCAGCTTGCCGCTGCGCGCGGGCCAGCCGAGGCTCTTTTCGGCCTCGGGCAGCGCTTCGCCGGCGCAGACCACGCGCCACAGGATGTCCTCCAGCCCCTTGCCCGCCGCACGGATCGCGCCGTCAAACCTCTGACGCGCGGCAACCTGCTTTTCCGAAGGCGCAAGGCCGCGATCGCCGGTCGATTTTACCCGCACCGGGTCCCAGCGCATAGTGATGTTTGCGGGCAGCGCGCTGCGTTCGTAATCGGCGCGCAGGGCCTCGCCCGCGTCGAGCAGCCGCGTGGGCAGATGCCCGCGCGCGTGCAACCAGACGAGCGGACTCTCCGACAGATTGACCGTAACCGTCCGGCGCGGTCGCGGCCCGCCCTTGATCGCGCCGCGACGCGGGCCTTCGGGCGTAAGCTCTCGTTCGGCGAGCTGGCGTGTCATGCTGGTCCTTTCCGCTTGGGTGCAGAACCGGACTTGCCAAGTCAGCACATCTGTAGGAAAGGAAAAACCAATACGGTTAAAAATAAAAAGGGCTTTATGACCAACCGCATCCGCGACATCCGCAAGGCGAAGGGGCTGACGCTGGCCGATCTTGCCGCCGCCTGCGAACCAGCCACCACAGCACAGACCATCGGGCGGCTGGAAACGGGAATGCGGCAATTGTCGCTCGGCTGGATGAACAGAATCGCGGCTGCGCTCGGCGTTGAGCCTGCCAGCCTGATGCGGGCCGAGGCGGGCGCGCGGGCGCAGATCGTAGCCGAATTGGGCGCAAGCGGCCCCGAGGCGCTCTCCGCCCCGCGCGAGGCGGTGCTGCCGCACGAACTGGCGGGCGAAGATGGCCCGGCCCCGCTGGTGCTGGCGATCATCGCCAGCATCGGGGAATATCGCGCAGGCGACCTGCTGTGGCTGCGCCCGATCGATCCGTCCGAGGTGCAATCTGCGATCAACCGCGACTGTCTCGTGCCCCGGCCCGGAGGGCGCTTCGCTTTCGGACGGTTGATCGACCGGCGCGGCGCGCTGGTCGGCCTGCTACCGCCGGGCGCGGGGCAGAAGCAGGTGGTGGTGGACAATCCGGCATGGGTGGCGGTCGCCTTCATGCTGGTGAGGCCGCTGTAGGCTGGAGGGGCCGCCCGTGAAGCACGTCCTCGCTCTCTCGACGCTCTATCCCAACCCGGTCAATCCGCGGTTCGGCACCTTCGTCGCGCGCTCGCTCGAGGCGCTGGCCAAGCGCGGGGATTGGCGGGTGACGCTGGTCAACCCCATCGGCCTGCCGCCGCTGGCATTGGGCCGATATCGCCCGCTTGCCGATCTGCCAGGAGTGGCCGAGGAAGGCGGGGTGACCGTCCACCGCCCGCGCTTCACGCTGATCCCGCGGATCGGCGCGCGGCGCAATGCGGCGGCCATCGCCAGCGCCGCGCTTCCGCTGGTCGAACGCATCCATGCCGCGACGCCCATCGACATGCTCGATGCGCAGTTTTTCTTCCCCGATGGCCCGGCCGCGGCGGAGATCGCGCGCGCCACCGGCCTGCCGCTGTCGATCAAGGCGCGCGGGAGCGACATCAGCTTCTGGGGCGAGCAGGATTTCGCCCGTCGGCAGATGCTCGATGCCGCCGAAGCGGCAACGGGGTTACTGGCAGTGAGCCGCGATCTTGCCGGAAAGATGGCCGCGATGGGCATGGATGCGGACAAGATCACGCTGCATTACACCGGGCTCGACCGCGACCGTTTCCGCCCGCTCGGCCACACCCAGCTGCGCCGTCAGCTGAGCGGGGAGCTGGGCTTTTCCATGCCCGACACCGCGCCGCTGCTCGCCTGCGTCGGCGCGCTGATCGAGCGCAAGGGACAGGGAATCGCCATCGCGGCGTTGCAGGAGATTCCCGGCGCGCGGCTGGTGCTGATCGGCAAGGGCGAGAACGAGGCGGCGCTGCGTGCGCAAGCGGCGCGCGAGGGCGTGGCGGACCGGGTGTTCTTCGCCGGGTCAGTCGATCACGATCTGATGCCGCTGCTGCTGTCGGCTGCCGATGTGATGGTGCTGCCGACGGTCAGCGAGGGGCTCGCCAATGCCTGGGTCGAATCGCTCGCCTGCGGGACGCCGGTGGTGACCTGCGATGTCGGCGGCGCGCGCGAACTGATTGCGAGCGAGACCGCCGGGCGGCTGGTGGCGCGCGATCCCCGAGCGGTTGCCGCCGGGATCAACGCGGTGCTCAACAACCCGCCCCCGCGCGAGGCCGTGGCCGCGCTGACCGAGCATTTCAGCTGGGAGGCCAACGCGGCGGCGCTGGCCGCGCATTACGAGGCTCTGCTGGCGCGGTAATCGCAGGAGCGGGTCGCCCCGCCCCCGCTTACACTTCCCCGCGCGCGATCTTTTCCTGCCGGTCGAGCGCGCTTTCGGTCTGGACGAAGCTGTTGGTCGTCACCCCCATCCAGATCAGCAGCGGCCCGGCCATGTAGATCGAGGAATAGGTGCCGATGAACAGGCCCACGGTGATCGCCGCGACCATGCCGAACAGGCTCGGCGGGCCGAAGATCAGCAGCGGGATCAGCGCCACGAACAGCGTCAGCGAGGTCATCACAGTGCGCGCCAGCGTTTCGTTGACCGACAGGTCGAGCAGGTCGCCCATGTCCATCTTGCGATATTTCTTCAGGTTCTCGCGGATGCGGTCATAGACGACGATCGTGTCGTTGAGCGAATAGCCGATGATCGCGAGGATCGCCGCGACGATCTGCAAGCTGAACTCCATCTGTGTCAGCGCAAACAGGCCGAGCGTCACCGACACGTCGTGCACCAGCGCGAACATCGCGCCGACGCCGAACTGCCACTCGAACCGCACCCAGATATAGAGCGACACCGCCGCCATCGCCGCCAGCAGCGCGAGGATCGCCGAATCCCGGAACTCGCCCGCAACCTTGCCGGATACGGTGTCGTTGCCGTCCTTGCGGGCATCGGGATATTCGGCGGTGATCGTGGCGATCACCTTGTCGCCGATCGCGCGCGCGGCGCCGGGGGTGTCCTCGGCCCCTTCGGGGAGAGGCACGCGCACAGAGACCTGATTGGGCGCGCCGAATTCCTGCACCACCGGGCTGCCGTAGCCGAGCCCTTCGACCAGCTCGCGCAGCTGCGGGATCGGCGCGGTCTCACGCTCCTCGAAGGTCATGCGGACTTCCTGTCCGCCGGCGAAGTCGACGCCGAAATTGAGGCCGTTGACTGCCACTGCCGCCCAGCTGCCGAGGATCAGCACAAGGCTGAGCACGAAGAACGGCACGCGCAGCTTCAGGAACTTGATGTTGGTGTTGTCGGGGACGAGCTTCAGAAGTTTCATCGTCTCGCGCTCCTCAAATATTGATGTCGTTGGGCCGCGCCTTGCGCAGCCACCCGGCGACGAACATGCGGGTCAGCGTCACCCCGGTGAAGACCGAGGTGATGATGCCGATGATCAGCACCACCGCAAAGCCTCGCACCGGCCCCGAACCGAAGGCGAACAGCGCCACGCCCGAAATCACGTTGGTGAGGTTGGCGTCGAAGATCGCGCGACTGGCTTCCTTGTAGCCGGTCTCGACCGCGGCGACGACCTTGCGCCCTCTCGCCCGCTCCTCCCGGATGCGTTCGTTGATCAGCACGTTGGCATCCACCGCCGCACCGATGGTGATGACGAAGCCCGCGATCCCCGGCAGGGTCAGGGTGAACCCGCCCAGCGCCATGATCCCCAGCAGCATCAGCACGTTGAACACCAGCGCCACGGTGGCATAGACGCCGAAGCGGCCATAGCTCGCCACCATCAGCGCGATAACCGCAAGACTGCCGATGCCCATCGCGAGCAGCCCCTTGCGGATCGAATCGGCGCCGAGATCGGGCCCGACGGTGCGTTCCTCGACAATCGCCAGCGGCACGGGCAGCGCGCCCGAACGCAGCGCGATCGCCAGCTGGCTCGCGCTTTCGGCGGTGAAGCTGCCCGAAATCTGCGCGCTCCCGCCGATGATCGGCCCGCGGATGCTGGGGGCGGAGAGCACCTGCCCGTCGAGGATGATGGCAAAGGGCTTGCCGACATTCTCGGTGGTCAGCTTGGCGAACTTCGCTCCGCCCTGCGCGTCGAAGGTGATGTTGACCACGTCCTCGTTGGTCTGCGGGTCCTTGCCCGCCTGCGCACCGGTGAGGTTGTCGCCGCGGATGCCGCCGAGCCTGCGCACCGCCAGCGAAGAGCCCTGTTCGGGCGTACCGGGGGCGAAGGGGAAAATCTCGCTGCCCGCCGGCGCGATCCCCGCTTCGACATTGCTGGGCAGCGCGTTGAGATCGACCAGCTTGAATTCGAGCTGCGCGGTCTTGCCGACCAGCGCCTTCAACGCCTCGGGATCCTGCAAGCCGGGCACCTGCACCACGATCCGCGTGTCGCCTTGACGGATGATCGTCGGCTCCCGCGTGCCGAGTTCGTCGATGCGGCGGCGCACGACTTCTGTGGCGCTCGCCATGGCATCGTCGATCGCCTGATTGACCCCCGCATCGGTCTGGGTGAGGACGATGCGCTGGCCATCGACGACCTGAAGCTCCCATTCGCGCACGGTGCTCGCGCCCTGCATCGCCGGTTCGATCAGCCCGCGCGCGCGGTCGATATCGGCGGCGCTTTCGAGCATGAAGGACAACTCGCCCCCCGCGGTCGAGACATCGCCGATGCGGATGCGCGGCTTGGCATTGCGCATCAGCTGGCGGACGGTTTCTTCCATGTTCTCGAGCCGCTGGGCGCGCACGTCATCGGCCTTGGCTTCGAGCAGCAGGTGCGAACCGCCCGCAAGGTCGAGCCCGAGGTTGACCTGCGGATCGGGCAGCGCGGCGGGCCAGTCCAGCCCCGCGACATTGACCAGCGAGGGCAGTGCCAGCAGCGAGGCTGCCAGCGTCACCGCCCAGAGCGAGAGCTTTTTCCAAAGGGGGAAGTCGAGCATTGCGTCAGGGTCTCATGCGCAAGAGAGCAGGTGCGGCGGTCGCCGGATCAATCATTGGCGGGCTTGCCGCCCGGCGGGATGATGTCGCCCAGGGTGGCCTTGATCGCCTTGACGCGGACATTGGTGCCGAGGTCGAGTTCGACATAGACATCGTCGACCTTCACCACCTTGCCGACAAGTCCGCCTGCGGTCACCACCTGATCGCCCTTCTTGACGGCGGCGATTTTGGCGCGGTGTTCCTTCTGCTGCTTCATCTGCGGGCGGATGATCAGGAACCAGAAGATCGCGACCATGCCGACGATCGGCACGACGTTGGACAACAGGAAGCTCGCCCCCGAGGGCGCGCCCGCGCCGGCAGCGGCGGCGAGAAGTTCGAATGTCATAGGTTAAAGCCCGTCAGGATCCCGTGAAACAAGAAAACGGGGCAACCGCCCCGCCGTTCAAGTGGGCGCGCCTAGCAGCAATGCAAGTCACCCGCAATCATGGCGCGGATCGGCGTTGTGAACCGGCCACACCCGATCTTGCATGAAACCGGCTTGCAAGCCCCGGCCCGCGCTCCTATAGGCCCCGCTCCACTGGTGTCGGGACGTAGCGCAGCCTGGTAGCGCATCACACTGGGGGTGTGGGGGTCGGAGGTTCGAATCCTCTCGTCCCGACCAGTGGTTTCCCCCTTCTCTGCCGAGCCATCCCCGCTACGGGGCCGCGCGATTGCGCGGGTGCGGCGGGCGGGTTAGTCTGGGCCGCGCCCTCTTCAGGAAAGCCCCTTCGCCCATGAGCCGCTGGCATCTTGCCGCCCCTGTCGACGATATCCGCGAGGCGCTGCTCGCTTGTGCAACCCTGCCCGAACGCTTCGCGATTGCCACGCTGGTGACGGTCGACGGCTCGGCACCGCGCGATGTGGGCGCGCAGATGCTGATCACGGCGGATTCGCACTGGGGCTTCCTGTCGGGCGGCTGCATCGAGGATGACGTCGCACGTCACGGCCGCGAGGTGCTGGCCGAAGGCGTGCCGCGCCTGCTGCGCTATGGCGAAGGCAGTCCGTGGATCGACATCAGGCTCGCCTGCGGATCGGGGATCACCGTGCTGGTCGAGCCGGTCGCGAGCGACGAGGCGGCGGTGACGGCATGGCTCGACGCGTGGCGCGCGCGCCGCCCGGTGCTGTGGTCGAGCGACGGGGTAACGCGCACTGCCGACACAGCGCCTGATGAATCTGTCGCCGCCAGCTGGGACGGCACCCGCTACACGCGCCTCTTCCGCCCGCCACTGCGGCTGGTGCTGATCGGCGAGGATGGCGCGACGCTGAGCGCCGCTGCGCTGGCCCGCGACATGGGCTGGCAGGTGGCGCTCGTCACCCCCGGTGGGCCCGAGGCTGCGCCGTGGGAGGGCCTCGCCTATCACCGCAGCGCCCCCGCCAGCGCTCTCGCCGAAATCAGCATCGACCGCTATACCGCCATCGCGGTGCTCTCGCACGATCGCGAGGATGACGAGGCCGGCCTCGCGGCGGCTCTGCAATCCGAAGCCTTCTATGTCGGCGCGATCGGCGCGCGGGTGCGGCTCGATCAGCGCATGGCGCGGCTGCGGGGGCATGGGGTGAGCGAGGCGGCGCTGGCGCGGCTTCATGCGCCAATCGGCCTGTCGGGCTTTTCCAAATCCCCGCGCGATGTCGCCCTGTCGCTGGTGGCCGAGGTCGCTCAGGCCTTCCACGCGGCGACGGCGGCGGCGAGGTCTTCGGGCGTGTCGATATCGAGCAGCACGCCGCTGTCGGCGGTCTCGACATAGGCCACACCCTCGCCGCGCGCCGCGAGCAGCACGGTGGCACCCCGGTCGCCTTCCAGCGCCAGCAGATCGCCGAATGCCGCGCGGGTGAAGGCGACGGGATGTCCGGGCTTGCCCTCGCAGCGCGGTCTTGCCGCATAGCCCGCCTGCGCCGCCGCCGTCACAAGCGTCGGGCTCAGCGCCGCCGGCACCAGCGGCATATCGCCGAGGAAGATGCACACGCCCTCGCTGTGGGGGTCGAGCGCAGCGATGCCGGTGCGCAAGGTTGCCGCCATGCCTTCTGCCCAGTCAGTTGCGAGGATTATGGACACATCGGCACCCGCAAGCGCGCGCTTGATTGCCTCGTCCTCCGCCCCGGTGACGGCAATCACTTCGGCAAATCCAACACCCACGATCCGGTCCGCCACTCGCCTGATCACCGGCGCGCCAGCCAGATCGGCGAGCAGTTTCCTCCCGCCAAAGCGCCGCCCCGCCCCGCCAGCGAGGACCAACGCCGACCAGCGAGCGATCACGCCCGTGCTTGCGTCAGCACCGGCAAATTGCGGATGCGCTTGCCCGTCAGCGCCGCGAGCGCATTGGCGAGCGCGGGGCTTGCGGGCGGCAGGCCCGGCTCCCCGATCCCGCCGGTCTTCGCGCCGCTGTCGATGAAATGCACGTCCACCACAGGCGGCGCATCGGCGAGCTTGAGGATCGGATAATCGGTAAAGTTGCTCTCCACCACCGCGCCCTGGTCGAGCGTCACCTGCTCGCCCATCGCCGAGGACAGCCCCATGATAAGGCCGCCGGCAATCTGCGCCTCGGCGTTGAGCGGATTGATGGTGGTGCCGCAATCGACCACCGCGAAGGCGCGCACCACCTTGGGGGTGCCGTCGTCTTTCAGCGCCACCTCGACCACTTCGGCGACGATGGTGTCGAAGCTTTCGACAATCGCGATCCCGCGCCCCGTGCCTTCCGGCAGCGGCGTGCCCCAGCCGGAGCGCTTGGCGACTTCATCGAGCACCTTCTGGTGGCGCCCGCCCTCGGGCAGGTGCTTGCGCCGGAACTGGTAGGGGTCTTCGCCCGCCGCCGCCGCCAGCTCGTCCATGAAGCTTTCGGTGTAGAACCCGATCTGCGTCGCATTGACCGAGCGCCACGGGCCGTCGATCTGGTTCGACTGATAAGCAAAATGGCGGCGCGCGGTGGCCGGGATGTCGTAGATGAAGGGCACCTCGCCCTCGGCATTGCCGCTTTGCACGTAATCCATCTGCATCGCGGTGATCGCGCCATCCTTGAGGCTGGCCTTGAGCGCCGCCGAGGATTGCGGGCGATAGGTGCCGTGGCGCACCTCCTCCTCGCGGCTCCAGATCAGCTTGACGGGGTAAGGCACCTGCTTGGCCAGCACCGCGACCTGATCGATGATCTCAACCAGATCGGGGAACCGCCGCCCGAAGCCGCCGCCCATGATCATCGGGTTGAAGACGACCTTCTCGACATCGAGCCCCGCGGCCTTCGCCGCCTTGGTGCGCGTGCTGAGCGGGTCCTGCAAGCCGCCCCACAAGGTGAGCGTGCCATCCTTGTAATGGCCGGTGAGCGCGAAGGGCTCCATCATCGCATGGTGCAGGAAGGGCACCTTGTACTCGGCCACGACCAGCTTGACGTCGTTCGCGCTGAAGGCTGCGCCGACATCGCCCGCGCCGCCCTCGTTGTCGGGCTTTTCGGCGGTTTGCCGCAGCTTGGCCTGCGCGGCATAGACCGCGGCGGTGGAGACCGCGGCGTTACCGCCGTCGCTCCACTTGGGCGCGAGTGCATCGAGGCCCTTCTTCGCCTGCCAGTATCCCTTGCCGACGACGATCACCGCGTCGGGCAGCTTCACGACCTTCTCGACACCCTTGACCGCCATGGCGGGGGCCTCGTCGACGCTCTCCAGCGTGCCGCCGCGCACCGGGGCCATGGCGATGGTGGCGACGCGCATGTCCGGCAGCGTGAAGTCGATGCCATAGACCGCCGAGCCATCGACCTTGGCGGGAATGTCGCGCCGGAACACGTCCTTTCCGATCAGCGTCCACTGGTCGGGGGTCTTGAGCACCGGATCGCTGGCGAGCGAACGCTCCGCCGCGCCTGCCGCCAGCTCGCCATAACGCAGCGACTTGCCCGAGGCGGCGTGGGTGACCACTGAATTGGCGGTGGTGAGTTCGCTCTCGGGCACGCCCAGCCGGTCGGCCGCTTCCGCGACCAGCGCCGCGCGCACCGCCGCGCCGGTGCGGCGCATCGCGACCTCGCCGGTGAAGCGGATCGCCGAGGAGCCTCCGGTGATCATCAGCGGCATCGAGCGCGCCATCATCCCGATCACGGCATCGGGGATCAGCCCGGCGGCAAATTCGCCCGTCATGGTCGGCAGGAAACCCTTGGCCAGCGCGGTGTTGGCGAAGGCCATGTCCGCCGGGGCCTGCGCGATCGTCACCTTGTCCCAATCGGCATCGAGCTCGTCGGCGAGCATCTGGCCGAGCGCCGTGTGCGAGCCCTGGCCGAAGTCGATGTGGGGCGAGAAGACCGTTACCGTGTCGTCCTCGGCGATGGTCATGACGGAGCCGAAGGCGTGCCTGCCCTCGCCGCCGATCAGCGCATTGGCGCGCGCTTTCGCGCTGCTGTCGGTCCACCACACGCCAAAGATCCCGCCGCCCACCACCAGCGCGGAACCGGCGAGGAAGATGCGACGCTTGACGCCCTTCTTCTTGGGCTTGGCTGCGGGGGCATCGGTTTCCGGGTAATCGAGATCGGGGCTCGGATTGTCGGCCATCACGCGGCTCCTTCGGCTGCGGCAGCGGCGCCGGTGGCGGCGTTTCCAGTCGCGGCCAGGATCGCCTTGCGGATACGCGGATAGGTGCCGCAGCGGCAGATATTGGTCATCGCCTCGTCGATCTGCGCGTCAGTCGGCGCGCCGACCTTCTCGATCAGCGCAACGGCGGCCATGATCTGGCCCGACTGGCAGTACCCGCACTGCGGCACCTGCGCCTCGATCCAGGCCTGCTGTACCTTGTGGAGCGTGCCGTCGGCGGCCTTCAGCCCCTCGATCGTGGTGACGGACTTGCCTGCTACCTCGCCCACCGGCAGGCTGCACGAGCGGGTGAGGTTCCCATCGACATGCACCGAGCACGCCCCGCAGGCGGCGACGCCGCAGCCGAACTTGGTCCCGGTCAGCCCGAGATCGTCGCGCAAGGCCCAGAGCAGCGGCGTATCGGGTTCCGCCTCCACGCTCACAGGTTTGCCGTTGACGGAAAATGCGATGGCCACTGGCGGCTCCCCCCGCTGATTTGATGGTCGGTCTCGTATAGCAACGGACAGGCCCGCGCGCCACTTGTAAAGGCCCCGTGCGGATGGCCTCGGGCAAATGACGCAGGCTTGCAGGGCGCGCGCCCGCTTCGTAAGCGCTGAGGCAACGACGAGAGGATTGCCCCGATGGCCCACAATGCCCCTTCCCTGCCAAAAATGCGCTCATGGCTGTTCGCGCCGGGCGACAGCGAGAAGAAGATGGGCAAGGCGATTGCCGGGCCTGCCGATATCGCGCTGCTCGATCTGGAGGATTCGGTCGCGCCCGAGAACAAGCCCGCCGCCCGCGCGATGGTGTGCGACCAGATAAGCGCGGGAGAGAATGCCGCGCGGCTGTGGGTGCGGATCAATCCGGTCGGCACGCCTGCCTGCATCGCCGACCTGGTCGCGGTCATCCCCGCGCGCCCCGGCGGGGTGTTTCTGCCCAAGGCGGAAGGTGCCGCCGACATCACCCGGCTGCACCACTACCTCACCGCGCTGGAAGCCGCGAACGGCATACCGCAGGGCCGCACGCTGATTGCTGCGCTTGTGACCGAAACGGCTGCCGCGATGTTTCGTACCGGCGATTATGCGGGCGACTATCCGGGCCGCGAGCGGCTGGTGGCGATGAGCTGGGGGGCGGAGGATCTCTCCTCGGCATTGGGCGCGCGCGAGCAGCGGGGGCCGGACGGGGAATACTCGCACACCTATGAAATGGCGCGCAGCCTGTGCCTGATCGGCGCAGCGGCGGCGGGGGTGGCGGCGATCGAAACCGTGCAGCCCGAATTCCGCGATCTCGAGGCTTTGGCGGCCCGCGCGCGGCGGGTGCGGGCGCAGGGGTTCCGGGGGATGCTCGCGATCCACCCCGCACAGGTCGATCCGATCAACGAAGCCTTCACGCCCAGCGCCGAGGAACTCGCCCATGCCCGCGCGGTGGTGCAGGCCTTTGCCGACCACCCCGGCGCGGGCGTTGTTGCGCTGGACGGCGCGATGCTCGACCGCCCCCATCTGGTGCTGGCCCAGCGATTGCTTTCCGAGGCGGAGGCGTAATAGGATAAATCATTTTCCTACTCTAACCGATTTGGTCATTCCTGTGCGCGAATCACGCCATAGGAGCACGCAGCATGGCCCTCGTCGACATTCTCATCGGCCCCATCGCCTCGATCATCGACAAGATCATCCCCGACAAGGAAGCGCAGGCGCGCGCCAAGCTCGAACTGATCGCGCTCGAGGGCACGCAGGAAATGAAGATGATCGAGGCGCAGCTGCAGGCGATCGTCGCCGAGGCCAATTCCGCCGACCCCTGGACCAGCCGCGCCCGGCCGAGCTTCCTCTACGTGATGTATATCCTGTTGCTCGCCGCATTGCCGATGGGATTGCTCAGCGCCTTCCACCCCGTCGCCGCACGCGACATTGCGGCGGGGATGAACGCCTACCTCGCAGGGCTCCCCGAACCGCTCTACGCGCTCTTCGGCACCGGCTACCTCGGCTACACGGCGGCGCGGCAGTGGGGGAAGGTCAAGGGGGTGGACCGGTAAGGCGCCCGCCGAATGTCAGCGCCAGCGCCCTAACAGCAATTGTCACGGGCACCGCTGAGGCCTTCTGCTAGAAGCGCAGCGCGACCCGAGGAGCCGGAGGCTCCAGCCTTTATGCCCCCGCCCGCAAGGCGGGGGCATTTTTTCATGACGCTCCGCATGATGACGGCCTCTCGCCGATGCCCCTTCCCCGTCTGAGCGCCGCAGGCTAAGCCCAGGCCCATGACCAACCTCGTCTATGTCCTCAACGGCCCCAACCTCAATCTTCTCGGCACGCGCGAGCCGGAGATCTACGGCACCACCACGCTCGACGACATCGCGGGGATGCTTGAGGACCGCGCCCGCGAACTCGGGCTCGAAATCGAGATGCGCCAAACCAATCACGAAGGGATGCTGGTCGACTGGCTGCACGAAGCGCAGGCCGAGGGTGCGCGCGCGGTGCTGCTGAATGCGGCGGCCTATACCCACACCTCCATTGCGCTGCTCGATGCGATCAAGGCGATCAAAACCCCGGTGGTCGAGGTGCACCTGTCCGATCCCAAGACCCGCGAGCCCTTCCGCCACCTTTCCTATGTCGGGATGGGCGCGGCGCTGACCGTCGAAGGCCACGGCGCGGCTTCCTACCGCATCGCGCTCGAAGCCGTAGCGTCGGGGCGGGTCTGATCCGTCACGGGTCTTTCACAATTTCCCGCCCTTGCCACTTGCCAGCCGCAATTCGCGGCAATAGTCCCGCGCGTCATACGGGCGTAGCACCATAACAAGGGACAATCATGGCAAACGACGCTGGCCAATCCGGCAAGGCAAACGGGCGCAAGTCGGGCATGAACATCGACACCGCGCTGGTGCGCGAGCTGGCCGAGCTGCTCAACGAGACCGGCCTCACCGAAATCGAGGTCGAGGATGACGACCGCAAGATCCGCGTCTCGCGCGGGGCCGTGGCCGCCGCCGCGCCGGTCTATGCCGCAGCCCCCGCCCCGGTTGCCGCCGCGCCTGCGCCCGCTGCCGCCGCTGCACCCGCTCCGGCAGAAGCGGCCGCGCCTGCCGGGCCCGACATGACCAACGCCGTCAAGTCGCCGATGGTCGGCACCGCCTACCTGACCCCCGAGCCGGGCGCCGCGCCCTTCATCGCCGTCGGCAAAGCCGTGAAGGAAGGGGATACGCTGCTGATCGTCGAGGCGATGAAGGTGATGAACCCGATCACCGCCCCCCGCTCCGGCACCGTGACCGCGATCCTGATCGAAACGGCCCAGCCGGTCGAATTCGACCAGCCGCTGGTGGTGATTTCGTAAGCTCATGGCCATCAAACGCATTCTGATCGCCAACCGCGGCGAGATCGCGCTGCGCATCCACCGTGCGGCGCATGAAATGGGGATCGAGACGGTTGCGGTGCACTCCACCGCCGATGCCGACGCGATGCACGTCCGCCTTGCCGACCACGCGGTGTGCATCGGCCCACCGCCTGCGGGCGAGAGCTATCTCAACATTGCCAACATCATTTCGGCCGCAGAAATCGCGCAGTGCGATGCGATCCACCCGGGCTACGGCTTCCTGTCGGAAAACGCCAAGTTCGCCGACATCGTCGAAGCGCACGACATCATCTGGATCGGCCCCAAGCCCGAGCATATCCGCACGATGGGCGACAAGGTGGAGGCCAAGCGCACCGCAGGCGCGCTGGGCTTGCCGCTGGTGCCCGGCTCCGACGGCGCGGTGTCCGACTTCGATGAGGCGCGCAAGATCGCCAAGGAGATCGGCTACCCCGTGATCATCAAGGCCGCTTCGGGCGGCGGCGGGCGCGGCATGAAGGTGTGCGAGAGCGAAGACAAGCTCGAAACCCTGATGCAGCAGGCCGGCTCCGAGGCGAAGGCCGCTTTCGGTGACGCCACGGTCTATATCGAGAAATATCTCGGCAATCCGCGCCACATCGAATTCCAGGTGTTCGGCGACGGCAACGGCAATGCGATCCATCTGGGCGAGCGTGATTGCTCATTGCAGCGCCGCCATCAAAAGGTGCTGGAGGAAGCCCCCTCCCCCGTCATCAGCCATGAAGAGCGGATGCGGATGGGCGAGGTCTGCTCCAAGGCGATGCGCGACATGGGCTATCGCGGCGCGGGCACGATCGAGTTCCTGTGGGAAAACGGCGAGTTCTACTTCATCGAGATGAACACCCGCCTGCAGGTCGAACACCCCGTGACCGAGGCGATCACCGGAGTCGATCTGGTGCGCGAACAGATCCGCATCGCCGAAGGCAAGCCGCTGTCAGTGACGCAGGACGAGCTCGAATTCACCGGCCACGCAATCGAATGCCGGATCAACGCCGAAGACCCCTTCACCTTCGCGCCCTCGCCCGGCCTCGTCACCTATTATCACCCGGCGGGCGGGATGCATGTGCGCGTCGATTCAGGGCTTTACGCCGGATACCGGATCCCTCCTTATTACGATTCCATGATCGCCAAGGTGATCGTCTACGGCCGCAACCGCGAAGGCTGCATCATGCGCCTGCGCCGCGCGCTCGAGGAAATGGTGGTCGAGGGGCCGAAGACCAATATCCCGCTGCATCAGGAACTGCTGCGGCAGGATGATGTGCTCAACGGCGACTATTCGATCAAGTGGCTGGAAAAGTGGCTGGAGGAACGGTCGGCGGAGTAAGGCCGCTCAGTTCGATGAAAACCGATCCGCTGCGTTCGCCGCTTTTCACCCCGACAGCCACGGGGTTTGCCCTGGGTCTGATGATCGAGGTGGCAGCGCTATTTCTTGCCGTCATCTCGGCGGGCGCGGGACACGGCAGTTACGCCGCGGCCCGCGCACTGTTTCCTGTGCCGATGCTGACCACGCTGCTCGAAGGTGACAGCATCGGGCCGCTGTCGATCACTCTGGCGCTGGCCCAGTTTCCGACCTTGGGCGCGCTGGCAGGGTATTCGCTTGCTCGCGCACGCCTTACACCGCTTGTCGTGGTGGGCATCGTGCATCTGGTCGCAATGCTGGCAGCGTTCTCGGGGACCCTCCCGAACTTTTCCTGACTGCCGCGTCGACGCAGAGACCCCACCAAACTCGCAGGAACCCTTTGCCGTCTCATGCGCTGTGGCTTTCATGTTGCACCGCAACATGAGTTCCGCCGCGCTACGTTGATTTGACGCGCAATTGTTTGCGGCAGAGGCTAACACGGCCTCGGGATTGCGTCGCACGGTCGTGCCAAGGAGTGCCTGAATGAACCGCAAGACCCAGATTGTCGTCGTCGGCGGGGGCGCGGGCGGGCTTGAGCTGGTCCGCCGACTTGGCGCCAAATACGGGCGCAAGCGGCACGACATCATCCTCGTCGACAAGAACCTCAGCCACATCTGGAAGCCGCTGCTGCACGAGGTCGCCGCCGGGTCGCTCGACGCGAACCTGGACGAGGTCGGCTATCGCGGGCATTGCCACCGCTGGGGCTACCGCTTCTTTCAGGGCAGCCTCGAAGGGATCGACCGCGAAGCCAAGACCATCCGTCTCGCCCCCGTGAAGGACGATGACGGCAGCGAGCTGATCGCGGGCCACACCATCCGCTACGATATCCTCGCGCTGGCGATGGGTTCGGTCTCCAACGACTTCGGCGTGCCGGGGGTGAAGGAGCATTGCCTCTACCTCGACAGCCGCGAACAGGCCGACCGCTTCCGCACCCGTCTGCTCAACCACTGCCTGCGCGTCAGCCGGGCGATGATGAACGATGCGAGCGCGGACGAGCAGGTGCGTGTCGCGATCGTCGGCGGCGGGGCGACCGGGGTGGAGCTGGCCGCCGAGCTATACAATGCAGCAGGCGCCTTGCGGCACTACGGGCTCGAGGTGTTTGACGAGAGCCGGATGCATGTAACCCTGCTCGAAGCAGGCCCGCGCATCCTGCCTGCCCTCCCCGAAAAACTCGCCGCCGCTGCCAAGCACGAGCTGGAAGTGCTCGGCGTGGATGTGCGGCCCGGCGTGCAGGTCGTCGAGGCCCGCCCGCGCCAGCTCGTCACCGCTACAGGCGAGACGATCGAAGCCGATCTCATCGTCTGGGCGGCAGGGGTCAAGGGTGCGGATTTCATCTCTGGCCTTGGGCTGGAGACCAACGGCCGCAACCAGATCCTCGTCACCGACACGCTTCAGACCACGGTCGATCCGTGCATCTATGCGCTGGGCGACTGTGCCAGCTACACCCCGCCGGGCGAGGATCGCCCCGTACCCCCGCGCGCGCAGGCCGCGCACCAGATGGCGGCGACGGTCTTCGCGAATATCGTGCGGATGCAGCAGGGCCGCGCGCTCACGCACTTCACCTATCAGGACAAGGGCTCGCTGGTGTCATTGAGCCGCTTTTCGACCGTGGGGAGCCTGATGGGCAACCTGATCGGCGGCAGCATGGCGATCGAGGGGCGGCTGGCGCGGTTCATCTACACCTCGCTCTATCGCCTGCACCTGATCGGCATCCACGGCTGGGTGAAGGCGACCTTCCTGATGCTGGTGGGCCGGGTGAACCGCATCGTGCGGCCCAAGCTGAAATTGCACTAGGCGCGCGTCAGAAGTCGATCTTCAGTCGCAACTCGCCGCCATTGGCGTTGAAGCCGCCGACGGGCGTGTTGTGGAGATTCGCCTGAGCTTCCGCCGTCTCCGAAAGCTTGATCCGCGCGCGCGGGATCGCGTTGCCGAAACCGTCATCGACCGGCCCGATCACGGGGCCAAGACGCGGCGAAGGGCCGGTGACCGCACAGACCACAATCTCTGAGGTGAGCGGATCGGCGGGTTCGTCGATGCATTCCTCCGCGGGCGGTGGTGGGACAAGCCGGGTGAGGTCAATCACCACGGAACCATCTGCCCGCTCGGCGATCACCGGCGCGGCGGCGCTCACATCGTTCTCGTTTGGGGCGGCGAGGTCAGGCGCTTGGGGCGGCGGTTCGTCGATCATGCGGCACACCCCTCCCCTCGCGGTCAATCGAAGCTGAACCCCTGAGCTGTCGCTTCGGCGATCACTTCGGGGCCCGTCAGCATCGGGCTTTCCTGAACAATATCATACCAGTCGGGTTTTTCATCGACGAAAATTTGCTGCTCGATCCCGAAGCCGGGCGGCAGGTCGAAGAGGCCGGCGAGGAAGCTGCGGTTGCCAGTCGGCAAAAACCGATACCACAGGTTGCTGCCGCAAGTGCCGCAGAAGGCGCGCTCGGCCCATGGGCTTGAGCGGTAGACGGTCACCGCATCCTCGCCCGCGACCTCGGCGGCCTCGCCCTTGACACCAGCGTAGAATGCCCCGCCCCAGCGCTGGCACATGGCGCAGTGGCAGATATCGACCTCGGCATGCATCGCCGTGACGATAATCGTGACCGCTCCGCACAGGCAGTGCCCGCGCACCGGCTCCGCGAGGCGCCGGGCCTCACTCACAGGGGAACACCGGGTTCCTGCTTGGCGGTGCGGATCGTGAGCGAGGTCTTGACGCTTTCCACATTGGGCGCGGGCGTCAGCTTGCCGGTCAGGAATTCCTGAAAGCTCTGCAAGTCCTTGCTGACGATCTTGAGGATGAAGTCGATCTCGCCGTTGAGCATGTGGCACTCGCGCACTTCGGGCAGCGCACGCATATGCTCTTCGAACTCGCGCAAGGAACTTTCGGCCTGGCTCTTGAGGCTGACCATCGCGAAGACGGTGATCGCAAAGCCGAGCTTGGACGGGTCGAGATCGGCGTGATAGCCGCGGATCACGCCATCTTCTTCAAGGCCCCGCACACGGCGCAGACAGGGCGGCGCGGTCAGGCCGACGCGCTGGGCGAGTTCGACATTGGTGACGCGGCCTTCTGCCTGCAATTCCGCCAGCAGACGGCGGTCGATATCGTCGAGATTGGCCACGTGGCTTAAGCTCCCCCGGCGCAAGGTGCCGGGCCGGAGGGCGAGGCAGGCGCGCTGTGATCCCAAAGAAACATGTTGCGCGCTCCATGGCCCGCTTGGCTAATATTATTAGGTCTGCCAGCAATTGTCCCGCTTTGCAACGCACCTTTCGCGTCAGACTGTGACAAATGCTCCAGCCTGATAAGACGGCGGGGCCTAAGCCGACTATAGCGGCGCTGCACCCGCCCGCGACGCGCGCGATTCGCGCCGCCTGCGTGCCTTGAGGAGATTTGCGTGTTTTTCGACGACCGACTTGCCACCGTGCTGCGCCAGCGCGCCATGGGCGAGGGATCGTTGCGCACGCAATATCGGCAATTGCTCGACCTGCTCGGTCGCAGGCGAGTCCATGCGCCGGGCGACGATCACAGCCTGCTCGCGGCCGCCTGGCTGCGCATGGATGCGCTGGCCGAGGTGATCCCCGCCGAAGCGCGCGCGCGGATGATCCGCGAGCCCGGCTGGCGCTTCCAGAGCCCCGATCTCGCCTCGCATCTGGCCGATCACGAGCCCGAGGTCGCCGCCGCCGCGCTGACCCGCGCCGATCTCGCCAGCGAGGATTGGGCCGCGCTGATTCCGCGTCTGCCGGTGCGCGCGCGCGGGTTCCTGCGCTTGCGCCGCGACCTGCCGGTCGATGTCGAGGCGCTGCTGGCGCGGCTGGGAGTGCATGATCGCGGCCTGCCCGCGCCCGCGCCCGTTGCCGGCGATGACAGCGCGCGCGGTTCGTCGGAAGCGGTGCCGCAGCTGACGCCGGCCCCTCCCCCACCCCCCGCCCAGCCGATCCCGCTTCACCGCGCCCCTGCCAGCCGCCGCGACCGCGACGAGAGCGGGCGAACCGAAATTTCCGCGCTGGTCGAGCGCATTGCCCAGTTCCGGCGCAGCCGCGGCGACAACCCCACCGAACTCGAGCAATCCCCCCGCCTGCCGCTCGGCGAGTTGACGCAGCGCCCCGATCGCACGCTGTCGAGCTTCGCATTTGCCGCCGACACCGCCGGGCGGATTAACTGGGCCGTCAGCGAGGCCGCGCCGATGGTGGTCGGTACCCGCCTGTTCGGTGCGGATGACGCGATCGCCCGCGCCTTTGCCCGCCGCCAGCCGGTCATCGGCGGCGCGGTGAGCCTTGCGGGCGCACCGGCCATCACCGGGGAATGGAGCCTCGATGCCGAGCCGCATTTCAGCGCGGACGGGCACTTCACCGGCTATCTCGGGCGGCTGCGCCGGGTGCCCGATCCGTCGTCCCGCACCCTCGGCCCCGAAGCGCGCGAGGCCGATCGCATCCGCCAGCTGCTCCACGAGTTGCGCACGCCCGTCACCGCCGTGCAGGGCTATGCCGAGGTCATCCAGCAACAGCTGTTCGGCCCGGCCCCGCACGAATACCGCGCACTCGCCGCCGCCATCGCCGCCGATGCCGCGCGCATCCTTTCCGGGTTCGAGGAACTCGACCGGCTGGCGCGGCTCGAGACCGGAGCGACGCGGATCGAGCCGGGCGAGACCGATCTGGCCGCGCTGGTGCTGCGTACTACTGCGCAGCTCGATCCGGTACTGGCCCCGCAGGGTGCCGGGCTCGACCCCGCTTTCGGGCCCGAGGCTGCGCTCATGACCGGCCTCGACCCCGAGGATGCCGAGGCGCTGGTGTGGCGGGTGCTCGCCAGCCTCGGCGCGGCCTGCGGCGCGGGCGAGCGGATCAGCGTGACGCTCGGATCGCTGACCGGGCCTGCCGGACAGGCGCTGGCGCGGCTGGCGTGCCAGCTTCCTGCAAAGCTGGCGGCAGCAGACAATCTCTTCGCCGCCACCACCCGCTCTGCCGAGGGCACGATCAATGCGGGATTGTTCGGCACCGGCTTCGCCCTGCGCCTCGCCCGTGCCGAAGCGCGCGCCGCCGGCGGCGGGCTGAGCCGGGATGGCACCGACCTGATCTTGACGCTCCCTTTACTTCGCGAGACTATCATATCGGCAGATACAGCCGAGGCCTGAGGGATCGCGACCGGGAGGCGCAAGTCAGGGGGATGACGACAGGTTCGATGCTCGAGGTGCCGCCCGCCGGGCGCAGCGCTCGCTTTGCGCCCGGCTTCGGGCGGCGGGTTCTGCTGACGGTCGACACCGAAGAGGAATTCGACTGGCGTGCCCCCTTCCGCCGCGACGGCTATGGATTGAGCCACCTCGCTGCGCTCCCGCGCTTTCAGGCCTTTTGCGAAGGGATCGGCGCGCATCCGGTCTATCTGGTGGACTGGCCGGTGGTGAACGAGCCCCGCGCCGTTGCGATCATCGGCGATGCAGTGCGGCGCGGTGTGGCCGATGTCGGCGTGCAGCTCCACCCCTGGGTCAACCCGCCCTTCGAGGAGGAGGTGAGCGAGCGCAATTCCTTCGCCGGGAACCTTCCGCCTGCGCTGGAAGCCGCCAAGTTCACCGCCTTGTGTGACGCGATCGAAACCGCATTCGGCACCGCCCCGATGATCTACCGTGCGGGGCGCTACGGGCTGGGCCCGCACACCGCCGAGCTGCTCAAGCAGGCGGGAATCCGGGTCGACACCTCGGTGCGCCCGCTGTTCGATTACAGTCACCAGGGCGGGCCCGATTACAGCAATCACCCGCTCGCCCCCTACTGGGCCGACCCCGAAGGCACGCTGCTCGAACTGCCGGTGAGCAGCACCTATGCGGGCCTGTTGAGCCCGGTCGGGCCGCTGATCCACCGCGTGCAGCGCCACCTGCCGACCATCTATTCGGGCTTTTCGCGCGCCGGTCTGCTCGAACGTATCGCGCTCACCCCCGAAGGGGTGTCGCGTGACGAGGCGCTGCGCGGGATCGACATCCTGCTCGAAAGCGACCTGCCGTTGCTGGTGCTCTCGTTCCACAGCCCCACCCTCGCGCCGGGCCACACGCCCTACACAAGGACCGAGGCCGATGTCGAAGCGCTCTATGGCTGGTTCGAAGCGGTCTACGCGCATCTCGCCGTGTGCGGGATAGCGAGCTGCACCGTGGCCGAAATCATCGCGGCTGCGGGTCGTTAGAGCGCTTGTATCCCCGCCGCGCGCACAGTAGAGGCGGGGCTCGTCCTGTCTTCCGGAACCTTGCGCGCAAGCCAGGGGCCTGTAGCTCAGCGGTTAGAGCTGGCCGCTCATAACGGCTAGGTCGCGGGTTCGAATCCTGCCGGGCCCACCGGAAGGGCGATGAGAAAAGTGTCGGGGAGTGGCGCAGTCCGGTAGCGCGCTTGCTTTGGGAGCAAGATGTCGCAGGTTCGAATCCTGTCTCCCCGACCACTTTTCACGCAAATGACTGTTCTGAAACGGCTTTCCCTAGCCGGTTCAGACCGCCTAGCCAACGACGTGGGCAATGAGCTAGCCATTTCCTAGCCAACCCCGTTCAGGAAAGGCGCCCGAGCCGGCCTCCGACAAGGAGCCGACGATGGCAACCATACCCCACACCTACATCCAGTCAGGCCGATACTATTTTCGCCGCCGGGCTCGGTTAACCGAATCCCTACACGCCCACGTTACCCTTGCGCTGGGCACGCGGGAACCTGCGCTTGCCCGCCACCGGGCAGCATCCCTGTCCGTGCGCTTCACCGAACTGACCGGGAGGGTTGCAATGTTCATCGAGCGTGGCGATCGCCTGACTCAGGCGATGATCGACGAGATTTTCGACGCCGAGCTGCGCTCCTGCCTCGACGATCTCCTCCTCGGGTTTCATGCGGCTGATAACCCTCAGGCGGTTGCAAGCGCATATCGTACTGCAGCGGCTGCCTTCCGGCTGGCACAGCGACCGGCGGCAGCTCGCGAAATCGGCAGTGCGGAACGAGAGCGGTTGCTGTCGCAAGGCTTCGATGACGTCACCGTTGAAGGCGTAGCGGCGGATCTGGATCGTTACGCCCATCCCGAGCATGTGCCGGAAGCGATGATCGAGGAATGGATCGCTGCCTTCGGCATGCTCCCAAGCCGGGCAAGCTATGGCGCGATTGCTGCTATCATCACTCGCGCGCAAGGGCGCGCGCACGAGTTAGCCTCGCGCTATCTTGATCCCGAGGTTCAGGACGCGATCGATCCAGCTGCCTTTTTGGCGCAGCGGGCCAAGGATGAGAGCTTCCGTCCCACGGGACTGGCGGGTGCATTGCCGATCACCAGCCGGGTGCCGACAACCCCTACGTCCACAGCGGCTGCAGTTCCGGCTGCCGCTCCCCCTCCCGAACCAGCACCCGCCCCAAAGGCCAACAGCCGCTTCCTCGTTCACAGCACGCGTCGGTTCAGCGAGGTGATTGACGAGGTCGCCGCTGCAATGAAGGCGGAAAAGCGATGGACGGGCGACATCAGCCAACAAGTGCGCGTCATGCGCAGCTTCGCATGGATCACCGGCGATAAGGCCCTTGGCGATTACACGCACCTTGATGTGGGCGAGTTCAAGAAGGCGCTGCAACTGCTGCCCAAGGCGTTCCAGTGGCACGATCACTTCGGCCAGCCCTACCCTGCGGTCGCCAAGAAAGTCGCGGCCGAGAAGGCTGCCTACGAGCGCGCCCAGGACAAGTCGAAGCTGAAGCCCTTCGTCCCTCGCCAGGCAGTCACGATCAATCGTGACCTCTCCTATATGTCGACGGTGGCCCAATACCTTGCGCAGAACGAGTGGGCACCACTCATCCCGAACACTGATGTGCTAAACTTCACCAAGGCACTGATCCGTAACGCCAAGCCAACGGGCAAAACCCCGGTGAGGCCGCCGTGGAAGGTCAGCCAGCTTCGCGAGCTGTTTACGGCGCCGGTGTGGACCGGTGGCCGTGGACACCTTGAGCGCCTTTATCCGGCCCCACCGGAAGATGTTTATCAAGACGCTGGCTACTGGCTCCCGCTCCTGCTCTATTATTCGCACGCCGCCCTGAACGAGATTGCCGGTCTGAAGCTCGACGAGGTCAGCCTCGGCACGCCGGTCCCCTTCGTGACCGTGAAGAACAACAACCTTCGCGGCACCGACGACGAATTGCGGGGTGAGAAGCGTGCTGCACGTGGACGCGATATCCCGCTTCACCGGGAAATCATGCGCTTAGGGTTCCGCACCTATGTCGAAGCCATGCGCAAGGAGGGCCATGCCGCTCTGTTCCCGGAGTTGTGGATCAACAGCCGCAAGAATGGCGGCGCGCAATTCCGCGAGCGAGCTTGGGTGCAACTGATGGCATGGGCCCGGCAACGCATGACGTTGCCGACCGGGCTCAACGGGAAACGGGTCGACCTCCACAGCATACGCAAGACTGGCAGCGGCTTCTACGCCGTCGAGAATGTGCCTGACATTGTTCGTGCCGACATCATGGGCCACGCGCGGACGGGGACGAACGGCTTGCACTACAGCTTCCGCGAACTGAGCGAGGATCAATACGTCGCGCTTAGTGAAGCCCGCGAACTGATGGAGGGTCGCATTACGGTTATCACAGATCATCTGCAACCGCAGGCGCTGAAGGTCCTTCCGCTGCCGCATCGTAGCCGCTTTGGTGCGCCTCCAAAGAAGCGCGCCTGAGCAAATAATCAAAACGGGTGGTCGTGACGCCACGACCACCCGCATTGTTCAAGCCGCGACCGCCAGCTGATCGGCAACCTCTTGCTCCAAATGGAGCTGGGGCCACCTCGGTATCTCATTTGAAAATTCGCTACCCTCCAAGATTCACAAAAATTTCAGCCAGATCATCCTTAATTGCCCGTAGCAATGACAATTGAAGCAAAGGAAATTGTGAAGGTGCAGCAACGACAGGTGAAGCAACACCTGAATATTTCTTAAACGTTTGACCGTGGACCAACTTCTTTTTCGTGACAGAACTTGCCTTCCCATGATCAACATCATGCTGCAATTCTGTTCGAAGTGTATTTACGTCCTTGAAAGATTGAGGCTTATCATTAATTTTTGAACCCGGACCTTCCCAAAATAGAAAATAAAGGTTCTCTACAAATTCTTTATATTCAGAATATGAACTGATTGGCTCACCGATAGCAACCTGAGCTTGTACTGTTTTGTTCGTTGCCTTGAACAAATCACTTCCGCTTTTCGCTGCAAAGGCACTATTTATTTCGACTACCAGCGACCTCAAATTTTTAGCAACACTTGCGATTTCACCAGAAAAATCAGCAGCGGCTATCGCGGTCGCATCCACACTAGTCAGGAACGAAGGGTCAAATTGAAACAACTTTCGAAGCAACACTTGATCTCGTATTACTGGCCCAGATTTGATATTTGCATTGATACTTTTTTGGAACGCGATCAAATCAGAGTCTGTTGCTGATTGACCTTTTTCGACTTGCGCACTTAGTTCACTGACGAAGAATTTTGCGAATTCTGCGATAGTGCCCTCCTTTCCTTTAAGCGCGCCCTTCTCCTGCAAATGACAAATCAACGAAATAAAAGACTGCGTCAAAGATCTGCTTCGGAAAGCTGGATATTTATCAGGAATCGAAGCAGCCAAAAAGTCCAGCGACGATTTTATCCTCACAGCGACTTGCGACTTTTCGGAAAAGTTCTTTTGTGCTTCGAAAACTTGCCGGACATCCTCGTATCGCAACCCAGCACCGAACCCCTCAACTTCAAGCGTCGCAACTTTTGCTACGACATCGAAATGAGCATACCGCTTGTTATCAAATGCAACTTTATTTTTGAAGAATTCGTGCTTTGCCATATTCTTGCAAAACGTCTTCAATTTGCTGGGAATAGCATTTAATTTTTCGCTTGAGTTAAGCTGCAAACCTGATTGAAGTCTTTGAAAAAATTCCATAAGCTCTTCATCAGTAGCATCTTCAATTATATCAAAATCTATTTTAAAATCGTCAACAGCGTCAGATATATTATCTGGCAATCCCTTATAGTGTTTAGAGCCAAATTCTTTCGCCATCTTATCACTCAAAGATAGTTCGCCCGAAAGAAATTCAAATATGGTTGCAAGTCGCTGCTGTCCATCGACAACCTCATATGTTACTGGCTCAGTCTTCGATGCCACAAAATAAAATTTGGGCAACTTCCAGCCTCGAAGGATTGAGTCGATCAGCAACTGCTTTCGAGATTCTTCCCAGACCTCTTCGCGTTGCCAGTCAGGGATCTCGTAGCGATCCCGGCGCTTGAAGACTTTGTCCAACTCTCGGCGGTCAGATTTCATATGCATACTTAACACCTCGCCGCTCAGAAGTTGCCGCTTTAGTGTTCCCCCAAGGACCGGGGCCGAACAGTTTGGCGAAACGGGTGGTTGTCTCGCGACGACCACCCGCCTTTGTCAAGCAGCGATCGCCAGCTGATCGGCGACCTCTCGCTCCAGCTGGCGCTGATAACGGCTCAGGACCGCCTCGAGCCGGTGCTCAGGCTGCCTTCTGCGGAATGCGGCGATGTGAGCGATCGCGGCGGTTGCATATCGAATGCCGTTGCTTCCCTGCGCGCACAGCCAGGCAGACCACACCAAGGCGAGAAGCAGCGCATCTGCTTCAACGTGCTCGCGCAACTGCTGCCATTCGCACGGGTTCGTTGGCACCGGCACGTCGGCTTTAGACGACACCAGTTCGAGCGGGATACCGAGCCGGATAGCGATCTGGGAAAGGTGTATCCACGACTTCCCCCTGCCCTTCAACAGCAGGCCAAGATCCGTATGGCGCTTATCCCAGCGGCCCTGAAAGTCGAGAAGCTGGTACGGTAGCCGGACCCCTGCGGTCATTGCGGCGAGACTGAGCAGAGGCACGTCAACGCCCAAGCTGCCGTATCCGACCAACGTGTGCTGGTCTCGTGCCCGCAGGAAGTGGCAGAATTGCTCGAGCATCCGCCCCTCGCCGCCCCAGTCAGCCTGCACCCACGAGGCGTGATCCTCAATCGTAAGTGTGCCCGCCTCGTCGAAACTGAAGGAATATGCGGTCAATGCGACCACTTCCTTCACTGCCATCGCCCTCCGATCAGACGCTTTGTCGAAGGAGCGGTGGGCATGATACCAATCATTGCGCCAAGCGTATTCGGCGTCGAAAATGATGAACTTGCCCATCAGAATTCCTCCGTCGCACCAAAGGCCCCGATTGGCGCTGCCTTCCGCAGCGCCTTCCACGCCTGGAATCCTGCGGCCAGACGAACGCGATCCGGTTCACTCACTGCGCTGAACAGATGCGCCAGAAAAAGCGCCTTTGCTTCCTCCTCCGACCGGCGAGCCCTCTCGGCAATCAGATCGTGTGGGCTTGCTCGAAACAGGCCGAAATATCGTGATACCCAGTCGAGCGTTTGTTCAGGCAGGTTCACGGCGCGAACGTCTAGGTCGCCCCGTAACCCCCGCAAAGCCCCCGCGTCGGTTGGGTTTGGCATCGGTCTGCCAGCCGTAAGATGGCGCACGAGGCCACGCGGCATCCGCGGGTTCCGGATGATGACCGTGGCGCCTAGTGGGACGAGCTGTGCCACGTGCGCTAGAGCCTGTTCAGGCGAACAGGCTGGCGGAACGGTGGCCATGCGTGTGTCAAAGCGGGTCGACAATGTGTCGTCCGTGGCGGTGAATGCGGCAGCGCAGACAATCCTGCTGCTTGGCGCCAATTCGGTGGCGGTGCGAATAATGGCGAGCGCGCAGGTCGTGGCGGTCGCAGGTGAATATGTCATAATCTATTACCTCAAACGAAAGCGGCGGCGACCTTGAAGGTCACCGCCGCAGGGAAAACTAGGATGGATCCGGTCGCGATCAGCGAGCGCCAACATGCTGATGGTAGGCGCCCAGCTGGTGAGCCCTGAGGGAAGCAGTGTAAGCGGGAGGGTTGATCAGCACCCTGTCGAATTCAGCGGCCGCGGCTGCGATGCCGCCGCGGATGGCATCTGGCGAAGGAGGTGTGGCACGCACGAGACGGTCGGTGCGAAATTCCCATGCCTCCTTCCGATCCATGGACACGAGCACCGCCGGCTTTCCTGACGTCAACGATACCACATCAACGTTGCGGGCCTTAGCTTGCCCGTCTTCGGTGGTGATCAGCACGAGTTGCGGGCCTGAAGTGCCGACCTTGCGCTTTTCGAATACAGCCACAAGCACATCAAGCTTAGCCAGCGATGCTGTCTGCATCAGTTGATCAAACGCAGGATCCCTCTCAATCATGCACGCTGATGCCACAGTAAAGCGTGTGCCTGATCCTGGAGGAGGCAGCCGCATCAGCGACGCCAGAGAGGCTGCGACCAAGCGGTGTATCATCGCTTCAGGTTGTTCAGATTTCATCATAAGTCCTTCGGTTTTAATCCGCCGCTCGCGATAAGGAACTTTTCCTTTCTGCCGGACAGATCACCGTCCTCTTCCCCTTGCTTGGTATTTCTGAATAATAATCCTATACCTATAGCATGAGCCATGCACCGAATCAGAATCCGAGTCATATCGAAGGGGACAATTCCCTATCGATCGATGGCGTTCATGCTATTGGTGCTCTTCTGGCTGCATGCGCTGACTTACTGCAGGGTAAGAGGCGCAGGTCGCTCCGGCTTCCATCTGATCTGACGATATTCATATCCATCCTGATGGGTTGGATGGCGATTGTGGCGGCAATTTTTTGTCGAAGTGCGGAATCGCGCCGCAAGATGCCGCTTCCCGCGGACATTCGACGGCGTGGTGTAATTCGACCGCCACAGACCTTCGCTGCCCCGTAACCCCCTCTGACACGGCCAATCGCGCTGCGGGCAAGGTCCCCAGCGCTGTCCCGAATTGACCGGCATGTGGTGCGAGATCTGCGAGCCCTGCGATATCGCAGGAGCCGTAGGACTCGCAGGCGCCTCAGGTGATCACGCCGGTCCTGGCAGAGAATTTCCCCATGAAGAAGAAGAAGGATTGGGTCTCCACGGACGACCTATACAGTATGTTCGATGGCCTCGTTGAGGGTGGTGCCCAACTCGACGACCTCAACGGCTACAGCGCCGCAACCTCCTTGGGTTTACAGGCAAACGGCCGCCTCTACGCAGCGTTTGGCCAGTGGAAATCAGCTCGCAAGGCCACCGCTGAAAACGCGACCTTTCCGCTGCCCACCGAATTGGTGACTGATTTCAGGCAGCAGCTGGAAACCATCTTGGCGCAAATCCTGACGTCGTTTTCCGACACCTGCAAAGCGGTTGGCGCTGAAATACAGGCGCGCAGCCGCCGCGAGGTCTTGGCCGCTGAAGAAGCGTTGGAGCGGCAGAAGAACGAGGTCGGGCACCTTGTCGATCAGCTGTGTCAGGCAGAGCAGCAGAGAGACGAATACAAAGAGAACGTCGCCAAGCTCAGCGCCCAACTTGGGCGTGCCGAGAAAGATCGCACTAAACTCCAGGCCCGCTTGGAAGAAGCCGAACAGCTCCTTCAACGGCTACTGGCACGCATCCCCCTCACCGCAGAAGCAGAGCCGCCGCCTGCCGAGCCAGACCAAACAGCCGGGCCACTCGGCACGGGTTCTGACGCCACCGTGGCCGATGAAAAGCTGGCGCCGATGCTTCCCCTCGAAGCCTCCAGAGCCACTGCTCTGACCGGTGCTGCCCCGGCAAAGGAGGCTGGCGATGAATAAGCGTCGGCATTTCGACTGCTGGGACGAACTGGCCCACATCGCACGCACAAGGCACGACGCAGAACTCAGCACGCATATGATGCAGCTGCGAACCAAGCTCGTTCAGACCGAAAGGGAGCGCGATGATCTTCGCGCTCGGCTTGATCTGGGTTTCTGCAGGTTCTGTAGCGAAAATCGGGCTGCTTCGTTCGACTACGAACAGGACCCACTCGCAGCACGCGCTGTTGACGGGTCCGTGACACTGGCGGCGGACGACATGTTCGCCATCGCTCAGGAGCAGGAGCGCGCCTCGGCTACCGGCTGCGCGGGCGCAGACCTCCGCAATGGCGGGCAAAACGAGGAAGAGGAAGATGACATTCCCTTCTGACCGTCAGGCGAGCGTGCTGCGCCTTCCTGACGAAGCTGCCTTCGTGCTCGAAAAGGGGCAATCGGCCATCAGGGCGGTTAGAACCTTTTCGACCCCGCGGTCGCGGGCGCACGAAGGCTGCATTGCGCCATTGCAATGGCGCAGCGTCGCTGGTCGGTCGCACGGGAACGGGCCGCCACCGGTTCTTGTTCGTGCCGATCGTCTGGCTGGAGCCGATCACCCGGGAGGGTGGTCGTCGCTCCAGCCAGTCACCGCGCCTGCGGTTACGATCGGTTCGAACATGCGCTGTAATGGCGCACGTCCCAATGGCTGGTCGCACTGGTGTGCGCCGCCACCGGTTCTTGGTCGATCCGATCGTGCGGCTGGAGCTGATCAACCGGCAGGGTGGTCGTCGCTCCAGCCGCTCACCGCGTCTGCGGTTACGATCGGTTCGAACATGCGCCGTCAATGGCGCGGCCCCCTTTGCCTCGGCCCCGACGAGGCTGGCCCGCAGCACACGCGAAGGGCCACTCCCGGCCGGCTGGTGCCGGACGCGAACGGGGGTCAATTCAGCGAATTGACCCAGAGTGAGTGAACTAACCGACCCCTAATTACCCCACTGAACTGGTGTGTTGTCATGACCAAGAAACTTTACGCCATTTGCCGCTGCACGCGCCTGAAGACATGGGAGGACGTTGCGGAGGCAGCCCGCCACAACGGCCGCGATCAACGTGAACGCTCCACCATCGAAGGACGCCCTGCACCCCATGAATTCGTGGACCGAAGGGGGCTTTCCGTCGTCGCACACGGGAAAAAGCTAATGTCCCAATGTGGCATCACGGTCGCCCCAGGTCAGGTTATCGCGGTGGAATACATGATCACCGCATCACCGGAATGGTTCAAAGGCAAGGAACGCAGTGAATGCGAAGAGTGGATCAACTGCTCACTCGAATTCATCCGCAAGCGCCACCCGAGGGGCATGCTATCCGCAAAGCTGCATCTGGATGAGAGCACGCCGCATCTGCACGTGATCTGTTTGCCGCTTTACGAGGATATCGTCCGCAAGAGGGGCGCCCGGCCTAAAACGCCGGAAGCTGTCGCACGGCGAGCAATGGAGGAGGCGCTCGCCCCGAAGGTTTGGCGCCTCTCCTACGATCGCGTAATGGGCAAAAGCCGCTATGCGTTGCGCGATATGCAAGACCAGTATCATCGTCACGTTCAGCATCTTGGCTTGGCCCGGGGTGAAGATACGGTCGGCCAAAACAAGCGCCACACTCCCCTGAAAGAATTCCGGCAACAGCTCGAGGAACGTGAACGCGAACTCGACCACATCGGCTTCGAGCAGGAGCAGCGGACGCTAGCCCTGCGACGCGCTGAGGACGAACTGGCCTTTCGCATCCGAGAGTTTGCCCGGCAGGTGGGAGAAATAGAGGAGGAACGCCGTAGCCTGCTGGCCTACCGGACCGACCTTGAAACCGAGCGGAAACTGCTGCTGGCGGATCTTCAACGGCGCGAGGAAGCCATTGCCATAGCGGAAGTGAAGCAGCGCGAAGAGCTGGCCGCACTCGATCGGTCACGCGCTGACCTACTTCGGCGTGATGCTGCTGTCGCAGCCAAGGCGGGTGAAGTTGAGCGAGATAGAGCTCGGCTCGATCAACGCGAAGCCGACCTTGTGCGTCGGACGTCAACGATACGCCAAGCAGAGGTGGAGACGGCGGCGCAGCTACAGCTTCTTTTGCGCCACGCAGCGGACCGGGAAACTCCTCGGCGCACCACCGAGCAACTTGCATCAACGGAAGTCGAGCGTAACGTTGCACGTCAACCTTGGCCGGCGGCAATCAACGGGCTTCGTGACCTACTGCAGCGCACGGCACTGGCTCGCCGACGTATGGCCGAGCGGCTGTTGCGGATGAGGAAGCGGCTTCGGTCCCTCGTCCAACGCGAGCGGACCGTGGCAATCAGCGAACGTGCCCTGGCCCTGCGCGAAACGACCCTAGGCGATAGGGAGCGGAAACTCGACGGTCTTCTCGCCGCCGCAGAAACCCAGAAACGTCAAGCAGCCACGCTTGACGCCAGTGCACGGGAGCAGATGCGTGAGATCGCGTCGAGGCGGCAGGAGCTTGGAAAGAAAGAGGCTGGACTGCAGGCAGAGCGCGCCGCACTACTCGCTGATCGCGCTGCACTCGACGGGCGGGCGGCTGAAATTTCGATTATTCAAGGGGATATCGATACCGCCAGACGCAAGCTCACGGCAAACAGGGAAGGATTACAACGCAGGACCGATGAACTTGCGAGGGACCGCAAAGCCCTTGAAAAGCTGTCGTCAGAGGCCCTGAAATCATTGATCCAATTAAATACCAAGCAGGCAGAAGTGGAAGCAGAAAGAGATCGCCTCAGTATCAAGAGAAGAATAAGCAAAGCGGAGAATGGTATCATAAATGATGCTATTCAGGGCAAAATATCTCTAGCCTCTCATAGCGGAAAATTCTTTGTCCAAAAGTCGAGTGGCTGGACTACGCTTTTAATTGATGGGCGTCTTCCGTCGCAAAACACATCAAATATACTTAGTATCATCATCAATTTACGTCGTGCAGAGCGTGAGATTGTCAAGTCAGCAGAAAAGCTCCAGTCCGTGGCTGACGAAATTGAAGCCCTTCGACCTGACATGAATCAAACAATTGAGATTCAGCGCAATATAATTTCTGCAGCGAAGAATGTCAGATTCAATTTCCTTGATCATGACCATAATGGCATCAAGGCGTGATTAAAGTCATGCTAAATCATTGAGGATCTCATCATTAATCTTCATAGGTCCAATCTTGACGGACAGACGCTAGCGGTCCCGGCCCAATGTTGACCCATCGTTGAACTGCTGCCACCCTCCGCGCATGACTGACCCCACTGGAATCGATGACTGCGACAGCAAGCTCAACCACGTCGCCAAAGCGATCTTGGATCTACTGAGGCAACATCCCGATGGACTGGACATAGACCAGCTCAAGGACACGCTCGACGTGGGTGCCGACCAGATGCACCTCGACAGAAGGCTTCGTAGCCTGAGGAAATACTACGACGTCCCCGGCACCTTCGAGGGTGGCCGCTACGTTTACAAGCTCGGTGCCCGCAAAACCAGCGTTACCGATTCCGGCGTAATCTCGGGCCGCCTCCGCGCCGAGGCACTCAACCTCGCAAAGGGGCGCTGCCAGATGTGCGGCAAGACCGTCGCAGACGACCGTGTGAAACTCCAGATAGACCATAAGGTCCCGCAGGCTTGGGGTGGCCTCACCGTGATCGAGAACCTCTGGGCTATTTGCGGCGAATGCAACAACGGGAAGCGCGACCACTTCCAGTCTTACGACCCGGACGAGATGGCCGAGCTCCTCGCCTACGAGTCTGTGCACGAGCGCATTGCCCACTTGTTAAAGCTGCACATCGGTCAGCCAGTGGACTCGAACGTGATCGAATTCGTAGCGAACGCCACGGAGCGACAGGAGGACTGGCAGAAGCGCCTACGCGACTTGCGCTATCCCGTCATCGGATTGGAGATTACTAGCGGACGCTACCGCACACCGCAGGGCTTTACCCGCAGCACCTACACCCTCCACAACTGGCGGGACTTACCACCCAACCACCGCCAGCTGATCAGGGACTGGGAAAACCCCGCCAAAAAGCCTCTGCTCAAGCAACGGCTAGGGATCGCCTAACGCTGATCGCCTTCCTGAGCTCAGTCGCAACGGCAGTCGCGACGGGCGGTGGGAAGGCATTGCCCACTTGCCTGTATGCCGCAGTCTTGCGACCGGCAAACTTCCACTCTGGAGGGAAGCCTTGGATGAGGGCCACCATGGGGACAGTCAGGCGGGGCATACCCACGAAGTCAGCGGCGGGTGCTTCTTCGGCGATGGTGCGGCCTTCAACGCCCAGCTTGGCCCACGCGGCACGGGCCCTAGTTGGCCCGAGATCTGGACCGCCATGCTTTTTCGACCCACCAACCACGGTGGGTGCGATCTCATCTGCCCGATCGCGCCAAGCCTCGGCACCCAGCCACCCGTTCGCGGCCATTAGTGGATAAAGTGTCTCACCCACAGTCTTGGGGTTATAACGCTCGGTGCAGGGCCAGGCGAAGTCGCTCCAGAACTCCCTCTTGGTAGCCACGATAACCACCCGCGGACGGAGCTGTGGCACGCCGAAGTCAGACGCGTTCAGAAGACGCCAGTCGGCTTCATATCCAAGCTTGCGCAGTTGAACCTTGAGGCTTGCCCGGTAGTCTTCGAACACTGCGTCTAGAAAGCCTCGAACGTTCTCGATCATAACGGCCTTGGGTCGCACGGCGTCGATAATGTCGAGCGCGTCGGGGAACAGGTTGCGCTCGTCCAGCGCACCGAGCTGCTTGCCCGCCACAGAGAAAGGGGGGCAAGGCAAGCCCCCTGCGACCAACTCCACTCCCTTGAAGTCGCCGGAGCGATCCTTAAACACACGAACGTCGTCCTCGATCACGCTCCACTTCGGCCGATTCAACCGCAGCGTCTCACAGCAGTGACGATCGATCTCCACTAGGGCCTCATGTTCGAAGCCCGCTTTCTCTAAGCCGATTGCTTGTCCGCCGGCGCCGGCACAAAGTTCAACTGAGTGCATGACGAATCCCTATTTGTTCCTTATCTGTTCCGCCATGCCACGAGCGGACTTTGCTCACAAGGCATTAGTTTTGCGATCAGACCGCGTAAAGCACCCGGAAGCCTGAAAAAGTCCGCATTGACCGCTTATCCCAGATATGAAGGCCACTTCGGCCGACTAGGTTAAGACGAAGCTGGGCTCGACCGAACACCTGTTAAGGCAATCGGGCAGGCAAACGAGACGTGGGAAAAACGAGTCGATAACTCCGTTTGGCGCCTTGCCAACCTAGCCATTTCTTCGCCATTTACCTCGCACACGGGTAACATGCTCGTGCTCAAACCGCTGTTTTTGCATGGTTAAATTTGCGTGAAGGGCACAGGCCTGAATCCTGTCTCCCCGACCACTTTTCGTCGTTTGAAACTCCACGGCTCACTCGGTTCCACCGCCGACCTTGGCCTGAGGAGGTTGGTCGGAATGCCTTCCCAGCCAATTTCGCCACAGTCCGTGCGCGACAATGCCGTTCCTACATCACGGCTTTGAACACCATCCAAAGCGCCATGGCGATCATCATCAGGTTTTCGGTGAGCGATACGAATCCGAGGGGCACGTTGCTGTTTCCCCCGACGCACGCGCATTTAAGTTCGCGCCGGTCAATATAGACCGCCTTGAACACACTCGCCGCGCCGATCGTGCCGATGAACAGCGCCACCGGCACCGACACCCAATCGAGCACATGGGCGGTCATCAGCAGCCCCGCCAGACCCTCGGCATAGGGATAGATCGCGCCATAGGGCACCTATCGCTTCGCCAGCAGGTCGTAATTCAAGAACATCGTCGCAAAGCTCTCGATATCGCGGAGCTTCAGATAGGCGAGGCCCACCATCGAGAAGCTGACGAACCATTCCGCAGCGAGGATCGAGACCGCTTCGCCCGTTGCAACGAAACCCGCGCCGAGCGCCATCAGAGCCATCAGCGCGAACAGCACGATCACCGGGCGATAAGTCGTCGCATTCGGGTCGGCGACCTTGAGGCCGAAGTGCCGTCGCAGATCGTCATAGCCGCCGATGCGCTGCCCGTCGATGAAAGTCTGCGGGGTGGTCTCGACCCTGTGTTCGGCCTTGAAGCGGTCGGTCTCCTCGCGCGTGGTGAGGTGATGATCCTCCACCGCGAAGCCGCGCGAACGCAGCAGGTGGCGCGCCTTGAGGCCGTAGGGGCAGGTGTGGCTGGGCATCACCATGCGGTAGAGAACGGCGGTTTTTGCGGGTGAGGACATGACGAGGTTTCCGTTGAACGCTTCAGGATTACCCGTATATAAGTCCCGTAGTGTGGTACGGTTTCAAGAGGCAATCATGAAAATCGGCGATCTCGCCCGTGCGGGCGGTGTTTCGGTGGAGACGGTGCGCTTTTACCAGCGGCGCGGGCTGCTGGCCGAGCCGCCGCGCGGCAGCGGCGCGCGGCGCTACGCCGACAGCGATCTCGAGCGGTTGCGCTCGATCCGCGCGGCGCAGACGGCGGGATTCACCCTTGAAGAAATCGCGACGCTGCTGAGCCTCGACCAGCATGATCGTGCCACCGCGCGTGCACTTGCCGAGGCGCGGATCGCCGCAATCGACGAGAAGATCGCGACGCTGCAGACGATGCGCAGCGCGCTCGAGACACTGGTGACGGACTGCGCGCACGGCGGTGACGGGCCGTGCCCGATCCTCGCCGCCTTCAGCATGCCGCCCAGGCCCGAAGCCGCCGGCAACCCGATCCGCGCGCGCCGCGGATAGGACGCCATGACCAACTTTTCTCTATCCCGCCGCGGCTTTGTCGGAGCCGTGGGCGCCGCCGCTGGGCTGACCGCGACGCCTGCCTGGGCGCAGGGGCATTCGGTCCACCCAAAGCGCGGCGGCGCGCCGATCAAGGTCGGCTTCGACAGTCTCTCCGGCCCGGTGATCGACCTGTCCGTCGGGCAAGGCGAGCGCTTAGTGCAGGGGCGCAAGGGTCACGGTATCGCGGTCAATGGCTCGGTGCCGGGGCCGCTCATCCGACTGCGCGAGGGCCAGAACGTCCGCCTCAACGTCACCAACCATCTGGACCAGGACACCTCGATCCACTGGCACGGGCTGTTGCTGCCCTTCCACATGGACGGCGTACCGGGGATCAGCTTTCCCGGCATTAGTCCGGGGCAGACCTTCACCTACAAATTCCCGGTCCGGCAGGCAGGGACCTACTGGTATCACTCTCACTCGGGTCTTCAGGAGCAGCAGGGGCATTACGGCCCGCTGATCATCGATCCGGTGGGCGACGAACCGGCGGAATATGATCGCGATTATATCCTGCTGCTGAGCGAATTCACCCCGCTCCACCCCCATTTCATCATGGACCGGCTGAGGAAGGGCGAGGGCTATTTCAACTACCAGCAAACGAGCTGGGCCGACGAATATCCCCTCTCTGCCGAAGACCGCCGGATGTGGGCCGAGATGCGCATGCCCGCGACCGACATCGCCGACGTGACCGGCTCCACCTACACTTACCTTGCCAATGGGCGCGGACCGAAGGAGGGGATGGAATACCTGTTCCGCCCCGGCGAGCGGGTGCGGCTACGGATCATCAACGGTGCCGCGCAGAGCTTTTTCAACCTCCGCATCCCCGGCCTTCCCATGACGGTGATCGCCGCCGACGGCCAGAACGTGAAGCCTGTGGAAGTCGACGAGTTCCAGATCGGCACTGCCGAAATCTACGACGTGATCGTCGAGCCCGGCGCGGCGGAAGCCTACACGATCGTCGCGGAGAGCATGGACCGTTCCGGCATGGCGCTCGCCACCCTTGCCAGCCGCCCCGGCGCGCGCGCGGCGATCCCGCCGCTGCGCAAGCCCTCGCTGCTCGACATGGGCGACATGGGCATGAACCATGGCGATATGGGTGCCGGGCACAGCATGGAAGGCATGAAGATGCGTGACACGCTGCTGCTGCCGCCCGATGTGAAGGTGGGGCCGGGCATCGACATGGTCTCCATGGCCCCGGTCGACAAGCTGGGCGATCCCGGTCTCGGCCTGCGCGATGTCGACCACCGCGTGCTCAATTACCGGATGCTCTCGGCGCTGGAACCCAACCGCGACACGCGCCGCCCATCGCGTTTGCTCGAGCTCCATCTCACCGGCAACATGGAACGCTATATGTGGTCCTTCGACGGCGAGATGTATTCTGCCGTCTCGGACAAGCCGATCCGCTTCGCCTTTAACGAGCGGGTGCGCGTCAAGCTCGTCAACAACACCATGATGGCGCACCCGATCCACCTTCACGGGATGTTCTTCGAGCTGGTCAATGGCGAAGATGCCGCGCACCAGCCGAGGAAGAACGTGGTGATCGTCCAGCCCGGCGCATCCGCGCAGTTCGATCTGACCGCCAATGAACCGGGCGACTGGGCGTTCCACTGCCACCTGCTTTACCACATGCATGGCGGGATGATGCAGACCGTCACGGTGATGGGGCCGGAGGCGGGCCGGTGAGGACTCCTATTGTCGCACTGGCCGCGATGCTGGGTTTCCCGGCGATGGCGCAGCACCAGCACCACGAAATGCCCCAACAGGAACCGCAGCAGGATTCGCACGCGGGCCATGACATGGCCGCGCCCGAAGCCGATCCGCATGCGGGGCACAATATGGGCGCGGCGGAAAAGCCCGTCTCCCCCGGCCCGACCATGGAAACCTCGCCGCCTGCCGCTGCCGGAAGCGGGCCGCCGCGCGCGGCCGATGCGATCTGGGGGGCAGAGGCCATGGCCGCCTCGCGCGAAGAATTGCGCCGCACCCATGGCGATTTCCCCGTCTTCTGGTTTCAGGGCGACCGGCTGGAAGCGCAGGTGCGCGAAGGTGAAGACATCTATCTGTGGGACATTCAAGGCTATTACGGCGGCCCCACCGAACGGCTGTGGTTCAAGTCCGAAGGCGAAGGCACATTCGGCGAGAAGTCCGATGAGGCCGAGGTGCAGGCACTCTATGCTAAGGCTTTCGCGCCCTTCTGGGACGTGCAGGCGGGCCTCCGGCACGATATCGCCGGGCCGGACACCACCCATGCGGTAATCGGCGTGCAGGGCCTTGCACCCTATATGTTCGAAATTGATGCCGCGCTGTTCCTTTCGCATCGGGCCGATGTGACGGCACGGATCGAAGCAGAGGTCGATCAGCGCATCACCCAGCGCCTGATCATTCAGCCCCGCATTGAGGCGAACCTGTCGGCGCAGGACATTCCCCTGCTCGGCGTGGGCGCAGGGCTCGATCGGATCGAGGTCGGTGCCAGGTTGCGTTATGAAATATGGCGCGAATTCGCGCCTTATGTTGGCATCGAGCAATCCTGGCGCACCGGCGCAGGGGCCGACTTCGCCCGCGCACGCGGCGAAGATCCCTCCGTCACCAGCCTTGTCGCCGGCATCCGTTTCTGGTTCTGATCAACAGCAAGGACACATCCATGCGTATCCCCGCCCTTCTCGCCGCCCTCGCGCTTTCGGCAATCGCACCCTCCGCGCTTCTGGCCCACGTGAAGCTGGCCGCGTCCACGCCGACAGCGGGAAGCGAGGTCAAGGCGCCCAAGGCCATCATACTCACGTTCAGCCAGCCCGTCGAAGCGTCCAGCGCCGCTGCCAGCATCGTGATGACCGCGATGCCGGGAATGGCGAACCATGGCGAGATGGCGATCCGCAACTTCACCGCCAGCTGGTCGCCTGATGGCCGGACCATGACGCTCGCCCTGAAGAAGCCCCTGCCGGCGGGAACCTACGAAGTGCGCTGGCAAGCCGCTGCGGCTGACGGCCATTCGATGAGCGGAACTGTCACCTTCGAGGTCAGTTGACCGTTCTTCGGCGGCAGCCTCGCGTCCGGGATGGCATCGGTTGCTGACGGGCAGGCGTTCGGGCCTCGCTGCGATCAATTCGCGGCGTTGGTTTGCTCCAGTATCCACTCCGGGATCGCTTCCTGCCTGAGATCGGCGAGGTCGAGCCCCTGGGCGCGTACCGCGTCGTAGCGGTCACGCGGGGCGTAGTCGGCGGGACGCTGGTGGAAGACCTTGCCCCCGGTCTCGGCGAGGATACCGAGGCCGCGCACGCCATCGGCGCCGCTGCCGGTCAGCAGCCCGCCCAGCGCCGGCAATCCGCTGCGCGCGAGCGAGCCGAACAGCAGGTCGGCCGAGGGGCGGCAACCGTTGATCGGATCGCGCTCGACCAGTCGCAGCCGCGGCGGCTTGCCCGCCTCGATGATCACATGGCGGGTCGGATCATGCGCCAGCCACACCTTGCCGATTTCGAGCGACACCCCGTCCACCGCATCGCCCAGCTGGCACGGCAGCGAGTGGCGCATCGCGCGCACTGCGTTCTCGACTGCGGCAGGATCGGCATCGAACACGACGACAGTGGGCGGGCAGGCAGCATCATAGGCAGCGAGCACCTGCCGCGCGCTTTCGATCCCCGCCGCCCCGCAGGCAAGCGCGACGATGCGCCCGTCGGAGCGGTAGCGCGCCCCGCTAGCCCCCGTATCGCCTCCCTCGCCGCCGGGTTTCAATTCGCCCGCCGCAGCCTTGAGCACGATGTCGCCGAGCTGGCGCACGGTCGCATCGAACTCCTCGCGTGAGGTGTGGAGCGGCTTGGGAAAGCAATGCACCGCCCCCAGATCGAGCGCGCGCCGGGCGGTGCCGGTGCCGGCCTGGGTGATGCTGGACAGCATGATCACCGGCATCGGCCGGGTTGTCATAACCTCTTCCAGAAATTCCATCCCGCTCATGCCCGGCATTTCGACGTCGAGCGTCAGCACATCAGGCTTGAGCGCATCGAGCTGATCGCGCGCTTCATCGGCGTTCTTGGCCGTGCCGCACACCTTCACGCCTTTCGCATTGTCGAGAATGTCGCAGAACAGCGCGCGCATCGCGGCCGAATCGTCGACCACCAGAACCTTAACATCGGCCATTGTCGCTCAACCTCTTCATGGCGTTCGCGGCCCGGCCGGGGGTGCCCTGTCGCGACCCGCAGCCTTGCCTGTCGGCCCTGCGATACCTGCGCAGCGGCGAACAAATTCGCGCCTACCGCGTAAGGGCAAGCACAGAGGCGCGGCCTCCGCATAATCTGGCTTCGAGACGATGGCCCACCCGGCACCTAGGGGATTTACCGAGGGCCGGCTGCGCCAATCGCAAAGGCACTCGCGCTAATCCTCTAACCAATCAATGCACAGCAGGGGCCGACAGGATGCTTAAGACAGTGGCCGCTTCCGAAGTCGAACTGGGCATGTTCGTCCACAAATTCGAAGGAGGCTGGTTCGACCATCCGTTCTGGAAAGCGGGATTTGTGATCGAGGATGCCGACAGGCTTGCCGCGATTCGCGAAAGCCGTTTGCGCGGCGTGGTGATCGACACATCGCGTGGGCGCGATGTCGAAACCAAGGCCGCGCCTTGCGATGCTCCCGATTCGGCACAAGCCGCAGCACAGCCGGTCTCCCGCGCCAAACGGATCAGGCAGCGCGCGGTCGCGCAGGTCGCGGCCCCATCGCGCACGACGATGGCGCAGGAGGTCGAGGCCGCCGCCACCATCGCCCAGCAGGCGCGCGACCGGCTCAGTCAGACCTTCATCGCCGCCCGGCTCGGCAAGGCGCTCGACGTGCGCAAGGTCGAGCCGGTGGTGAGCGATATCCTCGCATCGGTGCGGCGCAATCCGCAGGCCTTCAGCGGACTGATGCGCTGCAAGCTCAAGCACGAGGACGTCTTCCGCCACGCCCTGTCGGTGAGCGCGCTGATGGTGGCGCTGGCCGACCGGATGCGCCTGCCGCCGCAGGAGGTCCACAATTGCGGACTGGCCGGGCTGCTGCTCGATATCGGGGTGAACTATCTCCCGCAGGCGGATCATGCCTCGCTCGGCGAATTGCGTCATCGCAGCGAGCGGGTGTGGCGCCAGCACGTGATGCTCGGCCACCGGGTGTTGCAAAACGACACCGACCTGCCGCAGCTGGTGCTGGACGCCTGCCTGATGCATCACGAGCGGATCGACGGCCACGGCTATCCCCAACAGCTGACCGGGGACGAGATCCCGATGGTCGCGCGCATGGCGGCGATCTGCGATTCCTTCGAATTCCTGCTGGCCGGGAACGGCACTGCGCCCGGTCTCGATCCGGCCGCTGCGGTCGAGGCGCTGCGTGCGCAGGCGGGCGCTTTCGACGAAGACATTCTCGCACAGTTCGTCGAGGTCGTGGGTTTGTATCCCGTCGGCGCCTTCGTGATGCTGCAAAGCCGCAAGCTGGCGATGGTGATCGACGAGGACCGCAAGGACCCTCTGCGCCCGGTGGTGCAGGCCTTCTACTCGCTCGATACGGGTGAGCGGATCCTGCCGCACCGCATCGTGCTGTCCGAATGCAACGACAACGAGCGGATCGTCGGGATCGCCGACCTTACCGGACTGGGCCTGCCCGCCGATGCGCAGCTGCGCGAGCTGGTGTTCCTCAGCGCCTTTCGCAGCCAGCACTGACACCCACCCGCAAGACAAAAAAAGGAAGGGGCCGGCGATCATTCGCCGGCCCCTTTTTCTGGTGCCAGATGGTAGAGGGGGGCGAGCCCCCCTCGCCGTGTCAGAACGCCAGCCGTAGCGAGGCTTGCACCGTCCTGCCGTTGGCAGCGCGGGCAAAGCCGATCCCGTTGGCAGGCACGCTGCCCTGATTGACCTCGAAAATGCCGAGCGTGTTGAACAGGTTCTGCGCGCTCACGGTCAGTTGCAGGTTCTCGGCCGGCTGGAATTCTGCGAAAGCGCCGACCGTGGTGAAGCCGGGCATCCGCAGATTGTTGCTGTCCTGCGCGTAGGAGCTGGTGATCGTCACGATATTCGCGCCCGCGGCAAACTTGCCCAGATCGACCTGCGGGACAGCGACGAAAACCCAGTCGGGCTGATGGCGCGGTTCATTGCCGGTGAGCGCGGCGTTGAGCCGGTCTTCGGTGATCTTGGCCTGCGTATAGGTCGCAGCCAGCATCAGACTGAACGGCCCGCGCACGATATTGCCTTCCAGCTCCACGCCTTCGGCCTCGTAGGTGCGGTTCGTGGCGTTGGCCGCGCCGTTGAGAACGTTCTGGTCCTCGGCTTCGACCTTGAAGACCGTGCCGTTGACCGTGATCCCGCCGCGCCGCAGCTTGAAGCCGCCTTCGTACTGAATGACCGTGTCCTGTTGGTCACCGCTCGGAACATTGCCGGTCAAGGGATCAACCGTGGGCGTGAACAGCACCTTGTCGGCCGCCGCCCGCCCTCCGCGGCTATAGCGCGCAAAGATCGAAAACGGCTCGGCGACGCGGTAATTCACGCCCATCGAGTAGTTGAGGTAGCCATAGTCGTAATTGACCGGTGCCGGGCGATCGAGCGGCAGGAAGGCGGTGCGCGCTTCGGCCGGGACGATCACGCCGTCTTGGTTGAAATCGAAGCTGGTGAGGCCCACACGGCCCCCGCCGAGATCCGCACCGAACAGCTGCCCGCGCACGCGCCCGCTGTCATAGCGCAGGCTCGCGCCCACGGCGAGCTTGCCGATGTGGAAGTTGACCGAACCATAGGGCGCCAGCACGCGGTAATCGACGTCGAAGATGCGCCGAAACAGGCTGCTCTCGCGCCCGAAGGCGAAATAGCCGTTCAGCGTCTGCGGATCGCCCGCGGCGTTGAAGATATCGACCTGCGCGGTCTCGCCCCCGCCATTGGCATCGACGATCATCGCGGTGTGCAGCCACGTCGTGTCGAGTTCCTGCGTGGCGAGGTAGAGTCCGCCGGTGGTGGTCAGCTTGCCGCCGCCCACTTCCCAGACCTTGCTCGCGCGCAGATCATTGGTGAAGTTGTCGAGTGACTTGGCCCGCACGAAGCTGACGAAATAGAGCGACAGCAGCCCATTGCCGTTGATCAGGGCGCCGTCGGCAATCGGCTGACCGGCCAGCGGTCCGCTGGCATAGGCCGCGCTCGACCCCGGACCGCCGATCGCATTGGCGAAGGCCGTCACGGTGTTCTGGCGATTGGGGAACATCCGACTGAAATCGCCACCGTTCACCGCGTAACGCATCTTTTCGGTGATCGTCCAACCGCCCAGATCGAACTGCGCCTCGAAGCCCACCGACTTCGATTTGGCGCTCTGCCCGGTCGCGATCGGCAGGGCGACAGGCTGGTTGTTGCGATCGAGCGTGATCACCGGGCCAAGAAAGCCCGACAGCGTCGAATCCCGGCGCAGATCGAAACCGGGAAAGCTGCGGATGATCGGGTTGTCATTGGTGCCGGTAATGTTCACCGCATAGGGTGCGAAGGTGGGCGAGCGGTCGTCGAGCAGCTTGAAATAGGCGCGAACATAGCCGCCTTCGAACGTGCGGGTGATGTTGGCCTTGATCTGCCCGCCGCGCCAGCCGGTAAAGCCGATGTCGCGCGGGCCTTCGCCCTGACGGTAGAAACCGCCGACATACATCCGGGTGTTTTCGCCCAGCTTCGCGCCGTAATCGAAATCGATCCGCTTCTCGTCGAAGTCGAGGCCCGCCGTCACCTGCACCCGGCCGCCTTCCTGCTCGCCGGTGCGCGAGATGATGTTGACGATCCCGCCCGGCGAGTTCGAGGCGAAGGTCGAAGCCGAACCGCCACGGATGGTCTCGATCGCGTTCACGGTGAAGTCGTTGCGCAGGTAGACATCGGTGGCGACATTGAAGAGATCGCCAAATTCGAGCACCGGCAGCCCGTCTTCCTGGAACTGCATATATTTCGAACCGCCCGCCGCCAGCGGCAGGCCGCGCACGGTGTAGTTGTTGTTGCCCTCGCCAATGCCGGTCGCGACACGCAGGCCCGCCATGGTGCGCAGCACGTCGCCAAGCGGACGCGGGCCGAAGCGCTGGATGTCGTCGCCCTTCAGCGATGACGTCGACGTCGCGCTGTCGAGCCGGTCGCGGCCCTTGGCCATGCCGGTGGAGAAGATTTCCGCCGCAGGCTTTTGTGCTTCGGTTGCCTCTACGGCTTCGGCTTCCGCGTCGGTTTCGGCTTCCTTCGAACCCTCGTCGGCCCAAGCCGGCATTGCCAGCGCCCCGCTGGCGGCAAACAACAGCAATCTTGTCTTGAATGTCATGGTCTGCTCCCCCCGTATGCCGGCTCCCAGTGCGAACGCGGCTTCTTCGAGTGCAGCGTGCCTGATAGGGGACGAGAGTTTGGCAGAGCCGAAAGGCGAACCTAGGGATTGGCGCTAGTCGCGACCTTTACAGGCCACGCCAGTCGATCCACTCGCCATAGGGGTGGCACACAGCCGCCAGCCGCGGTGTGCCGCTTTGTGTTCGCCCGTCCCATTCGGCGATCCTGATCTCGACGATCTTCCGGTCAGCACGCCATTCGATGCCGACCCGGGCGAGCGGACGGTCCGGAGTTGCCGTCGCGCCCGCCAGCGCGAGCGCAGCGTCGATCGCTGCACGTTCGGGCGGGGCCGCATATTGCAGGACCATCGAGTGAAACACCACGCGGCGCACCCCGGCAGGCTGCGGCTCGGCCAGCTGGCGCACCAGCCAGGCGCTTGCCAGTCCTGCCTCGACCTGCGGCGGCGTGCGCTTCGCAAGGCCGATCGCCGCCTCGAGCCGCGCCGCGCGCGCCGTCTCGCCAGGCCAGACATATGCCTTAAGCCGATCGTGATCGACCGGATTGGCAACATCGAGCGGATGGAGATCGACCCCTCGCGTCCCGGTGATGGTCAGCGGCGCGGCAGGCAGCGCTTGCCCACGCCATTCGGGCCGGAGCCGCACGGGGCTGTCGGGCGCACACATCGCGGCGTCTCCCAGCTCTACGGCATAAAGCGGGAAGTTGAGATTGAGCCCGGCGCTCGCTCCCAGTTCCAGTACTTCGCAGGCCCCCGCGCGATCTTTCTCCAGTTCCAGCAGCGCCGCAACCAACCCCGCCACGCGCAGGGTTTCGTTGGTCTGTGTCGGATGCGCCAGCCATCCGAGCAGTTCCTCGTGATGCTTTTGCAGCACCGCGACAAGTGCGGCATCGAGCCGGTCGGGCGAAACCATCGCAGGCGGCGCGGCAACGCCGTAAAGCCGCTCGAGCGCGCCTGCTTTCCCGGCAAGCGCGAGAGCGTGAAGCCCGGCATTGAGGCGGAACACCACTCCATCGGCAGCCAGATCGCCGGGCCAGTGCTCGAGCCGGTCGAACAGCGCCGGAACGCGTGGCAGCACCCGGGCGAGCGCCATCATCAGCGCCGCAGCGAGCGGCTTGCCGAAAGCGCGTGCCTTGCGCGCCTCCACCACCAGTTGCGGCACGGCACGATCCGGGACGAAATCGGTGTCGGCAAGAAAACGGGAGGAAAGCGGAAAGGTCAAGCGTGCGGCCTCTTTATGGTATCGGGTCGGAGGGCAGCATAGGAACGCCAACCCAACACTATCCCATCCCAGCCTAAGGGAAATTCCGCAGGCATGGCGGTTGTCATGCCCCTCGTAACTTTACCCACCCTCCTGTCGCATCAGGGTTAAAACCAGCGCGCCTATCCCGACGCTCCGCCTTGGACGGTATCAATTTGGAGCTTCGAGAAAATGCGTTTCTACACGGGTTTTGCGGCAATGCTGCTGGCAACCACTGCGGCCACCCCTGCCCTCGCCACCGCAGCTGACGGCGATAACGGCACAGCAGCCGACGACGTGACCGGCGAACAGGCGGCAGAGCCCGCCGCCCCCAGTACCAAGCGCGCCTTCACCACCGGCGTCGCCAAGGGACGCGACCTGCTCGACACCGCGATTTCCGCGAGCGTGATCGACGATCATGACCTGTCGCAACTGTCGGTCAGTTCGATCGCCGGGATCATGCAGAACATTCCTGGCATCCGGTCCGAGACTTCGGATATCGACGGCTTCTCGGCCATCACCATCCGCGGCCTGCCGCTTTCGGCCGATGGCTCCAAGTTTCTGCAGCTGCAGGAGGACGGCCTGCCCGTGCTCGAGTTCGGCGATATTCACTTCGCCGGGATCGACCAGTTCCTGCGCGCCGACCTTACGCTGGCCCAGGTGCAGGCGATCCGCGGCGGTTCGGCTTCGACGTTTGCCTCGAACTCTCCGGGCGGATTGATCAACTTCATTTCGCGCACCGGGCAGCATGCTGGCGGGATGCTTCAGGTTTCGAGCGGTGTCGGCCATGACCTGAAGCGGATCGACTTTGCTTATGGCAGCCCGCTCGGCGACGGCTGGCGTTTCCACGTCGGCGGCTTCTACCGGCAGGGCGAAGGCCCGCGCGCCATCGGCTATGACGGGTTCCGCGGCGGCCAGATCAAAGCCAATGTCACCAAGGAGTTCGAGGGCGGCTATATCCGCATCTACGGCAAATTCATGGATGATCGGCAGCCCAATTACTCGCTCTATCCGATCACTCTGAGCGGTACGGACGAAAATCCGGTTGTCGGCAACCTGCCGGGCAACGCTATCAAGGACGATGCCTACGGATCGCCGTTGACGGCACGCTATCCGGGGGTCGATCAGAACAACAATCCCACCAGCTACGATGCCCGCAACGGGCTGCGGGGCATCACGTCCTCACTGGGTCTTGAAGCGCAATTCGACATTGGCGAATGGACGGTCACCAATCGTTTCCGCTTCGCCGACATCAGCGGCGAATACAATGAATCGATCGCCATGGTCACCCTGCCCGCCCCGGTGCTGGCGGGCCTGTTCGGCGGACCGGGTGCGACCCTGAGCTATGCCGCCGGGCCGAATGCGGGCCAGCCCATCAACGATGCGCGCCTGCTGGCCTATTCGATCGCCATCAATGCCCAGTTGAACGCGCTGGACAATGTCACCAACGACCTGCGCGCCAGTCGTGTGTGGGATCTTGGCAAAGGGGTTCTGACGACCACCGGCGGCGTCTATACCTCGGCGCAGTCGATCGACATGTACTGGAATTTCGCAAACGCGATCAACGACATTGCCGGGGGCGGCCGCAATGCGCCGGTCAACCTGTTCGACGCCGGCGGCACGGCGCTCACCGACAACGGGGTCAACGCCTATGGCTTCGGCTTTGCGGTGCCCTTGTCGACCTACCACACGAGGTACGACCTCGATTACAGCATCACCGCGCCCTATGGCTCGATTAACTGGCAGATCGGCAAGCTCGCCATCGGTGCGAGCGTGCGCTGGGACAAGGGCACGGTTGACGGGAACGTTTTCTCCTCCGCCTTCCCCGGTCGAAATGGCCAGGCCGCGATCGATGTCAATGGCGATGGCGTCATTTCGGATGCCGAAACTCGGGTCGCGATCCTGCCGCTCACCCAGCCCGCAGCGGTCGATTACGACTATGATTATCTGTCCTATTCGACCGGCGTGAATTACCGCTTTGCCGACAGCCTCTCGGCCTTCGCGCGTTACAGCCGTGGCGGCCGCGCCAATGCCGAACGCATTCTCGGGATCGGCTCGCTGAACCCTGCCTCGGGCGCGTTGATCGATCCGACGGTGGCCTTCAGCATCGTCAAGCAGGCAGAGGCCGGCGTGAAGTTCCGCAAGGACAATCTCAGCGCCTTCGTTACCGGCTTCTGGGCCTCGACCGATGATCGCAATTTCCAGATCGGGGCCGATGCCGCCGGTCAGGTCGTGGTGATCGAGGTCAACCGCACCTACAGCGCCAAGGGTATCGAATTCGAAGGCGAATGGCGCAAGGGGCCCTTCGCCATCACGGTGGGCGCGACCTTCACCGATGCCAGCATCGATGATGACAAGATCGACACCAGCTTCAACGGCAACACCCCGCGCCACATCCCCGATCTCGCTTTCTTCGCCCGGCCGACGGTCGAGCTGAAGAACGTCACCTTCGGCGCCGTCATCAACGGCACGACGGAAAGCTACGCGCAGGACAGCAACCAGCTGATTCAGCCCGGTTACGTTCTGGTGAGCCCCTTCGTGCAGTTCCGCCCGACAGAGCGGCTGACGGTCGCGGTCAACGCCTTCAACGTGCTTGACGAACTGGCGGTCGTGCAACTCGCCGCAGCGACGATCCCGCCCTCGGGCATCGCCAACGCTCAGGTGATGAACGGCCGCACGGTCACGGCATCGCTGCGTTACACATTCTGACGATCGCAGACCGGAAATGGACGAGAGGACCCCCTGCCATGCTTGACCGGATGAATATCCCGCGCCGCCTTGGCTTTGCTTTCGTGCTGCTCAATGTCGTCGCCGCTGCGGTGATGATCGCTTGCGGTGTCAGCCTTGCGATGATTTCGTCGGTGACGGCGCGCAACACGGAAAGTCAGGCGATCCTCGCCAACGTGCTGGGGCTCGAAACCGCCTTGCTGCGGCAGAACAGCCAGCTGCGCGGGTTTCTGGTGACGGGCGATCAGAGCTACCTCAAATCCTACTACGAGGGCCGTGACGATTACGATCGTATCTCGGCCGAACTGGAAACGCAGCTGACCGATCCGGGCCTTCAGGAGAAGGTCCGGATCAGCCGCGCGGAAACCCTCAAATGGCGGCGTGACTGGGGCGACAAATATGTGGCCGTGGTCAAGGCCGGCGGCCGCGACAGCGCGCAGGCGGCGATCCGGGCGGCAGGCAAGAAAGTGCTGGTGAGCGATGCCGTCAACCCCTTGCGCGACATCCGCGATGCCCAGCACGCCGCGATCGAGGAGCAGAGCGCATGGCAGGCCGCGGTTATCACCATGGCCTGGGTGGCGCTGGGCCTGGGTGCGGCGATGCTGATCGGCCTGGCACTGGTGCTGTCGCGTGCGCTCACCCGCTCGATCGCCCAACCGATCGCGCAACTAACGAAAGCCGTCACCGATCTTTCGCGCGGGGCAAATGATATCGCCATTCCGGGCACCGATCGCAGCGACGAGCTGGGCGCCATGGCGCAGGCAATGCTGCTGTTCCGCGACGCGGCGGTAGAGCGCCAGCGCGCCGTCGCCGAGCGCGAGGATGCCGTCGCCCGCATCGGCGAGCATCTGGCCGCCGTGGCGCAATCCGATCTCACCGTGCGGCTCACCAACATGCCGCCCGCCTTCCAGTCGCTGGCCGAGGATTTCAACGGCGCGATCGGGCGGCTGGCTCATGCGATGGGCGCGGTGAACGAGAGCATCGGCGCGATCAATCTGACCAGCGAAGAGATCGAGCACGCGATGAGCGATCTCGCCAGCCGGTCCGAAGATCAGGCCGCGCGCCTGCAATTGTCCTCCAGCACGATGGCAAGCCTGTCGGCGAATATCGAACAGAACGCCAGCCTCGCCGTCGGGGTCAGCGGCGCGATGCGCGAGGCGCGCGAGGAAGCCACCAGCGGCGGCGCGGTGGTCGGCCGGGCGATCCAGGCGATGGATCAGATCGAAACCGCGAGCGGTGAGATCTCGGAGATCACTGCAATGATCGACAATATCGCCTTCCAGACCAACCTGCTCGCTCTCAACGCCGGGGTCGAGGCCGCGCGCGCGGGCGAGGCGGGCAAGGGCTTTTCGGTGGTTGCCTCCGAAGTGCGTGCGCTCTCGATGCGCGCGACCGAAGCGGCAAGCGAGATCAAGGCGCGGGTCGAGGCCGTCACCGGCCATGTCCGCACCGGGGTGGAGCTGGTCAACGAAACCGGATCGGCGCTGCAAACCATCATCGCGCGGGTCAGCGACGTCACCGATGCCGTCAGCCGCATCGCCGATGCGGTCAGCGAACAGAGTATCGCGCTGCGGAACGTCAGTGAAACCATCGGCGCGATGGACAGCATGACGCAGCAGAACGCGGCGATGGTCGAACAGACCAATGCCGCCACCCGCAACCTCAATCACGAAGCGCGGCAGCTGGCCAACACCTTTGCCGGTTTCCGCATCGGCCAGGCTGAGGCCGATCCGGTTCGGGCCCTTCCGGCGCCCGCCCGGTCACATCGGCGAACGAACCTCGCCGCCTGATCCGCACTAGGGAATGCTCCTAGTCGGCCAACAAACCACCTCTCAGTCCGAAAATTCTAAGGTCGCGACAACAAGCCTCGCCAAGGACTACGCCATGATCACCTGGTTCAAGAAGCATGCACCGATCCGCACCAAGTTCACCGTCCTGATCGCGACCAATGGCTTTCTCGGCATGATCGACCTGCTCGCGGTCTACCTCGGGATTCAGGGAATCATCAGCCAGACGACTGCGATCGGCATCGCCCTTGTGACGATGCTGCTGCTGACGGTGGAGATGGTGCTGGCGAAGGAGTGGGTTTCGGCCGCCTATGTCGCCACCGTGGTGCGGATGGAGAAGCTGGCGGAGGGCGATCTGACTTCGCCGATCTTCCACACGGAACACCGCGACTGCGTTGGGCGGATGACCAAGGCGATGGACGTATTTCGTGCCAATGCGCTGAGGGTGCAGGAAGCTGAAGCCGACAAGTCCGGCGCGGTCGTGGCGGCGCTGTCCGATGCGCTCAGCCGTCTGGCCCAGGGCGATCTCACCCATCGCATCACCGAAATGCCGAGCGAGGAGCACAGGCGGCTGGCCGAGGCGTTCAATGCTTCGGTGGCAAAGCTGGAAACCATGATCGCCGCCGTGCGAGAAACCGCGAGCGGCGTGCGCACTTCGTCGGACGAAATCCGTGCCGCCTCCGAAGACCTCGCGCTGCGCAACGAACAGCAGGCCGCCAGCCTCGAGGAAACCGCCGCCTCGGTCGGCACCACGGTCGCCCTCACCCGGCAGTCGGCCGAGAATGCCGGCGCGGCCCGCAGCGCCATCACCCAGACCCACACCCGCGCCACCGAAGGCGGCGTGGTGGTCGGCAAGGCCGTCGCTGCAATGGGTGCGATCGAGCACTCGGCCAAGGAAATCACCCAGATCATCGACGTGATCGACGGGATCGCGTTTCAGACCAACCTGCTCGCGCTAAACGCCGGGGTCGAGGCCGCGCGTGCGGGCGAGGCGGGCAAGGGCTTTGCCGTGGTCGCGGGCGAAGTGCGCGCGCTGGCCCAGCGCAGCGCCGATGCCGCGCGCGACATCAAGGCGTTGATCGGCAAGTCCACCGCCCATGTCAGCGAAGGCGTGAGCCTGGTGGGCGAGACCGGCACGCTGCTCGCCGAAATCGTCGCGCAGGTCGGCGCGGTTACCGTGCAGATGGGCGACATCGCCGAAACCGCTGCCGCGCAGGCGAGCAATCTCGATCAGGTCAATTCCGCGGTCGGGTCGATCGACCGCATGACGCAGCAGAACGCGGCGATGGTCGAACAGGCCACTGCCGCCACCCGCAGTCTCTCGACCGAGGCCCAGCGCCTCGCCGAGCTGGTCTCGCAGTTCCGGGTCAGCGGCGGCGGAGAGCTTGCCGCCACGGCGCCTGCTCCTGCGCCTGCAAGCGCGCCCAGGCCCGCACCCCGCCCCGCGCCGCGCAAGCCGGCGGCCCCGCGCGCTGCCGCGTCCGCTCCAGCCCCCGCCCCGGTGTCATTGCCGGTCAAGGGTAACCTCGCCCGCAAGCCGGCGCCGATGCCCGCACCCGTGCCCGCACCGGCTGCGCTGCCTGACGAGGATGACTGGAGCGAGTTCTGACGCTCCCCGCGCCCGCGTAATCCCCCAACCCCTGCACAAGGCCCTCCGCCATGATCACCCTGCCCCCGATCTGCGATCGCAGCGCCGCTGCCGCGCTCTACCCCGAAGTGGCCGAAGCGCTGGGGCCGCTGCCGCTCGCCATCGATGCCGCACGGGTCGAGCGGGTCGGTCAGGCGATGCTGCAGCTGCTGGTCTCCGCCGCGCGCAGCGAGGGCGGGATCGCGGTCCGCAATCCCAGCCCGGCCTTCAGCGCCGCTCTGGCCCTGACCGGGCTTGACCACGTCATCATGGAAGGCCTCGCCGCATGACCGAAGACGACATCAAGCAGATCTTCTTCGTCGAATGCGAAGAGTCACTCGAAGCCGCCGAAAATGGCCTTGCCGCCTGCCGCGATGGCACCCACGATGCCGAGACGATCAACGCGATCTTCCGCGCGGTGCATTCGATCAAGGGCGGCGCGGGCGCATTCGGGCACACCGCGCTCGCGGCCTATACCCATGGCTTCGAAAACCTGCTGGGCGAGATCCGCGAGGGGCTGGTGCCGCTCGATCCGGGCCTTGTCGATCTGCTGCTGCTGGCGCTCGATTGCCTGCGCGATCATGTCGAGGCCGCGCGCGGCGGCACGCCTCCCCCCGACGATGCCGAGTTGCTGACGCGGCTGGAAGCCGCCCAAGCGGGCGGCAGCGGGGCGGCAGCAGCACCGGCAGAACCGCCCTCGGCCCCCGTCGCGCCCGCGCCAGCTTTCGACGATCTCGATTCGTTGCTCGACGAGCTTTCCGCCCCCGCACCTGCCCCCTCCCCCTCGGCTCCCGACAGCTGGCTGGTCCACATCCGCCCTCACGCGGGCGCGATGACCAAGGGGAGCGAGCCGCTGCTGTGGCTGCGTGAGCTGACCGATCTGGGCGGCACTTGCGAACATTGCGACATCACCGCCATCCCGCCGTTCGAACAGCTGGCGACCGAACAGGGCTATCTCGGCTGGGCCTTTCGCATGCCCGGCCATGTCAGCCGCCAGAGCGTCTCGGAGATCTTCGACTTCGTCGGTGACGAAGTGGGGATCGCCTTCGGACCCGAGGGGACGATGCCGCCGCCGCGCATCGCCGCGCGTGCGGCGGCTGCGCCTGCCGCGCCCCCGCCGGTCACGACCACGCCTGCACCCTCGACCGAGCCCGGCACCCCGCCGCTCGCCAATCAGGCCGCCGCGCCCGCCGCCGCTGGCGCTGCTCCGGCCCCGGCCAACCAGTCGGTGCGGATCGACCTCAGAAAGCTCGACATGCTGATCGACGGCGTGGGCGAGCTGGTGATCGCGCAGGCGATGCTCGCCCAGCGGCTCGCCAACGAAAACCTCGCCCATGTCGAGGAGCTGGCGCTGATCGACACGCTGGTGCGCGATATTCAGGAGCACGCCATGGCCTTCCGCGCCCAGCCGATCAGCTCGGTGTTCGGGCGTGTCCCGCGGCTGCTGCGCGAATTGGGCGGAAGCACCGGCAAGCACGTGAAACTGGAAGTGGCGGGCGAGACCACCGAACTCGACAAGACCGTGATCGAGCGCCTGTCCGAACCGATGACACACCTGATCCGCAACGCTGTCGACCACGGGATCGAAAGCCCGGAAGAACGCCGCGCGGCAGGCAAGGATCCCGAAGGCACGCTCACCCTCTCCGCCGAACAAAAGGCGGGCCGGATCATCATCCGCATCGCCGACGACGGGCGCGGGATCGACCGCGAGCGCGTGCTGGCCAAGGCGATCGCCAACGGCCTTGTCGCCCCCGAGGCGCAGCTTTCGGATGACGACATCAACCAGCTGATCTTCGCCCCCGGTTTTTCGACCGCCGCGCAGGTTTCCAACATCTCAGGGCGCGGGGTCGGGATGGATGTGGTCAAGCAGAACGTGAAGGAACTGGGCGGGCGCATCACCATCGAAAGCACGCCCGGCAAGGGCACCGCCTTCAGCCTGGCCCTGCCGCTGACGCTGGCGATTTCGGACGGCATGATCGTGCAGGTCGGCGACCAGTCGCTGGTGATCCCGCTCGCCCATGTGATCGAAAGCCTGCGCCCCGCGCCCGCCGACGTGAAGGGCCTGGGCACCAGCGCACAGGTGCTGAACGCGCGCGGCAGTTTCGTGCCGATCGTCCCGCTCGGACTGCTGACCGGCGCGGAAGACGCGGTCACCAACCCGTGCGAAGGCGTGCTGGTGCTGGTCGAGACCGAAGGCCATGGCCGCGCCGCGCTGCTGGTCGACACGATCACCGATCAGCGCCAGTTCGTGATCAAGGCGCTCGACGCGCATTACCGCCAGATCGACAGCGTGGCGGGCGCGACGATCCTCGGCAACGGCAAGGTCGCGCTGATCGTCGATGTCGACTTCATCGCCTCGGCTGCCGCGCGCGGTCCGATCTCCTCCGGCAGCGGCGCGGCGCCGCTGGCGGCCGCCGCCTGAGCCGGGAGCGCGCGCCATGTTCGCCCCTGCCACCGGTGCAAGCCCGGAGGGTATCGTGCCCGGTGTCAGCCCCGCGATCTACAGCGAGGCCGATTTCCACCGCATCGCCGACCTGATCCACGCGGCCAGCGGGATCGTGTTGTCGGAGCGCAAGCAGATGCTCGCCTATTCGCGCCTCGCCCCGCTGGTGCGGCGCAGCGGGCTGGCGAGCTTCGGCGCCTTCCTCGACACGCTGGCGGATGATCCCGCCGCCCTGACCGAAGTCATCACCGCGCTCACCACCAATCACACCTATTTCCACCGCGAGCCGCACCACTACGAACATTTCGAGCGCGACGTGCGCCCTGCTCTGGTGGCGCAGGCGCAGGCAGGCAGGCCGGTGCGGATCTGGTCGGCGGGGTGCTCGAGCGGGGAGGAAATCTGGACGCTGCTGATGGTGCTGCTCGGGCCCGATCGCAACGCCGGCCTCGCGATTGCGCGCGGGCCGGTGCTGGCGCTCGCCAGCGACATCTCGACCAACGCGCTCGCCGGAGCGCGCGCGGCGACCTATCCGACCGCTGCGCTCGATGCCCTGCCCGAGGCCCTGCGCAAGCAATGGTGCGTGCCTGCCGACGGGTCCGAAACGGGACAGCTGACGATCGACCCGGCGATGCAGGCGATGGTGCGTTTCCGGCGGCTCAACCTGCTGGAAGACTGGCCCATGCGCGGGGCCTTCGACGTGATCTTCTGCCGCAACGTGATGATCTATTTCGACGCCTCCACCAAGGATCGTCTGGTGGAGCGTTTCGCCCGTCAGCTGGTGCCTGGCGGCTATCTCTACATCGGCCATTCGGAGCGGGTCGGCGGCCCGGCCTCGGCGCTGCTCGAACCGGTCGGCCCGACCATCTACCGGCGAAAGGGCCACATATGACCATCCGCGTGCTGATCGTCGACGATTCCGCGCTGATGCGCGCGCTGCTCCAGCACCGGCTGGAGCGCGAGGCCGACATTGCCATTGTCGGCACCGCCGCCAATGCGGCCGAGGCGCGCCAGCTGATCAAGACGCTCGACCCCGACGTGGTGACGCTCGATATCGAGATGCCGGGGATGGATGGCCTCAGCTTCCTCGAAAAGATCATGCAGCTGCGCCCGACCCCGGTCATCCTCGTTTCGGGCGCGACCGAGGCCGGGGCGAGCGCCACCGCGCGCGGCCTGCAACTCGGCGCGATCGGGTGCATCGCCAAGTCGCAGCTGAGCGTGACTCCGGGCGCGGGCGATGACGGCGCACTGGTCGACATGGTGCGCGAAGCGGCCAGAGCACGCGGGCATCTCGGCCCGCCGCGGCAGGCTTCGTCGCCGCCCGCCGTTCCCGTGCCCGCCGCGAATGCTGCAGCCGCCCGGCCCGATGTGATCGTGATCGGCGCTTCGACCGGCGGGGTCGAGGCGCTGCACACCCTGCTCGCCAGCTTCCCGGCCGATTGCCCGCCGACGCTGATCGTCCAGCACATCAACGGCTGTTTTGCCGGAGCGATCGCGCAATCCTTCGACCGCGCGATACGCCCGCGGGTGATGCTGGCGGAGAGCGACATGCCGCTGGAGCCGGGCACGGTGCTGCTTGCGCCCGGCAACGAACGCCACCTCCAGGTCGCCGCCGCCGGTGCGCGGGGGCTGCGCTGCGTGCTGCGCGAGGGCGATCCGGTCTCCGGCCACCGCCCCAGCGTCGACCGCCTGTTCGCCTCGCTCGCCAGCACTTTGGCGGCCAACGGCGGCGGCCCGCGGGCGCTGGGCGTGCTGCTGACCGGCATGGGGCAGGACGGCGCACAGGGCATGGCGCAACTCGCCAGCATCGGCGCACGCACCATCGCGCAGGATCAGGCGACCTGCGTCGTCTTCGGCATGCCGCGCGCCGCGATCGATCTGGGCGCGGCGGGCGAGGTGCTGCCGCTGCCGCGCATCGGCCCATCCATCTTCACTCCTGCCAAGGCTGTGCTCGCATGACCGCCATGAACCCCATTGCCGGCGCCGCGATCGAGATGCTGCGCGTGACTATCGTCCAAGGCGAGGCCAAGGCGAGCACCGATCCGCGCGTCGAGATGAGCACGATCCTCGGCAGCTGCGTGGCGACCTGCCTGTTCGATCCGGTCGCCCGGGTCGGCGGGATGAACCACTTCCTCCTCGCCGAACCGCCCAAGCACGTGCAGAGCCAGCAGTTCGACAGCGATTACGGCCTGTTCCTGATGGAACTGCTGATCAACGAAATGCTCGGGCTCGGCGCAAGCAAGATCCGGATGCGCGCCCGGCTTTACGGCGGGGCCAATCTCAACCCCGATCTCGCCCCGATCGGCACCGCCAATGCCGCCTTTGCCCGCCAGTTTCTCGACCGCGAGAAGATCCCCTGCGTGTTCGAGGATCTCGAAGGCACGCAGGCGCGGCGCATCCAGTTCCGTCCCGCCAGCGGGCAGGTGCGCGCGCGCCTCGTCCCGGCCGAGACCGCCCCTACGCAAAAACCGCTGGGACGGCCGCAATCGGCGCTTGGGACAGTCGAGCTATTCTAGGACGAAACGGAGACCATCATGCACACCCAATCGACACCGATCCGTGTCCTCACGGTCGACGACAGCGCCTCGATGCGCGCGCTCCTGCTCGGCGCGCTCACCTCGCGCGGCTTTGCCGTCGAACAATGCGAGGACGGTCAGGAAGCGCTCGAATGGCTCGCCTCGAACGAGGTCGACGTCATCATCACCGATATCAACATGCCGCGGCTCGACGGGTTCGGTCTGATCGAGAAGCTGCGCGGCAGCGCGCTTCATGCCGAGCGGCCGATCCTGGTGCTGACCACCGAAAGCTCCGACGAGAAAAAGCAGCGCGCCCGCAATGCCGGGGCGACCGGCTGGATCGTCAAACCCTTCGACGCCGACAAGCTCACCGCCGCGCTGCGCCGCGTGATCCACTGATCCAGCCGACCGAGGAGACCTTCCATGCGCCACGAACTCATCACCTTCGGCATCGCCAGCCAGCGCTTCGGCATCGATATCATGACCGTGCGCGAAATCCGCGCCTGGTCGCCCGTCACCCGCCTGCCGCGCGTGCCAGACTATGTCGCGGGCGTCGTCAATCTGCGCGGCGCGGTGCTGCCGGTGGTCGACCTTGCCGCCCGGCTCGGCTGGGAGCCGACCGAGGCGACCCCGCGCAACCCGATCATCGTGATCGAACACCTCGGCCAGATGCGCGGGCTGATCGTTCATGACGTGGCCGACATCGTCTCGATCGAGACCGGCTCGCTCCAGCAGCCCGATGCGATGGGGCACGAAACCATCACCCACTTTATCGAAGGCATCGCCCCGCTGGGCGAGGACATGGTGATGGTGCTCGATCTGGCACGGCTGATGGCCGACGAACCGCTCGAACTGGCCGCGTGACGATGGCCGGCGCCGCAACTGCTCTCGCCACGCCCCCCGGCGCGCCGCACTCGCCCGCGCTGCTGGCGGCGATTGCCGCGCGGCTGGCGACCCTGGCGCAAGGCTCGGAGGATTTCGGGATCGTGCTGTGCAGCGATCCCGGCGTCGCGGGCCGCTATCTCGTGCAGTTGCAGCAGATCGACCGGCTCGCGCAATCGTTGCGCGAAATCGCCGCGGTGCTCGGCGCAGAGGATCCCGCCGCTGCGGTCGCTGCCATCCGTCTGGGTGAGCTGCGCGAGACGCTGGGGGCTGCCGATGGGCCGTGACACCGCGATGTTCGCGCTGCACGCCTGCGCGGCAGGCTTTACGCTGGTCGCCGCGCTGCTCTGGCCGCGTGCAGGCGAGGCCGCGCTGCTGGTGCCGGTCGGCGGGCAAGATGTCGCCAGCCTCACTCACTTCGCCGCGCGCGAGGGCGCCCCCCTGCTCGAACTCGACAGCGGCCGCGTGATCGCGCGGCTGGACGATCGGGGCAGCCCGCTGCGAGCGCTCTCCGAAGGCATCCTGCCGCTGGCCGCCAGCGCGCGCGGATGCAGCCCACTGGAAGCAAGGGAATCCTGATGGAAACCTACGACATGACCCGCCTGCGCGAGAACGGCGTGCGGCTGATCACTGCCGTCATTGCTTTGGTCGCCGCCGTGATCCTCGTCTGGAGCCTGACCGCAGGCGAACCTGTGCTCGGCATTGCCGCGCTGGCGCTTGCCGCTGTTCCCGTGCGCTGCGCGATCGCACGGCGGAGCGATGGGCTGGCGCGCCTGTCGATTGCGATTACCCTGCCGCTGATGGCCGCTTTGCTGGTCGCCCTCGCCCGCGAGACTGGCTGGGTGATCGATATGCACATGGTGTTCTTCTCGTTCCTCGCGATGCTGGTGATCATGGCCTGCTGGCGGGTGATCTTGGCCGCCACGCTGACGATCGCGGTGCACCACCTGCTGCTCAACTTCGTCGCCCCCGCCTATGTCTTCCCCGATGGCTCAGACTTGGCGAGGGTGCTTTTTCACGCCGTAGTGGTGCTCATCGAAGCCGCCGTGCTGATCGCGCTGTGTCGCCGAATCGAGACGCTGGTGCGCGGGCTGACCGCCGCACACGAAGCGCAGGCGGCGCTCGATGCCCAGCGCCATGCCGAGCGCGAGGCTGTCGCCGCCGAACAGCGGACGGTGATCGCACAGCTCTCGCAGCGGCTCGGCGCGCTGGCGCAGGGCGACCTCGCCAGCCGCATCGACACGCCCTTCCCCGGCGAATACGAGACCGCCCGAACCTCACTCAATCACACCTGCGGCGAGCTTGACGCGATGGTGAGCGCAGTCGCGCAGACCGCCGATGGCGTCGCCAGCGGCGCGCACGAATTGCGCGAGGCTTCCGGCAGCCTGGCGAGCAAGACCGAACAGCAAAGCGCCGCGATCGAGACCGCGGTCGCCACCGCCGCCGCATTGCTGCGCGATATCGAGGCGCAGGCCGCCGGCTGGAACGCGGCGCGCGATACCGCGCTGGGGGCCAAGGCCGATGCCGATCGCGGCAGCGACGATATCGCTGGCGCCGCCGAAGCGATGCGCCGGATCGAGGCCTCCTCGGGCGAAATCGGCGAGATGATCGGCTTCATCGACACCATCGCTTTCCAGACCAACCTCCTCGCCTTGAACGCCGGGGTCGAAGCCGCGCGTGCGGGTGAGGCGGGCAAGGGCTTTGCCGTGGTCGCAGGCGAGGTGCGCGAGCTGGCGCAGCGTTCGGCCCAGTCGGCCAGTGCGATCAAGCAGCTGGTCGCCAATTCGAAGGAGGAGGTCGCCATCGGCGTCGCGCGGGTGCAGCAGATGGTCGACCTGCTCGGCTCGCTGGTGGCGCGCTTCTCCGAGATTGCCGAGCGGATCGACACGATCGCCAGCGGTTCCGACGGCACCCTTGCCGCGATCCGCCAGATCGATGCCAGCATGACCGTGCTCGACCGGGGCATGCAACAAAACGCGGCGATGGCCGAACAGACCAGTGCGGCATCGTTGCAATTGCTGTCGAGCGCGCAGGAACTGAACCGCGAGGTCGCCCGGTTCCGGCCGCAAGGGTCGCCAGCCCCCACATCCTTCTACCCGAAAAGCGAAGCCGCCTAAGCACAATCACTCCCTCTCCCATTCCCACGAAGGAATATCGTCATGTCCACCGACCCGTTGCAGGAACGCCTTGATTACTACGGTCTCGCGGCCGTCCCCCAATCGACGTTGAGCGGCATCGGCAGAGCGCTGAAACGTCGGCTCGACGGCGCGCTTGAAGGGTTTTACCGCGTGATCGCCTCGCGCCGCGAGCTGTCGGCCCATTTCGACAGCCCGCAGCAGATGGACCGCGCCAAGGCGATGCAGGCCGAACACTGGCAGGCGGTGTTCCGCGACGGGGTCGACAGCCGGTTCTACAACCGTGCGACCCGCATCGGGAATGTCCATGCGCGCATCGGGCTCGAACCCAAGTGGTATGTCGGCGCCTATGGCCTGGTGCTCGACGAGCTCATCACAGCGATCATCGCGCCCGGCTGGCAGAGCTGGCTGCCGTGGAAGCGCGCGCAGGCGCGGCACGTGGCGACGCTGGTCAAGGTCGCGCTGCTCGACATCGATCTGGCGCTGTCGGGCTATTTCCACAATTCCGAAGAGCGCGTGCGCACGCTGGTCAGCGACAAGCTTGGAACCGCGCTCGCGCAGATCACGGCGGGCGATCTCACCGCCCGCATCGACGGATTCCCGCCCGAATACGCACAGGTGGAACGTGATTTCAACGCCGCCTTCACGGCCCTGTGCGCCACGCTCGGCAATGTCGTCAGCGGCATGGAATCGATGAACAGCGGCGCGAGCGAGATTCGCCATGCTGCCGATGATCTGTCGCGCCGGACCGAGGAACAGGCCGCCAATCTCGAAGAAACCGCAGCCGCCATCGCTGCGATCAATTCCAGCGTGCAGGACAGCGCCGCCACCAGCGCCAGCGCGCGCGCCACCATCACCGAGACCACAGCCCGCGCCGAAGATGGGGCGCGGACCGTGTCCGAAGCAGTGGAGGCGATGCACCAGATCGAAAGCTCGTCGCAGGAAATCACCTCGATCATCGCAGTGATCGAAAGCATCTCGTTCCAGACCAACCTGCTGGCATTGAACGCCGGGGTCGAGGCTGCGCGTGCGGGCGAGGCGGGCAAGGGCTTTGCCGTGGTCGCCAACGAAGTCCGCGCGCTCGCCCAGCGCTGCTCTGACGCGGCGGACGAGGTGAAGGCGCTGATTTCGGCTTCATCGGTTCAGGTTGGCAAGGGGGTCGAGCTGGTCGGGCGCAGCGGCGAGGCTTTCGCCGCGATCAACCGCGACATCGGCACGCTGTCCGAAGCGATCCAAACAATCGCCAGCGCATCGGCGATGCAGGCCGAAAATCTCTCGCAGATCAACACCGTGGTGGGCGAGCTCGACCGTTCGACCCAGCAGAACGCGGCGATGGCCGAGGAATGCACCGCTGCTGCCACCTCTCTTACGCGGGAGGCCGAAGGGCTCAATTCGGCGCTGTCCGCGTTCACCCTCACCGATGCGTCGTGGGGCAGCGATAGCCTGCGGGTCGCCCGCGCGGCCTGAGGCGGCGCGCGCGCTGGCGCTTACATGATCGGCGGGGCCGAGGGCGACGGCGCGCCGGTCAGGATCGGCGCAGGTTCGTTGGCGAGGATGCCCACGACCTGCGTCCACACCGCGACATTCTGGCGCAATTGCACGATGTCGATCTTGTCGAGCGTATCGTCGGGCGTGTGGTGCAGGTCGAAATAGCGGGTGCCGTCCTGCTGGAGATCGATCAGCGCGCCCTTCTGATCGCGCACGATGTTGATATCCGCTCCGCCGGTGGCGACATCATTGCCGCTCGAAACGCCGAAGCGCGCGACGGCGGCGGCGATTTTCTTGTGCAGCGCCGGGTTGGTCTCGCGGAAATTGCTGTCGAAGCGCCAGATCCGGTCCGCGCCGAAATCGCTTTCGAGCCCGACCGCAATCGGCTCGTCGATATGCGCCGCGCTATAGGCCTTGCTGCCCCACAATCCGGTCTCCTCGGCGCCTGCGAACAGTACGCGGATAGTGCGCAAGGGCTGGCCCGCTTTTGCCACGCGCGATGCTGCCGCAGCGATGATCGCGCAGCCCGCACCATCGTCGATCGCGCCCGTGCCCAGCCACCAGCTGTCGAGGTGGCAGGCGAGCAGCACCGGCGGGAGCGAGGGATTTCGGCCGACGATCTCGCCCACCACGTTGCCGCTCTGCGTCTCGCCGAGGAAACGCGGGGTCAGCACGAGTTTCATGGTGATCGGCTTGCCCTTGGCGCGCGCGAACATGCGTTCGAGATTGGCCGCATCGGGATTGCTCAACGCGCCGGCCGGGGTGGGGGTGACGCCTTCGGGGAAAGTCGTGCCGCCGGTGTGCGGATTGCGGTGATCGTCGGTGCCGACCGACTTGATCACCGTCGCGAGCGCGCCCTTCTGCGCGGCGATGCCGGCAGCGACCCAGCGCGTCGGACCGGCAAAGCCATACTGGCTACCGTCTTGCGTCGGCGTCATGGTGTTGCTGACGAAGGCGATCTTGCCCTTGAGGCTGCCTTCGGGCGCGGCGACCAGTTCGGCGACGTTGCGGAACATCACCACCTCGGCGGTTATTCCCTCGGGCCCGGTCGAGGCGGTGTCGCCCAGCGGGGCCACGGCAAGGCTCTGCGGGAAGGGGCTGACGATCTCGGCCCGTCCCGGCTCGCCCGGCACCCATGTGCTCATCATGTAGGGCTCGTCCGCGACATTGGCAAAGCCATTGGCCCTGAGCCACTGCACCGCCCATGCACGCCCGCGCGCTTCGGCCTCAGTACCCGCCTGGCGCTGGCCGACCTCGGTGGTGATACCCTCGACGAAATCCCACGCGACGCCGTCGTTCGCCAATGCCATGTCGGCCTGATTTTCCAGCGTCGGGCGCGGCTGTGCGGGCGGCACGTTGGCGGTTGCGGGCGCTGCGATCAAAATCGCACAAAGCGCTGTGAGTGTCTTCTTCATAAGCCGGTGTGCTAAGCTGCCCTTGCACACCTGTCTAGCCGCTTGCCCTTCCCCCTCCCCTTCCCTATCTGCGCCACAACTTTTCAGACCCGCACGAGGACACATCCGATGGCCGCCCAATACGCCTATGTCATGAAGGGCATGACCAAGACCTTCCCCGGCGCGCAAAAGCCGGTGCTGAACAACATCTCGCTCCAGTTCTATCAGGGCGCGAAGATCGGCATCGTCGGCCCCAACGGCGCGGGCAAATCGACCCTGATCAAGATCATGGCCGGGATCGACAAGGATTTCACCGGTGAAGCCTGGCCGGGCGAGAACATCACCGTCGGCTACCTTGAACAGGAGCCCGAGCTCGATCCGACCAAGACCGTGCTCGAAAACGTGCGCGAAGGCGCCAAGGAAACCGCCGATCTGGTTGCGCGCTTCAATGAAGTCAGCGCGCTGATGTGCGAGCCTGACGCCGATTTCGACGCGCTCGGCGCGGAGATGGGCGAGCTTCAGGACAAGATCGACGCGGTCGATGGCTGGACGCTCGACAACCAGCTCGAAGTCGCGATGGAGGCCCTGCGCTGCCCGCCGGGCGACTGGCCGGTCAAGGACCTGTCGGGTGGTGAAAAGCGCCGCGTGGCGCTCACCCGCCTGCTGATCCAGAAGCCTTCGATCCTGCTGCTGGACGAGCCGACCAACCACCTCGACGCCGAATCCGTGCAGTGGCTCGAAAACCACCTCAAGGACTATGCCGGCGCGGTGCTAATGATCACCCACGACCGCTATTTCCTCGACAACGTCGTCGAATGGATTCTCGAACTCGATCGCGGCTCCTACTATCCCTACGAAGGCAACTACTCGACCTATCTCGAGAAGAAGGCCAAGCGCATGGAGCAGGAAAGCCGCGAGGAAAGCGGCAAGCAGAAGGCGCTGGCCCGCGAGCTCGAGTGGATCCGGCAGACCCCGGCCGCGCGGCAGACCAAGTCCAAGGCGCGTATCCGCAAGTTCGAGGAGCTCCAGAACAGCCAGGACAGCCGCCAGGTCGGCAAGGCGCAGATCGTCATCCAAGTGCCCGAGCGTCTGGGCGGCAAGGTGATCGAGGCCAAGAACATCACCAAGGCCTATGGCGACAAGCTGCTGTTCGAAAACCTTTCCTTCATGCTCCCTCCGGGCGGCATCGTCGGCGTGATCGGGCCCAATGGCGCGGGCAAGTCTACGCTGTTCAAGATCCTCACGGGCAAGGAAACGCCCGACAGCGGGACGATCGAGATCGGCTCGACCGTGCGCCTCGGCTATGTCGATCAGAGCCGCGACCATCTCGATCCCAAGAAGAACGTCTGGGAAGAAATTTCCGATGGGCTCGATTACATGAAGGTCAACGGGCAGGACATGAGCACGCGCGCCTATGTCGGCGCGTTCAACTTCAAGGGGGCGGACCAGCAGAAGAACGTCGGCAAGCTTTCGGGCGGTGAACGCAACCGCGTGCACATGGCCAAGATGCTCAAGCAGGGCGGCAACGTGCTGCTGCTCGACGAGCCGACCAACGATCTCGACGTCGAAACGCTGGCGGCGCTGGAAGATGCGATCGAGAACTTTGCAGGCTGCGCGGTGGTCATCAGCCACGACCGCTTCTTCCTCGACCGTCTGGCCACGCACATCCTCGCCTTCGAAGGCAACAGCCATGTCGAATGGTTCGAAGGCAACTTCGAGGCCTATGAAGAAGACAAGCGCCGCCGCCTTGGCGACGCGGCTGATCGCCCGACTCGTCTCGCCTACAAGAAGCTCACGCGCTGAGGACAGACGCAATCAGGGTCTTTACTTGGTCTTAATCGCGGTTACGTCATGCTCCGTAGCGACAGAATAAGTCGCACAGGGGAAACGGGGCATGACAACGGGCATGAGTGTGCCTTTGGAACTGGCAGGGATGCTGTGCGCAGGCTTTGCGCTGCTGGGGATATGGGCCGGCCGGGTGCTCTCCCGCAGGGCCCTCAGGGGCGGCACGCGGCCCTTGCGGGCGATGATGACACCGGACGCCATGGCGCAAGCGATCGACCTTGCCGCGCATCGCTCCGCTTCACGCGACGCCTCGCAGGCGGTGCTGCGCGGCCGGATCGATCCGGCCAGCCTCAATTCCGATAACCGCAAGCAGATGCGCGATCATGTCGCGGCGGTGATGCGCGCGGGCCTGCGGCGGGACGACCGCGTGACCTTGGCCGAGGGCGACGGCTTCACCATCATCCTGCCCGGCACCGATGAACGCAGCGCAGTGCGCATCGCCGACCGGCTGCGGCGCAGGCTCGCCCGGATGCCCTGGACGAACCTGTCGGCAGGCCCGGGCCTCAATGCGCGCTTCGGCGTCGCCGCCGGTCGCCATGGTCAGCCGGTCGACAACATCGCGGCCCGCGCGCGCCGGGCGCTCGACGCGGCGTGGGATCATGGCAACGACCACGTCGTCCCGGCGAGCGCGATCGAGGAAATCCTGCTTCTGCCGCCGCCTCCAGCGGCTGCGGCAGCGGCCTAAGGCGCGACCCAGCGCCCCTGCCAAGCCTCGCCCACGCGGGCAAACTGCGCGCGGACATGGCCGGTGTGCGCGAGATAGAGCCAGTCGAACGTCATGACGCGGATGCGCAGCAGCGCGAAGTTTTCGCGCGCGGGCTCCAGTTGCGCTTCGTCGGGCTCCACCCCTTCGAATTCCGGCGGCAGGCCCGAGGTCGGCGCGTCGGACGCGGCCCCCGGCCCTTCGCCCATGTAGCAGCGCCGGGCAAAGCGGGTGCTGGCCGCCCATGCGGCATCGACCTCGGCCCCCGCGCGCACGATCTCCCCCTCGCCGCGCGCACGGATCTGCACCTTGGCACCCTTGTCGTAGAACAGCACGGCGACGCGCGGATCGGCGGCGATCACGCGCGCCTTGGGTGCGCGCGTGTCGGTGTGGAGGCGCAGCCGCCAGTCGGCCGCGTCGAAAGCGCGCAGCACCATCACCCGCGCATCCACATCGCCGGTCACGATCACCGGCGTATGCATCGGCGACTTGCGGTCGCGGGGCGCGCGAATCAGGCGATTGCGGCAATCGGCGAGGACATCATCGAGCGTGTCGAACATGCCCCGGCCCATTGGCCGCATCGGCCTCAAGGTCAAGCATCTCGGGACCTGTGTTCATTTGAAACGCATTTTTTCTGAACATCGACAAGTCGGTTCATCGCTGCGACAGATGGAGCAGGCTATTGCAAGCCATCTCAACAGACCGCTTGTGGTGGGCGGGCGATATTGGAGGCCCTAGGCATGATGACCTTCCTTGCACGAGGCGGATCGCTGGCAGCCCTGGCTGCGGCGCTCGCCCTGACCCTTCCCGCCACCGCTGCCGAAGCGCAGGATCGCCGAGGCGGGTCCGAAGCCCGCGCTCAGGCGAGAGCCGAACGTGCCGCACCGCGCAGCGAAGTGCGCGGCGGTCCGGCCCGCGCGTCGGTTCAGCGCGCCGCTCCGCCCCAGCGTGCCGAACGCGCCGCGGCCCCGCGCCCGGCAGCCCGCGTTGAAGCGCCCCGTCAGGCTCGCGCCGAACGCGTCGCACCGGCAGTGCGCGCTGCCGCCCCCGTCAGCAGCGCCCCGCCGCGCGGCTTTGGCGGCGATGTCCGTGCCCGGGTCGCCGCGGCCGAAAGCGCCGCCCAGCCGCGTCGCGGCCGGGCCGATCGCAGCGCTCCGGCGCGCGCCGACCGCGTCGATCGCCGCAGCGAAGTGCGGGCCGACCGGGTGGATCGTCGCAGCGAGGTTCGTGCCGACCGGGTCGAGCGCCGCGGCGATGTCCGCGCCGATCAGCTCGACCGGCGCGGCCGGGATCGCGCCGCCGACCGGGTCGACCGCCGCACCGATTTCCGCGCCGACCGGATTGAGGATCGCGGCGACCGCAGGGCCGACCGCATCGAGGATCGTGGCGATCGCCGCGCCGACCGGATCGAAGATCGTGGCGATCGCCGCTCCGGCGACCGGCGCTTCGATCAGCGCGGCAGAGGCGGCTTCAGCGATCAGGTCCGTGACATCAGGCGCGACGCGCGCCGGGCCGACGAGTGGCAGCGCGACGATCGCCGCCGCGACTATCGCGATGACCGGCGCGGCTGGCGGCGTGACGACTGGCGCTGGAACTGGAACGGCCGGCCCGGCTGGGACCGGCGCGACTTCCGGCGCTGGGATCGCGGCTGGCGCAGCGGGCGCAACTACAACTGGTTCGATTACCGCCGGAGCAACCGTGTGGTCTTCAACCTCGGGCCCTATTACGCCCCGTATCGTGCCCACCGCTATAGCCGCGTGAACATCGGCTTCTTCCTCGACAGCCTGTTCTTCCAGCCGCGCTTCTTCATCAACGACCCCTGGGCCTATCGCCTCCCCCCGGCCTACGGTCCCTATCAGTGGGTTAGGTATTATGACGATGTCTTGCTGGTCGATATCTATACCGGCGAAGTGGTTGACGTGATCGAGAACTTCTTCTGGTAGGTCTTCACCGGAACCCAAGCGAAAGCCCCGTCGGAGCGATCCGGCGGGGCTTTTTCGTGCAAACGGAGCCGCGCGCCTCGACTTGGCCGAGGCGCGTGCGCTTGCTAATCTGGTGCCATGACAGCCACTGCGCCCAGTCCCGAGACCGTCCCCGATCAGGCGGCCCTCGCCAGCCTCGGTGCGGCGGTGCGCGAGCGGCTGGCGGCCAATCCGGCGGTCTACCGGGTGCCGGTCGATCCGGTCGAGCTCTTCGCGGTCGGCGGGTTTTTGAGCGAAGACGAATGCGCGCGCCTGTGCGGCATGATCGATGCCGTTGCGCGGCCTTCTGCGCTGCACGAGATCGACTATGCCAGCGGCTTTCGCACGTCCTATTCGGGCGATCTCGATCCGCAGGACTCCTTCGTAGCGTCGATTTCGGCACGAATCGACGCGCTGCTCGGGGTCGAATCGATGATCGGCGAGCCGGTGCAGGGCCAGCGTTACCAGCCCGGCCAGCAGTTCAAGGCGCACAACGACTGGTTCTACACCTCCGAAAGCTATTGGCCGCAGGAGGAAGCGCGCGGCGGGCAGAGGAGCTGGACCGCGATGGCCTATCTCAATCCGGTCGAAGCGGGCGGCGCGACCGCTTTCACCCAGCTCGGCATCCAGATCGAGCCGCAACCGGGCGCCTTGCTGCTGTGGAACAACGCCCTGCCCGATGGCCGCCCCAACCCGGCGACACTCCACGCGGGCACGCCGGTGGTGGCGGGGGTCAAGTACATCATCACCAAGTGGTATCGCACCCGCCAGTGGCGCTGAGTGCGGCTTATTCTCCCTTGCGCGGTCCGGACTCCTTGCCCGCTATCGCCCGCACATCCTCCGCCAGCGCATCGATCCGGCGTGAGAGCCGCAGGATTTCCAGCTGGGTGCGCAGGTTCACTTCATAATCGTGGCGCGCGGCGATGCGATCCTTTGTCGCTTGCCGGTTCTGGCTCATCAGGATGATCGGCGCCTGCACTGCTGCCAGCATCGAAAGCATCAGGTTGAGGAAAATATAGGGATAGGCATCGAAGGCGGGCAAGCCGAGATCGGGCAACACGCCCGTGTTGATCGCCGCCCAGGCGACCAGCACCACACCAAAGCCGACGATAAAGCCCCAGCTGCCGCCCACCGCCGCCACACGGTCGGCGAGGCGATCGGCCCAAGTGGAATTGGCCTGCGCCACCTCGTCGGCATCGGGACCGATAAAGGCCCCACTCGCGACGCGCGCAAGGACGCGCTGTTCCTCGGGCTGGAGCGCGGCAAAGTCGCGCCCCAGCAATTCGCGCGCGAGCGCGTGGGGATCGGCGTCCCCGCTCACGCCTTGGCGAGCGCCTCGGCGATCAGCTGGCGGGTCGGCGCGATGCCGTATAGCGCGATGAAGCTGCCCATGCGCGGGCCCTGCTCGCTGCCGAGCAGGGTTTCGTAGAGCGCCTTGAACCAGTCGCGCAGGCTTTCAAACCCGAACTCCTCGATCTTGCCGATCTCGTAGACGATGGTCTGCAAATCCTCGGCACTGGTCGCCGGATCGGCGGCTTCGAGCGCGGCGTCAAGCGCCTGCAAGGCCCCGATCTCGCCGCCCGCAGGCGCGCGCTTCGCGAGCGTCGGCGCGACGAACTCGCGGTTATAGGCAAGCGCCTTGTCGACCAGCGCATCGAGCGCCGGATGCGCCGCAGGGTCGGCGTCCTCGACATAATTGCCGAGATATGACCACACCGCCTCGCGCGTCGCACCCGCGCCGAGCACGCCCACCAGATTGAGTAGCAGACTGAAGGGCACCGGCAGCGTGTCGCCCTGCCCCGGCGCGTCGGCCCCCTCGTAGCGCTGATTGGCGCGCAGCAGGTGCCACACCGGATTGCCGAGCCGCTTGTCAATTTCCTGCCCGAGAATCGCGGCGCGGAACTGCCAGTAATCGTCGATCGCCTTGGGGATCACGCCTGCGTGCAACTGCTTGGCGCTCTTGGGATTGGCGAAGATGTAGTGGCCCAAGCTCTCGGGGCTGCCATATTGCAGCCATTCCTCGATCGAGAGGCCATTGCCCTTGGACTTTGAGATCTTCTCACCCTTGGCGTCGAGGAACAGCTCGTAGATCAGCCCCTCGGGCTTGTGACCGCCGAGCACGCGGGCGATTTTGCCCGACTGGATGCCGGAGTCGGTCAGATCCTTGCCGTACATCTCGTAATCGACGCCGAGCGCCACCCAGCGCATTGCCCAGTCGACCTTCCACTGGCACTTGGCCATCCCGCCCAGCGCGGATTGCTCGACGACCGAGCCATCCTCGTCGGTGAAGCGGATGATCCCGGCAGCGGCGTCCACCACCTCGACCGGCACCTGCAACACCGCGCTGGTGGTGGGGCTGATCGGCATAACGGGGGAGTACGTCTTGCGCCGCTCCTCGCCCAGCGTCGGCAGCATGATGTCGAGGATCGCCTGAAAGTTGGCGAGCACACCCTTCAGCGCATCGTCGAAGCGGCCCGAATTGTAGCAATCCGAGGAACTGACAAACTCGTATTCGAAGCCGAACCGGTCGAGGAAGTCGCGCAGCATCGCGTTATTGTGCGCGGCGAAGCTTTCGAACTTCTCGAACGGATCGGGGATGCGCGACAGCGGCTTGCCGAGATTGGCATCGAGCAGCGCCTTGTTCGGCACATTGTCCGGCACCTTGCGAAGACCGTCCATGTCGTCGCTGAAGGCCACCAGCCGGGTCGGCTGGCCGGTCAGCGTCTCGTAGGCGCGGCGCACAAGCGTGGTGCGCAGCACTTCCTGAAAGGTGCCGATATGCGGCAGGCCCGAGGGGCCATAGCCGGTCTCGAACAGCACCCCGCCGGGCTTGCCCTGCGGCAGGCGCTTGGCAAGGCGCTGCGCTTCCTGAAACGGCCAGGCCTTGGAGTTCTGCGCGGCGGCGATGAGGGCATCTTGCGTGATCGTCATAACGTGCGCGGCCATCGCGCAAGCGCGGGCGGCATGCAAGTGTCAAGGTTTGCCGATGCCACACGGCAATGCACAAAGGCGCACCCGCCTTTGCCCCTTAAACCACGGTCAGCCGTCGTGCGCCATCACGCGAAGACCGAACCGTAATCGGAACGATGCTCCGACTTGAACCGCCGCAACATCCCCGGAATCAGGAACAGGTCGACGAACAACCAGATAAACCAGACCACCAGACCGACCATCCCCAGCGGCGGGAAGATGAACAGGATTACCAGACTGCCGACAAACAGCCCCACCTGCATCCAGGCGCTTTCCTTCTGCCCGCAATAGAAGCGGTGCATCGATGCCTGACCAATCACGAACCACAGCAGATAAGCGACGGCAAGGTTGCGGCTCTCCGGATCGCCCCACATGAAGTTTTGTCGGTTCGACCTTCCGCGGCTGCCACCTGATCGAGCGGAGCGCAGGACATCGTCGGACACGGGATTCCAGCTCTCGCCCGCGGGTTCGCTGCGCCGGGTTGCGGGCCGCGCATCGTTGCGAAGGTGCCCCATCGGGTCATCGCCCGAGGCGCTTTCGGACCGGCGCGCGCGCTCGGCGGCGAGGAAGGCCTCGCGCCGCGCCGCGATCTCGGCCGCTTCGGGATCGATCGATCCTGCGGGGCTGGCAGCCGCTGGGGTAACCTGACCGGGGCTCATTCCCTTGCGTCCGAACGTCACGACCGATCCCTTTCTCTTGCCGTGACTGCGACAGTAACATCAGGACATTAAGCAGTTGTAACGGATGATCGGCTGGCGAGGCGCGGTTTAGCGCAATCTCAACTCTCTTGCCTTACGGCGGTGAACCATGTCAGCGGGCACCACCTTCTTTATCCTGATTCCGGCGATGTATGCGATTTTCTCGCTGTCGCTGGGGCTGATCGCGCTGGCCGACCGTCGGCTGCCGGCGGCGCGCTGGGCCTCGCTCGGGTTCATGATCGCCTGCATCTCGATCACCATCGATGGCTACCGCGACCACAGCCGGATCGATTGGTGGCCATGGCTGTCGATCACGACCCACTACTTCGCGCTGCTGGCGATGATACAGGCGTTCCTGTCGCGCCACGGCAGGCAAACGGGCCGGACGGCGCTAGCGATCGCGATCGTCGGCAGCCTGCTGGTCATGCCCGATGTGCCCTGGGCGCCCCAATACTGGCTGCGCGCCGTCGCGGTGCAGGCGATCGGCGCGGCGATTATCCTCTCGGCGCTGCCGGTGATGTGGTCGTTCCGCCGGGCCTCGACCATCGACCGGATTGCGCTCTTCATCACCGCCAGCGCGTGCTTCGCCTACGCGGCGCGGGCCGTGATCGCGCTGATCAACCCGGTCGGCCAGACGACGCAGGCCCTGCGCGAATTCTATTCGGGCCTCGCGCTCGTGTTTCACATGACTAGCGCGGTGACCGGGATGCTGGTCGGGATCGTGCTGATGATGTCGATCGGCTACGATATGCTGCGCAGCCGGATCGAGGAGACCGAGATCGATCCGCTCACCAAGCTCGGAAACCGGCGCAGGCTCGACCGGCTGATTGCCGACGATGAGGAAGCGGGCGGCGCACAGATCGGCGCGGTGATCGTGATCGATCTCGACCACTTCAAGAAGATCAACGACTTGTATGGCCACGATGCGGGAGACGTGGTGCTCCAGCGGGTCGGCGCGCGGTTGGCGACGCTGCTCGGCCCGTTCGGCGAGGTGTGCCGCACCGGCGGGGAGGAGTTCGTCGCACTGGTCGGCCACGATTACGCGCCGGGCACCTCGGCGCTGGCGCTGGCGGTGCGCGAGGCGGTGTCCGCCCTCGCCTTCGACGGCCCGCTCGCCGAAACGCGGGTGACGGCCAGCGTCGGGTTCCACCGGCGGGCCACGGGGGTCGAGGTCAAGGCGGCGATCCACCGCGCCGATCAGGCGGTCTATTGCGCCAAGGCCGACGGCCGCGACCGCGTGGTCGCAGCGATTTCCGACGGCAATCTGCAGGTGTTGAAGGCGGTCGCCTGAGACGCGCCCACGGTTCCGCATAAGCGCTCTCGGCAGCGTTTACTTATCGCAAGGCCTCCCCATCTTGGCGGGAGTGAGCCCTCCCGACCCCCTTCCCGAACCCCTCCCCCTGACGGCGCTCCATGCCAGCCATGGCGGTCACTGGCTGTGCGCGGCCGACGGCACCACCACGGCGGTGTCCAAGGGCGATGCGATCATGGCCGCCGCCGACACCCCGGTGCTGCTGATCAACGCCCCGCTGGTGGCGAGCCGGTTGGGCTATCCCGACCTGTCGGGCCTTGACCTGCTCGAGGCTTTCGCCTTCGTCCATCCGGCGCGGTTCTGCGTGCCCACCCCGCGCGGGTTGGCCGAGGCGCTGGGGCTGCCGGTGCCGGCGAGCGACGCGGCGGTACCCGCGCTGCTCCAGCAGGCGGCGGGCGCGCTGGCAGCGGTGTGCCGCGATCCGGAATGGCCCGAGCGCAAGGGCGCGTGGAGCGCGCTGCAATCGCTCGAACGGCTGCGCTGGCCCTGGGCGCAGGTGTTGAAGCCCCACATCGCCAAGCCCGAGCGCGCCGAACGCTGGCTGTTCGCGCGCCTGCCCGAATGGGAGGAGACCGGTGAGCGCCCCGCCCCGCGGCAGGTCGAGTTGGGGGCCGAGACGGTGCAGGCGCAACTCGCGCGGCTCACCGGCGAAGGCGCCGAAAGCCGCGAGGGCCAGCGCGCCTATGCCGCTGACGTGTCGCGCATCTTCGCGCCGCGCTCCGCCCCGGGTCGCCCGCATCTGGCGCTGGCGCAGGCGGGAACGGGGATCGGCAAGACGCTGGGCTATCTCGCCCCGGCCTCGGTCTGGTCGACGCTGAGTGGCGGCACGGTGTGGGTCTCGACCTTCACCAAGAACCTGCAACGCCAGCTGCGCGCCGAAAGCCGTCGGGCCTGGCCCGCCAGGCGCGCCGATGGCACCCCGCCGGTGGTGGTGAGGAAAGGTCGCGAGAATTACCTGTGCCTGCTCAATCTCGAGGATGCGCTGCAGGGCGGCTTTGCCGGACGGCCCGCGGTGCTGGCGCAGCTGGTGGCGCGTTGGGGGGCCTTTACCCGCGATGGCGACATGATCGGCGGCGATCTGCCCGGCTGGCTCGGCACGCTGTTCCGCAAGAGGGGCATCGCCGCGCTCACCGACCAGCGCGGGGAGTGCATCTATGCCGGGTGCCCGCACTACCGGAAATGCTTCATCGAACGCGCCGCGCGGGACTCGGCACAGGCCGATCTGGTGATCGCCAACCATGCCCTCGTGATGGTCAACGCCGCCCGCGCCCGCGACCCCAACCAGCGCCCGACGCGGCTGATCTTCGACGAAGGCCACCACGTGTTCGACGCGGCGGATTCGACCTTCGCCGCGACGCTTTCCGGGCAGGAGACGATCGAACTTCGGCGCTGGATCATGGGCCCCGAACGCGAAGCGCGGGGGCGCAGGCGCGGCCTTGCGGCAAGGCTTGCCGACCTTGCCAGCTATGACGAGGCCGGCGCGGAAGCCATCGCCGCCGCCTGCAAGGCAGGGCAGTTGCTCCCGTCCGACGGCTGGCTCCAGCGCCTTGCCGAGAACAGCCCCTTCGGCCCGGTCGAAGCCCTCCTCGCCGCAGTGCGCACCGCCACCTATGCCCGCGACGAGAGCGGCGGGCAGGAAGCGGGCTACGGAATCGAGACCGAGGCGGCGGGCCTTCCCGGCGAGGTGATCGAAGCTGCCAGCGCGGCGGGCGAAGCGCTCGCCAGCATCCGCGTGCCGCTGATCCGGCTAGGCGGGCGGCTGGAAGCGATCCTTGCCGAACCGCCCGACTGGCTCGACGCACAAGGGCGCGCGCGGATCGAGGGCGCGCGGTTTGCGCTCGCTTGGCGGATCGACCTGATTGCGGCATGGGAGGCATTGCTCGACCGGCTCGGCGGGCCCGCCGATCCCGAATTCGTCGACTGGCTGGCGGTCGACCGCTCCGATGCGCGCGAATTCGATGTGGCGATCCACCGCCGCTGGCTCGACCCGATGAAGCCCTTCGCGCGCGTGGTGCTGGAACCCGCGCATGGCGTGCTGCTCACCAGCGCGACGCTTACCGACCGGACGGAAGATGACGACAGGTGGGCGAGCGCGATCCAGCGTTCGGGTGCGGCCCATGTCGAGGTCGCCCCGCTTCTCTCCGCTGCCGAAAGCCCGTTCGATTACGCTGCCCGCGCCGAGGTGCTGATCGTTACCGACATTGCCAAGGGCGATCTGCCTGCGCTCGCCGGGGCCTATGCGCGGATCATTGAGGCATCGGGCGGCGGGGTGCTGGGGCTGTTCACCGCGATCCGCCGCCTGCGCGCGGTGCACGGCCGCATCGCCGACCGGCTCGCGCGGGCGGGCCTGCCAGTCTATGCCCAGCACGTCGACCCGATCGACACCGGCACCCTCGTCGACATCTTCCGCGACGATCCGCGCGCCAGCCTGATCGGCACCGACGCGCTGCGTGACGGGGTCGACGTGCCCGGCGACTCCCTGCGCTGCGTGGTGCTGGAACAGGTGCCCTGGCCGCGCCCCGATATCCTCCACAAGGCGAGAAGGCTCGCAGGCGGCGGCTCGGCCTACGACGACCGCATCATCCGCGCGCGGCTGGCGCAGGCTTTCGGACGACTGATCCGTTCGAAGGACGATGCGGGGCACTTTATCGTCCTCTCCCCCGCCTTCCCCACGCGACTGCTCAGCGCCTTTCCCAAAGGCACCCCGGTGCTGCGCCTGACGCTCGATGAGGCTTTACAACGCCTCGCGGCTGGTGTTGTGCAACAGCCGAGCGAGCACGCCGGAGGAGCCTTGCAGCGATGAAAATTCTGGGCCTCCTGCGCCACGCCAAGTCGGACTGGGACGACACCAGCCAGCGCGATTTCGACCGCGGGCTCAACGAACGCGGCCGCAAGGGCGCGGCCAAGATTGGCCAGCATATCCGCGACCACGGGGTAAAGTGGGACAAAGTGCTCGCCAGCCCTGCCGTACGGGTCAAGCTGACGCTCGAAAGCGCTTTACCCGATGTCACCCCAACCTACGACGAGCGGCTCTACCTCGCCAGTTTCGACACCATCGTCGAGACGATCGAGTCCCTTGCCGGCACCGGCGACGATGAGGCCAAGACGATCCTCATCTCGGGCCACAATCCCGGCCTGCAGGACGTGCTGCTGGAACTGGTCGCACCGGGCAAGGAGAACGCACTGTTCAAGGAGGCGGTCGTCAAGTTCCCGACCGCCGCCTATGCCGTGCTCGAATGCGACATCGCGCACTGGAGCGAGCTGAAGCGCTATTGCGCCGAGCTTGTCCACTTCGCGCGGCCCCGCGATCTCGACCCCGAACTGGGCCCCGAGAACTAGAGCCCGCGCTCAGGTCACCGGAACGACATTGTCGTCCGAATCCCGGTCGATGTAGAAGTTGTAGGGATCGACCCCGGCAAATGTCGGGCGCGCGCCCTTGGTCACCACCTCGATCACCTGCCTGCCGCCGCGCACCGGATAGCGCTTCATCGACAGCACCTTGGCCCGGTCGAAGGCGCCGCTGCCGGGCCTTTCGGTAAACACGCCGACTTCGATGTTCTCGGCCAGCTTTGCCGGAGTTTCGTTGCCCTTGGCATCGGCGGTGAACTTGGCCGCTTCGATGGTTATGCGGGTGCGGTAGCTGCGATCAGGCAGCTGCGCGGTCACCGCCTCCTTTGCCTTGAGGTCGTAGATCGTGATCTGTTCGAACAGATCGGTGATCAGCGCTTGATCCTCCGGCGTTTTCGCCTCCTTGCGCAGCTCGGCGATCAGGTCGAGACTGCGGGGATAGGGCGCGGGCTTGAACTTGTAGCGCGCGATCAGCCGCGCCAGCGCGCGGTTCACGGCATCCTCGCCCAGCCGGTGCTGGAGCAGATACATCGCGATCCCGCCCTTGTTGTAATGGATGTGCTGCTGGTTCTCGACCCGCATCAGCGGCTGTTCGCCCAGCACATCGCCCTTGCGCCCGGCGAGATAGCGATCGAGCTCGAACTTGAGGAAGCGGCGGATCTTGTCCTCGCCATAGAGCTCCTTCATCACCATCAGCGCGGAATATTCGGCGAGGGTTTCGGACAGCATGGTCGAGCCCTGCATGTCCCCCCCCACGATCTGGTGCGCCCAATACTGGTGGCCCACCTCGTGCGCGGTGACGAAGGTGACATAGTCGATCACCTCGGGATCGCGCACGTCGGCGGCAAAGCCGATGCTTTCGGAATAGGGCATGGTGCCCGCGAAAGCCTGCGCGAAGCTTGAATAGCCGGGAAACTCGATGATCCGCGCGTAGCCGAACTGGTAGGGGCCGAAAGCCCGCTCGTAATAGCCGAGGCTGGTCTTCATCGCCTTGAGCATCGCGGGCACGTTCCAGGCGTGGCGCGGATCGTGATAGACGCTCAGCAGCACGTCGCCGGCCTGCTCCTCGGCCACGGCATAGCGCGCCGATTGCACCGAGAAGAAGTTGAGGATCGGCGCCGGGCTCTGGAAAACCGCGATCCGGCGGTCGCCCTTGATCTCATCGGACAGCTTGTTGCCCGGCGCGATCGGCACCTGATCGGCGCTGGTCGAGATGGTGATGCGCGAATTGACCCAATCCGCACCGATATAGTTGCGGCCCTGCGCGGACACGTCTTCCAGCTTGGGCATCCGCAACTCGTCCGGCAGGCCCTGACGGCGGCGTGCGGTGCGATCCTGCAACAATCCGTTGCGGTCCATCCCGATCAGCGGCGCGAAGGTGAAGTTGTTCACGAAGGTGCCATTGTCGACGATGTCGGTCGCCGCCCCCCGATTGGCGAAGCCGCGCCGCCAGATCTGCGAGGTGAAATCGAGCCGCGTGGTCGCTCCGGGTGCGAGCGGGGTGTCGAAACGGTAAATGCGATAGGCGTGGCGCGTGTCGTGGCTGGCGAGCTTTGCCCCGCCGATCGCAAGCTTTTCGAACACCGCCTCGTCGTCGCCCTGCCGGATATGCACCTCGCGGATCGGGGCGCCGCTGTCGTTGCGCAGGTCGTAATGGCCGGTGACGGTCATGCGCCGTTCGTCAGGGTAGATCGCGACATCGAAGGCGACATCGGTCACCACCGGGCGCGGCAGGCTTTCGTATTTGAGGTACTTGCGCTCAAGTTCCGCCGCGCGCGCCTCGGCCTCGTCGGAGGTTTCGTAGGAGTTGAGCACCTTGATGTTCTGATGGATCACCACGCCGGTGCCGACCATGCCCGCCAGCGCTGCCGCCGCGATCCCGCCCGAGACCGGGGTAATCCGCCGCGTCATCCCCTTGAGGCGCGGCAGCACCGCGACCACCGTGCCCTTGGGCCAGGCCCAGTGCGCCAGCACCAGCAGCAGCACGCCGAAGCTCGCCCAATAGGCCCGCGCGATCGCGGCGCCCTTCCAGAACTCGCCCGTGCCGTTCATGTCGCTGAGCGGCTCGGCCGGCGTGCCCCCGAAATTGTAGAGCATGTTGGTGTAGCCGAGGTTCGACATGAAGATGCGCGCCAGGAACCACACCAAGAACAGCCCCCAGCCGACATATTTGTTGGGGCTCAAGACCTGAAAGAACACCGCCAGCACCGCGACCAGCAGCAGGTCGATGCTCTGCGGCACGACATATGCGCTGAAGTAGAGCCCGATATCGATGCTCGGTGCGCCCTTGATCAGCTGATAGAATATCCCCGTCACCATCCCCGCGAGCGACATGGTGATCAGCACCAGAAAGATCGCGAGGATCTTGGGCACGAACATCGCCCAGGCCGGAACCGGGGTGGCATCGACGATCTCGCCGATCTTCACGTCACGCTCGCGCCACACCAGCTCGCCGCCATAGAACACCGCGACGATCAGGCTGGGCAGGAACATGTTGATCAGCACCGAGGTGATCACATTGGCGGTGAGCGGATAGGAGGGCGTGCCGAAGATCGTCTCGGCAAAGGCAAGGTTGAGCGCGATGAAGGCGAGCGCCAGCAGCAGCAGCACGATGAGGCCCGGGCTTTTGAGCACCAGCATCATCTCGGTCCTGAGGCGGGCCATGAAGCTCGCCCAGGCGTGATCGAAGCCGAAACTGCGGGCGACGGGCGCTGCGAGCGTGCGCGGCTGCACCGTCTCGGCCTTGGCGGCGCGCGCGGCCTGCTTGGCCAGCCGCCGCTGACGCCAGCGCGAGGGCGCGCGTTCGGTCATGCTGAAACGCATCCACGCAAGCCCGAGGAACACCGCCGACAGGCCGAGAATGAAAAGGCGGTTGAACAGCAGGTTGCCTTCGAGCGGGATCAGCCGCGTGTTCATCTCCGCCGCCGTCCAATAGCGCGAGACTTCGCCGATCGCGCCCATGCCGAGCGGCTCGTAACGGGCGACGGCATCCTGGTTGGCCGGGTCAGCCCCGACAATGACGCTGATGACGAGATAGCCCATCACCAGGACCAGCACCCCGAGATAGCTCGCCAGCATCGACCGGGTGATGGTCGCGAGGCTGAAGAGCAGCGCCGAAGACAGGATGATATTGGGCACCGCGATCACGAGGAACGGCCAGGCATAGGCGGCAAAGCCCCCCGGCCCCAGGGTCTCGGGATCGACCCACGGCATCGCCGCGCCCAGCGCAATGCCCAGCGGCACGGCGGTAAAGCCGATCAGCGCGATCGCGAGCCCGCCAAGGAAACGCCCGGCGAGGAACTGCGTGCGCCCCACCGGCGTCGCGCGGATCATCGGGCCGAACCCGGTCACATCGTCGCGAACCACGGCGTTGGCTACGAAGGAGGTGATCACGAAGAGGTAGAACAGCGCCAGAATCCCCAGCGCGAAGGTGATCGCGTAGGGCGAATTCTCATGCACCGATCCCGGCGTGCCGAAGCTGACATTGTCGCTCGCGCTCATGCCGAAGCCGATGAGGCCGAAGATCATCACCGAAACCCAGAACACCGGGTTCTTCAATTGATAGCGGATTTCGAATGCCGCGAGGCGGGCGGTCAGCATGAGCGGTGCCCTCCCTTACGCGGCTTGCGCGGCGGTGGCGGGCGCGCGGCGGGTTTCGGCGAGGGTGGCGAAATAGACATCCTCCAGCCCGCCGCTCACCGGCGCGAAACCGTCGGGCGGGTTGTCGGCGAGCACGTGGACGACGATGTCGCCCGCAAAGAAGCGGTGCGAGATGACCTCGTATTGCGCCTGCATCTCGGCCAGCTGCGTGTGCGGCACGGTGCGCTGCCACACCCGCCCCTTGGTCGAGGCGATAAGGTCGAGCGGCGCGCCCTCCAGCCGCACCTTGCCGCCCGCCAGCACCGCCATGCGCGGGCAGAGGTCGGCGACATCGTCGACGATGTGGGTCGAGAGGATCACCACCACGTTCTCGCCGATCCCCGCGAGCAGGTTCAGGAAGCGGTTGCGCTCTTCCGGGTCGAGCCCGGCGGTAGGTTCGTCGACGATGATCAGCTGCGGATCGCCGATCAGCGCCTGCGCAATGCCGAAGCGCTGGCGCATCCCGCCCGAAAAGCCCGCGATGGCCTTGGAGCGCACAGCCCACAGGTTGGTCTGGTTGAGCAGATGCTCGACCATGGCCTTGCGCTCTGCGCCGTTGTTCACGCCCTTCAGCACCGCCATGTGATCGAGCATCTGATAGGCCGAAACGCGCGGATAGACGCCGAAATCCTGCGGCAGATAGCCCAGCGTGCGGCGCAGCCGGTCGGGCTCGGCCAGCACGTCGATATCGCCGAAACGGATCGCGCCATGCGTGGGTGCCTGCAAGGTCGCGATCGTGCGCATCAGGGTCGATTTGCCTGCGCCGTTGGGGCCCAGCAGGCCGAACATCCCCTTGGGGATCGACAGGCTCACATCGTCGAGCGCGTGGGTGCCGTTGGGATAGGTGTGGCTGACGCCGGCGAGTTCGAGCATGTCTGTGACCCCCTTGCTGCAATCGCTTGCAATAAATGGCCAATCTAGCGCCCTGCGCGGCGAGATAAAGCCGCATTGGTGGGCCAATACCCGCATTTGATCGACCCCGCGCGTCGTTGGTCGATACAGATCGCCGCTTGAGCCGGTTACCCGATCAGCTTGCGCGCGCCCGGCCCCTCATCGCCCAGCGCATCCTGCGGGTTCCAGATTGCGCAATGGCTGAGGCTGAGGCACCCGCAGCCGATGCACTCGTCGAGCCGGTCGCGGGTGCGCACCAGATCGGCGATCTGCGCATCGAGCCGCGCGCGGATCGCGGCGCTGATCGCCTCCCAGTCGCGCGCGGTGGGCGTGCGACCCTGCGGCAGGCTGGCGAGCGCGGCGGCAATCTCGTCCAGCGACAGGCCGAGCCGCTGGGCGATCAGGATGAAACTCAGCCGCCGGATGTCGGAGCGCAGGAAGCGCCGCTGGTTGCCGCCGGTGCGCAGCGGCTCGACCAGCCCCTGCTCCTCGTAGAAGCGGATCGCCGAGACGCTCAGCCCGGTGCGGCGTGCGACCTCGCCAATGGTGATGAGGTCAGTGGGTTTGAGGCGATTGGCGGGCATTGGTCACCTTCGGCGATAAAGCTTGACCTCAAGTTAGGTTGAGATCGCAAGGTCGGCAAGTTCACTGATTCGCACCCGTCCGGCGGCTGCGCTTCGGCGACCTTATGAAAGGACACAGCATGGCCAACAGCTCTCTCGAACACGTCAATATCACCGTATCCGACATCGACCGCAGCGCCGCTCTGCTGGAGCGGCTGATGGGCTGGCATATCCGCTGGCGCGGCCCCTCGCAGCTGGGCGGAGAGACGATCCATGTCGGCAGCGCGCGCGATTACATCGCGGTCTATACCAGGGGCGCGCCGGTGGCCGGCCGCTTCGGCAAGGGCGTGCCGCTCAACCATGTCGGTTTGATGGTCGACGATCTCGCCGCTGCCGAAGCCGTGGTGACGGACGCGGGCCTCGTCCCCTTCAACCACGCCGACTACGCGCCGGGGCGGCGATTCTATTTCTTCGACTGGGACGGGATCGAATTCGAGGTGGTGAGCTACAGCTAGAACAGCCCCGGCTGGCTCCCCGCGCCTTTGGCCCACAGCTGATCGGTGCGGTCGATGACGAGCGGCCCTTCCCACCCCCGGCACAGACCCAGCGCCTCCTCGGCCGGGGCGGCGAGCCAGCCGGCGTGATCCTCGGGCGCGAGCAGCACTGGCATCCGCTCATGCACGCTGGCCGCCTCGGTGCCTTCGCTCGCGGTCATCACCATCGAATAGCAATCGCCCCATTCCTCGGACGGTCGCCACACGCCCGCCACCGCAAACAGAGGCGCGTCGGGCAGCGACAACCATGTGCGCGTCATCCGCCCCTTGGCCCCCTGCGCCTCGGCCCAGGCGGTGAGCGGGATGAGGCAACGGCGGTTATGAAAGGCATGGCGCCAGAAGCCGGTCTCGAGCTTGTCGGAGCGCGCGTTGTTTACCGGCTTGGGCTTCAGCGGCTGGCCCTGCTTGCCTTTGAGCACCAGCGGGAAGCCCCATGTCATGGGCCGCACCGCGCCTTCCGCGACCACCAGCCCGGTATAGCCGGGATAGACCTCCTCGGCGAAATTGGCGCCCGCAGCGCTCTCCACCGCATCGAACCACGCCGCGACCTCGCTGGCGTTCTTCGTCATGCGGTAGAGATTGCACATCGCCCCTAAACCCCCGCGTTGCCGACCACGAAGCACGCCGCCGCCATCAGCGCCCCGGCCCAGCGGTTCGACCGGAAGCGATCCAGCGGGTTGGCGGGATCATCCGCATCAAGCGTCGCCACCTGCCACAGCAGATGCCCCGCGACCGGCAATAGCGCCAGCAGCGCAAACCCGTCCGCGCGATAGAGCCAGAATGCCGCACCCCACAGGATCACGGCGGCGGCATAGAAAGCCGCGATCCCGCCCTGCACCCGCGCGCCCATCGCCAGCGCCGAGGAGCGGATGCCGACCATCGCATCATCCTCGCGGTCCTGCAGCGCATAGATCGTGTCGTAACCGATCACCCAGCAGATCGCGCCGGCATAGAGACAGGCGAGCACCTCCCAATTGTCCCAGCGCAGCTGCGTCCAGCCGACCAGCAGCCCCCAGGTGAACACCATCCCCAGCCACGCCTGCGGCCACCAGGTGATGCGCTTCATGAAGGGATAGGCCGCGACCAGCGCGAGGCTGCCGAGCGCAACGATCTGCGCCTCCAGCCGAAGTTGCAGCAGCACCACGAGGCCCACGAGGCACAGCGCGACCAGCCAGCCCCACGCAACTTTCTTCGACACCCGTCCGCTCGCCACCGGGCGCAGCGCGGTGCGCGCCACCTGCCGGTCGAGATCGGCATCGACGATGTCGTTGTAGACGCACCCCGCCCCGCGCATCGCGATGCTGCCGAGCAACAGCCAGCCGAGCAGCGCGAATTGTGCGCCCGCTCCCGCCAGCCACACCCCGAAAACGCAGGGCCAGAACAGCAGCCACCAGCCGATCGGCCGGTCGAACCGCGCGAGCATGGCGAGATCACGCGGGAGCTGCGGCAGGCGCGCGACGAGGCCGCCCGAAAGACTTTTGCGCTCGCTGTCGGGGACGATGGTTTCGTTCATCGCTTGCGCTCTAGCGTGCCGCGCGCGTAGGGCCAAGCCATGCCCGCAACCCCCGCATGGCCCCCGAAAAGCGCGCCGCGCCTGTTCGTCACCGACGAACTTCGCGCCGGTGCGGGTGTGCGGATCGAGGGCAACCCGGCGCATTACCTCGCCCGCGTGATGCGGGTGAGTGCGGGCGATGTCGTGATCCTGTGCGACGACATCACCGGGGAATGGGCTGCGCGCGTCAGCGAGGTCGGCAAGCGCGATGTGGTGCTGGAGGCAGCGGAACTGCTCCGCCCGCGTGAAGCGGTGCCCGATCTGTGGCTGTGCCCTGCCCTGCTCAAGAAGGATCGTTTCGACCTCGTGCTCGAAAAGGCGACCGAGTTGGGCGTGGCCCGCATCCAGCCGCTGCTCACCCGCCGCTGCGTGGCCGACAAGCTCAATCTCGAACGCGCCCGCGCGATCACCACCGAAGCCGCCGAGCAGTGCGCCCGCACCGCGCTGCCCGAACTCGCCGAGCCCATGAAGCTCGATGCGTTGCTGGCCAACTGGCCCGAGGATCGCGCGCTGTTCTTCGCCGATGAGAACGGAGGCGAGCCTGCCGCCGCCGCTTTCAAGGCGCACCAAGGCCCCACCGCGATCCTCACCGGCCCCGAAGGCGGGTTCGACGAGGCGGAACGCGCTGCGATCCGTGCGCACCCGCAGGCCCGCCCGATCACCCTCGGCCCGCGCATCCTGCGGGGCGAAACCGCCGCCATTGCCGCGCTTTCGGTATGGATGGCCAACGCCGGGGACTGGTAGCCGCGCGCCGCCGCGGCGGATTTTGCAAGACAAACCGGCTTCGCCCGCGCAAAGGCGAATTTGCCTTCCCAGCGGCAAACCCGTTTTCTAAAGCAACCGGCCAGAGAGGGCCTTGTCGATGAGCACACGCGAAGCCACCACCGCCGAAGATCCGGTCATCGAAAGTCTCGACCAGCTGGTCGCACCGATGGTTGGCGGCGAGAAGCCGCCCGAAAAATGGCGCATCGGCACCGAACACGAAAAGCTCGTTTACAAGCGCTCCGATCATCGCGCGCCCTCCTATGACGAGCCCTGCGGCATTCGCGACCTGCTGAAAGGCCTCGAGAAATTCGACTGGAGCCCGGTCGAAGAGGGCGGCAACGTCATCGCCCTGAAGGGTGAGGACGGCGCGATCAGCCTTGAGCCTGCGGGCCAGTTGGAGCTGTCGGGCGCGCCGCTTGAAAACCTGCACCAGACCTGCGCGGAGACCGGGCGCCATCTGGCACAGGTCAAGGAAGTCGGCGAGAAATGCGGCGTGGGCTATCTCGGTCTCGGGATGTGGCCCGACAAGACGCGCGAAGCGCTGCCGATCATGCCCAAGGGCCGTTATGACATCATGCTACGGCACATGCCGCGCGTGGGCTCGATGGGCCTCGACATGATGCTGCGCACCTGCACCATCCAGGTGAACCTCGACTATTCGAGCGAAGCCGACATGGTGAAGAAGTTCCGCACCAGCCTCGCGCTGCAACCGCTGGCGACCGCGCTCTTCGCCAATTCGCCCTTTACCGAGGGCAAGCCCAACGGCTTCCTCTCCTATCGCTCGCACATCTGGTCGGACACCGATCCCGCGCGCACGGGGATGCTGCCCTTCGTGTTCGAGGACGGCTTCGGCTATCAACGCTGGGCCGAATACATGCTCGACGTGCCGATGTATTTCGTCTTCCGCGACGGGAAATATATCGACGCGGCGGGGCTCAGCTTCCGAGACTTTCTCGACGGCAAGCTCTCCGTCCTGCCCGGCGAGCGCCCGACGCAGAGCGACTGGTGGGACCACCTCTCCACCGCCTTCCCCGAGGTGCGCCTGAAGAGCTTCCTTGAAATGCGCGGCGCAGATGGCGGCCCGTGGAACCGCATCTGCGCCCTGCCCGCCTTCTGGGTCGGGCTGCTCTATGACCAAAGCGCCCTCGATGCGGCGTGGGATCTGGTCAAGGGCTGGTCGATGGAGGAGCGCGAGCGGCTTCGCAATGAGGTGCCGCGGCTCGCACTGGCAACCAAGTCGCCCGATGGCGGCACGTTGCAGGAACTCGGCCGCGAGGTGCTGAAGATCGCGCATGGCGGTCTCAAGGCCCGCGCGCGGCTCAACGGCAGTGGCGACAACGAGACCGGCTATCTCGAAGCGCTCGACGAGATCGTGGCGAGCGGAAAGGTGCCCGCCCAGCGCTTGCTCGACGCCTATCATGGCGAATGGAACGGTGACATTAGCCGCGTTTACGAACAGTCGTTCTGAGAAGAAGCAGCCACCATGTTGATCGTGCTTGCGAAAGCGAAAGTCACTGCCGAGGCGCTCGATGCCGCCCGGCCGGCAATCGCCGCGATGGTGGCTGCCTCCAATGCCGAGGAGGGCTGCATCGCCTATGCCTTCACGCAGGATCTGGGCGACCCCTCGATCGTTCACATCGTCGAGAAGTGGCGCGATGAGGCAGCGCTCACTGCGCATTTCGCGACGCCGCACATGGCGACATTCGGCGCGGCCATAGCAGGGCTCGATTTCAGCGTGATGGAAGCGGTCAAGTTTCCGACCGATGATGGCGCGCCGGTGATGTAACCCTATTCAGCCGGGAAGGGATGCGTCTCTTCGTGGCTGCGCGCGCCGTTACCGAGAATGGCCCGCTTCAACCGCACCAGCGGCGCGGTGATGAGCCCGTGGCTCTCCATCCACGCGTGATAATCACGATACTTCGCATCCTCGGCGAGCAGATGCGCTTCCTCCGTGCGCGCGCGCCAATAGTAAATGGCGTTGACCGCCAGCAGGAATATGCTGTTGCGCACCCCCTCGATCAGCGATCCGCCGGTGACGAGGAAGGGCAGCACGCTCGCCCACCAGAACAGGTTCTTCGACAGATAGGCCGGGTGGCGGGTGAAGCGGTAGGGCCCGTGGGTCAGCACGCCGCGATAGGTAAGGTTCGAGAAGCGGATGCCGAACACCACCGTCGCCCAGGCATAGATGGCGGTCAGCGCCACCAGCAGCCCGCCCCAGGCCCACAGCAGCGCAGGCGTGTCGGCAAACCAGTGCGCCCAGCCCGGCGTTCCCGCCTCGTAGCTCAGGATCTGCTGATCCGGCCCGATGATGCCCCACACGAAAGGCGGATAGCACATCAGCGCCGCCAGCCACCCGGCGAGAAAGGGATTACCCGATCGGATATGCGAATCGAGCGGGCGCAAGGTGAGCAAGTAACCCACCGTGCCGATCTGCACGTCGATCACGAACAGCAGCGTGACCAGCAGCATGATGAATTCGGCCGGATTGGCGAGCAGCGCCGCCGGGTCGGCCTCGACGATCTGCGCGAAACCGGGCGGCAGGATCGAGATCATGAAGGCGCCGAAAAAGCCCTTGATGATCCACGCCCGCCAGTGCTTTGTGAGCCCCGCGCGGTCCCATTGCTCGCGCCCGACAACCCCGCCGCCGAGCACGAAAGCGCCGAACTGGAAGGCACCATCGCGCGGTTCCACCAGGTAGCGGTCGAGCCAGATGACATAAGGCACCGACAGCAGCACCAGCGGCAGGATGGCGACGCTCAGCACCTCCATCGCGAAGACGTAATTGCCGCTCCAGTACCACCGGGCGAGTGCATAGAACGCGGCGAGCAGCGCCCATGTCGCCCACAGCCCGACCAGCTTGATCACGGCAACCGGCATGACATCGGCGAGCGGGCGCCTGAGGCTCCAGTCGATCCCCGTGGAGGGGCGAAGGTGGACCTTGTCGACCAGCACCGACCACGCCGCCATCGGCAGTGCGGTGAACAGCATCGCGGCGAGCGCCGCCAGCGGCCCGGAGAGCACGCCGCGTGTCCCTGACAGCTCTCCGCCAAGGCCAAGCATCACAGCGATGTCGGGATAGGCGCGGCAAAAGGCGATCCAGCCGAACAGGCCCGCCAGCCCGACGAGGCCCACGCCGGTCGATACGTCGCTCGGCGGCAGGGCCTGCGGGCGCGCGTTGGGATCGGAAAGCGGCGGCGCAGTCATGACCGCACCGCCTTACCGCCTATTGGTTAACAGCTCGGCAAAGCGCGCCGATTGCGCACGGTTACTTCCAGGCGTGGATCGTGCCGCTGTCGTCCATAATGAACAGCATCCCGTCCGCCACGACAGGCGCAAGGCTGACCGGCTGGCCGACATCGGCGAAGAGGCTGGCAGAGCCCTCCCCCGCGCTCACCTTCCACACTTCGCCGCGCGAGCTCGCGACCCACAGCTGTCCGCCTGCAAGCACCGGGCCGGTCCAGAAGATCGGGCCCTTCTTGTCTTCCACGTCCTTGAAGGCCTGCAACTGGTTGATCCAGCGCACCCGCCCGCTCGAGCGGGCGATGGCGAGGAGGCGCGCATCGTCGGTGAGGGTGAAGATCCACTCACCCGCGATCGCCGGGGTGGAAATGCCCGCGAGGTTCAATTCCCAGATGCGCTGGCCGGTGAGCAGTTCGTAGGCCGCCATGCGCCCGCCCTGCCCCAGCGCATAGACGCGGCCCGAATCGATGATCGGATCGGCGTCGATATCGGTGACCGAGCCGACGCTGGTCGAGATATTGGTGCGCGCCAGCGCGTCCGACCACAGGGTGCGGCCATTCTCGTAGCGATAGGCCGACAATTCGCCGCTGGAATAGCCCGCAATCACCGTGCCCTGCCCGGCAGCTGGCGCAGCGACGCCGAACACGCCCGACTGGGTGTTCGATCCGCTTTCGTCCCACACCAGCGAGCCATCGGTGATGCTGAGCGAGATCAGCTGGTTGTCCTGAGTCATCACGAACAGCTGGCCGAAGGCGATGGTGGGCGACCCGCGCAGCGGGCCTGCGGGCTTGACCTTCCACAGCACTTCGCCGGTTTCGGCGTCGAGCGCCTTCACATCGCCCACGCCATTGGTGGCATAGAGCTTGCCCGCTTCGTAGCTGACCCCGCCGCCGAAGGCCGAGGGGGCCTGATCCTTGGTCATGTCGTCATCATCGCGCGACCACAGCCGCGCGCCGGTGGCCTTGTCGAAGGCCGTGATCACGCCGTCGGTGCCCTCGACGAAGACCTTGCCCCCGCCGATCACCGGCGAGGCGGCGAGCCGCATGCGGTTGGTCGATCCTGCCACCGAGGCGGTCCACACCTTTTGCGGATTGTCGGCCAGCGCGAGGTGGCCGTAGGATTTGCTGGCCGAACCGCCCGCCTGTGCCCATTCGGCATTGGTCCGCTGCGGCGGCAACACCACACTGATCGCGGCGAGCGACGGATCGACCTCGGCCCCGCTCTCGATCCGCGAAAGGATCGGCACGCGGTTGCCCACGGTCGGCGTGGTCTTTTCGTCCCCGCCGCCGAACAGCCCGCCCTTGCAGCCGGTCAGCCCGGCGGCAAACACACCCGCAAGCAGCGCGGCGCGCGCAAATTTCGTCGTCGTCATTCCCGTCCGTCCAATCTTACCTGACCTCAGCGGCAGCAGGCGCGCCGGTCGCTTGTGCATCATCGGACGTGGTCACGCCTTCGTCCTTGAGCAGCTGGTTGACATCGACCACCGCATCGACCCCCATCAGCCCGGCCATCTGGCGCGCGCGGCTGCGCAGAGTTTCGGGCAGGTCTTCCTGCTTGGCGATATCGGCGAAGATCATCCCCGCCGCCTTGCGGTCACCCTTTTCGAGATGCGCCATCGCCACAAGTTCCCCGGCCGAGCCGAAGAACGGGTTGCCGGGCTTTGCCAGCGGGCCAAGCTGCGCGATCACGTCGGCGGGCTGCATCTGGTCGTATTTCAGCGTGACTTCGCGAATCCGCGCAAGGTCGCGCAGCGCCGCCGGAGCCTCGGCATCGTCGGCGACCATCTTGTAGAGATTGGCGGCCCCGGCCGTGTTGTTCTGCTCGATCAGCCCGCCCGCCTGAATGAACCGCGCCGCCGCGCGCGCGCCGGGCGAGGCATCCGCGCCGAGCAGCGGAGCGACCTTCTTGCTCGCGGTGTCGAAATCGCGTTGCTGGGCATAATCGAGCGCCGAGACCAGCGCTTCGGACTGCTGCTCCAGCGCCTGTTCGGCATAGTGATTGTAGATCAGCCAGCCGCCCAGCCCGGCCACGCCTAGCAGGATCACGCCCAGCACCTTCATCCCGTGATCACGCATGAAGGAATAGAGCGCATCCTCGCGCACCGCCTCGTCGATCTCGCGGATCAGCACCTCGTCCTCGGCCGAAGGGGTGGGGGTCGGGATGGTGGGAGTGCGCGCCATGGGGGCCTTCGTGTTCCTCGTGTCAGTCATGTGCCGCAGCTTGCGCGATACGGCGAGCGCGCTCTTTAGGCACCTGCGCCCCTTGGTGCAATGCCACCTGCGCGGGCCCACGCAAATGGGGCGCGGCGATTGAACGGGGGATGAAGCGCAAGGCGCCTAGAACGCACGGCCCATCGCCGCGCTGTAGGCATCCGCGTAGGCGGCGCGCATCGCGGCGATGTCGAAATGCGCAGCTGCGCGCGTCCGGTTTTCGGCCCCGAGCCGCGCACGCAGCGCCGGGTCGACAGCGAGCGCGGCCAAGGTCTGTCCCAGCGCATGCGGATCGTTCGGGGGCGTGAGCAAGGCGGCGTTATCGGGCGCCAGAATTGCGCGGATATCCCCGACATCGGTGGCCGCCACCGGCAGGCCTGCCGCCATCGCCTCCACCACCGAGAGCGGGAATTGCTCGGAAGCCGAGGACAGCGCGAAAATATCGAACAGGCCGACGACCTTCGCGGGATCGACGGCGCCGGGCAGGTGAACGCGCGCGGTGATGCGGAGCGCTTCGGCCTCGGTCAGGATCGCCCCGCGCTCCGGCCCCTCCCCGCAGATCACGAGGTGCCATTGGGGCGGGAGTGCCGCGAAACCCGCGACCAGATCGGGCAGCCGCTTGACCGCGCGCAGGCCCGCCAGCGTGCCGACCCAGAACGCGCCCTCGCCCTTGCGGATCGGCAGAGCGGCGGGATCGGGGGCGGCGGCAAAGGCGGCGGTGTCGATGCCGTTGGGAATACGGCGCAGGCGCGCGGGCGGCTGATGCCACGCCTCGCGCGCGATCGTCTCGAGCCCGGTCGACGGCACGATCAGGCACGCCGCCCCGGCGAGCGCGGCGCGGCGATAGAGGTTGCGCTTGGGATTCAGCCGCTCGGCCTCGTCCTCGTTGAAGCCATCCTCGTGATGCACCAGCGGCGGAAGGCCCTGCGACCCGGCGAAAAGGCGATGCGCCATCACCACATCCATCGCGCCCCAATTGTAGGTGCAGACGAGATCGTAACCCTTCAGCGCCCGCGCCAGCCGCGCGAGCCGTGCCGGGGTGGGCTTGCCCGTCATCGCGGGGAAATCCTGCGGGTAGCTGACCGGCACATCGGGCGCGATCAGCGCGGCAGCGCCCATCGCCTCGGGTTCGGCAGAGACGATTGTGTGCTCCAGCCGGTCGCCCCAGCCGTTCATCAGCCGGGCGCAGCGCACTTCCTTGCCGCCCGCCGCGAAGGTCGAATGGCAGTGGAGGATACGGGGCACACCGCCCCCGCCGCTCGGGCTCACGCGGCCCCGTCGAACAGCGCGGCAATCGCGGCGCGCACCTCGGGCTCGTCAAGCGTCGGGGCATGGCCGACGCGCGGCACGGTGACGGTGCGCATCGCCGGATTGCGCAGGCCCATTTGCCTGACCGTCTCGGCGCTCAGCAGATCGGACAACCCGCCGCGCACCAGCAGCATCGGCACGCCCGCCAGCGCTTCGAAGGCGCGCCACAGATCGGGCGGCGCGGCATTGCCGGGCTTCGCGAAGGGTTCGGCAATGGCCATGTCGTAATCGAACACGATCCGGCCCGACTGGCTCACCACCATCGTGCGCTTGGCCATTTCGAGCCACTGGTCGAGATCGTAGTCGGGAAAGGCCGCCTCGTGCGCCTCGGCCAGCCCGCGCGCGGCGTGGACCCAGGTTGGGTAGCTTCGCCCCTGCCCGACATAGCCCGAAATCCGCGCAAGGCCCGCCGCATCGACCTCGGGGCCGATATCGTTCATCACAACCGCCGACATCCGACCGGGCTCGCGCGCGGCCATCAGCATCGTCATAAGCCCGCCCATCGAGGTGCCGACCACGGCAAAGCGCGCAATGCCCTCTTCCGCGAGCAGTTTCTCGACATCGCCGACATAGGTAATTGGGCTGTAAGTGTCGGAATCAGGAGCATAATCGCTCATCCCCCGCCCGCGCATCTCAGTCACGATCACCCGGCGGGTGGCGGCCAGTTCCTCGGCCAGCGCGCCGAAATCGCGGGCGTTGCGGGTGAGGCCGTGCATGCACAGCACCGGCAGCTTCGTCCCGCCATCGGGGCCGGGATAGTTGCGGTAATGCAGGTTCAGCCCGTCGCTGCTGGTCCAATAGCGATCTTCGTAAGTGGCGGCCATCGGCGGCGGTATTCCCTTTGATCGTCGGGCCGCGATGCTTGCGCGCGGCTGTGCTTGCCCCCACTATCGCGGCATGAGCGAGCCCATGCAACTCCCCGATTGTGATGTCCCCTATCGGCCCGATCCGGCGATTCTCCCGCTGGCCGGGTGGCTGGGCGACCCGGTCGCCCCGGCAGACTTCCCCGAAGTGCAGCTGCGCTGGCGCAACGACCGCGCGGCGGCGAGTGTCGGCCTGGCGGGTTTGAGCGATGAGGCATGGGCTCAGCATTTCGGTCGCTTCGCACCGCTGGAGGGCAACCTGCCCCAGCCGCTGGCGCTGCGCTATCACGGGCACCAGTTCCGGGTGTACAACCCCGAAATCGGCGACGGGCGCGGCTTCCTGTTTGCGCAGATGCGCGATGATGCGGGCCGCCTGCTCGACCTCGGCACCAAGGGATCGGGCCAGACCCCGTGGAGCCGTTCGGGCGACGGGCGACTGACGCTGAAGGGCGCGGTGCGGGAAATCCTCGCCACCGAAATGCTCGAAGCCTTGGGCGTCAGCACCTCGAAAACCCTCAGCGTGATCGAAACCGGCGAGAGCCTGTGGCGCGGCGACGAGCCCTCGCCCACCCGCTCGGCGGTGCTGGTGCGGCTCAGCCATTCGCACATCCGCTTCGGCACCTTTCAGCGGCTGCTGGCGCTGGAGCAGGCCGAGGAGATGGGCGCGCTGATCGACTATTGCCTCACCCAGTTCCCTGCCCCGCCCCCGCCCGAGAATGCGCCGGGCCGCGACGAGCCCGCGATCCGGCTGATGCACGCCGTGGTCGAGCGGATGGCCGATCTGGCCGCGAGCTACATGGTGGCAGGCTTCGTCCACGGGGTGCTCAACACCGACAACATGAATGTGACGGGCGAGAGCTTCGACTATGGCCCCTGGCGCTGGCTGCCCGAATGGGACCCGGGCTTTACCGCCGCCTATTTCGACCACGCGGGCCTCTATGCCTTCGGCCGCCAGCCCGAGGCGCTGCACTGGAATTGCGGGCAACTGGCGGTGGCATTGCGGATCCATGCCGAGACCGCGCCGCTGGTTGCAGCGCTCGAACGCTTCGGGCCGCTCTACATGGCCGCCGTCGCACGGCGATGGTGCTGGCGTTTGGGGGTCGAAGCGCAGGGGATCGAGGAAGACACCCAGCTCGTCGCCGGATGCGAGGCGCAGATGCGCGCGTCGGCTGCGCAGCCCGACGCCTTCTTCTTCGCCCATCGCGGCGGGCGCGGCCTGCCCGAAGCCTTCAGCCATTACCGCCCTGTCGCCTCCGGTCACCCCTACTGGACAGACGAAGCCCCGCAATCCCTGCTGATCGAGGAGGTCGAGGCGATCTGGGCCGCGATCGCTGCGGATGACGACTGGAGCCCGCTCCACGCCAAGGTCGCCGCGATCCGCCGGATGGGCGAGGCCCACGGCCCTGCGCCCCTGCCTGCGGGACATGCGTAACCCGGCCCTACCCCTATCTTTTCGATTTCATTGCATTTAGGTGCTGCGCGGGATGGCAGGTGCAGATCGAGCAGACAGACACGACGTGAGCGACGATATCCTCATCTCCACCCAGCCGGCCAATGGCGAGGAGCTGTGGCGCGGCCCCGTGAGCGATGTCGAGGCGGCGGTCTCGGCTGCGCGGCGCGCCTGGGCCCCTTGGGCGGCGCGTGCTCTTACCGAGCGTATCGCGGTGCTGCGCGCCTTCACCAACATCATCCGCCGCGATGCCGACAGCTTTGCCGAGCTGATCGCGCGCGAGGCGGGCAAGCCCCTGTGGGAAGCCCGCACCGAAGTCGATGCGGTGGTGAACAAGGTCGACATCGCAGTGCAGGCATTCGCCGAAAGAACCGGCAAGAAGAAGTTCGACGCGGGGATGCAGGCGAGCGCCGCGCTGCGCCACAAGCCGCACGGGGTGATGGCGGTGCTGGGCCCCTACAATTTCCCCGCGCATCTGCCCAACGGCCACATCATCCCGGCGCTGATGGCGGGCAATGCGGTGGTGTTCAAACCCTCCGAGAAGACCCCCGCCGTGGGCGAGGCGCTGGTCGCCGCCTTCCACAGCGCGGGCGTTCCCGAAGACGTGATCCAGTGCGTGATCGGCGGGCCCGAACAGGGCAAGGCGCTGGTCGCGCATCCGGGGGTCGACGGCGTGCTGTTCACCGGATCGGCGCAGGCGGGGATCGCGATCAACCGCAAGCTCGCCGCCAATCCGGGCAAGATCGTTGCGCTGGAGATGGGCGGCAATAACCCGATCGTGGTGATCGACACCCCTCGGGTGGCCGATGCCGCCGCGCTCATCATCAAGAGCGCCTTCACCACGGCCGGGCAGCGTTGCACGGCGGCGCGGCGGCTGATCGTCGCCGAAAGCATGTTCGAGCCGCTGATGGCCGAACTCGTGCCGATGACGCGGCGGCTGATGGTGGGCGATCCGATGGGCGAGCCGCAGCCCTTCATGGGCCCGGTGATCGACAACGACGCGGCGGACCGGTTGACCGAAAGCTTCCTCGCGCTGCTCACCGCAGGCGGGCGCGCGCTGCTGCACATGCGCCGCACGATGATCGACCTGCCCTATCTCAGCCCCGGCATCATCGACGTGAGCGACGTGCCCGAGCGGCCCGATATCGAGCTGTTCGGCCCGCTGCTGCAAGTGATCCGCGTCCCCGATCTCGACGCGGGCATCGCCGAGGCGAACAACACCGTCTACGGCCTCTCGGCCTCGCTGATCGGCGGCACGCCGGACGATTACGGCCGGTTCTGGGCCAATATCCGCGCCGGGATCATCAACTGGAATTCGCCCACCAACGGGGCCTCGTCCAAGGCGCCGTTCGGGGGGATCGGCCTGTCCGGCAATCACCGCCCGGCGGCCTATTACGCCGCCGACTATTGCGCCTACCCCGTCGCCAGCACCGAGATGGACCAGCCGCGCGCGGCGATCACGGTCGGGATCCGCTCCTGACGGTGGGCCTCCGCGGCGCGCTGTAGACAAGATCGACCGAGGTGAGGCCGTGCGCGCCCGGGCGGGCGTGAACTGTCAGTCTCTCGCCCGCTTTGGCCTCGGCGTGGAGACTATCCTCGGGCACCGCGTGGCGCACGGCTTTCAGTCCCGCGCGGCGGGCCTTTGCGTAGTGGTATTGCAGCACGTCCTCGGGCCCGGCGGCCGTGCGATAACGGATGATACGCAAGGCGCAGCCCGGCCTCTCGACTCCGCCCGCCTGCACCACCATCGCCTGCGGCGGGAGCGCGGCCAGCGGCGGCAGCGTAGCGGCGAGCGCGAAGTCTTCCCGCAGGCCGGAAGCGCACGTCGCTGGCGCACCGACTGCCGCAAGCAGCGCCTCGGGGCTTGCCATCGGGCCGAGCGGTTTGACACCTGCACCCTGCGTCACCGCGCGCGGCAGATTGGGGATCGGCCCATCGGCCAGCAATTCTAGCCGCATCCGGTCGCGCGCGGCACCGGCATCGGGGGCACCGGCGGCGATCACCGGCAGGGCATGGCTGTCAGGAAAGCCGAGCGCGGCGTTGGCCTCGTTGCGGCTGGCAAGATCGGGATCGCTCATCAGCGGATCGGCGAGCGCACGGGCCATCACCGGATCCTGCGCGATCAGCGCCGCGCGGGTCTGCTCCTCGCGCGCAGCTTCATCGGCGCAGGCAGCGAGCGCGAGGCATAGCAACATGAGAGCGAGCAAGGGGCGCATCGTCCCCCCATCGCACAGGATGGTTAATTTCCCGCTCAGCCCCTCCGCCTGTCAGCCCAAAATGAAAACGCCTCCGGATGCCGAACGTGGCAATCCGAAGGCGCTTTCCGCGAGGGGCACGAAGCCGCCGCGCGCTGGCGACCATTTGGTGGGAATGGCCGCAAGAGGTTCGGGGTGGCTGCCCCGAGGTTCTGTTCATCTATAGAAGGATTATTCTGAACGAATCGGCAGCGAGCTCGACAGCCGCCATTCATCGCGCAAGGCCGCTTGCACGCGGGGCCCACGCCCCGTAACGCGCGCGCCATGAGAGCCCCTTCCACCGATGCCGCACCCGCCCCCGTCGCCGGACACCAGCGTTCCGCATCGGGGCTGGCCCCGGCGATCGGGGCCTATACGATCTGGGGCTTCCTGCCGCTCTACCTCATTCTGGTGCAGAGCGTTCCGCCGTTTGAATTCGTCGGCTGGCGCATCATCTGGACGCTGCCGCTCTGCCTGCTGATCGTCGCGTTCCGCCGCCAGTTTCCCGAGCTGCTCGCCGCGCTCAAAAGCCCGCGCACGCTGCTCGCGCTGCTGGCGAGTTCGGTGCTGATCGGGATCAACTGGTTCGTCTATATCTGGGCGATCATGGCGGGCGAGGTCTATGCCACCAGCCTCGGCTATTACCTCAATCCGCTGATCAACGTGCTGCTGGGCACGCTGGTGCTGGGCGAGCGGCTGTCGAAGCGCCAGTGGCTGGCCGTGGCGATTGCCGGGGTGGCGGTGGCGCTGCTGGCGGCAGGCGCGCTCACCAGCCTGTGGATCAGCCTGTCACTCGGTATCAGCTTCGGGCTCTATGGTCTTGTTCGCAAACAGGTTGCGGTGGGATCACTCCCCGGCCTCACGATCGAAAGCGCGATCCTGCTGCCCGCCGCCATCGGCATTGCCGCGTGGTACGCGGCAAGCCCGCTAGGCTCCTCCTTCGGGCAGGAAGCCTGGCTGAGCGTGGTGATCGTATTCTCGGGCGTGGTCACCGCCGTGCCGCTGCTGATGTTCGCGCTGGCCGCGCGGCGGATGGACTATTCGACGCTGGGCTTCATCCAGTATCTCGCGCCGACCATCGTCTTCTTCCTCGGTCTGTTCGTGTTCGAACAGCCGCTCGCCCCGGCGAAGCTCGCCAGCTTCGTGCTGATCTGGATCGCGGTGGGCGTGTTCGTGTGGGACCTGTGGGCGAAGCGCAAGAGCGCCTCAGCCTAGGAACCGCCACCGCAGCGTCTGCCCGCCGTGCCAAGGCACGATCTCCTCACCGGTGACGTGGAGGCATGGGGGCACCGCCACTTCGGCGCGTTCGAGGCTCACGCTGTCCTCGTTCACCGGCAGCTTGTAGAAAGCCGGCCCGTGGAGTGAGGCGAAGCCCTCGAAATGCTCGAGCGCGCCCTCATCGTCGAACACGGTGACATAGCTCTCCAGCGCAAAGGGCGCGCCGAAAATACCTGCGCAGCCGCAGGCGCTCTCCTTGGCGCTGCGCAGGTGCGGCGCGGAGTCGGTGCCGAGGAAGAACTTCGCGCTCCCGCTCGTCGCCGCCTTCCTCAGCGCCAGACGGTGCTCCTCGCGCTTCGCGACGGGCAGGCAGTAATTGTGCGGCTGGATCCCGCCCACCAGCATCGCGTTGCGATTGATGTGGAGATGCTGCGGTGTGATCGTCGCGGCGACCTGCGGCCCGGCCTCGCTCACAAAATCGACCGCATCGGCGGTGGTTATGTGTTCGAACACCACGCGCAGCTTCGGAAAGCTCGCAACAATGCCGCGCAAGTGCCTCTCGATGAACTCTTTCTCGCGGTCGAACACGTCGACGTTGTGATCGGTCACCTCGCCGTGGATGCACAGCACGATGTCCTCGGCCTCCATCCGCGCGAGCACCGGATAGAGCTTCTCGACATCGGTCACCCCCGCCGCCGAGTTGGTGGTGGCGTTGGCGGGATACATCTTGGCCGCGGTGAATACGCCCTCGGCCGCCCCGCGCGCCAGATCGTCGGCATCGGTGTCGTCTGTGAGGTAGCAGGTCATCAGCGGCTCGAACGCCACGCCCGCGGGCACGGCGGCGCGGATGCGGTCGCGATAGGCGGCGGCGAGCGCGGCGGTGGTCACCGGCGGGGTGAGGTTGGGCATCACGATCGCGCGGGCGAACTGGCGCGCAGTGTAGGGCACCACATCGCGCATCACCGCGCCATCGCGGAAATGCAGGTGCCAGTCGTCGGGGCGGCGTATCGTGAGGCGGTCGGTCATGGGTTCCCCTTAGCTTTGCCTGTGCCTATCTGTCACGCATGACTGCTACCCACCTCACCGCCCGCGCGCTCGTGCGGCTCTCCGCGCTCGACGATAGCGAGGATGTCGCCGCCTTCCTGCAGGGCCTCGTCACCAACGACGTCAAGGGCCCGCTACCCTGCTATGCCGCGCTGCTGAGCGCGCAGGGCAAGCATCTGTTCGATTTTCTGGTGTGGCGCGATCCCGCCGGGCTGCTGCTCGATTGCGAGGCGGAGCACGCCGATGCGCTGGTGAAGCGCCTGTCGATGTACCGCCTGCGCCGCAAGATCGAGATCCGCCGCGAGGATTCGCTCGCCGTTCACTGGAGCCCGTTTGAGCAGTCCGGCGCGGTGTCCGATCCGCGCCTGCCGGAACTCGGGCATCGCTGGCTGGCCGCGCCTGCGGGCGATCCCGCCGATGCGGCATGGCTGGCGCACCGGCTGTCGCTGGGCGTGCCCGAGGGCGCGGGTGAGATGGGCGATATCCTGTGGCTGGAGACCAATGCGGTCGAGCTCAACGGCGTCAGCTTCACCAAGGGCTGCTATGTCGGGCAGGAGAACACCGCGCGGATGAACTGGCGGCAGAAGGTCAACCGGCGGCTGGTGGTGGTGCCGTTGGCCGCTTCGGATGAAACGCGGCGCAAGGCGGCCTATCCCGATCTCGGCCTCGCGGTCGATCATCTGCGGGTGGAGGGTCTCGATCCGGCTGCCCTCCCCGCCTGGCAAGCTGCAGGGCTCGCAGGCGAAAGTTAGGCCGGTTGGATGTGCTCGGCGAGGCTCGCTTCGAGCAGCGCCGTCGCTCTCAGGCGCGCCGCATCGCGCGGCAGGCCCAGCGATTTCGCCAACGCCCCGCCGATCAGCGCATCACCCAGCGCCATCAGGACCAGCGACAGCGTGTCGCGCGGGATGCGTTCCTCGCAGCCGTCCTGCTCGGCCTCTGTCGCGACCAACTCGTCGACCAGCTCGTGGATCACCTGAATGATCGGGTCGAGCGCATCCTCGTTGCCGGTCAGCAGCATCCAGCTGGTGAGCGCACCCGCGCCCTCGCGGTCGAAGGCGTCGAAGGCCAGATCCACCACCTCGCGCGCCGAGCCTTCACCCGCGCGGCTGGCATGCACCGCCTTGCGGATGGTTTCGCACACCGAACGCGCCAGATGCTCGGCCAGCGCCTTCTGCAGGCCCGAGGCTGAGCCGAAGTGGTGCAGCAGGTTGGCATGGGTGCGCCCGATCCGGGCCGAGACAGCTTTTAGCGTCACCGATTGCGGCCCCGTCTCGATCAGCAGCGCGCGGGCGGCATCGAGCGCGGAGCTGCGCGATTCTTCGGGGGTTAATCTTTTGCGTACGACCATATGCCTGCGGGACTAGGGGAATTTGCAGGGGCTAACAACCCGCGCAGACTGCCGCCGCTGGCCCGCGCCGGTCAGGCGGCGCGGGCGAAGGGCGCCGGGTCTACCTCCGCATCGGGATCGTGCGCATATTCGGCCAGTTCCGCCGCCTCTCCGCGCGCCAGGCTGAAACGCCTGGTGATCCGACCGGTGGGGTGGAAGCCCAGATTTCTCAGCACCTTGCCCGAGGCGAGATTGTCGAGGAAGTGCCCCGCCACGATCCGACGATGGCCCAGCGTGCGGGCAATCCGCAGCACCGCTGCCGCCGCCTCGGTGGCGTAGCCCTTCCCCCAGTGTGGGCGCGCGATCCAGTAGCCGATCTCGGGCTCGCCCTCGTGCTCACCCATCCCCGCAGAGCCGATCACCCCGACCCCGGGGAGCGTCACGAGAAAGTGCGGCAGACGCGGGTTCTGCGGCAGCGCGGCGAAGGCCCGCGCATCTTCGATGGTATAGGGCCAAGGCGCGCGGGCGAGGTTGCGCACGATCGCTTCCTCCCCGATCGCAGCGAGAATGGCGCTGCCATCCTCGGGGAACGCGGGTCTCAGAAACAGTCTTTCGCTGCGATGGAACACGAGACTTCTCCCTACCTCGCCCCGCGCCGCCCCTAGAGCGGGCGCGTGACAATTTCGTGCACGCGAAACATTGAAATCGCGGACTTGTTTCGAGGGAGAAACAAAAAGGGAGACGGACCCCCTCGGTTCGAGGACGGTCCTGTCTCCCTCTGACGATCGGTCTTTCACCGATCGGGACCATCCTTGCGGACGATCCCTTTATCGAATCGCCCGCTTATTCGGCGGCTTCGGCCATCGCGTCTACGCTGACGTATTTGCGGCCGAGCTTGCCCGCGTGGAATCGCACGACGCCGTCGGTCAGCGAATAGAGGGTGTGGTCCTTGCCCATGCCCACGTTCACGCCCGGATAGACCTTGGTGCCGCGCTGACGAATGATGATGTTGCCGCCGATCACTTCCTGACCGCCGAACTTCTTCACGCCAAGGCGACGACCGGCCGAATCACGACCGTTACGCGACGAACCGCCTGCTTTCTTGTGTGCCATGGTTCGTGTGCTCCCTTATTCGGCCGAGGCAGCCGCGTCGGCGGCTTCGGTCTTGGTCTTCTTGGCGGCGGCCTTCTTGGCCGGAGCCTTCTTCTCTTCCGCGCCCACGGCGGTGATGCGCAGCAGGGTCATCTGCTGGCGGTGGCCGTTCTTGCGGCGATAGTTGTGGCGGCGGCGCTTCTTGAAGACGACCACCTTTTCGCTCTTGGCCTGGGCGATGATCTCGGCCGAGACGATCACCTTGGCGACGTCGGCGAGATCGTCGCCTTCGCCAGCCAGCAGGACATCGCCCAGCGTGATCGTGTCACCCGCTTCGCCAGCGAGCTTTTCAACGGCAATCTTGTCTCCGGCGGCAACCCGATATTGCTTGCCGCCCGTGCGCACTACAGCGAACATGGCTCTAAACTCTCTTGTCTGTGCAGGTCCGGAAAATGGAGGCATTTGCCACACCAACCGAACAGCAATGCGAGGCTAGCGCAGATGCAGCCCCGTAAAGAAGGCGAGCCGTTAGGGGAAAGGGAGCGCCAAGTCAACGCCCGAGCAGCATCGGGATCGCCAAAAAGTCGTAGCCGCGACATCGTCAGCTGTCTTTGCCATTTGCGGGTGTCATGGTAACGGAACATGGGATCACCATGCGAGCACAACGGTACAAGATCTGGATTTTCGCGGCGCTACCGGCGTTGCTGGGCGGCTGTGCACAGGGCGAGGATGCCTATCCTTCGCTGGCGCTGCGCCCGTTCGAACGCGGCGAGCTGCTGCCTGCGCCGCTTCCGACGCCGGCGCCCTCCCCGATTCGCCCGATCACCGACGCTGCGAGCCTCGATGACCTGATGGCGACGATCACCGCCGCCGACGCCGCCTTCCAGCGCCGCGAGCCCGAAGCGGGCCGGCTGGTGCGCGCCGCCGCCGGACAATCCTTTGAAAGCGGTGCGCGCAGCGCAGCACTGGTGGCGCTTGCCGATCTTGATGCCGAGCGCGCCAAGACCGCCACCGCGCTCGCCGCGATCGATGCGCAGGTAGCGCAAGCCGCCAACGCGCTCACTACGGCCGGGCCTGCGCTGACCGAGGCGCAGGGCCAGGCTGCAGCAACTCTCGCACGGCAGGATGCGGCAATCGCGCGGCTGTGGCAGGCGATGGGATCATGAACCTCGCTTGCGCAACCTGCCCGGTCAAGGAAACCGCCGCCTGCGCGGTGCTGACGCCGGAAGAGCGCGAGGCAATGGCCGCCGCCGGGCGCACCCGCACATTGAAGCGCGGCGAGATGCTGTTTGCCGCAGGCGACGAGGAAGCAGCCTGCGCGACGCTGCTGACCGGGGCGCTCAAGGTTTCGGCGGTGGATGTCGATGGCAACGAGCAGATTCTGGCCCTCGTCCACCCGGCAGGTTTCATCGGCGAACTGTTTGCGCCTTTCGCGCATCACGATGTCGTCGCGCTGACCGAAAGCCGACTTTGCACCTTCGCGCGCGCCGACATCGAACGCGCGATCGAGGATTACCCCGCCCTTGCCCGCGCGCTGCTGCGCCGCAGCCAAGCCGATCTGTTGGCGACCCGCAATCTGCTCGAGCTCACCGGTCACGCCAGCGCCGAAGCGCGGCTGGCGGCGCTGCTCCACGATTTTGCCGCCGCTGCCAGCGAAAGCTCGTGCCACCTCGCACAGCATTTCGAACTGCCGCTGACCCGGGGCGAGATCGCCAACATGCTCGGCCTCACGATCGAAACCGTCAGCCGCAAGCTGGGTGAACTGGAAGAAATGGGCGCGATCCAGCGCGAGGGAAAGCGCGGCATCGCCTTGCGCAACCCCGAGTTGTTGCACGAAATATCGGGGCGTTAGAGCACTTTACGGCCTATCCGGATCGCCCTGATCGCGTCAGGAAGCCCGCTGGGGAGGAGTGGTGCGCAGCAGGGGCTGGTTGCCCCTGCAAGCGCCGCGACGAAGCCAGCGGGCTTCCTGACGCGACCCAGGCCGATTTGGGCCCAGCGCGGCGTCTCTCCTCGCTCACTATGCTTCGGCATGGCTCGCTCGTCGTTCCTTGCTCTGGGCCCAAATCGGCTCCGTCAGGGTGACCCGGATAGGCCGGAAAGTGCTCTGGCCGGGGAGTGGGCCACCGCCCCGCGCCGGGGCTCATGATGATCGCGTCAGGCGACCACCGCCGCGATCACCGCCACCGCCAGACCCCAGATCACCAGCAGCACCGGCAGGATCAGCACCTGGATGGTCGCGTCCTTCGCGGCCAGCCGCCCAGTGTGGGTCATGATCCCGCGCGCGCCGAACTCGCCCAGCGTCTGCGGTTCGGAGGTGTTGCCCGCCAGCCGCGTCCAGATCGCCGGAACCCCGAAACCCGCGACGATGAAAACCACGAAGATCGCCATCGGGATCGCCAGCACCGGATTGGCAAAAGCGCTGCCGACCACCAGCAGAAAGCCGAGATAGCCCGCGACCGTCGCCCCGTAGAGCGCGGTCGGCAGGCCGAAATTGCGGTCGGCCTCGACCTGATGACGCACCGGCGCCTCGGCAGGGGCGGGAACGATCCGCGCGTCGCCGCGGGCGAGAAGGTCGTTGACGATGTGGCTCATGGGGTGATCCTTTCCTGTGTCGGAAAGGGAATTACCCTGCGCTGCGTGCCTCTGCTTTGACCGGGATCAAATCACGCCTGCCACCGGGCGAGATCGGCATGATCCTGTGCCCGCGGCTCGATCCAGTGCCATTCCCCTGCACGCTTCTCGCGTTTCCAGAACCACGCGGCGCTTTTGAGATGGTCCATGCAGAAATCGACCGCGTCGATGCAGTCGCGGCGGTGGAGCGCGGCCGCCGAGACGCAGACGATCGGCTCGCCGGGGCGCATCATGCCGACACGGTGGACCATCAGCAGGCCCATCAGGTCGAAGCGATCGAAGGCGCGATCCGCCAGCCCGTGCATCCCCGGCAGGGTCAGCGGCTCGTAATGCGTGAGTTCCAGCGCCTCCACGCCGTCATCGAAGCGCACTTCTCCGACAAAGGTGCACACCCCGCCCAGCCCCGGATTGGCCTGCGTGAACGGCCCGATCAGCGTGCCGGGGATGAACATCTGGTGGAGCAGGCGGATGTCGCGCATCAGCCCCCCGATACCGGCGGCAGAAGCGCGATCTCGTCGCCGGCCGCGGCCTGCAACGCCGCCTTGTCGGCCAGCAGCGCGCCGTTCAGCGCCACGCGGTTGCGCGGATCGTCCAGCGCGTCGGCGAGTGCCGGGGGCAGCGCGGCCTTCAGCCCCTCCCACCCGAGCGGCGCGGGCAACTGCATTGCGGGCGCGCCCGCCAAGTCGGCGAGCTTGCCGAGGAAGACCACGGTAACCACTCGGCTAGCCCCCCGTCATCGACATGTGGCGCGGCAGCGTCGGTGTAGCCCCGCGGGTGTCCATGCGGAAGTGGTGCTTCTCGGGCTTGATGCGCAGCGCCTCGTCCAGCGCGGCGGCGAGGTTCGCGGTCGGATTGTCGGAGCGCAGCGCGGCGCGCAGGTCGACCTGCTCGCCCCCGCCGAGACAGGGGAAGAGCTGCCCGGTCGCGGTCACCCGCAGCCGGTTGCAGCCCGCGCAGAAATTGCTGGTATGCGGCGTGATGAAGCCGAGCCTGCCGCCGGTCTCGGCAATATCGACATAGGTCGAGGGGCCGCCGGTGCGATGATCGCTTTCGGTCAGCGTCCAGCGTCGCTCCAGTTGCTCCCGCACCCGATCGAGCGGGAGGTACTGGTCGAGCCGCTCCTCCTCGACATCGCCGAGCGGCATGACTTCGATCAGCGTGACATCGTGCCCCTCGCCGTGGCCCCAGGCGATCAGATCTGGGAGCTCATCCTCGTTCACGCCCTTCAGCGCCACGGCGTTGAGCTTCACCCTCAGCCCCGCCGCCTTGGCCGCGGCGATGCCCTCCAGCACCGGCGGCAGGCTGTCACGCCGGGTCAGCGCGGCGAACTTCGCGCGGTCGAGCGTATCGAGCGAGACGTTGACCCGCCGCACCCCCGCCTTAGCGAGCGCCTCGGCATGGGCGGCCAGCTGGGTGCCGTTGGTGGTCAGCGTCAGCTCTTCGAGATCGTGGCCGATGCGGCGCCCGAGCGCGGTGAACAGGCCGATGATGTCGCGCCGCACCAGCGGCTCGCCCCCGGTGATGCGAATCTTGGTGACGCCGCGGGCGATGAAGCCGCTGGCCAGATCGTAGAGCTCCTCGAGGCTCAGCACCTCCTTCTTGGGAAGAAAGGTCATGCGCTCGGGCATGCAATAGGAACACCTGAGGTCGCAACGGTCGGTGACCGAGAGGCGCAGATAGGTGATGCGGCGCTGGAAGGCGTCGACCAGCGGCAGCGGCGCGGCCTCGGGGTCGCGCAGCAGAATCATGTCAGGCTTGCGAGGCGCGTTCATCGGCACGGGCGCTGTCATGGCACACAAGGTACTGCCCTGTCAGCCCGGGGGCACTTGCCAAAAATCGCAAACTCGCCGCGAGGCTTTCTCCGGGCGGCCCTGCGACGACATTCACCCGCCGCGGCGTCGCCTCACGCGCCAGATCGCGGGCGAGCGCAAGCCGCCAGTCGCGGTGGTCGTAGGGCGCGGGCGGCAGTACGATCGCGAGCGCGGTGGTGGCAGGGTCGGCCAGCAGGGTGCGCGCGGCTTCGAGATGGAGCGCCATGAAGGCGGTTGCCGCATCCAGCGCAGCTTCGGGCAGCAGGCCGACATCGAGCTGGCGCTGCACCCGCTCAGCCCCCGTGATCTGCGCGGCGTTCGCGGTGGAGCGTGATGCCGATTTGCTCGCCCGCTTCGGCAATCGCCAGCTTGACGATCTTGACCGTCACCGCCTCGACCCGCGCATCCTGCACGAACAGCGTCTCGCAGATGTGATCCGCCACCGCTTCGATCAACTTGAAGTGCACGCCTGCGGGCAGGCCGTCGGAGGCGGCGAACTTCAGATCCATGTAATTCTTGGACGCATCGAGCGGCGTGTCGGGATCGTAGCGATCCGCCACCTTGTAGCGCGCCGCGATCGAGATGCGCAGCGGCTGGGGCTTGCCGGTCTCCTCGGAATAGATACCGGTGAGGACATCGACGACGAGATCGTTGACTTCGAGGGTAAGCGAATCGGTCATGGCGGGGCCTTTAGAGCATCGCGCCAAAAAGTGGGCACCGGTTTTCGGCATCCCGCGATGCGACGGCGGCTACTGTGTATTGCTCCACCGCGAGAAGATTGCGGTGGGCAGCAGACGGCCCCCCTCCCCTTCCTCGCGCACGGCAAGGTCGCCGTGCTCGATCCGGCCCGGCAGATGGCCGAGCGCCTCCTGCAGCAGGCCCGCAATCGCAAGGCTGCTCATCCGCACCGCATAGACGGTGAGAAACAGGAAGCGGCTGTCCGCATCGAGCAGTTTCGCGCAGTCGGCGATCAGGCCGGGCAGGTGTTCCTCCAGCCGCCACACCTCGCCCTCCGGCCCGCGCCCGAATTTGGGGGGGTCGAGTATGATCCCGTCATAGCGTCGCCCGCGTCGCACCTCGCGCGCGGTGAACTTGGCGGCATCGTCGGTCAGCCAGCGTATAGGGCGTGTCGTCATGCCCGACAGCGCGGCATTCTCGCGCGCCTGGGCGACCGACTTCTTCGAGGCATCGACATGGGTCACGCGCCCATGCTGCGACAGCGCCAGCGTGCCGAGGCCGGTGTAGCCGAACAGGTTCATCGTCTCGGCCGCATCCATCCCGTCGAGCTGGTCGCGCATCCACTCCCACACCGGGGCCATGTCGGGAAAGAATTGCAGGTGGCGGAACGGTGTCGGGCGCGCGGTGAAGCGGACCTCGTTCCAATCCAGCTCCCAGCCCTCGTCGGGGAGGCGGGAGTCAAACTGCCAACGCCCGCCGCCATCCTCGTCCGAGCCGGGGATGAATTCGCCCGCTGCCTGCCAGTCGTCGCGGCGGGGTTGCCACAGGGCTTGCGGTTCGGGGCGGATGAAGGCGTGGGGGCCGAAGCTCTCCCACTTGCGCCCCGCCCCGCTGTCGAGCAGGCGGTAGGCATCCCACCCGGTGCATTCCATCACCAGCGGTTGCTGGACGAGGTTCGCCATCAGGCCTGCCCGGCGTGACCGAGCACGTAATCGCGGGTTGCAGCGTAATCGCCGCCGATCTCGGCAAAGCTCTCCGCGCGCCCGAACAGGTCGCCCACGCGCGCCGGCAGCGCCGGGCGCACGCCGATCGCTCGCTCGACCGCGTCGGGGAACTTGGCCGGGTGCGCGGTGGCAAGGGTGACGATCGGCACGCCCGCCGCCACGCTGTCTGCAAGCGCCTGTGCACCGTGGAGGCCGACCCCGGTGTGCGGATCGATCACCTGCCCGGCGGCGCGATAGGCCCATTGCAGCGCGCGTGCGGTCTCGACCTGATCGGCGCGGGCGCTGGTGAACAGCGCCGAGGCACCTTGCGCCTGTGCGTTGGTGAGCTGCATGGCCTTCGACGCCTCGAAAGCGCGCATCTGCTCCGCCAGGCTCCCGCCGTCGCGACCGCCCGCGTCGAACAGCAGGCGTTCGAAATTCGAGGAGACCTGAATGTCCATCGACGGCGTGATCGTCGGCGTCACCCCGCCCGCCGAATAGTCGCCGCTCGAAAGCGCACGGTGGAGGATGTCGTTGATGTTGGTCGCAACGATCAGCCGCTCGATCGGCAGGCCCATCTTCGCCGCGACGTAGCCTGCGAAGACATCGCCGAAATTGCCGGTCGGCACCGAATAGGCCACTTTCCGCTCGGGCGCGCCAAGCTGGAGCGCGCTGGCGAAGTAATAGACCACCTGCGCCATCAGCCGCGCCCAGTTGATCGAATTGACCGCACCGAGGTTGAGCGTGGCGGTGACGTCCGCGTCGTTGAACATCCGCTTCACGTGCGCCTGTGCATCGTCGAAGCTGCCCTCGATCGCAAGATTGTGGACGTTGGGCGCGCGCACCGTGGTCATCTGGCGGCGCTGGACATCGCTCACCCGGCCCTTGGGGTGGAGCATGAAGATTTCCACGCGCTCCAGCCCCGCCACCGCCTGAATCGCGGCAGAACCCGTGTCGCCGCTGGTCGCACCGACGATGGTGAGGCGCTCGTCGCGGCGTTCAAGGAAGGTCTCGAACAGCCGCCCGAGCAATTGCAGCGCGACGTCCTTGAACGCCAGCGTCGGCCCGTGGAACAGTTCGAGCAGCCAGTGCTGCTGATCGAGCTGCACCAGCGGGGTGACGGCGGCGTGACCGAAATCGCCATAGACCTTGTGGCACAGGGCGAGCAGTTCGTCCTCGGTCAGGCTGCCCGCCACGAAGGGCGCCATGATCCGCGCGGCGAGATCGGGATAGGCAAGGCCCCGCATCGCGCGGATTGCGTCTGCGCTGAAGCGCGGCCATTCGGCGGGGAGATAAAGTCCACCGTCGCTCGCGAGGCCAGCCAGCGTCACCCCTTCGAAATCGAGCGCCGGTGCGCTGCCGCGTGTCGAGACGTATTGCATGGCGCGCGGCCTAGCGCCGACGACGCCGCAATGCCAGCACGTAGATGACGAGCGCAGTCAACGCGAAGAAGAACCACTGCACGGCGTAGGCAAGGTGGTTGTTGGGCAGGTCGCCGGGATCGGGGGCGGCATTGGGCTCAAGCCCGGCGAGCGGCGGGTCGGCGATCAGCCGGGCGAAGCCGTCCGCATTGGGCGCGATCCGGCCAGTAACCGTGCCGCCGTTCCATTGCGGGGGATTGGGATCGCGCGACCACCCCGCCTGCACATAGGCAATTTCGTCGTTCTCGGTCGTCGCCGTGGTCGTGCCGCAACCGATGATGTGGACGATGCCGCTCGCGCCCTTGGCATTGCGTCCGGCAATCGAGCGCCACTCGCCGACCGGGAACAGGCATTCGACCGCGCTGCGGCGATAGAGCACCGCCTCGACTTCCGCTTCGCTCGCACCGAGGGGGTAAGGCACTGGCTCCGCATTGCTGATCGCCGCCTCGTAGCGCGCAATCAGCGCCTCTTTTTCACCTCTGCGGCCAAGCTGCCAGATGCCCAGCCCCACCATCGTCAGCACGGCGGCGATCACCATGATGGTGGAGAATATCGGCACCCGGCGGGCAGTCATTGGGGGCGTTCCTCATATTGGTGATAGACCCACATGGTCTTGTAGAACCTGAGGCCGAAAACGACGCTCGCCACCGTCACCGGCCCCCAGAACAGCAGGCTCGCCCACAGCGGCGGTCGCAGCCATTCATCGACGCCCAGCGCGGCGAGAATCAGCACCAGCGCCAGCAGCATCGTCACCACGCCGACAAAGCGCCCGCCCCTTTCAAGCGCGCCCAAATCAAGCTGGCAATTCGAGCAGATTAGCGCCACGCGCGCGGGTGCCTCGAACAGGGTCGGAGCCCGACAATTGGGACACAGACCGCGCCATGCACACTGCCAAAGTGGTATATGCGGCTGCGCTCCGGACCATCCTGCAATGGTCCATGCAAAATGGCTCGGGCCATAGCTGCGCAGATGCGAAAGCCGCAGAAACCCCTCTTGCGAAGTGGGGGAATGGCCTGGCTCAATTGGCCATACGACGTTGTAGAGCCCCACGATCTTCTCGGTGGTGTTCGACAATCGTGCCATCGCATGGGCGTGCTCGCCGCTGTAAACAAAAGCGACCATGCTCTCCATATCGCGCCAGACGGACATGTTGAGCACTGTCCGCTCGTGATCTTCGACGAGCACCGGATGACCGAACGGGCCCTTTAGGTGCCCGGACAACCAAACAAACCCTACTGCCTTTTGGGCCGCTTCGTTCACGCGATCGAGACTGGCGAAATAGTCGGTCAAGGCTGGGTCGCCGCCTTCAGCGCGCAGATAAAAGAGGTTCATCTGCGCTAGATGGCGACCACCTTGCATCGGCTAAATTCGGTTTCGAGCTTAGTGGTATTCAGCGCCCCAGCCGCCCCACACATAGATGGCGACGAACAGGAACAGCCACACCACGTCGACGAAGTGCCAATACCACGCCGCCGCTTCGAAGCCGAAGTGCTGGCGCGGGGTGAAGTGGCCGAGATAGGCGCGATACAGACACACGGCGAGGAAGATCGTCCCGATCAGCACGTGGAACCCGTGGAAGCCGGTCGCCATGTAGAAGGCGCTCGAATAGGTGTTGCCGCCGAAGCCGAAGGGCGCAGCGCTGTATTCGTAGGCCTGGATGCAGCTGAACAGCACGCCCAGCGCGATCGTCGCCCACAGGCCCTGCTTCAGACCCTGACGGTCGCCGTGGATCAGCGCGTGGTGCGCCCAGGTCACCGTGGTGCCCGAGCACAGCAGGATCAGCGTGTTGAGCAGCGGCAGAGCGAAGGGATCGAGCACTTCCATGCCTTCGGGAATGAAGCTCGCAATCGCGCCCTCGGCCCCGAACAGGCTGGTGGTCGCCCCCGTCGCCGCGTCATATTCGAGCGGGGTCGGGAACAGCGCGAAGTCGAAGAAGCTCCAGAACCAGCCGACGAAGAACATCACTTCCGAAGCGATGAACAGGATCATGCCGTAACGCATGTGCAGCTGCACCACGGGCGTGTGATCGCCGCGCTGGGCTTCGACCACGATGTTCTTGAACCACATGAAGAAGGTCGCGATCAGGCCGGCGAGACCCGCCCACATGACGAAACTTGAAGCGGCCCCGAAGACTTCGGGGTGGAAGCTCAGCACCATGCCGCTGGTGAAGGTGAGCGCCGAGAACGAGCCGACCAGCGGCCAGATATCGGGTTCGAGGATGTGATAGTCGTGGTTAACCTTGCCAGCCATGTGGTCGTTCCCGTCCCTGGGTTTAGCGGATCAATTCGAGCTCCGGGGCGCCGCGGCTTGCGACGTCTCGGAACGGTGGAAAGTGTAGCTGAGGGTGATCTGTTCGACACCCTCCATGTTCGGATCGTCCAGCATCGCCGGATCGACGAAATAGAGCACGGGCATGATCACTTCCTGCCCGGGCTGGAGCGTCTGCTCGGTGAAGCAGAAGCACTGGATCTTGTTGAAATACTTGCCCGCCTGCTCCGGCTCGACATTGAAGGTCGCCATGCCGGTGATGGGAAAATCGCTGTCGTTGCGCGCGACATAGGTCGCGATGTCGCGCTCGCCGATGGTGACGGTGTCGGTCGGCTGGCTGGGGCGGAAGGTCCAGGGCATCCCCATCGCCGCCGTGGCATCGAAGCGGATCGAGATTGTCTGCCCGGTCACCCCTGCCGCTGCGCGCGCCGCATCGCTTTCGGTCGCGGTCATGGTGGTGCCGCCGAAGCCGGTCACCTGACAGAACAGCCGGTAGAGCGGCACCGAGGCATAGCCGAGGCCGAGCATCGCCAGTGCGCCCGCAAAGGCGATCAGCCCGGTGCGCAGATTGCGCCGAGCTGTATCGTCGTTGAGAGGCGCGGCGGTCGCCATCAGCCCTGCCCTCCGATGCGCACCATCGTGATGGCGTAGAACAGCACCACGAAGAACAGCAGCGTCCCCGCGACAACCCAGTTGCGCGCCTTGCGGCGGCGGATGAATTCGCGCTCTTCCTCGGGGGTCATGCGATCAGCCCCTGATAGGCCGCCACACGGTCCGCCACCAGCGCGGCAAACAGCACGAAGAGATAGACGATCGAGAACTTGAACAGCCGCTTTTCAGGCAGCATCGCGTCAGTCTCGCCCCGCGTGCGGGTGAAGACCGGCAGCGCCAGCAACAGGAACAGCGCGGAGAGCACCACCGCGACCGATCCGTAGATCCAGCTTGTCCCGCCGATCAGCCACGGCGCAACCGCGATCGGCGCGAGCAGCACGGTGTAGCCCATGATCTGGCGGCGCGTCGCCCGCTCGCCCGCGACCACCGGCAGCATCGGGATGCCGACCTTCTCGTAATCGGTCTGCACGAACAGCGCCAGCGCCCAGAAGTGCGGCGGGGTCCAGAAGAAGATGATCGCGAAGAGCAGGATCGGCATCGCGGTGATCTCGCCCGTCACGGCGACCCAGCCGATCAGCGGCGGAAACGCGCCCGCGCCGCCGCCGATGACGATGTTCTGCGGGGTGCGCGGCTTCAGCCACATGGTGTAGATCACCGCGTAATAGATGATCGCGCCGAGCAGCAGTGAGGCGGCGAGCCAGCCGACCGCAAGGCCCATCAGCACGATCGAGACCGCCGAGAGGAAAATGCCGAAATCGCGCGCATCCTCGCGCCGCATCCGGCCGCCGGGAAGCGGGCGGCTCATCGTGCGCTTCATCCCGGCGTCGATATCGGCTTCCCACCACATGTTGAGCACCGCCGATCCGCCCGCGCCCATCGCGATGGCGAGGATGGCGGTGAAGCCGATCACCGGGTGGATGCTGCCGGGCGCAGCCAGCACCCCGCAGATCGCGGTGAAGATCACCAGCGTCATCACCCGCGGCTTGGTCAGCGCGAAGAAATCGCGCCATTCCGTGGGCATCATCGCTGGGGTGGTGGTTGCGCTCGTGGCCATTGTCTCGTCTGTTTTACGGGTAGGGAGCGCGAGGCCGTGACCTGCGCTCCCCCCTTGTGCGTCACGCCCCGGCGAGGGGGCCGATCACGCCCCGCCCTTAGGCGGTGGCGGGACGGTGATCGTGGTAGTCCATGCTGTCGGTGATCACCGGCAGGGTTTCGAACTGGTGGTAGGGCGGCGGGCTCGGCAGGGTCCATTCGAGCGTCGTCGCGCCTTCGCCCCACGGGTTGGCTTCGGCCTTCTTGCCGGCGACCAGCGCGTAGAGGATGTTGACGAAGAAGAACACCATCGAACCGGCCATGATGTAGTACCCGTAGGTGCTGATCTCGTGCCAGAAATGATAGGCTTCCGGATAGTCGGGATAGCGACGCGGCATCCCCTGCATGCCCAGGAAGTGCTGCGGGAAGAAGATCACGTTCACGCCGACGAAGAAGGTCCAGAAGTGGATGTGCGACAGGAGCTCGGAATGCATCCGCCCGCTCATCTTCGGGAACCAGTAGTAGAAGCCCGCGAACATCGAGAACACCGCGCCCATCGACAGCACGTAGTGGAAGTGCGCCACGACGTAGTAGGTGTCGTGCAGGTTGTCGTCGATCCCGCCATTGGCGAGCACCACGCCGGTCACGCCGCCCACGGTGAACAGGAAGATGAAGCCCATCGACCAGACCATCGGCGACTTGAAGCTGAGGCTGCCGCCCCACATCGTCGCGATCCAGCTGAAGATCTTCACGCCGGTCGGCACCGCGATCACCATCGTCGCCGCGGTGAAGTACATCTTCGTGTTCACGTCGAGGCCCACGGTGTACATGTGGTGCGCCCAAACGATGAACCCGACCACGCCGATCGCGACCATGGCGTAGGCCATGCCGAGGTAGCCGAACACCGGCTTGCGGCTGAAGGTCGCGATGATCTGGCTGATCATGCCGAAGCCCGGCAGGATCATGATGTAAACCTCGGGGTGGCCGAAGAACCAGAACAGGTGCTGGTAGAGCACCGGATCGCCGCCGCCCGCCGGGTTGAAGAAGGTGGTGCCGAAGTTGCGGTCGGTCAGCAGCATGGTGATGGCAGCAGCCAGCACCGGCAGCGCCAGCAGCAGCAGGAAGGCGGTGACCAGCACCGACCACACGAACAGCGGCATCTTGTGCAGGGTCATGCCCGGCGCGCGCATGTTGAAGATGGTGGTGATGAAGTTGGTCGCACCCAGGATCGAGCCTGCGCCCGCAAGGTGGAGCGAGAAGATCGCGAAGTCGACCGCCGGGCCGACCGAACCGCTGGTCGACAGCGGCGCATAGACCGTCCAGCCCGTGCCCGCGCCCGGCCCGGTGCCACCGGGAACGAAGAGCGAGAACAGCAGCGAGAAGAAGCCCGCCACGGTCAGCCAGAAGCTGACGTTGTTCATGCGCGGGAAGGCCATGTCCGGCGCACCGATCATCAGCGGCACGAACCAGTTGCCGAAGCCGCCGATCATCGCCGGCATGACCATGAAGAACACCATGATGAGGCCGTGCGCGGTGATGAACACGTTCCACATGTGGAGCGCGGTGTTCACATCGCTCGCGCCGCCCATCAGCTGCGCCCACCAGCCGAGGTACTGGATGCCCGGCTCGGCCAGCTCGACGCGCATGATGCCCGAAATCGCGCCGCCCACGATCCCCGCGATGATCGCGAAGATCAGGTACATCGTGCCGATGTCCTTGTGGTTGGTCGACATGAACCAGCGGGCGAAAAAGCCCGGCTTGTGGTCCGCGTGATCGTGAGCGTGATGCTCCTGATCGTGATGGGCGTCGAAGCCTTCTGCGGTGGTTGCCATGATCAGCTACTCTTCTGCTTCTTGATTATGTTCAGTTGGCGGCGGCGGGAGCGGCGGTTTCCGCAGCAGCGGGAGCCGCAACCTCGGCTTCCTCACCCGGCATCGTGCCGCCCTGCGCACGCACCCATGCGGCGAATTCGGCCGGCGGCAGCGCTTCGACCGCGATCGGCATGAAGCCGTGACGCGCGCCGCACAGTTCCGAACACTGACCGTAATAGACGCCCGGTTCGGGGATCGTGAGCAGCTTTTCGTTCAGACGGCCCGGCACCGCGTCCATCTTGAACCACAGCGAGGGCACGGCAAAGGCGTGGATCACGTCGCTCGCAGTGGTCTGGATGCGCAGCGGCACACCCGCGGGCACGACCATGCGGTTATCGACCGCCAGCTGACCGGGCTCGCCGCGCTTGGCCGCTTCGGCCGGGTCGAGCATGTTCGAGATCACTTCGATGTCGCCGTGATCGGGATAGGTGTAACCCCAGTACCACTGATAACCGGTCGCCTTGATGGTGACGGCATCGGCGGGCGGAGTCTCGTACTGACGCGCCAGCAGCGTGATCGAGGGCACGGCGATGATCACCAGAATGATCACCGGCACGATCGTCCAGATCACCTCGATCGCGGTGTTGTGCGTGGTCTTCGACGCGACCGGATTGGCGCGGCGGTTGAAGCGCATCACCACGTAAAGCAGCAGGCCCAGCACCAGCAGGCTGATCGCGGTGATCACCGGCAGCAGAATCCAGTCGTGCATCCACAGGGCGTATTCGCCATTGGCCGAATACTGGTCCTGGAAGTGCATGCTCTTGAGCGCATCTTCTTCATAGGAGGTCGGCATGCCCTTGCCCGCGGTCGGGGCCATCGGGGTATAGCTCCCCTCGCCAGCGGGCGCAGCAGCGGCCTCGGCAGGGGTCAGATTGCCGGCACCCGCTTCGGCACCGGGCGCGGTCTGCGCACCGGCGACCTCGCCAGCCTCAGCAACAGCGGCCGGGGCAGCAGCATCCTGTGCCGCAACGCTCAGCGGCGCAAAGGCCGCAAGCCCGGCTGCCATCAGCGCCAGGAGTGAGTTTTTCATACGGGTGTCCCTCTGACCCATGAGAATGTGTCCAGTTGGTTCGAGTCTGATCCCATGCCGCCTGCCGCATCTGGCCCCTCGGACCTGCCACAGACGGCGTCTGGCCAGCACATAGGCCAACCTGAACCTCGCCCTTAGCCGCGCTTGCCGAGGGCCTCAAGCGCTTCTAGGGAGAAAATTATGCAAGCCGCCATGTGGCGCGCGCAAGTCGGCCATTTCCCCTACGTTTTCCATGAGGAAGCTTTGTGACGCAAGAAGAAGTTCTCGCCGAATTCCGCCAGTCGGGTGCCTTGCTGGAGGGGCATTTCAAGCTCTCGTCGGGGCGGCACAGCGGCCATTACCTGCAATGCGCAAGGGTGCTGATGAACCCTGCACGCGCGGCACGGCTGGCCGAGGCGGTGGTTGCGGGCATCCCTTCGGAAGTGCGCGAGCAGGTCCACGTCGTCGTTTCCCCGGCGATGGGAGGGATCATCATCGGCCATGAGGTTGGCCGCGCGCTGGGCAAGGACGCGCTGTTCCTCGAGCGACCCGAGGGCGTGTTCCACCTGCGGCGCGGCTTCGCGCTGGCCAAGGGCGCGAAGGTGCTGATGGTCGAGGACGTGGTCACCACCGGCCTCTCGAGCCGCGAAGCCATCGCCGCCGTCGCGCGCGAGGGCGGCGAGGTGATCGCCGAATGCGCAATCATCGACCGTTCCTGCGGTTCGGTCGATCTGGGCGTGCCCTTCTATCCCCTGCTCGCCATTGATTTCCCGACCTATGACGGATCCGACATCCCGGCGAGCCTGGCAGCCGTAGAGGTAACGAAACCCGGCAGCCGGAAGGAATAACCCCGACCATGATCCGCACCTTTGCCACATTGCTGGCCATCAGCCTGCCGGCCGCGGCGGTCGCGGGGGATTTCCCCTCCGACCGGGTGACCGCGGTGATCAATGCGGCGGGCTTCGAGGGCGATGTGGCCATAGCGGACAGCATCAAGGCCAGCGACTATTCCGCTGCGCGCTACAGCTATGTCGGTCTGCTGCCCGAGCCTGATCGTGGCTGGCCCGACGGGCTGACATGGCGCTGGGCCTCGGTCACCAAGCAGGTCATCGCGATTCTCGTGATGCGCGAGGTCGAGCGCGGGACGATCGATCTCGACCAGCCGGTCGCCACCTACCTCCCCGCCTTTGCCTCGGCCAATGCGGGCACGGCCACGATCCGCAACCTGCTCCAGCATCGCGCGGGCCTGCCAAACCCGGATGCGGGCGAGGAAATGGGCTTGCCTGCCTTCTACCGCAGCGACTTCACGGGCAGCCGCGATCCGCTGACCGGTTTCTGCGCCGGCCCCGTCACCGGCGAACCGGGGGGAGATTGGGCCTACAACAATTGCGATTACATGGTCCTGGGCGCGGTGCTGGAAGCGGTGACGGGCACAAGCTGGGACAAGCTGTTCCTGCGTGACATCGCCGAGCCGCTCGGTTTCGAGTTCGCCGGTGCCTATCCCGGTGAGCAATTCACCCGCTGGGGCATTGTCGACGGCGCGCGCGAGCAGGAAATCGACCTTTCGACCTATAGTGCCGCCGCCGGGCTCTACGGCCAGCCCGACGATCTCCTCAAGCTCGACACCGCCCTGATGCGTGGGGAGTTGCTCGGCCCCGAAGCGCTCGCCGAGATGTGGCGGGGCGATCCGGCGCTGGGCTACATGGCGCTCGGCCAATGGGTGTTCGAAGTGCCGCTCAAGGGCTGCGATGACCCGGTGAAGATCGTCGAACGCCGCGGCGATGTCGGCGCGGTGCAGGTGCGCAACTTTATCCTGCCCGACAGGCAGATGGCCGTGGTCGCCTTCTCGCAGAAAAAGCCATTCGATTTCGGCGAGGTGTGGCAGGGAAGCGGATTTGCCCACGATCTTCTCGCCGCGGCTGCCTGTCCGGTGGAGACGCCATGACCCTTGTGCCCCGCCCCTTGCGCCTCGGCGTCAATATCGACCACGTCGCCACCATCCGCAACGCGCGGGGCGGTGACCATCCCGATCCGGTGCGCGCGGCGGAGATCGTCGCCAGCGTGGGCGGTGACGGCATCACCGCGCACCTGCGCGAAGACCGCCGCCATATCCGCGACGAGGATCTCGCCCGCATTCAGGCGGCGACCAACCTGCCGCTCAATCTTGAAATGGCGGCGACGCCCGAGATGCTTGCCATCGCCTTGCGCCACAAGCCCCACGCCGCCTGCATCGTCCCCGAAAAGCGCGAGGAGCGCACCACCGAGGGCGGGCTCGATGCGGCGGGGATGCACAACACGCTAGTGCCGATCTGCGAAGAACTGCGCGCGGCGGGTATCCGCGTCTCGCTGTTCATCGAGCCTGACGAGCGACAACTCGATGCCGCGCTGCGCCTCGGTGCGCCGGTGGTGGAATTCCACACCGGCGAATATGCCCACGCCTTCCTCGACAACGACGCCGAGCGCGTGACCCGCGAGCTGCGCCGCATCACCGACATGGCCGCGCTCGCCGCCAAGAACGGGATCGAGCCGCACGCGGGCCACGGGCTCACCTTCGAAAACGTGCAGCCGATTGCCGCGATCCCGCAGCTGGCTGAGCTCAACATCGGCCATTACCTCATCGGCGAGGCGGTGTTCGTGGGCCTCGAAAACGCCATCCGCCGGATGCGCGACTTGATGGACGAGGCGCGCTAGGCGTGGCCGAGCCTGACCTCCCTGCCCTCACCGGCGAACAGAAGCGCTGGGCCTTCGCCGCCGCTGCGCTGTTCCTGCTGGCGGTGGGCTTTCTCGGCTTCGCGCTCAACACCGGCGTGATGCAGGTCTTCGCGGTCGGCTGGGTGGCGCTGATGATCTTCGGCTTCGTCGGCGCGGGCCGCGTCGCCAAGGGCGACTTCGCGCACCCGCTGTTCAAGGCGCAGGTGATGCTCCACGTAATCGCGGTGGGGTTGCTGGTGGCGGTTATTGTAAGGGCATTCAAGTGATCATCGGCCTCGGCAGCGACCTCTGCAATATCGAGCGCATCGCCAATTCGCTCGAACGCTTCGGCGAGCGATTCGAGAACCGTGTCTTCACCGAAGTCGAAATCGCCAAGGCGCGCCGCCGCCCCTTCACCATCGCGGGCACCTATGCCAAGCGCTTCGCCGCCAAGGAGGCTTTCTCCAAGGCGGTCGGAACCGGCTTTCGGCGCGGGGTGTTCATGAAGGACATCGGCGTCGTCAACGCCCCCTCGGGCGCGCCGACGCTGGCGCTCGCGGGCGGGGCGGCTTTGCGGCTTGAAGAAATGACGCCGAAAGGCCATGAGGCGCGCATACATCTGACGCTTACCGACGATCACCCCTGGGCGCAGGCCTTCGTCATCATCGAAGCCGTTCCCCTTTGAAGAGCCCTCCCATGGCAACCCCCATCGCAACCGACGAAAGCCCGAGCGTGACTGACAGCGACGCAACCGACAAGGTCAACTGGCTCGCCGAAATCCGGGGCCTCGCGCTGATGCTGCTGGCGGTGCTGGCGTTCCACAGCCTCGTCGCCAAGCCGTTCTACATCCCCTCGACCTCCATGATGCCGACCCTGTGGGTGGGCGACCGGTTGGTGGTGAGCAAGTATCCCTATGGCTGGTCCTGGGCCTCGGCGAGCTTCCACCTGCTGCCGCGCGGCAGCTGGCGGATCTGGCCGGCGACGCCGGAATATGGCGACATCGTGATACCGGTGCACCCGGACGAGGATATCGACTATATCAAGCGCGTGGTCGCCCTGCCGGGCGACCGGATCGCAGTGAAGGATGGCGTGATCATCCTCAACGGCAAGCCGATCCAGCGCGAGGTCGTGCCCGCGGTGCGTCTGCCGTTCGAGCCCGAACTGATGTGCCGCGATGAAAGCGGCGAGCGCGCCTGCCTTCAGGCCTTCGAGCAGTATCGCAAGACCGGCTCCGACGGGCGCGACTATTTCGATCCGCCGACCTGGCGCGAAACCCTGCCCAACGGCGCGACCTATCTCACCATTGATTACCGCGATCAGGACCTCGACAATTACGACGAGATCACCGTTCCGGCGGATTCGGTCTTCGTGATGGGCGACAACCGCGATCTTTCGGCCGACAGCCGCGCACCGGCGATTGCCGACGGGCTTGGCGGGCCGGTGCCGATGGCCAATATCGGCGGGCGCGCGGAGTTCATCACCTTCAGCCTCGACGGTTCGACCAACTGGAACCCGGCGACATGGTTCTCCAGCCTGCGCAGTGACCGGGCGTGGACGACGCTGCGTCCTGCGATAGCCGAGGGCAAAGCCGCCCAATAGGCAGGCGAGACACACCGGACATGGCCCGCAAGTTCCTTTATTTCGTCGCTGCCTGCATCGTGCTGGTGATCGCGGGCGCTTTTGCGCTGGCGCTGTTTCCGGCGCAGCTGACCAGATGGGCGACGGTGCCTTCGGTCGACTTCGCCCCCGTCGCGCCGATGCAGGCCAATGCCTGGGAAGACCCCGCCCTGTGGTATTCGCGCCCCGGCATCGGGGTGAGCGATCCGGCGCGCTGGCAACCGGCCTATGCCGAGGATCGCGGCGCGCTGCCCTCCCCGTCAGAGCCGCCCGCGCGCGATTTTGCGGTCTTCTTCATTCACCCCACCAGCTATGTAAACCGCACCAGCTGGAACGCGCCGCTGACCGGCGGCGGCGATCCCGAGGCCGAGCGTATCGCCCGCATCTATCTGCGCGGCATGGCGAGCCCCTTCAACGCGGCCAGCGAGATCTGGGCCCCGCGCTATCGGCAGGCCACGATGGGCGCCTTCCTTACCGACGCGCCCGAGGGCAGCCGAGCGATCGACGCCGCCTATGCCGACGTGCGCGAGGCGTTCCGGTATTTCCTGTCATCGGTCGATCCGCAGATGCCCATCGTGCTGGCGGGCCATTCGCAAGGGGCGCTGCACCTGAAGCGCCTGTTGGCCGAGGAGGTGCAGGCCACGCCCGTCGCCACGCGGCTGGTGGCGGCCTATGTGATCGGCTGGCCGGTCTCGGTGGAGCATGATCTCCCCGTGATCGGCTTCCCGGCCTGCGCCGCGCCCCTTCAGACCGGCTGCATCGTCAGCTGGTCGAGCTTTGCCGAGCCGGCCGATCCAGCGCTGGTGCTCGAAGCCTATGGCACGACTCCGGCGCTCGATGGCGATGCGCCGGGGGACAGCCCGATGCTGTGCACCAATCCGCTCACCGGCGGTGTGGGCGGCAGCGCGCCTGCCAGCGCCAATCTCGGCACGCTCGTGCCCGAGGATTCGATGCAGAGCGGCAAGCTGGTGCCCAGTCTCGTTCCCGCCCGCTGCGCGCCCAGCGGCCTGCTGCTGATCGGCCCGCCGCCCGAAATGGGCGCCTATGTGCTCCCGGGCAACAATTACCACGTCTACGACCTGCCGCTGTTCTGGGCCAACACCAAGGCGGACGTGATCCGGCGGGCGGACGCATGGACGCCCCCGGCCTGATCTTCGAAGACGCGCGCGCCTTCGGCGAGGCCGTGGGGGAAGCGGGCGGCGCGCTGCTCGGGCTCGACCTCGGCACCAAGACCATCGGCACCGCGACCTGCGATGCGGGATGGCGCTTTGCCACCAATGGCACCACGATCCAGCGCGGCAAGTGGGGCCGCGACCGCGAGACCTTGGCGGCGCTGATCAAGAGCCGCGCGATCCGCGGGATCGTGCTCGGCCTGCCGCGCAACATGGACGGCTCCGAAGGCCCGCGCGCGCAGGCCAGCCGCGCCTATGCAAGGAACTGCGCCGAGGCCTTCGCGCTCCCCGTGCTGCTGTGGGACGAGCGCTGGTCGACCCAGGCCGCCGAAGCCGCGATGATCGGACAGGACATGAGCCGCGCCAAACGCGCCGCCGCGATCGACAGCCATGCCGCCGCGGTGATCCTGCAAGGCGCGATCGACCGGCTGGCGGGGGGCGTGCTGTAGTCTAGCCCCTTCCCCGAGGGGAAGGGGTTGGGGATGGAGGCTCCGCGGTCGATAGGGCAGAGCCCCCACCCCCCGGCCTCTCCCCGCTGGGGAGGGGAGTTGCTCTCTCCCAATTCGACCGTTGCGCGCCGCGCGTCCTTGCCCCTATGCGCCATGCCATGACCACACCCCCCTCCCCCCGGTTCGACGCGCGTGAGGCCTCGAAATGGTTCTTCCGCCACGGCCACACCGGCTGGCTGGGTCTGCGCTTCACCGATCAGGGCGACAACTGGGTCGAGCTCGAATTGCCCTGGCGCGAGGATCTGCTCGGTGATGCCAGCCGCCCGGTGCTCGCCTCGGGTCCGATCATCAGCCTGATGGACATGGCGAGCGGCATGGCGATCTGGCAGACGCGCGGCACCTTTGCGCCGGTCGCGACGCTCGACCTGCGGGTCGATTACCAGCGACCCGCGCGCGAGCGGGCAAGCGTGCGCGGGCGGGTCGAATGCTATCGCCTGACCCGCTCGGCCGCCTTCGTGCGCGGGATCGCCTATGACGAGATGATCGAAGATCCGGTCGCCAACGTTGCGGGCGTGTTCATGACCATCGGCGCCGATCCGCGATCCGCCAACCCGGCGGTGCAAGGGGGCGGCGATGCCTGAGGCCTTGGAACTGCCCGCCTATGCCCGCTCGCTCGGGATCGTCGCGACCGGCGACAGCGAGGGCGGGATGCCGGTGCTGACGGTCGATTTCGGCCCGCTGGTCGAAGGCCGCCCGCAGCATTTCCATGGCGGGGCGACCGCGGGCCTGCTCGAGAACGCGGGCTATGCCGCGCTGCGCACCGCGCTGGTGGCGGCGGGGCGCGATCCGGTGATGAAGCCGATCAACATTACCGTCCAGTATCTCGCGGCGGGCAAGTCGCAGGCCAGCTTTGCGGTGGGGCGAATCACCCGGCTGGGCCGGCGCAATGCCAATGTCACCGTGGAAGCCTGGCAGACCGACCGTGCGCGCCCCATCGCCACGGCGGTGATGAACATCCTGATGGTCTGAGGCCTGCGCCTACCCGCCGCGCCGGATCACGGTGGCGGCTGCGCGCTCGGGGCAGGTGCAGGCTGGATCACCACCCCGCCCCCGTCGAGCCGCAATTCGATCGGCACGCCGTCCTGCCGCAAGGTCATGCCTTCGCGGTCCACCTCAAGGCTGGTGCCGTCTTCACCCAGAGGAATCTCGCCGCCCTCGGGCACGTCGAGCGGCTGGACCGGGCCTTCGGGGTCGGGCGTGTCCTCCGCCACCGGTGCGGGCGCGGCGTCGATCTTCAGCGCGGCGCGCATGAAATCGGCCCAGATCCTCGCGGGCAGGCTGCCGCCGGTGATGCCGTTCAGCGGGGTGTTGTCGTCATTGCCGACCCACACCCCCACCACCAGATCGCCCGCATAGCCCACGAACAGCGCGTCGCGGTAATCCTGCGTGGTGCCGGTCTTGCCGTAATTGGCGATCGGCAGCACGGCATTGCGCCCCGTCCCGCGATTGATCGCGGCGCGCAGCATCCCTTCGAGATCCTCGTGCGTGCCGTTCGACATGGAATCGGTGCGGGTGGTCAGCCATTCGAGCCAGCTCTGCTCGCCGCGCGGGAAGGCGTGGGGTTCGACCGGGTATTCGTTGGCGGCGATCCCGGCATAGGCCGCGGTCAGCTCCATCAGCGTCATCGAGGACGTGCCGAGCGCAAGGCTCGGGTCGCCCTCGGTCATCGGCGATGTGATGCCCAGCCGCCGCGCGGTGCGGATCACTTTCTCGCTGCCCACCGCCTGAAACAGCCGCACCGCCGCGACATTGCTCGAAGAGGCGAAGGCATCTTCCAGCGTGATCTGGTCGGAATAGCGTTCCCGCGCGTTCTTGGGGCGGTAAGACCCTTGCGTGATCGGGGTGTTGGGGATGGTGTCGTCCGGCTCCCACCCGTTCTCCAGCGCGGCGAGATAGACGATGGTCTTGAAGGTCGATCCCGGCTGGCGCTTGGCCTGCGTGACCCGGTTGAAGGGCGATTTGCGGTAATCGCGCCCGCCCACCATCGCCACCACCTCGCCATTGCGCCGCATCGCCACCAGCGCCACCTGCGCCTTGCCCAGCGGCGCGCGGCCGACGATCCGGCTGGCGAGCGCCTGCAACCGCGAATCGAGCGTGGTGGTGAGCGTCTGCTTCGAATAGCTCGCCTCCATCCCCTCGCGCGCCAGCGGCAGCGCCCAGTCGGCGAAATAGGTGCCGGTCGGCAGATTGTCGTCGCGGGTGCGCACGTCGATGCGCGGATCGGGTAGCGCCCGCGCCTCGGCCTCGGTCAGATAGCCGACATCGACCATCGACTGGATCACCAGATCCATCCGCCTCTTCGCCTTGTCGTAATGCTTGGTCGGCGCATAGCGTGAGGGCGCCTGCAACAGCCCCGCCAGCATCGCCGCCTGTTCAGGGCGCAGTTTTTCGGGCTGGCGGTAGAAGTAATGCAGGCTCGCAGCGCGCAACCCGTACTGGTTGTCGCCGAAATAGGCGTTGGAGAGGTAGCGTTCGAGGATTTCGTCCTTGGTCAGCCAGCTTTCCATCCACAGCGCGATCAGCGCTTCGCGCGCCTTGCGGCTGACGGATTGTTCGGGGGTGAGGAAGGTGAACTTGGCGAGTTGCTGGGTGATCGTCGAGCCACCGCCATAACCCGTCCACGCCGCCCGAGCGATGCCGCGCGGGTCGATGCCCCAGTGCGAATAGAACCGCCGGTCCTCGATCGCGAGGAAGGCCTCGACCACGTGCGGCGGCAGGTCGGCGACCTTGACCGGAGCCTCCACCACCGCGCCCTGTCGCGCAATGGGCGTGCCGTCGCTGGCGAGCAGCGTCACCTGCGGCGGCGCGATGGGCTCGAGGCTCTTGGAAAGCGGCGCGGTGATCGCCAGCCAGCCGATCAGCGTGACGAACAGCGCCAGCGCCGCCAGCACGCCCCGACCCGTCCACCACCACTTGCTGCGCGCGCGCCAGTAGTCGCGCTGCCACCAGCGCAGGCGGCGCCTTTCCTCACCCTCAAGTGCCTCGTCGATCTCGCCGAGCCGCGCGTCCCAGGTTTCGTAATCGGGCGTGGCCGAGACCTTCGGGCGCGGGAGATCGTCGTCGTCTTCGTCATCGACAGGGCGGCTCGATTCATACAGCGGGAAGAATCCCGCAGGCGTGCCCGGCCCATCGGAGGCATCGGCACGGGAGCCTTTCCAGAATCGATCAAACAGCGCCATGGGAGGGCTGTGTTATCAGGATAGGACACTTGGGGGCAAGAGGGACTAAAGCTTGCGCTTTTCGGGAATGGGGTAGACCCGCACCTCGTCGCTGACCTGTCGCCAGCGGAACCTTGCCGAGTTGTCACGCCGGTTGGTTTCGAGCAATTCGATCTCGATCCCGGCAAACGGGCTGTAGGCCGACTTTTTACCGACGGCGAACACGTTCTTGCGGTTCAGCGTGATGTCGCCAATCCGCAGCGAATCGAACTGGTCGACCCATTCATCGTCGATGAGGATCTTGAGCTCCAGTTCGGCCCAATCTTCCCTGACGGTCGCCAGGCTGAGGAACGCCGAATTGCCCTCCCCGATAAGCGCGCCGCGCTTTTCCTCGTAAGGCTGTGCGGGGATTTCGCCGAGGTCGATCACCTTCTTGCCATACCCGAGTGCCAGCGCGCGATCGAGCTGGCCGTCTCCGTCGCTGTCTTCGAGGCACAGCTGACCGTCGCGCAGGCTCTTGGTGAGGTCGTTGAGTTGCTGAAGCAGGATCGGCAGTCCCTCGTTGCGCGCCTTGTTGCGCGAGCGGACGCAGAACGGCTGGCGCCAGACGTCGGTCTCGCCAGCCTTCCTGACCATCACCCGCGGTAGCAGGGTGCCCGCCTTGATCACGGTCTGCTGGCCGCGGAACGAGAGCGTCACGTCCTCATCAATGCGCGTGGACGAGGGCCAGAGCAGCGGAAAAAGCAGGACGATGCCGATTTCCTCGAACACCTCCTCGCCGCTTCCTGCCATTGCCGGCACGAAGACGGCCGGAACCTGCCGGAATTCGACATCGGGGCCATCGGCCTCCTGCGCTGCCAGCGGGCCTGCCAGACATGCCGCGACAAGAGCCGCCAGACCTGAACCGAGCGCGCCGCGCATGACCATTTGTTGCCCCCCGAATGTCAGGACAAAATAGCCGGGAGCGGCCCGGCGTCAACGCGAATTCAGGCGATTACCGCTTCTTCGCCGCGCCTTCCGGCAGGTCTTCGCCGAAGACGCGCTGGTAGTATTCGGCCACCAGCGTGCGCTCCGCCTCGTCGCACTTGTTGAGGAAGGAGAGGCGGAAGGCGAAGCCGGTCGACTTGAAGATCGCCGCGTTCTGCGCCCAGGTGATGACGGTGCGCGGGCTCATCACGGTCGAGATATCGCCGTTGATGAAGCCTTGGCGGGTGAGTTCGGCCACCTTCACCATGTCGGCGATCAGCTTGTCATCGGCCTCGGGGGTCTTGGACTTGACGATCTGCTGCTCCACCTCGGGCTTCAGATAGTTCAGCGCCACGACGATGTTCCAGCGGTCCATCTGCGCCTGATTGATCGCCTGCGTGCCGTGATAGAGACCCGAGGTATCGCCAAGGCCCACGGTGTTGGTGGTGGCGAACAGCCGGAACCACGGGTTCGGCGTAATCACCCGGTTCTGGTCGAGCAGCGTCAAGCGGCCATCGAATTCGAGGATGCGCTGGATCACGAACATCACGTCCGGCCGGCCCGCGTCATATTCGTCGAAGGTCAGCGCCACCGGGTGCTGGAGCGCCCAGGGCAGAATGCCTTCCTTGAACTCGGTGACCTGAAGCCCGTCCTTCAGCACGATCGCATCGCGCCCGACCAGATCGATGCGGCTGATATGCGCATCGAGGTTCACGCGGATGCTCGGCCAGTTGAGGCGCGCGGCGACCTGTTCGATGTGGGTCGACTTGCCGGTGCCGTGATAGCCCTGCACCATCACCCGGCGGTTGTGGGCAAAGCCTGCGAGAATCGCCAGCGTGGTGTCGGGATCGAAGACATAGGCGCCGTCGGTCTCGGGCACGTGCTCGCTGCCTTGCGAGAAAGCGGGCACCTGCCAGTCGACATCGATGCCGAAGACCTCGCGGACATCGACCGTGGTGTCGGGCTGGGTGGGCAAGGCGCTATCGCCGGCGACAGTGTTCTTGGAAGCTGAAGTCATCACGCGGTTCGGTTAGAGCGCAAGGGCAAAGCCTGCAAGCGGTGGTTTGCCCCCGCGCGCTGGCAATTTGACGAGCGTGCCTTTCACGCCCCCCGATCGTCCCTATATTCGCCTCATGCCCGATCCGGTCGAATCGCTGCGCCTGAAGCTGGTGTCCCAGGTGCGCGGCGTGTTTCACGATGCGAGCAAGGGCCAGACCCCCACCCCGCCCTCTGACGACGCGCTGTTCGCACGCGATACGCCGATCCGGCAGGTTCACGCCGATATCGTCGGCATGATGACCGGCGGGGTGCGCGCGCTGCTGTTGCAGATGCTCCATCCGGAGGCGCTCCAGGGCGTGCTCGACCATTCCAATTTTCGCGAGGACATGCACGGGCGGTTGCAACGCACCGCGCGGTTCATCGCTGTGACCACCTTCGGCCATCGCGACGAGGCGCTGAAGGCGATCGCGCGCGTCAACCGCATCCACGCGCATGTCGGTGGCACGCTGCCCGATGGCACCCGTTATGAAGCGACCAATCCGAGGACTCTGGCGTGGGTCCACGTGACCGAGGCGCAGAGCTTCCTCGCGGGCTATCTCCGCCACGTCCGCCCCGATATGCCGGGCCACGAGCAGGACGAATACTATCGCCAGTTCGCGGTGATCGCGCGAATGCTGGGCGCTGATCCCGTCCCCGAAACCCGCGTCGAGGCCGAGCGCATTTTTCGCGAGCTGCGCCACGATCTCGCCACCTCACCGCAAGCGCGCGAGGTCGCGCAGCTGGTGCTGAGCCAGCGGCCCAAGGGCACGCCGGTCGCGGTGCAGACCATGATCACCGCCGATGCCGTCGCGATGCTGCCCGATTGGGCGCGGCAGATGCTGCGGTTGCAACGCCCGGTGCTGACCGCCCTCCCGGCCCGCGCGGCGACCTGGGGCATGGGCCGGACATTGCGCTGGGCGTTCCGGCAGACCTAGAGCTTGGGAATGTCGAACAGGCTGACGAAATCGAGCGCCGCCGCCCGTTCGCCGCTGATCGCCAGCGCGCCGTCCTTTTCAAGGGCCTCTGGCGCGACCTTGCCGTAGAACAGCGCCACCAGCACCTGCGCATCGCGCGCAGTGAAGGCGAAGTCCGGGTCCGCTAGCGGGCGGCGCGCGATCGGCAATTGCCCGTCCTTGAGCCGCGCGAGGAAGGTCTCGCCGGCAATGTCGAAGCCGATCCACGCCTTCCGGTCGCCCGCGCGGGCGGGATCGATCATCGTGCGCAACGACAGCATCATCGACACCGCCGACATCGGCAGCGTCGGATCGTGATCCGGCGAGAGCGCCGCCCAGCGCCCCAATTCCTGCAACAGCGGCTCGGCGCGATAGCCCCATTCGGTGAGTTCGTAGACCTGCGTCGCGGCCGGGGGCGGCAGCTGGCGGCGGGTGAGCACGCCGCTCGCCTCCAGCCCCGCCAGCCGCTCGGTCAGCACCTTGGCGCTGATGCCGGGGAGGCTGGTGCGCAGATCCGAAAAGCGCCGCCCGCCCAGCATCAGCTCGCGCACGATCAGCATCGCCCAGCGCTCGCCGAGCAGCTCAAGCCCGAAGGCTGTGCCGCAGGCGTCGGCATACCATCGACCATGCGCCGCTGTAGTTTCCTTTGGTAACTTCATCGTTGCTTTAGGTAACCAATGCGCGCACATTCGGCAAGGATCGAGTCGCGATGGAAGGAGGCAGTCGATGTATGTTCAGGGTTTCGTGATCCCGGTTTCCGAAGGTAACCAGGATGCCTACCGCGATGTCGCGGCCAAGTTCTGGGCAATCGCCAAGGATTACGGCGCGCTTTCGCAGATCGAATGCTGGGAGGCCGACGTGAAGGATGGCCACACCACCGACTTCCGCCGGGCCGTGCAGGCGCAAGGCGACGAGAAGATCGTCTTCTCGTGGATGACCTGGCCCGACCGCGCCACTGCCGAGGCCAGCCACGAAAAGCTGATGGCCGATCCGCGCATGGAAACCGAGTTCGGCGCGCCCGACGGCAGCGACATGCCCTTCGACGGCAAGCGCATGATCATCGGCGGGTTCGAGCCGCTGTTCATCGGGGAGGTCTGAACAATGGCCGCCTTCACCTTCTACACCGTCGCCATGAGCCGCGGGCAGATGTCGCGCTGGGCTTTGCACGAGGCGGGCGCGGATTACGAACAGGTGGTGTTCGACTGGGCAACGCGCCCTGCGATCCTAAAAAGCCTCAACCCGATGAACAAGGTGCCCACCTTGGTACATCATCATGGCGGGCATGATCACGTCGTCACCGAATGCGCGGCGATCAACCACTACCTCGCCGAAACGCATCCCGAAAAAGGGCTGCTTCCCGACGCGCACGAGCGTGCCGCATATTTCCGCTGGCTGTTCTTCGCCGCCGGGCCATTGGAGCAGGCGATCATCGGCAAGGCGATGGGCTGGGAGGTGCCCGAGGGAAAGCAGGGCATGGCCGGTTTCGGCAGCCTCGACCTCGCGCTCGATGCTGTCGAAAGCTGGCTCAAGGCCAACGATTTTGCTGCGGGCAGCCGCTTCACCATGGCCGATACCTTTTTCGGCAGCCAGTTCGTCTGGGGCCTGAGGTTCGGCACGGTGCCCGAACGCCCCGTCTTCCGCGCCTATGTCGAGCGCATCACGCAGCGCCCCGCCTATGCCGAGGCCAATGCCATCGATGCGGCGATCATCAAGGGAGCCGCGCCATGACCGCCAAGACCACCATCTGCGTCTGGTACGACACAGAGGCCGAGGCTGCGGCGCATTTCTACGCCAGCGTCTTTCCCGATAGCCACGTGGGCGCGGTGCACCGCTCGCCGATGGACAACCCCGGCAACAAGGCGGGCGATGTCATGCTTGTCGAGTTCACCATCTGCGGCACGCCCTGCATCGGCCTCAACGGCGGCCCGATCTTCCCGCACACCGAGGCTTTCTCGTTCCAGATCGCCACGGATACGCAGGAGGAAACCGATCGCTACTGGAACGCGATCGTCGGCAATGGCGGCGCGGAAAGCGCCTGCGGGTGGTGCAAGGACAGGTGGGGCGTGAACTGGCAGATCACCCCGCGCATCCTTACCGAAGCCCTCGCACAGGGAGGCGAAACCGCGCGGCGGGCGTTCGGCGCGATGATGCACATGCGGAAGCTCGATCATGCCGCCATCGCGTCGGCGATTGCCGACTAGGCCAGCGCGGCGCTTTTCCTGAGCAATTGATAGGCATCGACCACCGCCGTCAGCTGCGCCTCGTGCCGCCGGTCGCCGCCGTTGCGGTCGGGGTGGTAGCGGCGCACCAGCTCGGAATAGCGCCGCCGCAGCCGGGTGCGGTCGGTGTCGGAGCCGAGGCCCATGACCTCGAGCGCGCTCGCCTCCTCGCGGCTGAAACGGCCCGCCGCGGCCATCCGCCCCTCGCGCTCTGCCCGCGACTTGATGCCGCGTGCGCGGGCGCTGATCGCATCCAAGGGATCGGCATAGTCGGCCCAGCGCGGCGCGTCGGCAATCCCGGCGGTGGGGCGGAAGACGCGACTTTCGGTTTGCCAGCCTGAAATGGGCGACTGCGCGCGAATGATTTCTTCGGCGCTGAGGCCCTCGAACCAGTCGTATCCCGCGTTGAATTCGCGCACGTGATCCAGACAGAACCAGCGCCATTCGCCAGGCCCGTCGAAGCCGTGCGGGCGACGGCCGGGCGCGCGGAATTCGCCCGCCTCGCGGCAGCCGGGGGCCTCGCATTGGCGCCCCGGGCTCTCGACGCGGCCGTGAAATCGTGGTGAAGGCATAGGGGCCAAGAATGGCGATTGGGGACCCAAGTTCCAACCCCGAATTGGCCCGCAACGCTTGCAAAAAAGGAAAAACCCGATGTCCGTAGCCGAGGAAATGCGCGTTCGATTGACCGAGGCCTTCGCGCCCACGCGGCTCGCGATCATCAACGACAGCGCCAAGCATTCGGGCCACATGGGCGACGACGGATCAGGTGAATCGCACTTCACCATCGAGATCGAGGCAGCGGCCTTTGCGACCATGAATCGCCTCGCCCGCCAGCGCGCGGTGATCGCGGCGCTCGGCGATATCGTCGGCCAGCGCGTCCATGCGGTTGCGATCAAGGCGGGCGCGCCAGCCGAATGAGCCTCGAGGATCCCGATAGCCTCAACCCCGCCCTGCGCCTGCGCCGCGCGGCGCGGCTGATCGTGCTCGACCCCGAAGGCCGCACGCTGATGTTCCGCTATGACGTGCCGGGGCGCGAACCCTTCTGGGTGACGGCGGGCGGCGAGTGCGAGCCGGACGAAAGCTTCGAGGATGCGGCGCGGCGCGAACTGCTGGAGGAGACGGGGATCACCGCCGATCCGGGCCCGCAGATCGCCCGGATGACGCCCGAATTCGTCACGGTCGAAGGCGAGCCGGTGCAGGCCGACGAGCGCTTCTTCCTCGTGCGGGTCGCCGAAGCGGCGATCGACACGGCGGGCCACACCGCGCTCGAACAGGCATTGATGACGCAGCACCGCTGGTTCACCCGCGCCGAACTGGCGGAGTGGAAGGAACCAATCTTTCCTGCCAACCTTGCCGACATGATCGCACAGCAGGAGCCCGGTCCATGATCACCCAGACCATCACCCCAGTCACGCACGATCTGGGCGCCTTCACCGTGCGCCGCGTGCTGCCCTCCAAGGCGCGCACGATGGTCGGCCCCTTCATCTTCGTCGACGAATTCGGTCCGGCCGACCTCACCGGCGACGGCATGAACGTGCGCCCGCATCCGCACATCAACCTCGCCACCGTCACCTGGCTGTTCGACGGTGCGATCGACCACCGCGACAGCCTCAGAACCTTCGCCACGATCCGCCCCGGACAGGTCAACCTGATGACCGCCGGGCGCGGGATCGTCCATTCCGAGCGGAGCCCGCAAGGCGAGCTCGCAACCAATCCCGGGATGTTCGGGATGCAGACCTGGCTCGCCCTGCCCGACGGGCGCGAGGAGATCGACCCGGCGTTCGAGGCGGTGAAGGATCTGCCCGTGGTCGAGGACAGCGGCGCACAGGCGCGCGTGATCATGGGCGAATTGTGGGGCACGCGCGCGCCAACCACGACCTATGCCCAAACGATCTATGCCGACATCGTGCTCGAAGCCGGCGGCGCGATCCCCCTGGACTCCGAGGCCGACGAGCGCGCGGTGATGCTGGTCGATGGCAGCGCGGCGGTCGATGGCGTGGCGCTGGAGCGTTATCAGCTGGCGGTGCTGGCACCGGGCACCGCGATGCGCCTCTCCAGCGAAAGCGGCGGGCGCGTGATGCTGCTCGGCGGCGAGGCTTTCGCCACCAAACGCCACGTGTTCTGGAACTTCGTCAGCTCGGACCGCGAGCGGATCAATCAGGCGAAGGACGATTGGCGCGCGGGCCGCTTCCCGCTCGTCCCCGGCGATGAGGAAGAATTTATCCCCTTGCCCGACAAGCCCAAGACCGTCAGCTATCCCTGAAAGCACAGCTTCGGGAGAGAGTGATGGACTATACGGGCAAGGTGGCGTGGATCACCGGGGCTTCTTCGGGCATCGGCGCAGCGCTGGCGCGGGAACTGGCGGCGCGCGGGGCTCATGTGGTGCTGTCGGGGCGTGATGAAGCGCGGCTGGCGGAAGTCGCAGCCGAGTGCACTGAAAGCCTGATCATCGCCTTCGATGTGCGCGACGAGGCGGCCTTGGCCGAAGCCACCGCGAAGGCGATTGCGTGGAAAGGCGGTGTCGACATCGCCTTTGCCAATGCCGGAATCTCGCAGCGCAGCCGCGCGCTGAAAACGTCGATGCAGGTCTATCGCGACATCATCGCAGTCGACCTGCTCGCGCAGATCGCCTTCACGCAGGGGCTGATCGGTCACATGGCGGAGCGTGGATCGGGGGCGCTGGGGTTCATTTCCTCGATCGCGGGCAAGGTCGGCGTGCCGATGCGCACCGCCTATTCCGCCGCCAAGTTCGGGCTGGCGGGCTATGCCGACGCGCTGCGCGCCGAGCTGACCGTCAATGGCGTCAGCGTCCACACGATCTACCCCGGCTCGGTCGCCACCAATGTCTCGCGCAATGCGCTCAACGCCGACGGCACGCAGCGCGGTCGCAGCGACAAGGCGATCGACGAGGGCATCCCGGCCGATGTCGCGGCGCGCCAGATGCTCGATGGCATGGCGAAGGGTGAGCGCGAGATCATCGTCGCGGAAGGCATGGAGCTCGCCATGGGCGAAGCGCGCCGCACGCCCGAAGCGCTGTTCGATCAGGTCGCAGGCATGGTCGCCAAGGGCTACATGGACAAGCTGGAGCAGCAGTGATGTTCGATCTCAAGCGCGTCCATCTGCCCAACGGCATCCACCTCGACATCGTCGACGAAGGCCCGGTCGATGCGCCGGTGCTGATCTTCCTCCACGGCTTTCCCGAAAGCCACCGGACGTGGCGCCACCAGATCGCGCATTTCAGGGACCGCTACCGCTGCATCGCGCCCGACCAGCGCGGCTATCGCGGATCGTCAAAGCCGCAAGCGGTCGAGGCCTATGCCCCGGCCAACCTGATCGGCGATATCTTCCTGCTGGCGGATACGCTGGCGATACCGCACTTCACCATCGTCGGCCACGACTGGGGCGGCGCGATTGCCTGGGGCGTGGCGCTGGGGGGCCAGCACGCCCGCGTCACCCGCGCGGTCATCGCCAATGCGCCGCATCCGGTGATATTCCAAAGGTTGCTCTACACCCACCCCGGCCAGCGCGAGGCGAGCCAGTATATCCGCGGCTTCCGCGATCCGGCCAATGATGCGCTGGTGAAGGAGCATGGCCTCACTGGCCTGCTGCTAAAGGAAGTGAAGTGGGATCGCCCCAGCAAGATGGAGCCCGAGGAGCGCGACCAGTTACTGCGCGACTGGCAGAACCGCGATGCAGCCTTCGGGATGCTCAACTACTACCGCGCCAGCCCGATCGACGTGCCGACGATGGACGCGCCTTTCGCCATTCCCGAGGGCTGGACGCCGCCTGCCCTGCCCAAGCTGACCATCCCGACGCTGGTGATTTGGGGCATCGACGATCTCGCCCTGCCCGCCGAGAACCTCGAAGGGCTGGAGGACATCATCGACCCGCTTACTATCGTGCGTGTGCCTGACTGTGGGCATTTCGTGCCGTGGGAAGCGCGCGAGGCCGTGAACGCGGCGATGGAGGCGTTTCTGGAGTGTTAAGCCCGAACCCCGTTCGTGCTGAGCTTGTCGAAGCACCGCACTTCGGTTGCGATTCCGCGCCCAGACCCAAAGTGAAGGACGGCCCTTCGACAAGCTCAGGGCGAACGGATTTAGGCTAGCCCAGCCACTCCACATCCGCGCCATGCGGGTGCGACCATGCGAGTTGCGTCTCCGCCTCGCCGCCGGGCCAGTATCGCACCGTCAGCTTGTGGCGATGGACTGAGCGGTCAGCCTCGACCATTACCCATGCCAGCGGCGCATCCGCCGTCGCCCGCGCGCCTGCCGCCTCCATTGCCGCCGTCACCCGCGCCTGCTGATCGGCAGGGACATATTGCCACACGATCGAATGCATCAGTATCCGCGTCGTGCCGCTCGCCTGAGGCCTCGCGAGTTCGGCCTAGACGAAGTCGGCGGCGGTGGCCCGCACCAAATCGGGCTTGCGTGTCGAAGCGGCGCGGATCGCGGCGTCCATCCGTTCGAAACGAACGGTGTGCTCGGGCCAGATATAGGCCTTGAGCCGCAGCGCCTCAGCCGGATCGATGAGATCGACCGGCGCGACGTCGCAGCCTTTGGTTGAGGTGATGGCGATGTCCCGCGATGGCGGCGGCGCGCCGTGCCATGCGGGAGCGAAGTGCATCACCGCCGCCTCCGGCCCGACCTTCACCCCGCCAAGATCATAGGCGTAGCGATCGAGCATCAGGTTGATCCCCGCGCTCGACCCGATTTCGAGACACTGGAATGCGGGCGGCAGACCCTGCTCGCCCAGCCACAGCATCGCGGCGATGAAATTGGCCGAGCGCCCCGCCTCGTTGGTCTGCGGCGGACCGTCGAGCCACGGCAGCAGAGAAGCCTCGTGCGCGGCGATCACCTGAGCGATTACTGCGGCATCATCGGCAGCCTCGCCCGCATAGATCGGCGCAAGCTCTGGTGCTGCGGCGGACAGGTGGAGCGCGTGCAATCCCCCCGCCACCCGCAGTGGCAGCGCATCGGCGAGCGGCGCGCCCTGCCACCCGCGCACCCGCTCAAGCAGCGCGCCGTGCGCGTCCGAGGCCAGCACCGCCGCAATACCTGCGCAGACTCGCGCGGTGATATGCGCCCCCGCCGCTGCGCAATAGGCAACCTGATTGGCAAAGGCCGTCGCCACCGCGCCCGGCCCGGCGGTGTTCATGTCGACGAATTCATACGCCGGACGGTCCGCCGAATTGCCCATCACCATTGCCCTTTCGCCTCCCCGCCCCTAAGTGCGCCCCCGATCATGACCACCATTGGCATTTCCGACAATATCGGACAGCTGACCTTCGCTGTCCCCAAGGGGCGCATTCTTGATGAAGCGCTGCCGGTGATGGCGCGCGCGGGTGTGGAGCCGGACGCCGACTTCCACAATCCCAAGAGCCGCGCGCTCGCCTTCGGCACCAACCGCGCCGACATGCGCCTGATCCGGGTGCGCGCCTTCGATGTCGCGACCTTCGTCGCCCACGGCGCGGCGCAAGTCGGGATCGTCGGCTCGGACGTGATCGAGGAATTCGACTACGCCGATCTCTATGCCCCGGTCGATCTGGGGATCGGGCTCTGCCGCCTCTCGGTCGCGCGCCGGGCGGAGGATGCCGAGGAACAGGGCAGCGTCAGCCACCTGCGCGTCGCGACGAAATATCCCAGCCTCACCCGCCGCCACTTCGCCGCCGCCGGGGTGCAGGCCGAATGCGTGAAATTGAACGGCGCGATGGAGCTTGCGCCTTCGCTGGGCCTTGCGCGCCAGATCGTCGATCTGGTGTCGACCGGCACCACCTTGCGCGAAAACGGGCTGGTCGAAACCTCGGTGATCCTCGACATCAGCGCGCGTCTGATCGTCAACCGCACCGCCTTGAAGACCGAACCCCGCGTCGCCGCGCTGGTCGATGCCTTCCGGCGCGTGGTGGAAAGCGAGCCCGCATGATCAAGATCCTCTCCACGCTCCAGCCCGATTTCGAGGCGAAGTTCGCCCGGATCGTCGATGCGCGGCGCGAATCCGACGCCGATGTCGCGGGGCAGGTGGCCGACATTCTCCAGACCGTGAAGCTGCGCGGCGATGCGGCGCTGGTGGAATTCACCCAGCGCTTCGATGGCTATGCGCTTGCCGAAGAGGCCGACTGGTCGATCCCGCGCGAGCTGTGCGAGGAGGCTTACAACGCCCTCGCCCCCGACCTGCGCGAGGCGCTGGAGCTCGCGGCGGCGCGCATCCGCGCCTATCACGAAGCGCAGCTGCCGCAGAACCGCGACTACACCGACGATGCGGGCGTGCGCCTCGGCGCGATCTGGCGGGCGGTGGATGCGGCGGGCCTCTATGTCCCCGGCGGGCGCGCGGCTTATCCCTCCTCGCTGCTGATGAACGCGATCCCTGCGCGGGTCGCAGGCGTGGAGCGGCTCGCGATCACCACGCCGACGCCCAAGGGCCAGTCCAACCCGATGGTGCTCGCCGCTGCGCATATCGCAGGGGTGGACGAGATCTGGCGGATCGGCGGGGCGCAGGCGGTCGGCGCGCTTGCCTATGGCACCGAGCGTATCCGCCCGGTCGATGTCATCACCGGCCCCGGCAATGCCTGGGTGGCCGAGGCCAAGCGCCAGCTTTACGGCGTGGTCGGGATCGACATGGTCGCCGGCCCTTCGGAGATTCTCGTGATCGCCGACGGCAAGAACGATCCCGACTGGATTGCCGCCGATCTGCTCTCGCAGGCCGAGCATGACCCGACCTCGCAATCGATCCTCATCACCGACGACGCCGGATTTGCGCGGCAGGTGGAGGACTGCATCGACCTTCAGATCGCCGCTCTCGCCACGGGCAAGACCGCGCGCGCCAGCTGGGACGCCCACGGCGTTATGATCGTGGTCAACGATCTGCTCGCCGAAGCCCCGGCGCTCGCCAACCGGCTGGCGGCGGAGCACGTGGAGCTAGCGGTCGACGATCCTGAGCCTTTCATGCACGCCATCCGCCATGCCGGGAGCATTTTCCTCGGCCGGATGACCCCCGAGGCGGTGGGCGATTACGTCGCCGGGCCCAACCACGTGCTGCCCACCGGGCGCCGCGCACGCTTTTCGAGCGGGCTGTCGGTGCTCGATTTCATGAAGCGCACCAGCTTTCTGGGGCTTGATGCCGCGTCCTTCGCGCATGTCGGCCCTGCCGCCGCAACCCTCGCCCATGCCGAGGGGCTGCCTGCCCACGCCAAGTCCGTGGAACTGAGGATCAAATGAACTCTCCTGCCCGATCGAAAGCCCGCTCGGCCGCGCGTCTCGCCGCCGTGCAGGCGCTCTACCAGCAGCATATGGAGGGCACCGCGCTCGCCCGCCTGCTCGACGAGTTTCACCAGCACCGGCTGGGCCGCACCATCGATGAGGATGCCTTCGACGAGGCCGAATATGCCGATGCCGAAGTGCCCTTCTTCGACGACGTCGTGCGCGGCGTGGACGCGCGGCGAGACGAGATCGACGCGCTGGTCGCGAGCAAGCTGGCGAGCGGCTGGAATCTCACCCGGCTCGACCGGGCGATGCTGCAGGTGCTGCGCGCGGGCACCTACGAACTGCTCGCCCGCAAGGACGTGCCCGCCCCGGTGGCGATCAACGAATATGTCGAGGTCGCCAAGGCCTTCTTCGATGACGGGCAGGCGAAGTTCGTCAATGGCATTCTGGACGCTGTGGCGAAAGAGGCGCGGGGCTAGCATAACCTCCGTTCGCCCTGAGCTTGCCTGCCCTGGCGAAAGCCGGGGTCGAAGGGCCGTTCTTCCTTTCAAGATGAAAGAACAGGGCTTCGACAGGCTCAGCCCGAACGGTTAGAGTTTGCAGCCCATGAACGAGCCCGATTTCATCGCCGCCCTGCGCGCCCTGCCGCTCCATCCCGGTGCGCGCGGGCTGGCGGATGATTGCGCGGTGATCGCGCTCGGCAGCGAGACGCTGATCCTCACCCACGACATGATGGCCGAGGGCACCCATTTCCGCGCTGATGCCGATATGGCGGACGTGGCGTCGAAGCTGGTCGCGACCAACCTTTCGGACCTGGCCGCCAAGGGCGCGGAGCCGCTGGGCGTGCTGCTCGGGCATACACTAGGACGCGACGATGCGCGCTTCCTCGAAGGCTTGCGCGAGGCGCTGGCGGCTTTCGATACGCCGCTGCTGGGCGGAGACACCATCGCCGCCGCCGGCGCGCGCACCTTCGGCCTCACCGCGATAGGCCGCGCGACGCATACGCCCGTCCCCACCCGCAGCGGCGCGCGGGCGGGCGATCACATTTACCTCACCGGCCCGGTCGGACGGGCGATGCTAGGATTTGAAGGCGACCCCGCGCACCGCGCCGCCTTCGACCGCCCCGTCCCTCGCCTCGCCGAGGGCCGGGCACTCGCGCCGCTTGTCTCCGCGATGATGGATGTCTCGGACGGCCTGCTGCTCGATGCCTTCCGCATGGCCGAGGCAAGCGGCGTGACCCTCGCGCTCGATCCGGCCGCGATCCCCGTCGCCGACCCGTCGCGAATGGAAGACTGCATCCGCTGGGGCGACGATTACGAGTTGCTGTTCACCGCGCGGCCATCGGCTACCCTGCCAGTAGCTGCGCACCGCATCGGAACCGTTTCGCCGCACGGCCTCGCGCCGCTGACCCTCGGCGAGACCGCCCTCACCGACCCCGCCAGCCTCGGCTATCGCCACGGCTGAGGCCCGCACCCTGCCCCTCGCAGCCTCCCAAAACTGCTGAATCCGGCGCAAAACCGGGATTGGCACTCGCAGCGAGGCTTGCCAGCCCTTCGCGAGGCCCTAAGACTAGGGGCTTCGCGCCCATGGGATTGAAAACGAGGCGCGGGCGCCCCCGCAAAAGGGGGAAGCAACATAACGAGAGGGGATTGCTCGTGAATCTATTGCTCATATCGATTGGGCTCGGTGTGCTTGCCATTGTCTATGGCATCGTCACCAGCTCGCAGGTGCTGCGTGCCAGCCCTGGCAACGCGCGGATGCAGGAAATTGCCGCCGCCATTCAGGAAGGCGCGCAGGCCTACCTCAACCGTCAATACACCACCATCGCGATCGTTGGCGTGGTCGTCGCCGCGATCGTCGCCTTTGCGCTGGGTACCACCGCAGTGATTGGCTTCGTCACCGGCGCGGTGCTTTCGGGCGTTGCGGGCTATATCGGGATGAACATCTCGGTGCGTTCCAACGTGCGCACGGCGCAGGCGGCGTCCGAAGGGCTTCAGGCGGGCCTCACCCTCGCCTTCCGCGCAGGTGCGATTACGGGCATGCTGGTGGCCGGCCTCGCGCTGCTGGCGATTGCGGTGTTCTTCTACGTGATGGTCGGGCCGATGGGTCTGACGGCATCGAGCCGCGAAGTGATCGACGGGCTCGTCGGCCTCGCCTTCGGCGCATCGCTGATCTCGATCTTCGCGCGTCTGGGCGGCGGGATCTTCACCAAGGCGGCAGATGTCGGCGCGGACCTTGTCGGCAAGGTCGAGGCAGGCATTCCCGAGGATGACCCGCGCAACCCCGCCGTGATCGCGGACAACGTGGGCGACAACGTCGGAGATTGCGCCGGGATGGCCGCCGACCTGTTCGAGACCTATGTCGTCACCGTCGGCGCTACCATGGTGCTGACCGCGCTGCTGCTCACGCAGCTGGGCGATCTGCTGCTGCCGATGATGGCGCTGCCGCTGCTGATCGGCGGCGCGTGCATCGTCACCTCGATCCTCGGCACCTATTTCGTACGCCTTGGCGGGGGCACGAACGTGATGGGGGCGATGTACAAGGGCTTCATCGTCACCGCGGTGACCTCGATCCCGCTGATCTGGCTGGTCACGCAATATGCGCTGGGCAGCGTTGGCGTGGGGATGGATACCGTTCTGAACCCCGGTCAGGGCATGACCGAGTTCACCGGCATGAGTCTGTTCTACTGCGCCCTGCTCGGCCTTGTGATCACCTTCCTGATCATCTGGATCACCGAGTACTACACCGGCACCAAGTATCGCCCGGTGCGCTCGATCGCCAAGGCGTCCGAAACCGGCCACGGTACCAACGTGATCCAGGGCCTCGCGATCAGCCTCGAGGCAACCGCGCTGCCGACGCTGGTGATCGTGGCGGGGATCATCATCGCCTATGGCCTCGCGGGGCTGATGGGTATCGCCTACGCGGCAACCGCGATGCTGGCGCTGGCGGGGATGGTCGTGGCGCTGGACGCCTATGGCCCGGTTACCGACAACGCGGGAGGCATCGCCGAGATGTCGGGTCTGGACGATAGCGTGCGCGAGAAGACCGACCTGCTCGACGCGGTGGGCAACACCACCAAGGCCGTGACCAAGGGTTACGCCATCGGCTCGGCGGGCCTCGGCGCGCTGGTGCTGTTTGCCGCCTACACCACCGACCTTCGCACCTTCTTCCCGGATGCGAATGTCGATTTCAGCCTCGAAAACCCCTTCGTGATCGTCGGCCTCTTGCTGGGGGCGCTGCTGCCCTACCTGTTCGGGGCGATGGGCATGACCGCGGTGGGCCGTGCGGCGGGTGACGTGGTGCTCGACGTGCGCAACCAGTTCCGGGACAATCCCGGGATCATGGCGGGCACCTCCAAGCCCGACTATGCGCGCACCGTCGACCTCGTCACCAAGGCGGCAATCAAGGAGATGATCATCCCCTCGCTGCTGCCCGTTCTGGCGCCGGTGGTGGTGTACTTCGTGATCACCGCGATCGCGGGCCAGGACAACGGCTTTGCGGCATTGGGCGCGCTGCTGTTGGGCGTGATCGTGGGCGGGCTGTTCGTCGCGCTTTCGATGACCGCCGGCGGCGGGGCGTGGGACAATGCCAAGAAGTACATCGAGGACGGTAATCACGGCGGCAAGGGCTCGGAAGCCCACAAGGCCGCGGTGACGGGCGACACGGTCGGCGATCCCTACAAGGACACCGCCGGGCCTGCCGTGAACCCGATGATCAAGATCACCAACATCGTCGCCCTGCTGCTGCTCGCGGCGCTGGCGCACGGGGTGGCGTGACCCAACCTTGTGAGCCCCCGTACAGGCGGGGGCCTCGGGCCGGTTTGCGCCTGCTTTGACGAGATCCCCGCCTTCGCGGGGACTCACGAAAAAAATACACCCCGCCGGGCGCGATCCCGGCGGGGTTTATCTTTGTCGCGTGCCCTGTCCCGCCGCCGGACAGCGCCCAGCCACGCTGAAGCTTTCTTAATCGCTCCGTGCCATGCCCCCTCGCATGGGTGCGCAGGGTTGCGCTGCGACGGGGTGAATCGCGATGAAGATGGGGCATGCGGACAGCTTCCGCATCCGAACAGAGACCGAACGCGCGCCTGCTGCCCTGCCCCCTGCCCAATTGCGCCTGCTGACCCTCGCCGAAGCCGAAGACCCCGCCTTCCTCGCCGCATGGCAGCGCCTCGTCACCCGCGCGGCGGAGCCCAATCCCTTTGTCGAGCCGTGGTTCCTGCTCCCCTCATTGAAGCAATGGGGCGAGACGGCACGGGTCGTCGTTGCGGCGTGGTATGCCGAGGGGCGGCTGGCGGGCCTGCTGCCGGTCAAGCGCGATGCGGACTATTACGGCCACCGCGTGCCGCATGTGGGCGGCTGGCTTCACCCCAACGCCTTCTGCGGCGTGCCGCTGGTCGCCACCGGGCACGAGGAGGCTTTCTGGCGCGATCTGCTCGCCCATTGCGACCGGCACGCGGGCCGCGCGCTGCTGCTGCACCTGCCGCAGCTTCCCGCCGATGGCCCGGTCAGCGCCGCGCTCGACCGGGTGCTCGCCGCCGCGCCCCGCGCGCATTACACCGCCGCCGAGGAGCAGCGCGCGCTGCTCACCGGCGAGGCCAGCGCCGCCGCCTATCTCGACACCGCGATGAGCGCCAAGAAACGCAAGGAGCTGCGGAGGCAGCACAATCGCCTCGCCGAGGAAGGCGCGCTGACGTTCGAACGGCTGGCGGGCGACGAAGACCTTGCCGCATGGACCGCGGAATTTCTCGCACTCGAAGCCGCCGGATGGAAGGGCGCTGCCGGCTCCGCCCTCGCCAGCGCGCCCGACACGCGCGCCCTGTTCGAACAGGCGCTGGCGGGCGCGGCGGCGGCGGGGCGGCTCGAACGGCTCGCCCTGCGGCTCGACGGGCGGGCGATCGCGATGCTCGTCAACTTCATCACCCCGCCCGGCGCCTACAGCTTCAAGACCGCCTTCGACGAGGCCTTCGCGCGCTTCTCGCCGGGGATGCTGCTGCAGCTGGAGAACCTCGCGCTGCTGGAACGGCCCGGGCTCCACTGGGCCGATAGCTGCGCCGCAGAAGGCCACCCGATGATCGAGCGTCTGTGGCGAGACAAGCGTCGCATGGTCAGCCGCAATATCGCCATCGGTGGCCCGCTGCGCCGCGCCGCTTTCCGCCTGCTGATGGCCTACGAAACCCGATCGAGGACACGCCGATGAACGCACCTGCCCGCTTTGCCGATGCCCTGCCCGCCACGGTGTTCGATCCCGCCACGCGCAGCCGCTTTGCCAAGCATTATCCCGAGCATCCGCATATCCTCATCCACAGCCTCACCAGCCACCCGCTGCTGGAGATCGAGGCGCTGGCGCAGCTTGCCGAAAAGCTGCCGATCAGTTCGGTCGAATACAACCGCGGCGATCTGCCGATCGGGGTCGACGGCAAGCCCGGCTCCAACGGCCTGACCATCGCGGAGACGATCCGCAAGGTTGCCGAGGCGGAAAGCTGGGCGGTGCTCAAGAACATCGAGCAGGCGCCCGCCTATCGCGACCTTCTTCTGGGCCTGCTCGAGGAAATCCGCCCCGAGATCGAAGCCGCGACCGGCGCGATGCTGACGCCGCAGGGGTTCATCTTCGTGTCCTCGCCGAACTCGGTCACGCCCTACCACTTCGATCCCGAGCACAATGTCCTGCTCCAGATCCGCGGCAGCAAGGTGATGACCCAGTTTCCGGCAGGCGACACCCGCTTCGTACCCGACGAGGCGCATGAGACCTATCATTCGGGTGGCCCACGCGAGTTGAAGTGGGACGACAGCTTCCTCCCCCACGGCACAGAATTCCCCCTCGGCCCCGGCGAGGCGCTGTTCGTGCCGGTGATGGCGCCGCATTTCGTGAAGAACGGCCCCGCCCCCTCGGTTTCGCTGTCGATCACCTGGCGCTCGGAATGGAGTTACCGGGAGAGCGATGCGCGGATCTTCAATGCGATCCTGCGCGAACGCGGCTTTTCGCCGAAGGCCCCGGGCCGCTGGCCGGTGCAGAACCATGCCAAGGCCTATGCATTTCGCGCTCTGCGCAAGCTGGGATTGACGGGTTCGTGAAGCGCAAGCATGGCCTCGTGCCATGACCGACACGCCCACCAATGCCGAACTCGTCGCCAGCCTCGTCCGCCTGCTGACGGTCGAAAAGCGCGCCGCCGATGTCTTTGCAGGACGTCCGCAGCAGGACGGGATCGGGCGGGTGTTCGGCGGGCAGGTGCTCGCGCAGGCGTTGCAGGCAGCGCAGGCGAGCGTGACCGACGGCAAGAGCGCGCACTCGCTCCACGCCTATTTCCTGCGCGGCGGGCGCGAGGGGGCGCCGATCGAATACCGCATCGCGCGCGATTTCGACGGGCGCAGCTTCGCCAACCGCCGCGTGGTCGCTTCGCAGGAGGACGAGCACGGGATGCCGGTGCCGATCCTCAACCTCACCGCCAGCTTCCAGCTAGCCGAGGACGGCCTCGAACACAGCGATTCGCCGATGCCGGACGTGCCGCAACCAGAAGATCTGAGGCCCGACATGGAGCAGCGCCGCGAAATCGCCGCAGCATGGGGCGACAGGCTCTCCGAACAGCAGCGCCGCCTGATGCTGCGCCCGCGTCCGATCGAGATGCGCACCTGCGATGCGCTGCACTGGATGAGCCGCGAACCGCGCGAGCCGCGCGCGCATACGTGGTTCCGGGTCTGCGCGCCGATTATCGGGGCCGACGACACGCCCGACCTGCACCGCGCGATCATCACCTATGCCAGCGACTACACCCTGCTCGGCACCAGCGCGCTGCCGCATGGCCTCAGCTGGATGCGCAACGAGTTGGTGGGCGCGAGCCTCGACCATGCGATCTGGTTCCACCGTGAAGCCCGCGCCGACGAATGGCTGCTCTACGCCACCGACGCCCCGTGGAGCGGCGGCGGGCGCGGCTTCAACCGCGGGCGTATCTTCAATCGCGCAGGCGAGTTGGTCGCCAGCGTCGCGCAGGAAGGGATGATGCGGAAAAGGGTAAAGAGGTAAACCCCCTCCTCGTCATTGCGAGCGAAGCGAAGCAAACCAAGGCCTGACGGTGCAACGCGTCTCAACTGCGGCCCATGGATTGCCTCGTCGCCTACGGCTCCTCGCAATGACGAATTAGTGCGCCAGCAGGATCGGCATTTGCGGCTCGCTCAGCATCTTGCGCGTCACGCCGCCCAGCAGCATTTCCGCCAGCCGCGAATGGCCATAGGCGCCCATCACCATCAGCCCGCATTCGCGCATCTGCGCGGCCGAGAACAGCGTGTCGGCGATGCTCGCCTCGCCGCACGGGATCTCGACGACTTCGCAGTCGATCCCGTGGCGGGCGAGATAATGCGCGCCTTCGGTGGAGGGGAAATCGTGTCGCGACTTGTCCGAAGGCTCGGCGATGGTGGCGAGCGTCACCTTGCACGCGCAGGCGAGCAGCGGCACGGCGGCGCGCAGGGCGTGGGCGGCCTCGGCAGAGCCGTTCCACGCCACCAGCATCGGCGCGCCCAGATCGAGGCTTGGGGCGCTCGCGGGTACCACCAGCACCGGCACCGGGGCTTTCAGCACCACATCGCCCACCAGCGCCGAAGGCCCGCGCCCGTCGCTCCCCGCCTCGGCCGGGCCGACGATCACGACGTCCGCCAGCGGCGAGGCTTCGAGCAGGCGCTGCGGGGCGATGCCATAGACGAAGCGCCAGTCCCACGGCACGCCCTCGTTCTCCAGGTCGGCCTCAATCTGGGCGCGCAGCTTTTCGGCGTTCTCCTTGATCACCGGCATCGCGGCGGCAATCGCCGAGCCATAGACATCGCCCGGCGCGAAGACCTCGTAGCTGACCGCCTGAAGGCAGGTGATGTGGCCGTTGGTCGCCCGCGCGATGTCGAGCGCGACTTGCAGGCGCGCGGTCATCGCGGCGTCGTGGTCGATGTGCAGCAGGATCGATTTCATGGCGTGTCTCCCGGTGGTGGTGTGGATGGTCGCCCCGAACGCCGCGGCTGGCTTTGACAGGGATCAAAATCGGCCCGCCGCGCAAGGGAGCAGCATAGCATCTTGCCATGGCCAAAGCCCGCGCTCATTCTGGCGCGAGGGAGAGACCATCATGCAGATCACGCGCCACCCGCCGGTGAAGACCAGTCTGGAGCCGTCGAACCACCCCTATCTCACCGGGGCATGGACGCCGCTGCACGAGGAAGTCGACGTGGCCGAGCTGCCGGTGCTGGAGGGCGCGATCCCGGCGGATATCGACGGCATCTACCTGCGCAACACCGAAAACCAGGTGCATCAGCCGCTCGGGCGGCATCACCCCTTCGATGGCGACGCGATGATCCATCAGGTCAACATCAGCGGCGGCAGGGCCAGCTACCGCAACCGCTTCGTGCGCACCCATTGCTTCGAGGCCGAGCAGATCGCGGGGCAATCGCTGTGGGGCGGGCTGATGGACCCGTGGGGCACGAGCAAGCGCCCCGGCTTCGGCGCGCATGGGGGGCTGAAGGATACCGGCTCGACCGACATCATCGTTCACGCCGGAACGGCCTACGCCACGCTCTATCAATGCGGCGAGGCGTGGATGCTCGATCCGGTGACGCTCGCCAGCCGCGGCAAGGCGCCGTGGGTGCCCTTGGACGGCATCTCGGCCCACCCCAAGGTGGACGAGGCGACCGGCGAGCTGATGTTCTTCAACTACTCCAAGCACGCGCCTTTCATGCATTACGGGGTGGTCGACCGTGAGGGGCGGCTGGTGCATTACGTCCCCATCCCCCTGCCCGGCCCGCGTCTGCCGCACGACATGGCGATCACGAAGAACTGGTCGATCCTCAACGATATGCCGCTGTTCTGGGACGAGGAGCTGCTCACCCGCAACATCCACGCCGCGCGGCTGCACGAGGGCGTCCCCACTCGCTTTGCCCTGATCCCCCGCCACGGCCAGCCGGAAGACATCCGCTGGTTCGAAGCCGCGCCGACCTATGTCCTGCACTGGACCAATGCGTGGGAAGAGGGCGACGAGGTGATCCTCGAAGGCTATCATCAGGCCAGACCCATGCCCGATCCGCTCGAGGAAATGGGCCGCTACAGCCACATGATGGCCTATGTCGACGAACACTCCTTCCAGTCCCGCCTCCACCGCTGGCGCTTCAACCTCACAACCGGCGAAACTCGCGAGGAGCGCCTCACCGACCGGATCGTCGAATTCGGGATGATCAATCCGGCCTATGCCATGCGCAAGAGCTGCTACGTCTGGTCGACCACCACCCGCCCCGGCTGGTTCCTGTTCAACGGCTATGTCCGTCACGACACCCAGACCGGCGAGGAACAGGTCTACTGCCTGCCCGAAGGGGTCTATGCCAGCGAAAGCCCGATGATTCCCCGGAAGGGCGCCACCACCGAGGATGACGGCTACCTCGTCACCTTCCTGATCGACGAGAACACCGGCACCTCGCAATGCGCGATCCTCGATGCGAGCGACATCACGAAAGGCCCGATCTGCCGCCTCGCGCTGCCGCACAAGATCTGTTCGGGCACCCATTCCGTGTGGGTCCAGCACGATCAGCTGCGCAAGGATGCGGCCTTCCACGCCGCCCGCTTCGCCCGCGCCTGAGGCTCCGGCGCAACGTCACCCGTCGAAGCGGCTCGCCCGCTCGTCGCCGCTGCGCTTGCGCCGGGCGCACGCCGAGGCGTAACGCGCCGGGATTGCACGACTGCCATTTCGGGAACCCCATTTGATGACCTTGCGCCATGCCCTCGCCGCTTCGACCGCCCTGCTGCTGACGGGCGCGCCCGCTCTGGCGCACACCCCCGCCGCCCCGCTCGCCGCGGCGGTGCTGACCGCGAGCACCGAAACCGCCCCACAGACCGAGCACGACAAGCTGTTCGCCCTGTTCGCCGATGCCGACGCGCGCGAGCTGGAGCTCGACCCGCTCGGCCGCCTGTTCCGCGGCGACGACACGGACGCCGACCGCCTCGGCGACCTCCTCACCGATTCCAGCTTTCTCGCCAGCCGCACCGACATCAAGCTGAACCTCGCGCTGCTGGCGCAGATCGACCGCAGTAAGCTCGATGAAACCGACGCGCTTGCCTATGACGTGTTCAAATACACGCAGGAGCGCGCGCTTGACGGCTATTCGGACGAGATGCGCGCGCTGACCGAGGTTCGCCCGCTCAACCACTTCTTCGGGCTGCACACCTTCTACCCGCAGCTTGCCAGCGGCACCGGGGTCGCGCCGTTCAGGACGCTGGCGCATTACGAGGACAACCTCAGCCGGCACGACGATTACATCGACTTCCTCGGCCGTGCGATCGGCCGGTTCCGCGAAGGCATGGACAGCGGCGTGCTCGAGACGAAGCTGACGGTCGAGATCATGGTCACCCAGCTCGACACCCAGCTGGAAACCCCGATCGAGGATTCGATGTTCATGGCCCCGACCAAGGCCTTCCCCGACACGGTGTCGGCGGAAGACCGCGCGCGCCTGACCGCCGCCTACGAGGCCAAGACCCGTGAAATCTACGCCGCCACCACCGCGCTGCGCGACTTCCTCAAGAACGAATACCTCCCCGTCGCGCGCGACAGCATCGGCCTGTCGCAGATGAAGGGCGGCGACAAGCTCTATGCCCAGATGGTGGAGGAATCGACCACCCTGCCGCTCGATCCCGAGACGATCCACCAGCTCGGCCTGTCGGAAGTCGCGCGGATCAAGGGAGAGCTGGAGAAGCTCAAGAAGGAAGTGAAGTTCAAGGGCACGCTTACCCAGTTCTTCGATTATGTCCGCACCGATCCCAAGTTCCAGCCCAAGAGCCGCGAGGCGCTGACCCAGAATTTCTACGACATCGGCAAGCAGGTCGATGCCAAGATCGGCGATTATTTCTCGCTGATTCCCAAGTCGCCGCTGGAAATCCGGCCCTACGATCCCTCGACCGAAAAGTTCGAGGCGGGGGGTTCCTATCAGGGGGGCTCGCCCGACGGTTCGCGCCCGGGGGTGTTCTACTTCAACGCCTATGACCTGCCGAGCCGCCTGACGCCGGGCAATGTCACGCTCTACCTCCACGAAGGCGCACCGGGGCACCACTTCCAGATCAGCCTCGCGCAGGAGAACGAGGCGCTGCCCGCCTTCATGCGCTTTGGCGGCACGACCGCCTATGTCGAAGGCTGGGCGCTCTATGCCGAAACGCTGGGTTACGAGATGGGCTTCTACAAGGACCCGTGGAACCGTTATGGCACCTTGCAGGACGAACAGCTGCGCGCGATGCGGCTGGTGGTCGACACCGGCATCCACGCCAAGGGCTGGAGCCGCGATCAGGCGATCGACTACATGCTCGCCAATTCCGGCATGACCCGCACCGAGGTGGTGGCCGAGGTGGATCGCTACATCGCCATCCCGAGCCAGGCGCTGGCCTACAAGATCGGCGCGCTCAAGATCCAGGAACTGCGCCAGCGCGCCGAGGCGAAGCTGGGCAAGAAGTTCGACATCAAGGCCTTCCACGCCGAGGTGCTCGACACCGGCGGCCTGCCGCTGGCGATCCTCGAACAGAAGATCGACCGCTGGATTGCGGCCGAGGCGGCAAAGTAAGGGCGCAGGGCGCGGCTTTCCTACAGGGCGGCAAGGCGGGTACAAGCCCCGCCATGCCGATCGCCGCGCCCGCCCTGTCCACACCTTTCCGGCAATCCGCCGTGCGTTTGGCGGACTGCGGGAATCCAACATCGTCCGGAGAGGTTTCTTGTTCCCTGGACAATGTCTCATGTGTCTCCAACAGGCCCGAACCTGAACGCGGGACGCTGCGCCCGGCGTCAACTCGTCGCATCCCATGCCCCGGTTGCCCCCTCCTGTGGGCACCGGGGCGTTGACGTTCACCTGCGAGCAAGGTGTTGCTGAACAACCACGCGTCACACCGAAATCAACAAGGGCCAGCATACGGGATCGCGGCCCATTTTCGCAGGAGTATTACCGTCGTGACCATCACCATTCGCAACTCGCGCAAGCTGGCGATTGCCGCCTTGCTGACCGCCACCGCCGCCACCGGCCTTGCCGCGCAGCAGACCATGCCGCCCGCCGAACAGGGCGGTGTGCTGACCACGGTCTATGGCTCGCTGCCGCCGCTCGCCGACATGACCGAAGGCCCCAAGGTGACCGGCATCATCTCGGCGCGTCAGGGCCAACGCCTGCAGGTGACCGCCAATGACGGCACCAACACCGTCATCACGCTCCACCCCGACACCGAAATCCGTACCCGTGGCGGCTTCCTCGGGATCGGCAACAAGACCTTTGATCAGAGCGCGCTGCTCAACGGGATGCCGGTGATCGTCAAGACCTCGCAATATGGCGAGGGTCTGGTCGCCAATGAAGTGCGCTTCACCAGCGACGATGCGCAGATCGCGCGGATGATCCGTGGCGGCACCCAGCAGCAGTTCGGCGAGCAGGGCGCGGCGATCAAGGCCAATGCCGCCGCCACCGAAGCGCTGCGCGGCCGCCTTGGCGATATCGACAAGTACAACCTCAAGAGCACCACCAACGTCTATTTCGACACCGGCAAATCGGTGCTCTCTCCGATGGCCAAGAACGAGCTGTGCGCCGCCGCGCAGCAGGCCGACGCCAACGAGAATTCGCTGATGCTGGTGCTCGGTTACACCGATTCCACCGGCTCGCAGGAAGTGAACCAGACGCTGTCGGAAAAGCGCGCTGCGGCGGTGGTCAACCACCTCCAGCAGGTGTGCAAGTGGAAGCCCTACCGGATGCTGACGCCGACCGGCATGGCGACCGCCGATCCGGCCGCGGACAACACCACCGCCGCGGGCCGCGCGCAGAACCGCCGCGTGTCGGTAAACGTGCTGGTGAGCAAGGCGCTCGACGGGCAGTAAGGGACATGGCTGCGGCGGCGCTCAGGCGTTGCCGCAGCCGTCTCACTGGATGGGCAGGACGCTTCCCATCTGCGTGTTGGGCTTGCCGCCCTCGGGATGCGGCAGGCCCAGCGCCGCATTGACGGCGCGGCGAACCGGATTGGTGCAGGTCGAGGGGCCCTGCGCGTAGTAGATCAACCCCTCGACCCGGCGCGTCTTGGCGTCGGGGTTGAGGATCACCTGCCCCGCCGTGCCGCCATTGCCGCCCTCGGCAATCGGGTCGCAGCGGCGCAGGGCAATCGACCCGTCCGCAGCCCGGTCGATCGCGGTGCAGACGAACGGCTCGTCGAACCGCAGGATGCGGGTGTTGCGCTGGTAGGAACCGCGCTCATCCGAGAGCACATGGCGGGGATCGCGCGGGGCAAGGTCGAGCGCGTCCGGCGCAACACTGATCGCCTCGGGCGGCTGGCCGAAATAGTCGGCGACCTGTGCGAAGATCGCCTCGCGGTAGGCGCCGCCTGCATACCACCGGTCGAAGCTGGCTGCGCTGGCAAAGGCGACGTCGGATCGCCACAGGACCGCGTTGCGCCAGCAGTCACCCAGACGCAGCGTCTTGTCCCGCTGCCGGTCGACCCTCGCGCCCTCGGGCAGGCCGAAAGCGGCGCTCACCAGCGCGACCTCGTCTTCGAAATAGTCGCCCTGACTGTCGAGATTGACCAGCAGTATGGGCAGACCGATGCAGGACAGGAAGCCGAGTATCGCCACCGCCTGCACCGGACGGCTGTACCAGATTGTCGCCGGGGTCAGTCGGTGGCCGAGAAAGATCAGCGCGACAATCGCGGCAGGCACACCGAACAGGGCAACAAGCGAGAAGGCGAACTGTGTCACCCCGCCGCTTTAGCCGCTCGAGTGATAGAAATCGTAAATCTGCCGCGCCACCGCCGCGCTGACCCCCGGCGCACGTTGCAGGTCTTCGAGCGCGGCCGCGCGCACCTTGCTCGCGGTGCCGAAGTGCAACAGCAGCGCGCGCTTGCGAGCCGGGCCGATACCGGGGATCTCGTCGAGCGGGCTCGCGGTGATCGCCTTGGAGCGCTTCGCCCGGTGCGCGCCGATGACGTAGCGGTGCACCTCGTCGCGCAGGTTCTGCAAGTGGAACAGCAGCGGAGAGTTCACCGGCAGCAGCTTCTCGCGCCCGTCGGGGAAGTGGAACACCTCGCGGCCCTCGCGCCCGTGATGCGGCCCCTTGGCGATGCCGATCACCGCCACCTCGTCGGCGATGCCGATCTCCTCGAGCACGCGCATCACGCTCGACAGCTGGCCCTTGCCACCGTCTATCAGGATGAGGTCGGGGAGGATGGTCTCGTGCCCGCCCGCCTTGGCCTCGGGATTGCCTTCGCCTTCCGCAAAGTTTCGGAAGCGCCGCGCCATCACCTCGCGCATCATCGCGAAGTCGTCGTTGCTCTGCGCCTCGCGGATGTTGAACTTGCGGTACTGGCCCTTCTCGAACCCGTCCGGCCCGGCCACCACCATCGCGCCGACCGCCTTGGTGCCCTGGATGTGGCTGTTGTCGTAAACCTCGATCCGCTGCGGGGGCGTGTCGAGTTCCAGAAACTCGGCGAGCTCGCGGTTGAGCTTGGCCTTGGTGCCGGTCTCCGCCAGCCGCCGCTCCAGCGCCTCGACCGCGTTGCGCTGCGCCTGCGCCATCAGCTTGCGCCGGTCGCCGCGCTCGGGGACGGAGATGCGCACCTTGCGCCCCGCAAGCTCGGATAGCGCGGCCTCGATCAGTTCGCATTCGGGCAGATCGCGGTCGACCAGCACGGTGGGCGGCGGCGGCACCTCCTCGTAGAATTGCAGCATCACATCGGCGAGCACCTGCGCTTCGTCGACGTCCGCCGTGTGGCGCGGGAAGAGCGCACGGTGGCCCCAGTTCTGGCCGCCGCGAATGAAAAAGGACTGGACGCTCATCTGCCCGTTCTTGGCCGCCAGCGCGAAGACATCGGCATCGCCCAGACCTTGGGCATTGATCGCCTGCGAGCCTTGAATAAAAGTCGCCGCGCGCAGCCGGTCGCGCAGCATCGCCGCGGTCTCGAAATCGAGGTTCTGCGCCGCATCTGCCATCTGCCGCTCGAGATCGGCCTGCACCGCGCCCGACTTGCCCGAGAGGAAGTCCTTCGCTTGCCGAACCAGCGCGTCATAGCCCGGCTCGTCGATCCTCCCGACACAAGGCGCCGAGCAGCGCTTGATCTGGTAGAGCAGGCACGGCCGGTCGCGGTTGTTGAAGAAGCTGTCGGTGCAGGATCGCAGCAAGAACAGTTTTTGTAGCGCATTGAGCGTCGTATTGACGCTCCCGGCGCTGGCGAACGGGCCGTAATAATTGCCCTTCGCCCGCCGCGCGCCGCGGTGCTTCTGGATGCGCGGGAAGGCATGATCGGCGCGCAGCAGGATGAAGGGGAAGCTCTTGTCGTCGCGCAGCAGCACGTTGAACGGGGGGCGGAAGCGCTTGATCAGCTGCGCTTCCAAGAGCAGCGCCTCGGCCTCGGAATTGGTGGTGATGATCTCCATCGAGCGGGTTTGGCTAACCATGCGCTGGAGCCGCCCGGAAAGCTGCGCGATCTGGGTGTAGTTCGCCACCCGCGCCTTCAGCGAGCGCGCCTTGCCGACATAGAGCACCTCGCCGCGCGCATCGAGCATCCGGTAGACGCCCGGCCTCGGCTTCAGCACCTTCACCGTCTCGCGGATCGCCTTCACCCCCGCTTCGAGATCGGGCTGCGCGCTGGACACGGTATAGGCGGCGCGCTCCTCGTTGAAGCGCTCCGCGCCGCGCGGATCGTGGGGGGTGCCTGCGGGGGTTCGGGCCATGGCAGCCAGATAGGGACTGCACCGCCCGCTTGGCAATTCCCCCGCAGGCGGTTTCCGTCAGGCCGCGACGATCGCCTGTGCGATATCGTCGATCGGCTGGTTGGTCATCTCCTTGCCGATCTCGCCCAGCAGCCGCTGTTCGAGTTCGACATGATAGTGCCGCCGCAATTCGCCCAGCGAGCGCTTATCGGCGACCACGATCAAATTCTCGATCTGGTTGGTCTTGGCCTGATGGTTCATCCACTCCGCCGCCGCCGCGACATGCGCGCCTTCTTCCAAGGCGCTGTCGCCGCTCTGGCCCGAAGTGATCGAGTGGCGCTGGTTGCCCTGACTGTAATTGGTCGGATCGAGTTCGGGCGTGTCGATCATTTCCAGCTGCGGATGAACTGCATCGCCGCTGTTGTGGAGCCACAAGAAACGCTCGCCATCGAGCACTGCGACATGGGTTCCGCCGGGTATCTTCATGGGGATTCTCCTATTTGCGGTGACGGTCGGCCTTGCCGAACACGGTATCGAGCCGGGTGACGAGCGTGCCGAGCGCGGAATTGACCGCGTCCATCGGCTTTTCGCCGCGTTCGGCGACGAAGATCGGATCGCCATTCTTGGGGCGCGCTTCGAGCCGCGCCTCGATCCCGTCCGGACGGTTGCTGTCACCATCGACATCGCGGACGTGAACTTCGATGGTGGTCAGGCGCTCGCCGAAGCGCGCGTCGAGCCGCTCGGTCAAGCGATCCTCGACTGCCTGCGCCATGTCGGCCGAGCCTGCGGTGGCATTGTCGGTGTTGAAACGAATGTCCATGTCAGCGCACCTTCCGGCTGCGTTCGAGCACCGGGCGATGGCCTTCCGCATCGAGCGCGCCCATCACGGGCTCTTCGCGCGAGCGGTCGCTGATCGGGCCTTCGCCCGCGGTCTTTTCCTGATGCTCGAGATGCTGCTGCGTGGGCGCGTTCTCGCTCTTCAGCGCCATAGCCATCTCGGCAATGTCCTTCTGGGTGGTGTCGGTCACGGGGACGTCCTCTCCTGCTTGGTGTGGGGGGCCGCGCGGGGCGGCCTGTCAGAAGAAACAAGGGGATGAGGCGGGCGTTGTTCCATTCGCCCGCCCGATTGGCGGCAGGCCGAGGGGCCGTGTGAGACGGGTCGCGGCAGCGATTGGCAATCGCGCCGCACGCGCCTATCGCGCCTCCATGGAGCATAGCGACGTCATCATCCTCGGCGCAGGCGCGGCCGGGCTGTTCTGCGCCGGACAGGCGGGGCAGCGCGGGCTGAATGTGGCGCTGCTCGAGAAGGCCGAGGCGCCAGGCAAGAAGATCCTGATCTCGGGCGGGGGGCGCTGCAACTTCACCAACCTCGGCGCGGGGCCGGGCAATTACCTTTCGGCCAACCCCCACTTCGCCAAGAGCGCGCTGGCCCGCTACACCCCGGCAGATTTCATCGCGCTGGTCGAGCGTTACGGGATCGCGTGGCATGAAAAGACGCTGGGCCAGCTGTTCTGTGACGGATCGGCAAAGCAGATCGTGGCGATGCTGCTGGAGGAATGCCCGCCAGAGCAGGTGACGCTCACCTGCGGGGTGGAGATCGCCGGCGTCGCACGCGGGGAGGATAGCAGCTTCACCGTCACCGCCGCCGATGGCCGCGCATGGGGCGCACCGGCGCTGGTAATCGCCACGGGCGGGCCGTCGATCCCCAAGATGGGCGCGAGCGACTTTGCCTTCCGGCTGGCGCGGCAGTTCGGCCTGAAAGTCGTCGAGCCGCGCCCTGCCCTCGTGCCGTTGACGCTGGGGGGAGAGGATGCGCTGTTCCGCGACCTGTCGGGCGTTGCCGCGCCGGTTCGCGCGCGGGCGGGCAAGACCGAATTTGCCGAGGCAGCGCTGTTCACGCACAAGGGGCTGTCCGGCCCGGCGATCCTTCAGGTGTCGAGTTACTGGCGGCACGGCGAAGAGGTCGGCATCACCTTCCTCCCGGAGGCCGCGAGCGACTGGCTGCTCGAAGCCAAGCGCGACCGGCCCCGCACCCACCTGCGCACCCTGCTGCGCGAGCGCCTTCCCGCAAGGCTGGCCGACGCGCTGGCCGACCGGCTGGGGCTGGAGCGCGAGCTCGGCAACGTCTCCGACAAGGATTTGCGCACCGCACAGGCGAGGCTTGCCGACTGGCGCTTCGCCCCCAACGGCACCGAGGGCTATGCCAAGGCCGAAGTCACCGCGGGCGGAATCGCCACGGCGGAGCTTTCAAGCCGCACGATGGAGGCGGCGAAGGTGCCCGGCCTCTATGCCATCGGCGAGGCGGTGGATGTCACCGGCTGGCTCGGCGGCTACAACTTCCAGTGGGCCTGGGCGAGCGGCTTTGCCTGCGCCGAGGCGCTCGCCCAGTCTCGATCCTAGAACAACTTCCGCAAATCGATACCGAGATACAGCCCCAGCGGGTCGATCACGAAGGGCTGGTAGTTGATCGGCGTTTCGCCGTTGCCATCCCGAACCCGTCGCTGCGCGTCGAAGAGGTTGTCGGCGACGAGGCTGACGCGGAAATCCTTCAGGAAGCCCTCGTTCTTGCCCGTCACTTCGCCCATGTTGGCGAAGATGCGCAGATTGAAGGTGACGATGTCGTCGAAGAACAGATCGCTGGTGCCGACCGCGCCGTCGAGCCGGGTTTTGCCGGTGTAGATGCCCGACAGACGGAAGCCGACGCCCTTGCCGAACAGGCCCGCTTCGAGCCGGCTGGAATGGCGCGGCAGGCCGAAGGCGCCGGTGGCCTCGCCATCGAGCTGGTCGAGCGGGGCGATGCCGGGGGCGATCAGGATCTCGTTGGCGAGCTCGATCGTGTGGGTCAGGTTGGCGAAGTAACGCCAGCCCTGGAACTGCCGCCCACCCAGCGGATTGAAGGCCGGCCCGCCCGCGGGTGCGCCGCCGCCACCTGCCGCCGGAGGCCCGCCCGCGCCCTGCCCTGCGGGAGCTGCCGCGCAGAAGCGCTGCTGGAACTGCGCCAGCGCTTCGGGCGGGATCGTGCCGTCGGGACGGCGCGAGCGGTCGATCGCCATCTTGATGAAGGCGGGATCGACGCCGGGAAGCTCGGCCGAGACATCCTCGCCGCGCTCGATCTTCGCGATCAGCTCGGCGATCACCGTGGTGCCCTCGGGACCGCAGGCGCGCTCGCGGAAGGCGGCGAGCTGCGGCGGAACCTCGGCGGGAGCCCCACCTTGGCCACCACCACCCGGCCCGCGCCCCGCGCCCATCATCGCCGGGTCGATGCTGCAAATGCGGGTGCGGAACTGCGCGAGGCGTGCGGGATCGACCGTGCCGTCCTCCCCGCGAACCCGCGCCAGCATTGGCGCGAGACGGGCGGGGTCGATACCGGGGAATTCGGCGGAAATGTCCGCGCCGCTGTCGATCGCGGCGACCAGCCGTTCGAGGAAGGCCTGCCCGTCATCGGCGCACAGCCGGGTGCGGAAGGCCATGAATTGCTCGCGCTGCTCGGGCGTAGGGGCGGCGCCGCCGCCAAACATCCCGCCGCCGGACCGTCCGCCCGCAGACGGAGTCGCCGCCGGGCCGGTCGTGGGCGGAGCGGGCTGCGCGGCCGGAGCACCGCCACCACCGCCGCCACCGCCGCCACCGAAGCGCCCGCGGCCGCCGCCGGGGCCGCCTTCGCCCTCGGCAGGCGCGCCGATGCTGCCATTGGTCGAGAGCGTGAATTGCACCCGGTCCGCCTTGGTCCGCGCAAAGCTGACCGAGCGCCGGTCAACCGCGATCAGCCGTCCATCGGCATCGCGCGTGACCCGCCCCGGAAAGGCCGCTTCGATCTCGGAAGTGATCTGCGGAAAGCCGCTCACCACGTTGTCCGAACGGTTGCGGATGTAGTCCACCGAAAACCGGGTGTTGTCGATGAAGGGCAGCTCCCAATTGGCCGAGAACTTCCAGTCGCGCTGGGTCTCCGCCGGGAGGTCCGGGTTGCCACCGGTGGTGACATCGGCCAGCACCGTTTCCCCGCGCACGAAATCGAACACCGGCACGTTGAAATTGACGATCTGCGGATTGCCCAGCGCGGCCAGCCCCGGCGCGACTTCGCGCCAGATGTAGGTCGCCGACAGGTCGAGCCCGTCGACCGGCTGCCAGGTGATCCCGGCGTTCCAGTCACCCAGCACGCCGAAATCGCTGAGATCCTCGACCCCGGCCTGCAGGTTGAGCGTGAAGCTGCCCAGCGCATCGAGGAATTCCTCGCGGCGGCTGGTGAGCGGCACGACCACATTGGCACCGGTCGAAAGCCGGCGGCGGGTCAGCTCGACCTCCTGATCAGAACGCGTATCGGCGCTTTCGATGCGCTGCCAGTCGAGCCCGACATCGAAGGTCGCCAGCACCTCGCCGGCGGGCAGATTGCCGAGCGGGCCTTGCAGCGTGGTGAGCGTGCTGCCGTTGAGCGAGCGGCTGCGCGCGACATCGAAGCCGTTGTCGGTCATGCTCGGCAGCGGGCCGTCCAACGCCAGCGTGCCCGCCAGCGCCGCGTCTTCGAACACTTGCAGCTGGGCCGCAGTCAGGCGGCGGTCGATCTCGGTCTCGGTCTCGGAAAGCGACCCGTCGAAGGTGCTGGTGAGACGGAAGGCATTGACCGACTTGGTGAGCGATCCGGCGGTCGAAATCGTGTCGGTCGAGCTGCGGCGCGCCAGCGGGGTATCGGCGCCAAAGGTGCGCAGCGTGCCTTCCTCGTCCGCCGGATCGGCGCGCAGCACGACGGTGTTGAGCCCGTCGAGGCTGCGGCTTTCGTTGCGGTTGTAGTTGAGATTGGCGCTGAGCGACGTGCCGCTGTCGATGATCGCCTTGGCCCAAGAAAGGTTGCCCTCGAGCCCGAAGGTGTCGGCGAGGAGGCTGCGATACTGCGCCGGGTTTGGATCGCCCGCGACATCGGAGACCGAACCTTCGGTCTGGCGGATGTTGCGCTCGTCCTCGGTCAGCAGGCTGGTGTCCTGCACTTCGATATTGGCGTTGATGCGCCCGCCATCGGCAATCTTGAGGATGCCGAATTGCTGCTCGTTGCGGGCATAGCCCCCGCGCGAGGGGCCTTCATATTCGAGATCGACCTGCCGGTTCGAATAATTGTCCTTGAGGATCAGGTTGATCACCCGGCGATCGGGCGGAAATCCGAAGCGCTGGGCGACCTCTTCCGGAAACACCTCGACCCGCGCGAGGGCTTCGGGCGGGTAATTGGCGAACTCGCGGAAAGAGCCGATGCGGATACCGTTGACGAGGATCACGGGCCGGTCGCCGCCGCCGCGCCCGCGGGCCGATCCGGTCCGCGCGCTGATCTGGGCGATGAGATCGGTGATCGAGGTCACGCCCTCGGCGGCGATCGCCTCCTCGTCGAGTTGCAGCAGCGGGGCCTGCTCCACATACAGCTGCCCGCGCAGCCGCCCGGAGCGCACGATGATTTCCTGGCTCGCCGCCGGAATCACATCGCTGGCGGTTTCGGGCTCTTCCTCCTCCGCAGGCAGGCTGGCTGGCTCGGGCTGCGGCTGCGCGGCCGCAGCGGCGGCTGGTGCGGGCGCCGAAAATGCAGGCGCCGTAAACAGCGACAGGGCAAGAGCACAGGTGCCAGCGCGCAAGGCAGCGCGGGAGAGCGGGGAGAGGTTCATCGAGTCCCTTTGTTTACAGTGTGTTACATGGCCGGGCAGCTTGTCGTCGCCGCCGTCTGGCCGGTGTGTTACGCCTTGCGCCGTGACCCGGACGCATTCTTGCAAGTCAAAGGGCGCCCCGGCAGAAAACTGCCCGGACGCCCGGCTTTCCAGACCCGTAACGCACGAGCCTTCCCTTTTGGTTCCCGCATCGCTAAAGCGCAGCCCCGCATCGACGGACGTATTGTGCGTTCGCGGAACAGACGAAGGAATTACATGGCCAAGGAAGAACTCCTCGAAATGCGCGGGCGCGTGGTTGAGTTGCTGCCCAATGCGATGTTCCGGGTGGAGCTTGAAAACGGCCATGAAGTGCTCGGCCACACGGCAGGCAAGATGCGCAAGAACCGCATCCGCGTGCTGGTGGGCGACGAAGTGTTGTGCGAACTGACGCCTTACGATCTCACCAAGGCGCGCATCACCTACCGCTTCATGCCGGGTCGCGGCGGCCCCGGCCCGCAGTAAATGCCGGCGGCCCGGATGGGCGCGCTTCACCTGACACTGGCCTCGGCCTCGCCCCGGCGGCGCGAATTGCTCGCGCGGCTGGGCTGTGCGCCCGATGCCGTCACCCCCGCCGATATCGACGAAACTCCGCTCAAGGGTGAGCTGCCCCGCGCCTATGCCCTGCGCATGGGCCGCGAGAAGGCGCTCGCGGTGGACTCGCCCGGCTTTGTGCTGGCGGGCGATACTGTGGTCGCGGTGGGGCGGCGCATCCTGCCCAAGACCGAAACCGAAGCCGAAGCGCGCGCTTGTCTCGACCTGGTGAGCGGACGGCGGCACCAGGTGCTCACCAGCGTGGTGCTGCGCGCACCCGATGGGACTTTGCGCGAGCGGCTGAGCGAGACGGTTGTCTGCTTCAAGCGACTCAGCGCGCAGGAAATCGCCGATTACATCGCGGGCGGTGACTGGCGAGGCAAGGCGGGCGGCTATGCGATCCAGGGCGCGGCTGAGGGGCTGATCCAGTGGATCCGGGGCAGCCATTCGGGCGTGATAGGGCTGCCGCTCTACGAGACACGCGCCCTGCTCAAGGCGGCGGGGTTTGCGATTGCCTGAGTGGCTGATCGAGGAAGGGATCGGGGAGACCCGCGCCCTGCTGGTCGAGGGCGAGCGCGTGCTCGCGGCAAAGGTCAGGTGGCCGGGTGAGCTGACCGCAGGCGCGCGGGTGACGGGCCAGCTCACCACCAAACTCAGGGGCAGCCGGCGCGGGGTCGCGCTGCTGGATGACGGGCGCGAGGCGCTGGTCGATCACCTCCCGCCAAGCGTCACCGAAGGCCAGAGCCTCGATCTCGTGATCACCCGCGCCGCCCTTGCCGAACGCGGGAGGTTCAAGCGGGCGCAGGCGCGGGTGGCGGCAGCCGACGCGCCCTCCCCCGCCTCGGGCTGGCCCGAAGGCCGCATCGTCCGCCGCTTGCCCGCCGGAATGTGGGAAGAGGTGTGGCACGCCGCCTCGTCGGCCAGCCTCGACATTCCCAGCGGCGAGATCCTCGTCAGCGTCACCCCGGCGATGACCGTGATCGACATCGACGGTGTTGGCACCCCGCGCGAGGTTGCGCTCGCCGCGGTTCCGGCCATCGCCCGGGCGCTGGCGTGGTTTGGCCTTGGCGGCAATATCGGGATCGACTTTCCGACGCTCCAGACAAAGGACGATCGCCGCGCGGTCGACGATGCCTTGGGCGCGGCGCTCGCAGGCTGGCCGCACGAGCGCACCGCGATGAATGGCTTCGGCTTCGTCCAATTGGTCGCGCGGCTGGAGGGACCCTCGCTGCTGCACCGATTCGCCACGTCGCGGGTCGGGTTGTGCGCGCGCCTCGCTCTGCGGATCGCGGAGCAGGCCGAAGGGCATGGCCCGGTGCTGGAACTGCGAGTCCATCCCGCGCTCAAGGCCAAGCTCAAGCCGCAATGGCTCGACGAACTCGCCCGGCGGACGGGCCGCACCGTGCGGCTAGAAACCGATCCCGGCCTTGCGCTCGAAGCGCCCAGTGCCCAGATCGTGGCGGCATGACCAACAAGCCCTGCCCGATCTGCCGCAAGCCGCGCCATCCCGATCACCACCCCTTCTGCTCGCAGCGCTGCCGGGACCGCGATCTGGCCCGCTGGTTCTCCGATTCCTACGCCGTCCCCGGCCCTCCGGCAGATCCGGAGGAGATCGCGCAGGAAAGCTGGCGTGAGCAGGATTGAGGCTGCGTGCAATAATCCGGCGGCGCGGCCATAAAAGCCCCTTGCCAACCCCACTCGCCTTCGCCATAGGGCCGCTCTCATTTGCTCGCCGGGCCACAGAGCCCGTCGCTCGCAGCGAATGCCCGAGTAGCTCAGGGGTAGAGCAGCGGATTGAAAATCCGCGTGTCGGTGGTTCAAATCCGCCCTCGGGCACCATTCGCTGAAAAGGGGCCGAGCGCCCAAAGGGAAAGTGCCAATGTCCCGCCGCACCAAGCTCTACGAAGGCAAGGCCAAGATCCTCTACGAGGGGCCCGAACCCGGCACGCTGATCCAGTATTTCAAGGACGATGCCACCGCCTTCAACGCGGAAAAGAAGGGCACGATCAACGGCAAGGGCGTGATCAACAATCGCATCAGCGAGCATGTGTTCACCCGCCTCGCCCATATCGGCATCCCCACCCACTTCATCCGCCGCCTCAACATGCGCGAGCAGCTGATCCGGCAGGTCGAGATCATCCCGCTCGAAGTGGTGGTGCGCAATGTCGCGGCCGGTTCGATCAGCAAGCGCCTCGGGATCGAGGAAGGCGAGCCGCTGCCGCACACGCTGATCGAATATTACTACAAGGACGATGCGCTGGGCGATCCGCTGGTGGCCGAAGAGCACATCGCCTGCTTCAACTGGTGCAGCCATGAAGAGATGCACGACATCTCGTCTATGGCGATCCGCATCAACGATTTCCTGTGCGGGATGTTCGCCGCGATCGATATCCGGCTGGTGGACTTCAAGCTCGAATTCGGGCGGCTTTACGATGGCGATTACAGCCGCGTGATTCTCGCCGACGAGATCAGCCCCGATGGCTGCCGGTTGTGGGACATGGCGACCGGCGAAAAGCTCGACAAGGACCGCTTCCGCCGCGATCTGGGCGGCGAGGAAGAGGCCTACCGCGAAGTCGCCCGCCGCCTCGGCCTGCTGAACGGCGAGGACAATGGGCCGGGCGAGGTATTCGACCTGTCCCACGCTCGCTCGCGCCTGCGCGGGCCGCCGCCGATCAAGAAGTAGCGCCGGGCAACAAATAGGCTGACAGCCCGGTTTCAGCCGCTAGTCTCTCAGGTAACGCCAATGGCCCGAGAGAGACGTCTGATATCCATGCGGAATTTTGCCCTTGCCGCCAGCCTGATGCTGGCCCTGTCGCCGCTTGCCTTCACCACCGCTCTGGCCGCGCAGGATGCGCCCGCCGCCGAAGCCCCCGTCGCCGCCGCCGCCACTAAGGCTCCTGACCCGGTCTGGGCCTTCGAGACCAGCGATGTGCCGGTCGATCCCGGCTACACCTTCGGCCAGCTTCCCAACGGGATGCGCTACGTCATCCGCCAGAACGCGACGCCTGCGGGCACAGCGCTGGTGCGGATGCGGATCGATTCGGGCGCGCTGGAGGAGACGGACAGCGAGCGCGGGCTGTCCCACTATCTGGAACACATGGCCTTCAACGGCTCGAAAGGCATCCCCGAGGGCGAGATGATCAAGCTGCTCGAACGTGAGGGGCTGGCCTTCGGCGCGGACACCAATGCCTCGACCGGCTTCGATGCCATCACCTACATGCTCAACCTGCCCCGCAATGACGAAGCGCTGCTCGGCACCGCGCTGATGCTGATGCGGGAGACCGCGAGCGAGCTGACGATTTCCGAAGATGCGGTGGCGCGCGAGCGCGGGGTTATTCTTGCCGAGCGGCGTGACCGTGCGGGCTTCCAGCTGCGCAACTACGAGGACAACGCCGCCTTCATCGCCCCCGGTGCGCGCTATACCGAGCGCCTGCCGATCGGCACCGCCGAGGTGCTGGAGAACGCCACCGCCGCGCAGATCCGCGCGCTTTATGAACGCACCTATCGTCCGGCCAACACCGTGCTGGTGGTGGTCGGCGACTTCCCGGTCCCGGTGGTCGAGGCCGCGATCCGCGAACGCTTTGCCAGCTGGGCACCCGCCCCTGCCCCTGCCGAACCCGAAGCCGGGCCGATCGACACCAGCGCCAAGGGCCTGACCGACATCCACATCGACCCCGCCCTGCCCGAAACCGTCACCATCAGCCGCCTCTCCCCGTGGCGTGACGATCCCGACACGATCGCCACCCGCCGCGCCGATGCGCTGCGCAGCCTCGGCTATGCGATCATCAACCGCCGCCTCGCCCGGCTTGCACGCGGGGCAGACGCGCCGTTTCGGGTCGCGAGCTTCGGCACCGGTGACATCTTCGAGGATGCGCGGATCACTAGCCTCAGCGTCAGCACTGCCGATGGCGAGTGGAACAAGGGCGTCCTCGCCGCCGTGCGCGAAGTCAATCAGGCGATGACGTTCGGCTTCACGCAGGCCGAGGTCGACGAACAGCTCGCCAATCTGCGCACCGCGCTGGAGAATGCGGCCAAATCCGCCGACACGCGCGGCAACAATGTCTTCGTGGGCGCCGCGCTGGCGCTGGCGGGGGACGAGCGCGTGCCGGTCACGCCCGAATGGCAGTTGGCCGAGTTCGAGCGGCTCGCCCCCGAAATGACCCCGCAGGCGCTGTGGGAGGCGGTGCGGGAGGATGCCGCGCCGCTGGAAGAGCCGCTGATCCGCTTCACCGGCCGCACCGCGCCCGAGGGCGGCGAGGTCGCGCTGCGCAGCGCATTCGGCGAAGGTATGGCGCTCGCCATCACCGCGCCGGTCGACAATGGCCCGCTCGCCTTCGCCTATACCGATTTCGGCACGCCGGGCACGGTTGTGAGCGACACGGTGGAAGAACGCCTCGGCATCCGCCGCATCGTCTTCGACAATGGCGTGCGGCTGAACCTCAAGCGCACCGATGTGCGCAAGGATCGGATCGCGGTGAGCTTCGCGCTCGATGGCGGCGATCTGATGAACACCCGCGATGCGCCGCTGCGCGCCTATCTGGCGAGCACGCTGCCCTCGGGCGGCCTCGGCAAGCACAGTCAGGACGAGATCGCCAGCGTGCTCGCCGGGCGAAGTGTCAGCTTCGATCTCAATAGCAGCGCCGATGCCTTTACTGCCTCGGCTGTCACCACCCCGCGCGATCTGCTGCTGCAATTGCAGGTGCTGGCCGCGACGCTGACCGATCCAGGTTACCGGCCCGAAGGGGTTGAGCGGTTCCGCAAGAACATCGACAACTTCTTCAACACGCTCGATTCCACTCCGGGCCGCGCATTGTCCTCGGCCAGCGGAGCGATCCTGTCCGACGATGACCCGCGCTTCAGCCTGCAACCGCGCGAGGCCTTTTTCGCGCTCGACTACGAAGCCCTGCGCAACGCGATCGGCGACCGGCTGGCCGAGGGTGCGATCGAGATCGCGCTTGCGGGCGATCTCGATGAAGACGCTGCCATCGCCGCTGTCGCCGCCACGCTCGGCGCGCTGCCGCAGCGCGAGGCAGCCTTCAACCCGCGTACCGAAAACCGCGACCGCAGCTTCACCGCGACGCGCGGCAAGCGGGTGCTGACCCACAAGGGCGAGGCCGATCAGGCTCTGCTGCAATGGTATTGGCCGACCACCGACGACAGCGACCTTGGCGAGACCCTGCGGCTCGATCTGCTGTCGCGCATCGTCCGGCTGGAACTGACCGACCGGCTGCGCGAGGAATTGGGGCAGGCCTATTCCCCATCGGCGGGTTCGCAGCCGAGCCATTACTATCCCGGCTACGGCGTGTTCATCATCTCCGCCTCGGTCGCGGTCGATCAGATCGAGCCGAGCCGCGCGGCCTTGCAGGGCCTGATTGCCGATCTGCGCAAGGGCCCGCTGGATGCCGACGTGATCGAGCGGGCGCGCAAGCCCTATCTCGAGGATTACAGCAATGTTCTGAAGGACCTGAGCGGCTGGATCGGGCTCGCATCGCGCGCGCAGAGCGAGCCGGCAAGGTTGGATCGCTTTGTCGCGACGCCCGACGTCCTGCGTGCCATCACACCAGAAGACATCCACCAGACCGCGCTCAAATACCTCGATCCCGATGGCGCGGTGGCCTTCACCGTGGTCCCCGAAGCGGCGGCAGGGACTGCTGCCGAGTAATACCAATGCGCGATGAGCCGCGTTCATCGCGCATTGGTTAAGCCCGTGCGGCGCTTGAGCATATCCAGCGCGCGATGGGTCAGCATCTTGGCGCGCTGGCAAGAAACGCAAAGAAAAAGCCGGCAGGTCGCCCCCTGCCGGCTTTCCCCTTTGCGGTGCGCCCCATGAGAGGGCGCATAGCCTCAGTACTTGACGCTGATCATCGCGCCGATGATGCGCGGGTCGTTGACGAAAGCGGTGTTATTGTTGAAGTCGATCACGCCGAGCACATTGTCTTCATTGGTAATGTTGCGCGCAAAGGCGGCGACTTCCCACTGGCCGTCATCCCCCGCATAGCCGATCTTCAGGCCACCCTCGATCCGGCTGCCGGCGTTGAATTCGGCGCTTTCGTAGAGCAGGAAGTTGGTCTCGCCGAGGTACGTCCAGTCGGTGAAGATGAAGAACTCGCCCGAATTGCCCACCGGGATGCCGTAACGGGCGGTGAAATCGCCGCTCCATTCGGGCGCGTTGGGGAAGGGGTTGCCGTCGATGAAGGCGCGGCGGGTGCCCGCGATCTCACGGGTCGGATCGGTCACCGTGCACTGCGCGCAGATGCCGACCGCGAGATTCCCGTCGATGATCTCGGTGTTGTTGTAGGCCACGCCCAGCGTCACCAGAAATTCGGGGCTGATCTGGAACGCGCCGTCGACTTCGACGCCCCAGCCCTCGCCCTTGTTAGCGTTGATAAGCTGCACGAGGTTCCCGGCGCCGCCCACGGCGGTGAACTGCGGGTCTTCGACGGTGTAGTAATAGGCCGCGCCGTTCAGCCGCACGCGGCGATCGGCGAACTCGCTCTTGAAGCCGACTTCGTAGGACGTGATGTTCTCCGACTGGGCGACCGAGGGCGGAGCGAAGAAGGCGACGTCGCGGCCCTGAATGGTCGGCCCGCGGAACGAATTGGCGACCTTGGCATAGACGCTGGCATCGTCCGAGACATCGGCAAAGAGGCTGATGTCCCAATCGAACTGCTCGTCACCCACGCTCACCGGCTGCGGCGCCGCGCCCGAGCGGACGAAGAACGCCTTGTCGTCCTCGGTGTAGCGCAGGCCCCCGGTGACGCGCAGGCTCTCGGTCAGCTGATAGCCGACCTGACCGAACAGCGCCCAGGCTTCGTTGGTGTGGTTGACGGTGACCGGCGGCGGGAAGGTGAAGCCGACCGTGGTGACATCGAAATCGCTTTCGAAGTAGAAGCCACCGACCTGCCAGCTCAAGGGCCCGCTGCCGTTCGAGGCGAGGCGCACTTCCTGCGTGGTCTGCTTCAGGTCGATCGAATCCTGCGTGTCCGAGGGGAACGGGATGAAGCCCGGCCCGGTCACGAGGTTGCCGCCGTCGATATCGCCGCGGCTGGAGCCTTCGCTGGTCCAGTGGCTGGTGATCGAGGTCAGGGTCGCGCCATCGAATTCATAGGCCGCGGTCAGCGTCGCGCCGAACTGCTGATAATCGGCCACGTTGCCGCCGCCGGCGTCGTAGAACACCCGGTCGCGATCGTAATTTTCGTTGAGCTTGTTGGTGTTGTTCGGCTGGTTCGCGCTCGGCCCCAGCACGTTGGCGCGGAAGAAGGTCGAGGAACCGGCGAGGTCGCGGAAATTGACCGCTGCAAGGATGCTCGCCCGCTCGCCCGGCGTGAACAGCAGCTGCGCGCGGGTGGCGAAGTCGGTGTAGCCGCCCAGAACGTTGTCCTGCCCGGTGAAGCCATTGTCGATCCAGTCGCCGCGCGTCTGGAGCTGGGCGGCAACGCGGAAGGCCAGCACGTCTTCGGCAATCGACCCGCCGACCGCACCGTTGAGCGACACGGTGTCGAGGCTGGCGAAGGACAGGGAGGCGGCGACCGAGGTATCGTGGCTCGGCTTGACCGAATCCACCTTGACGATGCCCGCCGGGGTGTTGCGCCCGAACAGCGTGCCCTGCGGCCCGCGCAGCACTTCGACACGCTGGACGTCGAAGATCGGGAAGCTCTTGAGGGTCACGTTCTCAAGCACCACGTCATCGAGCAGCACCGAGACCGGCTGCGAAGCGGCAAGATCGAAATCGGTGTTGCCGAGACCGCGGATATAGAAGCGCGGGGCGACGCGGCCGTTCGAGCTTTCGACATTGAGGCCCGGCGCGGTGCCCGCCAGCGCGGTGATGTCGCCCGCGCCGCTGAAGATCGCGGAGACGCGATCGGCGTCCAGAATGTCGGCCGACACGGCGACATCCTGAAGGTTTTCCTCGCGCCGGTTGGCGGTGACGATGATGGTCGCAAGCTGACCATCGGGCGCTTCGGCAGTCGCTTCGGCGGCAGCCTCGGCATCCTGTGCGGCAGCAGGTGCGGCAAGCCCGAAGGCGGCGGCGGCGAGCACGGTGGAACCGGCCCAGATGGCACGAATGGCGGAGAAACGATTCGACATCGGACAACCCCCTGATTGTGGCGGATGGAGAGTGGGTGGGCCGGGCCGTGACATTTTCACGCGATTCGCGCGAGGCGGCAGGCTTCGAAGGTTGCGCGAAAGCGGCACTCGAGCGGCGTTCTTGTGGCGGTTGTTGCAACAAGGTTACAATCGCGCTGCGCTTGCGACCCGATTGTGACAAACGGGCACAACAGGCCGCCCACCGCGTAACCGCCACGCGGCGGTGCAGATTGCGCATCAGCGCGATTGCACCCGCCCGCCGGAGCGCTATAGCGGCCCCCAACACAGCCCCACGAACAGGAGCCTCCCGCGATGCAAGTGCGCGTCCTTGTCCGATTGAAGCCCGGCGTGCTCGACCCTCAGGGCCGCGCGGTGCACCACGCGCTCGAAGGGATGGGCTTCGAAGGGGTCGGCGATGTCCGCATCGGCCGCTTGATCGAGCTCGATCTCGCCGACGGCACCGATCACGACACGATCAAGGCGATGTGCGAAAAGCTGCTCGCCAACACCGTGATCGAAAGCTTCACCATTGAGAGCGCCGAGTGATGGCGTTCCGGGCGGCGGTCATCACCTTCCCCGGCTCCAATTGCGACCGGGACATGGCAACGGCGCTGGAAGCGGTGTCGGGCGTGCCTGCGATCCGGGCGTGGCACGGCGATGCCGAGCTGCCCGAGCGGCTCGACCTGATCGCCCTGCCCGGCGGCTTTTCCTATGGCGACTATCTGCGTTCGGGCGCGATGGCGGCCACCAGCCCGATCATGCGCGCGGTCGTCGCGGCGGCGGAGCGCGGGGTGCCGGTGCTGGGCGTGTGCAACGGCTTTCAGGTGCTGACCGAGGCCCGGCTGCTCCCCGGCGCGCTGCTGCGCAACGCCGGTCAGCGCTTCGTGTGCAAGACCGTGGCGCTCACCGTCGAAGGCACCGCCTCGCCCTTCATGGCCGGTTATACGGCGGGTGAGACGATCCGTATCCCGGTGGCGCATCACGATGGCAACTACTTCGCCGACGCCGACACGCTCGACCGGCTCGAAGGCGAAGGCCGCGTGGCCTTCCGCTATGCCGAAGCCTGCAACGGCTCGGCACGTGACATCGCCGGAGTGCTGTCTGCCAATGGCCGCGTGCTGGGCATGATGCCCCACCCCGAACGCGCGATCGAACCGGCGGCGGTTACCGCGCTGGGCGGCGAGGACGGGCGGCGGCTGTTTGCGGGCTTCCTCGAAAGCCTCGCCACCGCCTGATCCGGTTGCGGCTCAGGCGCGGCGTTCGTGCGGCAGCACGAAGAGACGGCGCGCGTCCTCGGCGGTCATCGGTCGGCCAAAGTAGTATCCCTGGATCTTGTCGCAGCCAAGATTGCGGATCAGCTCGGATTCCTCGACCGTCTCGACGCCTTCGGCGGTGGTTGTCATTTTCAGACTCTTGGCCATCGCCACCACCGCATTGATGATGGCAAGGCTTTCGGCACTGCCCTGCGCTGCGCCCTGCACGAAGGTGCGATCGACCTTGATGGTCGAGAAGCGCAGCTTGCGCAGATAGCCGAGCGAGGAATAGCCGGTGCCGAAATCGTCGAGCGCCACCGAACAGCCCAGCGCCATCACCTGCTCCAGCGCATTGCGCGCCACGCTGGCATCGCGCAGGAAGATGCTTTCGGTCACTTCGATCTCGAGCCGTTCGGGTTTCAGCCCGGTCGCTGCCAGAGCCTCCAGCACCTCGCCGTGGAAGCCCGGTTCCAGCAGCTGTTCGGGCGAGACGTTGACGTTGACCTTGACGTGATCGGGCCAGTAGCGCGCTTCCTCGCAGGCGCGGCGCATCACCCATTGGCCGATCGGCACGATCAGGCGAGTATCTTCGGCCAGCGGGATGAACTTGCCGGGGCTGACGAAGCCATGTTCGGCACTGTTCCAGCGCACCAGCGCCTCGAAACTGACCACGCTCTCAGAATGGGCATCCACCACGGGCTGGTAATGCAGCACCATTTCGTTGCGCCCCAGAGCCTTGCGCAGCGCCACTTCGAGCTGGCGGCGTTCCTCGGCGGAGGCATGGAGCGCGGGCTCGAACCGGCAATGCTCGCCCCCGCCGTCATCCTTGGCGCGGTAAAGCGCAAGGTCGGCATTGCGCATCAGCTCTTCCACCGAATTGCCGTCGCGCGGGCCTTCGGCCGAGCCGACGCTGGCGCCGACATACAGCGTGTGGTGATCGACCAGATAGGGCTCGGACAAGCGCTCGATCACCCGCTTTGCCAGCTGGCCGATCGACCCCGGCGCGCTGGCATCGCGCACCACGATCGCGAATTCGTCACCGCCCAGTCGCCCGCACAGTTCGTTTTCGCCCATCAGCGATTGCAGCCGTGCGGACACCTGCGCGAGCAGCTTGTCGCCGGTCATGTGGCCGAGCGAATCGTTCACCGACTTAAAGCGGTCGAGATCGACCATCAGCAGCGCGCAGCGGGTGCGCCACTGGCTTGCATAGGCCAGCGCCTCGCCCAGCGCCTCGGTCAGTTGCAGGCGATTGGGCAATTGCGTGAGCGTGTCGAAGCGTGCGAGGTAGGCGATCTTCTCCGAGGAATTGCGCTGCTCGGTGACATCCGATCCCACCCCGCGAAAGCCGGTGAAGCGGCCCTGCTCGTCGCGCATCGGCGTGCCCGAAAGCTCCCACCAGCGCTCGGCACCGTGGATCGAGACCTGCACAAGCATGTTCGAGAAATTCTCGCGGTTCTTGAGCCGCTCGGCCAGATCGTGGAGGCTCGGCGGAAACTGCCCGGTGTCCCAACCGCGCCCGGCGATCATCTCCAGTAGCGGCTTGCCTTCGGTGTCCTCCTGCGACCGGCCGAGCGCGAAGGCGAAGCGAGGGCTGACAGCGCGCAGCCGCCGGGCGGGATCGATTTCCCAAAGCCAGTCGGCTTCGTTCTCCTCGAACTCGCGCAGCAACAGCGAGACCACCTCTTCCTTCTCGCTCACCGTCGCCTCGGCGATCCGAACCTTGAGGAAAATGGTGCGCACCTGGATAATGCCGACCAGACTGGCGATGGTGAACAGGATCGTCGCGCAGGCCGCATGCCAGGCGCCCTGGGTCGCCAGACTGGCCGACGCCCCGAGTCCCATGATCGCGTTGTAGATCACAACACTGAGCGGCGCGGTCGAAAAGACGAAGGTGGAGCACATCATCAGCACCAGCACCACCAGCAGCATGGTGGTCTGCTGCGCCCCGTCCGCGAGCCACGGGAAGAGGATCAGGGCCACCAGCCAGCACACCGCCGCCGCCACCGCGTTGAGATGCTGGGCACGCTCATGCGCGCCGCCGCCCGGTCTCTGGCGGGGTTCGACCAGCAGCATATCGGTCTGTCGGGTATTGTAGAGCACGAAGCCGAGCACACCGGCCCAGGGCGTCACGATCAGCAACCCGATCAACGGGGCGAACACCGATACGGCGAACATCGCTACCAGCGCGTTGGCAAACAGCCGGTAGCGGCTGATCCGCGCGAGTTCCGCAAACTCGACCCCCCGCAACCGCGTCGGGTCGAAAGCCGGATTGCGCGACAATCCAAGCACATCGGCGATTGCCAGTTCAGCCGGAGCGGATGCCGGAAGGGAGGAATTATGTTCGACCACGTCCGGGCGATAGCGACCAAACGTTAGATTGGAGTAAAGTCTCCGGCCCGATATTTGAACGTTGGCAAGCCTATTCGACGGTCACCGACTTGGCGAGGTTGCGCGGCTGATCGACATCGGTGCCCTTCACCACGGCCACGTGATAGGCCAGCAATTGCACCGGCACGGCATAGACCAGCGGCACGATCAACGGGTGAACCACGGGCATCTCGATCGTCGCGATGCAGCCCTCACCCGCCTCGGCAATGCCTTGCGCATCGGAAATCAGCACCACCTGGCCCCCTCGGGCGCGCACTTCTTCCATGTTGGAGACGGTCTTTTCGAACAAGGGCCCCGAAGGCGCGATCACCACCACCGGCACGGCATCGTCGATCAGCGCGATCGGCCCGTGCTTCATCTCGCCCGCAGCATAGCCTTCGGCATGGATGTAGCTGATTTCTTTGAGCTTCAGTGCGCCTTCCAGCGCCAGCGGATAGTCCTGCCCGCGCCCCAGATAGAGCACGTCGCGCGCCGGCGCGATCAGCGGCGCCATCGCGGCGATGTTCTCGTCATGCGCGAGCGCAGCGTTGAGCGCAGCGGGCGCTTCAAGCAGGTGGCGCACGATCTCGGCCTCCTGCTCGCGGGTCAGCCGGCCCTTCTTCACCGCCATGTGCGCGGCGAGTGCGGCCAGTACGGCCAGCTGGCAGGTGAACGCCTTGGTCGAGGCGACGCCGATTTCCGGCCCTGCGTGCGTGGGCAGCAGCAGATCGGCCTCGCGCGCCATCGAGCTGGTCGGCACGTTGACGACCACGCCGATGGTCTGCCCGTTCGCCCGGCAATGGCGCAAGGCCGCCAGCGTATCCGCCGTCTCGCCGCTCTGCGAGATGAACAGCGCCAGGCCGCCCTCTTCCAGCACCGGGTTGCGATAGCGGAATTCGGACGCGACATCGATGTCGACCGGCACGCGCGCGAATTGTTCGAACCAATATTTCGCCACCATCCCGGCATAGAAAGATGTGCCGCAGGCGACGATCGTCAGGCGGCGGATGCTCGACAGGTCGAAATCGATCTGCGGCAGCGCCACAGAGTTGTCCGAACGGCGCAGGTAGGACGCGAGCGTCTGCGCCACCACGGTGGGCTGCTCGTAGATCTCCTTCTGCATGAAGTGGCGGTAATTGCCCTTCTCCACCGCAGCGGCCGATGCGCCCGAGGCCTGAATCTCGCGGGTGACGGGCTGGCCCTCGGCATCGTAGATCTGCGCGCCATCGCGCCGCAGCACCACCCAGTCGCCTTCTTCGAGATAGGTGATGCGCTGGGTGAGCGGGGCGAGCGCCAGCGCGTCGGAGCCGAGATACATCTCGGCCCCCTCGCCTTGCGGCCCATATCCCAGCACCAGCGGCGAGCCTAACCGCGCACCGATCAGCAGATCGGGATGCGCACGGAAGGCGATGGCGAGCGCAAAGGCCCCGCGCAGCCGCGGCAGCACGGCGCGCACCGCGTCCTCGGGCGTGGCCCCGGCCTCGACCTCGGCGGAAATCAGGTGCGCGACCACCTCGCTGTCGGTCTCGCTCTCGAATGTCCGGCCCCTGGCGGCGAGTTCGGCGCGCAGTTCCTTGAAGTTTTCGATGATCCCGTTGTGGACGATCGCGACTTCGGCGGTGGCGTGGGGGTGGGCATTGGCGGCCGTCGGCGCGCCGTGGGTCGCCCAGCGGGTGTGCGCGATGCCGACATCGCCCGGCGCTGGGTCCTGCGCCAGCACATTCACCAGATTGGCGAGCCGCCCTTCCGCCCGCCGCCGCACCAGCGCGCCATCGTGGAGCGTGCAGATCCCGGCGCTGTCATAGCCGCGATATTCCATCCGCCTGAGGCCATCCACCAGCCGGTCGGCGACGTTGCCCTGCCCCACGATACCGATAATGCCGCACATCCGCCCGTGCCTTCCTTCACTGTAATCTGCGCCGCTCTAACCGTGCATTGGTGAACAACAAGCCCAATCGGCGCCTGGCCGAACGGGCTTAGGAAAAAAACAACCTTTCCTTTCTATTCACCATTGTTCGAGACGCACCGTTCGCCTGTTTCGGGCGAGGTGCGCAAGGTTTCAGGCTAGAGCCTCGGGGGCTGGGAATGAGCGCATTCGGCAAAAAGGGCAATGTCGGCGGGTTGAAGTCGGGGGCACGTCCCGCCTTCGGCGTCGCACGCCCGATGAAGAGTGGAGCGGCAGCGCCGCGCGGCGGGGAACAATTCCCGCCGATCCCCGGCGAGCCCGAGGCCGCCCGCCCGGCGCCGGCACCCTCGCTGGCGAAGCCCGCCACGACCTCCGAAGCGATCGAGCGCCTCAACGAGCGTATGGCCGCGGTCAACTCGGGCGATTCGGAAGTCGGCGGCTTTGAAGCCAGCGTTCACAAGATCAAGGAACAGGTGCTCCCGCGCCTGCTCGAGCGGGTCGACCCCGAAGCGGCGGCGACGCTCACCAAGGAGGAGCTCTCCGAGGAATTCCGCCCGATCATCATGGAAGTGCTGGCCGAGCTGAAGGTCACGCTCAACCGGCGCGAACAGTTCGCACTGGAAAAGGTGCTGATCGACGAACTGCTCGGGTTCGGCCCGCTGGAAGAGCTGCTGAACGATCCCGACGTGTCCGATATCATGGTCAACGGGCCGGACCAGACCTATATCGAAAAGAAGGGCAAGCTTACGCTCGCCCCGATCCGCTTCCGTGACGAACAGCACCTGTTCCAGATCGCGCAGCGCATCGTCAACCAAGTCGGCCGCCGCGTCGACCAGACCACGCCGCTCGCCGACGCCCGCCTGAAGGACGGCTCGCGTGTGAACGTGATCGTGCCCCCGCTCAGCTTGCGCGGCACCGCGATCTCGATTCGTAAGTTTTCCGAAAAGCCGATCACGCTCGACATGCTGCGCGACTTCGGTTCGATGTCGGACAAGATGTGTACCGCGCTCAAGATCGCGGGCGCGTGCCGGATGAACATCGTCATCTCCGGCGGTACGGGTTCCGGTAAGACGACGATGCTCAACGCCCTGTCGAAGATGATCGACCCGGGCGAGCGCGTGCTGACGATCGAAGACGCGGCGGAACTTCGCCTGCAGCAGCCGCACTGGCTGCCGCTCGAAACCCGTCCGCCGAACCTCGAAGGCCAGGGCGCGATCACCATCGGCGACCTCGTGAAGAACGCCCTGCGTATGCGTCCTGACCGCATCATTCTGGGGGAAATTCGCGGCGCGGAGTGTTTCGACCTTCTCGCGGCGATGAACACCGGTCACGACGGCTCGATGTGTACGCTCCACGCCAACTCGCCGCGTGAATGCCTTGGCCGTATGGAAAACATGATCCTGATGGGCGATATCAAGATCCCGAAGGAAGCCATCAGCCGCCAGATCGCCGAATCGGTCGACCTGATCGTGCAGGTGAAGCGTCTGCGCGACGGTTCGCGCCGCACCACCAACATCACCGAGGTGATCGGGATGGAAGGCGACGTGATCGTGACGCAGGAGCTGTTCAAGTTCGAATATCTCGACGAGACCGACGACGGGAAGATTCTCGGCGAATTCCGCTCGTCGGGCCTGCGCCCCTACACGCTAGAAAAGGCGCGGCAGTTCGGCTTCGATCAGGCGTATCTGGAGGCGTGTCTCTGACACGCCGATCCGGGCCCTCCGGCCCGGATCATTCGGCCTAACCGGCCGGCGGCCGGTCGGCCTTGCGACGCCGTGGGCGTCGTTGCGGTTGGAACGCTTTGGCGTTCGCCTACATCCCGCCGATCACCACCGGCAGGCTCATCGCGAGGCATCCGCCACCTGCGAAGGCGAGGGTCATGAACAGGCCCGTCCACGGCACCCAGCCGACCGCTTCGAGCCGCTCGAGACTGCGCCCGCGCGCGCGGCGGCGGTCCATGACGGCGGCGAAGGCCGCGAGCAGCCACAGCGCCCCGCCTGCCCAGGCCAGCTGCGCGGCATCGCTCAGCAGTTCGAATTGCGCAACAATATCCATCCCGCGCGCATATGGGGCGCACGCCCGCTTGCGCAATCCCTGCCGCTCGGCCAAGCCCTCCCGCGATGGATGGCTCGATCGCCCGCCCCCGGCCCCTGCTCGCGCTCGGCGTCCGCCTGCTCGCCGCCTTTGCGCTGGCGACGATGGGCATGCTGGTGAAGCTGGCGGGGGAACGCGGTGCGCACCTGATCGAGCTGATCTTCTGGCGGCAATTGCTGACGATGGTCTTGCTGGGCGCCGGGCTGGCGCTGACAGGGCGGTGGGCCATGCTGCGGACGCAGCGATTGCCCGCCCACACCCGGCGCGCGGCGGCGGGTCTCGTCGGAATGCTGTTCACCTATGGCGCGGTGCTGCTGCTGCCGCTGGCCGAGGCGACCACGCTGGGCTTCACCGCGCCGGTCTTCGCCGTGCTGATCGCCATCGTGCTGTTCCGCGAGAAGATCGGCCCCTATCGCTGGGGCGCGGTGGCGATGGGCTTTGCCGGCGTGATCGTGGTGATGCAGCCCTTCGGTGGCTTTCACGAGGGCGTGACGCTCACCGGCGTGGCGGTGGGCCTCGTCGCGCCGTTCATGGTCGCGCTCATCAGCTTTCAGTTGCAGGATTTGAACACCACCGAGAACCCGTGGAGCATCGTCTTCTGGTTCAGCGCGCTGACCACGCCGGTGGCCGCGCTCGCCCTGCCCTTCGTTGCCGCCGCGCATGATCCGCTGACCTGGGGGCTGATCCTCGGCATGGGTCTTGTCGGCGCGGCCGCGCAGATGTTGCTGACGACCTCGCTGCGCTTCGGCTCCGCAGCGGTGATCCTGCTGATGGACTACACATCGCTGCTGTGGGCGAGCTATTATGGCTATGCCGTGTTCGACCGTGCCGCACCCGCCAGCCTGTGGCTTGGCGCACCATTGATCATCGGCGCCGGGCTGCTGATTGCCTGGCGCGAACGGCAATTGGCCCGATCCCGGGTGCATTCTGCCGAATAGTAGGGATCATATTGGCTTCAGCGGCACTTGCGGGTCTCGGTTCAACTCACTGGAGACCCGCCATGATCAATCGTAAGCTGCTTCTCGCCTTCGCCGTCGGTGCCGTGACCCTCACCGCTTCGGCGTGCAACACCGTCGAAGGCGCGGGCGAAGACCTGCAATCGGCTTCGCGCACCGTCGAAAAGGAAATCTGACCGGGCGCGGCGGTAGCGAATTGCTTCACGTTCCTGTCAGGAATATTTTTGCAGGTTCATGCGTTGAGTTCCCGTTCCTGCTGAAAAAGGATGCAGCACGATGATTCGCAATGTTCTTACCGCCGCCGCCCTCGCCGCGCTTTCGCTGACTGCCACCGCCTGCAACACGGTCGATGGCCTTGGCGATGACATCAAGTCGGTGGGTCAGGCCGGCAAACGCGCGATCGACTGATTTTTACCTGTAAATCAGGATAATGTTATTGGCCGGAAGTGCGTAACGCGCGCTTCTGGCCAATCCGTTTTGGGCCGCCAGCGCATCCAGTGCCTCGGCCTCACGCAGTCCCCAGCTCGGATCGCGCGCCTTGAGGCTGGCATCGAAATCGAGGTTCGAGGGCGCGGTTTCGATTCCCTGCTCGATATAGGGCCCGTAGAGGATCAGGGGCCCGCCGCTGTTGCCCAACAAACGGGCAGCCCCCCGGAAAAGGCCGAGGGTCGCCTCCCATGGGCTGATGTGCACCATGTTGATGCACACGATGGCATCCGCCTGTTCGACAGGCCAACTGTCAGGCTCGGCCGCATCGAGCAGCAGCGGCGCGGCGAGATTGGTGCCGGGATAGTCCTCGCGATAGGCCGCGATTGAGGCCAGCGCCTCAGGCGAAGGATCGGTTGGCTGCCACGCCAGCGCGGGGAAGGCCTCGGCGAAGAACACCGCGTGCTCTCCCGTCCCTGCCGCAATTTCGAGCACCATGCCGCTCTCCGGCAGTTCGCGCGCCAGTACTGCGGCGATGGGTTCGCGGTTGCGCAGCGTGGCGGGCGCGTGCTGTTTGGCGCTCACGAGACCTGGCGCTCCCGCCCTTCCCAATAGGGGGCGCGCAACTCGCGGCGCAGGATCTTGCCGCTGGCATTGCGCGGCATCAGCGGGATGACATCGACGCTCTTGGGTGCCTTGAACGCCGCGATCCGCTCCCGCGCCCACGCGATCACGTCGGCCGCGTCGACCTCGCAGCCGGGCTTGGCGACGACGCAGGCCTTGACCTCCTCGCCCCACTTGTCGCTCGGCACGCCGATCACCGCGACCTCGGCGATGGCCGGGTGGCCGTAGATCGCGCTTTCGACCTCGGCGGGATAGACGTTCTCGCCGCCGGAGATGATCATGTCCTTAATGCGGTCCTGGATATAAACATAGCCGTCCGCGTCCATCACGCCCGCATCGCCGGTGTGGAGCCAGCCATCGGCATCGATCGTCTTGGCGGTCGCTTCCGGCAGTTTCCAGTAGCCGGAAGTGTTCGAGGGTGAGCGGATGCACACCTCGCCGATCTCGCCGCGCGGCACCTCGACATTGTCGGGCCCGCGCACTTCGATCTCCACGCCGGGCAGCGCCTTGCCTGCCGAACGCATCCGCTGGTTGCCTTCGAGGCTGTGATCCTCGGGCGGCAGGATCGAAACCGTGCCGGTGGTCTCGGTCATGCCATAGGCTTGCAGGAACTGGGTGCTGGGCATGGTGCTGACCGCCTGCTTGAGCAGTTCGAGCGGCATCGGCGCGGCGCCATAGATGAGATAGCGCAGGTTCGAAAAATCGGTGCTCGCCGCCTGCGGGTGCTGGATCACCATCTGCAAGGCAGCGGGCACAAGGAACATGTGCGTCGTCCCCGCCTCGATCGCGGCGAGGACGCCTGCGGGGGTGAACTCGGCTTCGAAGCGGCAGCGGATGCCCGCGATGATCGCGAGGTTGAAGGTGCCCGTGCCGCCGATATGGGCAATCGGCATGGCGACCATCATGCAATCGCCGCTGCGGTAATCGGTGTAATAGGTCAGCCCCGCCGCCACGCCTTCGTTGCGCAGGCGGGTGAGGTTGGCGTTGGAGAGCAGCACCCCCTTGGGATGGCCGGTGGTGCCCGACGTGTAGAGCTGAAGGACCGGATCATCCGCGCCGCAGGGGATGTAGTCCGCAGGACCGCAGCCACGCGCTTCCTCCAGCATGGCGCTGTCCACGATCAGATTGGGCGGGGCGTCAAGCTCTGCCATCGCCTTGGCCGCCAATTCCATGAAATCGGGCGTTGCCACCAGCAACCTGGCCCCGGTGTCGGCGAGGATATAGGCGATCTCGCGCGCCGCCAGCCGCCAGCCGATAGGGGCGATCACCACCCCGGCGCGGGCGCAGGCGCAATAGAGCACGCCGTAGCTGGCGGCATTCTTGCCGAGAAACGCCACCCGGTCGCCAGCGCCGATCCCGCGCGCGGCCAGCCAAGCGATGACTTGGCGCGACAGCGGCTCAAGCTCGCCGTAAGACACCGAAAGCCCGCCATCCTCGATCGCGGGCGCATCGGGCTGCACGACGGCCCAGTGGGCCAAAATTTCGTCGAGAGTCACGAATTGATGCGGCGCAATTTCGGTCATGCTGGCGTCTCTCCCCAGAGGCTTTGTGCATCCGAAGATAGCCCGCCCGCGAGCGCCGTCCACCCCCCGTTTTCAGCGAGAATCGTTCAGCGAAACCGCCCCTGTCGCCGCGCGGCGGGCTCGCGCAGGGCGAGCCAAATCCCCAATCCCAGCGGCCCGGCCAGCAACGTCGCCAGCAGGATCGGGGCCTGAACGAACCGCGAAATCCCCTTCGCATCCGCATCGCGCGCGATCCACAGGCCGACGAAGAGATCGAAGGCGAGGTAATGCGTCCAGCCGATCGTCACCCCGGCATCGCTGCCTAAGATCGCCCTCACTCCGGTGATGGTGGTGAAGTCCGCCCCGCCGCCGCCGGGGGTGTCGAACAGCCCGCTCAATACGCCGATCAATCCGCCTGCGTAGATCAGGCACAGCAGGCCGACGCCGAGATAGAGCACGCCCGAAAGCAGCGCAGGCCAGCGCGGCAAGGCGATCAGCGCGATCCATGCGATCATCGCGAGCAGGCTCACCATGCTGAACCAGGCGTTCCAGTCGATCATTCGGTCTCCTCATGCGCGGCGGCCTTGCGCCACTCGCGCGCGGCGCGGCGCATTGCCTCGTTGTCGTGGGTGAAGCGCCCGCCCGCGCGGCGCAGCGCGAGGCCGAGCGCGGCCTCGGCCACCAGCCCGGCGTCGACCGAGCGAAACCGCGCCCATGATCCCGACAGAAGCGGGTCGATCAAGGGCGCGGCGATCATCGCGGCGCGCTCGGCAAAGCGCAGGTCGTCAGGGCGCTCGCCCCGCAGCAGGCCGGGATGGAGGATGTCGAGCCGCTTGAACCCCGCGCGGCTCAACGCATTTTCGGTCTCGCCCTTGACCTGCATGTAGAAGCTCTTGGAGCGCGCATCGGCTCCGGCGGCGCTGACCAGCACCATGTTTGGCACGCCCGCCCGCCGCGCAGCCTCGGCGGTGGCGAGCACCAGATCGTGATCGACCGCGCGGAAGGCCGCCTTGTCGCCGCCGGCCTTCTTCATCGTCGTTCCCAACGCGCAGATCAGCGCGCGCGGGCGCACCGCTTCGAGCACCTCGCCCCACTTATCGGGCTCGGCCACGAACATCTCCATCCGCGCGCCGGGCGGTAGCGGCGCCTCGCGCCGGGCGATGCCGACGATCCGCACCTCGTCGCCCGCGCTGGAGAGCTCGATCACGCGGCGGCCGACGAGGCCCGTCGCCCCCACCAGCGCGACGCGCACCGGGCCTACCGGGCGCGGATCAGACATTGATCAGGCCTTCGGGCTGGAAACCATAGATGCGCGCCACCGCCTGCATAGCGAAACGGTCGCTCATCCCGGCGATGAAATCGGCGATGACGCGCGCGCGTTCGGGATCGCGGGCGGGAAGCCGCGCCTGCCAGTCATCCGGCATCAGCGTCGCATCCTGCGCATAGGCCGCAAACAGCCGCGCCACCACGTCGCGCGCCTTTTTCGCCGCGCTGATCTGTTCGGGGTGGAGATAGAGCCGTTCGTACATGAAGCTTTTCAGCCGCCGTTCCTGCGCCGCCATCGCGGGAGAGAACCCGGCCAGCTGGCGGCCCGCGGCGCGCACGTCGGCGACCGAGCCCATGCCGCGCACCTGCGCCGCGGTGTGCTCGATCACGTCATTCACCATCAATCCGATCTGGTCGCGTATCATCTCGCGCAGCAGACGCTCGCGCGGGGCATTGGGAAAGCGCTTTTCGACCGTCCGCCACTGGTCTGCGAGGAAATCGAGGGTGAGCAGGTCGTCGAGGCTCAGGAACCCGGCGCGCAACCCATCGTCGATGTCGTGATTGTCATAGGCAATATCGTCCGCCACCGCCGCCACCTGCGCTTCGAGCGAAGGCCAGGTGCCAAGATCGAGCGGGAAAACAGTGTCCAGTTCCGCCAGCGCCCAGTTCGGGGCGGCCACGGGGCCGTTGTGCTTGGCGAGCCCTTCGAGCAGATCCCAAGTGAGGTTGAGACCATCGTGCTCGGGATAGGGGCATTCGATCCGCATCACCGTGCGCAGCGCCTGCGCGTTGTGATCGAAGCCCCCGTGCCGCTCCATCGAATCGGACAGCGCCGCCTCGCCCGCATGGCCGAAGGGCGGATGGCCGAGATCGTGCGCAAGGCACAGCGCCTCGGTCAGATCCTCGTCCAGCCGTAGCGCACGGGCGATCACCCTTCCGATCTGCGCGACTTCGAGGCTGTGGGTCAGGCGGGTGCGATAGTGATCGCCGTCGGGGGCGATGAAGACCTGCGTTTTGGACTTCAGCCGCCGGAAGCTCATCGAATGGACAATCCGGTCGCGGTCGCGCTGGAACGCGCTGCGCGGGCCGCGCCGCTCGCCTGCTTCGGCGCCGCCGAATTCGCGAGGGCCGCAGGCGGCAGGATCGGCGGCATAGGGAGCGCGGGTCATCACGGCGCGAGCGATTAGGCCAGTGCGTGCACCCGCTCAACCGGAACGGGGCGAGAACACGCGAAAAAGGACGGGGGATCAATCGTTTGCATTACGAAGAATTATGGGGCCGCCTTCCGGTGATTGGGGGGGAGGAAAGCGACCCCATGGGTCCGTCGGTGCGACCCGAAGACCCGGATGATGCCAGAAACATGTCGTGACAAAATCCTCGGCGCACTTAGGGAGAGCGTTAACAAGTTGCACCCCCTGCAACCCTCCGATGCGCCAAGCCGCCCGCTCTGGCGGACGAGCCGAGGACTAATTCACGCTTTCCTGCCCAAGGATCCAGTCGGCGGCAGCCTGACAATGGATTCGGGTGCTGTCGAAAATCGGCAGGACATTGGCATCGACATCGACCACCAGATCGAGCTCGGTGCAGGCCAGCACGATCGCGCTCGCGCCTTCCTGCGCCTTGTTGGTGATGATCGTCTTCAAGGTGCGCTCGGCCTCGCGCGTGACCTTGCCGACCATCAGTTCCTCGTAGATGATCCGGTCGAGCATCGCGACATAATCGAGATTGGGCGGCAACAGGTCGATCCCGTGCGCGACGAGGCGCTTGCGGTAGAAGCTCTCGGTCATGACGTTGCGCGTGCCCAGCAGCGCCGCGCTGCTGACCCCGGCGCGCTTCATCGCGAGGCCGACATATTCGGCGATGTGCAGGATCGGAATGCCAACTGCCGCTGCTACGTCATCATACAGGCGGTGCATCGAATTGGCGCCGATGATCAGCCCCTCTGCCCCCGCCGCTTCGAGCCGCCGGGCGCTGTCGATCAGCACGCCCGCCGCGCGTTTCCAGTCGTGCTCTTCGCGCAGGGCGTAAAGCTCGCAGAAATCGAGGCTCTCGATCAGCAGCGGCGCGCTTGCCATCGGGGGACTGCGCTTTTGGACGATGCGGTTGATGCGTTCGTAATAGGTCGCGGTCGACACCCAGCTCATTCCGCCGATGATCCCGAGTTTGCGCAAAGCCGCCGCCCTTTCTCGTTTTGTGTGCACCTGCGAACGGGTTTAGGACGCACAGGTTCCTTGCGTCCAGTGTGCAAGGCGTTGCGGGCGGGGTTTATTCGGGTTTTGCAGCCGGAGCGTGCTCGGCAAGCCACGCCTGAAGATCGCGCACCGTGGCGGCGGGCGCCTCTTCGTGTGGCAGGTGACCGATACCGGGATAGGTGACCAGCCGATTGTTCGGCAGGGTCGAGGCAAGCCACCGTCCTGCCGCGAGCGGGATCAGCCGGTCTTCCTCGCCCCACAGGATCAGGGTCGGCGTGGTGACCGCGGCGATTTCGGCCGCGCTCAAGGGATCGTAGGGCAGGCCGAAGCGCGCCATCGTCGCCCGCCGGTTGCCGGGATAGCGAAGCAGTTCCCAGTAGCGATCCACCGCCGCCTCGGTCACGACCGCCGTGTTCGAGACCGATTGTTCGAGGCTCTGGCGGATCAGGCTGCGCGGGGTGATCTGTTCGGCCAGCAGGTTGATCCCCGGCGTCTGCGCGATGGTGAAGCCGATATTGCCGCTATCGTCGTCCTCCTCGGCACCTGCGCTCTCGAGCATCGGCCCGCCGCTGGCATCGACCAGCACGAGGCCGCCGAGCCGCTCCGGATGCGCTATGGCGAAGGCAAGCGCGTGCTTGCCGCCCATCGAATTGCCCGCGAGGACGAACCGCTCAAGCCCCAGCGCGTCGGCGACTTCGAGGATATCCTGCGCGTAATTGGCGCGGCTGTAATCGCCTTGAGGATCGGGGCCGGTGAGACCGTGGCCGATCTGATCGAAGCGGATCACGCGATATTGGCCCTTCAATCCCTGCACCCACGGTTCCCATGTGTGCAGATCGGCGTTGGAGCCGTGCAGCAGCATGATCGCGGGGGCGTCTCTCGGCCCCTCGTCGCGCAGGTGGACCTTCACGCCGTCGCCGATGGAGACGAATTGCGAGGGCGGCCCGCCATATTTGGCGCGCATCGCCGCCGGGTCGGTATCGGGCGTGCGGAAGACGAGAAAGGCGATCACCAGCAATCCGACAATCGCCAGCAGACCACGCCAGAGCCATTTCATTCGGGTTTCATCTCCGCAATCCAGCGCCGCACCACGGCGACGCCATCCTTGTCGATGCTGGATTTGCCCAACTCCGGCATGGCGATGCCGGGTTCGGCGCTGTCCATGCGGTAGAGCAGGATCGAGGCGTCGGGCTCACCCGGCAGGATCGAGAATTCGTGCCCGCCTGCCCCGCGCCCAGCCGCCACCGGACGCTTGAAGATACCGATGGCGTGCGCGTCCGCCTGCTCCCAGCGCAGATCGAGCCCCGAGTTCGACGCGCCGCCGCCCGGTTGGTGGCAGTGGGCGCAGTTCACATCGAGATAGGCGCGCGCCAAGGTGGCGGTATCGGGATTGAGATCGCGGTTGTTCCAGTCGGGCAGGAAGCGCGGCACGTCGGGAACAGCCTCCAGCAAATCGGCGGAGACCATCGCTTGCAGCCACATCTGGCCGAGATTGCGCGCCTTGGGGCCAATCGGGATCACCTGCCCGTCCTTGCCGTGGCAGGACTTGCACTGGTTCTTGTTGGGGATGGCGTAGGAAATCGCCTCACCGGCCGGGGTGACGAGATCGACGCGCCCGCCGGCGAGCGCCAGCGTGGCCTCGGTCTGCTCGGCGTTCCAGCGATAGGGCAGCGCCGTCCAGCCATCGGCGCGGTGCAGCAGCACGCGGGTTTCGATCAGGCGGCGTTCCGCGCCCTCGCCGAAAGCGAAGGTCTTGATGATCGCCGCGCCGACCGGGAATTGCAGCAGGCCCTCCCCGTCAGCTTTCAGCCGGGTGCCTTCGGGCAGATAGATGAAGCGGAGTTTCTCCGCCCCGTCCGACCAGAGCGGGGTGTTGAGCGCATAGGGCGTGACACCCGTATTGGGAGACTGCTTCACACCATCGACGAAGAAACGGAATTCGCTCAGCTTTTGCGGGAAGGGTGCGCCGGTCACTGCGACATCATTCACGGCGGGCTCGTCTATCACGGTCGCATGGCCGAGCGCCGCGCCGAAGGTAGCGCAAGCGAACGCAAGGAGGCCGAGGCCGCGCTTCACTTCAGCCGCGCTTCCAGTTCCGCAGGCGCACCGACTTCGGGAAACTGCCACGCTTCGATTGGCGTCAGCGTCAGCGGCCCCGGCTGGGCTTCGGCTAGGCTCTGGCCCACCCGCGACAGATTGAGGCTCCACCCCGTCACCCCCGGCGCGATCCTGAGCGCGGTGTCGGAGCTTTCGGAAAGGCCGTCCCACAGCACCGGCGGCAGCGCGCCGCCGAAGGCTGCGAGCAATTGCTCTTTGCCCTCAAGCTGCGGATCGTCTCCGCCGCGCCCGAAGGCATTGCGGCCGACGATCACGTTCCTTGCATGGGGGTTGTAGCGCGGGTCCTCGAAGGGCTGGGTATAGGCGATCACCATGATGTGCGCGGTGGCGTTGCCCTCGAACTCATTGTCGTCGATCAACACACCGTCATTGGCCATCACCAGCACGCCGGTGCCACGCCGCACACTCGCGACGATATTGCCCGGCGGTGCGAAGTTGGGGGTGTCGTTGTCCTTCACAACATTCTTGCGCAGGATCACATTGCCGCCGTTCATCACCGGCAGACCGGGGAGGTCGAACACCAGCAATCCGCCCGTATTGTGCGTGGCGATGTTCTCCGTGACGAGGGCATTGCGGCTGTTCTCGATCTCGATCCCGGCGACGTTGAATTCGACGAGATTGCCGCGCACCGTGATGTCGCGGCTCTGGCCGACATAGATGCCCGCATCCGACGCGCCGACCACCTTCGACCGCTGCACCAGCACGCCGGTGCTCTCGACCGGATAGATGCCATAGGCCCCGTTGGAGGCCTTCGGCCCGCCGGTCCATTCGACCCGCAAGGCGTCATAGACGATCATGTCCGCGCCCTTGGACTTGATCCCGTCGCCCTTGGGGTTTTCGATGGCAAAGCCGCGCAGGGTGACATTGTCGCTGGTGACGAGCAGCCCCTCGCCCGCGCCTTGCTGGCCGGTGAAGTCGAGGATGGTCTTGTCCATACCCGCACCCCGCACCGTCACCCCGTCGACATCGAGGCTGAGCCCATCGGTGAGCACGAAGCGTCCTTCTGCGAGTTCGATCGTGTCGCCGGGGGCGGCCAGAATCAGCGCCTCCTGCAAGCGCGCGCCCGCGCCCTCGCCCGGTTCGACCCGGTGCGTTTCAGCGGCGAGCGGCGCTGCGGTGCTGAGCAGCGCGGCAGCCAGAGCAAAGCGGTTCATGATGTTCTCCCTCTCCGCTACGCAGTGTGGCGCAAGCGGGGGAGCAATGGCAAGCCTTAGCCCAGCCCGATCGCGCACAGGCCGGCGCTGGTGGTGAGCACCGCGACGACCTCGCCATCCTCGACCCGGCGCAGACGCTTGACGAGCTCGCCGAGGCCGTAGCCTTCCTCGGGCTCGCCTTCGAGCGGGGCCATCGCCTGCCGGAGGTTCCAGAGCTGGCCGATGGTGAGGCGGTCGACCATCCGGCTGGCCATGCATTCGGCACGCCGCTCGCCCACCCCGGCCTCGACCAGCGCGCCCTTGACCTGCCATTCGACCACAGGGTCGGCGAGGCCGGTGAACAGCGCACCGGCCGCGAGAGCCACGATCAGCAGCAGTGCGACAAGGAGTTTTCGCATCAATCGAGCGACTTGACGATTTCCTCGACCATCTTCTTCGCATCGGCGAGGAGCATGACGGTCTGGTTCATGTAGAACACTTCGTTGTCGACCCCGGCATAGCCGACGCCCCCCATCGAGCGCTTGATGAAGAACACCTGCTTGGCCTTGTCGACGTCGAACACCGGCATCCCGTAGATCGGCGAGGACTTGTCGGTCTTGGCCGCCGGGTTCACCACGTCGTTCGCGCCGATGATGAAGGCGACGTCGGCCTGCGCGAATTCGGAGTTGATGTCCTCCAGCTCGAACACCTCGTCATAGGGCACGCTGGCTTCGGCGAGCAGCACGTTCATGTGCCCCGGCATCCGGCCCGCGACGGGGTGGATCGCGTATTTCACGTCCACGCCCTTTTCCTTGAGCTTGTCGCCCATCTCGCGCAGCGCGTGCTGGGCCTGCGCCACCGCCATGCCGTAGCCGGGGATGATGATGACCTTCTCGGCCTGCTCGAGCATGTAGGCGGCGTCTTCCGCTGAGCCCTGCTTGTAGGGCCGCTGCTCGCGCGCCCCGCCGGCACCGCCGCCCGCACTTGCGTCGGCACCAAAGCCGCCCGCGATCACGGAAATGAAGCTGCGGTTCATCGCGCGGCACATGATGTAACTGAGGATCGCCCCCGAGGAGCCGACCAGCGCGCCGGTGATGATCATCGCGCTGTTGCCGAGCGTGAAGCCCATCGCCGCCGCCGCCCAGCCCGAGTAGGAGTTGAGCATCGAGACGACCACGGGCATGTCCGCCCCGCCGATCGGGATGATCAGCAGGAAGCCGATGGCAAAGGCCAGCACGGTGATCGCAATGACCATCCAGCCCTCGCCCGCTCCGCCTTCGGGCGAGACGGTGTAAAGCCCGATCAGCACGAGGATCGCCGCGAGAGTGCCGAGGTTGATGACGTGCCGTCCCGGCAGCATGATCGGCGAACCGCTCATCCGGCCCGACAGCTTGAGGAAGGCGATAACGCTCCCCGAGAAGGTGATCGCGCCGATGGCGATGCCGAGGCCGAGTTCCACGCGGCTGACCGCCATGATCTGCCCGGCGGCATCGGTGATCCCGAAGGCCGCAGGGTTGAGCCATGCGGCCAGACCCACCACCACCGCGGCAAGGCCGACGAGCGAGTGGAAGCCCGCGACAAGTTCGGGCATCGCGGTCATGGCGATGCGCCGCGCAATGGTGACGCCAAGGATCGCACCGATCGCGATGGCAATGCCGATCTCGACCAGGTTCGTGCCGTGCATGATCAGCGTCGTCACCACCGCAATGGCCATGCCGATCATGCCGTTGCGGTTGCCCGCGCGGCTCGACGCCGGGCTCGAAAGCCCGCGCAGCGCGAGGATGAAGAACACGCCAGCGACAAGGTAGGCGAGCATCGCCCAGGCAGGCGTCGCGCCCTCGCCCGATGCGGCGGCGGAAAGCAGGGAGAAGGTCATCTCTTACTTCTCCTTCTTCTTGTACATCGCGAGCATACGCTCGGTCACGGCAAACCCGCCGAAAATGTTGATGCTGGCCATCACCACGCCCGCGAGCGCGAGATATTTCGCCACCGGGTTCTCCGCCTCGGCCGCGGCGATCAGCGCGCCGACGATGATCACCGAGGAGATCGCATTGGTCACCGCCATCAGCGGGGTATGCAGCGCCGGGGTCACCGACCAGACGACGTAATAGCCCACGAAGCAGGCCAGCACGAAGATGCTGAGAATTGAAATGAAGTCCATGGATCAGTCACCGCCCTCTGTTTCGCCAATGCTGATTTGCGCAATCATTGGACGAAAAACTTCAGTCATTTTTGGCCAATTCGCCAAGAGCCACTCATGCTGCTGAGCCCACTGACCCTTGTCTTCCTTGTTTTGAATACCCGGCATATAAAGCGCGATACGCTTTTCATGGCCCTGCAAGGTTTCCCACGAGAGCTCACCGCCAATCAGCTCTTCGATTTCAGCCTTACGCTCACATAGTTGTTCGAAAACCTGAGGTGCAGCCACACCGCTGATGTATACTTCAAGCCTTAGCTTGCTTCCACTGGCAAACGATGCGTTTGCGTCGACGGAGAAGCCGCTTCCGTTACCGATCCTCTCACCCGTCTGCCAGTTTCCCTTGTAAGGTTTTCGGGCCGCCAGAGCGGCGGTATGACACTGCTGCCTTTTGGATCAATGCCGCCCAATACTCACGATAGAGAGCCTGAGTCGGCGTCAATACATCATCTACAGCAAATTTGGCCGCAGCGCTTTGTTTTGACCAATCATTTGGCTTCGCGACAATCGAAAAGCTAGGGGCAAAAGCACTTTCGCCGATCTTCAAAAGCTCAACCTGTATTCCGAAAAAGAGATGATCTTCATCACTTATTCTGTTGAGGTAATCGATAGCAGCTCGATGCTCTTCACGAAAAGTTCGGGCTATCCACACCACGATCGGTGCATCAAGTCCTGCAGCATAGGTCAAAATTTGCCCTAAGTGCTTGTGATCAGTCCCCTCAATCTGGTTCTCGATTAGGACCCACTTGCCACTCACTGCATCCTTGGCAAGAATGTCAGCCGAAAAGGGGCCTACTTGCTTCTCAACAGCCTCTAATTCCAGACGAAGGCCGAGGGTGTCGCCTAGACTAGTCAGGCTTTCCTCTTCGGCCATCCAAGGCGTGAAGTTCTTTGCCTCGTCAGGCCATGCCTTTCGAAGGTCAACTGACTCGATACGGCCAAGCGGTATTACCGCACTCACCCCAGCAGCCTCTCGTTCACAACCTTGCCGCCCTGCGTCAGCCGGATCGCCCCCCCGATTTCCTCGTCGAGCACGGGCTTGCCCGCCTCCTTGTCCCAGAAGGCGCTGAGGAGGTTGTAGTGGTTGCGCGCGAACAGCGCCGAGGCGTCGGCCGGGAGCGTCGCGGGGGTGTTCGAATAACCGATGATCTTGACGCCGTGCTTTTCGACCACCTGATCGGCGACCGAACCTTCGACGTTCCCGCCCTGCGCCACGGCAAGGTCGTAGATCACGCTGCCCGGCTTCATCGTCGCGATCTGGGCGTCGGTGACGAGGCGCGGCGCAGCGCGGCCCGGAATCAGCGCGGTGGTGATTACGATGTCCTGCTTGGCGATATGGCTGGAGACTAGTTCGGCCTGCGCCTCCTGGTATTCCTCGCTCATTTCGGTGGCATAGCCGCCCGAACCTTCACCTTCGATCCCGGCGACATTCTCGACGAAGATCGGCTTGGCACCGAGCGACTGGATCTGCTCCTTGGTGGCCGAGCGCACGTCGGTCGCGGAGACCTGCGCACCCAAGCGCCGCGCGGTCGCAATCGCCTGAAGGCCCGCAACCCCCACGCCCATGATGAACACCCGCGCGGCCTGCACGGTGCCGGCTGCGGTCATCATCATCGGGAAGGCGCGTCCGTAAGCGTCAGCCGCCGCCAGAACCGCCTTGTAACCCGCGAGGTTGGATTGCGAGGACAATACGTCCATCGACTGCGCGCGGGTGATGCGCGGCATGAACTCCATCGACAGCGCCTCGAAGCCCGCGGCGGCATAGGCATCGACCACAGGCCGCTTGGTGAAGGGATCGAACAGCGCTGCCACCATCGCGCCGGGCTTCGCGCCCGTCAGCAGCGCCACATCGGGCGCCTGGATGCCGAGAACGATGTCCGCATCCTTCACCGTTGCTGCCACATCGCCAACCTCGGCCCCCGCCTCGGCATAGGCGGCGTCGGTAATCGAGGAGACCACCCCCGCCCCGCTTTCCACCGCGACCGTGCAACCCAGCGCGGCGAATTTCTTGGCCGTTTCCGGCGTGGCGGCGACGCGCGTCTCGCCCGAGGCGCGCTCTTTCAGGATGGCGATCTTCACTGGCGCGGCGGCTTAGTTGGCGATCATCGCGACGACGATGAACGCGATCACCGCGATCACCGGAACGGCCCACTTCAGCGTGCCCATGAAGCCGCTGTAGGTGGCCTGCGCCTTTTCCATGTCGTGAACAGTCATGATCTCTTTCCCCTTGGGCCTCCGAACGCGCCGCGGCGCGATTGGTTGCCGGTGGTTGTCAATAATCGGGCTGCAAGGCCCATGTCCGGTTCCGTATCGAAGCGCGCGCGCTATCTCAAGTCACCTTTAATGGCAGGCGCGCCCCCGCGCACCTGTCCCGTCGCGGCACAGTCTTAATCACGTTTTTACCTCCCCCGCTTATCCACGTGAGACTGCCCCGCCTGTCCCCATCGGATCGGCGGGCCCCTGACAAAGCGAGTTGCGAGACCGATGGCCGAAATGGATTGCCTGCCCGAAGCGCAGGAAGATGCGCGAATCGTGATGCTGATCGACGATGAGCCCGCGCAGGGCCGGCTCATCACCGCGATTGCCGCGCGCGATGGATGGCGCACGATCGTTGCCCCCGATGCCGAAACCGCAATCGCGATGCTCGGCACGCGCGAGGGAATGCAACTGAGCGCGATCCTGCTCGATCAATGGGTGCCGGGTGACGATGCCTGCCAGCTGATCGCCGAACTCAAGTCGCGCCGGCCTGCCCTCCCCATCCTGATGCTGACCACCAGCGCCTCCCCGTTGCTGGCGGTCGAGGCGATGCGCGCGGGCGCTTCGGACTATCTCGTCAAACCCGTCTCGCCCGACCGGCTGATGGAAGCGCTGCGCTCTGTCACCACCCGCGAAGCCCCGCGTGACGAGCTTGCCCCGCTGACCGAGAAGATGTCCGCCAGCCTCGATTTCGATGCGATGATCGGCACCGCGCCGCAATTCCGCGCCGCGCTGGCGCAGGCCGCCAAGGCCGCACGCGGTCATGGCCATGTGCTGATCGAAGGCGAAAGCGGCACCGGCAAGGAAATGCTGATGCGCGCGATGCACGGCGCATCTCCGCGCGCCAAGGAGGCCTTTCGCACCATCAACCTCGCCTCGATCCCGCCCGGTTCGATCGATTCGGTGCTGTTTGGCCACGAGCCCGGCAGCTTCCCCGGCGCCTTCGACCGCCAGATCGGCGCCTTCCAGCATTGCGACGGCGGCACGCTGACCCTCGACGAGATCGACCGCCTCACCCCCGTGCTCCAGCAACGCCTCGCCGAGGCGCTGGAGAGCGGCATCATCCGTCCGGTCGGCGCAAGCTATGGTTTCCGCGTCGATGTGCGCCTGCTGGTGACGAGCAATGTCGGGCTCGACCGGATGGTGGAGGCCGGGCAGTTCGACGCCGGGCTCGCCGCCAGGCTGGGCGCGACGCGCATCGTGCTGCCGCCGCTGCGCGAGCGCACGGGCGACATCCCCGCCCTTACCCGCCACTTCCTCGCCCGCATCGGTGAGCAGCCGGGGCTCAACCATCTTTCGGTCAGCGATTCGGCGCTGGCGCTGCTCGCCGCCTATGACTGGCCGGGCAATGTCCGCCAGCTGCAATCGGTGCTGTTCCGCGCGGCGGTCTATTGCGAAGGCAATTCGCTCACCGCCGACAGCTTTCCGCAATTGTCGGAGATGCTGGGTGAACAGGGCAGCGTCACCACCGCGAGCACGCACGAGGGCGTGGGCATCATGCTCTACACCCCCGACGGCAACCTGCGGCCCCTGGAAGAGATCGAGGCCGACGTGATCCGCCTCGCCATCGGCCATTACCGCGGCCGGATGACGGAGGTCGCGCGGCGGTTGGGGATCGGGCGCTCGACGCTCTACCGCAAGCTCAGCGATCTGGGGATCGACAACGCGGCTTGATCGGCGCGGCGTTGCGGCCTAGCCCGCGCGCCATGACGATACTTCAGGATTTCGAAGGGCGCTCGGCGCTCGTGACGGGCGCGGCTTCGGGGATCGGGGCGGCTTGTGCGCAGGCATTGGCGGCGCGCGGGGCCGCGCGGCTGTGGCTGGTCGATGTCGACGGCGCGGGACTCGATGCACTCGACCTTTCAAGCGAGGTGCATCGCATCACCGGGAGCGTTGCGGACGAGGCGCTGTGGCAGGAGCTCGAGCCGCAGATGGCCGGGCTCGATCATGCCGTGGTCAATGCCGGGATCGGCGCGGGCGGGCCGCTGGCGGAGCTTTCGCTGACCGAATGGCGGCGGGTCATGGCGGTCAATCTCGACGGGGCGTTCCTGACGCTGGCGGCATCGCTGCGGGCGATGGGAGAGACCGGCGGGAGTGCGGTCGTGGTCGCCTCGGTCACGGGTTTGAAGCCGGTGCCGGGTATTGGCCCCTATGGCGTCTCCAAGGCGGCGGTCGCGCACATGGCCCGCATCGCGGCGGTCGAGCACGCCAAGGCGGGCATCCGCGTCAATGCCATCGCGCCCGGCGGGGTCGACACCGCGATCTGGGAGAGCGGCGAGGATTTCCAGCGCTCGGTCGCCGCCATCGGGCGCGAGGCGACGATCAAGGCCATGGCCAAGACCACCCCGCTGGGCCGCTTCGCCACCTCCGACGAAATGGCCGCAACGATCTGCTACCTGCTGAGCGACGCCGCCGCCAACATCACCGGCCACGTGATGGTGTCGGACGGCGGCTTCACCCTGTGAACTGATGGATCGGCCAAGCGGCAATCCAACATAAGTGCCTGAAATGTCTGTTCCTGCGGCTCAGCTTCGCTTCCACGTTAAACATTTGCGGAACATCACCAACTGACGGTCTGCTCCGCCAGCGTCGCGCTCTGGTTGCTCTTGAGCGTCAGGGTCACGCGCTTCGCCTTCCAGTCGATATCGACCAGACCGTAATTCTCTTCGGAAAAGAATTTCGACACCCGCGCCGGATCGGGCTCGCGCGCGGTGCTGCGGTCGTTGTCGCTCTCGAACGACAGGTTGAGCGAGGAGCTGGTCAGCTCCCACAGCGTCTCGTCCTTGTAGCGCGTGCTGTAGACCCCGCCCGCGTGGCGATCGCCCGAGAGGAGAACCACCCCGCTCGCCTCGCGGCGGCTCAGCGCATCGAGCAGGCGCGCGCGCTCGACCGGGAAGTTGGTCCAGCCTTCATACTGGTGCGCGGTGGTGATCACCTGCGTCGAGGAGACCACGATCCGCACATCGGCGGGCTTGGCCAGCTCCTGCTCCAACCACGCCCACTGCGCCTCGCCCAGCACGGTCTTGTCGAGATCGTCCTCGGGCAGATAGCCGCCCAGCGGCGGACGCTCCTTGCTCCACGGCATCCGCTTGAGATCGGAGCGGAAGAAGCGCGTGTCGAGCAGGATCACCTGCACCCGCTTGCCCTCGGGGCCGGTGATGGTGCTCTCGTAAACGCCGGGCCGCGCGCGCACCGCGTCGGAGGAGTTCCAGAACGTTTCGAACAGGTCTTCCGCCCAGCGCCGGAAGGGGAAGCTGGCGCCCGCATCGTTGAGGCCGAAATCGTGGTCGTCCCAGGTCGCCAGCATCGGCACCTTCGCACGGAAGCCGGTGAATTCGGGGTGCGAGGCTTGCAGCGCATAGGAAGCGCGCAGCGATTCCAGCCCGGCATCGCCGTCCCACCCGCTGTCGCCATAGACATTGTCGCCGATCATCAGGAACAGCTGCGGGTTCTGCGCGGCGATCTGCGCCCACATGTGCTGCGAGGCGTTCTGGTGGTTGCAGCTGCCGAAGGCGATGCGGGTGAGCGTGGTCGCCGGGGCGAGCGCGGGGTTCGGCCCGGCCTCGGGCATCGCGACCTGCTGGCGCAGCATCGCGTAATAGGGCTCGAGCAGCTGGTCGGGCGTCAGGCTGACCGCGACCGGCGCGCCGCGCGCAGGCGCGGGCTCGTCGTCATGCGCGGCAAGCGGCGCGGCGAGCGCGGCAAGGGCGGTGGCGGCAAGCGGAATGAGGCGCATGGAGGGCTCCTTGGCAAGGGTGCGGCGACAGGGTTCTGGCGCTGTCCGATGACAGAACCGGCGCAGCCGGAAAAGCGGCAATTATGCCAGAGGGAGCGTGCTGAAATCGGTCAGCGCCGCATCGCGCAGGCCGCGCCACACGTTGCGCGCCTGCACCGTCTCGGCAACATCGTGGACGCGCAGCAGGTGGACGCCCGCCTCCATCCCCTTGACCGCCAGCGCCAGCGATCCGGCGAGGCGGCGGTCGGCGGGCTCCTCGGCCGAGAGCGCGCCGATCATCCGCTTGCGGCTCGCCCCCAGCATCAGCGGACTGCCCAGCGCGTGGAACAGCGGCAGGGCGTTGATCAGCGCCAGGTTCTCCGCCAGCGACTTGCCGAAGCCGATACCGGGATCGAGAATGATGCGATCCTCGGCCACCCCGGCGTCGATCGCCCGCGCGCGCGCCGCCTTGAGGAAGTCGAACACCTCGCTCACAACGTCGGCATAGTCGCCGCCCTTGTGCAGATCCTCGCCCGCACCGGGCGCGTGCATCAGCACCACCGGGCAGCCCTCGGTTGCGACCAGTTCGATGCTGCGCGGGTCGTAGCGTAGTGCCGAAACGTCGTTCGCCATATGCGCGCCCGCCGACAGCGCAGCCGCCAGAACCCCGGCGCGGCGGGTGTCGACGCTGATCGCTGCGCCCATGCTGGCGCAATATTCGACTGCGGGGACGACGCGGCGGATTTCCTCGTCCTCGAAGGTTGCTGCCGCGCCGGGCCGCGTGCTTTCGCCGCCGATGTCGATGATCGCCGCGCCCGCTTCGAGCATCGCGGCGGCGTAGGCGCGCCCGGCCTCGATCTGGTCGTGCTGCCCGCCATCGGAGAAACTGTCGGGCGTGACGTTGAGGATGCCCATCACCTGCGGCTGGTCGAGCCGGACAGTGCGGCTGCCCAGCTGGAGCGGGGCGTGGCTCTTGGCGAGGTTGCGCCACTGCTCGGCACCCTCCTCGGCCAGCGCGCCGGAGAGGCGGGCGAGCGCGGCCTCGATCATGCGCGGCGTGCCCACGATCCGCTCGGCCACCGCCCCGCCCTCGCGCACCACCAGCGCGAATTCGCGGGCATAGGCCATGCTGCCGCCGAGCCGGACCGCCTCTCCCTCAACCGCCTGCGGGCCGGAAACGAGGGTGAGGGGGTGGATGTAGACCGAAGCACTCACGGGAAGGGTCAATCCTCTACCGCCAGCAGATAGGTCTGCCGCGCCGCGTCGATCGGCTGGACGTCGCCGCCAGCAGCCCCCGACACCTCGAAGTGCCAGAACGCCCAGCCGTTGCAGCTCGGCGCGCCTTGCAGCTCCTTGCCGAGACCGTGGATCGATCCCGTTTTGCCGCCGCACTCCAGCGAGCCATCGGCGCGCACCGTGGCGATCCAGCGGCGCTTCTTGTCGAACACCGTGCTGCCGACCGGAATCAACCCGCTTTCGACCACCGCGCCGAACGCCACCTTGGGCGCGGTGCGGGGCGATTGCATCGTGGTGAGCGCGCTTTCATCGAGCGGCAGTTCCTTGGCGATGCGCCTGGTCGCGACCTCGCGGTAGACCGCTTCGCGTTCGCAGCCGATCCACTCGCGCCCCAGCCGCTTGGCTACCGCGCCGGTGGTGCCGGTGCCGAAGAACGGGTCGAGCACCACGTCGCCCTTCTCGGTGGTCGCCAGCAGCACGCGGTAGAGCAGCGCTTCGGGCTTCTGGGTCGGATGCGCCTTCTTGCCGTTTTCCTTCAGCCGCTCTCCGCCCGAACAGATCGGCAGCACCCAGTCGGAACGCATCTGAAGCTCGTCGTTGAGCGTCTTCATCGCGCGGTAGTTGAAGTGGTAGCGGGCCTTTTCACCCATGCTCGCCCAGATCAGCGTCTCGTGCGCGTTGGTGAAGCGGGTGCCGCGGAAATTGGGCATGGGGTTGGACTTGCGCCAGACGATGTCGTTGAGGATCCAGAAGCCGAGATCCTGAAGGATCGCGCCGACGCGGAAGATGTTGTGGTAGCTGCCGATCACCCACAGCGCGCCATCGGGCTTGAGCACGCGGCGCGCCTCGGTCAGCCACTCGCGGGTGAATTTGTCATAGGCCGCCATGGAATCGAACTGGTCCCAATGGTCTGTCACGGCATCGACATGAGAACCATCGGGCCGGTTGAGATCGCCGCCCAGTTGCAGGTTGTAGGGCGGATCGGCGAAGACGAGATCGACGCTGTTGGTGGGCAGCGAGCGCATTGCGGCGATGCAGTCGCCCGGCAGGATGCGGCCCAGCGGCAAATCCGCCGTGTGCGCAGTTTCCTGCGTTTTTACAACGCTTTTCGCGCGTGTCTTGACCTTTTCTATCACACTCACCGGATTTGCCCCGTCACTTGTCGCTTGAACTTATCCACAGGGATGAGTCTTTGAAGAGTCCGCGTCAAGGCTCTAATTTTGCGCAGATTCCGGTTGACAGGGGGTGTCCGGCACAAGCGGCGGGCGGAACGAAACGAGTCCGGCACAAGATGTTGAGTCCGCCGCTCCGAACGGGACTCCAGATGCAGTTGTGTGGCGGCGAGGACTCACCTGCCGTGCGAACGACCCGAACCTGTCAGGTCACAGCAGGCTGGCCTGCGCCACCGGCGCGAAGCTGCGGCGATGAAGCGGACTGGGGCCGTGACGGCGCAACGCCTCTATGTGTTCGGCGGTGCCGTAGCCCTTGTTGCGCTCCCACCCGTAATGCGGGTGCGCGGCGGCGGCTTCCAGCATCAGGCGGTCGCGCCATTCCTTGGCGATGATCGAGGCGGCCGATATGCAGGGCTCGATACCGTCCCCGCCGACGATGGCGCGGGCGGGCCAGCGCCATTCGGCGCAGCGGCCATGCGGAGTCATGTTGCCGTCGATCAGCACGCTGTCCGGCGCTACCTCCAGCGCATCGACAAGGCTCGCCACGGCGCGGGTCATCGCCAGCATCGTCGCCATGAAGATGTTGACCCGGTCGATCTCCTCGGGCTCGACCACCGCCACCGCCCAGCCGCAGCCCGCGCGGATCGCTTGGTCGAGCGCGGCGCGGCGCTTGGCCGAAAGGCGCTTGGAATCGTCGAGCCCTGCCGGTATCGCCGAACTCAACACGACCGCCGCGGCCACCACCGGCCCGGCGAGCGGCCCGCGCCCCGCCTCGTCGACCCCGATGACCAGCGGCTGGCCCGATGCCGTCAAACCCGGAGTGACCCCTCGCATGAACCGTCCTGCTCGCTTTCTCGCCCTCCTTTCCGCCACCGTGCTGCCGCTGGCAAGCTGCGCGCAGGCCGAAACCGGGGAAACCGCCGCCGCCGCCGCCGCCACGGCCGGCCCCGTGTCCTTCGCGGTGAGCGAAGTCGCCAGCTTCGAAGAGCCTTGGGCCCTCGCCTTCGCGCCGGGCACGCAGATGCTGTTCATCACCGAAAAGTCCGGGACTCTGAAGGTGCTCGACACCGCCAGCGGCAAGACCGGCACCGTCACCGGCGCGCCCACGGTAGATTATGGCGGCCAGGGCGGGCTCGGCGATATCGCCTTCCTGCCCGCCGAGGCAGGCAAGCCGCTCGATGGCCGCACGATCTATCTCAGCTGGGTCGAGGCCGGTGACGGCGACACCCGCGGCGCGGTGGTCGGCAAGGGCACGCTTGCCTGCACCGGGGTTGAGGCCTGCGCGGTCGAGGGCCTCGCCGTGATCTGGCGCCAGACCCCCAAGGTCACGGGCCGCGGTCACTATTCGCACCGCATCACCTTTTCGCCCGACGGGCAATATCTGTTCATCGCCAGCGGTGAGCGCCAGAAGATGCAGCCGGCGCAGGACACCTCGAACACGCTGGGCTCGATCGTGCGTCTGAACCTCGACGGCACCCCGGCGGCTGGCAATCCGCTCGCCGCAGAGGGCGGCGCGAGCGCGGAGATCTGGTCCTACGGCCACCGCAACATCCTCGGCATCGATTGGGACGCGCAAGGGCGCCTTTGGGAAGTCGAGCACGGCCCGGCTGGCGGGGACGAGCTCAACCTCGTCCGGCAGGGCGCCAATTACGGCTGGCCGATCCGCTCCAACGGCGAACATTACAACGGCGATCCGATCCCCGATCACAGCGCCGATGACGGCTTTGCCAAGCCCGCGCTCAGCTGGAACCCGGTGATCGCGCCGGGCGACATGCTGATCTACAACGGTGACATGTTTCCCGCGTGGAAGGGCCATGCACTGATGACGGGCCTTGCCACGCAGGCGCTGATCGACGTCGCGATCGAGGGTGAGAGCGCGCGCGAAGTCGCCCGCCACGAATTCGACAAGCGCCTGCGTGCCATCGCGCAGGGCCCCGACGGTGCGCTGTGGGTGGCCGAGGATGGCAAGGGCGCCAAGCTGGTGAAGCTCACCGCAAAATGACCGCATCCGCCAGCGCGCCTGCCAGCGCGACCCTGATCCCGCTCGAGGCGGTCGACCCCGCCATGATCGAGGAAGTGCTCGACCGCGCCTTCGGGCTGGATCGCCATGCGCGCACGGCCTATCGCATCCGCGAGGGCATGGATTGGCTGCCCGGCCTGAGCCTTGCCGCGCTCGACGAGCACGACATGCTGGTGGCGACGATCCAGTGCTGGCCGATCGGGCTTCAGACCAGACAGGGGCAGGTGCCGCTGGTGATGGTCGGGCCGGTGGCGGTCGTTCCCGAGAGGCAGGGCGAAGGCTTCGGCGTCGGCCTGATGAGCGCGATGATCGCCGAGGACGCGCGGCTTGCCGCAAATGGAGGCCGTGCCCTTCCGCAAGTGCTGATCGGCGATGCGCCCTATTACGGGCGCTGGGGCTTTTCCGCCGCGCTGACCGGCGGGTGGCGCTGCCCCGGCCCTTACGAACCCAGCCGCCTGCTCGCCCGTGGCACCGCGCTCGCCGCCATGCCGGGAGAGGGTATGCTGGGGCCGTGGGAAGGCTGATTGCGACGGGCCGGGCGATACCCTCTTCACCTCGCCCCGCCCTTCTGCCATCCCTTCGGCCATCATGCCCTACGAACCGCCCCCCTATCTCGCCAGCCTGACCCTCGCCGAAATCGCCCAGCTGGTGGCAGACCGCAAGCTGCCCCCGGTCGAAGGCTGGGCGCCGCAGGTGGTGGGCGAGAGCCAGATGGTGATCGCCGCCGACGGCACATGGTTTCACGAAGGCGGCCCGATCCGGCGCGAGGCGATGGTACGCGCCTTTGCGGGCCTGCTGACCCGCGACGAGGCCGGGCACCACTGGCTTGTCACCCCGTTCGAGAAGCTCGCGATAGAAGTCGAGGACGCGGCCTTCATCGCCACCGATTGCGTGCGCCGTGACGATGCGCTGGTGTTCCGCCTCAACACCGACGACATCGTCATCGCCGGGCCCGAGCATGGACTGCGCGTGACGGGCGATCCCGAGAATCCGGCGGTCTATCTCCATGTCCGGCGCGGGTGCGAGGCGCGGCTCAACCGCTCCACCTGGGCGCAGCTGGCCGAGATTGCGCTGGCCGAGGGGGCCGAGGCAAACGGCTGGCAGGTCACCAGTCAGGGCGCGGCTTTCAAACTCCAGCCATGAGCCTGTTCGACCCCCTCGCCCGCGCCTTTGCCGAAGGCCATGCGCGCGAGATCTCCGATCTGCTGAGCGATGCGCATTTCGCCCGCGATGGTCGTGCGACCCCGGCGGCGGTGCTGGTTGCGATCACCGACGTGCCGCACGATCCGCAGGTGATCCTCACCCAGCGCCCCCGCGCGATGCGTGATCATCCGGGGCAGGTCGCCTTTCCCGGCGGCAAGATCGATCCGGGCGAGGACCCCGTCACCGCCGCCTTGCGCGAAGCCGAGGAGGAACTCGCCCTGCCGCGTGATGCCGTCCGCGTGATCGGCACCAGCGATGTCTATCACACCGGCACCGGCTTTCTGGTGACTCCGGTGGTGGGCGTGGTGCCGCCCGGCCTTGCGCTCACCCCCAACCCCGCCGAGGTCGAGGCCTGGTTCGAGGCTCCGCTGGCAACGCTGCTCGATCCCGCGAGCTGGACGACCAACGAGGTGTTCTGGCGGGGGGCGAACCGGCGCTATCTCGAACTCGAATGGCAGGGCTTCCGCATCTGGGGCGTGACCGCGGCGATCATCGCCAACCTGTCGCGCCGGATCAGTTGGGAGGCGCTCAGCGATGCTGCGTGATCTGGCGGCGGCGGACTGGACCCGCCGCGAGGGCCTCGCCGCGCTGACGGCGGCGTTGGGGGCGGAGAACATCCGCTGGGTCGGCGGCGCGGTGCGCGACGGGCTGCTGGGCGCGGCCGTAGCCGATGTGGATTGCGCCACCACGCTGCTCCCGCAAGAGGTGATCGCGGCCTGCGGCAAGGCCGGTATCCGCACGGTTCCCACGGGCATCGAGCACGGCACAGTCACCGCGCTGCTCAAGGACGGCCCCGTGGAAGTCACCACCCTGCGCCGCGATGTGGCGACCGATGGCCGCCGCGCCACGATCGCCTTCGCGTCCGACTGGGCCGAGGATGCGGCGCGGCGCGATTTCACTATCAATGCGCTCTATGCCCACCCGCAGACGCTGGAGATCGCGGACTATTTCGGCGGGCTTGCCGACCTTCGCGAAGGCCGGGTGCGCTTCATCGGTGACGCGCGCCAGCGGATTGCCGAGGATCACCTGCGGATCCTTCGCTATTACCGCTTCCAGACCCGCTTCGGCGCGGCGCTCGATACGCAAGCGGAGGACGCCTGCGCCGAGCTGGCCCACACGCTCAAGGGCCTCAGCCGCGAACGGATTGCGGCGGAATTGCTGAACCTGCTCGCGCTGCCCGATCCCCACCCCACGCTCACCCGGATGCGCGCGCGCGGTGTGCTCGGCGTGATCCTGCCCGAAACCTGCCCCGCCCACCTCGCCGCGCTCGAACGGCTGATCGCCGCCGAGGCCGTGCAGGGCTTCGCGCCCGATCCGGTGCGCCGGCTCGCCGCGCTGCTCCCGCCCTCGCCCGAGGTGGCCGAGACAGTCGCCGCGCGGCTGCGGTTGTCGAAAGCCCAGCGCGGCAAGCTGGTGAACGCCGCCGAGCGCCGCGCCAGCGATGCCGACAATCCCAAGGCGCTGGCCTACCGCCTCACCCCGCCGCTCGCGATCGACCGGCTGTTGCTCGCCGGGGCCAACGCGCGCCCGCTGGAGGGGTGGGAGGTGCCGACCTTCCCGCTGAAAGGCGGCGCCATCGTCGCGCGCGGGATCACCGCCGGGCCTGAGGTCGCGCGCCTGCTCCAGACCATCGAGGCGCGCTGGGTGGCCGAGGGCTTCCCCTCCGCTGACCGCGTGAACCAGATGCTCGCCGAGGAGCTGGGCACCAGCGCGTTCGACTGGGGCTAAGATCCCCCTCCCGCAAGCGGGAGGGGAAAATCACAGATCAATCGAACTTGTTCGCCTTCGGGAAGCCCTGCGGCGGCATCCGCCCGGCGGCACCGCGCGCGACCTTCCACAGGCGGATTTCGGTCTCGGTGCGGGTGCGCTCTCCGCTCCCACCCATCTGCCAGCTGAGCCCGTCCGCCAGCACGAAGGTGGTCGCATCCGACAGCCCGCCATCGCGATAGCGTTGCAGCTGTACCCCCTGCCCGCGGGTCATCACTGGCAGCTCTTCGAGGTTGAACACCACCAGCTTGCGATTGTCGCCCACCACCGCGACATGATCGTGGCCCTCGCCGATCGGGCGGATCACCGCGAGCTGCGCGCCGTCCTTGAGGTTGACCACCTGCCGCCCCTTGCGGGTTTCGGCCAGCAGCTCGTTCATTTCCGCGACGAAGCCCTTGCCGTGGCTTGAGGCGAGCAGCAGCCTCCCGCCCGGACGATGCACCATCATCGCGCTGACCGAGGCATCGCTTTCGAGGTCGATCATCGTGCGCACCGGCTCGCCAAACCCGCGCGCGCCGGGCAGCTTGTCGCAGCCGAGCGTGTAGAAGCGCCCGTCACTGGCGGCCAGCAGCAGCTTGTCGGTGGTCTGCGCGTGGACGATGAAGGCGAGGCCATCGCCTTCCTTGTACTTGAACTCCTGATCCAGCGGCACATGGCCGCTCGCCGCCCTGATCCAGCCCTTCTGGCTGAGGATCACCGTAACCGGCGCCTTCTCGATCATCGCTTCCATGCTGAATTCGACCGTCGGCGCAGCCTCGGCAATAAGCGTTCGGCGGCGGCCCAGAGGGGTGTCCTCGGCATAGGACTTGCGCAGCGCGCGCAGATCGCGCTTCAGCCGCGTGCGCTGGCGGGCCGGGCTTTCCAGCAGGGCGTTCAGTTCCGCCTCTTCGGCCAGCAGCTCGTCCTGCTCCTTGCGCAGCTGCATTTCCTCGAGCTTGCGCAGGGAGCGCAGCCGCATGTTGAGGATCGCTTCGGCCTGCCGGTCGGTCAGTTCGAATTCGGCGATCATCACCGGCTTGGGCTCATCCTCGGTGCGGATGATCTCGATCACCCGGTCGAGGTTGAGGAAGGCGATGATATAGCCGCGCACCAGCTCCAGCCGGTCGGCGATCTTCTCGAGCCGATGCCGCGCGCGGCGCTGGAGGATGTCGATCTGCGCGAAGGTCCAGCTTTCGAGCAGTTCCTTCAGCCCCATCACCATCGGCGTGCGGCCATAACCGGGCCGCGCGTCGAGCACGTTCATGTTGAGGCTGAAGCGCGTTTCCAAGTCCGTCAGCTTGAACAGGCTTTCCTTCAGCAGCTCAGGATCGACATTGCGGCTTTTGGGGACGATCACGATGCGGATCGCGGTATCGCTTTCGTCGCGCACGTCTTCGAGGATCGGCAGCTTCTTGTCGGCGATCGCCTGCGCGATCTGTTCGATCAGCTTGCCCTTGGGCACCTGATAGGGGATTTCCGAGATGACGAGCTGCCACTGTCCGCCGCCCAGCCGCTCGATCCCCGCCTCGATATCGGCCGCGTCCTTCGCCTCGGGCGCGAAGAAGCGCCCGCGCAGGCGGAAGGCACCGCGCCCGGTGCGATAGGCCTCGCTGATCGCCGCCGCGCTGTCGATCACCTGTCCGCCGGTGGCGAAATCGGGGCCGTGGAACAGTTCCATCAGCCGCTCGTGACTGACCGAGGGGTTGTCGATCAGCTCCAAGGTCGCGTCGATGATCTCGGCGACATTGTGGCTGGGGATGGAGGTCGCCATGCCGACCGCGATCCCGCTGGCGCCGTTGGCGAGCAGGTTGGGGAACAGGCCGGGGAAAATCTCGGGCTCGATCTCCTCGCCATTGTAGGTCGGGATGAAATCGACGGTGCCCTCGTCCAGCCCCGCCATCAGTTCCAATGCGGTGCGCGTCAGGCGGGCTTCGGTGTAGCGGTAGGCGGCAGCATTATCGCCATCGACGTTGCCGAAGTTCCCCTGCCCTTCAACCAGCGGGTAACGCAGGCTGAAATCCTGCGCGAGGCGCACCATCGCGTCATAGACCGATGCATCGCCATGCGGGTGATACTTGCCGATCACATCGCCCACCACGCGCGCCGACTTCTTGAAGGCATCGCTGGGGTTGAGCTTCAACTGCCGCATCGCCCACAGCAGACGGCGATGCACCGGCTTCAGCCCGTCACGCAGATCGGGCAGCGAGCGCGCGGTGATGGTCGAAAGCGCATAGACCAGATAGCGCTCCGACAGCGCGGCATCGAAGGGCGCATCGACGATGGCATCGAAGCTGTCGTCGGGCTCGGTGGTGACGGGATCGGACATTCCCGATGTCTAGCAACCCGTACGCGCCCGAGGGAGAGGGGTTTCCACAGGCTTGACCGCGTCTTGCGCCGCGGTGGCGTCGCGCATAGCCACGTTCCTCTGCCCAATTGTGGCGAAAACACGGTTTAATTATGGCGACAATAAGGCATAAACATGGCGAAATCGTGGCGCGACTCGCATTCGGCGTTGGCCCAAGGCGGTTTCATGAGGAGAGAGACCATGCGTAAGCCCCTGATTTTCTTCACCATCGCTGCCATCGCATTGAGCGCCTGCAGCCAGAGCGAAAGCGACCGGTCGACCACCGACATGGCGCAGACCGAGACCGCCGAGGCGGCAAGCCCGCAAGCTGGCGGTGACGTGGCGCTCTTGCCGACCCTCGACAAGATCCCCGTCAATCTCCCACAACTTGCCTATGTCTATGATTATCGTTGGCAAATGCCGGCCGAGAGCATCGCTGGCCTGCAACGCCGCCACGCCGCGCTGTGCGAGCAACAGGGCCCCGCCATTTGCCAGATCACCGGCATGACCAAGACGGGCGAGGCGGATGCGATCATCGGCGAATTGCAGATGGCGGTCGCCACCCGGCAGGCGCGGGCTTTCGGCGCGCTGATCGAGGACGAAGCGCTGGATGCCGGGGCGCAGCAAATCGCCGCCGAGATCGTCTCCGAGGAACTCTCGAAGCAGTTGGTCGATACCGAGGCCCGTCTCGCTTCCCGCATCGCATTGCGTGACCGGCTGCAGGACGTGCTGCGAGGCCGCAAGGGCAAGGTCGAGGAACTGATCGAGGCCGAACGCAGCGTCGCTGCCGTCAATGAAGAGATCGATCAGGCGCGAAGCTGGCTTAAGGAAATGGAGGGGCGCGTGGCCTACAGCCGGGTCACGGTCCACTACGAAACGGGCACACCGGTCACCAGCGACTTTCTCGGCCCGGTGACGGGCGCTCTCGGCGCGCTGGGGTCGATTTTCGGCTATCTGGTCGCGATCCTGATCCTGGTCGGATCCGTGGGCCTGCCCGTGGCCGCTATATGGTGGGCCGCGCGGGCCGTGGAGCGCCGCTTGGCGAATTCTGCGACCAATCGCGCCTGAGCCACGCCCCGCCCCGAGGCATGGAACAGGGACAGCGCTTTTCCCCTTGAACCGGTAACACGAATACAAGGAGATAGCATATGAAACCGATCCTCATCATCGCCACCGACGGCTTCGAACAGTCCGAACTGATGGAGCCCAAGCGCCTGCTTGAGGAAGCGGGCGCCGAAACCGTGGTCGCCAGCCTCGACGAAGGCGAGATCAAGGGCTGGGACGACGGCAACTGGGGCGAAAGTGTCAAGGTCGACATGCTGGTCGATAAGGTTAGCGTCGACGATTACGCCGCGCTGTTGCTTCCGGGCGGTCAGATCAACCCGGACATTCTGCGCATGAACGACAAGGTCATCAGCCTCGTGCGCGAATTCGACAAGGCGGACAAGCCGATCGCGGCGATCTGCCACGCGCCGTGGCTGCTGGCCGAAGCCGGGATCATTCGCGGCAAGGTCGTGACCGGCTGGCCCTCGATCCGCACCGACCTCACCAACGCCGGCGGCGCGGTGATCGACCAGAACGTCGCGGTCGACGGCAACCTCATCACCAGCCGCATGCCCGACGATATCCCGGCCTTCACCAAGGCATTGAAGGATGCCGTGGGGATGCGCCGCACCGAAGACGCCCGCAAGGTCGCATAAGCCTGAAACAGGCCAAGCACCGCCCGCTCCCTACCTAGGGGGCGGGCGGTTTTTTACATGCGTCTGAGGTCGTTGCTTTCGCCCGGCACGCTGACGGTCAGCCCGTCAAGCTCCGGCGTGAGTTCGATCTGGCACGACAGGCGGCTGGTGCGGCGCGCACCGGCAGCGAAATCGAGCATGTCTTCCTCTTCCTCGCTCGCGGGCGGCAGGCGGTCGAACCATTCGGCGGCGACGACGACATGACAGGTCGAGCACGCCATCTGCCCCTCGCACGTCCCTTCCAGCGGCAGCCCCGCCGCTTGGCCCACGCGCAGCAGATTGTCGCCCGGCGCGGCCTCGGTCTTAACCGTTTTTCCGCGCGGGTCGATGAAGGTCAGGGTGATGCTCACAGGCCTTGCTCCTTCGCGCCCGAAAGAATCGCGGCGGCGGCGGTTTCGATGTCCTGCGCGGTGGTATAACGCCCGAAACCGATGCGGATAGAGGACTTTGCCTCAGCGTCCGTCAGGCCCAGCGCGCGCAGCACATGGCTCGGCCGGCCCGATCCGCTGGCACAGGCGCTCCCGGCCGAGAACATGATCTGGCGGCAATCGCTCATCAGCCGGGCGACGTCGAGACCATCCTTGCGAATGTTGAGATTGCCGTGCCAGCGATCCATCGCACTGCCGTTCAAGTCCCACTCGGCGAAGGCGGCGCGGGCGATGTTCCATAAATGTTCCACGTGAAACATTTGCTCCGACAGGCCCTCCTGCGCGGTCTGTGCCGCTGCGCCGAACCCGGCGGCGAGCGCGGGCGACAGGGTGCCTGATCTGAGGCCACCCTCCTGCCCGCCGCCCAGCATCAGCGGCGCGAGTGGCGGAGCGTCGGGGCCGATCCACAGCGCGCCGATGCCCTTGGGCCCGTGGCACTTGTGCGCGGAGATCGCGATGTAATCCGCCGCGACCTCGACCGGCACCTTGCCATAGGCCTGCACCGCATCGACCAGCACTCGCGCGCCGACGCGGCGGGCAATCTCCACCACCGGGGCGAGAGGATTGCGCACCCCGATCTCGTTGTTGATCGCCATCACCGCGACCAGTCCCGTTTCCGGCGTGAGCGCTGCTTCGAGCGCGCCCAGATCGGCGCGGCCATCGGGGGTGACGGGCAGCACCGTGAACCGCCGCCCCTGCGCCTCGACCACACGCTGGCAATCGAGCACCGCGGCGTGTTCGGTGGCGAAGGTGATGACATCGCCGGGCGTGCCCTGAATGACGGTGTTGATCGCTTCCGTGGCGCCGCTGGTGAAGATCAGCCTGCCATTCGGGGGGAGCAGCGCCGCGACCCGCTCGCGCGCGGTTTCGACTGCGGCAGCGGCCATGCGGCCCATGCGGTGCGGCGAATGGGGGTTGCCGAAAGTGTCGCTCTCCGGCCCGCCCAGCCAGCGCAGCATCGCCTCGCGCGTTTCGGGCGCAAGGGGCGTGGTGGCTTGATAGTCGAGGTAGATCATGCGCTTTTCCCCTCCCCGGGCTTGACCCGGGGCCCCGCTGCTGTGCTCTCGGAAAACAGGAAAGCTGGGTCCCGGGTCAAGCCCGGGATGGGGGAGGAGGTCAACATAGCGAAGCCCAAGCCTCGGCAAACCGCTCCAGTTCCTCAGGCGTGGTCGACCACCCCAGGCTCACCCGGATCGTGCGCGCCGCGACATCATCGGGCACCCCGAAGGCATCGAGCACCCGGCTTTTCTTGAGCGTGCCCGAAGAACAGGCGCTCCCCGCCGAGACGGCAAAGCCCATCGCGTCGAGGCGGATAAGCAGCGCCTGCGCGCTCATGGTGGGGTGGGCGACGGCGAAGATGTGCGAGCATTGCGGCCCAAGCACGATCCTCTCGCCCGCAGCCCAGATCGCCAGTCCGAAATCAAGCCGCTCGGCTTCGCTGGTGGCCCAGCTGTTCAGGTCGCCCGCCTCAAGCGCCGCTGCCATGCCCATTGCGCCGGGGAGGTTCTCCGTCCCCTGCCGATAGCCGCGCTCGTGCCCCCCACCCGGTTGGAGCATCGCAAAGTCCCGCACCAGCAGCGCGCCGATCCCGATCGGCCCGCCAAACTTATGCGCGCTGACGACGATCATGTCGGCATCCGGGAGCGGCTTTTTGCCCGCGCTCTGCGAACAGTCCGCGAGCAGCACCCCGCCCGCCTCCCGCACCTGCTGCGCGAGCGCGAGGCTATGCTCCCAGCGCGCTACCAGCATCATCGTCCCGGTTTCCGAATTGATCGCCTGAAGTGCGAAAATTGCGGGCTCACCTTGCGCGAGAGCTGCTGCCAGCGCCTCGCGGTCCGGCTCTGCGCCGAACAGGGGGACCGGCACCACCTCGGCGTCCGGAGCCGCCCTGAACACCGCGTCATGCTCCACCGCGCTGACGATCCGGCGCTTCGCCTTCGCCCGGTTAAGCGCGATCCACAAAGCCTCGCTCGCGCCGGACGTGAAGATCAGCTCCCCCTCCCACCCCAGCGCCGCCTTGATCCGCTCGCGCGCATCCTCCAGCGCGGCGCGCGCCTTGCGGCCCTCGGCGTGGGGGCTGGACGGGTTGGCCCACAGCCGAAGCCCCTCCTCCATCGCCGCCTTCGCCTCGGGGCGGAGTGGCGAGGTCGCGGCGTGGTCGAGATAAACCCGCTCAGCCATTGGCTGCCGCCATTTCAGGCACCACCAAGCCAACCGCGACAAAAAATTGCGAAATCACCATCGCGCCTTATATAGAGCCCGCTTTCGCGCGCGCCACCCGGCGATGCGCGGCCCCTCGATTACAAGGTCTACCGATGCCCTCCGTCATCTTTCCCGGCCCCGAAGGCCGTCTTGAAGGCCGTTTCTCTCCGCCCCCGCGCCCGCGCGCGCCGGTAGCGATGATCCTCCATCCGCACCCCGAAGGCGGCGGCACGATGAACGACCGCATCGTGCAGCGGCTCTACAAGACCTTCGCCGATCGCGGCTTTGCCACGCTGCGCTTCAACTTCCGCGGCGTGGGGCGCTCGCAAGGCAGCTTCGATTCCGGGATCGGGGAACTCTCCGACGCGGCCTCCGCGCTCGACTGGGTGCAGTCGATCCATCCCGAAGCGCAGAGCACCTGGATCGCGGGCTACTCCTTCGGCGCGCTGATCGGGATGCAGCTGCTGATGCGCCGCCCCGAAGTGCGCGGCTTCATCTCGGTCGCACCGCCGGCCAACATGTACGATTTCAGCTTCCTCGCCCCTTGTCCGGCGAGCGGCATCTTCGTGCAGGGCGCGGCGGACACCGTGGTGCAGCCCAATGCGGTGCAGAAGCTGGTCGACAAGCTGCGCACCCAGAAGCACATCACCATCCACCACGACGAAATCCCGCGCGCCAACCACTTCTTCGAGAACGAGCTCGACGATCTGATGAAGTCGGTCGACAATTACCTCGACTTCCGCCTCTCGCCGGATTGCCCGATCAAATAGAGTGTGATGTGTTTCCCGCCCCGGACATGATCCGGGGCCCCGCTCCCTTCGTGCCCAACACGAGAAAGCCGGGTCCCGGATCGAGCCCCGGGACGGGGGAGACTGTGCCCGTATTCCTATCCGGCTGACAAAGGGCTTGGTCATTCCAGCGGGGGAGCGATTGTTTTCCCTCAATTTCTCTACCAATTCAGTTGCAAAATTTACAGTATTGAAAAGCGACGCGAAAGTTCTTCGCGACTATCAAAAAGCATAGTAATCTCCTGAGTGAGCCGGGCCGGAGGTCCTGCTTGCGACATGGTGCTCCGGCCCTGCTCCCATGATGGAGAGAGGAGCCCCCTTATGACTTACGCTTCTGCCAATCGCCGTCCCAACCCTGCCGCAATGGTCGGGGCGCTCGGTATTCCCGGTGCCTTCGGTGCGCTGCTGGTGGTGGGCCTTGCGGTGACGGTGGTGACCGTGCCCGAAAAGCCCCGGCCCGAGGCGCGCGATATCCCGGATTTCCCCCTGCCCCCGCCCCCGCCGCCCAAGCCCGATACCCCGCGCGAGCGCGACACGCCCACCAGCGGGCCCACGACCACGCCGGACAATCCGACTCTCCCGACGCCCGATCTTCCGACCGACTGGTCGGGCTGGGACGCGCCCGCCGATCCCTTCCCGGGCACGGGTGACAGTGGCGCGGGCACCGGCGCGACCGGCGACAGCCTCCCCGATCCCGGCCCCAGCGCCTCGCCCTTCGACCCGGTCGGCGCCAAACCGAAGGGCAATCCCGGCAGGTGGGTGACGAATGAGGACTACCGCACGCGCTGGGTGCGCGAGGAGTTGACCGGCACGGCGCGCTTCACGCTGGCGATCAGCGCGAGCGGCAAGGTCACCGGCTGCACCATCACCCGCTCGACCGGCCATGCCGCGCTCGACACCGCAACCTGCGAACTGGTGACCAAGCGCGCCCGCTTCGAAGCGGCGCGCGATGGCATGGGCAAGGCGGTGGCGGGAAGCTATTCCGGCTCGATCACCTGGCAGATACCGTAATTTGTGGGTCGGCGCGTCCATCCGGGCGCGCCGTTCCTCGCTCATGCGACCTGACGGTCGCGTCGCTGCGGGCGGCCGTGCAGGTGTGCTTTGCACGTCTGCGCCTTCGGCTACGACTCCGGCCTTGCGGCGTCTGCGACGCCGACGACCCCACAGACGTTTGGCGGAAGCGGGTTACCCTTGCCCCGCAGCCTTGATCTGCTCGATCGGCGCCTCGCCGCCGGTCGATGGCAGCGTCCAGATCAGCACGTTGATCACCGCGATGACTGCGAGCAGCACCATCAGCAGCGGATTCCTGGCCTCGCCCGTGCGCCGCCACAGCAAGAACGCCCCCGCCAGCAGCGCCAGCGCGGCGAGCATCACGATCGCAAGCACGATATCGGTCACGTCAATGTCCTCCGCGCTTTGTGGCGGTGGAACAAGCGGGAACGATCATGCCTTGAGCCTCACACATAACAACGGAGGCTATGATGGGTATCTTCTCTTCGATCAAGAATGCGGTGTTCGGTTCGCGCAAGGACACGGCCACGCCCGCGGCCCCCGCGCCCAAGCCCGCCGCCGCGCCGGTCGCGGCTCCGGCAGCCGCGCCCTCCCCCGTCGCCGACGCGATCTCGGAAGACGAAATGGCCGCCCGCATCGTCGCCATGCCCGATGCCGACCAGTACAACTGGAGGACCTCGATCGTCGATCTGATGAAGCTCGTGGGGATCGATCCCAGCTACGCCAACCGCAAGGAACTGGCAGGCGAACTCGGCATGACCGATTACGAAGGCACCGCCGAACAGAACATCAACCTGCACCACGCGGTGATGAACCTGCTGGCGCTGGAGGGCGGCAAGGTCGAAGGCATCCTGAAGGACTGATCCGACCGGCGCGCGATTGACACGTGGAGGCAGGACTTTAAGCCTGCCTCCATGAGAGAGAGCCTTACCACCATCACCCGCCGCCAGACCCTTGCCGGGATGAGCGGCGTTTCGACCCTCGCCCTGATGCCCGCCGCCGTGCGCGCCGCGCAGGCAGCGCCGCCGGTTCCCGGCCCGATCGCAGGGCTTGCGCCCGATGCCGCGCTCGACGCGATCGCCTACCGGATGCTCGCCTTCGAGCCGGGCCGCGCGACCGGCGCAGGAGTCGACACGGGCGATTATGCCGCGTGGCGTTCGACCTTCGGCACGCCGGGGGAAGCGGGACGGCAGGCCTATGCCAGCGCGCTCAGGCAAATGGTGGCCGAGGTCAAGGCCTACCCGCGTGAAGGCCTCACCAGCGATCAGCAGATCGGCTTCGAAGTGGTCGAGACCGCCTTCTCGCGCGCGGTGGAGGGCATGGCCCTGCCCTATGGCGATGTCGCCGTCGGCAGCTGGCGCAACGCTCCCTATGTCGTGATCCAGAATGTCGGCGGCTATATCGACATGCCGCGTCACTTCGGCTCGAGCCAGCCGCTCGCCACCGCCGATGATGTCGGCCCCTATCTCGACCGGTTGATCGAAGTCCCCGCGGTGCTCGACGGCGAGCGCGAGCGCATTCAGGCCGCGCGCGCGATGGGCGTGGTGCCGCCCGCCTTCCTGCTCGACAAGGCGATCGCGCAGATGGAATCGAGCATCGCCGGCGCGAAGGAGGCCTATGCCGGGCCGCTCGCCGGATCGGAGCTGGCCGAAGCGCAATCCGCCGCCGCCACCGCCGAACGCATCGCTGCGCGCGGGATCGTCCCCGCACTCGAACGCCAGCTGGCCGAATTGCGGGTGCAACGCGCCGCCGCCAAGGACTTGGCGGGCGTGTGGGCGCAGCCGATGGGCGAGGAATATTACGGCTGGGCGCTGGGCGCTTCGACCACCACCAGCCTCTCGCCTGACGAAATCCATCGTCAGGGCCTCGCCGAGCTGGAGGAACTCCACGGCCGGATGGACCCGATCCTGCGCAAGATCGGTTACACCAAGGGCTCCGTCGGCGAACGGATGCGCGCGCTCGCCGAAGACCCGCGCTACCAGTTTGCCGAAGGGGACGAGGGCCGCAAGGAGATCTTCGCCTTCATCGAGGAGCGGCTCCAGTGGATCAAGGCGCAGATGCCGCGCGCCTTCACGCAGGTGGTCAACCCGCGCATGGAGGTGGTGCGTCTGCCGCTCTCCGAAGAGCCCGGTGCGCCGGGCGCTTACGGCGGGGCGGGCAGCAAGGACGGCAGCATTCCGGGCCGGTTCTGGATCAACCTGCGCACCACCGATCTGCACCGCAAGTACGATCTCGCCGATCTCACCTATCACGAGGCGATCCCCGGCCATGTGTGGGAGGGCGAATTCAGCAACCGCCTGCCGCTGATCCGCTCGATCCTCGCCTTCAACGCTTTCTCCGAAGGCTGGGCGCTCTATGCCGAACAGCTGGCGGATGAACTGGGCGCCTACAAGGGCTTCGAGGTCGGGCGGCTGGGCTTCCTGCAATCGCTCGCCTTCCGTGCTTGCCGTCTGGTGGTGGACACCGGCCTCCACTCGAAGCAGTGGACGCGCGAGCAGGGCCGCCAGTTCTTTGTCGAAAGGAACGGGTCGAAGGTCGAGGAAGTTGCCAGCGAAGTCGATCGCTATTGCAGCTGGCCGGGGCAAGCCTGCGGCTACAAGATCGGCCACAGCGAGATCCTGCGCCAGCGCGAGCGGGCCAAGAGCGAACTGGGGCGGCGCTACGATATGCGCGAATTCAACACCGCGCTGGTGCTGGGCGGCAATGCACCGCTCTCGGTGATGGCGAACACGGTGAGCCGCTATATCGCGGGGGCGAAGGGGTAGGACAGGCCCACCCCTAACCCCTCCCGCAAGCGGGAGGGGGACTGTGTCGCGCAGGTAATCTCCCCTCCCGCTTGCGGGAGGGGTCGGGGGTGGGTCCGAGCGCTCACCCCTTCCCTTCCCCCGCCTTTGACCCCATCTTGCAAACTTCGGCGCGCAGGAGGGCGGCATGGAGACACTCGGACAAGACCTTGAAACCATGCGCCGCGTGCCACTGGCGCAGAGCCATGTCGATGCGATCTGCGCGATCGGGGGCGAGAAATTCTATCCCGCGGGCAGCATCGTCATGGATATCGGCGAGCCGCTCGACCGCTTCGTCTACGTGATCGAGGGGGAGGTCGAGGTGGTCAATCCCTACACCGACGAACGGATGTTCGAAGCCTCGCTCGGCCCGACGCAGTTCATGGGCGAGATCGGCTTCCTGAGCGGCGCGACCAATTACCTCAAGATGCGCGCCGCGCGCGACACCCGCGTGATCGAGGCCCCGCGCGAGGCGATGCTGGCGCTGATGAGCCGCGTGCCCGAGCTCAGCGACCACATCATCACCGTCTTCGCCGCGCGCCGTCGCAAGCAGTTCGAGCTGCGCAACAGCGCGGTCAAGGTGATCGGTGCGGACCGCGACGCGAAGGTGCAGGCGGTCGAGCGGTTCCTGTCGCGCAACCGCATCCCGTTCCAGTCCTACGACATGGATGCGGGCGATGCGGAGACCTTGCAGGTCTGCTCGCTGACCCAGCACGAGCCTTCGGTGATTCTCGGCGTGGACACGCGGCTGGAGGACCCCACCCCGCGCAAGGTGGCGCAATATCTCGGGCTCGATCTCGATATCTGTTCGCGCCGCACCTACGATCTGCTGATCGTCGGCGGCGGGCCCGCAGGGGTGGCGGCGGCCGTCTATGCCGGCTCCGAGGGGATCGAGGCGCTGGTGGTGGAAGACACCGCCGTGGGCGGGCAGGCGGGCACCTCCAGCCGGATCGAGAACTACATGGGCTTTCCCACCGGCATCAGCGGCACCGACCTCACCTGGCGCGGTCAGGTGCAGGCGATGAAGTTCGGCACGCGCTTCGTCATGCCGCGCCGGATCGAAGCGATGAGCCGCCGCGAGGACGGGGCTTATTGCCTCACCTTGGATGACGGCGACGAACTCTGCGCCCGCGCGGTGTTGGTCGCAACCGGTGTGCAATATCGCCGTCTGCCGCTCGACCATCTGGAAGAGCTCGAAGGCGCAAGCGTGTTCTACTCGGCCACCGAGATGGAAGCGCGCTTCTGCGCGAAGACCGAAGCCGTGGTGATCGGCGGTGGCAATTCGGCCGGGCAGGCGGCGATGTTCCTCAGCCGCGCGGCGAGCCATGTGCATCTGGTGGTGCGCGGCGATTCTCTGGCGGCCTCCATGTCGAGCTACCTCTCGCAGCGACTGGAGGCCGATCCGCGCGTCACTATTCACTACCGTTCCGAAGTCACCGCGCTCCACGGCGACAGCTGGCTTGAGGGTGTGACGCTGAGGACGGGCGAGACCGAACGCCGGATCGATACCCGCGCACTGTTCATCATGATCGGCGCGGCGCCCAACACCGGCTGGCTCTCGGGCCTTGCCGAGACCGACGCCAAGGGCTTCGTCATCACCGGTGCCGCCGCCGGGCAGGCCGACGATTACGCCACCACCGCGCCCGGCATCTTCGCCGTGGGCGACGTGCGCGCCGGATCGGTCAAGCGCGTGGCGAGCGCGGTGGGCGAAGGGTCGGTGGTGGTCAGCCGGATCTGGCAATATCTCGAGGACACGCGGTCGATTTAGGCTTTCCCCACCCCCAGCCCCTCCCGCAAGCGGCAGGGGAGCGAGACTTGGCAGCTCTGCCGCCTAGTCGCAGCGGGGTGGGCCTTTGCGAGTTCAGCTCTTGCCGCCGCCGAACAGGCCCTTGGCCATGCCCATGATGTCGTTGACCGGATTGCCATCGCCATCGCGGTCGATCATCGAGGCGAAGTGGGTGAGCGAGCCTTCGCCGCCGATCGCGCTGACGATCTGGCTGAGGATGTCGGGGCTGATCCCAGTCTTTTCCGCCGCCAGCGTCACGGTGTCGCCATCCATCTGATGGGTGTGGCCGAGCGCCGCGATCGCCTTTTCCGCCATTGCCGGGTCGAGCCCGACCTGCTTGGCAAGGTTCACCACATCATCCGGCGCGCCGCCGATGTTCTTCAGAATACCATCGAGAATGCTCATGCCAGTTCCTCCCTTGCGAGTCGCTCGGGAGGAAGTGTGGCGCAAAGCTTCCGTCAGGCAAAGCAAAAGGCCCCGCTCCGGTCTTGTCGCCGGGCGGGGCCCCTCTCCCGAGCTCGTAAAAGGTTTTCGTCAGGCCGCGATCGGCGCGGGGGCGGCCTGAAGCACGCCTTCGTCGACGTGCGCTTCGAACTGGGCGAAATTGTCGATGAACAGCTGCACCAGCTTCTTGGCGGTGGCGTCATACTCCGCCCCGTCGGCCCAGGTGCTGCGCGGATCGAGGATGGTCTGGTCGAGACCCGCCTCGGCCAGTGCGGGCACGAAGACCGGCACGTCGAAGCCGAAATTGGGGTCCTTGCGGAACTCGACGTCGTCCATCTTGCCGTCGAGCACCGCGTTGAGCAGCGCGCGGGTCGCCTTGATCGGCATCCGGCTGCCGGTGCCGTACTTGCCGCCGGTCCAGCCGGTGTTGACCAGCCAGCACTCCGCTCCGCCCTTGCCGATCCGCTCCTTGAGCAGGTTGCCGTAGACCGAGGGGTGGCGCGGCATGAAGGCGGCGCCGAAGCAGGTCGAGAAGGTCGCCTCGGGCTCGGTCACGCCGATTTCGGTGCCCGCGACCTTGGCGGTGTAGCCGCTGAGGAAGTAGTACATCGCCTGATCCGCGGTCAGCCGCGCGATCGGGGGCAGCACGCCGAAGGCATCGGCGGTCAGCATGATGACGTTCGAGGGCGCGGGGCCGAGGTTCTTCTCGGAGGTGTTGGGGATGAACTCGATCGGATAGGCGCCGCGGGTGTTCTCGGTCTTGCTGCCGTCGGTGAAGTCGAGCTCGCGGGTTTCCGCATCCATCGTCACGTTTTCGAGGATCGTGCCGAACATCTGCGTGGTGGCGTAAATCTCCGGCTCGCCTTCGGCCGAGAGGTTGATCATCTTGGCATAGCAGCCGCCTTCGAAGTTGAAGACCGCGGTGTCCGACCAGCCATGCTCGTCATCGCCGATCAGCGTGCGGCTGGCGTCGGCGGAGAGTGTTGTCTTGCCGGTGCCCGAGAGGCCGAAGAAGATCGCGCTCTTGCCGTCCGCGCCGATATTGGCCGAGCAGTGCATCGGCATCACGCCCTGCGCGGGGAGGAGATAGTTGAGCAGGCCGAACACGCCCTTCTTCATCTCGCCCGAATACTCGGTGTTGCCGATCAGGATCAGCTTTTCAGTGAAGCTCACCGCGATCACCGTGTCGCTGCGGCAGCCGTGTCGCTCGGGATCGGCCTTGAAGCTCGGCAGGTTGATGATGGTATATTCGGGGACGAAGTTCGCCAGTTCGTCGGCCGTGGGGCGCACCAGCAGCGTGCGGATGAACAGATTGTGCCATGCCATCTGGTTGATGACGCGCACGTTGACCCGGTATTCGGGCTGCGAGCCGCCGAACAGGTCGGCGACGTAGAGCTCGCTCTGCCCTTCCAGCTCCTTGAGGAAATCGGCCTTGAGCGCGGCGAAGTGCTCCGGGCTCATCGGCTGGTTGATCGCGCCCCAGTTGATCGTGCTCTCGGTCTGGCTATCTCGGACAATATACTTGTCCTTGACGCTGCGCCCGGTGAAGCGGCCCGTATCGACCAGCAGCGCGCCGTGCTTCGTCAGCTGCCCCTCGCCGCGCTTCAGCGCGTGTTCGACCAGCGCAGCGGTGCCGAGATTGGCGTGGATATGCGCCGAGGTGTGGAGATTCTGGGCAGCCAGCGGGGTTGCGAGCGAGGTCAACTTGCGTCTCCTGAGCGAAGGCGGATTCATGATGAGCGGCCAAGGCAGGATCACGCCGATGCCGCGAATCCCTGTCCCGTCCAGCGCTCTCCCTAGCACCCCCGCATACGTATGCAACCGCAGGCCGCAATTCGCCGTGCGATGCCACCGGTTACCGCGACCACCCGCCCCGCCCCCCCACCTTCCCTGCCCCCATTGCGAGCCGCGCCGCTTGGCGCTACCCAAGCGGGCATGGCCGACACCCCTTCCGAACGCGTCCCCACCGATCAGCCGGGTGCCGAGCCGCGGGGCCTGCAAATCGCGCTGGTCGACGATGATCGCAACATTCTCACCACGGTCGCCATCGCCTTGCAGGCCGAGGGCTTTGCCACGCGTCTCTATTCCGATGGCGAGACCGCTTTGAAGGCGCTGCTCGACAATCCGCCCGACCTTGCCGTGTTCGACATCAAGATGCCCAAGATGGACGGGATGGAGCTGCTGCGCCGCCTGCGCGAAAATTCCGCACTTCCCGTCATCTTCCTCACCAGCAAGGACGACGAAAGCGACGAGGAAGCCGGCCTCCAGCTGGGTGCGGACGATTACATCGCCAAGCCCTTCAGCCTGCGCCTGCTGATCGCCCGCATCCGCGCGATCCTGCGCCGGGCCGAGCCGCTCGCCTCCGGCACCGCCGCCGCTGCCTCGCCCGAACCGGCCCCGGCAACGCTCACCCGCGGGCGGCTGTTCATGGACCCGGCGCGCCATCAGGTGATGTGGGACGGGCAGGCGGTCAGCCTCACCGTCACCGAATTCCTGATCCTCGAAGCGCTCGCCATCCGCCCCGGCGTGATCAAGAGCCGCAACCAGCTGATGGACGCGGCGTACCCCGACGATGTCTTCGTCGACGATCGCACGGTCGACAGCCATATCAAGCGGATGCGGCGCAAGTTCCGGCTGGTCGATCCCACCTTCGATGCGATCGAAACGCTCTATGGCGCGGGCTACAGCTTCACCGATGGCTGAGGCCGCACCGCGCGCCGGTGCCAATGCCGGCGAGCCGATGACCGCCACGGGACGCTTTGCTCTCACCGGACGCATCCTTGCGGTCAACATCCTGCCGCTGCTGGTGCTGGGCGGCGGGCTGTTCTACCTCGACAGCTATCGCACCCAGTTGATCAACGAACGCTTCAAGCTCGCCCGGATCGAGGCGCAGATCACCGCCGAGGCGCTCGCCGGTGCCTCGCGCGCGCGGCAGGAGGCGCTGCTGGTGCAGATCGGCAAGGAACAGCGGATGCGCCTGCGCCTGTTCGACGCCGACGGGCGTCTTGCCGCCGACAGCTTCGCGCTGGATGATCCCGCGTTCCGCTTCAACGACATCAGCGACGATGACTGGGAACAGCAATTCGCGCGCTGGATGGATCGCACGGTCGATACCATCGTCGCCGCCGAGCCGGTGCAGGACTATATAGAGCCCGAAGCGCAGGAGGCCGATGCCTGGCCCGAACTCGCCCGCGCGCGCGAGCTCGGCCTGTCGCAGATCAGGCTTTACGACTGGCGCGATGGCACCCCGGTGATTACCGCCGCCGCGCCCGTTGGCTTGCAAGGCGCGACGCTGCTGACCGTGCGCAACGCGGTCGACATCACCGAAAGCGTGCGCGCGGCGCGCTCCACCCTGTTCGTCGCCATGCTGCTGGTGATGGGCGCATCGGCGGCGCTGTCGCTGTTCCTCGCGCGCACCATCGTCACCCCGCTGCGGCTGCTGGCGCGTGCGGCGGTGCGGGTGAAGCAGGGCCGCGACCGCGAGGTCGAAGTGCCGCGCCTGCCCCAGCGCAGCGACGAGATCGGCCTGCTCGCCCGCGCGGTGTCGGACATGACCGCCGCGCTGCGCGGCCGGATCGACGCGGTCGACAGCTTCGCGGCCGACGTGGCGCACGAGATCAAGAACCCGCTCGCCAGCTTGCGCAACGCGATCGACACCCTGCCGCGGGTCGATGACCCGGCCCTGCGCGCCCAGCTGACCGAGATCGCCGCGCATGACGTGCGCCGGATCGACCGGCTCGTGACCGAAATCTCTGCCGCCAGCCGGGTCGATGCCGAAATCAGCCGCGCGACCCTCGAGCAGGTGGACCTCGCCGAACTCTTCGCCAACCTCATTCGCAGCCGCGAGGATCGCGGGCTCAACGGCGGGCGGCGGCTGGTGCTCGACGCCGCGCCCGGCCGCCATGTGGTGCGCGGGGTGCCAACCCAGCTGGAGCGCGTCGCCGAAAACCTGCTCGACAACGCCGTGTCCTTCTCGCCGCCCGATGGCGTGGTGGAGGTGAGCCTGCGCCAGAGCGAGCGCAAAGTGATCGCCGAGGTGTGCGACGCCGGCCCCGGCATCGCCCCCGACCGGCGCGAGGCGGTGTTCCGGCGGTTCCACTCCGACCGGCCCGAGGGTGAGAGCTTCGGCAACCACTCCGGCCTCGGCCTTGCGATCGGCCGCGCGATTGCCGAGGCGCATGACGGCACGCTCACCGCCGAAGACCGGCCCGACGGCGCGCCCGGTGCCTGCCTGCGGCTGCGCCTGCCGGTCGCGGCATGAACCTCGTCTACGCCGCCAGCGCCGTCGCCATCGGGGGCCGCGCGCTTCTGATCGCGGGCGCGCCGGGCAGCGGCAAGTCGAGCCTCGCGCTCGCTCTGATAGACCGCGGCGCGGGGCTGATCGGCGATGATGCGGTGAAACTGCGGAGGGAGGGCGAGGCACTGATCGCCGCGCCGCCGCCCAATATCGGCGGCTTGCTGGAGGTGCGTGGGGTGGGGATCGTCACCCTGCCTGTCGCCCGGCCCGCGCCCGTCGCGCTGCTGCTCGACCTGTCGGCCACGCCTGCCGAGCGCCTGCCGCCCGATCCCCTCCCCACGCGGGTATTCGAAGGCGTCGCCGTGCCAGTGCTTGCTTTCGACCCCGGCCCCGCTGCGCCCGCTTTGCGCGCCGAATGGGCGCTGCGCCTGCACGGGATCGGACACGAAGCCGCGTCACTTGCCTCTGGCCTTGGCCCCGCCGACACGCCACAACAGCGCCCATGAGCGACCCCGCCACAACTCCGCGCCCGCTGCTGTTGGTCACCGGCCTTGCCGGGGCGGGCAAGTCGACCGCGCTCGCCGTGCTCGAAGATCTTGGCTGGGAGACGATCGACAATTTCCCGGTGCGCCTGCTGAAGCGCCTCGTCACCATGCCCGACGATGCGCGCGGGCCGCTTGCCATCGGCTTCGATTCGCGCACCCGCGGCTTCGTGCCCACCGACATCATCGCGCTGGTGAAGGACCTGAGCCAGCGCCCCGACATCGCGCTCGGCTTCCTGTTCCTCGACTGCGCCGGGCACGAGCTGGAGCGCCGCTTCAACGAGACCCGCCGCCGTCACCCGATGGCCGATGGCCGCCCGGTGCAGGAGGGCATCGCAGCCGAGCGCGAGCTGCTCGAACCGCTGCGTCGCTGGGCCGAGCTGATGATCGACACCACGGCGATGACCAGCAACGATCTGCAAGGCCGGATCCGCGAGCTCTTCGCCCCCGCCGATGCGTCCACCGCGACCACGCTCACCCTCTCGAGCTTCGGCTTTGCCCGCGGAATGCCGCCGCTGGCCGATCTGGTGTTCGACATGCGCTTTCTCGACAATCCGCACTGGGTGCCGGGCCTCAAGGAGCAGACCGGGCAGGACGCTGCGGTGGGCGAGCATATCGAGCGCGACCCCGCCTTTGCCGAAGCCTTCGCGGGCATCCGCGATCTGCTGACGCTGCTGCTCCCGCGCTATGCCGCGCAGGGCAAGCCCTATGTCCACGTCGCCTTCGGCTGTACCGGCGGGAGACACCGCTCGGTCTACACCGCCGAGAAGATGGCCGAGGCCTTGCGCGCCGCGGGCTTTTCGCCCACTGTCCGGCACCGCAATCTGGCATCCCGCGCGACCGATGCGATCGAGCGGGACCGGCGCTGAGGCTCCGCCCCTTGGCAAAAGGATGCAGGCATGCGTTGCACATTGTCGGTTAAGGTAGAAACGCGTAAGGCCGCCCCAAGGGCGGGCAGTTAACGGACCCATTTTCACACATGATCGGTTTGATCCTGGTAACCCATGGCCGCCTCGCGGACCAGTTTGTCGAGGCGATGGAGCACGTCGTCGGCCCGCAGGAGGGCATCGTCACGGTCTGCATCGGCCCCAACGATGACATGGAACAGCGCCGCGCGGACATCGCGGGGGCAATCGCCGCGGTCGACACCGGCACGGGCGTCATCATCCTTACCGATCTGTTCGGCGGCACGCCTTCGAACCTCGCGATCTCGCTGCTCGATGCGGGCCATGTCGAGGTGATTGCGGGCATCAACCTGCCGATGCTGATCCGCCTCGCCGGAGCGAGGAAGGCGATGGACGTCACAGCCGCGGTGCACGCCGCGCAGACCGCCGGGCGCAACTACATCACCATCGCCAGCGAGCTGCTGGGGCATGACACCGCCCCGGCGCGGGCCAAGGCTTGAGGGTCGCTGCGTGGGGGAAGCACGGCAGAGCGTCGAGATCGTCAACCGCCGGGGCCTCCACGCCCGGGCGAGCGCCAAGTTCGTCGGTGCGGTCGCCGCGCTGCCCGATGGCGTGAAGGTCACCGTCAGCAAGGCTCCGCACAGCGCCGCCGGCGGCTCGATCCTCGGGCTGATGATGCTCGGCGCAGCCAAAGGTGACACGGTCGAGGTTGCGGTCGAGGGTGACGGGGCCGAGGCCGTGCTCGCCGATCTCGTAGCGCTGATCGCCGACGGCTTCGGCGAGGACTAGTGCCAGCGCCCGCGTTGGCGTAGGCGGCCCGCCATGCGCAAGCACATCACCGGCTTTTCCAACCCGACGGTCAAATACCTGCGGAGCCTGCGGGACAAGAAGCACCGCAAGCGCGCGGGCCAGTTTCTGGTCGAAGGGCTGCGGCTGCTCGAGGACGCGCGCGCATCGGGCCGGGTGCCGCGCACGCTGGTGATGGCGGAGGGCCGCGAGCATCCCCTGCTCGAACGGCTGGAGGCCGATGTCATGGCGGCGGGCGGCGAGGTGATCGCGACCACGCCCGATATCCTCTCCAAGATCACCGGCAAGGAGAACGCTCAGGCGGTTGCCGGGGTGTTCGACGAGTGGGACACCTCGCTGGAGCGGCTCGACCGGAGTGCCGCGCCGATCTGGCTTGCGGCGCAGGCGCTGCGCGATCCGGGCAACCTCGGCACGATGCTGCGCACCTGCGATGCGGTGGGCGCCGGCGGGCTGATCCTGATCGACGACTGCGCCGACCCCTTCAGCGCCGAGGCCGTGCGCGCGAGCATGGGGGCGGTCTTTACCGTGGGCCTCGCACAAGCGCGGTGGGAGGAGTTCCTGCCTTGGTTGCGGGCGGGCGAAGGCCAACTGGTCGCGGCGTCCTTGCGCGATGCGGTGCCCTATCGCGGCGCGCCCTATGCCGCGCCGTGCTTCATCTTGGTCGGCAACGAATCGCAAGGTCTGCCCGAGGATTACGAGATGGCCTGCGACCTGCGCGTCACCATGCCGATGCGCGGACGCGCGGATTCGCTCAACGCCGCCGTGGCGGGGGCGGTGCTGGCTTACGAGGTGCTGGCGAGCCTGTAGGCAAGGTGACGAAGATGACACCGCGTCAACTTCCCAACAGCGCAATTATACATGCAATTTCAGAATTTTAGCGGATAATCCGTCGCGGATGGACACAAAAGTTTTCGCGCGCAAAACCTGGCCTGATGCCAGCGGCGACGGACAATGGGAAAGAGCGGGGCGCGGTCATGCTCCGCCGCGCGCGAGTAGGAAAGCGCCGATCTCTCAAGCGTTGCCGATGCACCACGGATCGGGCTTCATGTCGACCGGCAGCGTGCCCTCGCCCGGACGCGGGAAGCGCGCCTTGAAGGTGAAGCTCTGCGGGCTCGGGCCGTAGCGGTCGAGCATCCACAAGCGCGAGAGCCCCTCGTCGATGCTCGGGCGGTGGCCGGCGGGCACCCACCACAGCGCCTGATAGGCACCCTCGAAGCGATGGAAATACTCGCGCCGCCGCGCCATTTCGGGCGTGTGGGCCGAGCGGTAGACGAAGTCGAACAGGCTTTCGGCGTCCTGCCATACTGACATGTTGACGATCAGCAGCGGATCGGGAGAGACAGGCAGATCGGTTGCGTTGCCAGTCTCGCTCTGGAGGCGCCACACAAAGCCGGGCGCGACATCGGCCAGCGCGTTGATGCGGTCGAGCGCGTCGAAGAACGGCTGGACACGCGCATCGCCTTCAGGGGCGAGCAGCTTTCCGATATTGATCTGTGCCAGATGCCAACCCGTCATCACCTGCCCCCCATCTGCCTCACTCGGCAGCGTCGCGCTTGTCGTCCTCGCCATCAATATCAGGCGCTTCGAGCGCGGCAACATCTTCGGCGTTGTAGCGCGGCGCGCTCGCCACCAGCGGCACCTCTTCGATCTCGCGCTTGCCGATCTCGATGCCCTTCTCCGCCAGACGCCGCCCGGAAGACAGCACATTGCGCTCGAAACTGCCAACGAACTTGTTGTAATTGTTGACCGCGCTCTCAAGCCCACTGCCCACGCGCTTCAAGTGATCGGCGGCGGTCGCGAGGCGATCATACAATTCGCCGCCCATCCGGCCGATCTCCTGCGCTTCCTTGGCCAACCCGTCCTGCCGCCAGACCTGCGCCACGGTGCGCGCGATCGCGACGAGGTTGGTCGGCGTCGCCAGCAGCACGCGGCGTTCGAAGGCGAAATCCCACAAGGTCGGATCGGCTTCGAGCGCGGCGGTGACGAAATGTTCGCCGGGGACGAACATGATGACGTAATCGGGCGCTTCCTCGAACTGGCTCTGATAGCTTTTCGCGCCCAGCGTCTGCACATGGTTGCGCATCGACTTTGCGTGAAGCTCCATCTGCTGCTTGCGCACCGCATCGTCATCGGCCTCGAAGGCGGCCTGATAGGCGTTGAGCGAGACCTTGGAATCGATCACCAGCTTCTTCTGGCCGGGCACGTTGATGATCGCATCGGGACGCAGGCGGCCATCCTCGGTGTCGATCGAATGCTCCATGATGAAATCGGTGTGCTGCGCCAGCCCGCATTGTTCGAGCAGGTTCTGCAGCGCCCGCTCCCCCCAGCGCCCGCGCGCCTTGGGCGCGTTGGTGAGCGAATTGCCGAGCCGCTGCGCCTCGCGCCGCACCTGTTCCTGCCCTTCGCGCATCGACTGGATCAGCCCGGCAAGTTGCCCGAAGGCATCGGTGCGCTTGGCTTCCAGATCGGCGACCTGCCGCTCGTAACTCGCGAGCTTCTCGCCCACGGGAGAGAGCAGCGCCTTCAGCTTTTCCTCGCTCGCCTTTTCGGAGTGGCCGAGCCGCTCCTCGGCGCGCTTCAGGAAAGCCTCCTGCGCGCGGGTCAGCACCGCCGCGCCGGTGTTCTCGAACTCTTTCAGAAGGTTTGCGCGCGATTCTTCGAGCAGACGCTTCTGTTCGTCGAACCCGGCGCGTTCGGCGCGGAAGCGGGCGTTCTCCTCACGCGCGGCATCCAGCTGCTGCGCGAGCGCATCGGCCCGCGCGGCCCGCTCGCCCAGCGTCGCGACTTCCACGCGCGCCGTGCCCAGCTCGGCGATGGCGCGCTTGAATTCAGCCTCTCGCTCGTTCCCCGCGCGTTCGGCCTCGGCGAGCCGCGCGCGCAGATCGGCGAGCGGTCGCGCGCCGAAGAACCAGCCCGCGGCGAGGCCCAAGGCGAGTCCAACGAGGAGGATAGCGAGCGGCAGGACAAGATCGTTCATTCGCGGAACATAGCCTGAACATGACCACCCGCCAAGCCCATCAATTCAGGAAAAGGGGAACAATGCCGCCCTCCTCCGCTTGGAACGGGCAGCAAGGAGAACCCCTATGTCTATCAAGGAAATGATCGCCGAGCACCCGCAGGTCGGTGCCGACTACAACGAAGCGCTCGCCGAGGCCGTGCGCCATGCGATGTATTGCGCCGCGATCTGCAATTCCTGCGCCGACGCCTGCTCCGCCGAAGACGGCGACATGAGCGCCTGCATCCGCAAGTGCATGGACTGCGCCGATATCTGCACCGCGACCTACCGCGTCGCCACCCGACGCACTGGCGGCAACGTCGCGGTGATCGAAGCGCAGCTGCGCGCCTGCATCACCGCCTGCGAGCAGTGCATCGAGGAATGCGCCAAGCACGACAACGACCATTGCCGCCGCTGCGCGCAGATGTGCCGCGAATGCGCCGACGATTGTCTCAAGGCGCTGAACGGGATGATGCAGGCCGCCTGATTGGGCAGTGGACATCGTCAGGGAGCGGCCCGGGCACACCCGCGATCACGTGCGGGGCTCGGGCGTTCCCCGTGCCGCCAGGCGGCGCGCCTCGCGCAGCAGGCTGACGAGCTTGAACAGCGCCTCAATGAGTGCCAACGCCAGCAAACCGAGCCAGAACCAGCTTCGGTCCTGCGTCTGCCATTCGCCGACGACCATGTAACTGCACAAACCCATCACGAACAGCCATGCGGCGGCATCGCCGAGAGCTTTCGCAGCCGTGCGCGGAGGTTCGTCGCGCGGGTCGCGGGGGTCGATCGAATAAAGCAGGAAGCCGCCGACCAGCCAGACCAGCGGAAAGAGCAGCAGGATCGGCAGCGCGTTCCCCACCCAATCTGCAAAGTCGGCGATCATGCCACTACGCTGCCCGGCGGATTTTCTCGAGCTTCTTCAGCACCATCGCCCGCTTCAGGCGCGAGAGGTGGTCAATGAAGAGGATGCCTTCGAGGTGGTCCATCTCGTGCTGCAGGCAGGTCGCCATCAGCCCTTCGAGCGCTTCCTCGTGGGTGTTGCCGTCCAGATCCTGATAGCGCACGCGGCAAGTCGCCGGGCGATCGACGTCGGCGTAGATCTCGGGAACCGAGAGGCAGCCTTCCTGATAGGTCGAAAGCTCGTCCGCCGGATCGAGGATCACGGGGTTGATGAACACCCGCGGTTCCTTCTTGGTGGCGGGGTGCGTGTGCTTGTGCCCGTCATGCGAGCATTCCACCGGCGGCGCGTCGGGATCGTCGGGCTGGAGGTCGATCACCAGCACCCGCTTCGGCACGCCGACCTGGATCGCGGCGAGGCCGATGCCGGGGGCATCGTACATCGTCTCGAACATATCTTCGACGAGGGTCTTGAGCTCGGGCCCGAACTCGTGGGGTTCGACCGGGGTCGAGACGGTTTTCAGCCGGGGGTCCGGCACTTCGAGGATTTCGCGGATAGCCATGGGGGGCAAAATAGGCGGGTGCCGCGCGAATTACAACGTCGCACAGGCCCACCCCGCTGCGACTAGGCAGCAAGCTGCCAAGTCTCGCTCCCCTCCCGCTTGCGGGAAGGGCTGGGGGTGGGAGTATCAGCCCACGGGCCGTCTTGCCCGCAAGGCTTGGGCCAGCGTGCCCTCGTCGAGATAGTCGAGCTCGCCGCCCACCGGCAGGCCGTGGGCGAGCTGCGTGACGCGCACCGGATGCGCCTCCAGCCGCTCGGCGATGTAATGCGCGGTGGTCTGGCCTTCGAGCGTCGCGTTCATGGCGAGCACCACCTCGTCCACGCTGCCGTCCTCCACCCGGGCGAGCAGGCTGGCGATGTTGAGATTGTCCGGCCCCACGCCATCGAGCGCCGAGAGCCTGCCGCCGAGCACGTGGTAGCGTCCGGGAAAAAGCCGCGCGCGGTCCAGCGCCCAGACGTCCGAGACTTCCTCGACCACGCAAAGGCTGCGCGCATCGCGGCGTGGGTCGGTGCAGATGGAGCAGGGGTTCGCAGTGTCGACATTGCCGCAGATGTGGCACTCCACCAGCGTTTCGGCGACACCCGCGAGCGCCTCGAGCAAGGCGGGGAGCGCAGATTCGCGGTGCTTGACCAGCCACAGCACCGCGCGGCGTGCCGAACGCGGGCCGAGGCCCGGCAGGCGGGCGAGTGCGGAACTGAGAGCTTCGATTTCCTGTGAGGCCATGCTCCGACCTTACTCCGTTCGGCCTGAGCTTGTCGAAGGCCTGTCTTTCTTTTGTCGGCGATAGAAGTAAGGACGGCCCTTCGACAAGCTCAGGGCGAACGGGACTGGTGACGTGCGGATAGTTTTCATGGGAACGCCCGATTTTGCGGTGCCGGCGCTGCGGGCGCTGCATGATGCGGGGCATGAGGTCGCCTGCGTCTACACCCAGCCGCCGCGTCCGGCGGGGCGGGGGAAGAAGCTGATGCCCTCTCCGGTGCAGCTGGCGGCGGAAGCGCTTGGGGTGCCGGTCAAGTCGCCGAAGTCGCTCAAGGGCGAGGCCGAGCAGGCGGAATTCGCCGCATTGCCGGCCGATGTCGCGGTGGTTGCCGCCTATGGCTTGATCCTGCCGCAGCCGGTACTGGACGCGCCGCGCCACGGCTGCCTCAACATCCACGCGAGCCTGCTGCCGCGCTGGCGCGGGGCCGCGCCGATCCACCGCGCGGTGATGGCGGGCGACGCGGAGACGGGCGTCACCATCATGCAGATGGAAGCGGGGCTCGATACCGGGCCGATGCTGCACAAGGTGACGGTGCCCGTGTGTCGCAAGACCACGGGCGAACTGTTCGGCGAACTGGGTGCGGTGGGCGCCGCGGCAATGGTCGACGTGCTGGCAAACCTCGCCGCCTTCCCGCCCGAAGCGCAGAACGATGCTGCGGCGATCTACGCGCCCAAGATCGACAAAGCCGAGGCGAAGATCGACTGGGCCGAACCGGCGGAAGTGATCGAGCGTAAAGTGCGCGGGTTGGCGCCGTTTCCGGGTGCTTGGTTTGAACTCGAAGGCGAGCGTGTGAAGCTGCTGCTTGCCGAGGTGGTCGCTCAACCTGTTGCGAGTCCCCGCGCAGGCGGGGATCTGGTGCCCTCCGATGAAGGACCCCAACTGCGCGGGGGCGCACAGGCTGGCAAAGTGCTCGACGAGGATTTCACCATCGCCTGCGGCTCCGGCGCGATCCGGCCCCTCCGGCTCCAGCGCGCGGGCAAGCCGGTGCTGGAGCGCAGCGAATTCCTGCGCGGGCGGCCGGTGACGGCGGGGACGAACCTCGCTTGACCCGCTTTGCCCTCACCCTCGAATTCGACGGCACGCCCTTCTTCGGGCTGCAACGCCAGAGCCACGGGCCGAGCGTGCAGCAATCGGTCGAGGATGCGCTGCACCGCATCACCGGGGAGAGCGTCGTGATGCACTCGGCGGGGCGCACCGATGCGGGCGTTCACGCGCTCGCGATGCGCAGCCATGTCGATATCGAAAAACCTTTCGACCCCTTCCGCCTCGCCGCCGCGCTCAACGCGCAGCTGCGCCCCGATCCCATCGCGGTCACCCATTGCGAGGTGGTGCCGGACGATTGGCACGCGCGCTTTTCCTGCACGGCAAGGCGCTATCTCTACCGCATCGTCAACCGCCGCGCGCCGCTGACCCTGCTGCGGAACAAGGCGTGGCACGTGCCCCAACCATTGGACGCCGAGGCTATGCACCGCGCGGCGCAGGCGTTGGTGGGACGGCACGATTTCACCACCTTCCGATCGGTCCATTGTCAGGCCGCCGATCCGGTGAAGTCGCTGGATGAGCTGCGGGTCGAACGAGTGGGGGAAGAGATCCACATCCACGCCGCCGCGCGATCTTTCCTGCATCATCAGGTGCGAAGCATGGTCGGCTGCCTCAAGCTGGTCGGCGCCGGAACCTGGCCCGAGGCCCGCATCGCCGAGGCGCTGGCGGCGCGGGATCGCAATGCGCTGGGCCTCAACGCCCCGCCACACGGACTCTATTTCGTCGAAGCGACTTATCCATGACAAGGGCCCACCCCTAACCCCTCCCGCACGCGGGAGGGGGACTCGGTCGCACTTATTCTCCCCTCCCGCTTGCGGGAGGGGCCGGGGGTGGGCCTGCGCCAACGGTTGCGAAGCGCAACCAGAATGCCTAGTCCCTCCCGCAACAACGGGAGACGATAAGATGACCACCGGAAAGCAGCTCTTCACCACCCTCACCGCCGACGGCAAGCTGACGCTGGAGGTCGCGGAAAGCACCTTCCCTGAGCCGAAGGGCAATCAGGTGCTGGTCAAGATGGAAGCCGCGCCGATCAATCCGTCGGACCTCGCGATCCTTACCTCGGCCGCCGACTTCGAGGGCGCGGAATACACCTCCGGCAAGGTCGTCGCCCAGATGCCCGAGCCCTTCCTCACCGGCAACAAGGCGCGCCACGGCCAGCGGCTGCCGGCGGGCAACGAAGGTGCTGGCACCGTCATCGCCACGGGTGACGGCGACATGGCCAAGGCGCTGATGGGCCAGCGCGTCGCCTGCGTTCCGGGCACGGCGTTCTCGCAATACGCTATCGCCGATGCGATGATGTGCCTGCCGCTGGGCGAGCATTCCGCCGAGACCGGCGCGTCGAGCTTCGTCAACCCGATGACCGCGCTGGGCTTCGTCGAGACCGCGAAGATGGAAGGCCACTCGGCCATCGTCCACCTCGCCGCCGCCTCCAACCTCGGCCAGATGCTGAACCGCATTTGCATCGAGGACGGGATGAAACTGGTCAACATCGTGCGCAAAGACGAGCATGTGGAGCTGCTCAAGTCGCAGGGCGCGCAATATGTCGTGAACTCCTCGGCCCCCACCTACATGGCCGACCTGCGCGATGCGATTGCCGAGACCGGCGCCTTCCTCGGCTTCGATCCGATCGGCGGCGGGCAGGCGAGCGATGGCGTGCTGAAGGCGATGGAGCAGGTCGCGGTCAAACAGATGAGCGAGTTTTCGCGCTATGGCTCGAACCAGCAGAAGAAGATGTACATCTACGGCCGCCTCGACCTGTCGCCGACGGTGCTGACGCCGTCCTACGGGCTGCAATGGAGCGTGGCGGGCTGGCTGCTGACGCCATTCCTTCAGCGCGCAGGGATGGAAACCGTGGGCCGGATGCGCAAGCGGGTGATCGACAACCTCACCACCACATTTGCCTCGCACTACAAGGCCAAGGTGACGCTGGAGCAGATGCTGGAGAAGGACGCGATCTGCGACTACCGCCAGATGAAGACCGGCGAGAAATATTTGGTCACGCCCTGGGGGTGAGGGGTTCTAACCCACCACCCCGTCGCCCCGTATCAAGTACGGGGCGACGGGATTGGCGGCTTTCAGAGTCCAAATTGAAAGGCCGCTCTCAGCGTTCAAGATACGATGCGTGAATGACTGCTTGCGGGTGGACAGGCGAGACGTTGCATCTTCGTCATCCCAGCGAAAGCTGGGATCGCTGGCAGTCAGTGGATTTGCTCGAAAAGATCGTCCCATTCAGGGTTGGCCTTTTCAATCTGCTCGATCTTCCACGCACGCTTCCATGCCTTCATCGCCTTTTCTCTGGCGATGGCGTCGGTGATCTCGGCATGAGGCTCCGCATAGACGAGCCGGTTAAGGCCATAACGGCGGCAGAAGGCGGAACCCTTGCCTTGCTTGTGCTGCATGATCCGTGCGGGAAGGTCGGCGGTGACGCCGATATACAGCACGCCGCCGCGCTTGTTGGTCATGATGTAGACCCAGCCGCCCATTGCCGTGAGCTAGCACGAGGGCGAGAGCGATCCCAGCTTTCGCTGGGATGACGACCATAGCAATCGCCAGCTTCTACTAAGGGTCGATTTCAGAACGGCAGCTCTTGGCAAAAAAATCGGCAAAGCATCCGAGGCCTTTCACTCATCAAACGCCGCCTGCACCTCCGCCGCATCCGTCACCCCGCCCGCCACCAGCACCATCAGCAGCACCCGTGCCTTGGCCGGACCGAGCGCCCTTGCCGCAACCAGCCCGAGCGCGTCGTCGTCGACTTCGACATTGCGGTCGACCAGCCCCTCGTCGACGCGGGTTGCGCGCACGACGGGCACGCCGCTCGCCGCCGCGCGGGCGAGGGCTTCGATCACGACGCGCGGCGCATTGCCCTGCCCCATCCCGGCGAGCACGATCCCCTTCGCGCCGATGCCGAGCAGGGCCTCGACCGGCTGTTCGTCCATCCCCGCGCCTGCGGTGAGGATCGCCACGCGCGGCAGCGCGGCCGGGAAGGCGAAGCGCGCAAGCTCGCCCTCGCGGTGCGGCGGGCCGAACCAGTCGATCCGCGCAGGGGTGACCCGTGCGAGGGGGCCGCGCGGGAAGCTCCTGAAGGCATCGATTGCCGAGGTCGCAGCCTTCCGCGCATCGCGCGCGGCGAGCACCGCGTCGCCCATCACCAACATCACGCCCCGCCCTGCCGCTGCCGCATCGCCTGCGACCTTCACTGCGTTGGCGAAGTTCCTCATCCCGTCAGCCCCCACCGCATCGGCGGGCCGCATCGCGCCGACCAGCACCACGGGCTTCGTCGTCGGCAAGGTGAGGTCGAGCAGGAAGGCGGTCTCCTCCGCCGTGTCGGTGCCGTGGGTGATGATCACCGCGTCCACCGCGGGATCGGCCATCGCCCCCGCGCAGGCAGCGTGGAGCGCCTGCCACTCGGCAAAACCGATGTCCTGCGATCCGATCCGGGCGACTTCCTGCGGGAGCAATTCCGCCGCAAGGCCCAGATCGGCAAGGTGGCCTACCAGCACCTCCAACGCCAGCCCGCCGGGACGATAGGCTGCCCCCGTCCCGCCCGCGCCCGCGCCCGCAATCGTGCCGCCGGTGCCGAGGACGAGGATGCGAGGGGTCTTGCTCATGCCCCCGCCCCTAGCCGCCCGCACCGCCCGCGCCTAGGCCTCGGCGTCGAACTGGTCGAACACCGCTGCCAGCCCCGGCACATCGGTCTCGGCCCTGAGCGCCGCCAGCGCTGCGGCGATGTCGATCTCCAGCACCGAGACGCCCGCCTCATACCCCACCCCTTCTGCCCCCAGCGCCCGCGCCAGCGCCAGCGCGGGGCGGTTCTCGGGGAGGACGTGGACGGTGAACTGCGCCAGCCCCTCGCGCGCGCAGTCGAGCAGCAGCACCGCGGTCAACAGCCGCGCGAGACCCTGCCCGTGATAGGCGTCGATCACCGCGACCGAGAACTCCGCCGAATCGGGGTCGTCCGGGTCGCGAAAGGCGTGAACCACGCCCAGCGCAGGCGTATCGGGCTCGTCGCTGCGCAGCGCGCCCCAGGCGAGGTGGTCGTGCCCGTCCGCGCTCACCAGCGCGCGCAGCACCTGCGGCGGCGGCTCGCGCATCCCGGAGAAAAACCGCAGATAGCGCGACTGGGGCGAAAGCTGCGCGATCCCGTCGCGCAGGCGCGCCTCGTCCTCGGCTCGCACCCGGCGGATGCAGACGGGCGTGCCATCGTTGAGATACGTGTGGATGGTCATCGCCTGCCCCCTCTCCCCAATCGCCTCTACCACACTTGACCGCCGCGCCGACACGGCTAAAGCGCGCCCGGTATCGCCAAGCGTGGGGCGGTTAGCTCAGTTGGTAGAGCATCTCGTTTACACCGAGAGGGTCAGCGGTTCGAGCCCGTTACCGCCCACCATGCCCCCGGCGCTTCGCTTCGCCGAGCCGCGCTGAATCCGGGCCCGCACGGAACACCCCGCAAGCTGCGCTCTTGTTCCCGTGACACACGGACAGGAACAGGAGCGGCGCGTGCAGCAGCATCATCAGGATTTCTGGAACTTCAGGGGTTCCTTCAAGATCGCCAAGGTCGTGGACATCGGCACGCAGATGTCGCTGGTACGCCGCGCGAACGGGCGCTTTCTGGTGCTCGACAGTTACGATATCGACGACGCCGACCGCACCAGTCTGCTGGGCCTCACCGAAGGCGGACGGCTGGTCGATGCGATCATCAACGTCCATCCCTTCCACACCATCCATTGCACCGCGCTCGCCAAGCTGCTGCCCGATGCGCGGCTGATCGGCACCGCGCGCCACCGCGACGAGGTGGGCGAGTTGCAATGGGAGCCCGGGGTGATCGAAGACCCCGCCACGCAGGCCGAATTTGCCGAGGATCTCGAATTCTCCGTCCCCGACGGGCTCGACTTCGTGCCCGATGACGAGAGTGTCCACAGCGCCTCGGTGCTGGTGCGCCACAAGCCCAGCAAAATCGTGCACGTCGACGATACGATCATGGTGCTCGCCCCGCCCAGCCTCATCGAAGCCCTGCTGCCAGAGCCGCGAATGCGGTTCCACCCAGCGCTTGGCAAGGCGCTGAAGAAGGAAGCGGGGGCCGCAGACGCCTACGCCAACTGGGCCCGCCGGATCGCGGCGGAATGGGCCGACACCCCGCTGGTCTGCGCCGCCCACTCCGCCGCGCGCGACTTGCCCCCCGGCGGCTGGTCGGAGGAAATCCTCGAGGCCTTGGACAAGGTCGAGAAGGTGCTCGACAAGCATCGCGCCGAACATGGGTGATCGCGTGACCGACAAGGATATGCTGACCTGCGATGTCGCGGTGATCGGCGCGGGCACCGCCGGCCTCGCTGCCGAGCGGGCCGCGCGCAAGAACGGCGCGAGCACGCTGCTGATCGACCCGGCCTATGCGGGCACGACCTGCGCCACCGTGGGCTGCATGCCCTCCAAGCTGCTGATCGCCGCCGCCAAGGCGCGCCATGCGGTCGCGCGCGCAGACACCTTCGGTATCCGCACCGAGGGCGTCACCATCGACGAGACCGCGCTCTTCGAACGCGTGCGGGCCGAACGTGACCGCTTCGTCCGCCTGACGCGCGAATCGATCGAGGACATCCCCGATGGCATCCGTATCGAGGCGATGGCGCGCTTCACCGGCCCCGACAGTCTGGAACTGGACAACGGCCAACGCGTGAAGGCACGCGCCATCGTCATCGCCACGGGATCACGCCCGGTCATGCCGGATGCCTTCGCGGCGCTGGGCGATCTGGCGCTCACCAACGAGAATGTCTTCGAACTCGACAAGCTGCCGCGCCGCCTGGCGGTGGTCGGCTCGGGCGCGATCGGGCTGGAACTGGCGCAGGCCTTCGCGCATCTCGGGGTGGAGGTGTCGCTGTTCGACAAGGCCGACACGATGGCAAAGATCCGCTGCCCGCGCGTCCATGCGGCGATGAAGGACATCATCGCGGCGGACATCGACCTGCATCTGGGCGTCGACGTCACGCCTTCGCGGCAGGGGGACGAAGTCGAAGTGACGTGGGAGGGCGCGACTTCGGGCTCCGCGCGCTTCGACAAGCTGCTGGTCGCGGTCGGGCGCAGGCCGGTGCTGGATACGCTCGATCTCGCCAAGGCGGGGCTCGAATGCGACGACAAGGGCGTGCCCTGCCACGACCGCGCCACGATGCGCTGCGGCGAAAGTCCGGTGTTCATCGCGGGCGATGTCGCGGCGGATATCCCGCTGCTCCACGAAGCCTCGCACGATGGCGCCATTGCGGGGCGCAACGCGGCGGCCTGCCCCGCCCCGGTCCGCACCGAGCGGCACGTGCCCTTCAGCATCATCTTCACCGAGCCGCCGATCGTCAGCATCGGCAAGGCCGAGGCCGATGGTGCGGTCAGCGGCCATACCGATTACGGCGATCAGGGCCGCGCGCGTGTGGAGGCGCGCAATCAGGGCGCGCTGACGCTCTATGCCGCCGCGCCCGATGGCGTGTTGATCGGCGCGGACATCGCCGCGCCGGGGGCCGAGCATCTCGGCCACCTGCTCGCCTGGGTGATCGAACAGGGGATGACCGCGACCGAGGTCTTGGCCTTTCCCTTCTATCACCCCACGCTGGAAGAAGGGCTGAAGGCGGCGCTGCGCACGGTCTGTGCGGCGACACCGATTGCCATCCCCGAAGATCAGGACAGCGGCTCGCCCGCCGGGGCCTGAGCGCCGGGGTACGCACAGGAGGGAGACGGATATGGATCTGCAACTGGACGGCAAGACCGCGCTGGTGCTCGGCGCGAGCAAGGGGCTGGGCCGTGCGATCGCCGAGGCGCTGGCGGCGGAGGGGGCGGGCGTGATCACCGTCGCGCGCTCGGGCGCGGGGCTGGCGGGACGGCTCCACATTCTCGCCGATCTCGACAAGGCGGACGCGCCGCAAACGATCATCGACCGCGTGCGCGCAGGCGGAGCCTCTCCCGACATCCTCGTTCTCAACGCAGGCGGCCCGCCGACCGGTGCAGCGGCCTCCACCACGCCCGCCGATTTCGCCGCCGTGCTGCCGCGGATGTTCGATGCGCAATTGACGCTCGCGCAGGCCTTTCTCCCCGCCATGCGCGAGCGCGGTTTCGGGCGGATCATCGCGGTCGCTTCGACCAGCCTGATCACGCCCATCGCGGGCCTCGTGCTCTCCAACGCGGTGCGCGCGATGCTCGCCTCGTGGTGCAAGACGCTCGCCGCCGAGGTTGCGGCGGATGGCGTGACGGTGAACCTGCTGCTCCCCGGCCAGATCGCCACCGACCGTCTCTCCAGCCTCCACGCCGGGATGGCGGCGGCGCAGGGTGTGGAGGCCGAACAGGTCACCGCCCGCTCGATCGCGGCGATTCCGGCAGGCCGGCTCGGACGGCCCGAGGAGTTCGGCGATATCGCCGCCTTCCTCGCTTCCCCGCGCGCCAGCTTCATCACCGGCAGCGCGATCAAGGTCGATGGCGGGCAGACGGTGACGCTGTGACGCTATTTGCTCCCTCCCCCGCGCTTGCGTGCGCCCCCGCCCCGCTCTAGCGCCAGCCCCATGTCCTCCCTGTTCATCGCGCTCCAGCACATCGTCCCGCAACACGCCCTCTCGCGGCTCGCCGGGAGCATCGCCGCGAGCGAGACCCCGTGGCTGCGCGACCGGCTGATCCGCCGCTTCGTCGCAGCCTATGGCGTCGACCTGTCGCAGGCCGCGCGCGGGATCGGGGAGTTCACCAGCTTCAACGACTTCTTCACGCGTGAGCTGAAGCCCGGCGCGCGTCCGCTGGCGGATGCCTCGCAGCACATCCTCTCCCCCGCCGATGGCGCGGTGAGCCAGCTTGGCCCGATCAGCGGCGGGCGGATCATTCAGGCCAAGGGGCGCGATTACAGCGTCGCCGAAATCCTCGGCTGCGGGGCGGACGAAGCCGCGCGGTTCGAGGGCGGCAGTTTCATTACGATCTACCTATCGCCCAAGGATTATCACCGCGTCCACATGCCCGCCGCAGGCACGCTGGCGCAGACCACCTACATTCCGGGCGACCTTTATTCGGTCAACACCGCCACCGCCGCCGGGGTGGACCGGCTGTTCGCCCGCAACGAGCGACTGTCATGCCGGTTCGACGGGCCGGACGGGCACTTTGCCAGCATCATGGTCGGCGCGATGATCGTTGCCGGGATCGACACGGTCTGGCCCAACGCCTTCCGCACCCATGCCAGCGCGCCGGTCCACGAGGATTTTGCCGGCGCGGGCCACACCTTCGCCGCAGGCGACGAGATGGGCCGCTTCTACCTTGGCTCCACCGTGGTGCTGCTGTTCGAGCCCGGCCGCATCGCATGGCGCGAAGGCCTGAAAACGGGCGACCCGCTGCGCATGGGCGAAGCCCTCGGCCGCCGGCTCTAGCGCGGCGCGAGGCTCTCGCGGATCAGCGCGGCGGCCTCGGGCGAGTCCCATTCATAAGCGCCCGCCACCCGCAGCACTTCCTTCCCCGAAGCGTCGAACAAAATCGTCAAAGGCAGCGCGCCTTCGGGCGTGAAATGGGCCGACAGAGAGGTCTCGGGATCGAGCCAGGGTTCGAGCTGGGTGTAGCCGCCCTTGGCGAAGAATGGCGCCACCACTTCCGCCCCGCGAATGTCCTGACTGACAGTAACGACCCGCAGCTCCTCCCCCAGCTCCGCCGCCAGAGCATCGAGCTGCGGCATTTCCTTGATGCAGGGCGCACACCAGGTTGCCCACAGGTTGAGCAGCACGGGGCCATCCATCGCGCCGAGGTCGAGCGTCCTGCCGTCAGGATCGGCGAATTGCATCGCCGGAAGCGGGGTTCCGGCGAATTGCCGCACAACTTCACCCGTCGACGTGCTCTCGCCTGCGCTGGCCGGTTGCACCGGGGCCTCGGCGGCCCTATCGCACGCTCCCAGCAGCAGGAGCGCGACAGCAAGGATGAGCGGCGAGCGGGACATGACAGGCTCCGATAACAGCACGACCAACGCCATGTGGGGCGGCCGCTTCGCTGACGGCCCTAGCGCGATCATGCGCGAAATCAACGCCTCGATCCCCTTCGACAAGGCGCTGTGGCGGCAGGATATCGCCGCGAGCAAGGCGCATGTGGCGATGCTGGGCGCGCAGGGGATCGTCTCGGCGGAGGACGCTCTGGTGATCGCCAACGGCCTCGATGCGGTCGCCGCCGAATATGAGGCGGGCGGCGTGCCCGAGGACTGGGACCGAGAGGACATCCACATGACCACCGAGGCGCGGCTCGCCGAGCTGATCGGGCCGGTCGCAGGACGTCTCCACACCGCGCGCAGCCGCAACGATCAGGTCGCGACCGATTTCCGCCTGTGGGTGCGCGATGCTTTTGCGCAAATGGATGAAGGCCTCGCCGCACTGCAACGCGCGCTGGTGAGCCGGGCGGGCGAGCACGACGACAGCATCATGCCCGGCTTCACGCACTTGCAGACCGCGCAGCCCGTCACGCTCGGCCACCACCTGATGGCCTATTACGAGATGTTCCGGCGCGACCGTGCGCGCATCGCCGACGCGCGGGCGCGGATGAACGAATGCCCGCTCGGCTCGGCGGCGCTCGCAGGCACGGGCTTTCCGATCGACCGCGAGGCGACCGCCGCCGCGCTCGGGTTCGACCGGCCGACTGCCAACTCGCTCGATGCCGTGTCCGACCGCGATTTCGCAATGGACTTCCTCTACGCCTGCTCGGCCACCGCGCTGCACCTCTCGCGGCTGGCCGAGGAGCTGATCCTGTGGGCGAGCCAGCCCTTCGGCTTCATCCGCCTGCCCGACAGCCTCTCGACCGGCTCTTCGATCATGCCGCAGAAGAAGAACCCCGACGCCGCCGAACTGGTGCGCGGGCACAGCGGGCGGGTGATCGGCAGCCTCACCAGCCTGATGATCACGATGAAGGGCCTGCCGCTCGCCTATTCCAAGGACATGCAGGACGACAAGCCGCCGGTGTTCGAGACCGCCTCGCTGATGGGCCTCAGCATTGCGGCGATGACCGGGATGATCGCGGGCGCCACCTTCAACACCGACCGGATGCGCGCCGCCGCCGAACTCGGCTATGCCACCGCCACCGACCTTGCCGACTGGCTGGTGCGGCAGGCGGGGATCCCGTTCCGCGAGGCGCACCATATCACCGGGGCTGCGGTGAAGCTGGCCGAAAGCCGCGGCATCGCGCTCGACCAACTCTCGATAGAAGACCTTAAGGCGATCGATGCGCGGATCGACGAAAGCGTCTATGCTGCGCTGTCGGTCGATGCCTCGGTTGCGGCGCGCGCCTCATACGGGGGAACCGCGCCCGATCAGGTCCGTTTGCAGGTCGCCCGCGCGCGCGCGATGCTGGGCATGGAGGAATGATGCGCCAAATCGCCATTTTCGGCCTCGCCGCCTTGCTCGCCGCCTGCGGCTCCGAGGCGCCGCTCACCCCGCCCGACGGCGCGAGCCTGCCCGACAAGCCCTATGGCGCGGCGGCGACCCCCTCGGCCGAGGAGCTGCTGCGCCGCGATGCCCTCGCCGCGCCCGAACGCTCGGTCGAACTGCGCCGCCGCTCCGAAGAACGGCAGGACGACCCCTTCGATCTCCCCCCGGAATAGACGAGACCTATGGACCATTTTGCTCTTCGCGACGGCGTGATGCACGCCGAGGACGTGCCCCTGCCGCTGATCGCGGAAGCGGTCGGCACGCCGGTCTATGTCTATTCGCGCGCGACGCTGGAGCGCCACGCGCGGGTGTTCCGCGAGGCGCTGGACGGCGTCCCCGACAAGCTGATCGCCTTTGCGGTCAAGTCCAACCCCAACCTTGCCGTGCTCAAGGTGCTCGGCGCGCAGGGCATGGGCGCGGATGTGGTGTCCGTGGGCGAGATGCGCCGCGCGCTGGCGGCGGGGATCGCGCCGGAAATGATCGTCTTCTCGGGCGTGGGCAAGACCGCCGCCGAGATGATCGCCGCGCTCGAAGCCGGGATCGGCCAGTTCAATATCGAGAGCGAGGAAGAGGGCGTCGAGCTCGCCGCAATCGCCGCCGCGCGCGGGATGACGGCGCAGTGCACGCTGCGGATCAACCCCGATGTCGATGCCGGCACCCACGACAAGATCTCGACCGGCAAGGCGGACAACAAGTTCGGCGTGCCGATCAGCGAGGCCGGACAGATTTTCGGAAAGCTGGCGGGCCTGCCGGGAGTCGCCTTGCGCGGCGTGGCGGTGCATATCGGCAGCCAGCTGGCCGATCTCGCGCCGCTGGAAGCCGCCTTCGAAAAGCTCGGTGCGCTGGTGCAGGCGCTGCGCGGTGCGGGGCACGCGGTGACCCATGTCGACCTCGGCGGCGGCCTTGGCGTTCCCTACAAGGTCGGCGAAGTACTGCCCGCGCCGGCCGAATATGGCGCGATGGTTGCGCGGGTGACGAAGGACTGGGGCGTCAAGCTGATCTTCGAACCCGGCCGCGTGATCGCGGGCAATGCGGGCGTGCTGCTGACCCGCGTGGTGCGGGTGAAGCGCGGGATCAAGGACCCCTTCGTGATTGTCGATGCGGCGATGAACGACTTGGCGCGCCCTGCACTTTACGGGGCCTATCACCACTTCGAGGCGGTCTCGCCTCGAGGCGCGCAGATGACCGCGAACATCGTCGGTCCGATTTGTGAGACCGGCGACACCTTCGCGATGGGCCGCGAATGCGACGCGCTGGAAGCGGGCGATCTCGCCGTGTTCCGCACCGCCGGGGCCTATGGCGCGACGATGGCATCGTCCTACAATTCGCGCGGCTTCGTCGCCGAGGTGCTGGTGGACGGGGACAGGTTCGCGGTGGTCGCCGACCGCATCGAAGCGGGCGCGATCATGGATGCCGAGCGCGTGCCCGAATGGCTCGCCTGAGGCAGCCGTGAGCCGGCCATGAGCACAATCGCCAGCCTGCCGCTGTTCCATCAGGTTGCGGGGCAGCAGGTGCTGGTGCTGGGCGACGGGCCTGCGGCCGAGCCGAAGCGGCGGCTGGTCGAGCGCGCGGGCGGCGTGATCGTCGACGATCTCGCCCGCGCCATCGACGAAGGTGTGCGCCTCGCCTTCATCGCCTACGAGGACGCGTCTGCTTGCGAGGTCGCGGCGATCAATGCGCGCTGTGCCGGGATGCTGGTCAATGTCGTCGACCGGCCCGAACTGTGCGATTTCACGACGCCTTCGATCCTCGACCGCGACCCGCTGCTGGTGGCGATCGGCACGGGCGGCGCCTCGGCGGGGCTCGCCAAGCATGTGCGGCTTCGGTTGGAGCAGGTGCTGCCGAGCAACCTCGGCGAACTGGCCCGGGCGCTTGAGGCGGCGCGCGGCAGGCTTCGCGCTCTGTTTCCCGATGGCCGTGACCGCAGGCGGGTGCTGGATCAGGCGCTGCAACAGGGCGGGCCGCTCGATCCGCTCGATCCGGTCAAGTCCGGCATGGCAAAGGTCTGGCTCGAAAATCCGCAAGAGGGGCCCGTGGTCAGCAATTACACCACGGCTTTCGATGTGAGGGATGCCAATCCCGATTTCCTCACTGTGGGACAGGCGCGCGCGCTGGGTGTCGCGGACACGATCCTGCTCGATGGTTCGGTGCCTGACACGATCCTGGCCCGCGCGCGCGCCGATGCCAGGCGCCTTCCTTACAGCGAGGAAGCCAGGCAGAAATGGGCCGAAGGCCTCACCGTGATCCTGCGCTGGCGCCCCGAGGGCACGCCGGAGGGCACCTAGGCCGCCTGCAATATTGGCGCGCGCAGGCTGGCGAAATAGGCCGACATCGCCGCAATCGCCTTGTCACTCAGCGCGATGAAGGCGCGGCGGCGGTCGGCCGGGTCGGGCACGCGAATGAAGATCCCGCTCTCCACCATCTGGCTCAGCCAGCGCAGCGCGGTGGTGGCGGGAACGCCGGCGGCAATGCACAGCGAGGTGACCGAGACCTGCGTGCCCTCCCCATGCGCTGCGGTAAGATCCAGCAGCATGTCCCATGCCGGATCCCCGAACAGCGCGGCATCGAAGAACCGGCTGCGAGCCTGACGCCCCGCGATGATCTGACGCACAACCTGCGGATCGGGAAGCGCGGGGCCGGAGCCGTGATCGGCCGGACGCGCGCTGCCGAAGCCTGCCACCAGCCCGCCTTCGGGCCCGCGATAATCGCGCTTCATCTCCCCGAGCGTGCGATCGGATGCGGCGGCCGGTGCAACGGCAGGCCCATGTCCCATCCGGTCGAGCGAATGGGCAATCGCCTCGACCTGCTGCGACAGGCGCAGCAGCGCCACCCGGTCTTCCTCGCCCATTTCGCGCAGCCGTGCCGCGCCCGCTTCGCCCATCACCCGGCCGACCGCGATCACGCGTTCGGCGCGGCTGGGGCTTACGAGAATCTGGGGATTGGACTGGTCGAGCACAGCAAACACATCGTCGAGCCCCGCCATATTGGTCGCCACGATCAGCTTCGCGCCCGAGCGCGCCACCCGCATATCGAGCCGCGCGAGGCCTGCGAGCATCATCCCGTCGATCCCGCGATTGCCAAGGACGGGGCAATCGACCACCACCACATCGCCCAGCATCGCGATCGGCCCTTCGAGCAGCGCGCGCAAGCCGCCGCCGTCGATCGCCCGGAACCCCGCCCCGCCCAGATCGGCGGCGATCTGGCGACGCAGGCCTTCATCCTCGCCGAAAATCGCCGCGCGGGCGGGGAGCCCGGCACCGTCATCGGCGATATCGTAAGTGAAATCCGCTTGCGTGGTCGTGTTGGTCAGCATCGAATCGACTCCAACAATGTTGGAACGATTATGGAACAAAAACGGATCAGGTCAAGTAAATCTGTGTATTACGGGCGAATCTCGATCACGGTCCCGTCGGGAACGATGCGCCACAGCTCTTCGATTTCGGCGTTGGAGAGGGCGATGCAACCATCGGTCCAGTCGCCCGGAACGCGGCCTGCGGGCAATCCGTTTGGTTGGCCGTGGAGATAAATGTCACCCCCCGGCGAGCGGCCCTGCGACCGGGCAAAGGCGCGGTCGGCGGCGTTGGGGTAGGATATCTTGAGGCTCAGGTGATAGGCGCTCGCCGGATTGCGGCCCTCGATCACATAGCGCCCCTCGGGCGTGCGCTCGTCGCCCTCGAAGCGCTTGTGGCCCCGCGGCGCATCGCCGAATTGCAGCCCCCGCCAGACCCTGACCGGCTGGCCCCCAGCATAACCGATCATCATGCGTTCGGACTTGTCGACGATCAGGTAATCGAGCGCAGCAAACCGCCGCTCGGGAATGATCCGCGCCGCCTCGCGCGCGAGCGAGGGCTGGGGCGATGGGTTCTCGGCCTGCCGGGGCGGCGGACTGGCACAGGCCGCAAGGGCGAGCAGAGACAGGAGGGTGAGGCGCTTCACGGGTGCGAGGATAACCCCGCACCCCCAAAAAACTCAATCCACAAAGGGATCGCGCATCAGGATCGTGTCGTCCCGCTCCGGCGAGGTCGAAACCAGCGCCACCGGGCACTCGATCAATTCCTGGATGCGCTGGATATACTTGATCGCCGCCGCCGGGAGATCGGCATAGCTCCGCGCGCCCGCGGTGCTTTCGTGCCAGCCGGGCATTTCCTCATAGATCGGTTCGCACGCGGCCTGATCGGCGGCGTGGCTGGGGAGGTAGTCGTAGACCTTGCCGCGCAGGCGGTAGCCGGTGCAGATCTTCACCTTCTCCATCCCGTCGAGCACATCGATCTTGGTGAGCGCGATGCCGGTGACGCCAGAAATGGCGCAGGACTGGCGCACCAGCACGGCATCGAACCAGCCCACGCGGCGCTTGCGCCCGGTAACGGTGCCGAATTCATGCCCGCGCTCGCCCAGGCCCTGCCCGATTTCATCCTCCAGCTCGGTCGGGAACGGGCCCGAGCCGACGCGGGTGGTGTAGGCCTTGACGATCCCGAGCACGAAACCGGTCGAATTGGGGCCGAGGCCGCTGCCGGACGCGGCGGTGCCGCTCACCGTGTTGGACGAGGTGACGAAGGGGTAGGTGCCGTGATCGACATCGAGCAGCACGCCCTGCGCGCCCTCGAACAGGATCTTCGCGCCCGCGCGGCGCACCTTCTTCAACCGCTTCCACACCGGCTGGGCGAACTTGAGCACGAAGGGCGCGATCTCGCGCAGGTCTTCGAGCAGCTGGGCACGGTCGACCGGCGGCTGGCCGAAACCGGCGCGCAGCGCATCGTGATGCGCGCAGAGGCGATCCAGCTGCGGCTCCAGCGTGTCGAGATGCGCAAGGTCGCACACGCGGATCGCGCGGCGGCCGACCTTGTCCTCGTAAGCCGGGCCGATCCCGCGTCCGGTGGTGCCGATCTTGCCCTTCCCCGCCGCCTGCTCGCGCAGTCCGTCGAGGTCGCGGTGCAGCGGCAGGATCAGCGGGCAGTTGTCGGCGATGGCGAGGTTCTCGTCGGTGATCGCAACCCCCTGCCCTTCGACCTTGGCGACCTCGTCGCGCAGCGCCCAGGGATCGAGCACCACGCCATTGCCGATCACCGACAGCGTGCCCGAGACAATGCCCGAGGGCAGCAGGCTGAGCTTGTAGGTCTTGCCGTCGATTACGAGGGTATGGCCTGCATTGTGCCCGCCCTGAAAGCGCACCACGGCGTCGGCGCGGCTGGCGAGCCAGTCGACGATCTTGCCCTTGCCCTCATCGCCCCACTGGGCGCCGATCACGGTGACGTTGGCCATTTCAATCCTTTGTCCGACAGGCGGGAAACCGCGCGGGGGCCTAGGCGTTCGGAGCGGGCGGCGCAAGCGGCCCGCGAAGGGTTTGCGCGCGTGCGGCGTTGACGCGGCAGGACTGCCACAAGGATTGCGCCCATGAACACCGCCGCCAAGACCCTCACCATCCTTGCCGCCGCAGCGGTGCTCGCCACCCCGATCCTCGCCCAGCAGCGGCGCGGCGGCGGGAGCGAGCGCTTGCCTGAGCAGTGCCGCGCCGAGATCGTGCAGCTTTGCGGAAGCGACCGCAGCCAGATGCGCACGTGTCTGCGAGAGAAGGCCGCCGAGCTATCCGACGGGTGCCGCACTGCCTTGCGCGAGCGGATGGGCGGGCGTGAGGGTGCCGCCGGACGCCGCGCCGGAGCCGCCGCCGCCAGCACCGCGCCCGCGCCGCAGTTGCTCGCCTATGGCAGCGATCCCTTGCAGGGGCTCGACCTATGGGTGCCCGAGGGCACCGAGCCCGCGCCGCTCGTCCTGTTCGTCCACGGCGGCGGGTGGAAGCGCGGGTCGAAGGACAACGCGATGGGCCGCGCGATGCCCGCGCACATGATGGAACAGGGCTATGCCTTCGCCTCGATCGACTATCGGCTGGTGCCCGCCGCCACGGTGGAGCAGCAGGCGGCGGATGTCGCCGCGGCGCTCGCCTATCTGCTGAAACGGGCGGATGAACTGGGGATCGACCGCAGCCGCGTCGTGCTGACAGGGCATTCCGCCGGCGCGCATCTGGTGGCGCTGGTGGGGACGGACGAGCGGTATCTGAAGGCGGCGGGCCTCTCCTTCGCCGATATCGACGGGGTGATGCCCAATGACGGTGCGGCCTATGACGTGGCGGCGCAGATGAAGCAGGCCGGGCCGATGATGAAGGGTACTTACGAACAGGCCTTCGGCACCGATCCCGCGCGCCAGAAAGCGCTCTCGCCCACCGCCCACGCCACTGCGCCCAATGCCCCCGCCTTCCTGCTGATCCACGTCCAGCGCGAAGACGGCGTGGCGCAGAACAAGGCGCTTGCCGAAGCTTTGCGGCGCGCTGGAACGGCGGTCGAGATCGGCAGCTTCCCCGGCGATGGCCTGCGCGGCCACGCCGAGATCAACCGGAAGCTCGGCGAGCCCGACTACCCGGCAACCCCGGTGATGGATGCCTGGCTGGCGAAAGTGTTCGGCGCGTGATTCTCGCGCCGCACCTGCGGCCAGCAGCCCCTATTTGCGCTTCCGGCCGGAGGTCTTGAGATCAGGCTTGGGCGGCGGTTTCCAGTCCGGCGGCGGAACGGGCCGCTGCCGGCTGGTGCCAAGCCCCATGGCGCCCGGTTGCTGGCGAACCAGACCCGAGGTATCCGCCTGCGCAGCCTCTGCCGCGCTGGCCCCGCCGCGCATCAGGTTGATTCGGTCACGGATCTTCCCCGCCGTCTCGAAATCAAGCGCGCGCACCGCCGCTTCCATTTCGCGCTGAAGGTCTTCGATCGATGTGCTCATGCCCGCTCAACGCACGAAGGCGGGGTCTGGTGCCATGGCTTGGCGGATCAGAGTTTGCGCGGTTCGCTGCCGTCGAGCACCCAGCCGCAGCCGAGCGCCTTGGCATCTTCACCTTCGGCGAGCTGCGCGACGGTGCGCCAGCCTTCGGAGCGCAGCCGCGCCGCTGCCGCGCGGTCGTGGCCCAGCGGGAGGTAGCAAGTGCGCGCCGCTTCTGGCTGGGGCGCGCCCTCGGCCAAGCGGTCGAGGTAGAGGGTGAAGCCGGTGGCGGGCTCGTCGCTTCCGGCGATGCGGTAGGTACCGCCCCGCCCCACGGCGCGGCGCAGGCCTTCGGCATAGAGGGTGAAGCCGAACCATGTCTGGTATTCGAAGCCGTGGCGCTCGGTCGGGTCGAGGGTAATGCGGGCGGCATCGCCGATCGCCGCCGCGATCTGCTCCAGCCCGTCGAGCCGGGACTTGAGCGCCCCGCCCGCGTCCACCGCCCGCAGCGCGGCGAGCGCGCTGTCGAAGGGCCCGGTGGCATAGAGCAGCGGCAGATAGGCGCTGCCGCCCGCGCTGCGCAATCCGCCCGCGTCCTTGGTGTCGAGCTCGCGGCGTACCGCCTCGCGTCTGTCAGGCGCGAGGGGGAAGGCCTTTTCGGCGAGGGTATCGACCAGATCGGGAAGCGTCATGTCGACCGAGATGCCGGTGAGCCCGGCGGCCTTCATCGCCTCGATGGCCAGCATCACCGCCTCGCTCGCCGCAGCGACACTATCGCTGCCGATCAGCTCCGCGCCCAGTTGCAGCCGCTCACGCGCGGGGTCGAGCTGGCTTGCCTTGATCACCACGGTGTCGCCGCAATAGGCCAGCCTCAGCGGGCGCGGCGCAGCGGAAAGGCTGGTGGCGGCGATGCGGCCTACCTGCGGGGTCATGTCGCTGCGCAGCGCGAGGGTGCGCAAGCTCGCCGGATCGACGAAGCGGAACATGGTGCTGGTCTCGCCCACGGTCACCCCCGCCATGCGCCCCGCGAGCGAGGCCTCGAATTCGAGCAGCGGCGGGCGCACGCGGTCATAGCCATGCGCATCGAGCACATCGAGACAGGCACGCATTGCGGCTGTGATCCGCGCAGCCTCGGCAGGCAGACGGTCTTCGAGGCCTTCGGGGAGGAGGTCGTTGGGCTGGGTCATATTCTCAGGCCCCTACCCAAATCGTCATCCCGGCGAAAGCCGGGATCGCTGTCGGCAGGCGCGGCGCCATACTGTGAGCGATCCCGGATCAAGTCCGGGATGACGCGGGTAGGTAGGAGATCAGAACGCCAGCGCCTTGACCAGCTTCACGCCTTCAAGCTTCTCGGCTTCGGCGACCACGGCTGCGGGCAGCGCCTCGTCGAGACTCAGCAACAGCACCGCTTCCCCGCCCGCTTCGCGGCGACCGAGGTTGAAGGTGCCGATGTTGATTCCATGGCTGCCCAGCAGCGTCCCGATGCGGCCGATGAAGCCCGGCTTGTCGTCGTTGACGATGTAGAGCATGTGCCCGGCCAGTTCCGCCTCGATCCCGATGCCGAAGATTTCCACGAGGCGGGGCGATTCCGTCCCGAACAGCGTGCCCGCGACCGAGCGCGGGCCTTGCGCGGTTTCCACCGTCACGCGCACCAGCGTGTTGAACGCGCCGTCGCGGTCGTGGCGGATCTCGCTCACGTCGAGCCCGCGCTCCTTGGCGAGGAACGGCGCGTTGACCATGTTCACCGTGTCCGAATAGCGGCGCATGAAGCCCGACAGCACGGCGGCGGTGATCGGCTTGCCGTTCAATTCAGCCGCAGCGCCCTCACGCTCGATGCTGATGTGGGTGAGGTTGCCATGCGCCAGCTGGCCCACGAGGCTGCCGAGCTTCTCGGCAAGCGCCATGTAGGGCTTGAGCTTGGGGGCTTCCTCGGCGCTCAGCGAGGGAACGTTGAGCGCGTTGGTGACACCGCCGTTGACGAGATAGTCGGCCATCTGCTCGGCCACCTGCAGCGCAACATTGACCTGCGCTTCGGTGGTCGAGGCGCCGAGGTGCGGAGTGCAGATGAAATTCTTGGTGCCGAACAGCGGGTGATCGGCAGCCGGCGGCTCGGTCTCGAACACGTCGAGCGCCGCGCCTGCAACCTGACCGCTTTCAAGGCAGTCCTTCAGCGCGGCTTCGTCGATCAGTCCGCCGCGCGCGCAGTTGATGATGCGGATGCCCTTCTTGGCGTTCTCAAGCCGCTCGCGGCTGAGGATGTTGCGGGTCTCGTCCGTCAGCGGGGTGTGCAGCGTGACGAAATCGGCACGCGACAGGAGCGTGTCGAGATCGACCTTTTCGACGCCCATCTCGACCGCGCGTTCCTCGGTCAGGAAGGGATCATAGGCGATGACCTTCATGCGCAGGCCCAGCGCGCGGCTGGCGACGATCGAGCCGATATTGCCCGCGCCAATCAGGCCCAGCGTCTTGCCAGTGACTTCGACGCCCATGAACCCGCTCTTGGGCCATTGGCCTGCCTGCGTCTGCGCGTTCGCCTCGGGCAATTGCCGGGCGAGCGCGAACATCAGCGCGATGGCGTGTTCGGCGGTGGTGATCGAGTTGCCGAAGGGGGTGTTCATCACCACCACGCCCTTCGACGAGGCGTAGGGGATATCGACGTTATCGACCCCGATCCCCGCGCGACCGATCACCTTGAGGTTGGTCGCCGCATCGAGGATCGCCTTGGTCACCTTGGTCGAGGAGCGGATGGCGAGGCCATCATACTCGGCGATGCGGGCGATCAGCTGCTCGGGCGTTTCGCCGGTGATGACATCGACGTCGCAGCCGCGCTCTTCGAAAATGCGCGCGGCGTTGGGGTCCATCTTGTCGGAAATAAGAACTTTGGGACGGGTCATGGGGAATTCCTTGGCGGGTGCGAGTCCCCGCGCAGGCGGGGACCTCAGGCAGACATGAAATCAATGGGAGGCATGAGGCCCCCGCCTTCGCGGGGGCTCACGAACAGCAATCAGCCGTTCTTGACCTTCTCGTAGGCCCATTCGATCCACGGCAGCAGGCGCTTGACGTCCTCCTGCTCGACGGTCGAACCGCACCAGATGCGTAAAGATGGCGGCGCATCGCGGTAGCCGTTGAAATCGAAGCCGACATTGCGTTCTTCGAGCAGCTTGACGATCTTCTTGGGCACGGCGGCCTTGTCGTCCGCCGAGAGGCTGTCGTACCAGTCGCCCTGAAACACCATGCACACGCCGGTGTTGGTCTGCTGCGCCGGATCGGACGCCATGTTCCGCAGCCACGGGGTGGCCTCGATCCAGTCCTTGACGATCTGCGCATTGGCATCGGCCCGCGCGATCAGCGCCTTGCGGCCGCCGATCGACTTGGCCCATTCCAGCGCGGCGATGTAATCCTCGGTCGCCAGCATCGAAGGCGTGTTGATCGTCTCGCCCGCGAAAATGCCGGCGTTGATCTTGTCGCCCTTCTTCATCCGGAACAGCTTGGGCATCGGCCAGGGCGGATCGTAGCTTTCGATCCGGGCGACGGCCTTGGGGCTCAAGATCAGCATCCCGTGCTGCGCTTCGCTGCCCATCACCTTCTGCCAGGAATAGGTCGTCGCATCGAGCTTCGACCAATCCATCTCCATCGCAAAGATCGCGCTGGTGGCGTCGTTGATGGTGATCCCCTCGCGGCCCGGCTCGAGCCAGTCGGTGTTCGGGATTTTCGCGCCCGAGGTGGTGCCGTTCCAGGTGAAGACGACATCATTGCGCTGTGGGATGGTGGTGAGATCGGGGATCTCGCCGTAATCGGCTGTCAGCACCTGCAGGTTGGGCAGCTTGAGCTGCTTCACCGCGTCCTGAATCCAGATATTGCCGAAGCTCTCCCACGCCGCGACCGTCACCGGGCGCGCGGGATCGAGCATCGCCCACATGGCCGCCTCGATCGCGCCGGTGTCCGACGCGGGCATGATGCCAACAAGGTAATCGTCAGGGATGCCGAGCAGTTCGCGCGACAGGTCGATCGCGTACTTCAAGCGCGCCTTGCCCAGCGCCGAACGGTGCGAGCGGCCAAGCGATTCGGTTTTGAGCTTGTCCAGCGACCAGCCGGGGAATTTTGCCGTGGGACCCGAGGAAAAGAAGGGGCGCTCAGGCTTCAGCACAGGCTCATGCGCGAGCCCGCGGACGTAGTCAGTCATGTATTCTCTCCTTGCAGAGAGCTCGCGCGGCGTTGGGACCGCGTGGCCCGTCGGCGGCTTTAGAGGGGATGGGTGACGAGTCAATGAATATCGGCGCGCCGGGGAAGTTCCTTGCCGGCCGACGGCGAAGAGCGAGGCGCTGCAACCTCCCTCTCGCAATATCCGCAGACCTCGCCTAACAGGGCGGCTCCATGGACGTATCCGATCTTCGCATTGCCCTGTTCAGCGGCAACTACAATTACACCCGCGACGGGGCCAATCAGGCGCTCAATCGCCTTGTCGGCTCGCTGCTCGGGCGCGGCGCGAAGGTGCGCGTCTATTCGCCCAAGGTCGCCAATCCCGATTTTCCCGCGACCGGCGATCTTGTCGGCCTGCCCAATATACCGATGCCGGTGAAGGGGCGCGGGGAATACCGGATGCCGACCCATCTGGGCGCTGCGGTGAAGCGCGATCTGGAAGGCTTCGCGCCCGATATCGTCCACCTCTCCTCCCCCGATCCCGCTGCGCACGCCGCGCTGCGCTGGGCGCGGGCGCACGATATGCCGGTGCTCGCCAGCGTCCACACCCGGTTCGAAACCTATCCGCGCTATTACAACATGGCCTTTCTCGAACCGCTGATCATCAAGGGGCTGAAGCGCTTCTACAATCGCTGCGATGCGCTGGTGGCGCCCTCGCAATCGATGATCGACGAGTTGCGGGCGATGGGGATGCACACCCGCATCGGGCTGTGGAGCCGAGGAGTCGACCGCACGATCTTCTCCTCCGCGCGGCGCGATCCCGAATGGCGGCGCAGCCTCGGGCTTACGGATGACGACGTCGCCATCGTCTTCCTCGGGCGGCTGGTGATGGAAAAGGGGCTCGACGTCTTTGCCGAAACCATCCGCCGGTTGCGCGAGCAGGGCGCAGGCCACAAGGTGCTGGTGATCGGCGATGGCCCGGCGCGCGGGTGGTTCGAGGCGAACCTGCCTGACGGCGCAATCTTTGCCGGGTTCAAGACCGGCGAGGGTCTCGGCCAAGCGCTCGCCAGCGGGGACGTGTTCTTCAACCCGAGCGTGACCGAGACCTTCGGCAATGTCACCCTGGAAGCGATGGCGAGCGGGCTTCCGGTGGTCGCCGCCGGGGCGACCGGCAGCGCCAGCCTCGTGGCGGACGGGGTAACGGGGCAGCTGGTCGCGCCCACGGGCAACCTCAAGACCGATGCCGCCGCCTTCGCCGCCGCCCTCGCCCCCTATTGCGCCGACCCGGCCCTGCGCGCCGCCCACGGCGCGGCAGGCGAGACGCGCGCCTGCGAATACAGCTGGGAAGCCATCAACGCGGTCGTCGCAGATACCTATGTCGATCTGGTCAGGGAACGGCGAGGTGGGCGCGCCTGATCGCGGTCAGCGCAGCACGCCTGCCTGCGCCATGCGGCGGGCATAGAACGACAAGCCCAGAGTCACCCCCCAGATCGCTACCTTCAGCGGCAGGGGCGTTTCCAGACCCGCGGGCACATCCAGCACCACGGTCTCCGCAATCGTCGTCCCGACCAGCCCGATAAGCGCCACCACCATCGCCGCGACCGCCCAGCGCGAGCGCAGCAGCAACAGCACCGAACCCGCAAAGGCGCCCCACACGCCCAGCGCCCAGAAAGCGGTGGACCAGGCGGGGAAGCTTTCCATGAAGGCGATCTGTTCGGGCGTCATGCCCATTTCGGCGAGCATCCCGAGCTGCGTGGTCATGTAGCTGAGGATACCCATCGCATTGAACAGCAGCGTCAGCACGCCGATTACCCAGAGATGCCAGGGCGCACTGGCCTGGGCGTTGCCATCGGTTGTCATGGGCGTTCCCCTCCCCCATTCCGGCGCGACCCGGACGAGGGAGAGAATATGCCTTTGCCGCGGCTAGGGCAACGGCGGCGTCACAGGCGCTCGATGCGCTTGGCCATTTCGTCGATCATGTCGACGATCTGGTTGATGGTCGCCTCGTCGAGCTTGCCCGCCCGCGCGCGGTTCTTGAGCACCGAGCCGAGGTTGCCCATCGCCCGGAACACGTCGTGCGAGCGGACGGTGGTGGTGCGCTCGCCGTGGCGACCGAGCCGGCGCATCAGGCCTTCGACCTCGTCCTTGCGGCTGTCGAGCTCGTCGCGGCCTTGACGAGTCGCGGCGAAGGGCTTTTTCGCACCTTCGGCCTCGGCTTCCTCGATCGCCCCTTCATCCTCGAGCAGTTGCAGCGTCGGATAGACCGCGCCCGGGCTCGGGGCATAGGCGCCGCCGGTCATTTCCTCGATCTGCTTGATGAGTTCATAGCCGTGGCTGGGCTGCTCGGCGATCAGCGCCAGCAGCGCGAGGCGCAATTCGCCCTGCGCAAACATCCGCCCGCGACGACCTCGGCGTCCGGGCCCGCGCTCCTCGCGTTCGCCCTCGGTCTCGTCGCTGTCGAACTGCCAGCGCGCCTTCATGCCGGGGCCGAAGTTCATGTTCCCGGCGTTCTGCATCGCCATCATCGCCATGGTCTCGGCGAATTTCTCCCAGCCGCCGCCGCGGCCATATCTGTTCCAGGTCATTGCGGGCTCCTTATGCGTTACGATAGCTCCAAGATATATCGCAGACCTATCGTTACAAGAGATGCGCCGCCCGGCGGTTCCCTTTTCCGCCGATGTGCCTATCTCCTCCGATGAATGACTGACCTGTTCGGACAAGACGCAACTCCGCCCCCCGTGGCAAATCCCGATGCCGACGCGCCGCTGGCCGATCGGCTGCGCCCCACCTCGCTCGCCGAGGTCGTGGGACAGGAGCATCTCACCGGCCCCGAAGGCGCGATCGGGCGAATGGTCGCGGCGGGACGCTTGTCGAGCATGATCCTGTGGGGGCCGCCGGGCACGGGCAAGACCTCGATCGCCCGCTTGCTCGCCGATGCGGTGGGGATGCGCTACGCCGCGATCAGCGCGGTTTTTTCGGGCGTCGCCGACCTCAAGCAGGCTTTCGCCGAGGCCGAGAAAATGGCGAAGGCGGGTCGCAAGACCCTGCTGTTCGTGGACGAAATCCACCGCTTCAACCGCGCGCAGCAGGACGGCTTCTTGCCCTATGTCGAGCGCGGCGTGGTGACGCTGGTGGGCGCGACCACCGAGAACCCGAGCTTCGCGCTCAACGCCGCGCTGCTGAGTCGCGCGCAGGTGCTGGTGCTGAACCGGCTGGACGAGGATGCGCTGGCCGCGCTGCTCGAAAAAGCGGAAGGCCTCGAAGGCCCCCTCCCCCTCACCCCCGAAGCGCGCACAGCACTGATCGCGCAGGCCGATGGCGACGGGCGATTTCTGCTCGGGCAGGCCGAGACACTCTATGCTGCAGGGCTGACCGACCCGCTCGATCCGGCAGCGCTCGGCAACCTTCTGCAACGCCGCGTGGCGGTCTACGACAAAGATCGCGACGGGCACTACAACCTCATCTCGGCGCTCCACAAGGCTGTGCGCGGCAGCGATCCGCAGGCGGCGCTCTACTGGCTCGCGCGGATGCTGACCGCAGGCGAGGAGCCGCTGTTTCTCGCGCGTCGGCTGGTGCGCATGGCGGTGGAGGATATCGGCATGGCCGACCCGCAGGCGCTCCCACAATGCATGGCGGCGATGGAGGCCTACCGCTTCCTCGGCTCGCCCGAAGGCGAGCTGGCGCTGGTGCAGGCCTGCCTCTACCTCGCCACGGCACCCAAATCGAACGCGGTCTACATGGCGCAAAAGGCGGCGTGGAAATCAGCCAAGGCGACCGGCAGTCTCGCCCCGCCCGCCAATATCCTCAACGCGCCGACCAAGCTGATGAAGGACATCGGCTATGGCGCGGGCTACACCTACGACCACAGCACCGCCGAGGGCTTTTCGGGCGACAATTACTGGCCCGAAGGCATGGCGGCGGAGGAATTCTACACCCCCGTCGAACGCGGGTTCGAGCGCGAGGTGAAGAAGCGGCTGGATTACTGGGACAAACTGCGAGGGGAGAAATCAAATGGGTGAGACCCCGCGCAGGCGGGGACCTCGGGCAAAATGGCGCTTCCTCGAAAAAGGCCCCCGCCTGCGCGGGGGCGCACATCCTTGACCCGCTTCACCCGTTTTCTCGCGGTCGACTGGTCGGGTGCGAAGGGTGCGCGGCAAAAGGGCATCGCGCTGGCGCTCGCACGGGCCGAGGGAGGGCCCCCGGTGCTGCTTGCCCCGCCTGATCCCAAAGGTTGGGCGCGCAGCGAGGTGCTGGTGCTGCTGCAATCCCTGAGCGAACCGACGCTGGTCGGTCTCGACCTCGGCATCAGTCTGCCCTTCGCGGATGCCGGAGCCTTCTTCCCCGATTGGGAGGCCTCGCCCGCCGATGCGCGCGCGCTGTGGGCGCTGATCGATGGGCTGTGCGCTGAGGATCCCCATCTCGAAGCGGGCGGCTTCCTCGCCCACCAACAGGCCTCGCGCTATTTCCGCCACGGCAAAGGGGCCGAGGGCGACCGGTTTCTCCTCCCCGGCGCCGCCACCCGCGAAGGCCGCTTCCGCATCGCCGAACACGCGCAGCGCGCGGCGGGCGTGCGGCCGGTGAGCAATTTCAACCTCGTCGGCGCAGCGCAGGTCGGCAAATCGAGCCTGACGGGGATGCGGATGCTCCACCGGCTGGAGCGCAAGGTGCCGGTCTGGCCGGTCGATCCGTTGCCCGGTGAAGGCTCGGTCATCACCGAAATCTACACCGCGATGGCCGCAAGGCTGGGCGGCGTGACGGGAACGGCGACCAAGATCCGCACCTATGAAGCGCTAAGCGACGCGCTGAGCCAGCTCGATTCGCCCCCGGTCACAGGCCACGGCGCGATCGACGATCACTCCTCCGACGCGCTGCTCACCGCCGCCTGGCTGCGCCGCGTCCACGCCACCCGCGAACTGTGGCACCCGCCCGCGCTGACCCCCGCCATCGCCCGCACCGAGGGCTGGACCTTCGGCGCGCTCTAGCCAAGGCTTGCCACATCACGGCAAAATTTCGGTCACATTTGTCACGCAAGTGACATCAAACCGACATAGTGCCCGCGCCGAAAGCGCCCTTGTCGGGGCCTGTCGAACCGCAAAGGCTGCTGTCCATGTCTCTCCTTTCGCTGCGATGCTCGTCCGGCGCGATCGCGCTCGCCCTGCTTGCCAATCTTGGTAGCGGTGCCGCCGCGCAAAGCCTCCCGGATGCGCCCGCCCGCGCACAGGAAGAGGGCGATTCGGCGCAGACCATCGCCGATCTGCAACGCCAGATCGACGAGCTGAAGGCGATGGTGATGGCGCTGCAATCGGCCCAACAGGCCCAGCCTGTCGCCCCCGCGGCATCGCCTGCCTCGCCTGCGTCCATCACCGGTTCAACGCCTGCCCCGGCGCTGGCTGCGGCCCCCGTCCCCGCCCCGGCAGGCGATCCGCGTCTCGCCAGCGCGGCCGCGCCCGCGCCCAAGTCCAAGGCATGGTATGAAAAGCTGCGGCTGCGTGGCTATACCCAGCTGCGCTTCAACCAGATCGTCTCGGGCGATGCCAGCGCACCCGCCGGGATCTCCCGCCTGCGCACGATCCACGACAGCGGCGTGAACGCCAACAGCAACTTCACCTTCCGCCGCTTGCGTATGGTGTTGCAGGGCGATCTCAACGATCACGTCTCGCTCTACTTCCAGCCCGATTTCGCCGCCGCGGTCTCCAACCAGTCGGTCGGCGAGCGGCGCGAGGGCACGGTCAGCCTGCGCGACATGTATGCCGATGTCTTCCCCACCGGCGACAAGTCCTTCCGCATCCGCCTCGGCCAGTCGAAGGTGCCCTATGGCTGGGAGAACATGCAGTCCTCCTCCAACCGCCTCGCGCTCGACCGGACCGACGGGATCAACACCGCCGCGCCGGGCGAACGCGATCTCGGGATCGTCGCCTATTACACCCCGCCCCGCGTGCAGGCGATCTGGGACCGGCTGGCGAAAGACGGGCAGAAGCTTTTCGGCAATTACGGTGCCTTCGGCTTCGGCGCCTTCAACGGTCAGGGCATCAACCGCACCGAGGCCGACGACAACGTAATGCTGGTCGGCCTTGCGACCTGGCCGTTCGAACTGGACGGGCTGGGGCTGGACGGTCAGGTGCTTGAGATCGGCGGATCGGTGATGCGCAACACAATCCGCCCCGAAATCCGCACCGGCGGGGTCAGCCCGGTCGGCTTCAAGGACGAGCGCGTCAACATCCACGCGATCCTCTACCCCCAGCCCTTCGGCGTGCAGGCAGAATGGAACTGGGGCACCGGCCCGGAATTCATCCCCGCCACCGGCCAGATCGAGGAACGCCCGCTCGACGGCGGCTATGTGCAGGTGATGGGCAAGATCGACCGCTCGCCGATCGGCCCCTTCTATCCCTTCGCGCGCTGGCAATATTACCGCGGCGGGTACAAGGCCGCCGTCAACGCGCCGCGGCTGGAGACCGAGGAGCTGGAATTGGGCTTCGAATTCCAGATCGACCCCTCGCTCGAGATCACCACGACCTATGGCTTCGCCAAACGCAAGGAAGCCGACGAACGCCGCCTTGGACAGGCCGAAGGCCAGATCCTGCGCGTGCAGGCCCAGTGGAACTACTGAGGCGCGGGGTGTCGTCCGCGTCGGCTCTCGCCTCTTGAGGGCACGCCCGAATGCGGTTAGGGGCGAGCCTTGCGGTGCGCCGGCTTAGCTCAGATGGTAGAGCACCTGATTTGTAATCAGGGGGCCGCGGGTTCGATCCCTGCAGCCGGCACCATTTCCTTTTCGGGGCCAGAAATCGCCCTTAACGCCTTGAACGGCAAGGAAATTTCAGGGGTTTGAAAGCCCTCAAAACGGTCGAACACGATCTTCCCACCAAACACCAGTTTGAGCATAGCGCGGCGGTCTTCCAACCGACCACTTTCCCAAAGATTCCAAGGGTTTGCCAGAAATTTGAGAGCGGTTTGAAAAGTTGACTGATAGTCGCGAGCAGGCGTGCCGCATTTTGCGATCTTTTCGGCCAGAATCAGCTTTTGACGTTCGAGTTCATCGACCTTCTGCTCATAGGCCCGCACAATCGCTCCGCTATCGGCTTCGACAAGCCGATCCACGACCTGAGCGAGCTTGCGCTCAATCTGCCCGATCTCGACGCGCATCTGAGTGATACGCTCGCGGCCAGCATTGGCGCGCTTTTTCCAGAAGTCCTGGAATATCTCATTTGCGAGTCGAAAGAGGGACGGTGCAGGCGTGAGAGCCTTCACCATATCGTGCAGCGCATCTTCGATCCGAGCACGAGGAATGGACTTCTTCTCGCCAGAGCAGCCACGCTGGCGGCACATATAGTAAGGATAGAGGGAGTTCCGTCCCTTTGACCATGCAGCGGTCATTGGGTGACCGCAATCAGCGCAGCAGACCACGCCCCGCAATGGAAAGTCCTCATTGAGGTCTTTGCGGGTGATCGCATAGCCCTTGGTCTTGAGGCGCTTCTGGATCAGCTCGAAAGTTTCGAGGCTGATAAGCCCCTCATGCTGACCCTTGCGCAGGCTGACATTCCACTCGGGGAATTCCAGATACCCTGAGAACAGCGTTTGCGTGAGGAGCTGATTGACGCGCTCGTTCAGCACAACGCCATGCCGACACTTCGGAAATTCAGGCTGCGCCTCAAAGAAGCGCTTCACCTCAGCCTGTGACGCGAAGCGTCCGCTAGCAAAGCCTTCCAAGCCTTCTTTGATGATCGAGGCCAAAGGCTCATCAGGCACCATCAGCTTGCCGCCACCGGATTGGCGCTGGAAGCGATAGCCCCACGGGGCTTTGAAAACCCAATAGCCATTCAACATGCGTCCGCGCATGCGGTTCTTGGTTTGCTCGCCATTCTTCTGCCGCTGGTGCTGAGACACGCTCGCCAGCAGGTTTTCGACGAGGACACTGTCTGAATCCTCGCCAAACTCGATTGACGGGGATTCCAGCGTCGCACCCGCAGAAGCGATTGCGCCGCGCAGTTGCAGGTGAGCTTCGAGGCCACGCGCAAGGCGGCTGATATCGTCGATAATGACGACCAGCTCTTTCTTCCTGTTGCTGCGCAGGAATTTGAGCATGGCCTGCATGCCAGGGCGGCCAATGACCGAGCCCGACATATCGTCGCTGAATGTCTGAATGATCTCATAGCCGCGATACTGTGCGAATTCGCGGCAGCGGCTCTCTTGGGATTCGAGCCCGTTTCCATGTGTGACCTGCCTTGCCGAGCTTACTCGGCAATAGATCACGGCTTTCTTGTTTGTCTGTGCGGTCATGGCGCTTGCCCTCTCAGGGTTCTCTTATGTTGCTCGCGCCCTCGTAACCGAGGTCAACTCTTTGATTTTCAGAAATATCGCGAAGCTTACCACACTCCGCAGAGCTTGGAAAAGCGCCATTTTCCCTCGCTGACAGGATAATCTGCTCGGACGTCTCGCCGAAGGCAGCATCGACGAAATGCGCCATGATCTGCGCGACAATGCCGATCAGTTCATCCTTCTCGGCATCAGGCAGATCAATGTCGGCCACACATTGCCGATAGCGTTCAAATTCTTCAGGCGTAAGAAGCGACACCCGCGTTCCCTTTCCCGTCTCAAGACGGTGAATTCCAACTCTAGACGCGGGTTTCAGTTACTCTGAATACTTGCTCCTTCTGGGGGGAACCTGTCCCGCCACACGTCACCAAATCGCGATCTTCGCGATCATAACTTCATTTTACCATGTGAAGTTTGAATTATGCAAACTTATGAAAAATATGGATATTAGCGCAAACTCATATAGGACAAGGGATAGCGGAGATTTGATCTCGGCTGGAAACTTGACCAAATCCTGAAAATCATCGGCTCAGAGTGCGGATCAAAGCAAGCAATGGCAAAGAAGCCCGAACCAGAAGGCAAAAAGGAATGGAAGCCAGCGCGGATTGTCCATCTTCTCGGCGGGCTGCGCGCCGTTGATGGCCGAGCTGAATCCGTCCTTATTCAGATCGCGCCGAACAAGCAGCTATTGCGCTTTGCGACCCCCAAGTACGAGCAGCTTTACGCCACGCTCGGAGGCCTCAGCCAGAATGCAATCGGGGTTGAGTTCCCCCATCCCTTGACATGGGAGGGACGCATGGCGGCGGATTGGGAGTGCTTCTTCCCCACGCTCGGCTTCAGAGTCATGGACGAACGGCGCGCCTGGTCAAATATCAGGCATTCCGCATCACGGTCAGGAGAGGCGCAGGTTTATGACGCAGCATCCCGCTGCGTCACTTACCTCGATCTGCTCGACATCCGGCTGATGGAACTGAGCAGCGCTTACAATCGTGTTCTCAGAGCGGGCGTCGCCGACGATACCAAGCCTGGCCACCTCTTCAGCAATTCCTACATGCGCGAAATCGACGCAGCAATTCATGCCTTCGTCGCCGATGCCGGCTCATTCCGAGATTTGATCGCAGAGATCGTCTGGCAATTTGCTATCAGGGGTGATGGAGAGGTGACGCGCTTCAGCTCCTTCCTCAAAAAGGCAAAGGGAACTTCCTCGCCAGTTGGCGCCGAGCTTCTCGAGGCAGGGGAAGGCGAAGGCTGGTTGAGTATCCTGACCGATCTTCGGAACAACATTGTGCATGTGGCTCCCGTAGGTCGTTCCGCAGGTTTTCATTTTTGCGAGGTGCGTGAAGTGCCGTGCGGAAGGGTAAACGTCGTCCCGACGCTGCACTATCCGCTGCTCTCGGCCAATGGCAAAATTTGGGGCGGAGCCGCCAAAGACATGGTGTTCACATCCGAGAACGAGCCCGCGATCAAGGCTGCTCTTGCTGAGTACAAGGAGTATCTCGCAGGCAGCCTCGACGGCCTCACCTACGCATGGCAAACCATCCAGCGCTTTGCGGAGCTATTGACACGTATCAGGACGGAAACAGAGCTGCATGGGGAAACTCCGACGATCACTGACAAAGACATTATCGGAGAAGTGAAGGTTCACCCACCTTCGAAACCCTGATGCAGCTTCCGCGTGTCGCCGATCTGCCATTTCCACGGCTCGACCTCATAGAACGGCAAGCGGTTACAAACCGCCAGTTGTGGGAGCCCTGCAATCTTGATGATCTGCCGTCCCGCGCCGATTCCGCGAATATCTTCGGCCTGAAGGACAGGCCTGCGGCTCTCGCCGCGATTGGTGCCAGCGGTCTCAACCGCGCCGCCACCGATATTCTGACCTCTTGTGACGATAGTGCGATTGCCCGACCAGCGTTCAACATCGCGCATCATCGAAGGGTCTTCGATTCCCGTCATGTTAAGGATCGAGGCCTGATCCTCGATTTCTTTGACAGCATCCTGCGACCAGCGCCCTTCCATCGAGAAGCGGCCTTGCGCGAAGAACCAGAGCTGAATGCCCTTACCCCGATAAAGCCGCAGCGCCTTCATAATGGCAGGCGCAGGCGGAAGTTGAGGGAATTCATCGAGAAGGAATGTCGTGCGGACAGGCCCGCGCTCGCAAGCAATCGCCTCGATTGCATAGTTCACGATGAGGCTTACCCAAGGCGCGGCGACACCAAGCTTGTCGGAAGGGGTGATAAGATAAACCGTGCAAGGCTCGTGCTTGAGCCTTCCGAAGTCGAAATCATGCGCGGACGTTGCACGGTCGAGCGTCTTACCGATCTCGAAGGCTGAGAGAGCCTCGATTGCGTCTGACCGATAGGCCTCAAATTGCTTCGGCGCGTCGGCATAGGTTGCCCCCATCGCCGCCGCCTTCCTTTCAATCCCTTCGATCCCGCAGCTCGCCATGAGCTGAAATTCGCGTTCCAGCTCTGCATTCGAGGCATTCACAAACTTCCACAGCCCCCCGAGCGTGCAATTCGTGGTATCAAAGTGCGCTCCATATTCCGCACGCACCGACATAAGACGCACCGAGCCTTTACCGACCCAGCTATCACCCTCTTTGGGATTCACAGGGCGGATGGTCTGCGCAATCTCATCCGCCTGCGTGTCGATCTCCCCGCCATCGCGCACGATGTCGATGAGAACCTGAAGCGGATTGATGCGGGTATTGGGCAGGCCCAGCAGTCCGAACGGGTTGAGGTAGATGCAGGGTTGCCCAAGCTCCCCCTCGCGATGCTCGCGTGACGCAAAGCAGTTCTCGCCATCCTTCACGTCCACGACGATCAGGCTGCGATCACGAACATGGGCGAGATTGGGCAGGACCAGATCTCGCCCCTTGCCAGACCCCGTGCGGGCATAGGTCAGGAGATGACCTTCCCCGCCAAAGAAGAGCATCTTCCCATGAAGTGCTCCCAAGAAGAGGCCGCCAGCCTCTAGGAGGCCAGCGGCTTTCAGGTCTTCGAGATTGGCAAGCCGTCCGTCTCCGAGTTGCCCCGAAGGAGCGGCAATCGCCATAAGATGTTGCTGCCATGCGGCGCGCTGACGCGCTTCCTCTTCCCGCTCGGCGCGGTCGAGTTCGCGCGTCATGGAGAAAAGGCGCGGCAGGAACGCTGCCATCTGTTCCAGCCGCATTCCCTTACTCCTCGCCTTCGCTTTGCGCGTCGCGGCTGATTTCAGGCAGATCAGGGAACGTAATCGGCGGCATCGCCTCAATCGTTGCCCGCACTTCGGCAGGGGGCGGAAGCCCTGTGTCCCAGCCATCGACCGAAACCGTCACGCCGTTCTGCACCGCATCATCGAGTTCGTCCTGAAGCTCGCCGCCGATGTTGTCGGCATATTCGAGCGCGTCATCGCCGCTGCCAGGCTCAAGAACATTCGAGACACGACCCCAGAGTCGCGCGAAGTTTATGACGAGCTGATCGGTGCCTTGTTGCTGCCGCGCGATATCGGTGCGCTGGTTCACATAGTCTTGCTGGAGCTGCGCCGTCGTCTGCGCATAAATGCGCGAACGATCATAGGCCGCCTGATAGTTGTTGAGCATGGCTTGCGCAGCGGCGCGGTATTGCTCTTGCTGCTGCGCCACGCTGACCTTCACCTCTTCGGACCAGTTTTGATACGCTGCATGTGTCTCCAGATCATGTGCCTTGATCTCGGCAGTATAGCGTCCGCCATAAGAGCCAGTGACGGTCGAGGGGCGCAGTTCGGCAGGAGCAAACATTTCGGCTCCATAAAGAACGCCGCCGCAGAGGATGATGCCAAAGAACATGCCCGCTCCGGCCGAGACACGCTTCTTCTGGGGAGGCATGAGAACCTGGTATGGCTGACCCGCTACCATCTGAGGCGCGGCGACCATGCCGCTTTGCTGGGGTGCATCACCCCCGTAGTCCATTGCGTATTGATTGCTCATAAGAAAGCTCCTGTCTGACGGATTGTCGCCAGACAGGAGCCAGAATTTGCCGAGGCGCGTGGGGGAAACAGCGACCTTCGTCAGGCAGCGATCTTATCGTGCGGGCATTCCTCACACCGCTCGAAATAGCGCCATGCCCAATGCCCGCATTGGGGCATATTGAGGCACTGTTTGCGGCCAAAGCCCGCTGCAATCTCAGGATACGCTACCCAGAATGCCAAGGAGAGGAGGATCAGCCGAGGAGCCAATCGCGCCTGAGGTGTCTGCCGTGGCGGATTTTCGGCAAAGGCCACCAGATCAGACAGCCAGCGAAAGGAGCCGTCATCGTTGAAGGCGTCATCGATGGCGGTATCCGTGACCTCGAATGCTGAGCCGTCCTTTCGGACGAAGCTCACATCGCTGAATAGTTGGTCTGCCATCCAGAATGGCACATCTCGCCTCGACATCCTGCGACCATCAGGATGGCGCAGATCGGCCACGGCTTTTGCCAGTTCGTGATAATAGGAGATGGTGAGAACCTCGGAAGGCTCCGGCACCGCGATAGTCCTGAAGTCTTGCATGTCTGGTCACTCCAAAAAATGACCAGAACCGAATATTCACACGCCTTCCGTTGCTCGAACCATCTGCCTAAGAAGGGAGCAAAGAAGAGCGATTCCAAACGAGGTGCAAACGACTGTGCCGAAACAGAAAAACAGACGATATCGGAACGCAAAAATTTCCGAACACCGCCTCAAGCGGGTGGTGGAATGCTTCGCCGCAAATCTGACCGTGAAAGAGGCGGCACAGCGGACGAAATTATCCGAGCCCGCAATCGCCAGTATCTACATGCGCCTTCGTTTGAAGCTGAAAACGAACGGCATGTTCACGTTCGATATTGCCAAGGAAACCCATCGCCCAGGGCAGGCGATCTGGGGCAAGGTCAATCGCGGCGCACCCGAACAGCACAAGGAGCTTCACGAGATCGAGCTGATTAGCCGCATCGTGGCGGCCCACAAGTTCAGCTACGTGGAGAAACTATCGCCATCCGATCCACAGCAATGGGAACGGCTCACTAAGCTCTATCTCTCGGACAGGCGCTTGCAGCGCTACAACTTCATCGAAGTCTTGCCTGAAGGACTGACTGACAGGGATGGCGAGAACCAACGTCCATTCGATCCGATGGACGTTCACATGAACAGCACCGTCATCATCAACGAGAAGATGGCCGATCCAAATGCAGCCTTCTTCCGCTACCTCTGGCAGCTCCTTCTCAAGAGCCCGTTGGACGCTTCGGAAAAAGTCTGATCCGCTCGGTGGCATTCACTTTCGGCACTGAGGGCTTCGCCATCTGCGCCCTGAACTCTTTCGTCTCGCCGACAATCGGCGGCTGAATTCACGTCAACCCTTGCCCCCGTCCGCTTCGCTCAGGCGGGCAAGCCCCTGCCCGCACCACGACACTGACGTGCCCCGTGTTGGGGCGTTGCCCGCGCGAAGAACGGCGTGGGCCGCAGGTCTCCATCAGCCGCCCGAATGGTCGGGCGGTGCAACTGAAAGGAGACCATTATGGGACTTGATATGTATGCCCACTCAATACCGACCGACGAGAATATTCCGCCCGTCGATTTCGACATCAAAATCCTCGACGAACGCCCAGGCGATTGCCCGCGCATCCACTACTGGCGCAAGCATCCGAACCTGCATGGCTGGATGGAGGAACTCTATCTCGCCAAGGGCGGCAAGGATGCAGACTTCAACGTCAGCACCCTGCAACTCACGCCCGAGGATATCGACCAGCTCGAAAACGCCATCAAGGCAGGCAACCTGCCAGACACATCTGGTTTCTTTTTCGGCGCAACCGATGGGTCGGAGACCGAAGACGATCTCACCTTCGTCGCCAAAGCCCGCGAGGAATTCGCGAAAGGCAATGCCGTTGCATACTACGCATGGTGGTAGGCTTGTTGAGCGGGACGTTCAGGGGTCCCGCTTACATTTCGAGTTTGAGGATGCTTTGCGCGCTGCGCCATGCGGATGCGACCGTTTCTTTTTCTAGAAACCTGCCATTGTCCCACCAGGAACCTGTTCCATCGGGGAAAATTACCGCGGGCCCGCCAACCCGATGAATTCTTCCGTTCTCACACCAAATTTCGAAGCCATCAGCCGTGAGGATGGCTGGGCCTCCCACGCGGTGGAAGCTTCCCTCAATTAGCCACGCTTCCATTTCTCCTGGAAGGATGATCGCCGGACCATCTTCACAATGAAGCGTGTCTCCATCGACGTGGACGACCACATCAGTGTCTGATGCGAACTCTTCGGATTTGGTAAGATCGGCAGCAAAAAGCTGCTCAAGTCCAAGTAAGGTTAAAAGTCCTTTTGCTGAATCTGAAATCTTCAATAGGCACCTCCAAAATAAAAGTGCCAGATATTAACATAATAATTCAATAAAATGAATATTTATTTTAAGCCGATTGCGGGGCGACGTTGCCATCGCCCCGCATCACCCTTATTCGGCCCCGTTCAGGTTTTTCGAGGTCGCCCCACCCTTCGCGGTGCAGGTGCGACCTCTGAAGGCCTTGGAAGATTGCCACCGCCTCCTGTACCTTTTTGTGTGACCATCACGAACCCGAGCAGGATTCCGCCGAGCGGGATCAGTTCGATACAGGCCCCGACAGCAATCGCTGCGATTGTCGCTTCAGGGTAAAGAGCGAGATAGGCCATATTCGACACGACAGGCATGGTGGGGATCGCCTCCTCTTTCAGGGCTGCGATATCATCGATTCCTTCAGTCAGCTCTTCTGCCATGCCGTCGAAGTTATGCGTGATCGCGGCGGCAGCGGACGGCGGCAGACCCGCCGCCAGCCAGTCCTTCCGCATGGCATCCGCCACCGCCTGCACGGCTTCAACAGGAAGTGCGTCATTCACCTCGCGCGTCAGGCGCGTGAAGTTCTCGCCGTTCTTGCGCACGGCGACCATCTTCTCGTGCCGCTCCATGTCGCTGTCGATCACGCGCCGCGTGTCGATCAGCAGACGGTCAATCCTGAAGAACAGCCGCTCCAATTTTGAGCGGCTTGCAAAGATCGCGGCCCGCGCATTCGCGCAGCCTTCGCTGATATTGGTGAGCGCCGTTGCGACCTGGCCGATATTCCCGCCTTCGCCGCTATAGACGCCAGTGCCGATCTCTTGGACGCTCATGTTGCCCGCCGAACTCACGCAATCGTTCATCACCGACGACCGATTGATGAGCGAGGCCGCAGCACGCTGGCGCTCCTGTGTCGCTTCTGTTTGTGCGGTCAGAGTCGCTTCCATATGCGCGACCTCGCCCGAAGCGGAGGCAAGTACGGACGCAGAAGCAAGACCGAGCATTGCTGCCACCATCAAATAGGCGGCCACAAAAATGGCCATAACCTTGCCACGCTGCCTTTTGGGCAGGGTCGGAATGTAGGTCAGTGCGATGTAGGAGCCATAGGAAAGCCCTGCTGCAATCGCGATTGCGGACAGGATGGTCTCCAACCACGCCAGAAGGGTCATATCTCCAGTCGGAGCCACGAGGTCCGAAATCCAGACCCCCGTGAAAATGCCCGAAAGCCCGTGGAAGATGAAATGGATGATCAGCAGCCTCGCGATCATCCGATGCATTGCGTCATTCAGTCTCGGCATAGCGCCCTCCATTGTTATGGAAGGGGCTTGCCGATCATCTGCGTGGTGTTTGGGGGGAAGCGCTAAAAACCGATGAGAACGAAGGCGGCGACCTTAGTCGGACCCGCGCAGGGTTATCCCGCCATTCCGCTTCAGATCGAGGATGGCGAGCTTCGCCGCCTCAATCGCGCGGTTGGGGCCGAATGCTTCGCCGATGCCTACCGCGCCACGACCGCCTGTCTCCTTCAGCACCGCCCTCACATCTGCTAGATCGACGGCGATCAATTGCTGATCCATGATCTTGACCAAAGTGCCGACCAACTCAGTCATTCGGTCGAGCGCGGGGTCAGTCATGGTGGCGACTCCTTTTTGAATCGCCAGAAAGGTAACATAGAGCCATGAAGCGAGGCCATAGGATACGGCACGTTTCGGAATAGGGTCTCGGGGTGACCATTGAGATCACCTAGGCGACTTCTGAGCCTGTTTTCTGCGTTAGCACGTTCCGCAAGATGTGCGTTTGTATTACAAAATCCTCCGCCTTCGGCTCTGGTTTTGCCAAACGCTCATCTTGGCAAGGGGCACCCGCTGCGCGTTCCCCGTTGCATCCCCTCCGGCCAAATGGCGCTTCACGAACACCAATCCAGCCTGACGACGGGTCAGACAGGATCGGTGCGTTTCAGCACCATCGGGGAGACTTCGGCTCTCCCCGCCAGGCATACAAACGTATGCCTTTCCCCATCGACAAGAGGCGTGCCTGCCCCCTTTGAACCCAGCCGCCTCCAGCGCGGCGAAGGAGCATTTCATAGCTCCCCTCGACCCCATCGACCATTTCATGGAGACCAACCGTCCGCCGATTGGATACCGCCCTGCTTTTCCCACGCAGGGATGGCTACCGCATTGGATATCGATCTATCGGTATTTCACCGTCCTCGACCCTGACAATAAACATGCGCTCTTCGTCCGTGGCTTCAACGAACCACGATCTTTCGCATCCGCATTCGTGGACCACGTCATCCGGGACGACCTTCTTTTCGCCGCAGTCCCAGCACCAGAATGCAAAGCATCGGCACACATCGCATTTTCCCGTGAAAATTATGGCCCATCCTGACAGCGGAAGAGGGAATTGGCCGTCCCAAAAGACCATACCGCGCGGCCCCTTCTTCCTCTGGTCACAATTGGGACAGGGCTCCATCGCCGCATGATCGAAGTCATCCATTTCCTCGATAGGAAGAAGTCGAATATCGATCAATCGCTCTGCTCGTGCCTCCGCTGCCGGTGACCAGCCTGCCGTGCAAACGAGAACCCCTCTTGCAGCTCCGACATCGCGCATCAGCCCTTCGAAGGCTTCGACATCGGTGACGTCCAGCTTTCGCTTTCTCAGTTTAGCATCGTAGATGATCCTACGGGACAACCCTTCTTCCCAGCGAGCGTCCACCAAGACGTCGATCTGACGCTTAACGCCACTGATCGCCCCGCTCAGAGAGGCATTGGGTATCACCGTAACGTCCATGCCAGCGGCATCCACTTCGAAACACGCCGCTACGCGTTCATAGACCCGCCAAGCCGGAGCGTCATTCATTCGAGACCTGCCCCGCGAATTTACCTAGCCGAGCAGAAACTTGCCCGTCTTGCTGCCGCACATTGTCCAGGCATACGTCGAATTTTACGTTCGTGATTGGCAACTCTGCACCCACAAACGGAACTGGAATGTCGCTTGCGGCAAAATAGGCCACACCCTTATCGTACGAGAGAAGTTGCAGCTTCAATCCGCTCTTGTAGATGTCTTCTCCGCCTTTGAGCAAGCAAAGGGCGAGGAATGACCTCCTGAGTTCGGCGCCTGTAATCGCTTCGAGAATACGATCCATTAATTCGGAAACAGTTGATCCGCCAAATGCCTGAACCGCCTGAATGGATGCCACATAGATTTCGAGTTCTCCGTGTGACCTCAGTTGGTCGAGAGAAAATCTGTGAACCCGAGACGGTCTAAGCGTGGTCTTGGCTTCCAATGCGAAATCGTCGCACACAAAGTCATATTTGGCTGTCTTTTCGAGGCACCAGCAGCGCGCGGCAGACTCTGGTGAATCGGCCTGGCAGATAATCTGCAATTCGCCCCACAGCCCAACCAAGTCCTTTGCCGAGTGTTCGAGTTGGCTGAACAAATTTGCCAATTCAAGAATACGTTCACTGATTTCGCGATTGCTGCGCGCCGATGGTGCCTTGCCGCAAAAGGTTTCCTCAAGCAGGCGCAGGAAGACCCGCACGAGATCGGGATCGTTTTCCTCCAATCGGACTATTGTGTATGTTCCGCACGCGTGAGGACGACCATCGACGGCAATCTCGCATTCCCTCGAAAATCGAACGCCCACGAAACGTAATTCAATGTCGCTTCGCGTGTCTGCCGGCTGAGATGAAAAGAGGAGCGAGGGAAATGCCTGCTCATCTATCGCAAGCCACATGCCCGCCACCGCAGGCAATTCTTCACCGTAAAGACTCTGGCATCCTGACGGGAATTTATCGACGAGCGCTGTGTATGCCTCGAACAGCATCGACTACCGCTCGATCCAGACCCGCTCAATAAGTTCGTCGGGAAAATGAACCGCAAAAACCGGGACGTCGCGCAGCGTCCGCCTTCCGTCATTCGTCTGCAAATTATAGCGGTGGAGTTGAAACGTTACGTCACTTTGGGAAATTAAAGCCCTTGCGCCGGGATAATTCGTGCGTGCGTTCGAGCCCTGGAAGAGATTTTTGATCTTCGCGGGTTGCTCGTCGTTCAGCGAGCGGATCGCATCCACGCCCGACCAAGGACCTGAGAACGCATAGAAGCTGCATGTTGCGTTCGGCTCTTCGGCAACAAGCCGGTCAAGCATAAGCATCAGCGAGGTGTGCTCCATGTTGTCATCTGGCCATTTGTAACGGAGGCGTCCGAAATAAGGCAGGAAGTCGGCTAGGCGAATGGAATCGCTGAAAGCGGGAATGGCTTGCTTTGCATTCCAACCTGGCTCCCGATACTCTGGCATATCGAAATCCCGCAGGATCGCGTTTGCTGTTTCGCGGTTCTCCGCCAGAATCTCGCTGTCCTCATGCGGATGCGCGGGAGCTATCCAGCCACCTTTACCCTTGGATTGATACATCTCAAGAAGGACGACGGAGGAACGGGTAGGTTTCAGCTTCTGATCGAGGAAGTAGGTTCGCCGCCAGTCCTTGAGCGTCTTACCCTCTTCCAGATGCCGCCTGATCGATGCGCGTATCGATTCCTCATGCCTCACATAGTCGGTGAAGGCATCGATGTTCTCGCTAGTGAGATAGATACGGCACAAGCCTAGATAGCCACGTTTGTAGCCGAAAAAGCGTGCCCGCTGCTGGATGTTGTCGGCGTTTCCTACGCCCGTCGAACGCGGCATATAGCTAACGGTCAGGCCTTCGACCGTGAAGCCGCGGTCAAGACCGATCCCACCGATCAGAATCCAGCTATACTCGCCCTTCCAGTCGATGCTCGGAATGCGCGACTTTTCACGCGTATTGAGTTCCTGGATCGCCGTCGCTTCGACCGCCTCCAGCAGGCATTCGGCGATCTCGTCGAAGGTGTATCCGCACGAATATGTCTTCAAGAGACCTGAAGTGCTGTCCCGGAACTCTCGCATGAGTTCCTCGTGGCGAGGATGCGCAGCATCCTCCAGAATCACGCACCAATCCTCTTTGGTTTGTTTCACCCACCGCATGAACATGAGATGGTCGTTTTTAGGTACGGCCGGATGAATCATCATGGACCGGTTCTTGCCCTTGCGGTCCTGACCTTCGAGCAACCCAATGGCTACCCCAACGAAGAATTCCCGCATCGCTGCAAGCAGACTTTTCGGCGGCTTGACCGGCGGATTGAGTGGGTCGGGAACCTCTGAAGCAAGAATCGTCTCGATGTACGTTTTCTGCCCAACGGGGCTGAAAAAATCCTGTCCGCCGACATATTGCTCACCGGGAGTCAGCACCATGCCGAAGTCGGGCGAAAGCGTGTCGATGCGGCTTATGAGCAGCGGCGCCTGCGGCGTTGCTGTGTAAAGGACATAGCTGTGTTCGGGAAAGCGCTCCCGCAGTGCCAGAATGCGCGCATATGTCGTGCTCTGTTCGTTCTTCTTGGCTTTGGTGTTGATGCCCGCCTGATCGCCCTCGTCGTCAACGATCAGCGTCGGTACGTCCTTGAGGTCGAGCTTCGACAAAAGCTTCGCCAAATTGTCGATATGTTGATGCTGTTTCATGCAGATGATGAGGACCGTGCGCGCACGCGGGTTGCCGCGTTGCCATTTGGTCAGTTCGCTTTGGACGCGCTCAAGCTCGCTCGTCTGAAAGCCTTTCTGCTGAGTGGAAAACAGCTTCCACTGACGATTGGTGTCGATTTCGAGATCGCTTCGAATGCGATCGTACGATTGCTCGACGAGATTGTTGGTGGTCCCGGCCAATAGGATCACCAACTGAAATTTGTTGTCGCGCGCAAGTGCGGTGAGACCTGTGAAGGAAAGCGTCTTCCCACTTTGGACATAGCCGATGACAAGGCCGGTGTTGGTGTTTGCGCCTTCTGCCGGGTCAATGCAGTCGGAAAGGATCTTCGTGGTTTCCAGACGCAGCAGTTCTTTTTCGTCCTGCGAGAGGGCGTCGTTCGAATTGAGCAAGCTCGTGAAGGATTCACCTTGCACCGGGTTCCAGCCCTCTGTGGGGCTTTGGGACGCGATCTTGATTATGCCGCTAGTCATCGATCACCCGCTTAGAAAAGTGTGCCCTTAGAATTTCATTCGTGAAGCGTCGTACGGCTGAGGGATGATGGTCGCCCAATTCCGCTGCTGCCACTTCCGCAAGAGCCATGGCGGCAGCCACCTTCAATACGGCAGAAAAGCCCTCGGAATCGAGCGTTTGGAACTGCGCCATAAAGGGATGCAGCATCGCAACTCTGATGAGGATTTCGCGCGGCTCGGGATCGGTGATCGACGGGCGGTTCCTGATTGTCAGCCACTCGGCGTGATCGTCGGCGTAGGAGAGTTCGATTTTGACAATCCAGGGCTCGCTGCGAAATTGCAGACGCAGTTCCGCTTCCTCGCGATCCTCTTCGTTGATGTCCTGTGGTTCTATATCCTGATCGGAAACCGATGTCGGCTGCGTGTCGGCGACAGCACTCAATTCAAATCCAATATCGTTTGCGGCTTCGGTATTTTGACGAAATCCGTCCGCAGTGCTGCGCAATGCCTGAGCTGCATCCTTACGAGCCGCTTTCGCACCTGATCGGGTACGGTATTCCCGCGCTTGTTGAATAAGCGGGAGCGTTTCGTCCGAAAGGACCTTGCGAAGCTTACGCAAAAACTCGTCTTCACTCTCCTCCCACTTCACTCCATCCTTGGTATGACTTACATGAAAACCCTTGAGGTGAATCTCTCCGAAAATGCGCTGGTAGGGATAGGTGTTGGAGCGTCCGAAAATGTCTTCAGGGCGGTAGGTTTCGTCGGCGCTACCCATGATGAGTCTCTTGCGCCGAAAAAGAGCGAGACCGGCGAGCCGCGTGTTGGCCACTTCGCGGATAGCGACGAAACCTGAGGCCGATTTTCCCTCGCCCAGGTCTATATCGATCTCTTTTTTCCACTGGACCGCTGGGCCATCCGGGTCGCGGTAGTTCGCGGCGACGAGAATTGCGGGCTCTTCATAATCCAGCTTTACGCCATCGACATAGAGTTCCAGCGAACCATCGCGGATATAGCCCCTATAGATGCTCGCAAGATGTTCCTTGATCTTGGCAATCGTCTTGCCGTGCGGAAACTTGCGAATTTTCTCTAGCCGAATCTCGGTATAGTGCTTGTCTTCTGCCACATCGATTGAGACCACATTGAGTTCCTCAATGCTGTCCATCACGATCTTGTCGATGTTGAAAAATACGGTACGTTCTGAACGCTCTCCTAGGGCGCTTGATCGCACGCTCCAGTTGGGGGCGAACCAGCACGCCGCACTTTTCATCCCCATGCCAAATTCGGACAAACCCGAAGCGTCAGGGGGAATCTCTGCGGGCCGAAATGCTCGCTGATAATCGGCTGAAGCTATTCCGGCTGCGTTGTCTTTAATCGTGATCTTGCTTTCCGCTGAATCGAAATCGATATCAATTCGCAGGCGATAATCCTTACCTTCTACCGCTCGAAGTTCTTTTTTGCGGTCGATGCTGCTTTGGATGGCATTATCGACGAATTCGGCAAGCGCATACCAAGCCTTGTAATTGAGGTGCGGCAGCACCGAAAGAACGTTCACGCCAGGCCGAATATTTACAGAACTGACCTGCGTCATCATTCCGCCGCATCTAGTAGTATTTCGGTTTCCATTTCGTCTTGCCTGCCTACGAGCGCGTCAAAGATCGCCCTTACGACATCTACATTCACAGCATTTCCGAAGGCCTTGTAAGCGCCTCCTTTTGTGTCAGGCAGATATTGCAAGTTTCCCATGCTCTGTAGCCTGCTACATTCTCGCGGCGTCATGAAGCGCTTCTCCCAAGCTATGATCGGCACCTGACTTGTCGTCATGGCGATCAACGAGGGGGCGGTATCGGATTTTTTTACCCGAATGCCGCTCGCGCGGAATTGAACGACATGTTTCCAAATGTCTCGCTCGCCTCCCTTGCAGTTCCATTCGAGCTTTTGAAAGCTTGGCGCGAAACTCTTGATCTTGTCGAGCCAAGGATCGATCACATCCTGATGGTCTTTGTAAAACTGCCTATTTTTTTGGATGAAATCGATTTTCCAATCTGGAAACTCGTCCAGTTTAGTTTGCGCATAAGGCGGAAGTGCCTCACGGACCTGATCGGGTGACATCCCTTTCAATTCCCGCCCGAATGCGCCCTTATAACGCCCCATTCCGGAATAGCCCCGCTTATGTGGCGTATCTCCAGTTAGTGGGTAGTTCGCGCCGAATTCCATGGCCCAGATTGGGAATGAAGGCAGCTCGACATGAGACGGGAAGGCGTCGATGAATTCCTGCCATGTCCTCAGATAGCGAAGATGATTGTCGCTAAGACCCAATGCATCATTCGGGTGCTTGTCCAACACGCTCGCTATGCTGACCTCGGGCAGGCTGTCTGGCTTAGGCCATTTGAACCCGCCCAGCCCTGCAAGATCGCCGACAATGAATGCACGCTCGCGCTTTTGCGGAATGCCGAACATGTGAGGAGAGAGACGCTCGAAAGAAATATCGTAGCCAAGCGCTTTCAGCCTATCGCAGATAATCGCCCAGGTCGTCCCGCCTTTGTGACGGATCAGGTTCGGCACATTCTCGATGATGAAAAACCTAGGCTTCTTAAGCCGCAGAATTTCTACGACATAATCGAACAAGTTCCCCCATTGCGGACATTCCAGCCCTTTCTGGTCACCTGCCTTGGAAAATGGCTGACATGGGAAGCCCGCGCACAGAACGTCATGGTCGGCGATGGTATGCAGATCGACCTTTTTGATGTCGCCCTCAGGGCGAATATCGAAATTCTTTTCATAAAGACCGGCGAGGCTTGCATTGAGTTCGGACGCAAAGACACATTCAGCGCCGCGCGAAGCGAGCGCCTGATGAAATCCGCCCAGGCCAGCGAACAAATCGATAAACCGCAACTGTTCCATAATACTGCAATAAGAAAACCACAAAGATGAATATTTTTAAAGTCTTATCGCAGACTTTCCCCTAGAAGTTCGTCGCTTTCCTTCTCCGCATTCCTCAATGCCTCCCGCATTGCGACGCACTTTCGCGTGTGATCGCACCAAGCCTTGTATCGCTTGTTGCCGTAATTCCAAGCCCTCCGCCCGAGTTGCCCAACGCCCTCGCACGGACCTGCGAACACCATGCCGCCTTCGCCTCACTTACCAACCTACCTGCTCCGGCATTCTAGCCACGAACCTCGCTCGCCCTTCGGTATGGCGAAAGGGATTTCGCTCGAACTAAGTCACGCGTGGCAAGCCATCGATCCTTGGTTGCAACCAATCGATCACCTCATCCCTGAAGCCATCGTCAAGCTGTACGTCACCATCCCTAGCTGCGCTCAGCAGCCTAATTCGGTCAAAGACGACAATTTGACCAATAAGTGCTGCAATTCTCAATTCCTTATCGTCAATAACGAAAGGGGCGACAATTCCTGTGCTGGGAAGCACCGCTGAATCTAGGAACTTTTGCCATAAATTGGGGTTCGGCGTGTGTATTTTGTCCCGCCAATTTTTTCCGCTGGCGCATTGTAGAAAGAACAGTGGCATTGCCTCCCGCTCGCCCCCAAAACTCCGATAGCAAATCATATCCAAGCCACCGTCATTGCCAGCATTCAAAAGCCAGCGATCCAAGTCTGCCGCGCCAGGAACATACAGGCGGTTGACTAACTCACCCACAATCTCCGGAATGTTCTTAGTGTCGTCAGGTGACCAGCCAGCGCGGTAGGCAATCCAGCCTGGAAGCAAATGCGGGCAAATAACCTCTACAATTCGCTCAAAAAGATCGCCCTGAACCGAATATGCTTGAAAATCCTTTGCCCAGTCGGGGTAAATTCTGAGGGCTGAAAGCAATACAAAAAAAGACCTTATTGGGTCATCCCGCCAATTACCCTGTGAGCTAATCCGATTAACGGTTATGTCCACATGATCCGGCAGCCCACCCCAGCGCTTTCGCTTGGAAACTTCTTCCCAACCTTCTTCAGCGATCAAATGAGCCAAGTCCTGATTTTCATCAGAGCAAATCTGATATTCCAGAAGCATATCTATGACATCACCCTTAGTGACATCGGGGCCATCGAAAAGGGCACACGCCTCAAGCCAGTCGCCCATAGCATTTGGATCGACGTTAGATTGATTGGCGGAGTAGCCAAATTTGACCTCAGGAATCTTGAGCATTTTAGTCTAGCTCAAGCGTCTTTTTGAGTTGCTCTGCGTTTGCGAGTAGCCGCTTGGAAATTGAGATCAGACGCTCATCACCCTTGTATAAGTGAATCGATGAAAGTGATTCCTGCAAGTTATATGTCGCACTAGAAAGAAGTTCATAAACCTCTTCTTGGTCACCGCCCGCGATAACAAAGGCCTTGTCTAGGCTGGGGCGCCTCACGCTGCGAAGGTATTCCAACCCATCCGCCGAGGCTATGACACGAGCAAACTTATCGACCTCACGGGAATCCTGAACAACAGGCGGTGTGTCAGCATCCCCGAACAGCCACTTGGAATATTCCTTAAGTCTATCGATGTTATTTGCATCAATCGGCGGCTTCACGTTTTGCGGCTCAATACCAAACTTACCTTGGATGCCGAGAAATTCTTGAACGTTCTTCGACCTTAGCGAAAGAAAGAGAACGCTGAATCGATTCTCAACCTCATCCACTTCAAGTCCTTCAGTTTCCTCCATTTGAGTTAGTATGCAGTAAGCAATATAGTTACGTTCAACAGTATCGGTTTTACTGCCTATCTTTCTCATTACTTGGCGATAAGAGAGCCCGCCTTCATCGATAAGTTTTGCAATAAATTGGGCTTTTTCAGGTGGAGCCCATTCTTTGATCCCCGTCACATGACGGAAACCCAAAAATGCATCCACTTCCGCCCTATTTTCATACTTTATGAATGGAACTCGCTCAAACAGACGGTCTGGGCGAGGAACCCCTTCGATCAAATCACGCCACCTTTTGGACGCCTCTTCACCAGCGTAGGCTTTTTCAAGCCTTTGGAGTGCCGCTATGCGTCGGTTCCCCTCCACCACTACAAGGCGGTCCTGTCCTTGAAGGGGTTCGACAACGCACAACACGGCTTCATGTGGCCAAAAGCCACTTTCTAGAAATGAAGTCGCAAGCTCTTCTAATGACCAATCCTTCATTCGGTCATAAATTTGATCTTGATCCAAGTTGAGCTGGTGGGCGGCCCTTCCCAAACGGGGATTTAAAGGGTCAAGTGCAATTTGGTCTAGGCTCGTGTATTCAATTTCTCGCGTCAATTTTCATTCCCCCTTATGCTGCCGCCGCCTCTGCGGCAGGACGGGATTGAAGTTTCCATAGACGCATCTCGAAACGGAGCGCCCGACCGTTATCCGTTCTTGTATCGTACTCCGAGACCCCGTTCATCCGCCTCTAGAAAGGTCACCCCCAAAGCTTCCAAGGCTTGCTGAATGTCTCGAAGGGTACGGTCGTATGGCTCTCTTTTTTCCAATTCAAAGTCCGACAGCGTTGCAACAGATACATTTGCCTTCATAGCCAACGCCGAGCGAGAAAGCCCGATTCCTGCCCTAGCCATACGACACTGACAGGCTCTCAACACCAGTTCGCCTCCAAGGTCAGTAAAATAACCTCATGTCATACATTTAACCTGAGTTCGAGTTGAGTGCCAGAGGATTCTGCGCTCGTTTTCTATCAACCACCGCTACGTGCTCGTTGCAGTTATCCTTTCTGGTCCGCCACGCCGAGGGCGAAGCGCTAAGCCGCTTCTCCTTTTGCGCTAGCCCCTGAGTTTCCTCCGCGAACGTGGCTGAGGCCGACGGCCCGTCAACGGCCTGCCCGATCCATTCGCCTGCATTGCATTCCGGCTCCCGTGTTGTCCGTTTCGCCTGACGGCTGACGAGCCGTCTTATCACCCCAGCCTGGTCCCTTCGCGTCCTCAGGAACAGCGAAAGGAGATCAGGACATGACAACTTCACCACATGAACGCGCTGACGTTTACACCGCCATCACCGACCAGATTATCGCCGCCATCGAAGCGGGTGCGGATAATCCACAAATGCCTTGGCATTCGCAAAGCGGCCTCATCGAACGACCGATCAACGTATCGAGCGGCAAGGCCTATCGCGGGGTCAACACTGTCGCCCTCTGGGCTTCCGCCTACTGCGCCGAATACACGCACGGCCTCTGGGGCACCTACCGCCAATGGCAGGATCGTGGCGCGCAAGTTCGCAAGGGCGAGAAATCCTCGCTCATCATCTTCTACAAGGATATCGAGCCTGACGATCAGGCTGAAGGATCGTCGGAAGATGGCTTCCAGCGTCGCTTCATTGCCCGCGCATCGCGTGTCTTCAACGTCGCGCAAGTCGATAGATATGTCATCGACGAACCTGATACTAGCGTCGATCCCGTCTCGCCCTGCGAGCGTGCCGAGCAGATGATTGCTGCGTCGGGTGCTGTTATCCGCGAGGGCGGATCGAGCGCCTATTACAGCATCAAGGAAGATGCGATCACGATGCCCGACCGATTTCGCTTCACGGGCACGGCGACGAGTGATGCTTCTGAAGGCTGGTATTCGACGCTGCTGCACGAGCTGACCCACTGGTCGGGTGCCGATCACCGTTTGGCGCGCACCTTCGGCGAACGCTTTGGCGATGATGCCTATGCGATGGAAGAGATGGTAGCCGAGTTGGGTGCTGCCTTCCTGTGTGGTGATCTCGGGATCACGGTCGAGCCCCGACCCGATCATGCCGACTATATCGGTCACTGGCTGCGCATCCTGAAGGGCGACCGCAAGGCGATCTTCACGGCGGCAAGTGCTGCGAACAAGGCTGCCGAGTACCTCCTGAGCTTGACCTCGAATGACATCAGGGAGGCGGCCTGAGGGCCGCCTTTCAATTATCCGATACCGTTTAATGGAAGGGCCGCTTGTCGGCCCTTTTTCATGTCTGCCCCTGTTCGGCTGCGTCCGATCACATTGACGGGAAAGTTGGCAGGGCAGGAACACCGTCAACGGCTTGCCCGATCCATTCGCTAACGCTCCCGTGTTGGCCGTTTCCCCATGCATGCATGGGTGACGCTGCCCCTTTGAACCCTGCCGTCCTGGTCTCCCCGTCGAACGGACGAACCCGAACTTCAAGGAGGCAGACATGAACACCGACTACGCAATCATTCACAAAAACTGGAACGGCATCGAAATCGAAATCCGCTGGAGCCGCGACTATCTCGCGTATGAGGATGGTCGAGGGATGGCGCATCTGGAGGTGGAAAGCATTTCACCTGCACGCGCACCGCTACCGATCACCGAAACTGGCTATCGCTCCCACTTCATCCACCCGTCAGAGGTGGACAATTTCGGTGGACCTGAAAGCTATGTCGAAGCTTGGATCGAGGAGCTTTCTCGCAATGCTACGTGGCGGAATTCCGAAGCAGCTTCACGGCAGCTTGCGCTCTTCTGAGCGCGAGATTCCCACACTGCGACAGAACTTACGTCAAACCAATCCTATTGCTCGCTAGGCAAAACGTCGAAACGAGCGAAATCGAGATCTTCCAGGAAGCAATTCGGATCAGTGCCTGTCGCTTCGCAATAAGCCAAAATTTCATGAAAAGGGTTGCATTCTCCTCCACGGAAGCTGCCACCGGGATATCTATCCGATATTACCACGACAATCCGATCTTCAAAATCGCGTTCATGACCCCCAATGCCGTGGGCGTCGAGAATCTCAAGCATTTCTCGGAGTTCATTCTCACTAATGTTGAAGCTTCTTGCGACGTCTTGAACCAACAATTCATGTGTTTGAAGATTCCGCATTCGTTTGGATACGTTGTATGCGAAACCGCGTGCATCATGAGGAAGGTTCTTGAGGCGGTCGATGAACTCGGTGATGCCTCTTATATCATCAGGACAGTCGATCATTTCTTCGAGATTGAGAACAGTTCCTAGACCTTTCAGGGTCTTGGGATATGTTGGCTCGCTGAGTGCAGTTAAATCTGCGTAGCGATCAATCAGGGCTCTTTCAGCTCGCTTAAAGCGAGCTTCGTGAGACTCCTTCCAAGCCTCCAACATTTCAGTTGGAAATTCTTCTTCGCGATCCTCATCATCAATTGCATCGTGATGGTCCGAGCAAAGAATCAAAAGGTTTTTCTCGTGACGACAATCCTCGCTCGACCAACTTGCGTCGTATCGTGGCCCTTTTGGTTTGGGCGAACGTATGTGAGCAATCTTTCCGATCATCGTCCCACCATTATCAACCAGTGACCTCGAACAGTCCTTGAAGGCGCACTGGTTGCCGCTGTAAGCAAACAGCTTTTTTACGGTTTTTTCCTTGATTGGCAGGCGTTTATCATTTTCCATGAGCGTCTCGTTCAGCACGTGGTTTTTCAAATAGCGCAATATCGTTTGTAGGAAAGATTTGATCGGTTTTCCGTTGCCTGGCGGCCCGCGCTCTATGCGTGGACGCACCGAGCCAAGGTCTCGGCCCATGCGGGTGACGATCGCTAACGGGATTTTCTCCTAAGGGGCCTTGCCCCTCGCGCCCGCAAGGCATCCAGACGTATCCACCTCCATTTGCATTTCGGCGGAGCCTCGGCCGGAGCCTCCTTGCAGTTGCACCCCCACTTCTCGGCGAAGCGCCAGGGTTGCATGGCGCAACCCATTCCCATTCGGGAGTGATATTCAAAAAGGGAAATGAGGAGATGGAACCAGTTCAAAAACCAGCACGGGCAGGAAGCCTTTGGTATTACAGGGACGGCGGGAAACGCCTGAGTCTCAAGACAATTCGCCAGTCAGCCGACGCATCACAGATGACGGCTTTCATGGCGGAGAGGATCGCAGCAGCGGACAGACTACCAGAACCACAACGCTCGCAAGCTTTTCGCTCATTGCGAGCTGAAACGGTAGCAGAGCTGCGCAATGTCATTGGCGCATATCGTGACCTAGCGCGGCGGGGTCAGCTATCTTGCCCAGACGTGCAATGCAGCTTGTATGTCGCCACCTGTTATCTGCGATTTGAATTCGCAGCGCTGCAAGTCATCGACGAGAAGGCAACGCGACAACTCAGCCTGTTTTGAGCGCCGCGCCCTTGGGGTGCGGCGCACTCAGATTCAGATTGAATTTTGCTCCTAGATATGCAGAACATTGTAAGAACAAAATAGAACAATGTGGAACTGCCCAACGAAAGCCATCCCTCGCGAGCATTTGCTCCGAAATGCTCTTGAAGCCCTTGAAAGGGTTCAGGCAGCGATGCTGTGTGAGGACTTTCTGCCCGACCATGAGGAAGCCTTACGGGTGATCCGCAAGCACGGTTGCCTCGAAGAGCGTTACCTGAAACGCTTTGAGATCGCTTTGCGCGATCCCCGCCTGTCTCCCGACATGCGCTACGAGGCAACGGGGCAGGCTATTCGCCTGATGCGGCGACAGCTTGGCCAACTCTTTCCTTAATGACGATCAATATTATGAAAACTAATTCAACTTGAAATCTATTTAGTAAGAAAATTGATTTTTTGTTCAAAGAATACTTGCACTTGATGTCAATAAATCTTATAAACCCGTCTGTCTTTAAGGTCACATGATCTTCCGATCAGTACGTCCCGTTCGTCTAGGGGCCTAGGACACCGCCCTTTCACGGCGGCAACACGGGTTCGAATCCCGTACGGGACGCCAGATTTTATGCTGCTATATCAATAATTTAATCCACAATTCAATTCTGTAATCAGATCAGAGATTTATCGCTCTGGTTCGAATCCCGCGCATCCCATCCGATTGGCCAGCTTATTAATTTCTCATAGCCTTCCTGAAAAAGGAGGCGACTATGGAGCAATATCTACTAAAAAACTTGGCGGAACTTGCAGAACTACGAGCTAGAAACATTCGGGAAGAAGCGATGATCTGGGATATTCTCAGCCGCGACTTGAAGCGGGAGGCCAAGCGCAGAGAAGAGAGATACTTGGATCGGCCTGCAACGCCCAAGGTGGATGCACCCGATCACCAGATGATCGACGACGCCCTTTATGTCCGTGTCAAAGACGCAAAGCGCATCATGGGGCTTGGGCACACCAGCCTTTATAATGAGATCAAAGAGGGCCGCCTCCCCATCAAGAAGGCAGGTCGCAAGACGCTTATCTCGATGGCGGCGATCCACGAATGGTTCGCTCGGTTGCCATCGGAGTAGGTTCATCGAAGGCATGCGGACTTCCACCCAATCGCTTTGAGCAGCGAAGCTAGTCCGATCCTCTTGAAACTTTGGAGGACGACCATGCCGCGAGTGACCCGCCGAGATTTGTTGGATTGCAGAATCGACCTTTACGACCAGTGCCAGGGTCTTGCCGCGACGCTTGAAATCAATCTTGCCGATTTCGCGGGGCGGCTCGGTATCGCGACCGACCGCGAGTTAGCGATGATGCGCAACGGCGAGCCCTGTATCCCGATCTCTTCGATCCCACGGCTGGCCATATTGATGATGCGGCTTCAGGATCAGGTGAATGCGGCATATTTCCGACAGTTGCAGGAGGCTTGGCCTTCCGACGAGGTTCAGGGCGAACTCTTTTCCTTGGATGATGAATTCGACGGTTGTCCGTTCTGACGGTCTGCATGTGTCAGTCCGATGCTCCTATGAAGATCACATGCTCACGGAAATGTGCCCCTCGGCTTCTCTTCATGGGGACTAAGACACGGTGCCAGCGGGGATCAATGCGGCTCGCTTCCTTCGTGCAGCTCCGCCCCCGTGAACGGGCTAACGGCATTTGACCCCGCGTGGGCAACCCCCGTGTCTTTCCAGTGCTCCCATGAAGCCGACGGGCTCATCCGTTCGGCGAAGTGAAAAAGGAGCATCAAAATGTCTGACACCAACACAAACCGTCCCGCCTTCCGCCTCTATTCCGTAACTGGCGAAGGCAAGTCCGCCCGCTGGACCGATATCGGAGTGGCCTGGCCGACCCGCGACGGGAAAGGCTTTTCCCTCAATCTGAACGCCCTACCGCTCAATGGCCGTATCGTCATGCGCGAAGTGACCGAGAAAGAGGCCGCCGCTTAGGCGGCCTCCCCCTCATCGGGGGCTGATACCGCGACGAGCCAATTCGTCGCGGATCATCAGCAGGGCAGTCGAGGCATTGCTGAAAGTGGCGCTGAGGCGCGGGTTGCTTGCAATCTCGCGAGTAGCTCGCTGAAACAGGTCGCGCAGTTGGGCCTCGCTTTTGGCTTTCAAGCCGTCTTTCGTCAGTCGGAACATGGCATCCTCCCTTGGAGTTTTCCGCCGCCCACCACGGGCCGCGTTACGGGAGGAGTGTTTGAATCCGAGGTTCGGACAGATGCATTGCCCGCAATCGAAAGCACGACTGGAGAAGGCTTTACGCCTTGCATCCGCACGGTCACGGGAATCGGATTAGTAGCTCCGGCTTCATGTAACAACGCGGCAGCCTTGTTTGGGACGAGAGAAAACCGCTGGGGAGGAGACCGTTCAGGCCGAAAGGCTTGGGAGTGGCGAACGCCAGCTTTGACCTAACTTTTTCAAGACTACCGCCCGAGTTCAAGTCCGCGCGTCGGCACGCTTCGGGATTGCTCCCTTGCTTGCCCTGAGCTCCGTGAAAATTCGCTCCGCATGGATTGCTGATTGCCGTCCCGCATGAGGCGGTAATTGGCTGCCTGATTATGCAGGCTCAGAATCTGCCGCGCATGACGCTCACGGGTTTGCTTGATCTGCTCTTGCAGTTTGCGGCGTTCGGCATGTTGAGCGTTCAGCATGGCCTGACGCTGATCGCGGTCACGGCGCAGCGCATAATAGGCCTCGAATTCGTTCTTCTTGACCATCTTGGCATGGTCGCCCGTGAGGCGATCCCACAGGCCCCGCACGCCCGTCCGCAGGCGACTTGCCCGCTCTTTGGTCTCGCGCTGCCACCGCTCGCGCTGGCCTTTGGCCATGCGCTGGCGCTCTTCGGCATGCGCCAGTTGCAGTTCCTTCTTCTTTTCAGCGAGCGGTTTCAGCGCGTCCCGCGCCATGCGCTTGGCTTCTTTCAGGAAGCCATCAAGGCGAGGCGCAATGGCTTTGGCAATATGCGCCTTGGTTTCCTCGACACTGCGCAAGTTGTCCGCCTTTCCGAGGCGGGCCGTCACGTCCTTGGCTTTGACGCCGATCAGGCGCGAGAGCGCGAAGACCTCGCCCTCATAGGTGACGGCGACATGAGAGCGCCTGTCGCCCTTGGCCAAATACAGCCCGCGCTCTTCGAGCGCATGGGCAAAGGTTTGGGTGTTGTCCGAGACCGCCCAGCATTCCTGGGCAATCCCTTTGACGGTCTTTGCATCCAGTCCCGCGCGTTTGGCCTGCTGCCATTCTTCGAGTGTGAAGTTGCGCGGATCACGCGCTTTGCTGTCCATCAGGCCAGACGGCATCTTCCAGCCGTTTTCGAGATAGAGCTGCTTCGAGACTTCGCGGAGTTTCGACTTGAAGAAGGAAAGCTGCTTGGCGGTCATGGTCTCGGCATCGATCCGCGACCAGACCGCATGCGCATGACGGCGGCCTTCCTTTTCATGAAAGACCACCATGCGGGGCTGACCTTGCAGGCCGAGCTTTTCTTCGATGGACGCGAGCGCGCCTTCAAAGACCTCGATGGCGACATTTTCGGTTTCAGGAGGGTTGAGGGAGACGGAGAATAGGTATTGCTTGCAGCGCGTCCCCTTGGCCATCGCATGGGCTTCTTTCATCGCGCCCATGACGTTCTCGGACATGAAGCCACGGACTTCATGCACCTCGACATGCTCGTTCTCTTCGGTTTTGAGGAGGTGCTGACCGAGTTGCGCCGCACCACTACGCTGAGAGGCCTTGAGGATCATGGCGTGACCTCCAGTCCCAAGGCCTGAATGAGCAGCTTCCGTATCTCGGCAATGTCCTTTGAGGCGTCTAGCAATGCCTCTTCGGTTTCAGGCGTGACGGGGAGCGTTCCGAGATTGGCTTGTTTTGCGAGCTGATTGAGGTTGTTCGCGATACGCGACTGGCCGAGCTGGCCAAGGACGCGCAGCAGCGAATCTTGGTCGATCTGGCTGAGACGCTTGCGGCGCGGTGGCTGATCGAGGAGGCGCGAGCGGATATAGGCTCCGAGCGGCATGCCTTCGGCTTGCTCTGCAAGCCGTGCCCGCTCTTCGAATGACAGCCGAAGCGAGAATGGAGGATCGTATGGCTTTCGTGCCATCCAGCCCTCCGATTTCAAGACCTACGACGACGCCTCCGCACGGTCGCCAGACGACGGTCGCGCGGTGCGTCCTCGTCCTCACCTTCCAGTTCATCGGGATCGAATGTCTGGCTGAGGCTGGTGTGCTGGAGAATCTTCTCCCAGCCCGCCAATTCCTCCAGGATTTGGTTTGTAAACACTCCCTCAGAGTGCACCGTTTGCTGTTGCGCGCTATTCGACCCCTTGCTCGAATTCGCCCCCTGAGGCCGCCAGCGTCAGCGATTGCGTCCGGCGAGCGCGATTCCGGCGAGGTTTTGCCCGCGGGGTGTCCATCTGATCTGGCGCGGTCGGCGGTGCGTGGCGGCGGCTTTGTAGCGCGCAAGGTGCGCGGCGGCGGCCTCGGAACCCGGGCGGGATGCGCCATTGGCCTGCCGGACGACCTCCAGCGAATCGCCGATCAGGTCGAACTCCTCCGCGTTGAGCGATTGCGCAACCTGAAGCGCGATGTGCAGCGCCGTCCATTCGGCGTCGCTGCTCGTGCCGGTGCCCAAATCATCATAGAAATGCGCGACGCCGCGCGCGACCACGGCGACTTCGATGGGGCCGGGGTTGGGCCGGCAGCCGCCATCGAAATAGACCTTGAGCCGGCGGGGTCGATCCTTCTGCACGCTCGGCGCCTTATCCCAGCTTGAGGAAAAAATCCTCGCGCTCGCGGCGCAGCTGCGCAGGGCTGAGGACGGCGAGGCTGTCGAGCTCCGCGCGCAGAGCCAGCGCCAGCCGTTTGGCGGTCTCGGCAGGGTCGCGGTGCGCGCCGCCGCGCGGTTCGTAGACGATGCGGTGGATCACGCCGAGCTTGAGCAGGTCGCCCGCGGTCACCTTCATCGCCTCGGCGGCAGCGGGGCCTTGCGCAGCACTGCGCCACAGGATCGAGGCGCAGCCTTCGGGCGAGATCACGGAATAGACCGCGTGTTCCAGCATCAGCACGCGGTTCGCCGCTGCGAGCGCCACCGCCCCGCCCGATCCGCCCTCGCCGAAAATCACCGCCACCAGCGGCACGCCGAGCGACAGGCACGCCTCGGTCGAGCGGGCGATGGCCTCGGCCTGCCCGCGCGCCTCGGCATCGACACCGGGGAAGGCACCGGGGGTATCGACCAGCGTCACCACCGGCAGGCCGAAGCGGTCGGCCAGTTCCATCATGCGGATCGCCTTGCGATAGCCCTCGGGCCGCGCCATGCCGAAATTGTGGTGGAGCCGCCCCGGCGTATCCTCGCCCTTCACATGGCCGATCACCATCACCTTGCGCCCCTCGAAGCGCGCGAAGCCACCGATGATCGCGGCATCGTCGCCAAAGGTGCGGTCGCCCGCGATGGGCAGGAAATCGGTGAACAGCGCGGCCACCAGCTTCTCGAACCGGGGACGCTGCGGGTGGCGCGCCACAAGGGTCCGCTCCCACGGCGAGAGCCGCGCATAGGTGTCGGCCAGCAGCTTGTCCGCCCGCTCGCGCAGCATCCGCGCCTCGTCGAGCCCCTCGGGCAGAGCGGAAAGCTCGGCGACGTGCTTGTCGAGCGCCTCGATCGGCTTTTCGAAGGGCAGGTACTGGATCACGCCCGCGCTTCTACACCGTCATCGACATCCCGCGATAGATCCGCGCGCGATAGCGCGAATCCTCCGCATCGGGCAGCGGCGCGCCGACCAGCAGCACCGCGCGGGCAAAACGGCGCACTTCCTCCAGATGCTCGTCGAGATCGCGCGGTTCCTCGGACTGCACGCGGCGGGTGAGGTTGATCTGGTTGACCGGCACGTCATGCACCAGCCGCTCGTTCTCCACGGCGAGCGTCGCGGTGAAGGCGTGGAGCGTGGTCTTGATGAAGTTCGCCAGCGCGAAGGCCGGGGACTTGTCGCCCATCGGCACATCGGGGCTGGTCAGCACCAGCTGGCAATCGTCATACAGGGAGGCGCGGCGCGAAACGCGGAAGTGGTGGGTGAGGTTGTCAGCCACCACGGTGCGGAACTCGTCCGGGGTGAGCGGATCATCGGCGGCGAACAGCTTGCCCGGCAGCGCTGCCATCGGGGTCGAGAGGATCGTGGTCGGCTTGCCCCATTGGATCAGGGCATCGTCCATCGCCGCCTCGATGTCGCTTTCGACCACCAGCGAGGTGAGCGACTGGGCGACATCCTCGTCAAGCTGCGCCCTGATCGCGTCGAAGGCCTCGGCGGTGCGGGTGATGACCACCACGTTCGCGACCTGGCAATCCTCGATAAAGGCGCGCGCGGTTTCGGCGAGGTAATCGGCGAGGTGCTCGCCGATGATCCACACGGTCTTGCCTCGCATCTGGTCGAGCCGCTCCTGCTTCGGCGAACCGAACAGTTCGCGCTCGGTGGTGGAACGTTCCACGCTGAGGCCACCCGAGGGCATGAAGGTCTCGCCGCTGACAGCCCGGTCGGCGAGGAAGAACACCGTCGCCTGCGCCACGTCATGCTCGGTCGGCATCTTGCCGAGATAGAGCTTGGACAGCACCCCGCCGCCGACCTTCTTGGCCTCGACCGCGATCTTGTCGGCGGGGAGGAAGGGCGCGTCCTCGGGCGGCACGCGCAGCAGCCAGTCGCCGTCTTCGCTCGCGGGCCGCTCCGACCATTCGGGCGCGTCGAGGAACAGGCCCGCCTGCCTTAGGCGCCCGATCAGACCGGCAGCGATCTGGGGGGTGAGAAGATACTGATCCCAGGTGCAGGTGCCATCCCCCTCGCGCGCGCAGGCGAGTGCCAGCTCGCGCAGTTCGCGCGGGTTGTTGGTGTCGTGGCTCATCTTGACGGTATCGTTGCGCGCGAGCCGCGCCAGCACCGCCTCGACCCTGACCCCACGCCGGATCGCCTTGATCGCGGCGGCGTGGACGGCATTGAGGCGCTTGTTCTCTAGGATCAGCTTGCCGCGCCGCTCGAACAGTCCGGGCTTGCCGCCCGTGCCCGAGAGGCGGTCGCCGTCCACGGGGCCGGGAGCGATGGCGTTGAACTGCACCTCCGGCCCGAGATAGCGCGCCATGCTTTCGACCATCGCGCGCTGCCCGGCCTTGGAGACGGCGTAATCCGCGCGGTTGGGATAGGCGACGGCGAGGTACTTCTCGCCGCCGAAGTAGCTCGAAACATTGAGGATATAGCCCGAACCTTGCGCCTTCATCAGCGGCGCGACGTGGTGCATCAGGAAGTAGTTCGATACGAGGTTCGCATCGAGCGTGTAGTTCCAGGCGTCGACCCCCATGTCGACCACCATGTCCTCCGCGCCCGCAACCCCTGCGTTGTTGATGAGATAGTCGATCCGCCCGAAGGCCTTCAGCGTCGCATCGACGGCACCTTTCAGGCTCTCGAAATTGCTGACATCGACATTGGCGAGGGTCTGCACCCGGCGCTCGACCCCCGCGAAGCCGATGTCTTCCAGTTCCGAGACGATCCGCGCGCGGGCCACCGCGAGTTCGCTTTCGCGCCGCGCGACCATCATCACCTTGCCGCCCGCGAGCGCCAGCAGGCGCGCCACCTGTCCGCCGATCCCCGCAGAACCGCCGGTAATCAGAGCGACCTTGCCCAGATGCAGGCCGGTGATGTTCTCCGAGAAGCCAGGCATCGCCTTGCGCGCCCCCGTCGCCTCGCCAATGTTCGCAGGGACGTAGAGCGTGATCTCGCCGAGCTTGCTCTCCTTCAGCAGGATGCGTGCGGCGTGGCCTGCGGTGAAGCGGATGTTCTCGGCTTCCGTATTGGTGAAGCGCACGATCTGGTTGCCCCACTCGGCCTGACGGCGGCGGCCATGAGCGGTGTCGATTTCGGACTCGTCGCGCCAGATGCGGATCAGCTGTTCCGTGGCGGCGCGCAGGATGTGGCCGTAGATGTCGCCCTTGCCGTCGCTGGCATGGCTGACGAAGACGAAGCGCGGCGGTTGCAGCAGGTTGTCGTGGCGCTTCCAGTAGCGGCTCAGCGTGCGGGCGAGCGCCATGTTGCCCGCCAGTTCGGCGTCCATCAGTGCTTCGACCACGCTGTCATCGGCAGCGGTTATCGCGCCGCTCAGTTCGCCAGCCCCGAGCGCCGGGAGGAACAACGCGCCGCTGACCGGCGTGCCTTTGGCGGTGTAGTCCTCAAGCGCGGCTTCCATCGCCGCGGGGTCCTTGCGGCTGAAGCGGATGATGGCGAGCTTGTCCGACAGGCCCAGCGCGGCGCAGCGCTTCTCGGCGATGGCGACGTCGGCGGCACGCGGCAGGCCGAGGACGACTTCCGCCCCGCAGGCAAGCTGCACCTGCGCGATTTCGAGCGCCTCTTCCCAGTCGTCTCCCGCCGCGATCAGAACGGCGAGGCCGGTGCCGTCCATCGAGCGCATGGTGGGGCGCGCGAGATAGGTCGAGCGCTGCTCCTTGCGCACGCTCATCCCGTGGGTGACCTCGAAATCGTGTCCGTTGTAGGCCGCGCTTTCGTCCGAGCCGAGGAACACGCAGGTGGTGGCGATGTCGGTCGGGGTGGGGAAAGTCTTGGCCTTCGGATTGCCGCCGGTCGAGCGCTCGAGGCTCATCATGTCGAAGAACTGGTTGGCCGTGGTGCCCGCCTCGTCCCCGCGCGCCTTGTCCATCGCAGCGAAGACATTGCGGATGCGCTCGCTCTCGATCGGGCCGGGGTAGACGAGGTTGACGCGGATGCCCTTGGGGCCAAGCTCCAGCGACAATTCGCGGCTCCACGCGTTCATCGCCGCCTTGGGCACGACATAGGCCGCGCGCGCGTAATAGGGCGTGCGGCTGAAAATGGTCGAGACGTTGATGATCGAGCCGCCCTCGGGAATGTGCTCAGCCGCCACCCGCGCGACGTTCCACGCCACGCCGAAGATGTTGCGCAGCGCCTGCCCGACCGTTTCGCTGTCCGTGCTGCCCGCCTTCTGGAGCGCGGCCAACTCCTCCGCCGACAAGGGCAGGTTCTCGATCGGCTGCTTGGGCCCCGCGCTGCCGGCGTTGTTCACGAGAACGTCAATCCGGCCGAACTGCTTCACCACCTCGGCGATCGCCGCGCGGACCGAGGCGATGTCGCCGCCATCGAGCGCCACGGTGGCGAGCCGCGCCGGTTCCGCGCCGGTCGCTTTCAGCAGCGCTTCGGCTGCCGCCTTGGTGCGATCGGGGGTTCGCCCCGTCATCACCACGGTTGCGCCTTCTGCAAGGTAGTGGGTGACGATATGGCCGCCGAGATTGCCCGCAGCCCCCGTGACCACCGCGACCTTGCCCGCGAGACGGCCGGGGATATCGCCTTGCAGAGCAGGCGCAGCGGCTACGGCTTTGAGTTTGGCCATGACTCTCTCCTCACAGAAATTACAACGAGACACCGTCTCGCTTTTCGTTTCGTTCAAACCCTGGGGAGGAGAGCTTCGAACGTTTCAAAAATGGCAATGCAACATCAGTCTTTCGGTTCCCCGTCGGGTGGCGCCGTCTGGGTTGCGGCCCAGGCTTCAAGCAGTGCGTCGCGGCTTCTCAGGCCCATTTCGGGGAGCGCGTGATTGACCACATAGGTCGAGCCCGTGTGCCGGTTGTCCCACATCGCCTGATGCGCTTCCGGCAGACCGCCCCACGGCACGACTTCCGGCTCGGTCACTTCGAGCAGCCCCGCCGCGATCATGTCGTTCATCCGTGCGACTTCGTAGGCGTTGCACAGGTGCGTGCCGAAAATCTGCGCGGTCGGCATGTAGATGCGCCGCTGGCGCGTCCAGACCTGCGGCGCGTAGAAGGTGAAGCGGCAGCCGGTGAGGTCCTCGGCAAAGATTACCCGGCCCGTGAAGGGCTTCACCAGCGAGGTTGAGATGCCGAGCGTGTCCTGCCCCGCGCGCTCGAACACCAGATCGGGGCTGCCGCGGGGATTGTCGGGCGAGCGCAGGATCTTGCCCACCGCCGAGCCGAAGGGCTTCATCACCCGGTCCTGATAATCGCGCACGGCGGCCTTGAAGACCTCGATATCGGCCTTGGCATCGGGCAGGCGCGGCATGGTGTCAGGCCAGTGGAAATTCGTGCCCTCGCGGCGGCGGATGGCTTCGAGGGAGACGATCCCCTCGATCGCATCCTCCAGTCCCAGCGATTGCAGAAACTCGCGCTGGCCATCGGTGGTGGTGGCGATGACGGACCTGGCGTTGAACCGTCGCGCGGCCTCGATCATTTCGAGCCCGGTTTCGTCGAGCAGTTCGCTCGTTCCCGGCCCGTAGAAGATCAGCACCGCCTCGCCGCCGCGAAGGCTGGCGCGGCGGAGCATTTCTTCGGGGCTCGCCGTTCCCGGCTTGCCCATGAAGCTGAAGTGATAGCCCGACGAGGCGCCGTAGAAGGCCAGCGTCCCACCCTCTGCCAGCAATTGGAACGAGCGCGGGAAGGCTGTCTCGCCCGCGTGGCTGACGACGTAATCGGCCAGCTTGCCGCCGTTGAGCCGCTTGTATTCCTCGACCAGCGGCGCGCCTGCGGCTTCCCACGCGATGGCCTCCGCCTTATCCTCGGGCACGACGGTGTAGAGGTCGTCGAAGCGCGCATCCTTGCGGTTGATCGCCCCGACCGCGCCTTGCACCTCGGTAATGAACCGGGCGCGTTCCTCGGAGGACACCAGCCCCGTCACCTGCAAGCCCGTTCGCACCGAGGACCGCAAGGCATCGAGCCCCGTCCCCGTCGCCGCGCCCTCGACGAACAGCGTCCGCCCCGGCGCAATCTCTAGCGTCGTGAACAGGCAACGCGCGATGGTGCCGAGGTTGAGCACATAGCTCCCCGCCTGCTCGAGCGTGAGGTCAGGCGGCAACTTGTGCATCTGCGGAGCCTGCACGGTCAGGAACTGGGCGTGACTGCCGGTTTCCGTCTCGTAGCCCTGAATGCTGAAATCGGCATACATCGGATCATTGCCGACCTGCGGGCTGAGAAGGTCATTTGTTCCCGAATAGACGGTGACAAGATCGCCGACCTTGATACGCCCTTGCGCCCGCGTTTCCGAGCCGAGCGCCGCGACCAACGCGATGCCACCGGAGCCGGTGATCTGCACGTCCTCCTCGTGCGCATCGAAGGGCGAGACGGGGATGCCGGTCAGCGCCCAGATGTCGTTGAAGTTGACCTCGCTCGTCAGCATGTAGAGCAGCGCCTCATTGGGCGCGGGCTCGGGCACCTTGACGATCAGCTCCTTCTCGTGGCTCGCGGGCGGGCCGAAGCGGGGCTGGCCGGTGTCGGGATCGCGGGCGATGCCGAAGGCGTATTGGTGGCGCGGGATCGGTGTCACGCCGGGATAGAACGGCGCTCCTACGGGAAGCAGCTCGCCTGCCGCCTCCAACGCTTGCGCACGCATCTCGTGCTCGGCGTCGATCCACACCCCGTCGCGCCGCACCGGGAGCGGGGGCGCGACCTTGTCCATGAATTGGCGAATGCCTGTCTTGCCGCCTTGCGGGTCGACGATGGCTTCGGCGAAGAGCCGCGCCTCGCGCGCGGTGCCTTGGGTGACGCCGTGTTCGAGCCCCGTGCGCACCGCGTCCAGTGCCCGCGCGCCCGCAATATCTCGCCCGGCCCATTCGAGCTGCCGGAGGATGCGCTGGAGGAAGTCATCCTCAAGCACCGCGTCAAGGCTGACGTCCGACGCCGCTTCCCACCGCACGGTGGCCGCCTGCCGCTCCGCGAAGGCGCAGCCGAGCGCGCTGCCGGGGCCGTTCTTCACGAAATCGCGCACCGCCGCGTGAGCCGCCGAGAGCGCATCCGTTGCACCCTCGACCAGCTCGTCGACCACGCCGATGGCCGCCGCCTGTTCCGCCGTGATGCTGCGCCCGCCGAGGATAAGATCGAGCGCATCGCGCACTCCTTCCGCCCCGCGGCGGTCGGCGAGCAGGCGCGGGAGGCGCTGGGTGCCGCCGTAGCCGGGCAGCAGACGCAGGCGGATCTCGGGTTGGCCGAAGCGCGCCACGGGCTCGGCGATGCGGTAATGACACGCGAGCGCGAACTCCATGCCCCCGCCCAGCGCCACGCCCTGCACCGCCGCGACGCACGGCTTGTTCATGCTCTCGATGGTGCGGAAGGCGAGGTGGGCGTTGTTAGGGAGCACCATCGCTTCGTCGACCGTGTGGATTTCCTCGAGCATCTGGCGGATGTCCGCGCCCGCGACGAAGGACGATGTGCCCTCTCCGGTGAATACCACCGCGACCACGTTGTCGTCGCGCGCCAGCGTCGAGGTAACCAGCACCAGCTCGTCGATCGCGCGTTCGTTGAGCGCATTGACAGGTGGATTGGTGACAGTGACGGTCGCCACCTGCTTGCCGGGTGCAAGCGTGTTGTATTGCACGAGGAAATAGCGGTGCCGGTCGAACAGCGCCTGTTCGTCGCTCATGCGCTGCTTGCGCTGCCAGTCGGCGATGACGCGCTTGAGCTCGTCCAAAGCCTCGGGGTTGCGGAGGGTTGTGACGTCGCCCACATCCTCGCCCACCACCAGCGCGCGGACCATGCGGCGCATATATTTGCCCGAGCGGGTTTCGGGGAATTGCGAGACCTCGATGAAGTCCGCCGGCACCGCCACCGCGCCCTTCTCGGTGCGGACCAGATCGAACAACCGGCGCTTGTCCTCATGCGTCAGCTTGCGCCCCGCCACCGGCACCACGAAGGCGAGCGGGGTCAGCCCCTTCTCGCGGTGCGGCGCGCCGACCACCAGCACGTTGCCGACCGGCGAGTCCGGCGCCAATGCCTTGTCGCGCAGCACTGCGCCTTCGATTTCTTCCGTGCCCATGCGGTGGCCCGAGACGTTGATGACGTCGTCCGAGCGGCCATGCAGGGAGAACGAGCCGTCCGCGTGCTGGATCGCGAAGTCGCCCTGAGTATAGGCCCATGCGCCCTTCCAGCGCCGCCAATAGCCTTCTTCCCAGCGCGCAGCGTCCCCGCGCCAGGCGGGATCGACGCGACCGTCTTCGACCTTGAAGCCCGCGATGTCGCCCCAGATCGTGCGCGCGAGGTAGGGATAGGGCGCGGCGATCACGATCTCGCCCTTCTCGCCGATATCGGCCTTGCGCCACGGCGCGCCGCCTTCATCGGAGCGGGTAAAGGGAGCGTCCGCGCCTTTACCAGCCTCGTCCTCGACCCACACATCGCCGACGATCCACGGCAGCGGGTAGGCGTGCGCATCGGGCCGCAGCGGGAAGTCGTCATTCGCGAACATATGCGTCCACGCGATCCCGCCGTGCTCGGTCGCCCAGTAGGAGTTGATGTAGCGCGGCGTCACGTGTTCCATCCCGAAGGCTTGCACGCTGGGGCTGACCGGCTCGGCGCAGAAGGTCGCCACCCGCAGCCCGCTCATGTTGTAGCGCTGCACCTCGGCGAGGTTGTCGGGATCGGACATCACCGATTTGAGGAAGGTCACCCCCGCCTTGAAGATCGTCACCCTGTGCCGCTCGATCATCGAGGCGAAGCGGCCCGCGTGGGGGAAGACCGGCGAGCCTTCGCTCACCAGCGACGTCACCCGCGTCATCAACGGCGCGCAGATGAGGTAGCTCTGACCGGTGATCCAGCCCGGATCGGCGACTACGAACAGCGTGTCGCCGGGGCGTGCGTCGAAGCTCGCCTTCATCGTCTCGGCCACGCCCGCCGCATAGCCGTGCGCGTGGACGATCCCCTTGGGCTTGCCGGTGCTGCCCGAGGTGTAGATGAAGAACATCGGGTAGTCGGCATCGACCGGCATCGGCTTCGACGACGCCCAGATCGCGCGGACGAAATCGGTGTCGGACAGCGCCAGCAGGTCGGCTTCGGAAGCGACATTGAAGCCCGCCCCGCGCGCCTTCTCGAGCACGGTGACGAGTGCCGCGTCGGTGAGTTCGTGGCTCCAGCGGTCGCGCTCCTCGCGCCAGATCATGTCGGGCTGGTGGGTGTGACGGCACACGATCACCGCCTCCACGCGCGGCGGAAGGGTCACGAGGCTGGAGGCAATCGCGATCCGCACGCGGGCGGCATCCGCAGAGGTGATGCGCCCCTCGCCGCCCAGCTGGATCAAGGCCTTGCCCACGCCGCGCATCACGTCCGACCGGTCGACCGTGATCTCCCCCGCCAGCGCCTCGCGGACTGCGGTTAGGACCGTTTCGTGATCCTCGCGGCCCAGCTCGAGATCGAGGCCGGAGAGGATTTCCAGCGCCGTCGTCACCGGCACGAAATTGTCGAGCGCCGGGTCGGTATAGGCATTCTTGAACCCGGCGACCTGCGCGTTGCGGTAGGACCCGTCGGAGGTGACGATGACCCGCGCGCCGGTATCGGCGATGCGGTCGCTGAGGGTCTTGTCGGAGAACCCGCCGAACACCGCCGTATAGACCACGCCCATCCGCTTGGCAGCTTCGGTCCAGTAGATCTGCGGCACGATGCTGGGCATGTTCAATGCCATGCGGTCGCCCGGCTTGAGGCCCAGCGCCTCGAGCGCCACCGCGCACTTCGCCACCTCCAGCAGCAGCTTCTTGCGGCTGACCGTGAAGCAGTCGATCGGTGCGCCTTTGCCGCCATAGGCGCTCATGTCCCAGCGATCGCCCTCGAAGATCAGCGCGGCTTCATCGCCGTGGCCAGCGAGTACGTGGCGATCGAGTTCGGAGAAGGCGGCATTGGTGCGCCCGCCGACGAACCAGCGCCAGTGCGGCGGGTTGGAGCCGTCGAAGCCGGTGTGCCAAGGCGTGAAACCATCGGGGAGATCCGGGCTGACCGGCGCGGCACTGGCGGCATCCCAGCCGTGCCAGCGCCCATCCTCGCCCTTAATCAGCCACGCGCCGGCAGGGCCTGCCTCGGCCACGAACCAGTGCATGTTGCGCCCCGCGATATCGCCATGGAACGCGCCCGGATTGGCCAGCGCAGCGGCGCGCATCGCCTCCCAGTCGGCGCGGGTGCGCACCGGATTGGTCAGCGCCGCAGGCGCGCGGTCGAGCACAGAGTTGTCAGAAATGACACCACCCCCCAGATCATCGCAAACAGGCGCGGCGCGTGATCCCTGACGCTTGGCGGCTATGCAGCAAAATTACATGACGTCGCCGCCAGCAGCAAGAAAATGCCAAACCGCACCGTCATCGCGACAACGCCGCTTCAGCGAAACGGTTCCGCGCCCATCGCAGGCCGTGCACACCTTGCCGCCGCGGGGCTAGGCCGGCCAAGCGGTGTCAAAAGCGGGCGTAACCAAATTTCAATCACGATGCGGCTATTGCGGGACGGCGTGGGTCCTTCTGCCTCCGGCCCGCGAACAAGGACAGGGCATGCCACTTGGATTTCTCAAATCCGCGCGCGAGCCAGATCGCTCCGCGCCCCAGCAAGGCCGGTCGGACGCGAAGTCGCGGCCCGACCGGGCCGTGGTGCTGGGCGAGGTCGAGGAACTGGGCATCGGCATGTTCTGGGCGACCGACGCCGAGGGCTGCCTCAACTTCCTGTCGCAGCGCGCGCTGGTGGAGCTGGGCGACGCGGGCGACGCGCTGATCGGTCGGGCCCTGACGCAGGTGTTTCAGGATGTCGACAATGAAGACGGCGGACCGAGCCAGCGCAGTCTCGCCTTCAAGCTCAAGGCCCGCTCCAAGCTCGACGAGCACGTCGTCGCGGTGGCCGACGGGCGCGGGTCGACGCGCTGGTGGCGGCTGAACGGGCGTCCGCTGACCGATGCGCGCGGCACCTTTCAGGGCTATCGTGGCAGCGCGGTCGATATTTCCGCCCAATACGCCTATGAAACGCGGGTCACCAAGCAGTCGCAGGTCGACGAGCTGACCGGGCTTGCCAACCGCCGCAAGCTGAACGAGCGCCTGACCGCGACGCTCAATGCGTTCCGCGCCAACAAGCGCTCCTGCGCGCTGATGATGCTCGATCTCGACCGCTTCAAGCAGGTCAACGACACGATGGGCCACCCGGCGGGTGACGAGCTGCTGAAGCAGGTCGCGATGCGGCTGTCCTCGATCGTCAAGGAAGCCGGCGAAGTGGGCCGTCTGGGCGGCGACGAGTTTCAGGTGGTGCTGCCCGACATGGACGACCGCGGCACGCTGGGGGAGCTTGCCAACCGGATCGTGCAGTCGGTCTCGCAGCCCTACACCATCAACGGTCGCCGCGCGATCATCGGGGCATCGGTAGGGATCGCGATCGCCCCCTATGACGGGCTCGACGCCGACGAGCTCACCCGCGCGGCCGACATGGCGCTCTATTCCGCCAAGGATACGCGTGGCGGGACCTTCTGCTTCTTCACCAGCGAGCTGCGCGAAAAGGCCTCCAAGACCGCGCAGCTCGGCGACCGGCTGCGCGATGCGGTCGACCGCGACGAGCTGAAGCTCGCCTATCAGCCGCTGGTCGATCCGGCCACCAACGAGGTCCGGTGCTTCGAGGCGCTGCTGCGCTGGCACGACGAGGAAGAGGGCGAGATCAGCCCGGCGCAGTTCATCCCGGTGGCGGAGAACGACGATCTGATCGTCCGCATCGGCGAGGCCGCGCTCAAGCAAGCCTGCGTGGATGCGCTGGCCTGGCCCGGCAACATCAAGGTCGCGGTCAATGTTTCGGCCAAGCAGTTCGTCCGGCCGGGCTTCCGCAAGGCCGTGGCCGCCGCGCTGGAGTCCTCGGGCCTGCCCCCCTCGCGGCTCGAGCTGGAGATCACCGAGAGCGTGTTCGTCGGCGATCTCGAATCCGTCGACAGCATCTTCCGCGATCTCAAGAAGCTGGGTGTGCGTCTGGCGCTCGACGATTTCGGCACCGGCTATTCCTCGCTCGGCTATCTGAAGCACGGGCACTTCGACAAGATCAAGATCGACCAGAGCTTCGTGCGCGGCTGCACGGAGAACGGCGACATCAACCCGGCGATCATCACCGCGATCGTCGCGCTGGCCAAGGCGCTGGGGATGGAGACCGTCGCCGAGGGGGTCGAGGCGATGGACGAGCTGGAACTGGTCAAGGCACGCGGTGCGGATCTGGTGCAGGGCTACATCTATTCGCGCGCGCTCTCGCAGGAGCAGGTGCTCGAACAGATCGCCCACGGATCGGCCATGTTCCGCCCCAGCGGCCCGCCGCGCCACCGCGCCGAGCGCATCACCATCTTCCGCAAGGTCGGGCTGATCCACGAGGATCACTACTACGACGTGATCCTGCGCAACATCTCCAAGACCGGTGCGCGCATCACGGGCCTTGCCGGAGTGCCGGTGGGGACCGACGTGGTGCTCGATCTCGGCCACGGGCAGCTGGTGGTCAGCAAGGTGGTCAATGCCACCGAGAACAGTCAGGGCCTGCAGTTCGAAACCAAGCTGATCAGCGACGGCAGCGGCGGGTTCATGACCCGGCACCGCATCTCGCCCTATGCGCTGGCCGAAGCGGGCATCCCGCTCGCCGCGCTGGGCGCAGGCGCCTTCCCGCTGGCCAAGTGGCGCGAAGCCAACAAGAGCATCCCCAAGTTCGTGCAGCTCGAAATCAAGGGTTAGTCCGGCCCGCTACCCGCGCCCGCGATAGGAGGGCACGCCCTGATCGGGCAGCCAGAGATCCGCAGGCGGCGCGCCGCTCTGCCAGAACACGTCGATCGGGATACCCCCGCGCGGATACCAGTAGCCGCCGATCCGCAGCCATTGCGGGCGCATTTCTTGGAACAGACGTACGCCGATCCCCACGGTCACATCCTCGTGAAAGCCGTTGTGGTTGCGGAAGCTCCCGAGGAACAGCTTCAGGCTCTTGCTCTCGACGATGGTTTCGCCCGGCACATAGTCGATCACCAGATGCGCGAAGTCCGGCTGGTTCGTCACCGGGCACAGCGAGGTGAACTCCGGCGAGACGAAGCGCACCAGATAGGTAAGCCCGACGCGCGGGTTGGGCACGTAGTCGAGCACCGCCTCTTCCGGCGAAGCGGGCAGCGGCGTGTCGCGCCCGAGGAATTGCGGCTGCGGCTTGGAGGGGGGTGTGGTTTCCATGCCGCGCTGTTGCCCCGATCCGCCGCAGCGCGCAAGGCCGGAACTGGACGCAGGGCCCGCGCCGCATCTATGGGGACAGCGCAGGTTCAGCCTGACCCAGCCACATACGCCGATCCCACGCCCCGAGCCGATTGTCACAGCATGACCCGCCGCCCTGCCCGCCTGCTTGCCGCAACCTGCCTGCTCGCCGCCGCTGCCGCAGCGCCGCTCATTGCGCAGGACCAGTCGCCGGGCACCTTCACGCTCCCCCCGCCGACCCCGACGCCGACCCCCGCTCCGGCAGGCCCGGCGGATGAGCGCAGCGGCGTCGCGATCCCGCCGCGCCCTGCGCCGAGCCCGCTGCCGAGCGCCGCACCAAGCCCTGCGCCGACCATCCGCCCGATCTTCGATCCGCCTGCCGAACGCCCGGCCGATGCCGTGCGCGAACCCGCGCCCCAGGCCGTGCCGCCGCGCACAGGGACACCCGCGCCCGCACCTTCGCCCGTGCCGTTGCCGACAGGTGGGGCACCATCCGCCCCGGAGCCCACCGCGACCAACGCGGACACCGCACCGGCTCCCGGCTTCAGCATCCCCGGCCCCGCCCTGCCGGACAGCCCTGTCGAACTCCCCCCGACCACCGACGTCGTGACCGGGCCTTCGGTTCTGCCCGATTGGTGGCCGCTGGCGGCGGGCGGTCTCGGCGCGCTCGCGCTGCTGGGCGGCGGGCTCCTGTGGTGGCGACGGCGCAAGCCTGCCGCCCGGCGTCTCGCCCCGCCGCCTGCCACCGGCGATGCAGATGTCGCCGGAGACGCGGATGAGGCCGAACAACCCCGTCTCGACCTCACACTCGAAATCGTCGGCGCGACCCGCAGCCTGATGATGTTCACGCTGCAATATCGCCTCACGATCGCCAACCGCTCGCCGCGCGCGGTCAACGATCTTGCGCTGGCGCTCCAGCTGGCCTGCGCGCGGGCCAATGCCGCCAACGCGCCCTCGCCCGGTGCGGCGCAGGGGCTTGAGCGGATCGCGCGGATCGGCCCGCATCAGGCGCGCAGCGTGACCGGGACCGTGCAACTGCCGCTCTCCGCGATCAGCCCGGTGCGGCAGGGCACCACCCCGATGTTCGTGCCGCTCGCCCATGTCACGCTGGAAGGAGAGGGCCTGCGCGCGATGAGCCGCAGCTTCGTGATCGGCCCGCGCAGCGCCAGCGGCAGGTTGCACCCGATCCTGCTCGACCAGCCGCCCGGCGGAATCGCGGGCCTTGTCGCGCAAGTCATTGCGATTCCCCCCGCTACTGCTGCCGCCTGAGTCGCGCGGCCGCTCACACAGGTTTGCCCCTTGCCGGATCAGCCGCTAGGGTCGCGCGCATGAACCAGCTCCCTTCCGCGCTCGTGTCGACTGAATGGCTCGCCGAACATGGCAACGCCCCCGGGCTCGCAATTCTCGACGCTTCGTACCACCTGCCTGCCGCCGGACGCGATGCGGCGGCGGAGTTTGCCGCGGGGCATATCCCCGGAGCCCGCCTCCTCGGGCTTGCCAGCCTGTTCGATGCAGGCTCGAGCGTGCCCTATGCCGTGCCCACACCCGACCAGCTGGCCGCGCGGCTGGGCCTGCTGGGCGTCAGCCGTGATCATGCAATCGTGCTTTACGATGACAGCGCGATCCGCACCGCTGCGCGCGCGTGGTTCCTCCTTAACGCGGCCGGGTGGGAGAACGTCGCGATCCTTGATGGCGGCCTCGAAAAGTGGCGGGCGGAGGGCCGCGCGATGGAAGCCGGCGAGGCGCACGCCGCCCCCGTCGCCCCGCCCCGGCTGCACCCGCTCAAAGGCGTGCGGACCAAGGCCGAGATGATCGAGAACCTCGAAAGCGACCGAGAACAGGTGATCGATGCGCGCTCGGCTGACCGGGTCTACGGCACTGGGATCGATCCCGTGCATGGCCTGCCGATGGGCCGCATTCCCGGTGCGCGCAACCTGCCCTTCACCGATCTCTTCAATGCCGACGGCACCTACAAGTCGACCGAGGAAATCCGCACGGCGTTCGAAGGCGCGGGGCTGGACATGACCCGGCCCATCGTCGGCACCTGCGGCAGCGGGGTGACGGCGAGCGTGCTGCTGTTTGCGCTGCATCTGATCGGAGAGCGAGACACCGCGCTTTACGACGGCAGCTGGAGCGAATGGGGCGCGGACCCCACCACACCCAAGGCGCAGGGACCCGAGATTTGAGCGCTGGCAAGGATGATGACAAGCTCTCCCCCGCCACCCGGCTGGTGCGCGGGGGGCGGCGCAAGGAGTGGACCGGGCCGGTGGTCAATCCGCCGGTCTGGCGGGCTTCCACGCATCTCTATGATTGCGACGCCGATCGCCATGCGGCGGGCGGCAACAATGCCGACGGGCAGTTCTTCTACGGCCGCCGCGGTGCGCCGACGCAATGGGCGCTGGCCGAGGCGCTGACCCAGATCGAGCGCGGTGCCCACGGCACCCAGCTCTATCCCAGCGGCGTGGCAGCGATTGCGGGCTGTATGCTCGCCGTGCTGAAGCCCGGCGACCGGCTGCTGATGGCCGACAACGCCTATGATCCCTCGCGAAGCATGGCGACCGGGCTGCTCAAGCGCATGGGCGTGACGACGCAGTTCTTCGACCCGCGCGATCTCGCCGCGTTCGAGGCGCTGTTCGCCGAGCCAGTCAAAGCCGTGTGGCTCGAAGCGCCCGGCAGCCTCACCTTCGAGATGTGCGACGTGCCTGCGCTCACCGCCATCGCCCGCGCGCACGGCGCGGTCAGCATGATCGACAACACCTGGGCGAGCCCGCTCGGGTTCGCGGCGCTCGAGCATGGCTGCGATATCGTGATGATGAGCCTGTCGAAGCATGTCGGGGGCCATTCCGACCTGATGATGGGCAGCGCCAGCGCGGGCAAGCGCTGGTACACCGCGCTGAGGCGCACCGCGCAAGAACTGGGGCAGGTGGTCTCGCCCGACGATGCCGCTCTCGCCGCGCGGGGGCTGAGGACGATGGGCGTCAGGCTGGAAGCGCAGACCCGCTCCGCGCTGCGGATTGCCGAATGGCTCGAAGCGCACCCCGCCGTGGCGCGGGTGATGTGCCCGATGCTCCCCTCCGACCCCGGGCATGCCCTGTGGAAGCGCGACTTCACCGGCGGCTGCGGGCTGTTCGCCTTTCAGCTGGCGAGCGATGATCCGCAGGCTTCTGCCCGCGTCGCCGACGCGCTCGCGCTGTTCGGGATCGGCTACAGCTGGGGCGGGTTCGAAAGCCTCGCCCTGCCGATTCGGCCCGAGGATTACCGCTCCTGCATGAACGGCACCGGCGGCGCGCCCGCGCTGCGGCTGGCGATCGGGCTGGAAGATGCCGACGACCTGATCGCCGATCTGGCGCAAGCGCTGGAGCCGCTGTCATGAGCCTGTCTTCCCCCGCCTCGACCGTCGATCTCGCTGCCCCCGAGGCGGACAGCACGGCCACCCCCGCCCCCGGCGAGACGCCCGCCGCCGAGACTGCGGCCACGCCCTCGCCTGCGGCAACCCCGGACACCGAGATCGTCAGCGGCGCCGACACCGTGCGCGAGGATATCGCCGAACGCAGCGAGACGATCGGCGGCATCGTCAACCGGCTCGATGGCCTCGCTTTCGAGATCGGCGACTGGCGGATCTCGGCCTTCGATGTGCTGTTCACCGTCGCCGCCGTGCTGCTGGTGCTGGCCTTCGCCTGGACCGCGACCCGGCTGGTGCGGAGCGGGTTGCGCCGCCTGCCACAACTCGACAGCACCCAGAGCGTCCTCGCCGAGAAGATCGCCACCATCGTCATCTGGATCGCGACCTTCCTGTTCGGGATCGACCTGCTCGGCATCGACCTCACCGCGCTGACGGTGTTCTCGGGCGCCTTCGGCCTTGCGATCGGTTTCGGCCTGCAGAAGACCTTCGGCAACCTCATCTCCGGCATCATCCTCTTGATGGACAAGTCGATCAAGCCGGGCGACGTGATCGCGGTGGCCGACCAATCGGGGCAGCAGACCTTCGGCCAGATCCGCAAGATCGGCATCCGCGCGATCTCGGTCGTCACCCGCGACGAGCGCGAATATCTGATTCCGAACGAGAACCTGATGATCAATCAGGTCGAAAACTGGTCCTATTCCTCGCGCAATGTGCGAGTGCAGGTGCCGGTCGGGGTCAGCTACAACACCGACATGGAGCTCGCCGAAAAGCTGATGCTGAAGGCGGCTGCGGAGGCGAACCGCGTGCTCGAAACCCCGCCGCCGACGGTGTGGTGGAGCGGTTTCGGCGACAATTCGGTCGATTTCACGATCCATTGCTGGATCAACGATCCCGAAGACGGCGTCGGCAATGTCCGCAGCGCGGTGCTCAAGAACCTGTGGGGGCTGTTCAAGGAAAACGGGATCGAGATCCCCTATCCGCAGCGCGACATCAACCTGCGCGACAATGCGCAGATGCAGGCGCTGATCGCCGCGCTGGGCGGTCGCGAGCCTCCGTCACCGCCGGAAGAAACCGCGCCGCAATAGCTGGGCTTCGCACCGGCCAATCCATTCTCGCTGGAACGGAGGGCGCGCCTCGCCCATTTGCCCTGTCATGCAACACGTGGGCACCATCTATCTTGTCGGCGCAGGGCCGGGTCCGGTGGACCTCCTCACCCTGCGCGCCGCGCGCCTGATCGAGCAAGCGCGGGTGATCGTCCATGACGGGCTGATCGGCCCGGACATCCTCGGCCTCGCCCGGCCCGATGCGCGCCTCATCTCGGTCGCCAAGCAGCGCGCCCGCCACACCTTGCCGCAGGAGGGGATCAACGCGCTGCTCGTGGCTGAGGCGCTCGCGGGGCAGGACGTTGTGCGCCTCAAGGGCGGCGACCCCTTCATCTTCGGGCGCGGCGGCGAGGAAGCCGAGGCCGCGCGCGCCGCCGGGGTTCCGGTCGAGGTCGTTCCTGGCATTTCCGCCGCCAATGGCGCCGCTGCCGCCAGCCAGATCGCCCTCACCCACCGCGATGCGTCCAGCATCGTCAGCTTTGTCGCCGGCCAGTGCAAGGGCCTTGCCGAGCAGGACTGGTCGGGCCTTGCTGGCAAGGGCCGCACGCTGGTGATCTACATGGGCGTGAACACCGCTCCCCAGATCGCCGAAAAGCTGATGGCCGATGGCCTCGCGCCCGACATGGCCGTCGCTGTGATCGAGAACGCTGCGCGCCCCGAAATGCGCGTGCTGCGCGGGCTGCTCGCCGCCCTGCCCGAGCTGGTCGAACGCGAGGCGGTCCGGAGCCCCGCCCTCATCGTCATCGGCGACGTCACCGCGCGCGAGGACGCTGCCGTGGCCGCGCTCGTTCAGGAGAGAGCACAATGAAAATCCTCACCGGCAACGATCTGCGCACCGGCGCCGTGACCTGGTGGAACGGCACTGGCTGGTCGCCCTTCGTCGACGATGCGGTCGACGTGGGCGAGGACGCCGAGGAAATCCTCGCCCGCGAGGAAGCCGCGCGCCGCGTCAACGTGCCCTACGCCATCGAGGCCTCCATCGACGCCGAGGGCCATGTCCGCCCCGCGCATATCAAGGACCGGGTGCGCGCGCTCGGCCCGACCGTGCGGCGCGACCTCGCCGTGCCGACTGCCGACAAGACCGGCTGGGACTGGGTGATCTGATGTACCGCTATGACCAATATGACCAGCAGATGGTCGAAGCCCGCGTCGCCGAGTTCCGCGATCAGGCCCGCCGCCGTCTCGAAGGCAAGCTGACCGAAGACCAGTTCAAGCCGCTCAGGCTGATGAACGGGCTCTACCTGCAACTCCACGCCTATATGCTGCGGGTCGCGATCCCCTATGGGACGTTGAACAGCCGCCAGATGGAAATGCTCGCCGATATCGCCGACAAATATGATCGCGGCTACGGGCACTTCACCACCCGGCAAAACATCCAGTACAACTGGATCAAGTTGGAAGATTGCGCCGATGCCCTCGCCGATCTGGCGACGGTGGAGATGCACGCGATCCAGACCAGCGGCAATTGCATCCGCAACATCAGCGCCGATCACTTTGCGGGCGCTGCTGCCGACGAGGTGGTCGATCCGCGCCCCTATGCCGAATTGCTGCGCCAGTGGTCGAGCTTCCACCCGGAGTTCACCTACCTGCCGCGCAAGTTCAAGATCGCGGTGATCGCGTCAGAAAAGGACCGCGCGGCGATGCGGCTGCACGATATCGGCATCCGCATTGTCGAGCGAGATGGCGAGATCGGCGCGGAGGTCTATGCCGGCGGTGGCATGGGCCGCACCCCGATGATCGCGCCGCTAATCCGCGACTTCGTGCCGATCGACCAGCTGATCTCTTATTGTGAGGCGGCCTTGCGGGTCTACAACCGCTACGGTCGGCGCGACAACAAGTACAAGGCGCGGATCAAGATCCTCGTCCACGAACTCGGCGCGGCGGAATATATCCGTCAGGTCGAAGAAGAATTTGCGCATATGCTCAGCGTCGGGGTCGAGCCCCCGCGCGAGGAACTGGCGCGGATCGCGGAGTATTTCGCCCCGCCCGCCTTCGTCGATGGCCCCAAGACGGTCGACCGTTCGGACCCCGATTTCGCGCTGTGGGTCGATCGCAACACCCACCGGCACAAGCATGACGCCTATGTCTCGGCAGTCATCAGCCTCAAGCCCGCAGGCGGCATCCCGGGCGATGCGACCTCGGAGCAGATGCGCCTGATGGCGCGGCTGGCGAAGCAATACAGCTTCGACGAGCTCAGGGTAATGCATACCCAGAACGTGCTCCTGCCGCACGTGCGGATTGCCGATCTCCACGCGCTGTGGAGCGCGCTCGACGAGGCCGGGCTCGGCAGTCCCAACATGGACACGATCGAGGACATCATCGCCTGCCCCGGTCTCGACTACTGCTCGCTCGCCAACGCGCGTTCCATCCCGCTCGCCCAGCGCATTTCGGAGCGCTTCGCCGAAACGGGCCGCACCGAAGTGGTCGGCGAACTGAAGCTAAAAATCTCCGGCTGCATCAACGCCTGCGGGCACCACCACGCGGGCCACATCGGCATCCTCGGCGTCGACAAGAAGGGCACCGAAAACTACCAGCTCTCATTGGGCGGCAGCGAGGCCGAGGACGTGAGCCTCGCCAAGATCACCGGCCCCGGCTTCGACGAAGACGGCGTGATCGCCGCGGTCGAGAAGGTCACCGACGTCTATCTCGCCCAGCGTTCGGATGGGGAGCGCTTCCTCGACACCTACCGCCGCATCGGCATGGAGCCGTTCAAGGAGGCATTGTATGGCTGAGAACCTCGGCACCAGCCCCGACGAGGTGCAGTTCCGTTTCCGCGACGACGAGCCGGTCGATCACGGCACCGTCACCGTCGATGCGTGCTGCGACCAGACCAACGCCACCGCCGTCCGGATCGAGCCGGGTGACGACGCGCGCGCCCTGCTGCCGTTCCTCGACCGGCTGGCGCTTGTCGAAGTCAACTTCCCGAGCTTCGGCGACGGGCGCGGCTATTCGGCGGCGCGGATCCTGCGCGAGGCGGGCTATACCGGCGAATTGCGCGCGGTGGGCGATGTGCTGATCGACCAATTGAGCCACATGCGCCGCTGCGGCTTCGACAGCTTCGCCCCCGACAAGCGCCTCGACGAGGAGGACGCGGCGCGCGCCTTCGCAACGTGGGAGAATGTCTACCAACGCGCCGCCGATGCGCGGCGCATCATCGCGGACAAGCGCCATGAAGCCTGAACTCGGCCTCAGCGGCCAGCCGCGCACCCGCGACACGCTCGACCTCGCCCCGCGCTTTACCGAGCATGACGCGGTGCGCTTGAACCGCATGTTCCGCGGCAGCTCGACGCCGGAAATGCTCGAAGCCGTGATCCGGGACGGGTTGGCGGGCGATCTCGCGGTGGTGTCCAGCTTCGGTGCGGAGAGCGCGGTGCTGCTGCATCTGGTCGCCTCGGTCGATGCGAGCGTGCCGGTGCTGTTCCTCGATACCGGCAAACATTTTCCCGAAACGCTTGCCTATCGCGACCTCTTGGCCGAGCGGCTCGGGCTCAATCTGGTGGTGCTGACCCCCGACGCGGAAGAACTCGCCAAGCGCGACGAAACGGGCCTCAGGTGGTCCTACGATCCCGACGGCTGCTGCGAGATCCGCAAGGTCAAGCCGCTCGAAAAGGCGCTGGCTGGCTACGACGCGAGCTTCACCGGCAGGAAGGCGTTCCAGGCCGCCACCCGCGCCAATCTGCCGCGGTTCGAGGTGGACACCTCCGACGCGCAAGGGCGGCTCAAGATCAACCCGCTGATCGACTGGGATGCGGGGCAGATCGAGGGCTACTTCATCCAGCACGACCTGCCGCGCCACCCGCTGATCGCGCAGGGCTACCCCTCGATCGGCTGCTCGCCCTGCACCTCGCAGGTCGCGCCGGGCGAAGACCCGCGCTCGGGCCGGTGGAAGGGCTGGGACAAGACCGAATGCGGCATCCACAAGCCGGGCGAGGAGCCGTTCCTCTGACGCGGCAGACTTACCGTCGGATCGACAGCGCCGGGTTGTAGCCCCGCAGCGACACCTCCGGCGCGACCATGGTGTAGCCGCGCACGATCATCGCCTGCTTCAGCAGGTCGGGCGATTGCAGCCCGGGGATGTAGAGCTGCATCACCTGCTGCCGGCTGTAACGCAGGGGATCGATCGTCTTGATCGCGCTCACCTTGTTGTGCGCCACTGCGATCTTGCCGCGCCCGGTATAGGCGGCAAGCGGAGAACGCGTGACCGCCTGAATCAGCAGGGTCATGCTGCTCCACTCCTCCGGAACCGCGCACAATTCGCGCATCGCCGCCTGCACGGGCTTGTTGGTGTCGTCGGCATAACCCTCGACGATCTTGTAGTTGGGGAAGTCCAGCCACCACGCCCCGGCGGCCGCATGATGCACGAACGGCGCGTTCGCAAAGCGGATCAGCGTGGTGCCGGGCGGGATCAGGATTTCCTTGGGGTTCTCGATCCCGCCATTGCTGGCGGGCACCATGATCTGCCCGTCGGCACCCAGAATGTCGCCGGGGCCGGGGGTGGCAGAGGGCACCGCACTTTGCCCCTGCACCAGCCGCAGCACTTCCGGCCGGTCGAAATATTCCTGATTCAGCGCCGCCATCGGCCCCCTCCCCTCACCTGACGGGCGCGAGACTAACCGATTCGCCGAAAAAATCAGCGACATTCCTCACACGCGAGGGGGCGGGGTCAGACCCAACCCTCGCGCCTGTACCATTCCGCCGTTGCTTTCAGCCCCTCGTCGCCCGCGATCTGCGGTTGCCACAGGCCCGGCGGGGGCTTGCGGTCGAAGCGCGCGACCCAGTTGGGGTGCGCCATGTAGCCCACCCGGTCGGGGGTGAGCTTGGCGCGGTCGCCGCGCGCCAGCCGGTCGGCGGCGGCGGCAATATCCAGCACCGCGCGGGGCAGATGCGGGGCGAACACGCTCTTTTTGCCCATTGCCCTCCCGATCGCCTGTGCGAGTTCCTGATGGCTCCACCCGCCCTCGCGCCCGTCGTCGGGCTCATAAACCTTCTTCTTCGTCGGTGCGGCATTGCCAGCGGCCAGCGCCACCAGCAGGCGCGCGAGATCGTCCGAATGGATGATCGAGGTCGCACCGCCCGGCGGCAACGGCACCACCCCCCACTTGGCGGCGCGGAACAGGTCGAGCATGTCGACATCGCGCGGGCCATAGACGGCAGGCGGACGCACTGTGGTCCAGTCGAGGCCACTCGCTTCCACCAGCGTCTCGGCCCGCGCCTTGGAGGCGCCATAGGCCGACAGCTTGGGCTCACGCGCGGCGAGCGAGGAGACGAACACCAGCCGCTTGACGGCAGCACCCCGCATCGCGTGCAAAACATTGGCGGTGCCGGTGACGTTGGCAGTCTCGAACTCCGCCGGATCGGGCGTGTTGGTCAGGCCCGCGACATGCACCACCGCATCCGCACCCGCGACCAGCGCGGCAAGCGCCGCCGTGTCAGCCAGATCGCCGCGAACCCATTCGACGCCCGCCTGCGGGGCTTGCTCGCGCCGGGCGAGCGCACGCACCTCATGGCCCTGCGCCAAAGTCTCGGCCAGCACCGCGCTGCCGACAAAGCCGGTTGCGCCGGTGATGGCCAGCAGGCTCACAGCAGAACCATGTGATCGCGGTGGATCACGCAGGAGCGCGGCAGATGGCCGAGCCGTTCGGCGACCTCCTCGCTGCGCAGCCCCTTGATCGCGTCGCACTCGTCCCAGTCATATTCGACCATGCCCTTGGCGATCAGGCGGCCATCGGGCCCTTCGACCTTGATCACGTCACCGCGCTCGAAATTGCCGTAAACCCCGGTGATCCCGGCCGCGAGGATGCTCTTGCCCCGCCCCAGCGCCGCGACGCAGCCGGTGTCGACCTTGATCCCGCCATTGAACCGCAGTCGCCCGCCAATCCAGCTCTTCCACGCATTGTCGTCGCGCTTGGGGAGGAACAGCGTGCCGAGATTGGCCGCCATCGCGCAGGCGATCGGCAGGTCGTCGGTGCCCTTGATGATCGCGAGCGCAATCCCTGCCCGTTCGGCGATCTCGGCGGCGAGCAGCTTGGAGGTCATCCCGCCCGAACCCTTGCCCGAGGACGACTTGCCGCTCGCCATCTGGTGGATTTCGTCGGTCACGCCGCGCACTTCCGGCAGGATCTCCGCCTCGGGATGCGAGGGATCGCGATCGTATAGGCCCTCGACATCGGTCAGCAGCAGCACGCCCTGCGCCGCCGCCGCCTGCGCCACGCGCGCGGCGAGGCGATCATTGTCGCCAAAGCGGATTTCCGATGTGGCGATCGAATCGTTCTCGTTGATGATCGGTACCGCCCCGCGCGCCAGCAATTCCCGCAGCGTTTCCGAGGCGTTGAGATAGCGTCGCCGGCCTTCCAGATCGTCGAGCGTGAGCAGCATCTGCCCCGCGACCAGCCCGTGTTCGGCGAGCAATTGCGCCCAGGTGGCGATCAGCACCACCTGCCCCGTGGCCGCGGCGGCCTGCGCATGGGCGAGCGTTTCGCGCCCGCCGCCCGGAAGGTTCAGCTTGGCCGCACCCACCGCCACCGCGCCCGAACAGACAACAATGATCTCCTGTCCACGTTCACGCGCTCCGGCGATTTCGGCGGCGACGGTGCGCAACCATTCATAGCGCACTTCGCCATCGGGATGGACCAGCAGGGCCGAGCCGATCTTGATGACCAGACGCGGGCATTTCGTGATGTCGCGGAAGTCGAGCAGGGACTCGATTTTCATGAATTCCCTCGCTTTCTCTTGCGTTGTTCAGGGGGAGAGGTGGTGTCGGCGGGGCGCTGACCTAAAGCGGCGACCACGCCTCGGCTTCGTCCGCATCCTCGACCTCGGCGGCCTTGGTCTCGGTCGAGGTCGAGGCCGGGAGGTAGCCGAGCACCGCGTCGAGCAGTTCGGGAATGCCCGCGCCGGTCGCGCCGGAGACTGCGAAGACCTGCTCCGCCCCCGCCGCCAGCAATTCTGCGCGGAAGCCTTCGACCAGTTCGGCGTCGGCCAGATCGAGCTTGTTGAGCACCACCAGCCGGGGCTTTTCATCGATCTGGGTGTGTTCCTTGTCGCCGTAAGCGGCGAGCTCTTCCTCGACGATGCGCATAGCCTCGACCGGGTCGGCATCCTCGGTGCCGGTGATGTCGATCAGGTGGATCAGCACCCGGCAGCGCTCGATATGGCCGAGGAAGCGGTCGCCGATCCCGACGCCGTCGGCCGCGCCCTCGATCAGGCCTGGGATGTCGGCGAGCACGAATTCGCGGCCCTTGTGGCGCACCACGCCCAGCTTCGGCACGAGCGTGGTGAAGGCATAATCGCCGACCTTGGCCTGCGCGTTGCTGACCGCGTTGATGAAGGTCGATTTGCCCGCATTGGGCAGGCCCACAAGGCCCACATCGGCGAGCAGCTTGAGCCGCAGCCACACCCACATCTCCTCGCCCGGAATGCCGGGCTGGTGCTGACGCGGGGCGCGGTTGGTCGAAGTCTTGTAGGAGGCATTGCCGCGCCCGCCCATCCCGCCTTCAAGGAACACGACGCGCTGGCCCACCTCGGTGAAATCGGCGAGCACCTCTTCCTTGTCTTCGGACAGGATCTGCGTGCCCACCGGCACCTTGATGACGAGCGGATTGGCCGAGGCGCCGGTGCGGTCCTTGCCCATCCCGTGCCCACCGCGCGGGGCCTTGAAGTGCTGCGAATAGCGGAAGTCGATCAGCGTATTGAGACCGGCGACGGCTTCGAACACGATGTCTCCGCCGCGCCCGCCATTGCCGCCATCGGGGCCACCATATTCGACGTATTTTTCACGTCGGAACGAGACGGCGCCGGGGCCGCCTCCGCCGGACTTCACATAGATCTTGGCCTGGTCGAGAAAATGCATGGGCGCCGCATAGGCAATTTTTGCTGCAATTGCGAGGGGAATGGTCTTGCGATGCGAGTCCCCGCGCAGGCGGGGACCTCAGGCGACACTCGATCACCGCCCGAGACCCCTGCCTGCGCGGGGGCTCGCCCCCTCTTTCTAGAACCGCACTTCCACGCCCATCACCGCGCTCCGCCCCGGCGAGACGAAGCTGAATACCTGCTCGTAGCGATCATCGAGCAGGTTCTCGACGCGGGCAAAGCCGCTGAGCCGCTCGGTCAGCTTCACCCGCGCGTTGAGATTGACGAGAGTGTAGTCGTCGAGCGTGACGCGCACCGGCACGAAGCTCGGATCGGTGAAGGCATCGTCCAGCGCCGCGCCGTTGTGCCGTACCACCAGCGTTGCCGAGGCAACATCGCCCGGCGCAGTCCATGTGAGGGCAGCGCTGGCGATATGCTGGGGGCGGCGCACTTCCTCGACGCCGTTTTCCTCGGCATCGAGCCAGGAATAGGCTGCATCGAGGCTCCATTGCTCGGCCAGTTGCGCGCTCAATGAAACCTCGACCCCGCGCTGCTGGCTTTCCGTTGTGCGGTTGGCGGGCGTGGCGATGAAGTTCGGCGGCGGGAAGATGGTAAAAATCTCGCCCTCCAACTCGCTGTCAAAATATGTCACCGCAACGCTGGCATTGTCGCCGATCTGCTGGTCGATCCCCACTTCCCACCCGGTCGACTTCTCGGGCCGGAGCGCAGCGTTGCCGATGAAGCGGCCGTCGATGAAGCCGTAGAGCTCAAAGAAGCCGGGGTTCTTGACCCCGCTCCCGACCGCCGCGCGCAGGCGGGTGGTGTCGGTGATCCGGTAGCCCGCACCCACGCGGAACGTGGTCGCATCGCGGAACAGATCGTTGACATCGTGACGGAGAGCCGCCGTCAGGTCGACGGCCTCGCCGGAGTAGCGATATTCGCCCACCAGCCCGACCTGCTCGATCTCGCGCCGCTCGTCGAACACGAAGCCGCCGGGGGTGGCGTTGCGGAAGCCTTCGACCTCGTAATCAGCGGCGAAGGTGACGGTGTGATCGTCAGCCAGCCGGAACGCCGAGACGTAGGAGGCCTTGAACCGGTCGCCCTCGCTGGCCGAGGTGATGCCGAAGGGGCTGTCGGTCTCGCGCTCCACATCGGCGATCTGGGCCGAGAGGTCATGCGTCCAGCGGCCGTCGAGCGTGTCGAGCCGCGCGCCGAGGAGGGCGTAGACCGCCTCGTTGGTGAAGGTCACGCCGGGACTGTCGATGATGAAGCCGAAGGTCGGGCTGGCGGTGTCGAAATCGCTGTCGTTGGTCCGGCCCTCGGTGCGGATGAAGCGGGCGGCGGCGCGCAGGGTAAGAAAATCGCTCACCTCCACGCTGCCCTTGCCGGCAAGCGTGTAGCTGTCGCGTCCAATGTCGCGCGAGCCGCCGCGCGCATTGGGCTGGCCATCGGTGCTGACGACGATGGCGGAAAGCGCCGCGTCCCAGCCCGTGCCGTCGATTCCATAGCGCATGGCGCTGTTGACGGTGCCCTGCGTGCCACCCTCCAGCCGCCATGCGAAGCCCGACAGGCTGCTCCCGCGCGCGGTTTCATAGGCGATGACGCCGCCGATTGCGTCCGGCCCGTAAAGCGCCGATTGCGGCCCGCGCAGCACCTCGACCCGCGCGCCGGGTTCGGCTTGCAGGGTGCCGATGTCGAACTCGCCGCCGAAGGGATCGGAGACTTCGATCCCGTCGACCAGCACGAGGACATGGTTGGCCTCCGAGCCGCGCAGGCGGATCTGGGTCTGCCCCGCGACGCCTGCCACCGCGACACCGGGGACATCGCGCAAGATGTCGGCAATGTCGCGGGTCTGCCGCGCTTCGAGCTGGTCGGCGGTGATGACGAGAGCGGAGCCGGTGAACTGGTCACGCGCCAGCGATGGGTCGCGACTGGCCGAAACAAGGATTTCGGGTCGGTCGAGATAGCCAACAAAACCGTCGGTTACGTCGCCGCCCTGTGGAACCTCCTCATCCTGCGCCCACACAGGCGCAGCCCAAACCAGCGCCGCCGCAGCGACGCTTCCCAACAATGCAAAATTCTTCACGGATTCCTCCCGTCATCAGCAACATGGTGACTGCAAGGGGGCGATCCCTCCCCCGTGCAGCCCAGCGATGTCGCTCACAACAGAAGTGTCTTTCCGCGCCTGGCCAATCCCTGAGCCGGGCAAAGAGCGACACGCCCCGGTCGGTCTCCTGGCTCACGGATCAGCGCGTAAGATGCTCGCCTTCCCGGTGGCCCGAAGGCCCCCAGTGGCTGCCCGTATGACCGGGCGCGCATCTCACACTCACCGCTTACAGTTGCAGGGACAGCTGCGGATTCGAACCGCATTCCCGTTACCAAAACGCGGGAGCGAGATAGCGTCAGGCCTAGCTGACGGCAAGCGGTGTAAAAAACGGTGAGAATGGATGGCGCCCTAACAGCGCGCAGCGCCGCAAGGCCGACCACGCGCCGCCGCTTATCCAGCGAAGCCAAGCAGCGCGGATGCGCTGCGCCCAGCGTCTGAGGGCGAAAACAAAAAAGCCCGCCCCCGAGGGGGCAGGCCTATTGCTTTTAACTGGTGGAGCCGAGGGGGATCGAACCCCTGACCTCGTCATTGCGAACGACGCGCTCTCCCATCTGAGCTACGGCCCCGTTCCAGTTTTAGCTCGCCCGACCCCAAGGTCAGGCGAGCGCGCGCATTAGCGAGAAGCGCCGGGGCTTGCAACGGCGATTTTGCGCCGCGCCGCGCCGCCCCGCCCCGCCCTGCACTACTCGCCGCTCGCTCCGCCCGTGGCGGGCGAAATCGGCTGCACCACGGGCTGCGAGGTGACGCCTTCATTGACCGGGATCACCGGCACCGGCAGGCCCGTCTCGGGGTCGATCACGGTCTGCTGCATCATGTCCGGCGCGGCCTGCCCGGCGCGGGCCTGTTGAACCGCGACCCAGCCGGGCTGCGAGGGGCCGTAGAGCGAGCCCCAGCGTGCGTCCCAATCGGCCGCCGCGCGCTGATAGGCTTCATATTCGTCGAAGAACTGCTCGAATGGCACCAGCAGCCCGTCGAAATTGGCACGGGCGAAGCCGAGGATATCCTTGGGCGGCGCCGCCAGCGCGCGGTTCGCCATGTCGAGCGCGGCGCGGCAGAACCCGGCACGCGCGCCAGGTTCGGCGAAGAAGTTGTAGACCTGCGTGGTGTAGCCATCGCGCGCGACGATCGCATCGCGGCGCACCCGGAAGCGGCTGTTGTAGCTCTTCTCGATCCGGTCGTTGACCGCCTTCAGCGTCTTGACGTTGCCGGTCAGCAGCTGGCGATAGCCTTGCAGGATCGGCTCGTATTCGGGCGCGAGGCAATTGAGCGCGGCGACATTCCAGGCCGAGCGCAGGTTCCAGATCAGTTGATCGTCGGACAGGTCGCTGTTGATGGTGATGCGCCGCCCGTTGGGCCCGCGCGCGGGGACGTCCATCACGTAATGCGCGCCGCCGGGCGGCAGCGGGCGATAGGGCACGGCCTCGACCACCGCAGCCGGGGGCGGCGGCGGCGGCGGCGGCGGCGGGGGCGGGGGCGGCTTGGCACAGCCCGCCAGCAATGCGCCGCCGACAGCGAGCGCGGTGACGGTCAGACGCCACGGGGTGCGGGCCGCCTGACGGGACGGGGACGGAGGCGTATGCGGGGCCGCGCTCATGAAAACTCTCTCTCCTGCTGCGGATCTGGTGTGCCGCTGGCGAACGATCCTGCGCGCGCCCGGCTTGCTCCAGCCTTAAGGCGCTTGCGATAGCCGCCTGCGCTTACAAAGCAAATGCCCGGAGCCTACGGAAGGCCCCGGGCACCTGATATTTCAACACCTCATTCAGGCGCTTGGTCGAAAAAACCGCTGCGCCTGCCGCCGCCTTACTCGCGGCTGCCGAGGAAGCTGAGCAGGAACTGGAACATGTTGATGAAGTCCAGATAGAGGCTCAGCGCGCCAAGGATCACGGCCTTGCCCGCGAATTCGGTGCCACGCAGATACTCGTACTCGTTCTTCAGGCGCTGCGTGTCATAGGCGGTGAGACCGGCAAAGATCAGAACGCCGATGAAGCTGATCGCGTAGTAGAACGCGGGGCTCTGCAGGAACAGGTTGATCACCGAGGCGACGATCAGGCCGATCACGCCCATGATCAGGAAGCTGCCCAGACCCGAGAGGCTGCGCTTGGTCGTGTAGCCATAGAGCGACAGGCCGGCAAAGGCCGCCGCGGTGGCAAAGAAGGTCGTGGCGATCGAACCGCCCGTATAGACCAGGAACACCGACGAGAGCGACAGGCCCATCAGCACCGAGAAGGCCCAGAACATTGCCTGCAGCGTCCCGGTGCTGAAGCGGTTGGCGCCGAGGCTCATCGCAAAGACGATCGCGAGCGGCGAAAGCGCGACGATCCAGCGCAGGATACCGCCGGTGAAGATCGCCGCAGCCGTGCCGCTGGTGAAGGCCAGCAGCGCGACGATCCCGGTCAGCAGGATGCCCGAAGTCATGTAATTGTAGATCGAGAGCATATGCTTGCGCAGACCCTCGTCATAGCTCACGCGGCCGGCGACATCGCCCCCGGCGCGGGGCACGGAGCCCATACGCTGCGCATTGCGCGAGGTGTCATTCCAGTCAGCCATTGTGAAACCCTTAGCCTTTCGTAACGGAGCGCGGAAAAGCCCGCGCTCTCCAATGGGGCGAATATCGGTGTTTGTTCGCCGCTTTTCAAGCGAAACCGGCTTGCAAACGCCGCAATCCATTCAGTTTAAGCGCTGTTAAACTTAACTGCCTTTGGAAAGTTCCGCGCCCTTGTCGGCAGTGGCGCGCAGCGTGTCGGCGAGCAGGCGGCGCAGGGCTGCGCCCTCGTCGAGCACGTTGAGGCCCTCGCGCGTCATGCCGCCGGGGCTGGCAACGCGGTCGGCAAGCGCAGCCGGGCCGACATCGGCACCGGCGGCCAGCGCCGAGGCGCCTTCGACCGTGGCGAGCGCCAGCTTGGCAGCGGTCGGCTGGTCGAGACCGAGATCGACCGCGGCCCCGGCCAGCGCGTCGATGAAGCGATAGACGAAGCCCGGCCCCGATCCTGCCAGCGCGGTGACCAGATCGAAACGCGCCTCATCCTCCAGCCACACCGCGCTGCCGAGCGCATCGAACAGGGCGAAGGTGGCGGCGCGCGCGTCGGCATCGAGACCGCTCTGCGCGAGGATCACCGGCGACTTGTTGATGCGTGCGGCGAGGTTGGGCATCACCCGGACGTGCGCCGCGCCCCGCGGGAACGCGCTCGCCAATTGTGCCAGCGTGATCCCGGCGAGCAGCGAACACACCGTCCGCCCTTCGGTCAATGCCTGAAGGCCCGGCCCCAGCGTGCCGAGCTGCTGCGGCTTGAAGCCGAGCATCACCGCATCGTGATCGCCCGGCACCGCGCCCGCATCGCGGTAGAGCGCCACGCCTTCGGGGGTTGCATCCATGCCGGGATCGAGCACGCTGAAGCGTTCGGGCGGCAGTCCGGCGGCAAGCCAGCCGGCGAGCATCGCGCCGCCCATGTTGCCGCATCCGATAATCAGAAGTTTTTCAGTCATGCCCCAAGGCTATCAGGCCTCGCCCGCCGCGTCGACCATTGCGGCGTCCAAGGCCTCGCGCGGGGTCTTTCCGCCCCACAGCACGAACTGGAACGCGGGGTAGAAGCGGTCGCATTCGTCGATCGCGCTTTCCACCAGCGCCTGCGCCATGTCGAGGCTCAGCCGCCCGCTATCGCCCAGCAGCGCGCCGTGGCGATAGAGCAGCACGTCACCGTTCGACCAGATGTCGAAATGGCCGAGCCACATCTGTTCGTTGACGAGGCACAGCAGCTCGTAGGCGGCGCTGCGCTTTTCCTCGGTGACGCGGATGTCGGGGAGGCACAGGAACTGGAGCACGCCATCCTCGTACCGCCAGATCGCGCGCAGCTGGTAATTGGCCCAGCTGCCCTGCACTTCGCCGGTCATCTCGTCTTCGGAGACCAGCTCGCACGGCCATCCGCGTGCCGCGAACAGGCTGACCAGCATGTCGACGGGGGCGGCATCGTCCTCGGCGGAATAGTCCATGTCCTGCGCTCTCATGGCCGAACGTGTTCGGAAGCGGGGGCGGCAAAGGGGGTCGTGAGCACCATTGGCCGACATGTGGACGCGATCACCGGCGCTTGGCAATCACCCGCATCCGAGCGGCTGGGGAGAACCGGATATCCCTGTGCAAAGCCTGTGCAAAGAAAGCCGGGGACAGCCCCACGCCGCTACTTAACCGGCTGGATTTCCTCGCCTTCGGGACTGACATAGAGGAAGCTGTCGACCCCCTTGGCCTTCAGCTCGCGCACCATCGCCTGGGCCTTGTCGCGGCTGTCGACCGGGCCCGCCAACAGCCGGTTCGCCTCGCCCCAGGGGGTGGTATAGGGCTTCAGCTTGGCGAGCGTTGCCCCGCCCTCCTTGCTGATGCGCTTCCAGTCGAAGCCGAGCGCCTTGACGTTCTTGCCGGTCGCGACCTGCACCCAGACGCGGCTGGGGTGGACGGGCTTGGCCGGTTCCTTGGGCTTGGGCTTTTCGGGCGGCGGCGGCGGAGCCTCCCGCCGAATCGCGATTCGCGACAGATCGACCGCATCGCCGCTCACCCGCGCATCGGGCAGCGGGGCATTGGCGAATTCGGCGAAGGCATCGGCCACGCGCATCGGCGCTGGCGGTGGCGGCGGCGGTGCCGGGAGCGGGGCAGCGGCGGGTGCCGAGACCGTGGTCACCGTCACCGGCGTCACCGTCGCGACGCGCGCAGGCTCGGGCGCGGGCGTAGTGACAGGTTGGGGCCGCGCATCGAGCGGCGGGCCCGACGGCGCGAGGCGGCTGTCGGCGCGCTCCTCCGCGGCGAAACGGGCGAGGCGCGGATCGTCGCGCCCGATATCGGCGGCACGCGGAAACAGCCCGAGATTGGCGGCGGCGGCCTGCTGCGGCTTGGTCAGGCGCGGCATGAATTCGAGATAGGGCACCAGCCGGGTCGCCAGATCGCGCGGCATCACCTGCTCGACGATCGCCTTGGCACGCTCGCCATCACCCATAATCGCGAGGCCAAAGGCGCGGGCGCGCTGGGCCGCCATGTCGCGCCGGTCGAGCAGCGGGCGCAAGGCCTCCTCGAACCGGGCACGGTTGCCGGTGATCGCGAAGCTGACCGCCATTCGGCGGCGCGCTTCGTCATTGGCGGGATCGAGCGTCAGCGCGCGGGCATAGGCGGCCTGCGCCCCGGCCTGCTCGCCCACCAGATCGAGCGTCAGCGCCTGATCGGTCAGCACAGCGCGCTCATCGGCTCCGGCGGCGAGCGCGCGCTCGAACTGCACCAGCGCCTCGCCCGCGCGCCCTGCCCGCAGATACACAGCGCCCAGCCCCTGCGCCGCGCCGGGATGGCCCGGATCGACCTCCGCCGCGCGTCCGAAAAAGCCGATCGCCGCCTCGAGATCGTCGATCCCCAGCGCGGCCTGCCCCGCCTCGATCAGGGCATCGCGGTCGCGCGGGGTCTTGGCCAGCGCGACCAGTGCGCGGTTGAGCCGCTGCACTTCGTCCGAGGGCAGAGCCTGCACCACGGGCTGCGAGACGGTCTGCTGCGCCTGCACCGCAAGGCAAGGCGCGCCGATCAGCGCGACGCCGAGCGCAAGGCGGGCGGAGAATGAAATACGCGACACCATCGGGCCTGCTCTACTCACCCCGCCGCCAACCGCCAGAGCCGCGCGCGGGCCGTGCGACGGACGGCACCGCACACGCGCCGGGCAGCCTGCAGGGCTTACTGGTTGTTCTGGCGGCCAAGGAAGCGCGGGATGCTGAGCGCCGGGCCATCATCGTCGCCGTCGCCATCGTCGTCGTCATCGTCACGGGCGGTGCTGCGCGAGAGATTGGCCATGCGTTCGAACAGCGTGCTGCCGCCGCCCGCACCGCCGCCATCGCCCTCGCCCGCCGCGCCGCCCAGCAGCGCGCGGCGACGCCCGCCGCCAAGCTTGGCTTCGACCGGGCGATCTTCCTCGGCCAGACGATCGGCGCTGGCGAGCAGATCGTCCTGCTCGGGCTCGATCGGTTCGTAAGTGGCGTAGTCCTCGCCGAGGTCCAGCATCCCGCCGTCACCGGCGGGCGCGCCCGATGCCGCGCCGTCGTCGGCACCGCGCAATCCGGCGAGCGGGTCGACGATGTCGTCGACATCATCCTCGTACTCCTCGCCGTAATCGTCCCCGGCCTGCATCCCGGTGAGATCGAACGGCGCCGCCGCGGTGGGGGCGTCGCCTTCCTCGTCACCGTCGCCGTCATCCTCGGCCATCCCGCCGAGGTCGAGCGTGTCGTCGTCATCGCTTTCCGCCGGCGCAGTCGCTGCGGTAGCGGCGGCCGGCGCGGCGTAGCCGTAATTCGTGGTCGGCGCAGGGGCCTCTTCGGCCTCGGGCAGTTCGGTCAGGCCTTCGTCTTCCGACAATTCGAGCACCGGACGCTTGGGCGCGCGCGACGCCGAAAGCGAGACCGGCTGCGAGCGGTCGACCGCACCGATCGCGCTCTGTTCGATCCCGGTGGCGACCACCGAGACGCGGATCTTGCCCTTGAGATCGGGGTTGAAGGCGCTGCCCCAGATGATGTTCGCGTCTTCATCGACCAGTTCGCGGATGTGATTGGCGGCCTCGTCCACTTCGAGCAGGCGCATGTCCTCGCCGCCGATGATCGAGATGATCACGCCCTTGGCACCTGCCATACTGACCCCGTCGAGCAGCGGGTTGGCGATCGCCTGCTCCGCCGCTTCGAGCGCGCGGTTCTCGCCCTCGCCCTCGCCGGTGCCCATCATCGCCTTGCCCATCTCGCTCATCACCGAGCGCACATCGGCGAAGTCGAGGTTGATCAGGCCCGGCATCACCATCAGGTCGGTGATCGAGCGCACGCCCTGCTGGAGCACTTCGTCGGCGAGCTGGAAGGCTTCCTTGAAGGTGGTTTCCGCCTTGGCGACCAGGAACAGGTTCTGGTTGGGGATGACGATCAGCGTATCGACCTGACGCTGAAGCTCGTCGATCCCGGCTTCGGCGGCGCGCATCCGGCGCGTGCCTTCGAACAGGAAAGGTTTGGTGACGACGCCCACGGTCAGCACGCCCATGCGGCGTGCGACTTCGGCGATCACGGGCGCAGCGCCCGTTCCGGTGCCCCCGCCCATGCCCGCCGCGATGAAGCACATGTTGACGCCTTCGAGCGCCTTTTCGACCTCGGCCACGGTCTCTTCCGCCGCCGCCTTGCCGACCTCGGGCCGCGCGCCTGCGCCGAGCCCGCCGGTGATGTCGGGGCCAAGCTGGATGCGGCGTTCGGCGGGCGAGGTGCTCAGCGCCTGCGCATCGGTGTTGGCGACGATGAACTCGACACCTTCGATTTCGGCTGCGATCATGTTGGCGATCGCGTTGCCGCCGGCCCCGCCGATCCCGATGACGGTGATGCGCGGGCGCAGATCGTCGCTTGCCGCAGGTCCGATATTGATGCTCATCAGCTGATCCTCCAGCGGGGTGGTCTCGTCACCTTGGCCCCGGCCATGTCGTTCTGTGACACATTCACAGTGCACGTTTTATCCCAGACCGCCCCTTATCCACAGTGCAAGCTTGCCGGAATGTGAGCAAGACCCTGCTTAAAGGGCTTCGGCGTGGTCAGAAATACTCCTTCACCGCGCGCAGCAGCCGCGCCAGCAGCGCCCAGACACCGGTCTCGCGGGTGAAGGCGAAGGTCGCCCCGCCGCGTCCGGCCCCGACCGCACGGATATCGACCGGGTCTTCGGCGGCATAGAGGCACAGGCCCGCCAGCGTGGCAAAGCCGGGCGCGTGGTGCGCCTCGGGCATCCCGGTCAACTGCGGCGGGCGGCCGAGCCGCACTGGCTGGCCCAATGCGCCCTGCATAAAATCCGCCATCCCGGCCAGCTCCGCCCCGCCGCCGGTCAGCACCACCTGCCCGGCCCGCGGGCCGGCAAAGCCCATGCCTTTCAGCGCCTTGCCGATCTCGCCGGTGAGCACCGACAATTGCTGGGTGACCACCGCGATCAGTTCGGCGCGCACGATGCGGTTCTTGTCGTCCGCCCCGCGCGCCAGCGGGCCGACCGGCGCGCCGGTCTCGCCCGCCTCGCTCCCCGCTTCGGCCGGGCCGTTGACGGGGATCAGCTCGCGGTTGTCCGCCGGGCTGGCAATCGCCGAGCCCGCGACGCATTTCAGCCGTTCGGCCTGCGAGCGGCGGATGCCGAAGCTCGATGCGATCGCGTCGGTAATGTCGGCAGAGCCCATCGGCACCGCGTGCAGGCCCAGCAGCATCCCGCCGGCAAACACCGCGACATTGGTGATCTCAGCCCCGATCTCGACCAGCGCGACGCCCAGTTCGCGCTCTTCGGGCGAGAGGCAGGCATGGCCCGCGGCCAGCGGCGCGGCGACGACGCCCTCGACCTCGAGATGCGCGTTCTGCACCGCCTCGGTGAGATTGCGCACCGGCGCGCCATCGGCCAGCATCACGTGGATATCGACGCCCAACCGCTCGGCATGAAGCCCGCGCGGATTGGCGATGCCGTGCGCGCCGTCGAGCGTGTAGTGCGCCGGCTGGGCGTGCAGCACCTTGCGGCCATCGGGCTGGATCATGTCCTGCGCCTGGATCAGCAATTGCTCGACATCCTCGTCCTCGATCCGCCGCCCGCCGATCTCGATATCGACCGCGACCACATGGCTGGCGAGCCCCGCCCCGGCACAGGCGATCCAGACCGAGCGCACCGGGGTGCCCGCGCTCTTTTCCGCGCGCTCCACCGCGTCGCGGATCGCATGGGCGGCGGCGCCCATGTCGGTGACATAGCCGCGCTTGATCCCCGCGCTCGCACGATGCCCGGAGCCGAGCACCTGCAATTCGCCGGTCTCGGTCTCACCCATGATCATCGCGGAGATGCGGAAGCTCCCGACATTGACCGCGGCAAAGGTGCGCGCAAGGCGCCGGGCGGCGGCGCGGCTGGCCATCAGGTCGTCTCCCCCTTGTCGCTGGCGGCATTCTTCGCGCCGACCGCTTCGGGCAGGCGCATATAGAGCCGCGGCGGGGTGCGCATGTCGAAGGCCAGCACCTTGCCGCCCAAGAGGCGGTTCTGGCCGTCCAGCCGCGCGAACTTGACCAGCGCGCTTGCCGCGGCGACTTCGCCTTCGGGCAGCGCGAGCAATTGCCCGGTGGTGAAGGTGAGGTTCCAGCGGCGGTTGCCGACCCATTCGGCGGCCTCGACCTTGGGGGCCAGCGCGGGCGCGGCGGCGAGCAGCGTTTCCAGCGCGCGCGCCTGCTTGGCCGCCCCCGGCCCGGCGAGATGCAGCATCCCCTTGGCGCGGTCGGCAGCGATCGGCTCCAGCTCCACGCCCGAGGGGTCGATCAGCACCAGCCGGTCGGCCTTTTCCAGCACGGCGTGCGGCTCCCGCTCGACGATGTCGATGGCGAGCGTGTGCGGCAGCTGGATCGAGACGCGCGCGTCCTTGACCCAGGGCAGCGACTGCAATTCGGCGCGCAGCTTCTCGACATCGACATCGGGCATGGCCTGATTGCGGCTGGCGAGCGCGCGGGCATAGACCTGCTGTTCGTCCATGCGGTTGGTGCCGGTAACGCGCACGTGGCGGACCTCGAACCCGGCATCGGCGGCGATCGCGGCGACCTGCGCCTGCGCCAGCGCTGGCACCCCGGCAAGGCTGGCGATCACGAAGGCGACGCCCACCCCGGTGCCGATGATCATGGCGAGCCAAATGCGGCTCCACTGCTCCTCGGTGAAAGGCAGCACGCCCATCGCCCGGTCGATGATCCCGCTGGCCGAGCGCCCCGCCTTGCGCGCAGTGACCGCGCGGCTCTGCGCCTTGGCGGCGCGGCGCACGCCGGTGGTGCCGTTACGCCGGATCTGCTGTGCCATGCGCGCCTCCCTTTTGCTTCCCCGCGTGAACCCTCAGCGCCTCGGCTACCAGCATTTCGACCAGATCGGCATAGGGAATGCCCCGACCCGCCGCCTGTTCGGGCACGAGGCTCAAGGGCGTCATCCCCGGCTGGGTGTTGGTTTCGAGCACGAACAGCCCGTCCTCGCCCGCTTCCTCGTCCCAGCGGAAATCGGTGCGGCTGGTGCCGCGGCAGCCCAAGACCTGATGCGCCTTCACGGCATATTGTTCGCACAGGGCGGTGATTTCAGGCGGGAGTTTCGCGGGAAAAATGTGCTCGGTGCGTCCGGCGGTGTACTTGTTCTCGAAGTCGTAAAAGCCGCTCGCGACCACCAGTTCGGTGACACCCAGCGCGCGCGGGCCGTCGGGGCCATCGAGCACCGCGGCGGTGAGTTCGCGGCCCTTGATGAAGGGTTCGGCCAAGAGTTCGGCGAATTCCTGCCACGGCCCGCGCGCGTCGGGGCTGATCGGGTTACCCACGTTGCTGTCTGCGGTGACAATGGCGACGCCGACCGAGGAGCCTTCGTTGACGGGCTTCAGCACATAGGGCCGCGGCAGCGGGTCGCGCTGGTAGAGCTCATCGCGCGTCACGATCCGCCCGCCGGGCATGGGGATGCCATGCGGCACCAGCGCCTGCTTGGTCAGCTGCTTGTCGATCGCGATCACCGAGGTGGCGAGGCCGGAGTGGGTATAGGGCAGGCCCATCAGGTCGAGCATCCCTTGTACCGTCCCGTCCTCCCCCGGTACGCCGTGGAGCGCGTTGAAGACGACATCGGGCTTGGCTTCATGCAGCTTGAGAGCCACATCTCGGCCCATGTCGATGCGGGTGACGCGGTGCCCCTTGCTCTCGAGCGCATCGGCCACGCCCGCGCCGCTGGTCAGCGAGACGGGGCGTTCGTTCGCCCAACCGCCCATCAGGACAGCGACGTGGAGTTTCGTATCAAGGCTCACGGCCGTCCCACCCGTTGAATTTCCCATTCGAGGCTCACGCCGGTTGCGGCATAGACCTTGTCGCGCACCATTTCGCCCAGCCCTTCGATGTCGGCGCTGGTGGCGTTGCCTGTGTTGATGAGGAAGTTGGTGTGCTTCTCGCTGACCTGCGCGCCGCCAAGGGTAAGGCCGCGGCACCCGGCGCGGTCGACCAGTTCCCACGCCTTGTGGCCTTCGGGGTTCTTGAAGGTCGAACCGCCGGTCTTGGTGCGCAAGGGTTGCGAGGCTTCGCGCGCGGCGGCGATGCGGTCCATTTCCGCGCCGATCGCGGCAGGCTCGCCCGGATGCCCACGGAACCGCGCCGAGACCACGATCGCGCCCTCGGGCAGGGCCGAGTGGCGGTAGGAGTAGTCGAGCTCCTCGGCATTCAGCGTGATGAAGCTGCCGTCATGCAGGATCACCGCGCAGTCGAGCAGCACGTCGGCCACCTCGCGGCCATAGGCGCCGCCGTTCATGCGCACGAAGCCGCCCACCGTTCCGGGGATTCCGCGCAGGAACTCGAGCCCCGCGATGCCGAGGTCGCGCGCTGTCGAGGCGACCAGAATGCCGCTCGCCCCGCCGCCGCAGGTGAGTTCCAGCTCTCCGGTGTGCTCGACCTTGGCGAAGCTCTTGCCGAGCCGCACCACCACGCCGGGCACGCCGCCGTCACGCACGATCATGTTCGAGCCGAGGCCCAGCGCCATGACCGGCACCTCCCCGCCGAGCCGTTCGAGGAAGGTCTTGAGGTCGTCCATGTCGGCCGGCTCGAACAGCCAGTCCGCCGGGCCGCCGGTCTTGAACCAGGTATAGGGCGCAAGCGGGGCCTTGCAGGTGAGCTTGCCGCGAATGCCCTCCAGCGGCACGGGCGAGGACACCGCGCCCTCGACCGCGCAGGTCGGGGCCGAGCCGTCGTCGAAGTGGTAGCTGTCGCCGGGCTGGTTCATGCCGCAGCGCTCCGGCGGGCGGTGATCGCGGGCGCGAGACCTGCCGCCCACCTGGTGATGTCGCCCGCACCGAGGCAGACCACCATGTCGCCAGGGGCGATCTCCTCGGCCAGCACCTCGGCCAGGGCTTCGGGCCCGGCAATCTCGCGCGCGGCGCGGTGCCCGCGCGCCTTCATCCCGGCGACCAGTGCGGCATGGTCGACACCCGGCAAAGGCTCCTCGCCCGCCGGGTAGACCGGGGCGACATAAGCGATGTCGGCATCGTCGAAGCAGGATTGGAAGGCGTCCATCAGGTCGTTGAGGCGCGAATAGCGGTGCGGCTGGGCGACGGCGATCACGCGCCCGCCATCGGCAACCGCCTCGCGCGCCGCCGCCAGCACGGCGCGGATTTCGACCGGGTGGTGGGCGTAGTCGTCGATCACGGTGACCGCGCCGCCCGTCAGGTCGACAGAGCCGACCCGGGTGAACCGCCGCCGCACCCCGCCGAAGCGGGCAAAGCCGGTGCGGATCACTTCGTCCGAACAGCCCATCTCGATGCTGACCGCAATCGCGGCGAGCGCGTTCTGGACATTGTGGCGGCCCGGCATCGGCAGATGCACGCCCTCGATCCGGCGGTCCTCGAGACCCCGCTGGCGCACGATCACATCGAAGCTGTTGCCGCCCTTGTCGCTGCGGATGTTGACCCCGCAGATATCGGCCTGGAGCGAGAAGCCGTATGTCACGACCTTGCGATCGCGCACCTGTCCGATCACCGCCTGCACTTCCGGGTGGTCGATGCACAGCACCGCCGCGCCGTAGAAGGGGACGTTGTGGATGAACTCCACGAAAGCCCGCTTCACCCCGTCGAAATCGCCGTAGTGATCGAGATGTTCTGGGTCGATATTGGTGACCACCGCGATGGTGCCGTCCAAGCGCAGGAAAGAGCCGTCGCTCTCGTCGGCTTCGACCACCATCCAGTCGGAATCGCCGAGGCGTGCGTTGGAGCCGTACTGCTCGATAATCCCGCCGTTGATCACCGTCGGGTCGATCCCGCCCGCATCGAGCAGCGTCGCGATCATCGAGGTGGTGGTGGTCTTGCCATGCGTGCCCGCCACCGCGACGGTGGATTTGAGGCGCATCAGCTCGGCGAGCATCTCGGCGCGGCGCACCACGGGGATGCGCGCTTCGAGTGCGGCGGCGACTTCGGGATTGGTGCGGCGCACGGCGGTGGAGGTGACGACGACGGCGACGCCTTCGACATTCTCGGCCTTGTGCCCGATATGCACGGTGATCCCGCGCGCGCGCAGTCTCTCGACACTCGGCCCCTCGGCGATGTCTGAGCCCTGCACCTGATAGCCGAGATTGCGCATCACCTCGGCGATGCCGGACATGCCGATCCCGCCGATGCCGACGAAGTGGATGATGCCGATATCGGTGCCGACGCCTTTCATGAGTCCGAGCTTTCCTTCGCGGCCTTGCGCGCCGTCCCGGTCGAGGCGCGGGCGCGCAGCTTTTCGGCAGGCGAGGTCGCATCCACGCGGATCACGTCCATCAGATCGACGCCGCTCATGCTCTCGACCAGATCGGCCAGATCCTTCGCCGCATCGGGCCGACCGCAGTTGAAGGCGCAATGCGCCGCATTGGCGAGACTGCCGGGGTTCATCGCCATCGCCTGAATCTGCTTGGCGAGTTCCTTGGGCTGGAAGGCGTCCTGCCGGATCATCCGCGCGCCGCCCGCCTTCACCATCTCGCGGGTGTTGACCGCCTGATGATCGTCGGTCGCAATCGGCAGCGGCACGAGGATCGCCGGGCGGCCCACGGCAGTCAATTCCGCGATGGTCGAAGCGCCCGCGCGGCCGATGAACAGGTGCGCGCCCGCCAGACGTTCGTGCATATCCTCGAAATAGGTGCCGAGTTCGGCGGGAATGTCATGGCTGGCATAGCGTTCGCGCACCGCTTCGAGATCCTCGGCGCGGCATTGCTGGGTCACTTGCAGCCGCTGGCGCAGTGCGGGCGGGAGCATGGCGAGGCCATCGGGCACCACCTCGGACAGGACACGCGCGCCCTGACTGCCGCCGGTGACGAGGATGCGCAGCAGGCTCTCCTCGGTAAAGGCGGGGAAGTCCGACGCGCGCAAGCCCAGCACCTCGGCGCGCACCGGATTGCCGACCAGATGGACTTTGCCGGCGTGCTTGGGCTTCAACCGCTCGACCTGTTCGTATGAGGTCGCGATCGCGTTGACCCGGCCCGCCAGCAGGCGATTGACCCGGCCCAGCACGGCGTTCTGTTCGTGGACGATGCTCGGCAGCTTGACCGCAGTCGCGGCGAGCAGCGCGGGGAGCGCGGGGTAGCCACCGAAGCCGACGATGGCGGAAGGCGCAAAGCTTTCGAACAGGCGCAGCGCCATTGCCCGGCCTTCCAGCACCGCGCTCACCCCCTTGGGCCAGCCGAGCGGGTTCTTGCCGAACCGCCCGGCAGGCAGGACGTGCGCGGTGAGGAAATCGGGCTTGCCGGGGATCGCCGCGCCGCGATCGTCGGTGATCAGTGCGACATGGTGGCCGCGCGCGTGCAGCTCTGCCGCCAGCGCGAAGGCGGGGATCAGGTGCCCGCCGGTGCCGCCGGCGGCCAGCACGTAGTGGCGCGATGCGCCTGCGGGCAAGGGGGTGGAGGTCTCGCTGCTCATGCGGGCGTGTCCTTGCGTTCGATCAGTTCGCGCAGTCCCCCGCCTTCGCGGGCGAGAAACGGGTTGCGCCGGGTGATCGCCAGCAATAGCCCAAGCGTGAAGCACACCGCCAGTGTCGATGAGCCACCGTAGGAAATCAGCGGCAGGGTCATCCCCTTCGACGGGAATAGCTTGAGGTTGACGAGGATATTGATGAAGGCCTGTCCGCCGAACTGGGTGATGAGGCCCGCCGCCGCCAGCAGGGCGAAGAGATTGTCCTCCCCCACCAGTCGCAGCAGCGCGCGCAGCACCAGCGCGCAATAGAGCAGCACCACCAGCGCGCAGGTCAGCAGGCCGAATTCCTCGCCGATCACCGAGAAGATGTAATCGGTATGCGCCTCTGGCAGGTTCATCTTGCGGATGCCGAGCCACAGGCCGGTGCCCGTCCAGCCGCCAGCGGTGATCGTGCGCTGCGCGAGGTCGACCTGATCGAAGGCGGTGCCACCGCCCAGAAAGCCGTCGATCCGGTGGCGGGCATTGTCGTAGAACAGATAGGCCAGCACCAGCCCGCTTACGGCGACACCGCCCAGTGCGGCGAGGCGCTGCCACGGCATCCCCGCCAGCAGCACCAGCACCAGCCAGATCCCGCCGAACAAAATCGCCTCGCCCAGATTGGGTTGCAGCATCAGCAGCCCGGCGATGAGGCCGGTGAGGCCGGTGACATACCACAGCACCGGCAGCCCCGGATCGCGCAGCCGCCAGCTGAGGATCCAGGCGCAGATGATCGCGAAGCCGGGCTTGAGGAATTCCGACGGCTGCAGGCTCATGCCGACATTGATCCAGCGCCGCGCGCCGTTCTTTTCCTCGCCGATGAAGGGCACCACGAACAGCAGCGCCAGCATCAAGGCGCCCACGACGATGCCCAGCCGCCGCGCGGAATCGCGGCTGAGGAAACTGAGCCCGATCATCAGCGACAGGCCCATCAGCTGAAAGACGATGTGCCGCTTGAAGAACATGAACTCGTCGAGCGTGACCTTGCTGGTCGAAAGCTGGTCGGCGCTGGCGGGCGAGGCGGCGGCGACCGCGATGGTGCCTAAGGCCATCAGCAACGCGATCAGCAGCAGCAGCACCTTGTCGATCTCGCGCCACCAGATGCGCACCGCATCGCGCCAGCGGCGCTGGATCGGTGCGGGCGGCAGATAGCCACCGGGGCCGCGCGCGGGCGAGGAATAGGCCGAGGCGGTCATGGCAGGATGCTCCGACCGGCCTCGTCCGGGCCAGCGTCGCAGCCGGTGATCGCGCGCACCATCTGGCTGAAGTGGTGCCCGCGCTTCTCGTAGTCGCGGAACTGGTCGTAAGAGGCGCAGGCCGGGCTGAGCAGCACGACGTCACCGGGACGCGCAGCTTCGGCGGCGCGGCGGACGGCTTCGCTGATCAGCTCGCAGCGCTCGACCCTGACCTGCCCTTCGAGCAGGTCGGCAAACATCGGCCCTGCCTCACCCACGGTATAGGCCGCCGCGACATTGCCGAGATGGTCGGCGCAGGCGCCCAGCCCGTCTTCCTTGGGCAATCCGCCGACGATCCAGTGAATCCGGGGCGCGCCGCCGTTCACGTCAGGATCGGGCGGAAAGGCCGCGAGCGCCGGGGCGGCGGATGCGGCGTTGGTTGCCTTGCTGTCGTTGATGTAGATCACCCCGCCCGCGTCGCACACGCGCTCCATCCGGTGCGGCAGCCCGCGATAGGAGGCGAGCCCCTCGGCAATCTGCGCATCGGCAAGGCCAAGCTGGCGGCAGATCGCCACCGCGACGGCGGCGTTCTGGGCATTGTGCGGCCCGGCGAGCGAGGGCGAGCGCCCCTCGGCCAGCCCGGCCGCAGCGAGATCGCCGGTCTTAACCCGCACCAGCAGCTTGCCCGAGGTTTCCAGCCCCTCGGCAATCGCGATCGTCTGCTCGTCCTCGACACAGATCAGCGCCGTGCCGGTGTGCTGCATCTGGAACAGCCGCTCCTTGGAAGCGGCATAAGCGGCAAAGCTGGCATAGCGATCGAGATGATCGGGCGTGATGTTGGTCAGCGCCGCAACATCACAATCGAGCGTGAAGGTGAGATCGATCTGGAAGCTCGACAGCTCCAGCACATAGACGCCGCCGTCGGGCAGCGGTTCCTGCCCGAGAACCGGATCGCCGATATTGCCGCCCATCACGGTGGGCACACCCGCCGTCTGCAGGATGTGATGCACCAGCGCGGTTGTGGTGGACTTGCCGTTGGTGCCGGTGATCCCGACCACCTTGTGCTGCGGCAGCGCGTCGCGCGCCATCGCGAACAGTTCGATATCGCCGATCACGGGCAGGCCATATTGCCACACGTGCGGGCCGATGGGGTGCGAATTGAGCGGCACGCCGGGCGAGACCACCACGCCCGCAAAGCCGGTGAGATCGAGCTCCAGCGGGTCGATCATCCGGCAGCGCCCCTCGAACGGCTCGCGCGCGTGGGGCTGCCGGTCCCAGGCGATCACCTCCGCGCCGCTCGCCAGCAAGGCCTCGGCCGCCGCCGCGCCCGAGCGCGCGAGGCCGAGCACCGCGTAGCGTTTTCCGGCAAAGGCGGGGGAGGTGATCACGCGCGCGCCGCCCTTCCCTATCGCAGCTTCAGCGTCGACAGCCCGATCAGCGCGAGCACGATGGCGATGATCCAGAAGCGGATCACGACCTTGCTCTCGCTCCAGCCGAGCTGTTCGAAGTGGTGGTGGATCGGCGCCATCTTGAAGACGCGCTTACCGGTGCGCTTGAACCAGAACACCTGCACGATCACGCTGACCGCCTCGAGCACGAACAGCCCGCCGACGATACCGAGAACGACCTCATGGTGCGAGGCAACCGCGATCGCGCCCAATGCACCGCCCAAAGCCAGCGAGCCGGTGTCGCCCATGAACACCGCGGCAGGCGGCGCGTTGAACCACAGGAAGGCGAGCCCCGCGCCCATGATCGCCGCGCAGAAGATCGCCAGTTCGCCCGCGCCGGGGACGTGGGGGATGCCGAGATAGTCGGAGAAATCCGCGCGGCCGACCAGATAGGCGATGATCGCGAAGGTGCCCGCCGCGATGATCACCGGCATGATCGCAAGACCATCGAGCCCGTCGGTCAGGTTCACCGCGTTGCCCGCCCCCACGATCACGAAGGCGGCGAAGACGTAATAGGCCGGGCCCAGCGGAATGCTCACGCCGGTGAGGAAGGGCAGGTAGAGATTGGTGTTGATCTGGCTGACGATCAGCCAGCTGGCGATGCCCGCCACCAGAAACTCGCCCGCCAGCCTAACCCGCGCCGGGACACCCGCGTGGCTGTTCTTGGAAACCTTGTCATAATCGTCGAGGAAGCCGATGATTCCGAAGCCGATCGTCACTGCCATGCAGGCCCAGACAAAGGGGCTAGACAGGTCCATCCACAGCAGCATCGACACGGTCAGCGCGGTGAGGATCAGCAATCCGCCCATCGTCGGCGTGCCGCGCTTGGCGAGGTGCGATTGCGGGCCGTCCAGCCGGATCGGCTGGCCCTTGCCCTGCCGCACGCGCAACAGGTTGATGAAGCGCGGGCCGATCAGCAGCCCGATCACCAGTGCGGTCATCAGCGTCGCGCCCGCACGGAAGCTCTGGTAGCGCACCAGATTGAGGATGCCTTCGAAGCCCAGCCACTCGGCAAGAAGATAGAGCATTCAGTCGTCCTTTGGCCCGGCCTTTTCGCCTGCCGGGGCGGATCAGGTGCGGGCATTCTCGGTATAGTGCGACACCAGCCGTCCAAGGCCCACCGAATTGGACCCCTTGACCAGCACCGCATCCCCGTCAGCGAGGCCGAATTGCCCGAGCAGCACGATGGCCTCGGCAGGCCCCTCGCAATGGGCGAAGGTGGCAGGCTTGCCAAGCGGGGCCGCAGCGGCTTTCCCCAACTCCTCCGCCAGCGTGCGCATCTCCTCACCGACCAGAATGGCGTGGGTGACGCCCGCCTCGGCCAGCGGCTCGGCCAGTTGGCGGTGGAAGCGGTCGGAAAAGTCGCCCAATTCCTTCATGCTGCCCAGCACCGCAATGCGGCGGGTGGCAGGCGTCTGGCTCAGCGCCTTGAGCGTCGCGCGCATCGAGGCGGGGTTGGCGTTGTAGCTTTCGTCGATCAGCAATGCGGTTCCGCCTGGCACGGTGAGCGTGTGGCGCGCGCCGCGGCCCTTGAGCCCGCCCATTTCGGCCAGCGCCAGGCCCGCACTCGCCAGATCGCCGCCCGCCGCGCGCACGGCGGCCATGACGCCCAGCGAATTGACGATCCAGTGCTCGCCGGGTTCGGCGACTGTGTAGCAGATGCGCCGGTCGCCGAGATCGGCGGTGACGAGCGAGCCACCACCCGCCGCCGGGATGGCATCTAGCAGGCGTACATCGGCACCCTTGGCGCGCCCGAAGGTCACGACATGGGCCCCGCAGGCGCGGGCGTGACCGATCATCCGCTCGGCCCATTCGCTGTCCGCGGGAATTATCGCGACCCCGCCGGGCACAAGGCCGGTGAAGATCTGCGCTTTCTCGTCGGCAATCGCCTCGAGGCTGCCGAGGTTCTCGATATGCGCGGGCGCGATGGTGGTGATCAGCGCCACGTGGGGGCGCGCATGGGCGGCAAGCGGCGCGATTTCGCCCGCGTGGTTCATCCCCATCTCGAACACGCCGAATTTGCTGCGCGCGGGCATCCGGGCGAGGCTGAGCGGCACGCCGACATGATTGTTGTAGCTGCGCACGCTCCGATGCGCCGCGCCGCGGCTGGCGCGGTCGAGGCAGGCGAAGATCGCCTCCTTCACACCCGTCTTGCCGACCGATCCGGTGATCGCGATCCGCACGGCGTCGACGGCCCGGTCGCGCGCGGCATGGGCGAGCGCGCGGAGCGCCTGCGTTGTGTCGGCGACCAGCACGTGGGGGTAATCCACCGGACGGTCGACGATCGCGGCAACCGCGCCCTTTTCAAAGGCCTGGGAGATGAACTTGTGACCATCCATCGCCTCGCCCTTGAGCGCGACGAAGACGTCCCCCGGCTTCACGTCGCGCGAGTCCATCTCCACGCCCGAGGCCTGAAAGTCGTGGCTGGCGGTGCCGCCGGTGGCCTCGGCGATCCCGGCAGCGGTCCACAGCGCGAGCGGGAGCGTGTCGCGCGGCGTAACCGGCCATTGGTGCAGCATCGGATGGGCTACGGCCATATTCATCAGCACTGCCCCCCGGCGCATTCGCGCGCGACTTCGACATCGTCGAAAGCTTCGATCCGCATGTTCTCTCCAGACCCGAATATTTGACCCTGCTCGTGCCCCTTGCCGGCGATCAGCACAATATCGTGCGGCCCGGCTTCCCCAATTGCGGCAGCGATGGCGGCGCGGCGGCCGGCAATGTCGCGGGTGTTGCTACCCGCCCCTGCCATGATCGCGGCACGGATTGCAGCCGGGTCCTCGCCGCGGGGATTGTCGTCGGTGACGATGGCAAGATCGGCAGCGCGCGCGGCGACTTCGCCCATTTGCGGCCGCTTGCCCGCGTCGCGATCTCCGCCCGCGCCGAATACCACGATCAGCTTGCCGCCGGGCGCGACATGCGGACGCAGCGCGGCGATGGCGGCCTCCAGCGCGTCGGGGGTGTGGGCATAATCGACATAGGCCGGCGCACCTGCCTGATTGAGCGCCGCCCGCTCCAACCGCCCGCGCACCGGTTGCAAGCGGGTGAGCGCGTCGAACACCGCCGCAGCCGCAACCCCGGTCGCCAGCGCGAGCCCCGCCGAAACCAGCGCATTGGCCGCCTGATAGGCGCCGATCAGCGGCAGGTTGACCTTCCGCACCGCACCTTCATGTTCGATCTGAAGAACCTGCCCCAACTGTCCGGGTTCGCGCGCGATCAGCTTGAGGAAGGTCCCGCCCTCGCCCACCGTGCGCACGTCGAGGCCCCGCTCCGACGCGGCTGCGATCGCCCTCGCAGTCCATTCCGACCCGTCGCCCGCGTCATGGATGATCGCAGGGCTACCCGGCGCGACGACTTCGGTGAAAAGCCGCATCTTGGCCGCGAAATAGGCCTCCATTGTGCCGTGATAGTCGAGGTGATCGCGGCTGAAATTGGTGAAGGCCGCCGCCGAAACCCTTGGCCCCTCCCCGCGATACTGGTCGAGCCCGTGGCTCGAAGCCTCATAGGCGACGTGGGTGACGCCCTCGCGCGCAAGGCCCGCCATATTGGCGAGGAAGGTGACGATGTCGGGGGTGGTCAGCCCGGTCGAGACAGAACCGTCGGGCGTGGTCACGCCCAGCGTGCCGATGCTCGCCGCGCGCTCGCCCGCCATGCGCCAGATCTGGCGGGTCATCTCGACGGTCGAGGTCTTGCCGTTGGTGCCCGTCACCGCAACGACGGTGTCCGGGTAGGGAGAAAAAAAGCCCGCGGCGAGGTGCGCAAAGGCGCGTCGGGGGGTGACGTCGGTAATGTGCAGCGCACCTTCGACGCGGGCTTGAGGGCGGGCTACGACGGCAATCGCGCCCGCGGCGATGGCGGGGCGGATGAAGTCCTCGCCATTGACGGTGGCGCCTTCGAAGGCGCCGAAGATGGTTCCGGGGGCGACCTTGCGGTGGTCGATGGCAAAGCCGGTGACCTCGCCCTCGCCCGCGCCTGCGGTGTCGAGCCCTGCGCGAGCCAGCAGATCGGCCAGCCTCATTTCGCGTCGCCCACCAGATATTTGAGATCCGAGATATCGACGTCGCGCGTCTCGTCGGGCTGCACGCCGAGGATCGGGCCGATACGCGGCACCAGCCGTCCGACGATCGGCGCGGAGGTGAAGGCGGCGGTGCGCTGGAAGCTGCTGGCGACGGTGCCCTTGGGCTCGTCGACCACCACCACCACGACATAGCGCGGCGCGTCCATCGGGAAGGCGGCGGCGAAGGAGGAGACCAGCGAGGTCTTCTTGTAGCCGCCCACGCCCGCCTTTTCGGCCGAGCCCGTCTTGCCGCCGACGCGGTAGCCGGGGGCATCGGCGCTCTTGCCGGTGCCATAGAGCGAGATCATCCGCAGCAATTGGCGCATCCGCGAGGAGGTCGATTCCTTGAACACCCGCCGCCCGCGCGGCACATCCGCCGGATCGAGCTTCAGCAGGGTCGAAGGCCGCCAGATCCCGCCGTTCACCATCGCCGCATAGCCCGTGGCAAGGTGCAGCGGGGTGACAGCGACACCGTGGCCGAAGCTCACCGTCATGTTGGTGACGCGGCTCCAGTTGTCGCCCGGCCACAGCGGCTTGGCGCGCGCGGGCAGTTCGATGAAGGGGCGGCTGTCCATGCCGAGGTCGATCATGGTCTTGCGCAGCCGCTCGGCCCCCATCGCATCGCCGACCCGCGCGGTGACGGTGTTGGAGGAATAGATCAGCGCCTGCGGCACGTTCATCGAACTGCCGTGCGAGTGCAGGTCGCGGATCTGGCGCCTGCCGACCGAAACGGGGCTGGCATCCCACACCTTGCCCAGATCGCGCACCACGCCCGCATCGATCGCGGCGGCGACGCTCAGCGGCTTGAAGGTCGAACCCAGCTCATAGACCGCGCCGGTGACGCGGTTGGTTTCGTTGGGCGCACCGCTCGGAGGCACGGCATTGGGATCGAAATCGGGGAGCGAGGCCAATGCCATCACTTCGCCCGTATCGACATCGAGCACCACGCCCGCCGCGCCGATCGCGTTGGTCGCCAGCATCCCGCGGCGCAATTCGTCCTCGAGCGCGCCCTGCACCCGCACGTCGATCGACAGCGGCACGGGCTTGGCGCGTCCCGCCGGATCGGTGAGCCGGTCGTTGAGCACCCGCTCCATCCCGGTCTGCCCGCCGGTGCGCTCCTTCGTCTCGGCGACATAGCCCAGCACGTGAGCCGCCAGCGAGCCCTGCGGGTAGAAGCGATCGGTCTCGCGCGGGATTTCGAGCGCGATTTCGCCCAGCGCGAAGACCTTGTTGGCCTCTTCCGGCATGATGCGGCGGCGCAAGTAGCCCGCCTTGCCCGAGGCGAGGCGGCGGGCCATGCGCGCTTCGTCGATATCGGGGAAAATCGCCTTCAGCTCGCGTGCGATCTCGGCAGGCGAGCGCACCAGCGGCGAACCGGAATCGCCCATCGCCGCAGGGTTCAGCCGCAGCGCATAGGCGGGGAAGGCGCGCGCCAGCGGGGCGCCGTTGCGATCGGTGATCTCGCCGCGCGGGGGCAGCAGCGCGTCTGCAAGGCTGGCCTGCGCGGGCGACTGCGCCGCTAGCCCGAGCGAGCCGATCCGCACCAGTGCGATCAGCGCAATGCCCACGAAGCCCGCGAGCAGCCAAAGTGCCCGCAGCCGCGCGGTCAGCAGCGCCTGTGCCCGCTGGCCGATGCCCGGCAAGCGGGCGGCGGGGATGACCGGAGTGGCGGTGCGCGCGGCGAGCGAGGCCGCGAGCGCGTTCATTCGCCTGCCTCGCCGGCGAGAGCGGCGGCGGCCTGACGCGGCGTTTCGGCCCGCGCCGGACGGATCGGGGAGGCTTCGATCAGGAAATCGCCGAAGGCCTGCGTGAAGGCCGTGCCCGCATCATCCGCATCCGCCGCCGAGGCGAGCGTCACCTTCGCGCCCGAGACCGGCGAGCGCATCGGCGCAGCGTCTGCCGCGCTCTCTCCGGGGGCGGCATCCTCCGCGCGGGCGAGACGGATCGGCGCAGGCGCGTCCGGGCCCAGCCGCTCACCAAGGCTCGCCAGCTGGCGCTCGGCTTCGAGGAACTGCCCGGCGCGCGGCGACTGGTAGCCGAATTCGACCGTGTTCCACTCGGCCAGCTGGCGCTGGCTGGCGCGGGTCTGGAACTCGGTTTCGAGCAGCAGCGCCTCGCGCTGGAGCGAAATCAGCTGGCGCTCGGCGAGCAGCACCTCGCTTTTCACCGCATGCACCTTGAAGCTGAGCACCACCACCAGCGCGACACAGACCGCCATCACGGCGGCCCAGCCGAGCGAACGGGCCTGAGAGCGGTTCATCATGCAGCTTGGCTCCTGGCGGGGGCGCCGGTGCGGATCGCATGGCGCAAGGTGGATGAACGGGCGCGGGGGTTGCGGGCGATTTCGGCCTCGGAAGGGCGGATAGCCTTGGAAAGCTGCGCGAAGGTAGGAGGCGGCCCCGGGATTTCCCCGGGCAGATGGCGCGACACCGCGCGCCCGGCGCCACTCGCCGTGCGCAGGAACTGCTTCACGATCCGGTCTTCGAGGCTGTGGAAGCTGACCACCGCCAGCACGCCTTCGGGCGCCAGCAGTGCCTCTGCTGCGGCCAGCCCGGCTTCAAGCTCGCCCAGCTCGTCGTTCACGTGAATGCGCACCGCCTGAAAGGTGCGGGTCGCCGGATCCTTCTTGTCGTGGGGCTTGTGGCCCAGCGCACGGCGCACCACACGGGCCAGCTCGCCGGTGGTCGCCAGCGGACGCGCGGCGACGATGGCGCGGGCCACCCGGCGCGACTGGCGTTCCTCGCCATAGGTGTAGAGCACGTTGGCGATGGCTTCCTCGTCGGCGGTGTTGAGGAAATCCGCCGCGCTCTCGCCATCCCGGCTCATGCGCATGTCGAGCGGGCCGTCATGCATGAAGGCAAAGCCCCGGTCGCCCTGATCGAGCTGCATCGAGGAGACGCCGATATCCATCACCACCGCATCGACCTCGGCAACACCGATCGCGGCCAGTTCCTCGCGCATTGCCGAAAAGCGCGCGGGGTGCAGCGCGAGGCGACCGTCGAAGCGGGCGACCAGCGCCTGTCCGGCAGCGATGGCATCGGGATCGCGGTCGAAGGCGTGGACGCGCGCGCCCGCCTCCAGCAGCGCGGTGGTGTAGCCGCCCGCACCGAAGGTCGCATCGACAATGGTCATGCCGGGGCGCGGGGCGATCGCGGCGATCACCTCGTCCAGCAGCACGGGAATGTGCGGGGCCTCGCTCATGCCGCCCCCTTCTTGCCGCCGGCCATCAGCTTTTCGCAGGCCGCCTGCGCGCTCTTCCATTCGGGGCCCATGCGCTTGAGCTCGGCGGGCGCCCAGACGAAGAAGAAATCGCCTGCCGCCTGGAAATAAAGCCCATCCTCGACCTTGCCGAGTTCCTTGAGGTGATCGGGCATGACGAAGCGGCCGGAATCGTCGAAGGGCAGCTGCGAGAAGCCGAACAGCTGGGCGGCGCGCACGTCGCGGTCGAAGGCGTCGTCGCCGCGGGCGATGGCGCGGTCCTCCTCGCGGTCGAGCTGGGTGTGGAGCTGGTCGATGCGCGACAGGCCGAAACCGATCAGGCAATCGAACTTGCCATGCGCGGCGAGGCACAGCGTGCGGCTGCCGCCGCCGCTTTCCTTCACGGCCTTGCGGAACTCGGGCGGGAGCACAAACCGGCCCTTCTCGCCCGCGGGCGAGTAAGCTTGGCCGTTATATCCCACAAATGCAGACACGGGCCTGCGTTCCCCTTGATCCCCGGCGGCTGGCCCCTTCGAAGGCCACCGCGACAACACGCGTTCGAAATTCCCCCGGACACGCCTTCCGCGGGCCGACAAGCGCGCAAGCGCCGCCGGTGCGCCGACCCGGTGAATCGGACGCAAGACATACAGGCATGTCTGATGGCCCCCGGTAATATCGGGGAACCCATGGGGATGGAAGGGATTTTCTAGGGAAATTTAGGGAAAACTTGGGAAGTCATTGTTTATTATGATGTTTGACGCTTCCCTTGCGTTATCGTCCGGAGGTCACTCCGTCCTCTAAACGCCCATTTTTGCGGAACAAAGCATGGCCATCCCGCGCTTTCCCCGGATTGGCCCGAATCCGAGTCCCGCGCAGCCCGTGATTTCCCCGGCCCGGTCATCGCAGCGCCTCGCGCACGAGGGCGAGCAGGACGTCGGCGTTCGGCCCCGCCAGTTCGGGATGCTCGAACACCGCGGCGTCGGCGATCAGCGTGACGTGGCCCGCACCGACCCGGCAACGCGCCGCCGCGCCTTCGGCCACGACCTCGCAATCGGCGGCGGCCGGATTATCCAGCACGACCTCCCCCGCCACCGCCAGCGGCAGCGTGGCGGTGCCGAGCCTGCGTGCCCCGGCGGCGGCCTGCTGCGCCTCGTCGAACCGCACCGCCATCCCCCAGCGCGCCACCACCGGCGGAATCAACGCGGTATCGGCGGGGCGGCGCGGATCGCCGAGCGGAATGTCGTATTCGCCGGTCAGCGCCGGATCGAGCACCAGCAGCAAACGCCCGCCTGCGCGCACCCATTCATCGAGCGCGACATTGTCGAGCGGCGAGAGCCCGCGCGGCTGGATCACCGCCAGCCGCGTCAGGCCCGCCAGCGGATCGACCTCGGGCGCATCCGGCGCAAGGCCGGGGATCGGCGAAAGCGTGTCGAGCGGTTCGAGGCGGTAGCCCCGCTCCAGCGCGGCGCGTTGCCACGGCGCGGCGACATTGCCGGCGGCAAGCGCTTCGATCCCGGTGCCGAGCGGCCAATAGAGCGGCAGGCTGCTCATCAGCCCGAGCGTCTCTGCCGGTTCGGGGTTGGGCGACAGGCTCGCCTCGGACGCGGGCGGCGGAGCAGCGGGCGCGGGCTTGCAGCCGGTCGCTGCGGCCAGCGCGAGCGCCAGTGCCGCCAGCGCGCTACTGCGCGGGCTGAACATTGTCGGGCGCGATCGGCGCGGGCTGCGTGGGGGCGGCGCTCGGCTCGTCGGCGATGTCGGGCACGACGCCTGCGTCGGCGAGCGGATTGGCCTGCGCGGGCTTGGGCTCGGGCTCGGTGGTCGGCGCGGCTTCAGGCACTGCGAGCACCTCGTTCTTGTCCGCCTGCCCGCCGATGATGCTCGCCAGCCCCACCAGCAGCACCATCGCCCCGATCCCGAACAGCCCGACCTGCAGGCGCTGCATCGCCTCGGCGCGGGTTTCGGCGGCGCTGGAGGTATCTTCAAGCGGCCCCGCGGTCTCGGGCGCGGCGGCAGCGGCGGTCGCGGCCTTGCCCGGCCCGAACAGGCTGCGCTGGTTCATCCGCCCCAGCCGCTCGCGCCACGAAAGGCGGCTCATGCCGCCTCTCCGGGCACCAGCCAGTCGAACACGGGCAGGCCCTTGGCCGCCAGCCATTCGGGGTTGTAGAGCGTCGAGAGATAGCGGAAGCCGGTGTCGCACAGGATGGTGACGACCTGCGGATTGGCCCGCCCCTCGGCCACCAATTCCTTGCCCAGCATCACCGCACCCGCGACGTTGATGCCCGAGGACAGGCCGAGGCACAGCCCCTCCTCGCGCAGCAGGCGGGCGACCCATTCGAGGCCCTCCTCGTCGCTGATGCGGTATTGCGTGTCGATCACCGCGCCTTCGAGATTGGCGGTGATGCGCCCCTGCCCGATCCCCTCGGCCACCGAGGAGCCTTCGGCCTTCAGTTCGCCGTGAGCGTAGTAGTTGTACAGCGCCGCGCCGTGCGGATCGGTAAGCGCGATGCGGACATTCTCGTCGAAGGCCTTCAATCCGAGACCCACCCCCGCGATCGTCCCGCCGGTGCCCGCCGCGCAGGTGAAACCGTCGACCCGGCCACCGAGCTGCTCCCAGATTTCCGGAGCGGTGCCTTCGATATGGGCCTTGCGGTTGGCGACGTTATCGAACTGCCCGGCCCAGACCGCCCCCGGCATCTCCTCGGCCATGCGGCGCGAGACGTGCTGGAAATGGCCGGGATCGGCATATTTCGTCGGCGGCACCAGCACCAACTGCGCGCCCAATGCCCGGAGCGTGTCCATCTTCTCCTTGGACTGGTTGTCGGGCATGACGATGATCGTCTTGTAACCCAGCGCATTCGCGACCAGCGCGATCCCGATGCCGGTGTTGCCCGCCGTCCCCTCGATCACCGTGCCGCCGGGCTGCAATTCGCCGCGCGCCTCGGCATCGCGGATCATCCACAAGGCCGCACGGTCCTTCACCGAAGAGCCGGGGTTGGCGAACTCGCACTTGCCGTAGATGTCGCAGCCCGCCGCGGCGCTGGGGCCGGCAAGACGGACAAGCGGGGTATTGCCAATCAGGGCGAGCGTATCGCCGAAGGGGCGGGTGATGTTCATCGCGCTGAATTAGGCGCTCGAAGCCCGACCCGCAACGGCGAAGTCCCTAAGCCAGCGCCAGCACCGCTTCGACCACGGAGCCTTCGGCGATTTTCTCGGCCTTCCTGACAGCGGCCTTGAGCGGTAGCAGCCAGCCGCCGTGGGCCTTGGAGGGGAACAGCGAGGTGCGCCACGTGGTGCCGCCGATGGTGGCCTCGACATAGACCGATCCCCATGCCGCAGCGTTGACCGCGCTGGCACGGATGGAGCCTGCCGTCTCGCCGTCGATGGTCAGGAAATACCAGCTGCCCTTGGCGGGCGCGCCGTCGCTGCCCTGCCACAGCCACACCGGGCCGCTAACGATCCACGGCCCCGCCCCGGCTTCGGGCGCATGGCCCAGCTCGTCACGCAGGAAGCGGGCGAGGTCAGCGTCCACCGGACTGCCCCCCGCCCCGCTCGCAATCAATCTTCGGGAGCGATCGTGACGTGCAGCCCGTCAAGCGCCCCGGTCAGCGGGATCTGGCACGACAACCGGCTGGTCGCGACGCGGTGGTCGGAGGACTCCAGTAGATCGTCCTCGTCCTCGCTCATCTTGGGCAGCTTGTCGGCGAAGGCCGGATCGACCACCACATGACAGGTCGCGCAGGAACAGCACCCGCCGCACAGCGCCAGCAGCTCGTCGAAGCCGTTGTCGCGGATCGCTTCCATCACGGTCAGGCCCTCGCCGACCTCGATCTCGCTGGTTTCGCCTTCGCGGTTGGTGACGACCAGTCTGGGCATGGATCGAAGTTCCTTTTCGGCTATTGGGCGCATGATGCAGCGCTGTGAGAGCGTTGCCGGGCTGCTAAGACAGTCTGCCGATCATGGCAAGATAAGGAAAGTGGCAGTGGGCCTGACAGCCGGACAATTGCGCGAAGACCTCGATACGCTCGCCGGGCGCGAACCTGCGCTGGCGCGGGCGCTGGAGCGGGTCGGCTATCCCGATGCGCGCATCCGCGAGCCGGGCTTTGCGACGATGCTGCGCACGATCATCGGCCAGCAGGTCTCGGTCGCCTCGGCGGCCTCGGTCTGGAACAAGCTGGAGGCGGAACTGGGCGCCGGTTTCACGCCCGATGCGCTGCTCGCGCGCGATTTCGACACCCTGCGCGCCTGCGGCCTCTCGCGCCAGAAGCAGGGCTATGCGCGATCGCTGTGCGAGCTGGCGCATTCGGGCGAGCTTGACCTCGCCCGGCTGCCTGCGGACGACGAGGAAGCGATCGCACTGCTCACCCGGATCAAGGGCATCGGACGCTGGTCGGCGGAGATCTACCTCTTGTTTGCCGAAGGCCGCCCCGACATCTGGCCCGCGGGCGATTTGGCGGTGCAGGAAGGGGTGAAGCGCCTGCTCGTTCTGGAGGAGCGACCGGGCGAAAAGGCCACCCGCGCGCTGGCCGAGCCCTGGTCGCCGCAGCGCGGAGCGATGGCGATCTTCACGTGGCATTTCTACGCCAACCCGGCGCTGTAGGACGTCATCCGCCCCTCACGCCTGATGCGCCGGATTGCGGTGCCGGATGCGCCTGTGAAGCGGACAAAAGTTACACCGTGTCACTTTCCCAACATGCGCTATTCCCTATTTATCACAGAGTGTTGATCAGACTTTTCCAAGCGGACGGACAAATTTCTTAGCGAAAGAAAACGCACCCTTCCCACGCGCGATTGCGGCCCCGATGCCGCGCCGATCACAATGCCAAAAGAGCCGCACGCAGAATTAGCAGGCAGCGCGGGAGTAGGAAAACGGCCGGGTGAGGATTGAGGGAATGGCGGCCTCGGCCGCGTGTTGGCCGAAAGCGTAAATTCGCAAACCGACCCCCACATGGTCGTTGGCGCGGGCAAATAACCGTCATCCCAGCGAAAGCTGGGATCGCTCTCGAACGCGCGCTACCTCACGCCGATAGAGGCGCAGAATACAGAATTCATCGAAAAACCAACTCTGAATGGGACGAGCTTTTCGAGCAAATCCCCTGACCGACAGCGATCCCAGCTTTCGCTGGGATGACGGAATTATATCGCGTCCCCATTCCACCCAAACATCAGCCGTTCGCTGGCCTTTCAATCCGCCCGCAATCCGCCACGGCACACTCCCGATTCTGTCTGCTGACAAGCCTGTCAGCGCGCTTTAGGACAGCCTGCAAAGAGCAATCGGAGAGGGATCGGAATGACACAGCGCAGCATCTTCATCACCGGCGGCGGTTCCGGGATCGGGCGCGCCACCGCGCTTCACTTCGCGAGCCGAGGCTGGTTCATAGGTGTCGCCGACATCAATGAGGCTGGCATGGCCGAGACGCTTTCGCTGATCGCAGGGGACGCCAAGTGGGCGGGCCGGCTCGACGTGCGCGATCGCGCAGCGTGGGACGAGGCGCTGGCCGCTTTCGCCGCCGCTGCCGGGGGCCGGATCGATGCGATGGTCAACAATGCCGGGATCGGCACCGGCGGGCCGCTCGCCGAGCTTTCCAAAGACGAGATCGACGCCTGTCTCGACATCAATCTGCGCGGGGTGCTCTACGGGGCGCAGGCGGTCTATCCCTACCTCAAGGCAAGCGCGCCGGGCAGCGCGCTGATCAATATCGCCAGCGCCGCAGGGCTGACCGGGGGGAGCGGGATGAGCGTCTATTCCGCCACCAAGTTCGGGGTGCGCGGGATTGCCGAAAGCCTCGATGCCGAATGGGCGCCGGACGGGATCACGGTCGCCTCGATTTGTCCGAGCTTCATCGACACGCCGCTGCTCGACGGCACCGGCAACCGCAACTCCAACGAGAACATCCGCACCCGCGTCACCGCCGCAGGGCTGGAAATCACGCCGGTCGAGGAAGTGGCGGAAGCGGTGTGGAACGCGGTCCACGGGCACGAGCTGCACTATCTCGTCGGCAAGACCGCGCGCCAGCTCGCCTTCGCCAAGCGCTGGCTGCCGGGCAAGGTGCGGAAGCAGCAGCGCGCCGCGGGGCGGCAGGGCTTGCTGGGCAGATAAACTTCCGTCCCGTTCGCCCTGAGCCTGTCGAAGGGCCGCTTTTCCCTTCGCTGCTTGGGCTGAACAAGCAGGACTGCCCTTCGACAAGCTCAGGGCGAACGGGTTTGGTCTATGCCAACAATCCATCAATCGCGCGCGCCAGCTTGGCATCGCGCTGCGACAGCCCGCCGCTTGTTCCCGCATCATGCGTGGTCAGCGTCACTTCGACCTTGGCGTAGACGTTGAACCATTCGGGGTGGTGATCCTGCGCCTCGGCCAGCAAGGCGACGCGGCTCATGAAGCCCCAGGCCTCCGAGAAATCCTTGAACTGGAACGTCCGCGTGATCGCCTTGCCGTCGCGCGCGCTGCTCCATTCGGGATGCGCCTTCAGCAGCTCGGCGGCTTCGTCGGCGGTGAGTTCGGGCACGGACATGGCAGCATTTCCTTTAAGGGGGTCGCTTGTTTGCTTGCCCCCTTTTCCCTAACGCAGCGGACGAATGCAAGCGCCCCGCCCCTCGCTGATTGCCGACAACCTCGCCTGCCGCCGGGGCGAGCGGCTGCTGTTCCGGCGGCTGTCGTTCGGGCTGGAAGCGGGCGCGGCGTGCCATGTCACCGGCGCGAACGGTGCGGGCAAGACGACGCTCATCCGCGCGCTCTCCGGTCTGACGACGCCCTATGCCGGGAGCGTGACGCGCGAGGGCGCACTGGCGCTGCTCGACGAGCGCACCGGGCTCGATCCCGACCTTCCGCTGGGCAAGGCGCTCGCCTTCTGGTTCGCGCTGGACGGCGCGGGCGCGGCGGAGGCGATCATGACGCGGCTGCGGCTCGATACGCTGGCCGAGGTGCCGGTGGGATACCTCTCGACCGGTCAGAGAAAGCGCGCCGCGCTCGCCCGCGTGCTGGGACAGGCCGCGCCGGTCTGGCTGCTCGACGAGCCGCTGTCCGGCCTCGACACGGCCTCGCAAGGGCTGGTGTCGGAACTGGTGCGCGAACATTGCGCGGCCGGCGGGATCGCGCTGATCGCCTCGCACCAGCCGCTGGACGTGCCGGGGATGACGAGCTTTGCGATCGAGGATTTCGCCCCTGCGCCGTCGGAGGAGGACGCGGCATGATCGCCGCCCTGCTCCGCCGCGATCTAGCGCAGTTCTTCCCCTTCACCGGAAGCGGCGCGGCACTGCCTGTCGTTTTCTTCGTCGCGGTCGCCATGCTGTTCCCCTTCGCGGTCGGCCCGGATGCGAACGTGCTGGCGCGCACCGGCGGCGGGGTGGTGTGGATCGCGGCGCTGCTGGCGGCGATCCTGCCGCTCGAAAAGCTGGTGGCGCGCGATATCGCGCTCGGGTTTTTCGACCAGCTGCGGCTGCGCGGTGTGGCGGAAGAAGCGATGATGGCAGTGCGGCTCCTCGCCCATTGGCTGAGCTTCGGCCCGCCGCTGCTGCTGGCGACCTTCCCCGCTGCCGCGCTGCTCAAGATCGAAGGCGAGACGTTCCAGATCCTCCTTCTGGGGCTGCTGGCGGGCACGCCGGGGCTCGCCGCCATCGGCCTGATGATCGCCGCGCTGACCGCTTCGCTGCGGGCGGGCGCGGCGCTTTCGGGGCTGCTCCTGATCCCGCTGGCGCTGCCGATCCTGATTTTCGGCGCGGGAGCGCTCGCCCGTCAGGATCAAGTCAGCCTCGGCTTCGTTGGAGCCATAAGCCTCGCGCTGGTGGCACTCGCTCCGTTTGCCGCCGGAGCCGCGATCCGGGCCACAAGGGAGAACTAGTGAGAGCGCCAGAAAGCCACGTTCGCGCCAACACATTGATGGGCAACATCGCGCTGGCGCTGCTGGGCTTCACGCTGTTCGCCTTCGGGCTGAAAGCGATCGCGCACCCGCAAGTGCAGGCGCGCTATACGCCGATCGTGGTGTTCCACGCCGGGAGCATGATCGCCTGGCTGATCCTGCTGGCAAGCCAGAGCTTCCTCGCCGCGAAGTTCAAGCTGGCCGCCCACCGGGCGAGCGGCCGTGCTTCGATTGCGCTGGTGGGGGCGATGCTGGTGAGCGGCGGGGCGATCTCGTGGCGCATCGGCGAGGAGCTAGGCCGCCCCGAGGTGACGGTGGTGAACCTCGCGGCTTTTGCGACCTTCGTGCCGCTCTATTTCCTCGCCCTCCACTACGCCCGCCGCCGCGACATTGCCGCACACCGGCAGGCGATGCTGATCGCGACACTGGCGCTGATGACCCCCGCCTATGCCCGCGTGGTGCAGGTGCTCGGCCTGCCCGATCCGGTCGCAATCGCGGTGCAGGTGCCGATCACGGTGCTGGTCGCGGGCGGCTATGACTGGGTGCTGCACGGGCGCGTGACGCGGCCGGTGCTGGCGATGCTGGGATTTTCAGTCGGGCTGGTGGTGGTGATGAGCGCCGTGCTGGCGGTGCTATTTTTGTAGGAACCGAGTGAGCGGGGCCCCGGGTCAAGCCCGGGGAGGCGTCAATTTGGTGCCCAAGATCACACGTAAGGCGGGAAATCCCGCCCCGTCGGGCTCTTGGTGAAAATCTCGTTGCCCGTCTCGGTAATCGCGATCGAGTGCTCGAACTGCGCCGACAGGCTCTTGTCGCGGGTCACCGCCGTCCAGCCGTCGCCGAGCACCTTGGCCCAGGGCTTGCCGAGGTTGATCATCGGCTCGATGGTGAAGAACATCCCCGGCTTCAGCTCCGGCCCTGTGCCCGGGCGGGCATCGTGGACCACTTCGGGGGCATCGTGGAACAACCGACCGAGGCCGTGCCCGCAGAACTCGCGCACCACCCCGTAGCGGAACTGCGCCGCATGGGCGGCAATCGCCGCGCCGATATCGCCCAGCCGCGCGCCAGGCTGTGCGGCCTCAATGCCGAGCATCAGGCATTCGTAGGTCACCTCGACCAGCTTGCGCGCCTTCAGCGACGGCTCGCCCGCGTAGAACATCCGCGAGGTGTCGCCGTGCCAGCCGTCGACCAGCGGGGTCACGTCGATGTTGAGGATGTCGCCATCCTTCAGCACCTTGTCGCCCGGAATGCCGTGGCAGATCACATGGTTGATCGAGATGCAGCTCGAATGCGCATAGCCGCGGTAGCCGAGCGTCGCCGGGATCGCGCCTGCATCCAGCATCATCCCCCGGATCGCATCGTCGAGCGCGCCGGTGGTCACCCCCGGCTTGACCATATCGGCCAGCGCATCGAGGATTTCGGCGGCCAGTCGCCCGGCTTTCCGCATCCCTTCAAAGCCCTCGGCGGTGTGGAGCTTGATGGAGCCATCGCGATAGACGGTCTGATCGCCGTCAACGAGTTGATAATCGTGCATGGCCGCTACATAGCGAGCCCCGCACCAAAAAGCTACTTTGCGAGCGCGAAGGCCGCCTTGTATTCGGGCTTCACCGCCGCGAGCACCGCGGGGGTTACCGGCAGCGTCACCTCGTAAGCCCCCTCCGCATAGGAACCGGCGACATAGGGATCGGCGATCAGGCCGATGCGGTCGAAATGGGTCTTGCCTTTCGAACCCAGCAGCACAGTCAGATCAGCGATCGGCGGACAGGGGAACATGCCGTCGTCGACCGGCGCGTCGGCCCCCATCTTTCGGCGCCTTGCGGCGACCAGCCCCTTGCACCACGCCGCGCCGAGCGCGTCCTGCAAGGCTTTGGGCGAGGTGAAGAAATCGCGCGATTCCAGCCCCGTGCCGGTCTCCCGATCCCAGACGAGCGCGGCCGATCCGCTGTTGCCATGCGCGCCGCCGGTGTAGGCGTAGATCTCAGCCGAGAGCGAGAGGAAGCGCGGCAGATCGGCGACCACCGCCCAGCTCTTGTCCGCCCCGCGATTGACGCAGGCGACACAGTCGCTGCCGCCGAATTCGCGCAGCGATTCCTCCCAGTCCGCCTTCTGTTCGCCGAGCAGCCGATCGCGCTCCTCGGTAAAGCGCGTCGCCAGCGCGGGGATCGCGGAGACTTCGGCGGGCCAGGAATAGGCGAATTCGCGCTTCGCCTCGCCCTGTTCGGCATTATCGGTGAAGGCGACCGCCTTGGCCGCCGGAGCGGCAGGCGTTGCGGAGGCAGCGGCGGGCTCAGGGGTCGCGCTTTGCGCGGCGCTCGTATCGGCGGCCTCGTCGGGCGCGGCACAGGCGGCCAGCCACAGTGCAGCGGCTGCGGGCGCCGCCATCATCGCATTGCCGACCCGGGTTGAAACTCTCATCGCACCACTCTCCTCATGCCGAATCTGCTGGTGACATCGGCGTGCGCGTGATTATGGAACAGGCATGAGCGAACCCAAAGCCTTGATCCGCCCCGACCGCGGCGAAGACGCGATTGCCATTCACCTTGTCAACAAGGACGGTTTCGAGGCCTTCGCCAAGGGCCTCACCGCAGGCCAGCGCGCAAGTCTCGCCGCGCAGAAATTCGAAGGCGGCGGCTATCAGACCGCGATCGTCCCCGACGGCGACAGCTGGTTCGCGGTGGGCGGCGTCGCCAACCCCGAAAGCCTGTCGAGCTGGTGCCTCGCCAAGCTGGCAGAGGAGCTGCCCGAAGGCACTTACCGCCTCGCAACCGGCGATCCGGGCCCGGCGATGTTCGGCTGGGTGACGGGACAATACCGCTTCGCCCGCTACAAGAGCGAGGACAAGGCGCAGGGCCCGCGCGTGCTGCTCACCGGACAGGTCGGGCAGATCGAACCCGCTCTCGCCGAAGCCGAGGCGGAGTGCCTGCTGCGCGATCTCGTCAACGCCCCGCCCGAGGACATGGGCCCCGCCGCGATCGAGGCGGAGTGCGAGCGGTTGGCCAAGGCGCACAAGGCCGAACTCACCGTGGTCCGCGGCGATGCGCTGGAGCAGGACTATCCGATGATCCACGCAGTCGGGCGCGCGGCGGCGCGCCATCATGCGCCGCGGCTGATGCATCTCGTCTGGGGCGATGCGGCGCATCCGGTGCTGGCGGTGGTCGGCAAGGGCGTGTGCTTCGACAGCGGGGGGCTCAACATCAAGCCGGGCGCGGGCATGCGGCTGATGAAGAAGGACATGGGCGGCGCGGCCCACGCGCTGGCGCTCGCGGGGCTGGTGATGGGCGCGCGGCTGAAGGTGCGGCTGCATCTGCTGATCCCGGCGGTGGAAAATGCCATCAGCGGCGGCGCGTTCCGGCCCGGCGACATCCTCAGGAGCCGCAAGGGGCTGACGGTCGAAATCGACAACACCGATGCCGAAGGCCGGTTGATCCTCGGCGATGCGCTGACCCGCGCTTCGGAGGAGAACCCCGATCTGATCGTCGATTTCGCCACGCTCACCGGCGCGGCGCGGGTGGCGCTCGGCCCCGATCTGCCCGCGCTGTTTGCCCGGAATGACGAGACCGCCGAGGCTTTCCTCGCCGCAGGCAAGGCGCATGACGATGCCGCATGGCGCTTGCCGCTGCCCGAGGCCTATCGCGAATACCTCGCCTCGGACGTTGCCGACATGGCCAATTCGGCGAGCAATCCCTTCGCCGGGGCGAGCGTCGCGGGGCTGTTCCTCGACCGCTTCGTGGGCGAGGGGATCGACTGGGTGCATTACGACACCTTTGCGTGGAGCCCCGCGCCCAAGCCGGGCCGCGCGCGCGGCGGGCGGGGCCTTGGCCTGCGCGGCGCTTGGCACGCCATCCGCGCGCGGTATGCCTAGGTTTGGGGCGCATGACCTTGCCCCGCGCGCCGCTTGGCGCTAACGGGCCTGCCACGCCGCGCCCGCAGGGGACAGGGTGCGCGCGTCACCTGAGAAGGCCAAGGCACAACCCATGAGCGGCGCGTCGCGCGAGATTTCCGATTATGCCGTGCCGGCGGGCGTGCTGGGTCTGAAGGGCCCGGTGGAAAAGCCTGCGCCCGGCACGCTGCCCTTGCGCGGCGATCTGGCGCACATGGCGCTCGCGGGAACGCATCTGGCGGCGCATTACGTCATCCCCCATGTCCGCAGCGTCGGTGCGGCAGGTGCAGGCCTCAGGCTCAACCCGCGCGGCGATGCTGAAGTATTCGCGCAATTGCCCGCCGGAAGCCGGTTCGAACTGCTCGACGTGGCGGGCGAGTGGGTCTGGGGCTGCCCCGGTCCACAAGGGCCGAGCGGCTGGTGCCGGGCGAGCGAACTCGCTCCTTCGAACGCCTGACTCGTCGTGGCGATCCGGCTGTTCATCGACGGTGCCGCGGGCACCACCGGCCTCGAAATCCGCGAGCGGCTGACGGGGCGCGACGAGTTCGAATTGCTGGTGCTCGACGATGCCCAGCGAAAGGACGAGAGCGCCCGTCGCGACGCGCTCCACGCCGCCGACATCGCGATCCTGTGCCTGCCGGACGAGGCCGCGAAAGAGGCGGTAAAGCTGGCGGAGGGTTCGGGCACGCGCATCATCGACGCATCGTCAGCGCACAGGGTGGCCGAGGGGTGGACCTATGGCTTTCCCGAACTGATCGGGCGCGAAAAGATCGCCAAGGCCCGGCTGGTGAGCAATCCGGGGTGCTACCCCACCGGCTTCCTCGCGCTCGTCGCGCCGCTGGTGCGCGATGGGTTGCTGTCCGCCGACTGGCCCTACACCGTGAACGCGGTGAGCGGCTATTCGGGCGGCGGCAATGCGCTGATCGACCGCTTCGAGGCAGACACGGACATCGCCTTCCGCGCCTATGGCCTCGGCGGAGGCCACAAGCATCTGCCCGAAATGCAGGCCTATGCCGGTCTCACCCATCCGCCGGTCTTTTCGCCGAGTGTCATTCCGGCGCATCGCGGGATGGTGGTGGACGTGCCGCTGTCGCTGTCCGCTCTCCCCGGCCAGCCGCGTGGCGAGGCGCTGCACGGCGCGCTTGCGGACTTCTATGCGGACAGCGCCTTCGTCAGCCTTGCGCCATTGTCTCCGGTTCCCGCCGAACTGCTGCTGCTCAAATCCGCGCCCGCGTGGGACGGGTTGGCACTTCATGTCTACGCCTCTGCGGACGGCGCCCAGGCCCGCCTCGTCGCGGTGCTCGACAACCTCGGCAAGGGCGCGTCTGGGGCCGCGATCCAGAACCTCAACATCATGTGCGGCCTGCCCGAAACCACCGGCCTGCGCCTGTAAGTTGCTTAAAATTTAGGCATGGCGCGATGAATGGCTGTGCACCATTGCGCAGTGCACCATAATCTTGCTAACCCGCCCCCATCGGCGAAAGACATCCACGTCCTTGAGTCTTCAAGCGGCAAGGATCGTTCGCAGCCACCACCTAGGGCTTGGCACGGTTCTTGTTAAGAAACGGTCAGCTTTCGCGCGCGGCGCGGATGGCCCAACCGGACGGGGACGACGTGAAAAAGATCGAAGCGATCATCAAGCCCTTCAAGCTCGACGAAGTGAAGGAGGCGCTGCACGAAATCGGCGTGTCCGGCATCACCGTCACCGAAGCCAAGGGTTTCGGCCGTCAGAAGGGCCATACCGAACTCTATCGCGGCGCCGAATATGTCGTCGACTTCCTGCCCAAGGTGAAGCTCGAAGTGGTCGTCGCCGACGATCAGGCCGAACGCGTGGTCGAAGCCATCGCCGCCGCCGCGCAGACCGGGCGCATCGGCGACGGCAAGATCTTCGTCACCCCGATCGAAAGCGCGCTGCGCATCCGCACGGGCGAGACCAACGACGACGCAATCTGATTTTCCACCCTCTCCCGCTTGCCCGCACAATTGAGCAATCTCGGGCGGGCTGGCCATAATCACGTAATCGGAGGCACTACCAAAATGTCGAAAGCAAAAGACGTCCTCAAGCTGATCAAGGACGAGGAAATCGAGTGGGTCGATCTGCGTTTCACCGATCCCAAGGGCAAGTGGCAGCACCTCACCATGGTCGCCGGCGTGATGGGCGAGGACGAGCTTGAGGATGGCCTCATGTTCGATGGTTCGTCGATCGCCGGCTGGAAGGTCATCAACGAATCCGACATGATCCTGAAGCCCGACCTCAGCGAGACCTGGATCGATCCCTTCAGCGCCACCCCGATGCTGATCATCAACTGCGACATCGTCGAGCCTTCGACCGGCGACTGGTACAGCCGCGATCCGCGCACCACCGCCAAGCGCGCCGAGGCCTACCTCAAGTCGACTGGCCTGGGCGACACCGTCTATGTCGGCCCGGAAGCCGAATTCTTCATGTTCGACGACGTGCGCTTCGAGGACGGCTATGCCGGCTCGGGCTTCTCGATCGACGATATCGAACTGCCGACCAACACCGCCAAGGAATATGACCAGGGCAACATGGGCCACCGCCCGCGCGCCAAGGGCGGTTACTTCCCCGTCGCGCCGGTCGACAGTGCTGTCGACATCCGCGCCGAGATGGTCACCACCATGCTCGAAATGGGCCTGCCCTGCGACAAGCACCACCACGAAGTCGCCGCCGCCCAGCACGAACTGGGTCTGACCTTCGGCACGCTGGTGCAGACCGCCGACCGGATGCAGATCTACAAGTATGTCGTGCACCAGGTCGCGCATGCCTATGGCAAGACCGCGACCTTCATGCCCAAGCCGATCAAGGCCGATAACGGATCGGGGATGCACACCCACATGTCGATCTGGAAGGACGGCAAGCCGATGTTCGCGGGCAATGAATATGCCGGCCTGTCGGAAATGTGCCTCTACTACATCGGCGGCGTGATCAAGCACGCCAAGGCGCTCAATGCCTTCACCAACCCGACCACCAACAGCTACAAGCGACTGGTGCCGGGCTTCGAGGCGCCGGTGCTGCTGGCCTATTCGGCCCGCAACCGCTCGGCCTCGTGCCGCATTCCCTATGGCAGCGGCGACAAGGCCAAGCGCGTCGAGTTCCGCTTCCCCGATGCGATGGCCAACCCCTACCTCGCCTATTCGGCGCTGCTGATGGCGGGTCTCGACGGGATCGAGAACAAGATCCACCCGGGCGAGGCGATGGACAAGAACCTCTACGATCTGCCGCCGGCCGAACTCGCCGAAGTGCCGACCGTGTGCGGTTCGCTCCGCGAGGCGCTGGACTCGCTCGCCGCCGATCACGAGTTCCTGCTCAAGGGTGACGTGTTCACCAAGGACCAGATCGAGGCCTACATGGAACTGAAGTGGGAAGAGGTGATCCGCACCGAAACCACCCCGTGCCCGGTCGAATTCGACATGTATTACTCGATGTAATTTCCGGACGAGGGGCCATCCGGCCCTTTGCGCCGAGACAAAGGGCCGTCCGGGGAACCGGGCGGCCTTTTTGCGCTTAAGGACCTCATGTCCGCGCGCGTCCGGAAAGGGATGCGCGCGGGGCCAGAGACAACGGGGATTTTCATGACTCAATCGATCCTGCTGGTGGCCGGGGGCCTCGTCCTGCTTGCGCTCGGCGGCGAGCTGCTGGTGCGCGGCGCTGTCGGGATGGCGGCGCGGATCGGGATTTCGCCGCTGCTCGCGGGCCTCACCATCGTCGGCTTCGGCACCTCGATGCCCGAACTCGCCACCAGCGTGCAGGCGGCGATGGCGGGCGCGCCGGGGATCGCGATCGGCAATGTGGTGGGGTCGAACATCGCCAACATCCTGCTGATCCTCGGCATATCGGCGCTGATCGCACCGCTGGCGGTGAACCCGCGCTCGTTCAAGCGCGATGCGATCGCGCTTGGCGGCAGCGCCTTGCTGTGCACCGGCGCGGTGCTGCTCGGCGTGATCGGCCGCCTGCCGGGCGTGGTGCTGCTCGTCTGTCTGGTGGGCTATATCTGGTATGCTTACATATCGGAGCGCGCGGCGGATGATGACGAGTGCCACCGCCACGAGGCCGAGGCCGCAGACGTCCCGGTGCCGCCCAATACCGGGCCGGTGGTGCTCGGCGCGATGATCGTCGCAGGCCTGGTGGCGGCGATCTTCGGCGCGGGCTGGCTGGTCGACGGCGCGACCGTGCTCGCGAGTGCGGCAGGGGTATCGGAGAGCGTGATCGGGCTCACCGTAGTGGCGATCGGCACCTCCCTGCCCGAACTGATCGCCTGCGTCGTCGCGGTGATCCGCAAGCACGCCGACGTCGCGCTCGGCAATGTCGTGGGATCGTGCATCTACAACGTGATGGGCATCCTCGGCGCGACTGCGGTGATCCAGCCGATCGCCGTGCCGGCCGAGATCGCGGCCTTCGACATCTGGGCGATGCTGGGCGTGACCGCGCTGCTGCTGGTGCAATTGCGCAGCGGATGGAAGCTGTCGCGGGCCGAAGGCGCGCTGCTGGTGCTGCTCTATGCGGGATACACGCTGTTTCTCGCGACACGCTGAGGCATTATTGCAACGCTGCACAATCAGATGTGACAGAGTCACAAAAGCGATTTGCCAGAACGGGTTGAGACGCTAGCGTGCACTCCATCGGCTGACAGGGCAGCCGTCCCCTAATGGAGAGACGCACATGATTTCCTCGCAGAATACGCGCCGCAGCCTGCTGACCGGGTCGGCGCTGGCCGCGCTGTCGCTGGCGGCTGTCGCCACTCCCGCCATGGCCGTCGTCCCGAACGAGAACACCAACTCGGAAGAGATCGTCGACACCGATGACCAGTTCCGCGGCGTCGGGATGTTCTATCGCGCCGACGGGTTCGTCTGCTCGGGCACGCTGATCAATCCGCGCACCGTCCTTTTCGCCGCGCACTGCGTGAACGACGTTCCTGAAGAGGTCTATAACGTCGACGGCATTCCGGCGGCCTGGTCTTTCAATGTCGATGCCTTTCCCGGCTTTGTGAACTGGTTCGGCAACAACTTCGCCAGCAATCCGGAACTCGGTGTGTTCAACGTGAACCGGATTTTCTGGGATGCGCGCTCGACGCAGGACGCTTTCGGGCTCGGCTTCCTCGAGGCCGACATCGCGCTCGCCAGCCTCGATACCCCGGCGGCCGGCATCCCGACCTGGGCGCTGCTGTTCACCACCCTGCCCGCGCCCGAAACCAGCGACCCGGTGCTTGGCACGGGCTACCACGTCAACATCGTCGGCTACGGCGGCACCGGCAATGCGGTTCAGGGCCCGGTCGAGGGCATCGACTTCCGCCGCCGTGCGGCCGAGAACATGCTGGGCGGCTTCTTCTCGCTCGACGATCAGGACAATTACCTGTTCGGCCCCGGCGATCCGACCTTCCCGCAGAACCTCTATCAGCTCGACTTCGACTCGCAGGATCGCAGCTTCTTCCGCGACATCAACATCCACCGCGACGATGCGCTGCCCAACGAAGGCACCACCGCCGGCGGCGATTCGGGCGGCCCGCTGATCCTCGATGCGGCCAACAATACCCTCTCGACCGAAGATCTGGTGATCGGCGTGCTGTCGGGCGGTTCGCGCATTTTCGGCGGCACCCAGCCGTTCGGCTCGCTCGGCACCACCAGCTTCTATCAGCCGCTGTCGCTCTACTGGCAGTATATCGTCGAGAACAATCCCTACCGCTATGTCTCGGCCAAGGCCGGGAACGGCAACTGGGAAGATGCCAACCACTGGCAGACCGATCTCGATCCGATGTACCGGATCATCAATTCCGCCGGCCAGGTGGTCAACGGCCTGCCGACCACACCCGAGCTCGGGCCGAACGGCACCGACGGCAAGTTCGGTTCGTTCTGCGTCGAATTCGAAGAGCCGGGTGACGAATGTTTCAACATCGCCACCGGCGAGATCGAGGAAACCTTCACGCCGCCCGAAGGTGGCAACCAGCCGGCCACGGCAGGCGGCGAGCTGACCAGCGGCCGCGCACGGGTGTCGCTCGATGCCATCGCCGGCGGCGCAGAGATCACCGCGCTGCCGGGTGAAGTGGCCGCGCTCGACGCTGCGCTCGGCTCGCCGACGGCAACCCGTGCGGACCGCGCCAGCAACCTTCAGGCGCAGGCCGGCGAAGCAACGCTGCCCACCCCGACGCTGGCCAACGGCCTGCCGGGCGCAACCGGCTTCGTGCCCGACAACATCGACGCGGTCACCACCGCCGAAGTGCGCGTCGATCCGCGCTACTACGACGTGACGCTCAGCCGCGACGGCACCACCACGCTCTCGAGCGAAGTCACCATCGACCGGCTGACCGTGCGCGGCAATGCCGGGCTGACGGTGGCCGCGGCGGGCGACCTCACCTCGCTGATCGACATCAACCAGTTCGGCGGCCGGGTGAACGTCAATGGCGGCCTCACCTCGGTGGGCGATTACACGCTGTTTGCCGGGATGCTCGAAGGCACCGGCACGGTCACCGCGCCGTTCCTGACCAGCATCACGGGCGTCTTCTCGCCCGGCACGATGGGCACCATCGGCACGCTCACGATCGACGGCAATCTGGTGATGTCCTCGGGCACGCAGTTCAATGTCGACCTCGGCGCCGGCGCGACCTCGGATCGCCTCGCGGTGACCGGGATCGCCAATGTCGGCGGGATCGTGAACCTCGGCATGGGCGTGACCCAGCGGGTCAACGGCAACGGCCAGACCTACACCATCGTCACCGGCACCGAAGGCGTCAGCGGCACCTTCACCGAACGCCAGCTTTCGGCGATCCTCAGCCAGAATTTCATCTATCAGGACAATGCCGTGCTGATGGAGATTGAGGCGGCGAACTATTCGTCGGTGATCGATCCGAACAACCCGGTGCAGGATGCCTACGCCCAACTGTTCGACCAGAACCGCCCGAACGCGGCGCTGGCCGATCTCTACGCGCTGGACTTCGCTTCGGCCGAGACCATCCGCAGCACCTTCGACGGGCTCGCCCCGGTGAACGAGCAGGCGGTGCGTTCGATCTCGCAGATGTCGGTCAGCCTGCTGCAGAACTTCAACGATGCGCGGATGCGTGAGGCTGACAAGTCGCGCGCGGGCGGCAAGATTGCCGTCACCGGGCGTCCGCTGGATCTGGCGCAGATGAGCCTCGCCCCGGTCGGTGCCCCGCTCGGCGGCGCGCTGATGTCGATGCAGGACGGCGGCGAAACCGAAATGACCGAGAGCAGCCTGCCCGAAAATGTCGGCATCTTCCTCTCGGGCGGCTATGTCAGCGGCGAGGCGGACAGCCTGCCCGGCTTCGCGCAGGAAACCGACATCACCGGCCTGTTCATCGCCGGCGGTATCGAGTTCTACCCGGGCGAGAACACCATGGTCGGCCTGTCGGGCTACTACAACGACCTCGAAGCCGACACGCCGCTCGGCCAGCGGGTCGACAGCCAGACCTATGCCGCTTCGCTCTACCTGCGCCATGCCTTCACCGATGGCCCGGTGCTGGATGCGCAGTTCAGCATGGGCAGCCTCGGGCTCGACACCACCCGCACGGTGCAGTTCCTCGGCGCGACGCAGAGCCTGACCTCCACCTCGGATGACCGCCTGATCTCGGGTGCGCTGGGCCTGTCCTACGACATCACCAGCGGCATCGGCACCATCTCGCCGGGGATCGAGGCGCGCTATGCCAGCGTCGATCTCGACACCGTGCGCGAAACCGGTGGCACCACCGCGCTCGCCGTGTCGCGGGAGAATTACGAGAGCAAGCAGGCGCGCTTCGGCTTCGACTACGAAAACCGGGGCAAGGGCGTGTCGATCAACGGCTCGGCCCAGCTGGTGTGGGAGTTCGAGGACGGCCCGCAGCTGCTCGGCGCCAACTTCGCGCAAGGGGTGGGCCCGAATGCCAACTTCGTGCTCGATCAGGGCGATCACACCTGGGGTGAAGTCGGCATCAGCGCGACCGTGGGCGATGGTCCGCTGCAGTTCAGCGTCGGCGCAGACACCACCATCGGCCGCACCACCGCCGATGTGCAGGTCTATCGCGGGACGATGACCTACCGCTTCTGATCCGCACCGGATCGCAGCCAAACGAAAGGGCGCCTGCCACGCGGCAGGCGCCCTTTTCGTGTGCCGCCGACAACCGCCCGGTTAGCGCGGCCACAACATCCCGCGCCGCCCGGCCGTGATGAAGGTCGCCGCGAGCACCAGCACGTAGAACGCGGTCAGCAGATCGATCGGCGCAGGCGCGGTCGCATAGCCCACGTGCGCAGCCATCGCCCAGCCGCCGACACCCACCAGCACCAGCCCGTAGGTGAGCGCGCCGGCTTCGAGATTGGTCGCGAGCATCATCTCGTCCGCCGCACGGTAGCTCCGCACCGCGAACCACACCCCCGCCAGCAGTCCGATCGCTCCGATCGCCAGCGCGACCGGCGCCGCGAGCGGCCCGACCGGCGCCGCGCAGGCCAGCGCCAGCAGGGCAATGCCCCACAGCAGCATCGCAAGCCCGGCATCGACGAATTGCGACTGCATCTCGCGCACCTCGTCGGCATCCTCGACATTCAGGATCTTGGCCCCGAACGTAGGGCTCGATGCGCCCGCGAGCACGATGGCGGCGATCAGGATATAGACCAACGCCACCAGTCCGGCGATCTCGACCGACAGCGGCAGGCGCTCCAGCCCTCGCGCAGCGGCGACATCGCCCGCGAAATGGCCCACGCCATAGCCGACCGCTCCGCCGAAAATCAGGCCGCCGGTCAGCTGCAGAAGCATCTTGCGCCACTTGGACGGGGCGCGCGGAGGGGTGGTATCGCCGGTCATGCATCGGGCTCCCAATGGTCGATGAACAGGTCGGGCACCGCCACCCCGAACAGGCGCGCCATGCGCAGCGCAAGCGGCAGCGACGGATCGTACTTGTCGGTCTCGACCGCGTTGATCGTCTGGCGCGACACGCCGAGCCGCCGGGCAAGCTCGCCCTGGCTCCAGCCGCGTGCCTCGCGGTAATGTTTGAGACGGTTTTCCAAGCGCGGGCAGACCTGTGACGTGGTGGTGGCATCCGGGCGGCGGGTATATCCCCGCCGTCCTGACAAGAGCTCTTTACAGTCAAGAACTCTTGTCAGTCAAGAGCTCTTGTCACCCCGGCATTGGGGATTTTCCTACTCGTGGAAACTGTGCCTAATTGCCCGGCCTCGCTGTCCCGCCAACCGCTCCGGAGGCCCATCACCATGACCTTTCGCCCCGCTTCTTCGCTGCTGACGCTGATGCGCCGGCTCCAGTCCCTCTCCGCTGCCCCCGCGCCAGAACCGGCGCAAAACGAGACCGCGCCGGGGGAAGATTTTTTGCCCTTGGACAGTGTCTCATGTGTCTCCAACACGGCGGTGCCTGCCGTGGTTAGCCCCGCCGGAATCGCGCTGATCAAGCGCTTCGAAGGCTGTGCGCGGCTGCGCAGCGACAGGCTGGTGGAGGCCTATCCCGATCCCGCCAGCGGGGGCGAGCCTTGGACGATCGGCTGGGGCGCAACCGGGCGCGACGGTTTCCACGGCGGGCGAATCGGGCCCGGAACCTGCTGGACGCAGGCGCAATGCGATGAGCGCCTCGCCGAGGATCTCGCGCGCTATTCCGCCGAGGTTGCCGCCGCACTCGGCACCGCGCCCACCTCGCAGAACCAGTTCGATGCCCTCGTGAGCTTCCACTACAACACCGGCGCGATCGCCCGCGCGACCCTGACGCGCAAGCACATCGCCGGCGATCACGAAGGCGCGGCGCGCGAATTCGCCCGCTGGAACCGCGCCGCCGGGCGGGTGCTCAAGGGCTTGGTCAACCGCCGCGCGGCCGAGGCCGAGTTGTATCAGAGAAACGATTGATGCAATGCGCGACCACGGCGGCGCAAGCCGTCGCAAGCGCGACCGCGCGCCCGCAGCGACGCGGCCTTCAGGCTGCATGAGCGAGGATACTGCGCGGCGCAAGCCGCGCCCACAGAGGCCTCAATAATCCCGGCTGACCTGCAGCAGCACCGAATCGCGCCCGATGGTCGACACCGTGCCGAGCAGCGCCAGCCAGCTGGTGATGCGATATTCGACCTGCGTGGCGCTGTAGCCGCGCCCGTCGGTGACCAGCTCGACATAGATCTGCCGCGTGATGTTCTTGCCGATCGCCACGCCGGTCTCACGCCCGATCAGCGGATCGGCGCTGACGATGCGGAGCTGGTCGAGCCCGATCGAGCGGCGCAGCTGGCCGATCGGGTCGATCCCCCCGCCCCCGCCCTGCAAGGCGGCGAGCGCGGCGGCCAGCTGCACCGCGTCGGTCGCCGATAGCGAAGTGACCGAACCGCCGAACAGCAGCCGCGCGAGGATTTCCTCCTCGGGCAGCGCCGGGTCGGAAGAGAAGGCGATGGCGGGCGCGAGCGCATTGCCGGTGATCGCGATGTCGACATTGGTGCCGTTCTTCGATGTCTCGGCCAGCACGTCGAGGCGCGGATTGATCGGCTCGTTCACGTCGAACAGGATGCGGCCGCGGGTGAGTTCGAAGCGGGTGCCGGCGAAGGTGTAGTCGCCGCGCACCAGCCGCGCGGTGCCGCCGATGCGCGGGTCGTCCACCGTGCCGCGCAGCGCTATGTCGATGCCCCACTCGCTCTCGAGCCCGAGGCCTTCGACCGCGACCCGCCCGGGCGCGCTGGCGTTGACGAGGTAGCGCCAGCTGGCGTCGCGGGCCGAGGCTTGGGTGCGGCTGCGCCCGTCCTCGCCGTTGATCTCGCGGGTGGCGATGCGCGGCAGGGCCCGGTCTTCGGCGGCATTGCCCAGCGCCCAGCTGGCGCGGTCGAGCGTGACGCGCCCGGCGATGGTGCCGCCGCTGCCGTCGGAGACGATCCGCAGCGGGCCGGTGATGGTCGCCTCCAGCCCGTTGCCGTCGAGCAGGCGCGCCCGGCTCGCAGCTGCCCGCAGGTCGAGCGAGGGGCCGCGCACCGCGCTCATCCCGGCAAGGTCGATGGTGCCGCTGCCGCTGATCGCCCCACCGCCCGCGGTCGCGCCGGCAAAGCGCACCAGCTCAAGCCGCGATCCGGCGAAGCGGCCACGGGCGTTGACCTTGGTGATGCGGGTGCCGGTCAGGCCGCTCGACACGGTCAGATCGTCACTGGCGAGCGAGCCGTTGATGCGCGGATTGGCGAGCGTCCCGGTGGCGCGCGCGGCGATGCGAACCGGGCCGGCGAGGTCGAAGGCCTCGACCGCGGCGAGCCGCCACAGCGTCTCCGCCGCGCCGTCGAAGGCCAGCCGCGCATCGAGCCGTCCGCGCATCAGCCGGTCGGTCAGCGCGCCATCGGGGGCGAGGCCGGTGATCGCCACGGTCACATCGCCGCGCCGGTCATCGCCCTCGAACAGGCGGGCGGCGGCGGTCAGGCGCTGGGGCGTGAGATTGACCACGCCGAGCACGTTGATCGGCTTGGACGAGACCACCAGCCCCGCCCGGCTGAACCGGTCGATCCGGCCCCGAGCGCTGGCGGTCGGCGGTGCGCGGCCCGACTGGCGGTAGTCGATGATCCCGGTCAGGCGCCCGCCGAGGCCGAGGTCCGCGCCCGCCAGATCGAGCACCCGCAGCGGCATCCGCGACAGCTTGAGCTCGACCGCGGTCTCGCCGCCGCCGAGCTCGCCGGAGGCAATCGCGAAGCCGCCTGCAAAGCCGAACTGGGTCGGCGCGAGCGCCCATCCGCCGTCATCCTGCGCGGTCAGCACGGCGCGGCGCGGCATGGTGATCTCCGCCCCGCCATAGCGTCCGCGCGCCACCGCCGCGATCCGCGAGGGCGCGACATCGGCATCGAAGTTGAGCGCGAAGCGATCCGCCCGCCGCCCGGCGACATTGCCCGTCACCTTGCCCCGGCCATTGGTGATATCCGCCCTCGCGGTCAGGCTGGCGAGGTTGAGGCTGCCGTAACTGAACCCGGCAGCGGTGATGTCGGCCTCCACGCTGGTGTTGCCCTCGGCGATGCGCCCGGTCGCGGCGATGTCGGCGCGGGTGAGGCTGATCGGGGTCGCCCCGCCGAACTGCGCATTGCGCGCCGCCAGATCGACCGCGAAGCCCGTCGCCCCGCCGGTCTGCGGGCGGAAGCCGATGGTGCCGCTGACCCCGCCGCCCGCCAGCCTGAGGTCGCCCGAAGGCCCCGCCTCGCCCAGCACGACATCGCCGGTGACGGTGGTGCGATAGACCTCCAGCCGTTCGATTGCGATGCGGGTCGGTGCGTCCTCGGGGAGGAACAGCGCCAGCCGCCCGTCGAACGGGCCGAGCAGCGATCCGCCGCGCACGTCGAGCCCGAAACCCTCATCGCTCGGCGCGAGCGCGATGCGCACGTCGGTGAGCCCGGCGGCGGGATAGGGATCGGCCAGCACCAGCTCCCCGCTCGGCCCGTCGGCGGTAAACTGCGCGGCGACGGTGAAGGGGCCGTACTGCGCCTGCCGCCCGCTGCCCGACAGCACGGTGCGGGTGCCGCCGCTGCCGGGCACCACGCGGGTGTCGAACCGCGCGGTCAGCCGCGGCGCGGTGATCGCGGTGTTGCGCAGCACGATCGGCTGATCCGCGCCCATCCCGAGCTCGCCGTTGAAGCGCACCGTCTCGCCCGCGAGATTGACCAGTGTCGTATTGCCGATCCCGCTCAGCACGCCCGCCAGATTGGCCCGCAGGCTCCAGGGCACCGAGGGGCCGAACTTGACCAGGATCTTGGCATTGGCGGTGACATTGCCCGCGCCTTCGACCTTGAGCCCGCGCGCGGTGACCGGCCCGGCGATGGCATAGGCTCCGGCAGGGATATCACCCCGCAGCGACAGCTCTGCCTCCAGCCCCGGAAAGGTGATCCGGGTCTGATCGGCGGCGAGTTTCTGGCTGGCGAAATCATAGGTCAGCGCGCCGTTCATCCGGCCGCGCATCAGGCGCGGGTCGGCAAAGGCATTGCCGGTGACGACCTGCTCGGCGGTCAGCGCCAGCGGCACGCGCAGCACCGTGCCGTCGATCCGCGCGGCACCTTCCTGCGCGAGGCCGGTGGCGGTGACGCCCGACGCGGTCAGGCGACGCACATCGATCTCGTGCCGGATCGCCAGATCGTCGAAGGCACCCGAGAGACTGGCGACCAGCCTGCCGCCCTCGATCCGCACGGTCTCGCCCAGCAGATCGGGGTCGCGCAGCGTGAAAGCCACGCGCGCGCCGTCGACCGCATTGTCGGCGAGATCGGCGACCCCGGCAGCGCGCAGATCGATGCCGTCCGAGACCGCTGCGGCACGCCCTTCGATCACGCTGTTTTCCAGCGTGAAGCTGGCCGCAAGCGAAGTGGTCTCACCCAGCGCGCGGCCTGTCACCGTGTCAGGCCCGAGCCCGGCGCGCAGCTGGCCGAGCACGCCATAACGCCCGGCATCATTGGTGATGCGGAAGGCCGCGACCGGGGGCGCATCGCCCGCGGCATCCTGCCGTACGACCGCCGCACCGCGCCAGCGCGCCCAGCTGCCATCGCCGACGATCCGCCCGGAATAGCCTTGCTCCAGCCCCGCCAGCCCGCCGATCACCCCGCCCGCCGGGGCCAACGCATCGCCCGCCAGCACGAAGCGGTCGCCATCGGGCTCGGCATCGAGCAGCAGCGTGATGCGATCGCGCGCGCCCAGCCGCGCCTTGGCGTCGATCAGCGCGCGGCCCTGGCGGATATCGACCCGCGCGGTGAGATTGGCGCGCTCGTCACGATCGGTGGCGAGGCCCTTGGCGATCACCAGATCCTCGATATTGAGCTCGTCCACCCGGATATCGAAATCGGGCAGCAGCGGCGCATCGGGATCGCCCGGCAGCAGTTCGGGCAGCCGGGTCAGCCGCCCGCGTCTGGCGGTCAATTCGCGAATGTCGAGCCCGCTCCAGACCCATTGCAGCGGCCGCCAGTCGAGCCGCATTTCGGGGATGGTGAGGAACACGCCCTTGGGGTCGCTCACCGTCACCGTGCGCAGCACCGCCTGCGAATAGATATCGCCCTCGATCCGCCCGACAGTGAAGCGCAGGCCCGACGCCGGGGCCACCGCCGCGATCTGATCGGCGATGAAACGCTTGCCGATCGGTGTGGCGAGGAAGCCCGCCACCAGCAGAACCGGGGCGAGCAGCAACGCCAGCGCCCAGCCGAGCCGCTTGGCCCACACGCGCTTGCGCCGCCCGCCCGGTGCGGGCCGGGGCGCGGGCTCGGCCTCGGGCGTGGTCGGGGGCGGAGGGGTCATCTCCTCGGCCATCAGAACGCCTGACCCAGACTGACATAGACCACCACCGGACTATCGAAGGGGCCGGGATTGAGCGGGGTTGCGACATCGACGCGGATCGGGCCGAAGGTCGTCTTGTAGCGGATGCCGATCCCGGCCCCCCAGCGGATCTCGTCGAAGTCGGGGGTCGATCCACGGCTGACCGAGCCAGCGTCGATGAAAGGCACGACCTCGAGCGCTCCGTCGAACAGCGGGGTCTCCACCCGCGCCTCCAGCGCGAATTCGACCAGCGAGGCGCCGCCGGTGGGATTGCCCTCGGCATCGCGCGGGCCGACGCCCTGGAAGCCATAGCCGCGCACCGAGGCCCCGCCGCCGCCATAAAGCCGCCGCGAGGGCGCAATCGCGTCGATCCCGGCGCCTTGGATGGTCGCCGCGCGCACCCGCCCCGCCAGCACCGCGGGGCCGAGCGACTGGTAGTAGCTCGCATCGCCCTGCGCGCGCAGATAAAAGCTCTCCGCCCCGCCCTGCCGCGAGACTTCGGGGGCGAGGAATACCGTGGCGCGGTAGCCCTGCGTGGGATCGAGCAGGTCGTCGCTCTGGTCGAGGGTGAGGCTGCCGAACAGCCCGCCGATCAGGAAGGTGCGGCGCGGCAGCGGCGCGCCCGGCGCGATGCGCACGTCGCGGTTGCGCTCGTCGGTGTAGAGCAGTTCGGTGCCGATCTGCCAGCTGATCGGCTTCTGGAACAGGATGTTCGACACCTTCTCGAAGGTCGCGCGCATCCCGCCCCCGCGCGAATCCACCGCCTGCGTAGTGATGTCGCTGGCGAAGAGATCGACCGTCAGCACCTGATCGCGCCCGAGGAAGTTGTTGCGCCGCACCCCGACGCTCGCCAGCGCCTCGCGCGTGCCGAGGATGCCGCGCAGCCGCAGCGCGCCTTCGGGCGGGAAGAGGTTGCGGTGTTCCCACCGGCCTTCCACCTTGAAGCCGTCCTCGGTGCCGTAACCGATCGCGCCCGCGATGGTGCGCAAGGGCGCGCGTTCGAATTCGACATCGAGCGCGACTTCGCCCGGCTCGCCATCCTGCGGCGCGCGGGTTTCGCGCGGGGTCACGGTGGCGCTGGAGACGAGGCCCGTGGCGATCACCGCGCGGCGCAGGTCGGTCTCGAGACTCTGCTGGAACACGTCGCCCTGATCGAAGCGGGCGATGCGCGACAGATGGCGACCGGAAAGGAAGCGATCGTCACTGCTGACCACCGGGCCGAAAACATATTTGCCGCCCGGCTCGACATCGAGGGTCAGATCACCCTCGACCCGCGCATGGTCGATCAGCAGTTCGGGCTCACCCACCTCGGCGAAGGGATAGCCGGTCTCGCCCAGCGCGACGCGCAGTTCCAGTTCGCGCTCGACGATGCGGTCGGCATAGAGTGGGTCGCCGGGCTCGATCCCGAAGGCAGCGATCAACCGGCTGGCATCGGGTTCGGGCAGCGCGGGCAGCGCGCCGAGGCCGATGCGGCCGAAGCTGTAGCGCGGGCCCGGCAGGATATCGAACCGCACGCTCGGCTCCGCGGCAACGTCGGAGCGCGGGCCATCGCCCTCCTCGTCGCGCGCGCGGCGGCCACCCGACAATTGCCGCACCACCTCACCGCTGTAATAGCCATAGGTGCGCAGGATATCGCCCAGCAGCTCCTCGTCGGCGCGCGCGCGGGCGGCAATCTGCGGCACGGATTCGCCCTCGTTGTCGAGCGAGCGCAGGGTCGACAGATCCCTGAAGCGGTCGATGAATTCATCCCTTTCGGGGAAGGCATCGGGCGCGACGGGAAGCGCGAGGACGAGGGTGCTGCCGATCTTGGTTTCGGCCAGTTCGGGCGATTCCGCCATGATCGGCGCGTCTATGCTGGCCAGCGCCTCAAGCGCGGGATCGGGCGCAAGCGGTTCGGGCTCTTCGAACGCGAAATCGGCAAGGGCATCGCCAGCCGGGGCGAGCGGATCGGTCGCGAAGGGCGGCGCGTCGGCGGCGAGCCCGGCCTCGGCCAATGCCCCTTCGGCGAGCGGATCGTCGGGCACTACAACGGGCGACTGGTCAGCGACGCCGCCAGCGGCCCAAGCCTCGGGATTTGCGAGCGCGTCTTCGGGGATCAGCGCGTCGAGATTGTCGGGCACCGGCGCAGATTCGGGTTCCGGATCGGTCTGCGCGGATGGTGCCGTCGCTGCTTCCGCTGGCGGGTCATCACGATCGACCTCTTCCGGCTCGACCTGCTCCTGCGCCTGAAGCGGCGCAGCTGCCAACGCCAGCGCGCCGTGACCCAGTCCGGCGAGCAGCGCAAAACCGAGCGTGAGACGTCGCCGGGCCCTAGCTGGCCGTGAATTTGACAGGCTGTCCATCCTTGCCCCGCGCGCCTGCGGGGAGTTCATCGGCGATATTGCGCGGCGCGGTCGCAGCGGCGGTCAGGCGGCGCTGTTCCTCCGGATCGAGCAGCTGCCAGCCTTCGCGGGTCAGCCGTTCGAGCGGGCGATAGCGCACCTTGTACTGCATCCGCGGGCTGCCTTCGACCCAGTAGCCGAGATAGACATAGGGCAGGCCCTCGGCGGCGGCGCGGCGGATGTGATCGAGAATGATGTAATTGCCCAGCCCCGCGCGTTCCGGATGATCGGGCTCGTAGAAGGAATAGATCATCGACAACCCATCGCCCTGCCGGTCGGTCAGGCAGGCGCCGACCAGCCGCCCCGGCTTGCCGTTCGCGCCGGGCTCGCGATATTCGGTGACCACGGTGCCGACCGGCGTGTGCTCGATCATGTCGGCATAATCCATCTCGTCCATCGCCGACATCCCGCCATCGGGGTGACGCTGGCCGAGATAGCGCGAGAGCAGCGCGAATTGCTCGTCGGTCGCCCAGGGGCGGCATTCGTTGACGATGAGATCGCTGTTGCGCTTCATGTCGCGCTTCTGCGTGGCCGAGGGCTGGAACTGGCTCGCCAGCACCCGCACCGAAACGCAGGCCTGACAATCGAGGCAGGACGGGCGGTAGGCGACCGTCTGGCTGCGGCGAAAGCCGATGCGCCCCAGCGCTTCGTTGAGCTGATCGGCGTGCGGGCCCTTCAATTCGGTGAACACCTTCCGCTCGCTGCGCCCCGGCAGATAGGGACAGGGCGCGGGGCTGGTCACGAAAAACCGGGGGAAGCGGATCGGTGCCGTCACGGGTGGGACCTGTCCTTGCTGCGAGTGAATCGCGGGTGGGCGAAAGTGTTAAGAAAATCTTATGCCCGCACAGATGTTCCGGTAAAAGTCCCTTAACCATGAAAATGTCGCGAAATATGCAAAGACCCGCTCGGCTCGCCGCAAAAGCGGGTCCGCTATGGTGCAAAAAGGGGCACCTGACGCCCCCGTTTTCCGGAAATCAGCCGAGTTCGACCAGCTGGACGGTATAGCCCTTGGCTCGCAGCCCTTCGACCAGCCGTTCGACCTGCTCGGCATCGCGCGCTTCGCATTCGATGTCGGTGATCAGACCCTTGGCCGGCAGCGTGGTGAAGATGCGCTGGTGGTAGATCTCGATGATGTTGACGTTGTGCTCGTCGAACAGGCGCATCACCTTGAACAGCGCGCCGGGGCGATCCTGTAGCGTGATGCGCAACCGCGCGAGGCGGCCCTGCCGGGCCAGATCGCGCAGCAGCACATTGGCGAGCAGCCGCGTGTCGATATTGCCGCCGCACAGCGCCAGACCGATGCTCTTGCCCGCAAACCGCTTGGGGCTGCCCAGCACCGCAGCGAGGCCCGCCGCGCCCGCGCCTTCGACCACGGTCTTCTCGATCTGGAGCAGCAGCGCCACCGCCTTTTCGAGCGCGGGTTCATCCACCAGCAGGATATCGTCGACCCGCTCGGCGATCACCTTGGCGGTGAAATCGCCCGGTACCTTGACCGCGATGCCTTCGGCCAGCGTGTCCCCGCCGCAAGGCAGGCTGCCGCCCTTGATCCGATCGAACATGGAGGGGAACAGCCCCGCCTGCACGCCCACGACTTCGATATCGGGATTGAGCGCCTTGGCGACCGTCGCCATCCCCGAAATCAGCCCGCCCCCGCCGATCGGGGTGACGATGCAATCGAGATCGGGCTTCACCTCCAGCATCTCGAGCGCCACCGTGCCCGCGCCTGCCGCCACGTCGGGATCGTCGAAGGGGTGAACGAAGGTCAGGCCCAGTTCGCCTTCGAGCTTGCGCGCATGGGCATAGGCTTCGTCGAAGGTCTCGCCCTCCAGCACCACCTTGCCGCCGACGCTTTCGGTCTGCATCACCTTCACCGTGGGCGTGGTGCGCGGCATCACGATGGTGACGGGCACGCCCAGCCGCGTGCCGTGGTAGCTCAAACCCTGCGAATGGTTCCCTGCCGAGGCCGCGATCACGCCGCGCCCGCGCTGCTCGTCGTTGAGCAGCAGCAGCGCGTTCAATGCCCCGCGCTCTTTGTAGGCGGCGGTAAACTGGAGGTTCTCGAACTTCAGCCAGATATCCGCGCCGGTAATCTCCGACAGCGTGATCGAGTGCATCATCGGGGTCTTGACCACCGCGCCTTCGATCCGCGCGGCGGCGGCGCGGACGGTGTCGAGGGTCAGGTCGGCCGGAGTGGCGGCGGCGCCCTTGGGGCTCTGGGTTGCGACGTGCGTTGCCATGGTGCCAGCGCGATTAGAGGCTCGCAGCCGTAAGGGCAATCAGCGCTGCGCCGATTTGGCCAAAAGGATTTCCTCGTGTGCGGAAAGTTGGCAATGCTGCGCGAAGGCGATAGGCATCGCCGCCGATCCCTTTGGCCTTCCGATCAAGGACCTCCATGCTGCTGACGCTCGCCCGCTCGCTTGCCGCCGTTTCCGCTCTGGCGCTGGCTGCCCCTGCCCTTGCCGATACGCTGGTCGACAATGTCGACGGGCTGACTATCGACGAGACCGGCGCGGTCAAACGCTTCACCGGCCTGGTGTTCGATGACGACGGCAAGGTCACCACCCTGCTCGCGCGCGGCGAGGCGCGGCCGCGCACCGATTTCCTGATCGATGGCGAAGGCCGGGTGATGATCCCCGGCATGATCGACGCCCACGTCCACGTGATGGACATCGGCTTTGGCGCGCTGACGCTCGACCTGTCGGACACGACCTCGCTCGACGATGCGCTGGCGAAGATCAAGGCCTTTGCCGAAGAGAACCCGGGCCGCCCCTGGATTCTTGGACGCGGGTGGAATCAGGAGAAGTGGGGCCTCGGACGCTTCCCGACCGCCGCCGAACTCGATTCCGCCGTCGCCGATCGCCCGGTGTGGCTCGAACGCGCGGACAATCACGCCAACTGGGGCAACACCCTCGCGATCACCACCGCGGGCGTCACCGCCAAGACGGCGGACCCGGCCGGCGGCAAGATCATCCGCGACGCCAAGGGCGGCCCGGCGGGCGTGTTCGTCGACCGGGCGGTAGAGCTGGTCGGCAAGGTCGTCCCCCCGCCCCGCCCCGAAGACCGCGACCTTGCCTTCATCAAGGCGCAGGAGGTGCTGCTCGGCTTCGGCGTGACCGCAGTCGCCGACATGGGCACCGAACTCACCGACTGGAACACCTTCCGCCGCGCGGGCGATGCGGGCCGCCTGCAAATCCGCATCATGGCCTATGCCGACAGCTTCGAGACGCTCGACACCGTCGCCGGGCCGGAGCCGACCGTGTGGCTCTATGACGACCGGCTGCGGATGGGCGGCATCAAGCTCTATCTGGACGGCGCGCTGGGTTCGCGCGGGGCGGTGCTGAAGGCCCCCTATCACGACGATCCGGGCGCCAAGGGCCTGCCGCTGCTCAGCCCGGCGCAGCTGCGCAATCTGATGAGCCGCGCAGCGATGGACAATTTCCAGACCGCCGTCCACGCGATCGGCGATGCCGCCAACAACGAGGTGCTTGGCGCGGTCGAGGAGCTGTCCGAGACCTACAAGGGCGACCGGCGCTGGCGGATCGAGCACGCGCAGATCATCGACCCGGTCGACATTGCCCGGATGGGGCAGAACGGGGTAATTGCCTCGATGCAGCCGCTCCACCAGACCAGCGACCGGCTGATGGCCGAAGCGCGGCTAGGTCCCGACCGGCTCGAGGGGGCCTATCCGTGGCGCTCGGTGCTCAATGCGGGCGGGCGGCTGGCCTTCGGCTCGGACGCGCCGGTGGAGCCTGCCGATCCCTTCGCCGGGATGGCCGCCGCGATCAGCCGCACCGACGCGCAGGGCCAGCCCTTTGGCGGATGGTTCCCGCAGGAAGCGGTCAGCCGCGAAACCGCGCTCGCCGGGTTCACGTCCGATGCCGCCTTCGCCGGATTTGCCGAGGGGCGGTTCGGGCGGTTGCTGCCGGGCGAACGCGCGGACTTCCTACTGGTCGATCGCGACCCGCTGCTCGCCGCGCCCGACGCGCTGCGCCAGACCAAGGTGATCGGAGTGTGGATCGGCGGGGTGAAGGTGAAGGGGGAGTAACTACTCCGCCGCCGCGCGCTCCGCAGCCTCTTCGGCCTCGCGTGCGGCCTTGTCGGCCTCGACCGCCTTCTCCTGAAACCGCATCAGCAGCAGCGCGCCCTCGAACAGCAGCCACAGCGGCAGCGCGAGGATGATCTGCGAGCCCGGATCGGGCGGCGTCACCACCGCCGCGATCACGAAGATCGCCACGATCACATAACGCCGCGCCGCCGCCATCTGCGCGCGGGTGATGATCCCGGCGCGGTGCAGCAGCAGCAGCAGCACCGGCAGCAGAAAGGTCAGCCCGAAGGCGAGGATGAACTGCATCACCAGCGTGAGATATTCGCCCGCGCTCGGCAGCGCCTCCAGCTTCATGCCGCCCGCCTCTCCGCCGAAGCCGAGGAAGAAGTTGAAGGCAATCGGCATGACCACGAAATAGGCCAGCGCCGCGCCTGCGCCGAACAGGATCGGGGTGGCGAACAGGAACGGCAGAAACGCCTTCTTCTCGCGCGCATAGAGCCCCGGCGCGACGAAGGCCCAGAGCTGGTTGGCGATCACCGGGAAGCTGACCATGAATCCCGCGAACAGCGCAACCTTCAGCTCGACGAAGAACACCTCGGGCAGCTTGGTGAAGATCAGCTGGCCCTCGCCATTGGGGAAGGCCTGCTTGAGCGGCCACACCAGCAAGCCGAGGATTTCGTCGGCGAAATAGAGGCATACGCAAAAGCCCACCCCCAGCGCCAGCAGCGCGCGGATGACGCGGGTGCGCAGCTCGATCAGGTGGTCGAGCAGCGGGGCGCGGGTCTCGTCGAGATCGTCGATCTTAAACATCGCCATTGCCCTTGGCGAGCGGCAGCTGCGGCTGCGCCTCGTCGCTTTCGGGGACGGCGGGCTCCGGCGCCGGTTCGGCGGGCGGCTCGGGCTGAGACAAGGTTTCCACCGGCGGCGGCCCGGTCATCACCGGCGCACCGGCTTCGGCCTCGGTCAAGGCGGCGGAGCGGCGCATGATCTCCTCGTTCTGCGCCTTCCACTTCTTTTCCATTTCCTCCAGCTCGGCCTCGCGCACCATGGTGTCGATGCCCGAGCGGAAATGGGCCGAAATGCGCCGCATCTTGCCGATCCAGCGCCCCGCCGTGCGCATCGCCAGCGGCAGGTCCTTGGGCCCGATCGCCACCACCGCGACGATCAGGATGACCAGTATCTCTCCGATGCCGAGATCGAACATAGGGGGGTGCGGTCAGCCCGCCTCCTTGGCAGGGTCAGGTGCCGGGGGTGTCGGACTTGTCGAGCGTCGGAGCCGGAGCAGCAGTCGGGGCGGGAGCGGGGGCCGCGGTCGGCGCGGGGTCGGCGGCGGGCGGTTCGATCTGACCCTTGGCCGGCGGTTCCTGCGTCTCGCTCATGCCCTTCTTGAAGCTGGAGATGCCCTTGCCGAAATCGCCCATCATCTCCGAGATGCGGCCGCGGCCGAACAGGACCAGCACGACCAGTGCGATGATGAGAATTTGCCAGATACCGGGTTGCATGGTGCGAGTCTCGTGTTGCTGTGGAAGCCCCATATAGGAGCCTTGGCGCGGGGGCGCTACCCGGTGCGACGGATCAGGATGGGTCTTCGTCGTCGCTGTCGGTTTCGTCGGGCTCGTCCGGGTCGAAGCGCATCGCAGCCTCCATCGCCTCGTCCACCGGATCGAGCAGGCCTGCGGCGCGCAGCTCGTCGATTCCGGGCAGATCGCGGCGGCTGGCGAGGCCGAAATGGTCGAGGAATTCGGGCGTAGTCGCATAGATCACCGGGCGGCCCGGCACCTCGCGGCGGCCCGCCGGCTTCACCCAGCCCGCCTCCATCAGCACATCGAGCGTGCCCGCGCTGGTCTGCACGCCGCGGATCGATTCGATCTCCGCGCGGCTCACCGGCTCGTGATAGGCGATGATCGCCAGCACTTCCGTGGCCGCGCGGCTGAGGCGGCGTACCTGCTCCTTCTCGCGGCGCAGCAGATGGGCGAGATCGGGCGCGGTCTCGAAGTGCCACCTGCCGCCGCGCTCGACCAGATGCACCCCGCGCGGGCCATAGTGCGCCGCGATGGCCGCCAGCGCCGCGCGCACATCACCGGGGGCGGCATCGCCGAGATGGGCGGCGAGCGCATCGACGCTCATCGGCGCTTCGGCGGCGAACAGCGTCGCCTCCACCGCGCGTTCGAGCGGCTCGGGCTCGGGCTCGCTCATGCGGCTGCGTCTTTCAGACGGCGGATGCGCAGGGGGGCGAAGGCGCCCTCCTGCTCAAGCTCAGCCCGGCCCCGCTTGGCCAGTTCCAGCGCAGCGACGAAGCTGGAAGCGAGCGCCGAGCGCTTCAATTCGGGCGAGGCGTGGGGCGGGAGGAAATCGCGGATCTCCATCCACTCCAGCGTCACGCCGAGCATCGCCGCGACCCGCTCCAGCGCCGAATCGAGCGTCATCACCGGGCGGTTCGCGACGTGGTAGATGCGCGGCGCGGTGCGCGCCTTGACCTGCCCATAGGCCTGGATGAGGCTGAACAGGTCGGAGCGCCACACGGTCTTGCGGTCGGTGCGCAGGCCCTCGGGCGCGCCGCGCAGAAAGATGTCGCGCCCGATCCGGTCGCGCCCCATCAACCGCCCCGCCGCCTCGCGCATCGCGCCCAGTCGTTGCAGCCGCAATTGCAGGCGCAGCGCGAGTTCTTCGGGGCTCGGGTCTTCCTGCTCTTCTTTGGGCAGCAGCATCGCCGACTTCAGGTAAGCGAGCCAGGCTGCCATCACGAGGTAATCGGCGGCCAGCTCCAGCTTCATCGCCCCGGCGCGCTCGATATAGCTAAGGTATTGATCGACCAGCGCGAGGATCGAAATCTGCCTGAGGTCGACCTTCTGCCGCCGCGCGAGATCGAGCAGCAGGTCGAGCGGCCCCTCCCACGCACCCAGTTCGAGGTAGAGCGCATCCGAATCGGGCCGGGGCGCCTCGGGCGGGAACATGAAGGGCTGATCGGCCTCGCTCATGCGGCAGCCCCTGTCAGCGCCAGCAGCGCATCGCGCTTGGCAAGAAGGTCAGCCGCTTCGGGGGCGAGCGCCGGGGCAATGCGGGTGCCCGCCAGCGCCCGGTCGAGCCGCGCGGCGGTGGCGGGCGGCATGGCGGGAAGCACCTCGCAAATGCCCTGCATATCGTCCATCTTCGCCCAGCAATTGAGGATGATGTCGCAACCCGCCGCATGGGCGCGGCCAGCACGCTCGGGGATCGAGCCGCCCAGCGCCTCCATGTCGATGTCGTCAGTGAGCAGCAGGCCATCGAAACCGATGCTTCCGCGGATCACGTCGCGGATCACGGTTTCCGAGAGCGTGGCAGGGTTGTCCGCATCCCAGGCGGTGAATACCAGGTGCCCGGTCATGCCGATCAGCGCGTGGTTGAGCGTGCGGAACGGGGCGAGGTCGTCCTCCAGTTCCGCAGCCGAGGCGGTCACCGTGGGGAGCGCCTTGTGCGTATCGACATCGGTGCGGCCGTGGCCGGGCATGTGCTTGACGCAGCCCGTCACGCCGCCCGCCGCCAGTCCTTCGAGCACCGCGCGCCCGATCGCCGCCACGGCCACCGGGTCGCTGCCGAAGGCCCGGTCGCCGATCACGTCGTGTGCGCCGGGGACGCGCAGATCGAGCGGCGGGTGGTAATCGACCGTGATGCCCATCGCCGACAGTTCGAGCCCCATTGCCGTGGCATTGGCCCGCGCCGCCTCGATCGCGCTGGCGGGGGCGATGGCATAGAGCTGTTCGAAGGCGGCCCCGGCAGGATAGCTCGCCCAGTGCGGCGGCCGCAGCCGCGCGACACGCCCGCCTTCCTGATCGATCGAGATCAACAGCCGGTCACGCCCGTGGATGCTCCGCAAATCATCGGTCAACGCGCGCAGCTGTGCGGGATCGACACAATTGCGCCCGAACAGGATATAGCCCGCCGGGTCGCACTCGCGGAAGAAGGCGCGCTCGTCAGGGGTAAGCTGCGGGCCGCCGAGGCCGAAGATTGCCGGAATCATGGTGGCGCCAGACTCGCACCCAAAACCGGGTCTCGCAAGGGCAACAAGGGCTCAAGACCGGGGCAACACCCCGCCAATCCCCATCTATTTGACCTGACAATCGAGCCCGTCGGTCTTGAGCGCGGCGCACAGCCGGTCGGCCTCCGCGCGGCTGCCGGTGACTGCCTGCAGGCGATAGACCGTGCCGATATCGACCTTGCCCTCGACCACGCGGTGCTTGACCCCGTTGAGCTTCTCGGTGCGGCGCTGCGCATCGACCCAGCCCTGCTCGGCCCGCGCGCGGGTGCCATAGGCGGCAAGCTGGACCGACGTTCCCGCCGCCGGGGCGGGTTCCGCAGCCGGAGCGACCGGCACAGGCTTGGTCGCACCGGCAGAAGGAGGGGTTGCCGGAGCGGGCTTGCTGCCCGGCGTTCCGCCTGGAAGCGGCGGGAGGTTGGTATCGGCAACCACGGCGGGGCGCGATCCGCCCTCGCCCACCACCGGCGCGACATTGCCCGTGCCCGCGAAGGTCTTGCCGCCCGGATCTTCGGGCCTGGTCTTGACCGGCCCCTCGGGCGCGGGGATCACGCTGCCATCGGCGACCACATCGCTGCTCACCGCGCGGTTGGAGACCCACCAGACCCCGCCGACCACGACTGCCAGCAGCGCGACCATCAGGGTGAAGAACCCCGCGATCTGCATCATGTCGAAACCGCCCGCGTCCTCGTCATCCTCGTCGGATTCGAGCCAGGGGAGATTGTCCGTGTCGGCCAGATCGAGCTCGTCGCCGAACCCGTCGTTGCCGCCGTCCATCCCTTCGTCCAGTTCCTCGTATTCGGCGTCGATCATGGCGAAATTCCGGGCCCCCAATGGCTCACATGCGCTAGATTACATGCTTTCGACCGCCTCGACACCCAAGACGCCGAGACCGCCGCGGATTACCTGCCCGATTGCGGCTGCGAGGAAAAGCCTCGCCGCGGTCAGCTCTGCGTCCTGTTCCACGATGAAGCGCTTTTCCGGGCGGTCGTTACCGAGGTTCCAGTAGGAATGGAGGTCGCCCGCCAGATCATAGAGATAGAAAGCGATCCGGTGCGGCTCGCGCGCACGGGCGGCGGCTTCGATCTCGCGCGGGAACTGCGCGGCGCGGGCGATCAGCGCCAGCTCCTCCGCCCCGAGCCGATCGAGTGCCGCATCGGAGGGGGTGATCCCCATGTCGGCGGCCTTGCGCAGGCTCGAACGGATGCGCGCGTGGGCATATTGGACATAGAAGACCGGATTGTCCTTCGAGGCTTCGACCACCTTGTCGAAGTCGAAATCCATCTGCGCATCGGGCTTGCGGGTGAGCATGGTGAAGCGCACCACGTCCTTGCCGACCATCTCGACCACATCGGCGAGCGTCACGAAATTGCCCGCGCGCTTGGACATCTTGAACGGCTGACCGCCCTTCATCAGTTGCACCATCTGGACGAGCTTCACCTCGAACGGCTTGGGCGCCGCGCCATCCGCGCTGGTCAGCGCGGCGACGGCGGCCTTGATCCGCTTGACGGTGCCAGCATGGTCCGCGCCCCAGATGTCGACCAGCGCATCGGCGGTCTGGGCTTTCTGGAAGTGGTAGGCGAGGTCCGCGCCGAAATAGGTCCAAGACCCGTTCGACTTCTTGATCGGGCGATCCTGATCGTCGCCGAACCTGGTCGAGCGGAACAGCGGCAGTTGCACCGGCTCCCAGTCTTCGGGCGGGGCCTTGCCCTTGGGGGCTTCGAGCACGCCGTCATAGACGAGGTCGTGGTCGCGCAGCCATTGTTCGGCGGCGTCGACCTTGCCCGAGGCTTGCAGCTCGGCCTCGGAGGAGAACAGGTCGTGCCGGATGCCGAGCGTGGCCAGATCTTCGCGGATCATGTCCATCATCGCCGCCACCGCGCGTGTGCGGAACAGGATCAGCCATTCGTCTTCGGGCGCGGCAGCGTATTGATCGCCGAACTCGGCGGCGAGCGCTTCGCCCACCGGCTTCAGATATTCGCCCGGATATAGCCCTTCAGGGATGGTGACCGTCTCGCCCAGTGCCTCGCGATACCGCAGGTGCACCGACCGGGCGAGGACATCGACCTGCGCGCCCGCGTCGTTGACGTAATATTCCTTGATGACCCTATGGCCCGCGAATTCGAGCAGGCCCGCCAGCGCATCGCCGACGACCGCGCCGCGGCAATGGCCCATGTGCATCGGCCCGGTGGGGTTGGCCGAGACATATTCGATGTTGACGGTCGCGCCCCCGCCCATCTGCGAGCGCCCGTAATCCGCACCGAGGCTGGCGATGGCGCGCAGCTCGGCAAGCCATGCCTCGGGCGCGAGGCGCAGGTTGATGAAGCCCGGCCCGGCGATGTCGGCGCTGACGATGCCCGGCTGCGCGGCGAGCTTCGCGGTGATCGCCTCGGCCAGTGCGCGCGGGTTGAGACCCGCGGGCTTGGCGAGCACCATCGCGGCATTGGTCGCCAGATCGCCGTGACTGGGATCGCGCGGCGGCTCGAGCGTGACGTTGGCGAAGGAAGTGCCCGCGGGCAAAGTGCCCTCGGCAACCAGATCGGTCAGGACGCTTTCGATCAGCGCGGTGTGGGCGGCGTAGAGGGTCTTGGTCATGGCTGTCTCGTGCGATGTGCGCGGAAATATCGCGCGTGCAAGATAGGAAGCGGGGTCCCGGGTCAAGCCCGGGACGGGGAAGGACGAAAGCTGATCAATCGACGCCGCAGGCGTCGCAAGCGCGACCGCGCGCCCGCAGGCGCTCCGAAGGAAACGCGCCGAGGACGAAGGCGCGGATGCGCCTTCGTAAAAATCAACGCGTCGCGTTATACTTCAACTGCTCTTCGGTCAGCTGGAAGCCGACCAGCATTTCGAACCGGGTGCGGGCGACTGCGGCCTTGACCTCGGGATCGGCCAGCGGATCGAGCGCCGCTTCGGCATCGCCCGCGCGGCGTCGTCGGGTGATCTTCTGGCGGATATCCTCGGGCAGCGCGGCATCGGCGCGGTTGACGTAGCTTGCCGCCTTGCCGCTGGCGACCGCGCGCTCCTGCCCGTCGGCAAAGGCGAGCGTGACGGTGCCCACCCGCTTGCTGACCACGGCATTGCCGCCGCGCAGCACGGTAACGAAATAGGGCAGCTCCACCGTGCGCGCGCCGCGCGTGTCGGTGCGGCGGGCATTCACCGTGAAGGTCGCCTCGGAATAGACCTTGTCGGTGGCATCGTTGCAGGTCGAGCGCAGATCGGTCATCGCCGCAGTCACATCGAGACTGGCGACGGTGGTGTCTCCGCCGGGGCGGAAGGTGGTGATATCGCCGGTGTAGTCGGGAATCCCGACCGAGGGGCACAGCGTCAGCACGCTGGCAATGCCGACGCCCTGATCGATCACCAGCTCGCCCTCGTTCGAACAGGCCGCAAGGCTCGCCGCCAGTCCCAGAACCATAAAGCCGCGCGCGCGAAGCATCATCAAAAGCCGTCCTTGCATATTCCGATCCCGTGCGCCCTAGCGAGGACGCGCACAAAGCGCTAGGGGGAGAGACATGAACGCGCCCTTTCCCGCCTCCGAAGCTGCCACCGCAGACCGCCCGCCGCTCAATCTGCTAATCGCCGCCCCGCGCGGCTTCTGCGCCGGGGTCGATCGCGCGATCGAGATCGTCGAGAAGGCGCTCGAACGGTACGGTTCGCCGGTCTATGTCCGGCACGAGATCGTCCACAACAAATATGTCGTCGAAGGGCTTAAGGCCAAGGGCGCGATTTTCGTCAAGGAACTCGACGAAGTGCCCGACGATGCGCCCGTGGTGTTCAGCGCGCACGGCGTGCCCAAGGCGATCCCCGCCGAAGCGCGCCGCCGCGAACTGCTCTATCTTGATGCCACCTGCCCGCTGGTGAGCAAGATCCACCGTCAGGCCGAACGCCAGATCGAAAAGGGCCGCCACATCATCTTCATCGGCCACGAAGGCCACCCCGAGGTGATCGGCACGATGGGGCAGGTCGAACCGGGGCAGATGACGCTGGTCGAGACGATCGAGGATGTCGACAAGCTCCCGTTCGATTCCGACGAGGAGCTGGCCTATCTCACCCAGACCACGCTGTCGGTGGACGATACGCGCGAGGTGATCGAGGCGCTCGAATGGCGTTATCCCAACATCAGCGGGCCCAAGGCGGAAGACATCTGCTATGCGACCTCCAACCGGCAGGCGGCGGTCAAGGAGCTGGCGCATGACTGCGATCTGGTGCTGGTGATCGGCGCGCCCAATTCCTCGAACTCGCTGCGGCTGGTCGAGGTGTCGGAACGGCTCGGCACCCCTGCCAAGCTGATCCAGCGTGCCTCGGAAATCGACTTTGCCTGGCTCGAGGGGGTGGAAACGCTCGGCCTCACCGCCGGGGCCTCCGCGCCCGAAGTGCTGGTGCGCGAGGTGGTCGCCGCGCTGGCGCAGCACCGCACCATCCACGAGAAGGAAATCACCGCCACCGTCGAAAAGATGGTGTTCAAGCTGCCGCGCCAGCTGACCGAGTAGGCTTCTCGGGCGGGGCGCATGGCGGTCTATACCCATCTCGGGGCCGAGGATCTTGCCCGGCTGATCGCGCATTACGATGTCGGCGCGCTGGTTTCGGCCAAGGGGATCGCCGAGGGCGTGTCCAATTCCAACTGGCTGGTGGAGACGACGGGTAGCGGCGACAGCGGCACGCGCTTCATCCTGACGCTGTACGAGCGGCGGATCGACTATGCCGATCTGCCCTATTTTCTCGAACTGCTCGATCATCTTGCGGCCAAGGGCTGCCCGGTGCCGCGCACGATGCACGACCGCGCGGGTACTTCGTGGCGGATGGTCGAGGACCCCGGATCGCCGTCCGGGGCAAGCAAAGCGGCGGCGCTGATCGAATTTCTGCCCGGTGTCTCGCCCACCCGGCCGACGCCTGCGCAGGCTCGCAGCGTCGGCGAAGTGCTCGCGCGGCTGCATCTGGCGGCGCAGGATTTCCCGCGCACCCGCGCCAATGCGATGGATTTCGCCGCCAGCGCCGCAATCCTGCGCACCTGCGGGGCCGAGGCGCTGGCGACGATCGACCCGGCCCTCCCCGCGCTGCTCGCCGAGGCCGAGGCCGCCGCCGCGCTCGATCTCTCCGCCCTGCCGCGCTCGCAGACCCACACAGACCTTTTCCCCGACAATGTGCTGATGCTGGGCGACCGGGTGACCGGGCTGATCGACTTCTACTTCGCCTGCACCGGGCCGATGGTGCTTGATCTGGCGGTGACGCACGCGGCATGGAGCTTCGATGCGGCGAACGCGCATGATCCTGCCATCGGCAGCGCACTGATCGCGGGCTATGAAAGCGTCCGCCCGCTGGAGCCTGACGAGCGCGCACTGTTTCCCGATGTCGCCAAGGGCGCGTGCCTGCGTTTTGTCGCGAGCCGGGCCGAGGACTGGCTGGACACCCCGGACGATGCGCTTGTCACCCGCAAGGACCCGATGCAATTCGCGCGGCGGTGGCGGTTCTACGACGAAACCGGCCCCGCCCTGCTTGCAGGCTGAGCCGCGCGCGGCCAAGGGTGAGCGACATGAAACAGGTTCAGATTTTCACCGATGGCGCGTGCAAGGGCAATCCCGGCCCCGGCGGCTGGGGCGCGCTGCTGCGCATGGGCCCGCACGAAAAGGAACTGTCGGGCGGCGAGGCCGATACCACCAACAACCGCATGGAGATGACCGCAGCGATCCGCGGCCTCAATGCCCTGATCGAGCCGTGCAAGGTCGATCTCTATTCCGACAGCAAATATGTGCTCGACGGGATGCAGAAGTGGATCCACGGCTGGCAGAAGAACGGCTGGGTCAACGCCAGCAAGAAACCGGTGCGCAATGCCGATCTGTGGCACGACCTGATCGAGGCCGCGCGCCCGCACCAGATTACCTGGCACTGGGTCAAGGGCCACAACGGCCATCCCGAAAACGAACGGGTCGATGCGCTTGCCAGCGCGGAGGCGGAAAAAGCGCGGGGCGGTTAGGGCCGTTTTTGTCTTTGGCCACCTGTCGGTGGCGCATACCTCCCGCCCCACCTCCCCACCCGGCCACCAACAGTACCACTATGTTATGGTGGCCGGGTGGGGAGGTGGGGCGGGAGGTATGCGTCGCGCATCAGCGCGACATGAAATCAGGAATTATCTTCGACCTCGGCGCCGGGGCCGTTCTTCTTGATCGAATCGATCGCGTTCTGCGCGCTCGCCTTGCTGGAATAGCCCTGGGTCGAGAACATCACTTCGGAATTGTACTTGAACCGCACCCGGAACTCACCGGCGTTGTCCTTGTAGATTTCAAACTTGTGCGCCATGGCGGCCCCCTCTTTTCTGGTTGATCCCGCAGCAGGGATGGCAGATCAGCGGGCGCTTTTCCAGACCGATTGTTGCGCAAATCCCCCTCTGAATCGCTCCGGCGCATAGGCGGAGGCGTCGATCGGGGCGGTCATCGCGTCCGGCGCGGTGCCCAGCAGCAGCTGCGAGGCGAGGCGCGCGGCGGCGGGCGCGGTCTGGATGCCGAAGCCGCCCTGCCCGGCAAACCAGAAGAATCCGGCAGCCTCGGGATCGAAGCCATAGACCGGCAGCCGGTCCGGCGCGAAGCTGCGCAGCCCCGCCCAGCGCCGCTCGACCGCGGCGATGCGCCAGTCGGTCACCTGTTGAAAGCGGTCGATGGCGATGGCGACGTCCAGTTCCTCGGGCGCGGCGTCGCAAGGGGCGGAAGGGATCTCGTCATGCGGGCTCAGCCACAGCCGCCCGCCATCGGGCTTGAAATAGAAGCCGCCATTGATGTCGATCACCAGCGGCAGATCGGCAGGCGCGGGCGGATCGACACGCAGCACCGCGACCGTGCGCCGCAGGGGCGCAATGCCGATCGCGGGCACCCTGGCCAGCGCCGCGATGGTGTCGGCCCAGGCCCCCGCGGCGTTGACCATGGTAGCAGCACGCCATGTCTCGCCGCGCTCGCTGGTGAGGGTCCACACGCCATCCGCCCTGCCCAGCCCGGCGATTCGCGCGCGGCACACGGTCTCGGCCCCGTGACGGCGCGCGAGGGCGAGATAGTGCTGGTGCAGCCCCGCCACGTCGATATCGGCCGAGGCCGGCTGATGCAGCCCGTGGCGCCATTCGGAGCGAATCTGCGGCAGCATCGCCGCCAGCGACGCGCCCTCAAGCGGAGTGATCGCCACCCCGGTGCCTTCGTAACTGGCGCGAAAGTCCGCCATCGCCGCCGCATCCTCGGCCCGCCCGATATAAAGCGCGCCGCGATGCGTCAGAAAGCCGTGTTCATCGAGATAGGCACCCGAAGCGCGCGTCAGCGGCACCACGCCGGGGCCGCCATAGCATTCCTCCCAGAACGCTGCCGATCGCCCGGTGGCGTGATAGCCCGGCGCGTCCTCCGCCTCCAGCAGAACCACGCGAACATGGGGCGCAAGCTCGGCGGCAAGACTCGCCCCGACCATGCCGGCCCCGATGATGGCGATGTCGTGGATCATGCGTCCTGCGAAACCGGCGGCGCGACTCGGGCGAGGAAAGCTTCGATCCGCGCCATGATGGGGTCGCGCACCGCGTCCACCTCGCGCAGGACTTCGTGTGCGGCCTCTTCGCCCAGCGCCATGATCTCGCCCTTGGGCAGACGGGCGGCGGCGCGCAGATTGGCGGGGTGGCTGACCAGCTTGTCCGCCACGGTCGAGACGATCAGCACCGGCACCTGCACGGCCTCCAGCGCGCCGGGGCGTTCGAGCCCGATCCACGAGGCATAGGCCTGTTCGACCCAGCGCCAGCTCGCCGGGCCCATGACGAGCTCGGGCCGGTGGTCGCGCCACCATTGCTCGTCGGCATAGCGATCGGGATCGTGAGTGAGCAGCGTCGCGCGGCCCGTCGGCAGTTCGCCCGGCTTCTCGCTCCACTTCCACGCTTGCCGCAGCGGATCGCCGATCCGGCACATGGTCTGCGCGACCTTGTGCAGCAGGCCGAGCGGGAGCGGCGGGCCGGCGATGCCGGTCATCGGCGCGCTCAGCACCACCGCATCGGGCGCGATGCGGTGCTCGACCAGCGCGCGCAGCGCCAGATGCCCGCCCATCGAATGGGCCGCCAGCACATGCGGCCCGGGCGTCTCGGCCACCCACTGCGCCCACAACGCAGCCAGATCGTCGATCCAGATCGCGAAATCCTCGATATGCCCGGTGACCGCGTCGTTCCCGAGCCGCCCGGAACCTGCCTGCCCGCGCCAGTCGGCCGCTGTCACCCGCCACCCGGCGCGGTGCCATTCCTCCAGCGTTTCGAGGTACTTCTCGTAGAAATCCCCGCGCCCCGGCAGGAACAGGATCGAGCCCCTGCCCGCGCCCGGCCAGTCGACCCGGCGGATGGCATGGCCATCGCCAGCGGCCCACACGCTCTCGCGCGCGGCGGCGGGAATCGCCCTGCGGTCGATCACCATGGGTTTGCCATTCGGGTCGGTATTGGTGCCGAGGGGCGGGCTTGGAGTGTGGTTACTATTTGGTAAGTCATGTTCTGTAGGTGTGTCCCAATCAAGGACGGCCGCTGCATCGTGCAGGGCCTTCCGACGGGGCACGATGTCGATGAGCTTGATTTCCTACGGTCTGCTGGCGGGCTTGGCAATTGCGCTGGTGTTTGCCGCGTTCAGCGACATCCGCAGCCGCACGATCGCCAACCGTCTCAACCTTGCCATAGCACTCGGCGCGCCCCTGTTCTGGTGGGCGAGCGGGCTGTCGCTGTGGCCGGGTGTGGCGATCCAGCTGGGCGTGGCGGTCGCAGCCTTCGCGGTCTTTGCGGGCCTGTTCGCGCTCAACATGATGGGCGGCGGCGATGTGAAGCTGCTGACCGCGCTCGCGCTGTGGGTCAGCCCTGCGCACTTCATGCAATTGCTGCTGGTGATGGCGCTGGCCGGCGGGGCGCTGACGATCATCATGGCCGCTTGGCACGTGATGCGCCGCCAGAAGGACAAGCTCAAGATTCCCTACGGAGTGGCCATCGCATTCGGCGGCCTGTGGGTGCTGGCAATCAATTATCTGCCGCAGGGCCTCAACGCCGTTCAGGCAGCATAACCCGATTTTAACCAGTCAGGACTTACCAACTGCAACCATACCTGCCCGCTAACCAACCAAGGGCGATTACGAGGGGGCTATTTGAGCCATGGATAGGAAGAAACTGGTTCTGCTGCTCGGTGCGCTGATCATTGCGATCGGGACCGCTTTTGCCGCTCGCAGCATCTTCGCTGGAGGCTCTGCCCCCGCTGCCGAAGCCGCCGTGCCCACCGGGCCGCGCGTGCTTGTCGCCAAGCGGGCGCTGACCGCGGGCACCATCATCACCGCCGATGCGCTGGGCTTCCAGCCCTGGCCCAAGGAGCTGGTGCAGGACGCCTACTTCATCGACGGCGAAGCCGACATGAACACGCTGCTCGGCACCGTCGTGCGCTATCCGATCACCGCGGGTGAGCCGGTCACGCAGGGCTCGCTGGTGTCGCCGGGCGACCGCGGCTTCCTCGCCGCAGCGCTCGGGCCGGGCATGCGCGCCGTGACCGTGCCGGTGTCGGCTCAGGCCGGGGTGGCAGGCTTCATCTTCCCGGGCGACCGCGTGGACGTGGTCGTCAGCCAGGAAATCCAGGCCCGCGACGACGGCGAACCGCTGCGCGCCGCCGAAACCATCGTGCGCAACCTGCGCGTCCTGGCGACCGACCAGAAGACCGAAAAGAGCACCGACGAGAACGGCAAGACCGTGGTCGAGGAGTTCAGCACGGTGACGCTCGAAGTGACGCCCAAGATCGCCGAGAAGATCTCGGTCGCCCAGACCTTCGGCCAGATCAGCCTCGTGCTGCGCTCGCTGTCGGACAGCGCGGGTGAGCTCGACCAGGCGATTGCCTCGGGCAACATCCAGATCCCGGCGGGTGCTACCCCCGAGGAAGAGGAGCGTCTGCTCAAGGCTGCCGCCAAGCAGCCGATGGACAAGGGCGTGTCCTACGTGACCGGCGCCGATGTCTCGCGCTTCCAACGGTCGACCCCCGGGGTCAAGCAGGACAACGGCACCGGCGTCGCTCAGGCCCGTGCCCAGTCCGATGGTCCGGCCCGTGCGTCGGGTGGCAGCGCCGCACCGGTCTATTCCGGCCCGAGCGTCCGCGTCACCCGCGGCAAGGAAACCACCGAAACGCCGGTCAGCACCAAGGCCAATGCCGGTGCCGTGCTCTCCGGCCAGTCGAGCGGCGTGCGCCGCGCCGGGCAGACCGTGCCCGCCGCCGGCATGACCGTGATCAACTGAGGGGCTGACCGACCATGTCTGTGACCAACACCCGAAGTGCGCCTGCAATCCAGGCGATCCGTGGCAAACCCGAGGGGGGCCAACCCATGACGTCCAAGTTCAAGATCAAGCTGCTGCTGGCCGCTCTGGCCGCCGTGCCGATGGCCGCCATGCCGGTCGCCACCGCCACCGCCCAGTCGGTCGCCAAGCCCTCGCAGGAAATCGTCCTGTCGATCGGCAAGGGCGAGCTGGTGACGGTGCCCGGCACGATGGCCGATGTCTTCGTCGCCAACGAAGAGGTCGCCGATGTCCAGGTGAAGTCGCAGCGTCAGCTCTATGTCTTCGGCAAGGCCGGCGGCGAGACCACGGTCTATGCCAGCAACGATCGCGGCGACGTGATCTTCTCGGCCAACATCCGGGTCGGCTCGAACATCGGCAGCATCGACCAGATGCTGGCGATGGCGATGCCCGAAGCCAAGGTGAACGTGTCGACGATGGGCACCAACACCGTGCTGCTGACCGGCACCGTGAGCGCCCCTGAAGACGCTGCCGAGGCCGAGCGTCTGGTTCAGGCCTTCCTCGGCGAGGACGCCAACGTCATCAGCCGCCTGAAGACCGCGACCCCGCTGCAGGTCAACCTGCACGTCAAGTTCGCCGAAGTCAGCCGCAGCCTCGTTCGCGAAATCGGCGGCAACCTGACGAGCTTCGACGGCACCGGCGGTTTCCGCTTCGGTGTAGGCACCGGTCGCCCGATCACCGGCGATCCGAGCGGCCCCTCCGGCCCGCTGTTCGTCGGCAACGGCGTTGGCGATGTCGCCTTCGTCCTGCCCGATGGCACGGAAATTCCGGGCTATTCGGTCAATGCCAACGGCGGCACCTCGATCTCGGGTCTGGGCAAGCTGTTCGGTGTCGACACGCTCGGCGCGCTCGATCTGTCGGAGCGGCTGGGTCTGGTGACCACCATCACCGAACCCAACCTGACCGCGCTCTCGGGCGAAACCGCGACCTTCCTTGCGGGCGGTGAATTCCCGATCCCGATCGCGCAGGGTCTCGGCCAGGTGACGGTGCAGTTCCGCCAGTTCGGCGTGAGCCTCGCCTACACCCCCACCGTGCTCTCGAACGGCCGCATCTCGATGCGCGTGCGTCCGGAAGTGTCTGAACTGTCGACACAGGGCGCGATCACGCTCAACGGCTTTCAGGTTCCCGCGATCACCACGCGGCGCACCGAAACCACCGTCGAGCTGGGCTCGGGCCAGAGCTTCATGATCGCCGGTCTGATGAGCGCCAACGCGCAGAACCAGCTGGAAAAGGCGCCGGGTCTGGGCGACGTGCCGATCCTCGGCAATCTGTTCCGCAGCCGTCAGTTCCGCAAGGGCGAGACCGAGCTGGTGATCATCGTCACCCCCTATCTGGTCAAGCCGGTGGACGCCAAGGACATCAAGCTGCCGACCGATGGCTATGCCTCGGCCAATGAAGCCCAGCAGCTGCTCGGCTATCAGCAGCACGACGGCGTCTCGGGTGCCCAGCGCCCCGGCCCGACCGCTGCGGGCGGCGAGGATGCCCCTGCCCCCAAGGTGAGCCAGGCCGATCCGGCCGCCATCAGCCCGACCCAGCCGGAACAGCCGCGCCGGGCCGAAAAGAAGCGCCGCAAGGAAGACCGCGCAGCCAAGGCCGATGCCGTCGCTGCGCCCGGCTTCAGCCTCTAACGTGAGAAAGGTGACTGTGATGCCGCATGCACGACAAACCCGGCAGGCCAGCGTGCCCGCCTCCACCTTCGGGCGGGCCTCCAAGATCGCGATCGCGCTGGCGCTGGGCCTCGGCCTTGCCGGTTGCGGCGGGATGCCGGAAAACCGCACGCTCTACAGCGTCAAGCAGCCGGTGGTCGAACGCACCAACATGGTGCTCGATGTGACCACCAGCAGCGCCGGCCTGCCGATCTCCGAACAGCAGCGCCTCAACGGCTGGTTCGAGACGATGGACCTGCGTTACGGCGATCGTATCGCGATCGAGAACCCGGGGCAGAACCCCGCGGTGACCGGCGCGATCCGCGATCTGGCGGCGCGTTACGGCCTGATGATCAGCGACACCGCTCCGGTGACGCCGGGCTATCTCCAGCCGGGTCAGGCGCGCGTGGTGATCACCCGCGCCAGCGCCTCGGTGCCGGGCTGCCCCGACTGGTCGGCCAAGTCCGACATGAACTACACCAACGGCACCAGCCCCAATTTCGGCTGTGCCACCAACAGCAACTTGGCGGCGATGATCGCCGATCCGATGGATCTGCTGGAAGGCAAGAAGGGTTCGAGCGAGACGGTCATCGCCACCTCGAACAAGGCGATCTCGACCTATCGCCAGGCAGAACCGACCGGCGCAGCCGGGTTGATGGAAGCTGGCGCGGCCGCCGGCGGCGGCGGAGGAGGTAACTAAGCCATGAATGCTCCCTGGAAATCGGGCTTGCCCGGCAATCGCGATCCCTTTGCGGCCTATATCTGCGATGACAACGCGCTGGACGTGATCCGGCCCGTGGTGATCGAGCTCGGCTGGCAGCCGGAAAAGTGCAACAAGGGCGGCCTGCGCAATGCGGTGCAGTCGCTCTCGGTCAGTGCCTCCCCGGCGATCCTGCTGGTCGACCTGTCGGAAAGCGGCGATCCGCTCAACGACATCAACGCGCTCGCCGAAGTGTGCGAGCCGGGCACGGTGGTGATCGCGGTCGGGCAGGTCAATGACGTGCGCCTCTACCGCGACCTGCTCGCCAGCGGCATCCACGACTACCTGCTCAAGCCGCTTTCGCCGCAGCAGGTGCACGATGCGCTCAATCAGGCGCTGGCCGTGTTCATGAGCCCCAAGGGCGGCGACGGTGACGGGGTCAAGCGCCACGTCTCCACCGCCATCGTCGGCACCCGCGGGGGTGTCGGCGCCTCGACGCTGGCGACTTCGCTCGCATGGCTGTTTGCCGAGGCGCACAAGGCGCCGACCGCGCTGCTCGATCTGGATGTCCACTTCGGCACCGGCGCGCTGGCGCTCGATCTCGAGCCCGGCCGCGGCCTGACCGACGCGATCGAGAACCCCAGCCGCATCGACCCGCTGTTCATCGAACGCGCGATGGTGCGCGCCGGTGACAACCTGTCGATCCTGTCGGCCGAAGCCCCGATCAGCCAGCCGCTGATGACCGATGGCGCAGCCTTCGTTCAGCTGGAGGACGAGTTCCGCCAGGCGTTCGAAATGACCGTGATCGATCTGCCGCGCAATATGCTGATCAACTTCCCGCAGCTGCTGGCAGACGTGAATCTCGTCCTGCTGACCTGCGAGCTGACGCTGGCTTCGGCGCGCGACACGATCCGGCTGCTCTCGTGGCTCAAGACCAACGCGGCGCACGCGCATCCGATGATCGTCGCCAACAAGGTGCAGCCGGCGGTTGCCGAGATCAGCAAAGCCGACTTCGAAGCCTCGATCGAACGCAAGGTCGATTTCGTCGTGCCGTACGACGTCAAGGCAGCCTCGAACGCGGCCAAGCTGGGTCAGGTCTTCGTCGACGCCAACCGCTCGAGCAAGGCCACGGCCGCGATCCGTCACATCGCCGAACGGGTGATGGGCGCGAGCGAGGACGAGCAGTTCGACGGCGGCAGCGGCGAGAAGAAATCGCTGCTCGGCAATTTCGACTTCAAGTCGATGCTGTCCAAGAAGCCCAAGGTCGATCTCACCAAGGCCGACTGAACCGATTGCCGAACGCGGGGGGCGGTCGCCGACACGCCGCTCCGTCCCCCGCGCGGCACCCTTTGTTGATGTAATCCGCCGCTCGCCGGCGCAGCCAGGCAGGACAAACCGAGATGGACTTTTTCCAAACCCTGCTGATCACGCTCGTGATCTTCGCCGTGCTGGTGCTGGGCTATACGGTCCTGGCCGGGTCGGGCGCGGCCAAGGCGCAGAAGCGCCGGATGGAATCGCTGCGTCACCGCCACTCGGAAAGTCTCGACGCCAAGGTCGACGCGCAGTTCAAGCGGGCGATCGCGGCACGCAAGCCCAAGACCTACAAGGTCGCAGGCTCCGGGTCGCGCACCGAAGCCCTCGCCATGCGGCTGAACCGCACCGGCAAGGACTGGACGGTGTCGCAATATCTCTACGCCTCGATCGGTCTGGCGCTGGCGGTAGCGGTGGTCATGTTCGTGCTGACCAAGTCCGCCCTGCTTTCGGCAGGCGTAGGCCTGTTCCTTGGCGCCGGGCTGCCGCACGTGGTGGTGGGCAGCCTGATCAACAAGCGCACCAATGCCTTCGTCTCCAAGTTCCCGGACGGGATCGAGCTGCTGGTGCGCGGTCTGCGCTCGGGCCTGCCGGTAACCGAGACGCTTGCGATCGTCTCGACCGAAGTGCCCGGCCCGGTCGGCTACGAGTTCAAGAGCGTGATCGACCGCATCAAGGTCGGCAAGACCATGGAAGACGCGCTGCAGGACACCGCCGACAAGCTCGGCATCCCCGAATTCAACTTCTTCACCATCACCCTGGCGATCCAGCGCGAGACCGGCGGCAACCTTGCCGAAACGCTCTCGAACCTCGCCAACGTGCTGCGCCAGCGCGCCCAGATGAAGCTGAAGATCAAGGCGATGAGCGCCGAATCCAAGGCCTCGGCCTATATCGTCGGCTCGCTGCCGTTCCTGGTGTTCGGGATGATCCTCTACATCAACCCGGAATATATGAGCGGGTTCTTCAACGATGATCGTCTGATCGTGACCGGCCTCGGCGCCGGGGTGTGGATGGGCATCGGCGTCGCCATGATGGCCAAGATGGTCAACTTCGAAATCTGATCGCGGGGGCAAGAGAACCATGATCAACCAACCCAGCGGCCCGACGCTCCTCGGCTTCGACGTCATCCTCGTCGGCTCCCTGCTTGCAGGTCTGGCGGCCTTCGCGGTGATGCTGGCGATCTACGCCGCGGTCACCATCCGCGATCCGATGGCCAAGCGCGTCAAGGCGCTGGAAGCGCGGCGCGAACAGCTCAAGGCCGGGATCGTCACCTCGGGCTCGAAGAAGCGCACGAGTCTGGTGCGTCGCACCGACACGACCGACAAGGTCAAGAACAGCCTCGGGCGCCTCAACGTCCTGCAGGACAGCCAGCTCAAGGACATCCAGCAGAAGCTGGCGCACGCGGGCTACCGCAACAAGGAACTGGCGGTCGTCATCATCGGCGCCCGCGCGATCCTGCCGATCCTGGTCGGCGGGTTGATGGGCACGCTCATTTACATCGTCAACTTCTGGCCCGACTGGAGCCCGATGTTCCGCCTGATCGTGTTCGGCGGCAGCGTGTGGGCGTCCTACAAGGGCCCGGAAATCTTCCTGAGCAACAAGGCGAGCAAGCGCACCAAGGAGATCCAGAAGGGCCTGCCCGACGCGCTCGACCTCCTCGTCATCTGCGCCGAAGCCGGTCTGACCGTCGATGCCGCCTTCAACCGCGTCGCCAAGGAACTGGGCCGCGCCTATCCCGAACTGGGCGACGAATTCGCCCTGACCGCGATCGAGCTTTCGTTCCTCAACGAACGCAAGATGGCCTTCAACAACCTCGCCTACCGCGTCAATCTGGAAGCGGTGAAGGGCGTGGTGACGACCATGATCCAGACCGAACGCTACGGCACCCCGCTCGCCTCGGCGCTGCGCGTGCTCTCGGCGGAATTCCGCAACGAGCGCATGATGCGCGCCGAAGAGAAGGCTGCGCGTCTTCCGGCGATCATGACCGTGCCGCTGATCGTGTTCATTCTGCCGACGCTGTTCGTCGTCATCCTTGGCCCGGCGGCCTGTTCGATCTCGGACAACCTCGTCAACAAGTAAGGCGGTCGCGATTGCGGAAGGGCCGGAGCGGGGATCACCCCTGCTCCGGCCCTTCTGGCGTATGGCCCGCCAGCCGCAGCGCCCGCCCGCGCAGCCCGGCGAGCAGACGGCGCAGCGCCGCCTCCTCCTCAGGCGCGAGGCCGGCGAGCAGTTCGGCTTCGGTGGCGCGGGCGAGCGGCATGACCTCGGCGTGGATCGCCTCGCCCTCCCCCGTCAGTGCCAGCAGGTGCGAGCGTCCGTCGCCCGGATTGGGCACTCGTGCGATCAGCCCGCGCTCCTCCAGCACCTTGACCGCGCGGTTGACCGCGACCTTGTCCATCACCGTCGCCGCGGTCAGCGCGCGCTGCGTCATCCGCCCGCTGTCGCCCAGCACCGCCATCACCCGCCATTCGGGGATCTTGAGCCCGAACCGCTTGCGATAGCGCTCGGCGATGAGCCCGCTGACCGCGTTGGAGGTGACCGAGAGCTGGTAGGGCAGAAACCCCGCCAGCTGCCCTCCCCCCGTGCCGCCCGGTTCACTCATAGGGGCGTTCGTCCCACCAGGGGTAGAAATCGGGCATGTCGGCGCTGACCCGGCCCGGATAGGCGGGCGGGCGCTTTTCGAGGAAGCTGGCGATGCCCTCCTTCGCGTCGGCCCCGCGGCTGAGGCGGTAAATCGCTCTGGAATCGATCTTGTGCGCTTCCATCGGGTGATCCGTGGCCGAAAGCCGCCACATCATCGCCCGCGTCATCGCCACCGACACGCCCGAAGTGTTGTCGGCAATCTCCCGCGCCAGCGCCGTGGCGGCGGGCAGCAGGTCCCCCGGAGCATGAACCGAACGCACCAGCCCGCCCGCCTTCGCCTCTGCCGCATCGAACACGCGGCCCGTGTAACACCACTCGAGCGCCTGCTGGATGCCGACGATGCGCGGCAGAAACCAGCTCGAGGCGGCTTCGGGCACGATCCCGCGCCGCGCGAAGACGAAGCCGTAGCGCGCGGTCTCGCTCGCGAGGCGGATGTCCATCGCCAATTGCATCGTCGCGCCCACGCCCACCGCCACGCCGTTACAGGCCGAGATCAGCGGCTTCTTGCTCTCAAACAGGCGCAGCGCCAGCAGGCCCCCGCCATCGCGCACCTTGGGATCGGACAGGTCGGCGACCTCGCTGGGGTCGGAGAACACGTGCCCGCCGCCCTCGGGCGTGAGGTCCGCCCCGGCGCAGAAGGCCCGATCCCCGCTGCCGGTGAAGATCACCGCGCGCACCGCATCATCGGCGTCGATATCGTCCATCGCCGCCATGATCTCCTGCCCCATCGTGCGAGTATAGGCGTTCATCTTCTCGGGACGGTTCAGCGTGATCGTGGCAATGCCATCGGCCTTGGCGACGATGATCTGGGTGTATTCGGTCATGCCGGCGCTCTCTCTCGTATCCGGGCTTCGCCGCCCGTGTTGGAGACACATGAGACACTGTCCAAGAGACGAAAACAAGCCTCACGCGCGTGCGCGTTTTTGGCAGGGTTCGGGCAGGGCAAGGGGCTTTGCGGCGCGCATCGAATCAGGCCTATCGCGGGCGCGGCGTGTAGGAAAGCGGCGCGCGGGCAGCACGCTCGGCGCGCCGGTTGCGGGGGCACGGGCCTGGCCTTATGGCTGGCGGCGATGACAGGGGTGCGCGAAACGCTGGAAACCGATGTGCGGGCGCGGCTGCGCGATCCGGCCTATTTCGCGCTCCACCTTGAGGCCGCTGCCGCGATCCGTGAGGTGGGCGGGCTGGGCTGGTACGATTCGCAGTTTCTGCGCCGACGCGAAGTCGCCAAGCGCTATCTCGCCGCGGTTCGCCCCGATGCACTCGCCACCTTCACCGATGGCTTCGCGGCGCTCCAGCCCCCGCCCGACTTCCGCGAAACGCTGATCGACGATGTGTTCGATGCGGCCACCCATGCCGCGATCATCGAGGCCAGCCGCACCGCCGCGATCGATACCTCGACCATGCAGGCGCGCGAGAACGCCGCCTTCGGGCGCGATGTGGTGTGGGACCACCCCTTTTTCCTCACGCTTCAGGAACAGGTGCGCCCCGTGGCCGAAGCGATTGCCGGGATGCCGCTGGTGTCGAGCTACAACTTCCTCAGCCGCTACGGCGCGCAGGGGAAATGCGATCTGCACATGGATCACCCCGATGCCATGTTCACCTTCGACTATTGCATCGCGCAGGACGCGGTCTGGCCGATCTACGTCAGCCGCCCGGTCGACTGGCCCACGGCCGAATTCGCGCAGCACTTCGACCCTGAGGCGATCATCGCCGATCCGCAATATGGCTTTGCCGAGCACCTGCTGCGGCCCAACCAGGCCTTGCTGTTCAACGGCTCCTCGCAATGGCATTACCGGCGCCCGAAACAGGCGGGCGGGTTCTGCCACCTGCTGTTCTTCCATTATGTCCGCGCCGGTTGCGCGGATCTGGTCGAGCCTCGGCGCTGGGCGGATCACTTCGCCATCCCCGAGCTTCGCCCCTTGTGCGACCTGTTTCTCGACGGCGAGACCGACGGCCTGCCGTAACCGGGTCTCGCCCTGTCCCTCCGCCCGTTTCCGACCACACGCGTGACGGAACATCGCGGCCCCGCGCCTGTTAACCCTGCAACACCCACCGCAATGTTTCGGTGCCGGACCCGGCCGCAAACCCCCTTGCGGCCGCCCCTCCCCGCGCGCCCCGTGATGACGCATTGCCCAGCAAGAGGATTTTCATGGCTACCATCGAAACCCGCAACCCCGCCACCGACACCCGCATCGCCACCTACGACCTGATGAGCAAGGACGAAGCCTTTGCCATCGTCGAGGCGGCGCATACCGCTTTCGAAGACTGGCGCACCCGCAGCTTCGAAGAGCGCGCGCCGGTGCTGCGCAAGATCGCAGGCAAGCTGCGCGATAACAGCGACCGCATCGCCGAGCTGATGACCCACGAAGTCGGGAAGCTGCTGCGCGACGGCAAAACCGAAGTCGAACTCTGCGCCCGCCTGTTCGAATATGCCGCCGACAATGGTGCGGAAGAACTCGCTGACGAGGAACGCACTCACTCGGGCGGCAAGAAGCGCGGGATCGTAACCTATCAGCCGATTGGCGTGCTCTATTCGATCCAGCCGTGGAATTTCCCGCTCTACCAGCCGGTGCGCGTGCTGGCCGACAATCTCATGGCGGGGAATGCCTGCGTGTTGAAGCACGCCTCGATCTGCACCGGCACCGGGCTGCTGCTGCGCGATCTGTGCCTCGAAGCGGGCCTGCCCAAAGGGCTGTTCGACGTGCTCCTCGTCGATCACGATGTCTCGGACGAGATCATCGCGCATGACAAGATCCGCGCCGTCACCATGACGGGCAGCGACGGTGCGGGCGCGCATATCGGCAAGACCGCCGCCGCCGCGCGCAAGAAGACCGTGCTCGAACTCGGCTCGAACGACGCCTATCTGGTGCTGGAAGATGCCGACATCGAACTGGCGGTGAAGACCTCGGTCACGGGCCGCCTCTACAACAATGGCGAGACCTGCGTTTCGGCCAAGCGTTTCGTGGTGACGGACGCGGTCTATGACGATTTCGTCGCCGCCTTCGTGGAACGGATGAAGAGCGCCAAGATGGGCGATCCGATGAAGGAGGACACCCAGCTCGGCCCGCTTTCGAGCGAAGACCAGTATCGCACCATTTGCGAGCAGGTCGAAAAGAGCCTCGCTGGCGGTGCCACCCTGCTGTGCGGCGGCGACCCGGATGAGAACGCGACGGGCTGGTATTATCCGCCCACGGTGCTTGCCGACTGCAAGCCCGGCACCCCTGCTTATGACGACGAACTGTTCGGCCCTGTCGCCTCGGTGATCCGCGCCAAGGACGATGAAGACGCAATGCGCATCGCCAACGACAGCCGCTATGGCCTCGGCGGCGGAATCTTCTCGAAGGATGAGGACAAGGCCATCCGCCTCGCCCGCGACCACTTCGACACCGGCATGGTGCGCATCAATTCCTTCGGCGCGGCGGACCCCAACATGCCCTTCGGCGGGGTCAAGAACTCGGGTTACGGCCGCGAGCATGGCGGCTTCGGGATGAAGGAATTCGTCAACGCCAAGGCGATCTTCCTGCCCTGATCCCGGCCCCCGACACACCCGAACACTAGGAGACTTCCCATGAACATTCTCATCGCCGGAGCCACCGGCAACACCGGCCTGCGCCTCACCCGCGAACTCGCCAAGCGCGGCCATGATACCGTCGCGCTGGTGCGCGAAAGCTCGGACACCGTGGGCCTGCCCAAGGCAACCGAACAGCGCCTCGCCGACCTCACCGATCTCGACGACAGCGTCACCAGGGGCTGCGACGTGGTGATCTTCGCCGCCGGATCGGGCGGCGGGACGAGCGAGGAAATGACCGACAAGGTCGACCGCGACGGCGCGATCCGGCTGATCGAGATTGCCGAGCAGACCGGCGTGAAGCGCTTCGTGATGCTGAGCTCGGTCGGCGCGGGCGATCCGCCGGCGGACAGCGACCTCAAGCACTACCTCGAAGCCAAGCACGCCGCCGACGAGCGCCTGATGGCAAGCAGCCTCGAATATGCGATCCTGCGCCCGGTCAGCCTCACCGAGGATGGCCCCACGGGCGACGTGGTGCTGGGCGACGATGTCGACCACGGCGCCAAGGCCACGCGCGGCGATGTCGCGATGCTGCTCGCCGATGCGGCGGAGAGCGACGAGTGGGTCGGCAAGGTCACGCTGATGCAGACCGCCGCCTGATTGCTCTGCGCGGAACTGAAAACGCCGCCTCCCGGTCTTGCGGAAGGCGGCGTTTTCGTGTGTCTTGCGGGCTTGTTACGGCCTAGCGAGGGGCCATCCGGATCGCACCGTCGAGGCGCACGTCCTCGCCGTTGAAATAGCCGGTCTCGATCATGCACAGGGCGAGCTTGGCATATTCGGTCGGGATGCCGAGGCGCTTGGGGAACGGCACCGATGCGGCCAGCGCGTCACGCACGTTCTGCGGCGCGGCGGCGAGCAGCGGGGTGTCGAAGATGCCCGGCAGGATGGTGTTCACGCGGATACCCTCGTTCATCAGGTCGCGCGCGATGGGCAGCGTCATGCCGATCACGCCCGCCTTCGAGGCCGAGTATGCCGCCTGGCCAATCTGGCCATCTTCACCGGCGACCGACGCGGTGTTGACGATCGCGCCGCGCTCGCCGTTCTCGTCGAGCGGGTCGAGCGTTAGCATCCCGGCTGCCGACTTGGCGATGCAGCGGAAGGTGCCGATCAGGTTGACCTGAATGACGAAGTCGAAGGCCGAGATGGGAAAGTGCTTGATCGAGCCGTCTTCCTTGCTGCGACTGGCGGTCTTGATCGCGTTGCCGATCCCGGCGCAGTTGACGAGAATGCGCTCCTGCCCGTGGGCCTCGCGCGCCTTGGCGAAACCGGCGTCGACGTCCTCGTCCTTGGTCACGTTGACGAGGCAGAACACCCCGCCGATTTCCGCGGCGAGCGCTTCACCCTTTTCGGCGTTCATGTCGAAGATCGCGACCTTGGCGCCCTTGGCCGCCAGCGCGCGCGCCGTTGCCGCGCCGAGGCCCGAGGCACCGCCGGTGACGACGGCGGGGGTATTGGCTGAAACTTCCATCTTCATTTTCCTCTCAAATGCGAGCCCCCGCGAAGGCGGGGGCCTCAGTCATTTACGGACGAGATCCCCGCCTGCGCGGGGACTCACAGCGCCTTAAAGGCTCTCGATAATCGTCACGTTGGCGACACCGCCGCCTTCGCACATCGTCTGGAGGCCGTATTTCTTGCCGTGGCGCTTCAGGGTGTGGACCAGCGTCGCCATCAGCTTGGTGCCGCTCGCACCCAGCGGGTGCCCGAGCGCAATCGCGCCGCCGTGGACGTTCAGCCGTTCCGGGTCAGCCCCGGTGTGCTTGAGCCACGCGAGCGGCACGGATGCGAAGGCCTCGTTCACCTCGAACAGGTCGATATCGTCGATGGTCATGCCGGCGCGCTGCAAGGCCTTGTCGGTCGCGAAGAGCGGCTCTTCCAGCATAATCACCGGATCGCCCGCGGTGACGGTGAGGTTGTGAATGCGCGCCAGCGGGGTGAGGCCGTGAGCTTTCAAGGCCGCCTCGCTCACCACCAGCACCGCCGAGGAACCGTCGCAGATCTGGCTCGACGAGGCCGCGGTCAACGCACCATCGGGCGAGAGCAGCTTGACGCCTGCGATGCCTTCGAGGCTCGCATCGAAGCGGATACCTTCATCGACGGTGTGCATCTGGGTGCCTTCGGGAGTTTCGATCTCCACCGGCACGATCTCACGCTCGAACGCGCCGGACTGCGTGGCGGCAATCGCCTTGCGGTGGCTGTCATAGGCGAACTGGTCGAGCTGATCCTTGGTGAAGCCGTGCTTCTTGACGATCATCTCCGCGCCCATGAACTGGCTGAAGTTGATGCCGGGAAACTTCTCCTCCAGCCCCGCCGCCTTTTGCAGCAGACCTTCCTTCATGTGCAGCGTGACGTTGGAGCCCATCGGCACGCGGGTCATGCTTTCGACGCCGCTGGCGATCACCACGTCCTGCGTGCCGCTCATAACCGCCTGCGCCGCGAACTGGATCGCCTGCTGGCTGGAGCCGCACTGGCGGTCGATGGTGACGGCCGGGGTCGATTGCGGGAGCAGCTTGCTCGCCAGCACACCCATGCGCCCGACCTGCAAGGCCTGCTCGCCCGCCTGGCTGACGCAGCCGGTCACGACATCGTCGATCGACTTGGGGTCGATCCCCGAGCGCTCGACAATGGCATCGAGCGATTTCGCCAGCAGATCAACCGGATGCACCCCGGCCAAGCGCCCGCCGCGACGCCCGCCGGCGGTGCGGACAGCTTCGACAATATAGGCTGTGGTCATGTCTCTCTCCCTGATCGGACCGGCCCTGCCGACCCCGCCACGAGCGGTGCGAAATCGGTTTCGCATTACCACTCGTCTGTACCCTCAGCGCCTATTCAAGCGCCCCGGGCAAATCAAGCGACCAAATTGATGGTGCCCGCAAGGCACTGTCCCAACGGGCATCTTCCGACTGTTGCAGAAGCGTAACAGGTTCGCTGCAAGCGCGTTGCCAAGGGTGAATTGGGTTTGCACTCCCCAAGGGCTTGGCGCATTCGGCACATCGGAGAGGGCTAAGAGGTGCAATGTCACCAGCCCTTGACGTTTGAAGTGTCAATTGACCTGGTCAAACCTAGAGGAGGAAGACCACCATGAAGAAGCACGCGCTTCTCAAGGCCGGTGCGGCAACCGCCGTCATCGCCCTGACCGTTGGTGCCCCTGCATTTGCGCAGGACGCCGACGTCACCACCGATAACACCGCAGAGGCTGAAGAAGTCCAGGCGATCGTCGTTACCGGCACCCGTCTGCGCTCGCCGAACCTCGAATCGGCCAGCCCCGTCACCGTCGTGACCGCGGAAGAATTCGCCCTGACCGGGACGACCCGCGTCGAAGATCTCATCAACTCGCTGCCGCAGGTGTTCGCTGCCCAGGGCGGCAACATCGCCAACGGCGCGAGCGGTATTGCGACCCTCAACCTGCGCAACCTCGGCCCCGAGCGGACCCTGGTGCTGATCAACGGCCGCCGCATGGCGCCGGGCACGCCCTCGACCTCCGCGTCGGACATCAACTTCATCCCCGCCGCGCTGATCGAACGTACCGACGTTCTGACCGGCGGTGCCTCGTCGGTGTACGGCGCGGACGCGGTTGCGGGCGTTGTGAACTTCGTGCTCGACACCGACTTCGAAGGCTTCAAGATCAACCTCAACTACGGTGTCTACAACCACAACAACCGTGCGGCTTCCGATGTGCGCGCCGCCAATGACGCGCGCGGCTTCGGCTATCCGACCGGCATGGTCACCGATGGCGGCACCTTCGATGCCACCGTTGCCTTCGGCAGCAGCTTCGACGACGGTCGTGGCCGTGTCACTGCCTACGCCGGCTACCGCAAGATCGATCCGGTGCTGCAGGCCCGCCGCGACTACTCGTCGTGCTCGCTCTCGGCTCGTACTGCCGCGCAGGCTTCGGCTGCCAACGGCAACCGCTACACCTGCGGCGGCTCGGCCACCTCGGCCAACGGCACCGCGATCTATTTCGACGATTTCGATGACCTGACCGACCTCGAAGGCGGTGGCCCCGACGGCGATCAGCCCGATGGCGTCGCGGATTCGCTGACCTCGACCCTGTCGCAGTTCGGCCCCAACCGCACGCTGCTGCCGGGCTTCACCGCGTTCAACTTCGGTCCGCTGAACTACTTCCAGCGTCCCGACGAACGTTACACCGCCGGTGTCTTCGCCGATTACGAGATCTCCAGCGCGCTCAAGCCCTACATGGAGTTCATGTTCATGGACGACCGCACGGTCGCCCAGATCGCTCCGTCGGGTAACTTCGGCAACACGCTGTCGATCAACTGCGACAACCCGCTTCTGGGTGCCGGTCAGGTTGCGGCGTTCTGCGACGATGAAAACCTGCTCGTCAGCCCGCTGCCGGGCGATGCCTTCTTCACCGTCGGCAACGTCGCGCGCGAAAACGCCGCTCGCGCCGAACGCAACATTGGTGAACCGCAGCTGCCGACCACGCCGTTCGATTTCATCGATCCGCTGACCGGCAACACCTACAACCGCGGCTTCCTGCAGCTGCTGCGTCGCAACGTCGAAGGCGGTGCGCGTCAGGACGATCTCCAGCACGTTTCCTATCGTGCCGTGATCGGGATGCGCGGCGAACTGTCGCCGGCGTGGTCGTATGATGCCTACTACCAGTATGGCCGCAACAACTACAACCAGACCTACCTCAACGACTTCTCGGTCACGCGCCTTGGCCGTGCCCTCGATATCGTGGAAGGTCCGAATGGCACGCCGGTGTGCCGTTCGACGCTCGACGGTTCGGACGTGAACTGCGTGCCGTGGGACATCTTCTCGCCGGGCACGGTTGCTCCGTCGGATGCTTCGATCCAGTACCTCTCGACCCCGGGCTTCTCGCGCGGCATCGTGAGCCAGCAGGTCGCAAGTGCATACCTTTCGGGCTCGCTGGGTGAATACGGCTTCAAGACTCCCTGGGCCGACCAGGGCGTGGACGTCGTGTTCGGTGCCGAATATCGTAAGGAAAGCCTCGAGTTCAACTCGGACACCGCCTTCAGCACCGGCGATCTCGCCGGTCAGGGCGCGGCGACCCTTCCGGTGCGCGGCAGCTTCGACGTGACGGAATTCTTCACCGAAATCCGTCTGCCGATCGCGCAGGACAGCTGGGTGTATGACTTCACGCTCACCGGCGGTTACCGTTATTCGGACTACAGCACCGGCGTGAATACCGACACCTACAAGATCGAGGGTGAATTCGCCCCGACCCGCGACTTCCGCCTGCGCGGTGGTTACAACCGGGCCGTTCGTGCACCCACGGTGCAGGATCTGTTCGCGCCGAACCTCGTCGCTCTCGATGGCTCGTCGGACCCGTGCGCCGGCTTCACCATCACCGCTGCTGACACCGGCTGTCTGGCCCAGGGCCTGACCGTCGGTCAGTTCGTGGCGCCGAACCCGGCTGACCAGTACAACGGGTTCGTCGGCGGCAACGCCAACCTGAACCCCGAAAAGGCCGACACCTACACCGGTGGTGTGGTGCTGACCCCGACCTTCCTGCCCGGCTTCACGGCGAGTGTTGACTACTTCAACATCGCCATCGAGCAGGCAATCGGCGGGATCGGTTCGGACACCATCCTCGCGGCCTGTACGGCTTCGGCGGATCCGTTCTTCTGCGGCCTCATCAACCGCGATCCCTCGGGCTCGCTGTGGCGTTCGGCGGCTGGTTTCACGACCAACGTCACGCAGAACATCGGTGGCTTCGAGACCTCGGGTATCGACGCTCAGGTGAACTACAGCACCGAGATCGGCAATGCCGGTACGCTGAGCTTCAACTTCCTGGGCACCTGGACCGAAAAGCTGGTGATCGACACCGGCGTTTCGATCCCGGGCACCGACCAGACCTATGACTGCGTCGGTCTCTACGGCAACGTCTGCGGTCAGCCGACCCCGGAATGGCGCCACCAGGCCCGTCTCGGGTTCAACACCCGCAGCGGCTTCGGCGCTTCGCTTCGTTGGCGTTATTTCGACAGCGTCACGGTCGACGCGGTCGAAAACAACACCAACCTGCGCAACGTCAGTGCAGCCGGTCCGGCTCCGGGTGGGGTCGCCCGTCCGGGTGTCGCCAAGTTCGACGATGTCAGCTACTTCGACCTGACCTTCACGTTCGAAGCCGCCGACAACTTCAACTTCGTGCTCGGTGCGAACAACGTGCTCGACAAGGCGCCCCAGACCACCGGCTCGCAGGCTTGCCCCGCGGGTTCGTGCAACGGCAACGTCTACGCGCAGCTCTATGATGCGCTGGGCCGCTACATCTTCGCCGGTGTGACGCTTGATTTCTAAGCGTTACCGTCGCTAGACAACGAATGGCGGGCCGAAAGGCCCGCCATTTTCGTTTGGGGAACCTGTTCGCGTGAACCTTGCCGAAGCCCAAGCCCGGATCGCGCAGTTCCCGCTCCACGATCCCGCCGCCGCGCTCGGTACCGGGGTGGCGCTCATCAATGCCGACTATCCCGAGCTCCTGCTCCCCCACGCCCGCACCCTCGCCGCGCGCCATCCGGGCAGCGCCAAGGCGCAGCAATTGCTCGGTCTCGCCGCGCGCGCCTGCGGAGAGAGCCTGATCGCCGCCGAAGCCTTCGCCGCCGCCGCCAGCGCCGCGCCGCAGGACGCGCTGATCGCCCATTCGCGCGCCCGCACCGCGCTCGAGGCAGGTCAGCCCGCCGCCGCCCTGTTTGCCGCCGCCGCGCGCCTCGCGCCGCAGGACGGCGGCGTCATCCTCGGCCACGCCGCGGCGCTGCTGCACGAGGGCCGCGCGGACGAGGCCACCGCCCTGCTCACCCGCACCCTCGCCGCCAACCCGCTCTGGCTCGACGGGCACCGCAGCCTTGCCGCGATCGCCGGGCAGATGGGCGAAGACCCGCTCGCCAGCGTCGCCGCCGCGCTCGCCCGCCACCCGCGCGCGCCCGAGCTGCACCACTGCGCCATCTCGCTCGCGCTGCAAGCACGCGACCTGCCGCGCGCTGCCGCAGCGGTCGCAGCGGCCACCGCCGCCCTCGGCACGCCTGCATGGCTGACGCTGATGGCCGGCCACGTCGCCTCGGAACAGGGCGATCTGGCCGCCGCCGAGGCGCATTTTGCGAGGGCAGCGCCCCCCGGTGCCGATCCCGGCGCGGCATGGATGCACGCGCGCCACCTGCTCCGCGCCAACGCCGCCGATCGCGCCGCCGCGCTGCTCGAACCTCTCGTCGCCCAGCCCGGCGCAGGGCCGCTGTGGCCCTACCTGTCGCTGGCATGGCGGATGCGGGGCGATCCGCGCGCGGACTGGCTGGAGGGCGATACCCGGCTCGTGGGCGTCTACGATATCGGCCTGTCCGAAGCCGAGCTCGCCGCGCTCGCCGATCACCTGCGCGGCCTGCATTTCGCCCGCAGCGCCCCGCTCGACCAGTCGGTGCGCGGCGGGACGCAGACCGACGGCAACCTGCTGCTGCGCGCCGAGGCCCCGATCCGCGATCTCAAGGCGCGCCTGCTCGCGCTGGTGGAGCGCCACGTCGCGCAGCTCCCCCCGCCCGATCCCGGCCACCCCACCCTCCCCGCCCGCCGCGCTCCGCTGCGCATTGCCGGGGCATGGTCGGTGCGGCTGGAACAGGCAGGCTTTCACACCGATCACGTCCATCCGCAGGGCTGGTTCAGCTCGGCGCTCTATGTCGCCCTCCCCGAAACGCTCGGCAAAGGCGGAGAGGATCACGACGGGTGGCTCAGCCTCGGCGAGGCGCGCGATCTGGTCCCGAGCCTGCCGCCGCGCCAGCTGATCGAGCCCAAGCCGGGGCGGCTGGTGCTGTTCCCATCGACCATGTGGCATGGTACGCGCCCCTTCCCCCAAGGCGAACGGCTGACGGTCGCCTTCGACATTGCCCGACCCCGACAGGATTAGCCCCATGCAACAGGCCGCCCCCACCGACACGCTCGCCCCCGCCATCGCCGAGGCCCTGCGCTTGCGACAGGCCGGGGATGCGGCAGGCGCGCTGGCGCTGGCCGAACGCCACGCCGCGCCGAGCGAGGAAGGCGCGCCCTTTCTGGCAATCGCGGGCCTCGCCGCGATGGAGCTGGGCGATCCCGTGCGCGCCCTGACGCATATTGAGCCGCTTGCCCGGATGCGCCCCGATGATCTCGAAATCCGCGCCGATCACGCCCGCGCGCTGCTCGCCGCCGGGCGCGACGATGAGGCGCTGGCGCTGTCCGAAGGGGCATCGCTCCCCGCACTCGCCCGCATCGAGGGCTGGATCCGCCAGCAGCGCGGCGACCTCAGACAGGCCCATGCCGCCTTCGCGCGCGTGCTTCAGGCCGAACCGACCGATGCCGCCAGCTGGAACAGCCTCGGCAATATCCATGATGCCGCCGGTCACGTCGACCGCGCGATCGGCGCTTTCGAGCACGCCATCACCTATCAGCCCGACGAGCCGGGGATGTATCTCAACCTCGCCGATCTGCTGCGCCGGGCGGATCGCGGCGTGGCCCGCCTCAAGGTTGCGCGCGATGTCGCCGCCATCGCGCCCGATCGCCGCGACGTGCAGACCGAGCTGGCGATGGCGCTCGCACACAACGAAGAGCTCGACGAGGCGATTGCCGTGCTCGAAGCGGCAGTGCAGCGCTGGCCCGATTTCGGCGAATCCCATCTCGAACTGGGGCGGCTGTACGAAGCGACCAACCGCACCGACGCGCTGGCCGCTTTCCTCGCCGGCCTCGATCTTGCCGCCTGCCCGCCCGAGGTCGCCTTCCTCCACGCGTGGCTCGCCCAGCGCGAAGGGCGATTCGAGGACGCGATGCGCCATGCCGAGGCGATCCCGCCGACCATTCACCCGATGCGGCGCGAGGCGCTGATCGGCAATATCGCCGAACGCCTCGGCGATGCCCCGCGCGCCTTTGCCGCCTTCAGCGCGATGAACGCCGCCGCCATGGCCGAAGCCCCGCCGATGAAGGGGCCGAGTTTCCGCGCCAGTGTCGAAGCCGATTGCGCGCGCTGGAGCGCCGATTGGGCTGGGTGCTGGACACCGCCACTCGCCCCCGATGCTGCGCGGCGCGATCCGGTGTTCCTCGTCGGCTTTCCGCGTTCGGGCACGACCCTGCTCGACACGATGCTGATGGGCCTGCCCGAGGTGCAGGTGCTGGAAGAGCGCCCGATGATCGCGGGCACCCTGCGCCAGCTCGGCCAGGCCGATCTTGCCGCGCTGACCGCCGACCAGTGCCAAGCCCTGCGCGATGCCTATTTCGCCAGCGCCGCAGCGCATGGGTGGGATGGCCAGCGCTGGCTGATCGACAAGCACCCGCTCAACATGGCGCGCGCGCCGCTGATCCATCGCCTGTTCCCGAACGCGCGCTTCATCCTTGCCGAGCGCCATCCGGCCGACGCTGTGCTGAGCTGTTTCATGGCGAACTTCACGCTCAATCATGCGATGCGCAGCTTCACCGATCTCGAGGAGGCCGCGCGCACCTATGATGCGGTGTTCGGCGCGTGGAAGCAGGCCCATGCGCTGTTCCCGCTTGCCGCCCATGCCGTTCGTTACGAAAGGCTGGTCGAAGACCCGCGCGGCGAATTGCAGCCGCTGACGCAGTGGCTCGGCCTTGACTGGGACGACCGGCTGCTCGCGCATGAGGACACAGCGCGCAGCCGCGGCCGGGTGCGCACGGCGAGCTATGCGCAGATTTCCGAGCCGCTCTACACCCGCGCGCGCGGCCGCTGGCGGCGCTACGCCGATCAGCTCGCCCCGGTGATGCCGATCCTCGCCCCCTGGGCCGAGAAGATGGGCTACGACCTCTGATCGCACGCCCGCCGATTGCCTTGCACGCGGCGCGGCGGTAATCAGACAGGCGAAGGACGAGGCTGCAACCGGCCTTGCGAGGGAGAGACGCGCCATGACCATGATCCGTGCCGCCGGTGCCGCCTGCGCTGTGATGACCGCCGTCATCGCGGTGCCCGGCGCTGCCGAGGACAAGCCCGACGAAAGCGCCTATGTCAGCGCCCTGCGCGCCTGTCAGGGCAAGACCGACGATGCCGAACGCCTCGCCTGTTTCGACACCGCCGTCGCCTCGATCGTGGCCGCCAGCACCGAAGGCGAAGTGCGCGTGGTCGACCGCGAGGAAGTGCGCGAGACGCGGCGCAAGCTGTTCGGCTTTGCCCTGCCCGATTTCGGCATTTTCGGCGGCAAGAGCGACAAGGACGATGCGGAAGCGGCCGAGGAGTTCACCACGCTCAACACCACCATCACCGGCGTGCGCACCAGCAGCGGCAAATATGTGCTGGTGACCGAAGAGGGCGCGCAGTGGCAGCTTGACGAGATGCCCGCGCGGCTGATGAAGCCCAAGGTCGGCCAATCGCTCGAGATCAAGAAGGGCGCGCTCAGCAGCTATTTCCTGCGCATCAACGGGCAGAAGGGCGTCAAGGGCCGCCGCCTGCAATAGGCGCTGGCGACAGGACGCCAAAGCAAAAGGGCGCGGCCATCGCTGGCCGCGCCCTTTGTTTTTCGCGTCCTCGCGTCCGCCTTACAGCCCGCCCGGGCCGCAATCGTTGGCGAGGTAATCGAGCATCTTGGTGTAGAGCTGCTGCTGGTGGTTGTACATCAGCGTGTTGTAGAAGTGGTCAGCCCCTTCGAGCGTGATGAACTCGCCGGTCTTGCCTGCCGCCTGGAAGGCCTTCTGATAGTCCTTCAGGTGGTAATACATCACCCGGCGATCGACGTTGCCGTGGATCATCAGCAGCGGAATATTGACCTTGCTGACTTCCTTCATCGGGTTCACCCCGATCATCCCGCGCCGCTTGGACCATTCGTCCAGCGCCTTGAGGTCGGGGCTGCGGCGGCCCATGTACTGCTTTTCGGGGTCAGCCACCGCCGCGCCTGCGATCGCGCATTGGTAGAGCTGCTCGTCGCGGCTCAGCGAGACCAGCGCGGCATAGCCGCCATAGGACCAGCCGAAGAAGGCCACCCGCTCGGGATCGACCAGACCTTGCTCGATCAGGTATTTGACCCCGTCATCCTTGTCGTCCTGCATCCTGCCGCCGTGCTCGCCATAGCCGGCGTCGAAGTGCTTCTGGCCCCAGCCCACCGAGATGCGGTTGTCGGGGTGGAGCACCATGTAGCCCGCGTTGGCGAGCATCTGGCCCCATTCGTCGTAACCGACCATGCCGTTGACGTGCGGGCCGCCATTGTGCTGCACGATCAGCGGGAACGGCGGCTTGCCCTTGGGCACCGTCACCCACGCCGGGATCATCAAACCGTCACGCGCGGGGTAGCGGATGTATTTCACATCGGCGAGCTGTTCGGGATTGACCAGCGGGTTGCGGCTGCCGAGCTTGGCCAGCTTGCCGTCCTTGACGAGCCAGAACGAGCCCGGATCATGCGGTCCGCGATTGGTCACCACCATCGACTTGCCATCGAGCGAACGGCTCGAGATCGTCAGCTGGTGTGCGTAGGGGATCTGCTGCTCGAGCGCTTCGTGCAGCGCCTTTTCCTCCTCGTCGAACCAGTGCCGCTCCATCCGCGCGCCGGGATAACGGGCCGCGACCAGCTTGTCGTTGCCGGGGATCGAGTGGAGCTGGATGCCCATCACATCGGCATCGGCGTCCTGAAACAGCTTCTTGCCGATCTGGCCGGTGGTGAAGTCGAACTCGTAAAGCCCGGCCTTGTCCTCGCCATTGGGGTTGTCGATCATGTAGCCGAGGTTGGGGTTGTCGGGATCGAAGCCGGCGATACCGTGGATCCCGCCCAGCACGCGGTAGAGATTGGCCGGATCGTTGAGATCCAGTTCCATCAGCTTGGTCCAGTCACCGTCACCCGGCTTGCGGTAATAGGAAATCACCTTGCCCGCCTGGGTGTCCTGCACCTGCGTGAAGCGCGGATTGCCCTTGTTGTCCCAGGTGGACACGAAGGGGATCTTGCCCCCGCCGCGCAGCACCAGTTCGCGCGCGCCGGTGTTGAGGTTGAAGCGGTAATAGGAGCGCGGGCGGATCGCCGCATAGGGATCGACCCCGGTCGCATCGGGGATCGTCGTGCCGGTCGACACCAGCACCTGATCCGGCTCGTCGGGCAGCAGATTGACGATGCCGAAATTGCCGTCGATCGAGGTGAACTTGTTGGTCGAGAGCCTGTAGGAATAGGTGCGGTAATCGCGCACATCCTCTTCGGGGCCCTTCACGGTCTTGCGGTTGACCTGCCAGGCCGAGCCGAAGATCACGTCGTTGCTGACCCACTGGGCCGAGTTGATTTCCATCGGATCGGCATTGAGCCGCCGCAGCGGCTTCGACAGATCGCTCGTTTCGTAGATTTCGAGGAGGTATTCGCCTTCCTTGCTTTCGACCTTGTGGACCAGCAGGTGCTTGCCATCGGGCGAAATCTGCACCGCGTTCACGACATCGCGCAGCGCCCAGACATCGACCGGCACGGTGCCTTGCGCCTGACTGGGCGCGGGGCCGGCCGTGACGAGGCCGAGCGAGGAAATGCCGATCAGTGCGGCGGCGAGCGAGGTCTTGAGAAGTTTCATGATCTGTACCTGTCCCGAGGTCGTTGCAGAAACGGGGCGGGAGCCGGTGCGGCTAGGGGGCCGTGGCCCCGCCCACAAACGAAAATGCGGCCTCTCGGCAGGTGCCGGGAGGCCGCATTGTTCAGTCAATCAGGCCATTGCCGATCAGAAGCGATAGAGCAGCTGAGCGAAGTATTCGCGGCCGTTGAGGTCGTAGCCACCACCCAGCGGGGTGTTGCCGATCGCCAGCACTTCCGAGCTGTCGACCCGCGGCGGCGCGGTGTTGAAGAGGTTGGTGACGCCCGCGATGATGCGGAAATCGCCATTGTCCCAACGGATCGAGGCGGTGTGTTCGAAATACTCGTCGGCAAAGCCGATGTCGCGGCAGAACACGTTGTCACCCTGCACGATGCCATTGAGCTGACCGGCATTGGGCTGGCCAGCCGGGTTGCGCGAACCGCTTCCGAGACAGGTATCGGAGATGAAGCCGGTGGCGGTGCCATCAGGTCCATAACCGAACGCATCCGAGAACGCGTCCACTTCTTCATCGAGCTGCGAAACGGCACCGACGTAGCGAGTCTGCCAGGTGAACAGGAAATCGCTGTAGCGCACGTTGAACGTGGCACGTCCGATCCAGCTCGGGAAGAAGAACTGGCCTGCGAAATCGTCGGTGAAGCGGTTGCCCGCTGCATCGCGGGTGGTGGTCGACCGTTCGATCAGGTGGTTTGCGGTGATGTTGAGCGACAGGTCGAATTCTTCCTGCCCGATCGTCACCGGATAGCTGAACGTGGTGTTGATATCGAGACCACGAACCGATTCCTGATCGAGGTTGATGAACGCAGCCTGGATTTGCGAAATCAGGAGACGCGCCGAAACCTGATCGCTCGCGGTGATGCGGTCGCAGAACGGGCTGCGGCCACCATCCAGACGGTTGTAGCAGTCGTCGAGAATGAAACCGCCGCCAGCTTCAACGATCGAGTTCTTCAACTTGATGTCGTAATAGTTGAAGTTGAAGGCAAACTCGAAGCCGCTCGCCCAGTCCTCTTCGAACGCGAAGCCGGTCGTGATCGAGCGCGAGGTTTCCGGATCGATGTCGAGCGAACCGCCGCTGAAGACCTGAACACTGGCCTGTTGCGCTACGGTCGCACCGGCCTCATCGATACCGACGCGGGTCGGATCGCGACCCTCGCGGCGGCAGTTGGCGAGAACCGAGGGATCGCGCGATTCGTTCTCGGGGATGTAGCCAACCCCGGCAGCGAAGGCCACGGTCGGCACAGCGCAAGGATCGATCAGGTTACCAAAGCCCGACTGGCTGCGCAGGAAGTTCTCGCGCAGGTTCGGCGCACGGAACGACGTGCCGTAGCTGAACTTGAGCAGCAGCGGAGCCACCGGACGCCAACCACCCTTCAGGGCGAAGGTGCCGTTGGTGCCGTAGAACTCTTCGTCGGTGAGGCGGCCCGAAAGGTTGACGGTCAGCTCTTCCACCATCGGCTTGCCGGCCTGGAGCGGCAGATCGATTTCGCCGTAGAGTTCGCGGATCCACTTGGAACCGACCGCACCGCCGTCAGCGAAGAAGCCCCAGAACAGGCCGTTCGACGCCACGAAGTTCGGCTGCGAGTCGATCGAGTCTTCGCGCCATTCACCGCCAAGCACCACGCCGACCGGACCGGCAGGCAAGTCGAACAGGTCACCCGTGATGTAGCCCGAGATGATCTTCTGTTCGTAGACAGTGTTGAACGAACGGACACCGAACAGGTAATCGCGCTCCGCCTGGGTCGCGAAGTCACCGATCGGCGCAGTCGAGACACCCGGTGAGCCGTAGAGCGACGGCGCGAACAGGTTCACCGGCACACAGCCCGCAAGCAGATCGGACGGCGCAAGATTCGGGTTGCGCAGACCCGCCGCGTTACACGGCGTGCCACCCGCGACGCCGGTGCTGGCAAGCAGCATCGGGCTGTTGACGAGGCTGATGTAGTCGTCGGCAATCCCGTCACCATCGTTGTCGACCGTGTTCGCGGGCGGCCCGGAGGGATTGAAGTCCGCAGTCGGGTCGATGCCGAGCGCGAACGCCAGCTTGTCTTCGCGGATACCGAGACGCACGGACTTACCGATCGAACGCGAGTAGACGCCCGACACATCGAAGGTCCAGCTGGAGCCGATGAAGGGCAGATCGCCGCGAACGCCGAGCACGCCACGATACTGCTCCTGCTGCACGTCGGTGTTGTTCCGGTCGCCATCGACCAGCAAAACCGGACGCACCGCCAGCGAGCTCAGCGAGGAGAACGGCGCGAGCGCAGGCGAACCGACAGCGGGCGGGCGCCCATTGTTCGGTTGACCCGGGAGAATCTGCTGGAAGTTGTTGTCGATCGCACGGCAATCCACGCCGCCAGCGGCCTGATTACAGGGGTTGAAGGCATTGCTCGCCGGAACCCAAGGGAAGAACTGCCCCTGACGACCGTTGTTGTTCGCAGTTTCGAAGCGGCTGTAGCTCGCCTCGAAATAGGGGGTGATGTTCGCCTCGCCCGGCAGGACATATTCACCATAGGTAAAGACGTTATAGGTGTCCTGCCGCGGAATGAAGACCTGCGTCGGGTCGATCTGGCCATAATTGATCGGATCGATGTCCTGCAAACCGTCGCCGTTACGATCAATCGGATCGGCGAACGCGTTCGTGTTGTCCGAGAAGAAAGGAATGCCGGTGTTGCCCGCAATCGGCTGGCCACCCAAAGTAAGCCCATACTGACGCGGATCGAAGTAAGCGGTGCCGATGCGGGTCGGCGAGCCCGAGAACTGCACAACACCGCCGATGTTGCCGGCCTTGCACTCCTGCTCGGCCAGGCCGATCGTGCCATTGCTGCGGTTGAGGGCGTTCGCGTTGGCAAAGCGATCAACGGTCAGCACGTTGCCGTTCTGGTCGATTTCGAAGTGACGGTCGCAACCGGCAAGGAAGGGACGATCCTTCAGCTGGATTTCATCGACCCGGCGCCATTCGGCCCCGATTCCGAACACGGCGCGGTCGGTGTTGAAGCCCCAAGCGGCGCTGACAGTGAAATCGTCACCCGCACCGTATTCGTTGAGGTTGCCGTTGGCCTGAATTTCAAGCCCGTCGAAATTCTTCCGCAGAATGACGTTGATCACGCCCGCCACCGCGTCCGAACCGTAGATCGCCGAAGCACCGTCGGTCAGGATTTCATAGCGATCGACCAGCGAGGACGGCAGCAGGTTCAGCGAGGGGTTCGACGGCGCACCTTCCACGCCACCAGGCGAAAGGCGGCGACCGTTGATCAACAGCAGCGTACGGTCAGCACCGAGGCCGCGCAGATTGATGGTCTGCGAACCCGGACCGTTGTCGAGCACGAAGCCCTGGAAGGTCGCATCGATCTGCTGACCGGCAGCGGCTTCCGAACGCTGAAGGATCTGCGAAGGATCAAAGGCGCCGACAGCCTGCTGGTTTTCGGTGGTGAGCACCTGCAGCGGCGAAATCGACGAATAGGTGTCGCGCACGATGCGCGAACCGGTGACGGTGATATTGCCCGTCTTCGTGGAACCCTGAGCATCGGTCGCAACGTCGACCTGCTCCTCTTCCTCATCCGGCTGCTCGTCCGCATCCTGCGCCATCACCGGCCCGGCGATCACGAAAGCGATGGCCGAAGCCGAGTAGGCCAGAGCCTTGATCGAGGTGTTGTGAAATTTCTTCATGGTCACTCCAGTTGCCCAAACCGGAGAACGCCGGACAACCACCGCCGCCCGCCACATAATTGCCCCATGTGGAAGGCCAGCGCGTCAATGGTTGTCCAAGTCAGTCCCCGCAGTGACCGTTTTGTGCAATGGCGACGGTTTGATGTCAAAGCGCCCTGTCGCAACCCCGCACTTTTCCGGGGGGTGTTGCGTTAATCCCACATTCAGGGGCGTCACGAGGGTTCCGCCGCAACATTGTTAGTTTGTGGCTTTGCGAATATTAAAAGATAGGGCGGTTTGCACGCAACAAACCGCCCCGCTTATTGTATCGAACGACGCAAGCTTACAATCTTGCGCAGCCGCCGCAGCGCCGATCGGGCTCGCCTATTCGCGAATCGTCATCGCCAGCTGCCCGTCGCCCTCATCGATCACCAGCGTGCTGCCGTCGGGCAATTTGCCCTCCAGCAGCATCTCGGCGAGCGGATCCTGCACATAGCGCTGCACCGCCCGCTTCAAGGGCCGCGCGCCGTAGACCGGATCATAGCCCACCCGCCCGAGCCAGCGCAGCGCCGCATCGGTCAGGTCGAGCGTGATCTTGCGGTCGGCCAGCAGCTTCTGCACCCGGCCAACCTGAATCTCGACGATCGGCGCCATGTGCTCCTGCGCCAGGCGGTGGAACAGGATGATCTCGTCCAGCCGGTTGAGGAATTCGGGCCGGAAATGCCCGCGCACCACGTCCATCACGTCCTTCTCGACACTCGCGACATCGGCCCCGTCGGGCAGGTTGGCGAGATACTGGCTGCCGAGATTCGAGGTCAGGATGATAAGCGTGTTGGCAAAGTCCACCACCCGGCCCTGCCCGTCGGTGAGGCGGCCATCGTCGAGCACCTGCAGCAGCACGTTGAAGACATCGGAATGCGCCTTCTCGACCTCGTCGAACAGCACCACCTGATAGGGGCGGCGGCGCACGGCTTCGGTCAGCACCCCGCCCTCTTCATAACCGACATAGCCCGGAGGCGCGCCGATCAAGCGGGCAACGGCGTGCTTCTCCATGAATTCGCTCATGTCGATCCGCACCATCGCGCTGTCATCGTCGAACAGGAATCCGGCGAGCGCCTTGGTCAGTTCGGTCTTGCCGACGCCGGTGGGGCCGAGGAACAGGAAGCTGCCCAGCGGACGGCCGGGGTCTTGCAGCCCCGCCCGCGCACGGCGGACGGCCTTCGACACGGCCTCGATCGCTTGGCTCTGGCCGATCACGCGCTTGCCGAGGATCTCTTCCATCGCCAGCAGCTTCTCGCGCTCGCCCGCCATCATCTTGTCGACCGGCACGCCCGTCCAGCGGCTGACGACGGAGGCGATGTCCTCTTCGGTCACTTCCTCGCGCAGCATGGCGTTGGCCGCCTGCCCTTGCGCTTCGGCGAGCTGCTTTTCGAGCTGGGGGATGCGTCCGTAGCTGAGCTCCCCGGCCTTCGCGAGATCGCCTTCGCGCTGGGCCTGTTCGAGCTCCAGCCGCGCCGCATCGAGCTGCTCCTTGATCTTGCCCTCGGCCTCGATCTTGTCGCGCTCGTTCTGCCAGCGGGTGGTGAGTTCCGCGCTCTGCTGTTCGAGGTTCGCCAGTTCCTCGCGCAGCGCGACGAGGCGCTCCTTCGAATTGGCGTCGGTCTCCTTCTGGAGCGCCTGCTCCTCGATCTTCAGCTGGATGATCCGCCGGTCGAGCGCTTCGATCTCCTCGGGCTTGCTTTCCACCTCCATGCGGATGCGGCTCGCGGCCTCGTCCATGAGGTCGATCGCCTTGTCGGGGAGGAAGCGGTTCTGGATGTAGCGATCGGACAGCTTCGCCGCGGCGACGATCGCGCCGTCGGTGATGCGCACGCCGTGGTGCAGCTCGTACTTGTCCTTGATGCCGCGCAGGATCGAGATCGTATCCTCGACGGTCGGCTCGACAATGAACACCGGCTGGAACCGCCGCTGGAGCGCGGGGTCCTTCTCGACGTACTTCTGGTATTCATCGAGCGTGGTGGCGCCGATGCAGTGGAGTTCGCCGCGCGAGAGGGCGGGCTTGAGGAGGTTCGAGGCGTCCATCGAGCCTTCGGACGCGCCCGCCCCGATCAGGGTGTGCATCTCGTCGATGAACAGGATGATCTGGCCCTCGGCGGCCTTCACCTCGTCGAGCACAGATTTCAGCCGCTCTTCGAACTCGCCGCGATATTTCGCGCCCGCGATCAGCGCGCCCATGTCGAGGCTCATGAGCGTGCGGCCCTTGAGGCTGTCGGGCACGTCGCCATTGGCGATGCGCAGCGCGAGGCCTTCGGCAATCGCGGTCTTGCCGGTGCCGGGCTCGCCGATCAGCGCGGGGTTGTTCTTGGTGCGCCGGGCGAGGATCTGGATGGTGCGTCGGATCTCCTCGTCGCGGCCGATCACCGGATCGAGCTTCCCGTCACGTGCCGCCTGCGTGAGATCGCGGGCGAACTTCTTCATCGCGTCATAGGTGCTCTCGGCCCCCGCGGAATCGGCGCGCTTGCCGCCGCGCAGTTGCTCGATCGCGGCATTGAGCGCCTGAGGCGAGACGCCTGCCGCCTTGATCGCCTCGCCCGCCGGGGTCGGCGAAAGCGCGAGCGCGGTGAGCATCCGTTCGACGGTCACGTAGGAATCGCCCGCCTTGTCCGCCAGCTGTTCGGCGGAATCGAGCAGGCGCACGGCATCATTGTCGAGACCGGGGGTGGCCTGAGCGCCGCTGCCGGTGACGGCGGGGATCTTCGACAGGCCCGCATCCACCGCGGTCGCGGCCAGCGCAGGCTGACCGCCTGCACGCTGCAGCAGCCCGGCGGCCATGCCCTCGCTGTCCTCCAGCAAGGCCTTGGCGATATGCAGCGGGGTGATGCGCTGGTGATTGAGCCGGATCGCGACAGTCTGCGCGGCTTGCAGAAAGCCCTTCGCGCGGTCGGTGAACTTTTCGAGATTCATGATCGTCTAACCCCTCCAAAGGTTACACCCGGCAGATAGTGTTGCACATTGGCAACACAAGTGGTGCAGGTGAATTTTCTGCATCCGGTGTATTACCCGACTAGGTGGGTTGGCCAGCCGCCGACCGCAAGAGGCCCGCCGCGCTTGACCTCGCTTCGCCCGCAAGCGATGGAGCAACCGCACGATTTGGGAGAGAAATCGGTCATGGTCTGGGTAAAGCGCGGCGCATTTGCGCTGCTGGGTGTGCTTGTGCTGGCGTTCCTCGTGCTCGCCACGTGGGAGCCCTTTGCCGCCAGTGCCGCCTCCTCGCCCCCCACCCGCAACTATACCGCCGAGATCATCCGCGACGATTTCGGCGTGCCGCATATCTACGGCAAGACCGATGCCGACACCGCCTATGGCGTCGCCATCGCCCATGCCGAAGACGATTTCTTCACGCTGCAGGATGTCGTCGCCATGAGCCGCGGGCGCTATGGCGCGATTGCGGGGGAGGACGGCGCGAAGGTCGATTACGTCTACCACCTGATCGACGCGCGCGGGACTGCGGAGCGGGAATATCCCAGCCTCCCCGCCGATACCCGCGCGCTGTTCGAAGCCTATGCCGCCGGGCTCAACCAATATGCCGCAGAGCATCCGGGCGAGGTCAAGCTCGGCAACCTGTTCCCGGTCGCCGGGATCGACGTTGCGGCAGGCTTCGCGCTGCGCCAGCCGTTCTTCTTCGGGCTCGACGCGGTGATCGGCCCGCTGGCGGCAGGCGAGCCGCTGCGACGCGAGCATGGCCCCGACATCCCCGGCTTCCCGCGCCCGCCGCTGCCCGGGGCCGAGCCCGGCGCGGAACCTGCGCCAAAGCAGGCGCGCACCCTCGTCCTCCCGCTGGGCGAGGATGCGGAAAGCCTCGGCTCCAACGCCTTTGCGGTCGCGCCGCAGAAGGGCGGCGGGGTGACGACGCTGATCTCGAACTCGCACCAGCCGCTGCGCGGCGGCGTGGCGTGGTACGAACTCGTCGTCGAAAGCGACGAAGGCTGGCACTTTGCGGGGGCGAATTTCCCCGGATCGCCCTTCCCTTTCCTCGGCCATAACGAGCATCTGGGGTGGACCAACACAGTCAACACCCCCGACATGATCGACGTCTATCAGCTGGAACTCGACGACAGCGGCACCCGCTACAGGCTCGACGGCCAGTGGCGCGATCTTGAAAGCGAGTGGGTGACGCTGCCGGTCAGGATGGGCCCGGTGGTGCTGCCGGTCCGCAAGGAGGTGCTGCGCAGTGTCCACGGCCCGGTGATCCGGAACGACAAGGGCGCCTTCGCCATCCGCTATGGCGGGATCGGGCAGCTGCAACAGCTCGACGCCTATTACCGCATCAACAAGGCGACCAGCTTTGCCGAATGGGAAGCGCAGCTGGCGCGGCTCGCCATTCCCTCGACCAATTTCATCTACGCCGACGAGACCGGCACCATCGCCTATGTCTACAACGCCGCGATCCCCGACCGTCCCGAAAACGTGACGGCGGACTGGCGGAGCGTCCTGCCCGGCAACCGTTCCGACCTGATCTGGCAGGGCGCGGTCGATTACGAGAGCCTGCCCCGCATCGTGAACCCCGCGAGCGGCTGGCTCTACAATTCCAACAACACCCCCTTCACCGCTGCCGGGGCCGGGAGCGATCTCGATCCTGCTGCGTTTGACCCGGTGATGGGTATCGAGCTCAAGCAGACCAACCGTTCATGGCGCGCCTACAAGCTGCTGAGCGAGGCCAAGGTGCTCGACCGGGCGACGCTCGAGGCGATCAAGTATGACACCGGCTACGAGCGGCAGGGCTATGTCGACCGGCTGTTCGACGGGCTCGAGACGCTGGAGGCCGAGGGCCAGCTCGCCGAAGCGCGCGATCTGCTGATCGGATGGGACTTCAACGCCGACGGCAAGGGCAAGGCGGATGCCATCGCGCTGCTGATGATCCTCCCCTTCATGGGTGCCGATTACAACAACAAGCCCTTCCCCGATGTGGCCGAGAAGCTGCAAGCCGCCGCCGACCACCTGATGACCCATTTCGGGCGGCTCGACCCGCCGATGGGAGAGCTGCTGCGGCTGCGGCAGGGCGACCTCGACCTCCCGCTCGATGGCGGCTCGGACACGCTGCGCGCCTCGACCATGTGGGACGTGGCCGAGGACGGGCGGCTCAGCCTGAGACATGGCGACAGCTTCATCATGTGGATCGAATGGGCACCGGGCCAGAAGGTCGTCTCACGCTCGATCCAGCCCTTCGGCGCGGCCACCACCCGGCCCGCCAACCCGCATTACACCGACCAGATGCAACTGTTCGTCGATCACAAGCTGAAGCCCGTACACTTCTGGCGCGATGATCTGCTGGCGAAAGCCAGCAGCCGCCGGACTGTGACCACCACCACCGCCACAGGGACACGCTGACCGGCGCGCCCGTTTTTGACAGATTTTGACCACCGGAGCCTTCGTCCATGACCCATCGTTTTGCTGCCGCCAGTCTCTCGGCGCTCGCGCTTGCGCTTGCCGTTCCCTTCAGCCCCGCACTGGCCGACAACCACGCCGGACACAGCGCCGCCGCCCCGGAAGCGACCGCCGATCTCGAAGCGCTCGTCAGCCAGGTGGAGATTCCCTACGAGGAATTCGAACTCGAAAACGGCCTGACCGTGCTGGTGCACGAGGATCGCAAGGCCCCGGTGGTCAACGTCACCGTGTGGTACAATGTCGGCTCGAAGGACGAGCCCAAGGGCCAGACCGGCTTTGCCCACCTGTTCGAACACCTGATGTTCAACGGTTCGGAAAACGCGCCCGCGGACTACTTCCAGTACCTCGCCGAAATGGGCGCGACCGATTACAACGGCACGACCTGGTTCGATCGCACCAACTATTTCCAGACCGTCCCCAAGCCCGCGCTCGAACGCGCGCTGTGGCTGGAAAGCGATCGCATGGGCTACCTGCTCGGCGCGGTGACGCAGGGCAAGCTCGATAACCAGCGCGGCGTGGTGCAGAACGAAAAGCGGCAGGGCGACAACCAGCCCGGCGGGCTCGTCTATTACGAAGTGCTCGAGACGCTGTTTCCCGAAGGCCACCCCTATCGCCATTCGACCATCGGCTCGATGGCCGATCTCGACGCGGCTTCCATGGCGGACGTGAAGGCGTGGTTCACCGAGAACTATGGCCCCAACAACGCAACGCTCGTTCTGGCCGGGGACATCTCAGCCGCCGAAGCGCGTCCGCTGGTTGAGAAATATTTCGGCGCCATCGCGCGCGGGCCCGTGAACGAGCCTGCGCAGGCCGAAGTCCCCACCCTCAAGGAGCCGGTGCGCAAGACCTTCAAGGATCAGGTCGCCGCCACCAGCGTCACGCGCTACTGGCCGGTGCAGGGCCTGACCGGCGATGATCGCATCGCGCTCGACGTCGGGGCGGCGATCCTCGGCGGGCTCGCTTCGAGCCGGCTCGACAATGTGCTGGTGCGCGACGAGCAGCTTGCCGTCGGCGTGTCCGCGGGCAATTCCGCCTTCCAGCGCATCGGGATGCTCGAAGTCGAGGCGACCGCCAAGGCAGGCGTCGATATCGCCGTGCTCGAAAAACGCATGGACGAGGTGATCGCCGATCTGATCGCCAATGGCCCGACCGAGGATGAAGTGCGCCGCGCGGTCACCAGCAACCTTGCCCGCACGATCCGCGGGCTGGAACAGGTCGGTGGGTTTGGCGGCAAGGCGCAGGCGCTGGCCGAAGGCGAAGTGCTGGCGGGCGATCCCGCCTTCTACGCGCGCGAATTCGAAACGCTGGCGACGCTCACCCCTGCCGAGGTGCAGGCCGCGCTCGCCAAGTGGATGACCCGTCCGGCGATGACCGTGATCCTCGAACCGGGTGAACGCGATGCCACTTACGAGGAAGCCGCTTCGGTTCAGGCCGAGGGTGACAACGCCTCCGAACGCGACCGTGCGGCGGAGGAAATCAGCGTCTCGAAGGTTCGTCCCAAGCCGCCGATCGACACCATCGCGGCGCTGGACTTCCCCGACGTGGAACGCGCAACCCTCGCCAACGGGATGAAGGTCACCTACGTGCAGCGCACCGCCGTGCCCGCGACCTGGGTGGCGATGAGCTTCGATGCGGGCAGCGCGGCCGATCCGGCGGGCAAGGCGGGCCTGGAAGGCCTGACCATGGCGCTGTTCGACGAAGGCACCAAGGATCTCAGCGCGCAGGCCATCGCCGAGACCAGCGAGCGTCTGGGTGCCAGCGTCTCGGTCGGGGGCGGCGATGACCGGTCGACCTTCACGCTCGCCGCGCTGTCGGCCAACCTTGCGCCCAGCCTCGATCTGCTGCGCCAGATCATGCGCGAACCGGCCTTCAACACCGCCGATCTCGAGCGCGTGCGCAGCCAGACCATCACCGGTATCCGCCGGTCGATGAAGTCGCCGCAGGGCATCGCCCAGCGCACGCTCACGCCCGAACTGTTCGGCGCGGGCACGCCCTATGGCGCGATTACCACGGTCGCGAGCGTCGGCAGCATCACCCGCGACGATCTGATCGCCTTCAAGGAAAGCTGGATCCGCCCCGACAATGGCGAGGTCTTCGTCATTTCGGACAAGCCGCTGGCCGAGGTCGTCACCGCGCTCAACACCGCTTTCGGCAACTGGACGGCCCCGGCTGCGGCCAAGGGCAGCAAGAGCGTCACCGCCGGACAGGCGGCCGAGGGCAACCGCATCATCCTCGTCAACCGTCCCAACTCGCCGCAGAGCTTCATCCTCGGCGCGCAGGTCACCCCGCTCGACGCGGGCGATCCGGAGTTCATCGCCTTCGGCAGCGCCAACAATTCGCTGGGCGGCAACTTCCTCGCGCGGCTCAACATGAACCTGCGCGAGACCAAGGGCTGGAGCTATGGCGTGCGCGGCGGAGCGCAGGCGCGCGAGAATGCCGTGATCTACGCCATTTCGGGCGGCGTGCAGGCTGACCGCACCGGGGATTCGCTGGCGGAGATGATCCGCGAGACCGAGGAATTCCTGACCGTGAAGGGCGTCACCGCCGACGAGCTCGAACGCAACAAGGCGAGCGAGATCGGCGCATTGCCAGGCCGCTACGAAACCTCGCCCGCGGTGCTCGGCGCGCTTCAGGGCAATGCCCTGTTTGGTCGCCCGGACAATTATCAGGAAACCCTCGCCAGCATCTACCGCGACCAGACTGCCGAGGCGCTGGACGCGGTCGCCCGCGAGGCGATCGACACCGACAAGTTCGTGTGGGTCGTGGTCGGCGATGCCAGCAAGGTCCGCGCCCAGCTCGAACCGCTCGGCCTGCCGATCGAGCAGCGCGAGATGGAAGGGGAATGATTTGAGACAGCCGGCGCGCTTCGGCCCAATTCGGGTTGAAGCGCGCTGACATCAGTGTAAATAACGCAACCTGAAGTGCCGCCTCGCCCGAGGCCTGCACCCTCTGGAGGAGTGGAATATGTCTGTTGCAGGAACCTACAAGACAACCGTCAAGAGCCCGATGGGCGACCAGACCGGCACCCTGACCGTCGTGCCCGAAGGCGACACCTTCTCGGGCTCGCTGGTCGGCAGCCTCGGCTCGATGGACATCAAGGATGGCACCGTCGACGGCAACACCATCAAGTGGCAGATGAACATGGTCGTGCCGATGCCGATGACGCTCGATTGCGAAGCGACCATCGACGGCGACACGCTGACCGGTTCGGTCAACGCCGGTGCCTTCGGCGCGATGCCGCTGTCGGGCACCCGCGAAGCCTGATCGGCCCCGCAAGGATAGAAAAAGCCGCCGGAGCCTTCGCTCTCCGGCGGCTTTTTTCATGCCCTGATTGGCAGCCGGATTGCGTCTGTTCATCCGGCGGCGCTATTTCTGTCCCGCGCCGACTTTAGGGGATTGATGATGATGAAGCGTCTCACCGTGCTTGCCGCCACTGCCGCCACCCTTGCCCTCGGAGCCTGCGTGACCGTGCCCGACACCCACCCGCTGACCGGCACCGAATGGCAGCTTGTCGCGATCGACACCTCGGGCAGCACAACCACGCTGACCCCGGCGTTGCAGCAGCGCCACACCATCGCATTTCAGGACGGGGGCGAATTGCAGCTTCAGCTCGATTGCAACCGCGGCCGCTCGACCTGGACCGCGGGCCAGCCCGCCAACGGCGCAGGCAGCATCAGCATCGGCCCCGTCGGAAGCACGAAAATGCTCTGCCCCGAGCCGAGCTTCGGCGACGAGCTCGCGCGGGTTTCCGAAGCCCAACGCTACACCACGACGCTCGACGGGCGTCAGCTGGTGATCGAGAGCGAGGCGCTGCGCTACACCTTCGCCGCCACGGAATAGCCTTGGCGTCTGCGACCAAGGTCTAGCTTCCGCCGCCTGCCGTTCCGGGCGAAGTTGCCAACCTCGACACGACCGGCGCGGATGCGACCGGTCAGGGGATCGGGCGCACAAGCGGGAGACGGACAATGGCGACGACATATGATGACGCCCTGCCCAAGCATCACAAGGTCACGGGGACGGAAAAGCGCGTCATCCTGGCCTCGTCGCTGGGCACGGTGTTCGAATGGTACGATTTCTACCTCTACGGGCTGCTGGCGACGATCATTTCCGCCCAGTTCTTTTCGGGCGTGAACGAGACCACGGGCTTCATCTTCGCGCTCGCCGCCTTTGCCGCGGGCTTTGCGGTGCGGCCCTTCGGCGCGCTGGTGTTCGGGCGGCTGGGAGATCTGGTCGGACGCAAATACACCTTCCTCGTCACCATGGGCCTGATGGGCTTTGCGACCTTTACCGTGGGCCTGCTGCCCTCCTACGCCAGCATCGGGGTGGCGGCGCCGATCATGCTGGTGGTGCTGCGGCTGGTGCAGGGGCTGGCGCTGGGCGGCGAGTATGGCGGCGCAGCGACCTACGTGGCCGAACACGCGCCCAACGACAAGCGCGGGCTCTACACCAGCTTCATCCAGACCACGGCCACATTGGGCCTCTTCGCCGCGCTGCTGGTGGTGATCGGCACCCGCACCATGATCGGCGAGGACGCCTTCAAGGAATGGGGCTGGCGCGTGCCCTTCCTGATCTCGGCGGTGCTGCTCGGCGTGTCGCTGTGGATCCGGATGCAATTGCAGGAAAGCCCGGTCTTCCAGAAGATGAAGGAGGAAGGCACCAATTCCAAGGCACCGATTTCGGAGGCCTTCGGCAACTGGAAAAACGCGCGCTGGGCGCTGATCGCGCTGCTGGGCGCGGTCGCGGGGCAGGCGGTGGTGTGGTACACCGGCCAGTTCTACGCGATGTTCTTCCTCGAGAAGATGCTGATGGTGGACGGCGCGACCACCAATATCCTGATCGCGGTGGCGCTCGCCATCGGCACGCCGTTCTTCATTGTCTTCGGCTGGCTGTCGGACAGGATCGGGCGCAAGAAGATCATCCTCACCGGCTGCGCGCTGGCGGCGGTGACCTACTTCCCGGCCTTCCACCTCTTGTCCGAAGCGGCCAACCCGGCGCTCGCCCGGGCGCAGGCGGCAGCGCCGGTGAGCGTCATCGTCAATGATGCCGATTGCTCGGTGCAGTTCGATCCCGTGGGCAAGAACACCTTCGATGCCCGAAGCTGCGACATCGCCAAGGCTTTCCTTGCCAAGGGCGCGATCAGCTACACCTCGGTCGAAGCCGAGGCGGGCACCATCGCGCAGGTCAGGATCGGCGGCGAGACCTTCACCGCGCCCGATCCGGCCCAGGTGACAGGCGAGGAGCGCAAGGCCGCCATCGCAGCCTTTCAGGCCGAGTTGAAAACGGCGCTGGGCGCGGCGGGCTACCCAGCCAAGGCCGACCCGGCAGCGATCAACACCCCGCTGGTGATCGCGGTGCTGACCTACCTCGTGCTGCTGGTGACCATGGTCTACGGGCCCATCGCCGCGCTGCTGGTGGAGCTGTTCCCCACCCGCATCCGCTACACCGCGATGAGCCTGCCCTATCACATCGGCAATGGCTGGTTCGGCGGGTTCCTGCCCACCACCGCCTTCGCGATGGTCGCGGCGACGGGGGATATCTACTACGGCCTGTGGTACCCGATCGGGATCTGCGTGCTGACCGTGATCGTCGGCCTGATGTTCCTGCCGGAAACCTTCCGCCGCAATATCGACGCATAGTCCCGCACCACTCGGCGGGTCGCAGGAGGGGCGGTGCCGAAAGGTGCCGCCCCTTTGCTTTGCGCGCGGCTTGCAGTAGCTTGCACAGCGGGAGAGAGGGATCAGGGCCATGATGCTGGGCGCGGCGCTTGTTGCCGCCATGATCTATCTGGGCGCATTGTTCTGGCTCGCCGCTTGGCGCGATGCGCGGCCCGAGAGCGGTTCTGGCTGGCTGCGACGGCACGCGAGCGCGATCTATGGTCTCAGCCTTGCGGTCTATTGCACCAGCTGGACCTTTTTCGGCGGGGTCGGAACGGCGGCGACGGCTGGGATGGATTACCTGCCGATCTATCTCGGCCCGATCCTCGTCTTCACGCTCGGCTTCGGCCTTGTGCGCCGCATCCTCGCGCAGGCCAAGGCGCAGCATTCGACCTCGATCGCGGATTTCCTCTCTGCCCGCTACGGCAAGAGCGCGAGCATCGCCGCACTGGTGACGGTGATCGCCAGCCTCGGCACGCTGCCCTACATGGCGCTGCAACTCGATGCGGTGGGCACCACGCTGCTGCTGATGGCCCCCGATCTGCGCGCGCAGCTGGCGACCGACGAGCTGGTGCTGATCGTGGCGGCCTTGATGGGCCTCTTCGCCATCCTGTTCGGATCGCGCCGGGCGGACCGGGCGGGCGAGAACGCGGGCCTCGTGCTGAGCATCGCCACCGAAGCGCTGGTGAAGCTCGCCGCGCTGCTGGCAGTGGGCGCGCTCGCGGTGTGGTTGCTGCTGACGGGCGAGGGCCCGGCACCGGCCACCCCGCCCGCGCTGTTCGCGCCCGATCCGATCGACGCGCGCTTCATCGTGCTCACCGCGCTCTCCGCCGCCGCGATCCTGTGCCTGCCGCGCCAGTTCCACATGAGCTTCATCGAAGCGCCGGGCGAGCGCGCAGACGGGGCGATGCGCTGGGTGTTCCCGGCCTATCTCGCGCTCACCGCCGCGGTGATCGTGCCGCTGGTTCTGGCGGCGCGCGCGGCGCTTCCGGCGGGCACCGATCCCGACGCGATCGTGCTCGCCCTGCCGCTGGCGACGGGCAACACCGCGCTAGCCGTGCTGGTGTTCCTCGGCGGGCTGTCGGCGGCAACCGGCATGATCGTGGTGGCGAGCGTCGCGCTGTCGATCATGATCACCAACGATCTCGTCGCCCCGCTGCTGCTGCGCCGCGCGCTCGCCGGACGGGGCGACCGCAGCCGCCTGCCCGCGCGCCTGCTGCTGATCCGCCGCGTGACGATCGCCGCGCTGCTGGCGTCGGCCTATGCGGTCTATCGCGGGTTTGCCGGGATCACCGACCTTGCCGGGCTCGGCACGCTCGCCTTCGCCGCCGCCGCGCAATTCGCGCCGGGGCTGGTGCTCGGCATGGTGAGCCAGCACGGCAACCGCGCCGGGATGCTGGCGGGCCTCGCGAGCGGCTTTGCGCTGTGGCTGGCGCTGCTGATCTGGCCTGCCTTGCAAGGCACCGCCCCGCCGCTTGCCATCCACCCCGATCCGCTGGTCTCGGGCGTGATCCTCAGCCTTGGCGTCAACACCGCGCTCTACTGGCTTGTTTCGGCGATCATCCGCCCCTCGCTGCTCGATTCCGCGCAGGCCGCCGCCTTTGTCGGCACGCCCATGCCGGGAGAGTTGCCGCGCCGCGCCACCGCCAAGCGCGTGGGAGACGTGCGCGCGCTGCTGGGCCAGTTCGTCGGACGCGAGCGGGCCGATGCGGCGCTTGCCCCGCTGCATTTGCGCAACGGCGATCCGGCGGGCGCGGCGGTGCTGGAGCTGGCGGAACGGATGATCTCGGGCGTGATCGGCACCTCCTCGGCCCGGATGCTGGTGCATTCATGGGCGGGCGGTGACCCCATTCCGCTGCCCGAAGTCGTCGCGATGTTTGGCGAGACGGGCCGCCGCCTCAACTTCTCCGCCGACCTGCTCCAGACCGCGATCGAGTCCATCGATCAGGGCGTCGCGCTGGTCGATGGCGAGATGCGGCTGGTGGCCTGGAACAGCCGCTACCAGCAGATCTTCGACCTGCCCGACCGCCTCGTGCAGGTCGGCACGCCGATTGCCGATCTGATCCGCTTCAACCTCGAACGCGGCCAGCTGCCCGAGGCCGAGATCGCCGAGCAGGTCGAACGCCGTCTCGGCTATATGCGCGCCGGAACCGAGCACCGGATCGAGCGGGTGCAGCACGATGGCCGCGTGCTTCGGATCGTCGGCGCGCCTACGCCGGGGGGCGGCTACACCACGTCATACACCGACATCACCGCCGACCGCCGGGCCGAACAGGCGCTGGAAGAGAAGGTGGCCGAGCGCACCCATCAGCTCAGCGAAGCCAACGCCCTGCTGGCCGAAGCGACGCGCTCCAAAACCCGTTTTCTTGCGGCGGCGAGCCATGATCTGATCCAGCCGCTGAACGCTGCGCGCCTGTTCGCCTCGGCGCTGGGCGAGGAAGTGGCGGGCCGCGCGCCGCTGGAAAAGCTGGTGGCCGACCTTGACGGCTCGATCGTCGCCGCCGACCGCCTGATCCGGGTGCTGCTGGAAATCTCCAAGCTCGACAGCGGCGGGGTGGTGCCCGCGCCCGAACCAATCGCGCTCGACCAGTTGTTCGAGGATGTGGCGCGCGAATTCGTGCTTCAGGCGCAGGCCAAGGGGCTGCGTCTGCGGCGCGCGCGCACCACTGCTTGGGTGATGGCCGACCGCGCGCTGCTCACCGCGGTCCTGCGCAACCTCATGAGCAACGCGGTGCGCTACACCGCGCGCGGCGGCATCCTCATCGGGGTGAGGCGGCGCGGCGATGCGGCGGTGATCTGCATTCACGACACCGGACGCGGCATCGAACCGCAAGACATCGAGCGCATCTTCGGCGAGTTCGAACGCGGCGCCTCGACCGACCGCGAAGGGCTCGGACTGGGCCTCGCCATCGTGCGCCGGTCAGCCCGGTTGCTGGGGGTGGAGATCGAGACGACCTCGCAGCCGGGACGCGGCAGCCGCTTTGCGCTCGCCCTGCCAGTGCTGCGCCGCGCCGCCGCGCCCGCCACCGTGCCCGCTCCGGCACGCGCCGCCAGCCGGTTGGACGCGGCCAGGGTGCTGGTGCTCGACAACGACCCCGCCGTGCTCGCCGCGACCGCCGCGCTGCTGGGCAAGTGGGGGCTCACCGTCACCTGCGCCGCCAGCCTCGCCGAAGCGCGCGTCGCCATGCCGGACGCGCCCGACATTGCGATCATGGATTACCGCCTCGACGGGGACGAGCGCGGCGATGCGAGTTTCGCGGCGCTATGCGAGCACTGGGAGACCCGCCCGCCGGTGATCCTGCTGACCGCCGAAAGCTCCGAAGAAACCGAAGCCGCCGCCACCCGGATGGGCGCGCATCGGCTGATCAAGCCCGCACCACCTGCAGCCCTACGCGCGCTGATCGCCACCGCGCTGGCGCAAGGTCGCGACCGCGCGGATCAGCCTTTGGCGGAATCCGCCACCGGCTGATCAATCTCCAGCTTGGCGGCGACCAGCACCGCCTGCGTGCGGCTGCCGACCCCGAGCTTCCTCAGGATCGCGGTGATATGCGCCTTTACCGTCGCCTCGCTGATCGCCAGTTCATAGGCGATCTGCTTGTTGAGCAGGCCCTGCCGGATCCCGCCGAGGATACGGCGCTGGGCCGGGGTGAGACTGGCGATGCGGGCGAGATCGTCGTCCGCGTCCGCGCCGCTTTCCGGAAACCACGCGTCGCCATCGCGCACTGCGGCGAGCCCTTCGCGCATCGCCTCGAGACTGGCGGACTTGGGGATGAACCCCGCCGCCCCCAGCTGCGCCGCCGCCGCAGCGACCCGCGGTTCTTCGCTGGCCGAGACAATCACGATCGGGAGCGCGGGGTAATCCTGCCGCAGGTCCATCAGCACGGAGAGGCCGGAGGAATCGGCCATGTGCAGATCGAGCAGCAGCGTCTCCGCGCCGCCGTTTGCCAGCGCGGTGCGGGCCTCGGCAGCCGAGCTCGCCTCGATGATCGCCGCCTCGGGCCACACCCGCCCCACCGCATGAGCGAGCGCGCTGCGAAACAGCGGATGATCGTCGGCGATGATGATCCGCGCGGACACGACCCTAGCGGTTCTGCCGCCCCTCGATCAGCCGGTCGACCAGTGAGGGATCGGCCAGCGTCGAGGTGTCGCCGAGCGAGCCGAAGTCGTTCTCGGCGATCTTGCGCAGGATGCGGCGCATGATCTTGCCCGAGCGGGTCTTGGGCAACCCATCGGTGAAATGGATCACATCGGGCGTGGCGATGGGTCCGATTTCCTTGCGCACATGTGCCTTCAATTCGGCCAGCAGTGCGTCGTCACCCTCCTCGCCCGCGTTGAGGGTGACGTAGCAATAGATGCCCTGCCCCTTGATGTCGTGCGGATAGCCCACCACCGCCGCCTCGGCGACCTTGGGATGGAGCACCAGCGCGCTCTCGACTTCCGCCGTGCCCATGCGGTGGCCCGAGACGTTGATGACATCGTCCACGCGCCCGGTGATCCAGTAGTATCCGTCCTCGTCACGCTTGCATCCGTCGCCGGTGAAGTACTTGCCGGCATAGGTGCTGAAATAGGTCTGCACAAAGCGATCGTGATCGCCATAGACGGTGCGCGCCTGGCCGGGCCAGCTATGCGTGATGCACAGGTTACCCTCGGTCGCGCCGTCGAGCACCGCGCCCTCGTTATCGACGAGTTGCGGGCGGATCCCGAAGAACGGGAGCCCTGCGCTTCCCGGCTTCATGTCGTGCGCGCCGGGCAGCGTGGTGATCATGCAGCCGCCGGTTTCGGTCTGCCACCAGGTGTCGATGACGGGGCAGCGGCCCTCCCCCACCACATCGAAATACCAGCGCCAGGCCTCGGGATTGATCGGCTCGCCGACGCTGCCGAGCAGGCGCAAGGACGCGCGAGAGCGGCTCGTCACATGATGATCGCCCTCGCGCATCAGCGCGCGGATCGCGGTGGGGGCGGTGTAGATGATATTGACCTGATGCTTGTCGACCACGTCCCAGAAGCGCCCGTGATCGGGGTAGTTGGGCACGCCCTCGAACACCACCGCGGTCGCCGCGTTGAACAGCGGGCCGTAGACGACATAGCTGTGCCCGGTGACCCAGCCGATATCGGCGGTGCACCAGAACACCTCGCCCGGCTGGTAATCGAAGATGTAGTGGAAGGTCGTCGCCGTCCAGACGCCATAGCCGCCGGTGGTGTGGAGCACGCCCTTGGGCTTGCCGGTCGAGCCCGAGGTGTAGAGGATGAACAGCGGGTCTTCCGCGTGCATGACCTCGCAGGGGCAATCGGCGTCGCTGGCGAGGTCGGCCAGCCAGTGGTCGCGGCCCTCCACCATGTCGATCGCCCCGCCGGTGTGCGGGATCACCAGCACGCCCGCGACATCGGTGACGTGCGCCGCAAGGCCAAGCGCCGCGTCGACATTGGCCTTCAAGGGCACACGCTTGCCGCCGCGCAGCCCTTCATCGGCGGTGATGACGAAGCGGCTGCCGCAATCCTCGATCCGCCCTGCGAGCGCCTCGGGCGAGAAGCCGCCAAACACCACCGAATGCACCGCGCCCAGCCGTGCGCAGGCGAGCATGGCGACCACGCCTTCGAGGATCATCGGCATGTAGATTGTCACCCGCTCGCCGCGCGTGACACCGAGCTTCTTCAAGGCGTTGGCCATCCGCACCACCTCGCGGTGGAGTTCGCCATAGGTGAGGCTGCGCGAGGGGCTTGCCGGATCGTCGGGCTCGAAGATCAGCGCGGTGCGGTCGGCATGCTCGGCAAGGTGCCGGTCGACCGCGTTGTGGCACAAGTTGAGCTGGCCGTCCTCGAACCACTTGATCGCCACCGGATCATAGGCCCAGTCGCCACCCACGGTGGGCGCGTGGGTCCAGTCGAGCCGCTGCGCCTGCTCCAGCCAGAAGCCATCGGGGGTCTCCACCGAGGCGCGATACATCTGCGCATATTGCTCGGGCGTGCAATGCGTGGGCGTGTGGGCCTGAGGCCGCTCGACGGCGTGGATCATCTCGACTCTCCCTTTTCTGACCCCGTTATACATCACGCTACCAGCCCCGCGCCCTCAGACAAAGGTCTTACGACCATCCGCTAGCTGTCGCGTCGTCGCCCGCAGGATCATGTTCGGCCCGGATAAAAGAGGATGGGAGGGTCACATGATTCACGCAGGAACAGCCCGCGCGCTGCGCAGCGCGCTGCTTGCCGCCAGCATGCTCACCGCTGCGCCGGTGCTGGCTCAAGAACAGAGCGTCGATGCGCGGCTCGATCGGCTTGAGCGACTGGTCGAAGGGCTGATCGCCCGGCTCGACGCCGATCAGGGCGAAGCGCAGCAGCAGGCCGAGGCGCTGGCCGCGATCCGCGCCGAACAACAGGCCCTGCGCACCGAGGCCGACGCGACGCAGGAGACCGCCCGCACCCTCGCGACCCGGCAGGCCGAGATGTCCGAAAAGCTGGTCGATTTCGCGATTCCTGCGGGCGACGGTTTCAAGATGGGCAAGACCCGGGTGACCTATGGCGGCTATGTGAAGCTCGACGCGACGAGCCAGCGCACCAGCGGCGGGCAGTTGCCGGGCAACTCGATATTGCGCGATTTCCTGTTCCCCTCCGCGATCCCCGTGGGCGGGGCGCCGAGCGGGTTCGACACCGATTTTTCCGCCCGCCAGACGCGGTTCCTGTTCAAGACCGAAACCGATGTCGGCACCGATCACAAGCTGAGCGGGCTGATCGAGCTCGATTTCAACGTCACCGAGGGCGGCAACGAGCGGGTCTCGAACAGCTTCACCCCGCGCATCCGGCAGGCGCTGATCAATTACGACAACTGGACCTTCGGCCAGGGCTGGTCGACCTTCCAGAATGTCGGCGCGCTGCCGGACAGCCTCGACTTCATCGGAGTGACGCCGGGAACGGTGTTCGATCGCCAACCGCTGATCCGCTACACCAAAGGGGGCTTGCAGATCGCGGTCGAGCAGCCCGAAACCGTTGTGACGACCCAGACCGGCGGGATGGTCACCCCCGGCGACGACCAGATCCCCGACATCGTCGGCCGCTACAACTGGAGCGGCGACTGGGGGCAGATTTCGGCTGCGGGGATCGTGCGGCAACTGCACGTTTCGACCGATGATCTGATGGGCGTGGACGATGCCGCCTGGGGCTATGGCCTCAGCCTGTCGGGCAAGCTCAAGGTCGGCCCGCGCGACGATCTGCGCTTCATGGCCACCGCCGGAGACGGGCTGGGGCGCTATATCGGGATCAACATCGTCAACGATGCCGCAATCCGGCCCGACGGTACGCTCGATCCGATCTTCACATATTCGGGGTTCGCCGCCTATCGCCATGTCTGGGCGCCGAACCTGCGATCCAGCGTGGCCGGGGCATACTTCAAGGCCGACAACCCGGTGCGGCTGACCACCAATCAGGTCACGGACGAAAGCTGGAACGCCTTTGCCAACCTGATCTGGACCCCGATCCCCCCGCTCAATGTCGGGATCGAGCTGATGTATGCCGAACGCACGCTGGAAGACGGGCGCAGCGGCAATCTCAAGCGGGTGCAGGTGTCGACGCAGTACAACTTCTGATCCGACCCCGAGTTAACCAAAATGGCAATGTTTCACGTGAAACATTGCCATTTTGTCATCTATAGCAGGAAGAGGTCAGAACCGATAGCTGACCCCGGCGCTGATCACCCAGGGATCGAGCTTGTGCTCGGTCTCGATCGCCAGCGTGTTTCCGACGAACCAGCGTGCGGTGGTGTCGATGAAATAGCGCTTCACATCGACGCTGAGGCCGAAGCCCTTGTCGTTCAGCGGCACGTCGAACCCGGCTTGCAGCGCGAGGCCGAATTCGTCCGACAGGTCGGTCTCCGTCACGCCCAGCGGCAGGGTGGCGGCGCCCGGATCGTCCTTCAGCCAGATGAAATAGGCCGCGCCCGCACCGACATAGGGCTTCACCCCGCCAAGATCGAAGTGATACTTCGCCGTCACCGTGGCGGGCAGCAGCAGCGCATCGGAGACCAGTTCCGCCCCCGCCGGCAGGCCGGCGGTCGCATCGACATCATGCTGCGTCACCCCGGCAATCGTCTCGATCGAGACATTGTCGGTCACGAAGTATTCCACCGCCAGCGTCGGCACGACATTGTCGTTGGCCTTGGTCTGGGTGGTTGCGGGCAGGCCCGGCAGGTTGACGTTGATGTCGGTGATCTTGCCATCCGGCGCGACATAGGTGCCCAGCACCTTCACCTGAACATCGCCCGCGCGGGTTCCATCCTGCGCCATCGCAGGCGTTGCCAGCAGCGCCAGAGCCGCGCCGCTCAACATCACAAGAGTCTTCATTTTTCCCGTCCTTGATCGGCAGCAGTGGCCACCGTGTGCGGCCCAGGGTTGTTGCTGCCTGTGACCGCCCGATAGCCCGCAGCCTTCGCCGCGCTCATTGATCAGGATCAAAGACCTTTGCGGCTGTCAGGCCCAAAGCGCTTTTCATCATGGCAAGCATCAGCACCTCTTTCGGGCAGCAATGCATGGAAGCGTTTCGCGCCGCGCTGCCGCCCGGCACGGGCGCGGCACCTACGGCGGATCGCCTGTGCGAGGTGGGCTATTGCCTGCATCTCGCGAGGGGGGAGGCCCTGCCGCCCGATCCGTTCGAGGATCGGCTGATGTTCCTCGCCAGTGGCTCGGCCAAGCTGGCCGCGCAGCCGGGCGCGGGCGGGCCGCCGCGACAGGTGCTGGCGTTCCATTTCGGCGGCGACGTGATTTCGGTGCTGCGCCAGTGTGACGGCGATTTCCGGCTGGTGGCGCTGACCGATTGCGATCTGGTGGTGTTCCCGGCCGACCGCTTTCTCGACATCGCGCAGAACGATCCGGCGGTGCTGCGATCGGTGCTGACCCGCTCGCTGCAGGCGCTCCACCGCAGCCGCACGCGGATGATGCAGATGGGCCACAAGTCCGCCGCCGCGCGGATCGCCGATTTCCTCGTCTCGATGGCCGAACGACTGGCGGATTGTTCGGCAGGCCCCTGCGCCTTCTCGCTGCCGATGAGCCGCCGCGACATCGGCGATTCGCTGGGGCTCACGATCGAGACCGTCAGCCGCCAGCTGACCGAACTGCGCGAGGCCGGGCTGCTCGCCACCGAGGGCCGCTCGCGGGTGTGCCTGTCCGACGTATCGGCGCTCGCCCGGATCGCCGGACGGCCCGGCGAGCGGAGCGCCCAATCCGAAAACTGAACAAATTTGATCTGGATCAACAACTGCAAGGCCGAGACCCGCTAGCCAGCGGGTGGACGGAAGGGATAATTCAACATGGAAGCAGTCGTAAGACGGCTGGGGGTCTGGGCGCTTGTCCTGCTCGCAGCCATTGCCGCTATCGCGCTGACACCGGACAGCGGATTTGCCATCCACATGGGGATCGTGGCGCTGGTCGCGGTGATCCTGATCATCGCCACGGCGACCAGCTATGACCCGCTGGCCAAGGCCCAGAGCATCTTCAGGATGCCTCCGGGGCCGAGCCGCTATGACGACGACGTGATCCGCTGGGGCGTGATCGCGACGATGTTCTGGGGGCTGGCCGGCTTGCTCGCCGGCGTGTTCATCGCCGCGCAGCTGGCTTTTCCCGAGTTGAACCTCGAACCCTACCTCAATTTCGGCCGGGTGCGTCCGCTGCACACCAGCGCGGTGATCTTCGCCTTCGGAGGCAATGCGCTACTGGCGACCAGCTTCTACGTCGTCCAGCGCACCTGCCGCACCACGCTGGCCTTCCCCGGCATGGTCCGCTTCGTGTTCTGGGGATACCAGCTGTTCATCGTGCTCGCCGCGACCGGCTACCTGCTCGGCATCAGCCAGGGTAAGGAATATGCCGAGCCCGAATGGTATGTCGATCTGTGGCTGACCATCGTGTGGCTCGCCTATCTGGCGGTCTTCGTCGGCACGATCCTGCGGCGGCACGAACCGCACATCTATGTCGCCAACTGGTTCTACCTCGCCTTCATCGTCACCATCGCGATGCTGCACGTGGTCAACAACCTCGCGCTGCCCGTCAGCCTGCTAGGCGCCAAGAGCTACTCCGCCTTTGCCGGCGTGCAGGATGCGCTGACCCAGTGGTGGTATGGCCACAACGCCGTGGGCTTCTTCCTCACCGCGGGCTTCTTGGCGATGATGTATTACTTCGTGCCCAAGCAGGCCGGGCGGCCGGTCTATTCCTACCGGTTGTCGATCATCCACTTCTGGTCGCTGATCTTCCTCTACATCTGGGCCGGGCCGCACCACCTCCACTACACCGCCCTGCCCGACTGGGCCCAGACGCTGGGCATGGTGTTTTCGGTGATGCTGTGGATGCCCAGCTGGGGCGGGATGATCAACGGGCTGATGACGCTGAACGGCGCGTGGGACAAGGTCCGCACCGATCCGATCATCCGCATGATGGTGCTGAGCCTCGCCTTCTACGGCATGAGCACTTTCGAAGGCCCGCTGATGAGCATCAAGGCGGTGAACAGCCTGTCGCACTACACCGACTGGACCATCGGCCACGTCCATTCCGGCGCGCTGGGGTGGAACGGGATGATCACCTTCGCCTGCGTCTACTACCTGGTGCCGCGCCTGTGGCAGAAGGAGCGGCTCTACAGCCTGCGCATGATCAACTGGCACTTCTGGCTCGCGACGCTGGGGATCGTTTTCTACGCCTCCTCGATGTGGGTCGCCGGGATCACGCAGGGCCTGATGTGGCGCGAATACGGGGCTGACGGCTATCTGGTGAACAGCTTCGTCGACACGGTCGCTGCGCTCCACCCGATGTACATTCTGCGCGCTGTCGGCGGGCTGATGTATCTCTCCGGCGCACTGATCATGGCCTTCAACGTCTGGATGACCATCGCCGGTCACCAGCGCGCCGAGGCGCCGATGGGCGACACCGCGCACGATGCCGCCAACGACCGGCCGCTCCCGCGCCCGCTCGCCCCCGAACCCGCCGAATAATCGCTCATCAGGGAACCACAGCCATGAGCAAGAATGCACCCCACTCCGGCGTCTTCGAGAGCCACAAGACACTCGAAAAGAACGTCACCCTGCTGGCCGCCGCCACCCTTGCGGTAGTGGCAGTGGGCGGGATCGTCGAAATCGCGCCGCTGTTCTGGATCGACAACACGATCGAAAAGGTCGAGGGGATGAGGCCCTACACCCCGCTCGAACAGGCGGGCCGCGACATCTACGTCCGCGAAGGCTGCTACACCTGCCACAGCCAGATGATCCGTCCCTTCCGGGACGAGGTCGAACGCTATGGCCACTACAGCCTCGCCGCCGAGAGCATGTACGACCACCCCTTCCAGTGGGGCAGCAAGCGCACTGGGCCCGATCTGGCGCGCGTGGGCGGGCGCTATTCGGATGCCTGGCACGTCCAGCACCTCAAGGCGCCGCGCTCGGTGGTGCCCGAAAGCATCATGCCCAACTACAGCTTCCTCGCCGAAACGCCGCTGAAAGTGGCCGACCCAGCGGGTAATCTCTCCGCCCTGCGCGCGGTGGGCGTGCCCTATTCCGACGCAGACCTCGCTGCGGCCGAGACCGACCTGCTCGCGCAGGCCGATCCCGAGGCCGACGCGGGCGATCTGGCGGAGCGCTATCCCAAGGCGCAGATCCGCGACTTCGACGGCGATCCGGCCCGCGTGACCGAGATGGATGCGCTGGTCGCCTATCTCCAGATGCTCGGCACGCTGGTCGACGTGAACAGCGCCGCCGCGCAGGAAGTGCTCACCAAGGGGGAGGAAGGCCGATGACCGCCTACGAAACCCTGCGCCACTTTGCCGACTCCTACGGGCTGGCGGTGATCACCGCGCTCTATCTGACCCTGTGCCTGTGGCACTTCCGGCCCGGCGCCAAGGCCCATGTTGCCGCCGCCAAGCACTCGATTTTCCGGGGTGAAGACCATGACTAAACGTATCGATGAGCCCACCGGCACCGAAACCGTCGGCCATGAATGGGACGGGATCGAGGAACTCAACACCCCCCTGCCGCGCTGGTGGCTGTATACCTTCTACGCGACGATCGTGTTCGCGGCGATCTATGTCGTGCTCTACCCGGCCTGGCCGATGATCGACCGGGCGACCCAAGGCACGCTCGGCTGGTCGAGCCGGGGCGATCTCGCCAGAGAGATGACCGCCGCCGACATGGCCCGCCAGAGCACTGTCGAACGGATCGCGGCGACCGATATCGAAAAGCTCCCCGCCGATCCAGAACTGATGCAGGCCGCGATTGCCGGGGGCGCCGCGGCGTTCAAGGTCAATTGCGTCCAGTGCCACGGCGCGGGCGCGGCGGGATCGCCGGGCTATCCCAATCTCAACGATGACGACTGGATCTGGGGCGGCACGCTGACCGATATCCAATATACCCTCACCCACGGCATCCGCTGGGAAGGGGCCGAGGAGACCCGCGCCAATTTCATGCCGGCGTTTCAGGGCATGTTCGAGCCTGCGCAGGTCAACGCACTGGCGGGCCATGTCCTGTCGCTGAGCGGCAAGGGCCGGTCGAGCGCTGCCGGCGCGCAGCTCTTCGCCGACAATTGCGCGGCCTGTCACGGTAGCGGCGGCGAGGGCTCCCCGCCGATGGGCGCGCCTGCGCTCAATGATGCGATCTGGCTGTTCGGCGATACCGAAGCGGCGGTGAAGGCGCAGATTCTCGCCCCCCGCCACGGGGTCATGCCCGCATGGCAAGGCAGGCTCGATCCCGTCACGATCAAGATGCTCGCGGCCTACGTGCACTCGCGCGGCGGCGGGCAGAAGGCCGCGCCCGCACAGCCCGCCACCGACGCCGCGAGCGATGTCGCCGCCGCAGCCAAGGCCGACCCCAATGGCTGACATGGACGAGCTCGAGCGCCCCGCACCGCCTGCCGCACCCGCCGGTTCCGGCGCGCGCGACTGGGGCAAGGCGCTCGGGCCAGCCGCCCCCGAACCCGAAGCAGGCTTCATGGGATCGGCGCTCTACGAAAAGGGCAAGACGGTCCACAACAAGCGGATCGACGGGCCGTTCCGGCGGTTCAAGTGGCTGGTGATGCTCGTGACGCTGGGCATCTACTACGTCACCCCCTGGATCCGCTGGGACCGCGGGCCCTATGCGCCCGACCAGGCGGTGCTGGTCGATCTCGCCAACCGCCGCTTCTACATGTTCGATATCGAGATCTGGCCGCACGAGTTCTATTTCGTCGCCGGTCTCCTGATCATGGCGGGGATCGGATTGTTCCTCGTCACCTCCGCCGTGGGCCGGGCATGGTGCGGCTATGCCTGTCCGCAGACGGTGTGGACCGACCTGTTCCAGCACGTCGACCGCTTCTTCGACGGCGATCGCAACGCGCGGATGCGGCTCGACAAGGCTCCGTGGACGCCCGCCAAGATCGCGCGGCGCAGCGCCAAGTGGGCGGTCTATCTCGCGATCGCCTTCTGGACCGGCGGCGCGTGGATCATGTATTTCGCCGACGCGCCCACCCTTACCCGCGATTTCTGGACCGGCAATGCCGCCCCCGTCGCCTATGCCACGGTCGCGATCCTCACCGGCACGACCTTCTGGCTCGGCGGGTTCATGCGCGAACAGGTTTGCATCTACATGTGCCCCTGGCCACGCATCCAGACCGCGATGCTCGACGAGAAATCGCTGATCGTCACCTACAAGGACTGGCGCGGCGAGCAGCGCGGCAGCCTCAAGAAAGCGGCCAAGAACCCGGACCAATATGGCGACTGCATCGACTGCAACATGTGTGTCGCGGTCTGCCCCACCGGGGTCGACATCCGCGAAGGCCAGCAGATCGGCTGCATCACCTGCGGGCTGTGCATCGACGCCTGCGACCGGGTGATGAAGGAGGTCGGCCGCCCGCGCGGGCTGATCGACTACGCCACGCTCGACCAGTGCAAGGCCGAAGCTGCCGGCGCGCCTCCGACCCCGGCATGGAAGGCGCTGCTGCGCCCGCGCACACTGATCTACTTCACCGTCTGGGCCGGGCTCGGCGCGGGGCTGCTCTTCGCGCTGGGCACCCGCACCCATACCGATCTCACCGTCTCGCCCGACCGCAACCCGCCCTTCATGCTGCTGAAGGACGGCTCGGTCAGGAATGCCTACACGCTGCGCTTGCGCAACATGGAGGCCCGCCCGCGTGACATGGAAATCGCGCTCGAAGGCCTGCCGCAAGGCGCGGTCATGTGGACCGAGAGCGTCAGCATGGAAAACGCCGCGCGCGTGCAGACCGTCACCGTGCCCGCCAACGCGACCGAGGTGCTGCGGGTCTATGTCCTGCTGCCCGAAGGTGCCCCCGCCAATGCCTTCGCCTTCCGACTTACCAGCCTCGACGAGCAGCGTGAGCAGGATGTCACCGAAACCACCTTCGCCATGCCGGGGAACGAATGATGTCGAGCCGATCCAGCACTTTCACCGGCCGGCACATGGCCGCCGTCTTCGTGGGCGGGTTCGCCGTGGTGATCGCGGTCAACCTGTTCATGGCCTGGAACGCGGTGGGCGGATTTCACGGCACGGTGGTCGACAATTCCTATGTCGCCAGCCAGAGCTACAACGGCTGGATCGCCAAGGCCGAGGCGTCGAAGGCGCTGGGCTGGCAGGCGTTGCCGCACCGCCGCGCAGATGGCCGCGTGGTGATCGAGACCATCGCCGTGCCCGAGGCCGCCACCATCACCGCCGCCGCCGAACGCCCGCTCGGCGCGCGTGAAGGGACTGCGCTCCGCTTCGTGCCGGAAGGTCAGGGCCGCTGGGTTTCGACCCAGGCGATCGCGCCGGGCCGCTGGCAGCTCCACATCGCGATCCGGGCAGGCGTGCAGGAATGGGCCGGGGAGGCCGAGCTCCGGTGAACGCACCCGCCGTCATCGCTGCGGAACCCCCGCTCGCCACCACCCGGCTGACCGTGCCGGGGATGAAATGCGCCGGGTGCATCGGCAAGATCGAGCGCGAATTGCCCAAGCTCCCCGGCATCGCCGCCGCGCGGGCGAACTTCTCGGCCAAACGCGTGGCGATCCGCCATGACCCCGCGCTGGGCGAGGAAGCGCTCACCGCCGCGCTGCTGGGCCTTGGCTTCGAGGCGCAACCGGTCGCCGACAATCCTTTGGGTGACGAGAGCAAGGAACGCAAAGCCCTCACCCGCGCGCTCGGCGTGGCGGGGTTCGGCATGATGAATGTCATGCTGCTCTCGGTCAGCGTCTGGTCGGGCGCGGACGGGGCGACGCGCGCGTTGTTCCACTGGCTCTCGGCGCTCATCGCCCTGCCGGTGATCGCCTATGCGGGCCGCCCCTTCTTCGCCAGCGCATGGATGGCGCTGAAGCACCGGCGCACCAATATGGATGTGCCGATCAGCATCGGCGTGCTGCTGGCGACGGGCCTCAGCCTTTACGAGACGATCACCGGCGGCGAACACGCCTTCTTCGATTCCGCCGTGATGCTGCTGTTTTTCCTGCTGGCGGGCCGCGCGCTCGACGCCGAGATGCGCACCCGCACCCGCGCCGGGATCGGCGCATTGCTGGGGCGGATGAGCAAGAGTGCCAGCGTGATCGCCCCCGATGGCTCCACGCGGCGGGTGGCGGCCAAAGACCTCGATCCCGGCATGATGGTGCTGGTCGCCGCCGGAGAGGCGCTTGCCGCCGATGGCGAGGTGGTGGAGGGCACGAGCGCGCTCGACAATGCCATGCTCACCGGCGAAAGCGCGCCCGAGCCGGTCGGGCCCGGGGCGCTGGTGCACGCGGGCGCGATCAATCTTGCCGCGCCGATCCGGGTGCGCCTCACCCGCGTGGCCGAGGATACCGCGCTCGCCGAAATCGCGCGGCTGATGGACGAGGCGGGCCAATCGCGCAGCCACTATGTCCGCATCGCCGACCGCGCCTCGCGGCTCTACGCCCCGGCGGTGCACACGCTGGCGCTGCTCGCCTTTGCCGGATGGATGATCGCGGGCGCGGGGTGGCACACCTCGCTCACCATAGCGATTGCCGTGCTGATCATCACCTGTCCCTGCGCGATGGGCCTTGCCGTTCCCGCAGCGCAGGTGGTGGCGAGCGGCGCGCTGCTGCGCCGGGGCTTGCTGGTTAAGGATGGCAGCGCGCTCGAACGCCTCGCCGAATGCGATGTCGCGCTGTTCGACAAGACCGGCACGCTGACGCTCGGCGAACCGCGCGCGGATGTAAGCGCGCTCGACCCGCAAGCGCGCGCGATTGCGCTGGCCCTTGCCCAGACCAGTCGCCACCCGCTGAGCCGGGGCCTCGCCGCCGCACTGCTGCGCGAGGGTGTTGCGCCCGCCGCCATAGACTATGTGCGCGAAGTGGGCGGCGCAGGGCTGACCGGCCGCTGGCAGGGCGTAGAAGTCGCCTTGGGACGGCCCGCCGAGGCAAGCGAAGCCCTCGCCACCACCTTGCAGATCGGCGACACCCGCCAGACCATCGCCTTCGCCGACCCGCTGCGTGCCGACGCCGCCGCGACGCTCGCCGCCCTCGCCCGCGAAGGGATCGCCGCCAGCATCCTTTCGGGTGACCGCGCCGCGCCGGTCGCCGTGGTGGCCGAGGCGCTGGGATTGCAAGCGCAGGCCGAGGCCAGCCCGCAGGCGAAACTCGCCGCACTGGAAGCACTCAAGGCCGAAGGCCGCCGCCCGCTGATGGTGGGCGACGGGCTCAACGATGGCCCCGCCCTCGCCGCCGCCCACGCCTCGATCGCGCCCGGCACCGCGTCCGATGCCAGCCAGCAGGCCGCCGACGCGGTGTTCATTGGCGAGGGGTTGATGCCGGTGGCGCTGGCGGTTCGCGTGGCGCGCCGGACGATGCGGATCGTGCGCGAGAATTTCGGCTTTTCGATCGCCTATAACCTGCTCGCCGTGCCGCTGGCGCTGCTGGGCCTCGTCACGCCGCTGGTCGCCGCCATCGCCATGTCGGTGAGCTCGCTGGTGGTGGTCGCCAATTCGCTGCGGCTTGCGCGGAGTGCCAATTCATGACCGGTCTTGCCATCCTCATCCCCATCGCGCTCGGCATGGGCCTGCTCGGCCTCGCCGCGTTCTTCTGGTCGATGAAGGACGGACAGTATGACGACATGGACGGCGCGGCGCACCGCATTCTGATCGACGAGGATGCGCCGGAATGAACCGCGCCCTCCCCCTCGCACTCGCCGCGCTGCTGCCGGTGCTGATCGGCCCGCTGCCCGCCGAAGCGCGCACGCTCACCGCGCGGCTGTGCAACGGCGGCACGATCACTATTCCCCTCGGCGATGGTGGCCCGCCCGAAGATGCGCCGTGTCACCCCAAGGCCTGCCACGCCGGAACCTGCCGGGAAAAGACCGATCCCTCGCGACCGAAACGCGCGATTTGATCTCGCGCAAAGACGCCTGCCGCCCGAGCCGCTTTAAGCGCCTCATGTGGACATATCACCCCCAACTCCTCGCCAAGCCGGTGCCGCGCTACACCAGCTACCCCACCGCAGCCGATTTCGGCCCGCTGGCGGACGGCACCATCGAGCAGGCAATCGCCGGGGCGGCGGGCGACATCTCGCTTTATCTCCACATCCCCTTCTGCGAGCAGATCTGCTTTTACTGCGGCTGCAACACCGGCAAATCGGGCAAGCGCGCGCGGGTGGAGGCCTATCTGGCCGCACTGCATCAGGAACTGGCGACCGTCGCCAGCCTGCTGCCCGCCGGTGTCCGCGTGCGACGCATCGCCTTTGGCGGGGGTAGCCCCAATGCGATCGAAACGGGCGACTTCCTCGCCCTCGTCGAAGCGCTCCACGCCCACTTCCCGCTGCACGCGCCCGAATGGTCGATCGAACTCGACCCGCGCAGCCTGACCGCCGAATGGAGCCGCGTGCTCGGCAGCCTCGGGGTGACCCGCGCAAGCATGGGGGTGCAGACCTTCGCGCCGCACTGCCAGAAAGCCATCGGGCGCGAACAGCCCACCGCGATGATCTGCCGCAGCGTCGACTGGCTGCGCAGCAATGGGGTGACCTCGCTCAATTTCGATCTGATGTACGGCCTTCCGCATCAGACCATGATCGATCTCGCCGACAGCCTCGATCTGACCGCGACGCTCGGCGCGGACCGGGTGGCGGTGTTCGGCTATGCCCATGTCCCGCATCTGGTGCCGCGCCAGACGATGATCCCCGATACCGCGCTGCCGGGAGCCGAAGCGCGCTTCGCGATGGCGGCGGAGGCTCACGCCCGGCTGACGGCGCGCGGCTATGACGCGATCGGCTTCGATCACTTCGCCCTGCCGCACGATCCCATGGCGCGCGCCACCCGTGAAGGGCGGTTGCGGCGCAATTTCCAGGGCTTCACCGACGACCCCGCCGAAGTGCTGATCGGCATGGGCGCGAGCGCGATCAGCGGCTTTCCCGGACTTCTCGCCCAGAACGAAAAGCACACCGGGCGCTATCGCCAGCTTTCGGCAGAAGGCCGGCTGAGCGCGAACCACGGCATCGCCCGCTCGCCCGACGACCTCGCGCGCGGCGCGGTGATCGAGGCGCTGCTGTGCCATGGCGAGGCCTGCCTCACCCCCGCGCTGCTGGCAGAGGCGGAGGATCGGCTTGCTCCCTTCATCGCCGCCGGCCTCGCCGCGCTCGATGGCGAGCGGCTGACGATCCGGCCCGGCGGCTTGCCCTATGCCCGCGGCATCGCTGCGCTGTTCGACGCCTACCGCGCCGCGGCACCGCGCCAGTTCAGCTCGGCGATCTGATCCCCCCACCCCGCCGCTTGCGGGAATTGCGCTTTCCCCCGATAGTCTGCCGCAAAACGCCAAGCGCCATTCCGGCCGGAGCGATAAATCCGGCCAAGGGGGAGAATCATCATGGCAGTGACCGATCACGTCGACTTGAACGGCTTCATGGAGGGCGTGAAGAAGCGCAATCCGCATCAGCCGGAATTCGTGCAGGCCGTGCAGGAGGTTGCACAGGACATCTTCGAATTCATCGAGGACAAGGAAGAATACCACTCGGCGCAGATCCTGCGCCGCATTGCCGAGCCCGACCGGGTGGTCTCGTTCCGTGTCTGCTGGGAAGACGACAACGGCAATGTCCGCGTCCAGCGCGGCTGGCGGGTGCAGAACAACAACGCCATCGGCCCCTACAAGGGCGGCATCCGCTTCCATTCCTCGGTCAACGAAAGCGTGCTGAAGTTCCTCGCCTTCGAACAGACCTTCAAGAACGCGCTCACCGGCCTGCCGATGGGCGGCGGCAAGGGGGGCGCGAACTTCAACCCCAAGGGCAAGAGCGTGCGCGAGATCATGCGCTTCTGCCAGTCCTTCATGACCGAGCTCTACCGCCACATCGGCCCCGACGTCGATGTGCCCGCAGGCGACATCGGCGTGGGCGCACGCGAGATCGGCTACATGTTCGGCCAGTACAAGCGCATCACCAACCACTGGAACGGCGTGCTGACCGGCAAGGGGTTGGAATATGGCGGCAGCCTGATCCGGCCCGAGGCGACCGGCTATGGCGCGGTCTATTTCCTGCAGAACATGCTGGCGACGCGGGACGAGAGCCTCGAAGGCAAGACCGCGGTCATTTCCGGCGCGGGCAATGTCGCCACCCATGCTGCCGAAAAGATCGTGCAGCTGGGCGGCAAGGTGCTGACCCTGTCGGACAGCGGCGGGTTCATTCATGACCCCGACGGCATCGATCAGGAAAAGATCGACTGGGTCAAGCAGCACAAGACCTATCGCCGGGGCCGGATCGAGGAATATGTCGAGGCCTTTCCCAAGGCGACATTCCACGAAGGCAAGACCCCGTGGGGCGTCGAGTGCGACGTCGCCCTGCCCTGTGCGACGCAGAACGAATTGCTCGGCGATGACGCGAAGACGCTGGTCGAGAACGGCTGCATCGCTGTCTCCGAGGGCGCGAACATGCCCACCAATCTCGAAGGGGTGCATATCTTCAAGGAAGCGAAAATCCTCTACGCGCCGGGCAAGGCCTCGAACGCGGGCGGGGTCGCGGTCTCGGGCCTCGAGATGAGCCAGAACTCCGAACGCCGTTCGTGGAAGGAGGAGGAATTGCAGCAGATGCTCAAGGACATCATGGCCGGCATTCACAAACGCTGCGAGGAATATGGCAAGGAAGAAGGCGGCTATATCGACTACGTGAAGGGCGCGAATATCGCGGGCTTCAAGAAGGTCGCGGACGCGATGCTGGCCTTCGGCGTGGTGTGATCGGGCGACCCGGATTGGGCCCGTTCACGGATTCCCGCTTGACGCTGGCGGCGCAGGGGCAGAAGCTGCGCACATAATCTGGCGTCGCCGTTTTCTGGGGACTGCGCCGGGCAAACAGATACGGGGCGGATGGGGATCGTCTGCCGGACTGCTTGGCACAGCACCGCTGCGCCTCGATGCCCGCTTGTCCCTCATCCTTTGGGAGAGAGACATGCTGGCGCAGGACACGCAAGAGTCGCAAGACTCCGCCGAATGGGTCACCTGCCTGACCTACAAGAGCATCGCCACCGCCACGCCGGATGCCAGCGACCTCAATGTGCTCGCCGGTCAGGCGCGGGCGCGCAACCGCAGCCTCGATGTCACCGGTATGCTGCTGTTCGAGGACGGCTGCTTTCTCCAGACCCTCGAGGGCCCGCCCAAGGCGGTCGCCTCGCTGTGGTCCTCGATCGAACGCGATGGACGCCACCAGCATATCGAAGTGCTGAGCGAGCACATGACCGCCGCCCGGCTGTTTTCGGGGTGGGACCTGCTGCTGGGCGGCCGGAGCGGTGACAGCCCGCGCGAAGCTGCCGCGCCCTCGCCCGTTCCGCCCGCCGTGGCCGAACATCTCGCGCGCCTCGTCGAACTGGCGCTCAATGCTGATGATCTGGCGATCAACACGATGATCGCAGGGTTCGCCGAGCAGGGATGGACGAGCGATGCGATCCTGTCGCTGCTGATCGAGCCCGCAGCCCGCGCGCTGGGGGACGCCTGGCTCCATGACGATTGCAGCGAGCTCGATCTCACTATCGGCCTCAGCATGCTGCAACTGGCGGGCCATGCGGTGCGATACAGCCGCTGTTCGCAGTCGATCCGCAACAGCCGCTACCGCATCCTGCTGGCGACCGCGCCGGGCGAGCCGCACATGCTCGGCACCGCGTTGCTGGCTGACCAGTTTCTGGCGGCGGGCTGGCAGGTCGACATGGCCTTCCCCGAAAGCGAGGAGGCGCTGACAAACCAGCTCAATGCGCAGCATCCCGATGCGGTGGATATCGGCCTGTCCGACGCGATGCCGCGCCAGCACACGATCGACCAGCTGCGCACCACGATCGCGCACAGCCGCATGGTCGTCTCCGAGCACCCCACGGTCATTTCGGTCGGCGGGCGCCTGTTTGCCGAAGCGACCGCGACCGCGCTGTCGGTGGGCGCGGATCACGCCCGCAAAGGGCTTGCCGGAACCAGCATCCGCCTTGCCGAACTGGTGCGCCAGAACCGCAAGGGATGAAGCGCCGGGGCGAATTAACTTGAAATTTTTGAATAATGCGCTAATTGAACCTTGCTTCACGTCGCTTGCGACGGAATTTGATCGGCGCCCCTGGCTTTCCTGAGCGCGGCTCTATCGCCACGCAGCCAAGAAACCGCCCCTCGGCGGCCACATTTTCCTTTTCATGCAGCATGGCTCCGCAGCGGGAATGTCCCCTTGCGTTCGATACTTATTTGCAGAGACTACATGAACTTCATCACGACCGGCGCCATTTTTGACCGCGCCCAGACGATCCGCGCATCATTGTCGCAGCATCGCCAAAACACCTTGCCGCAAGAACCCTACGCCTTCCTGTCCACCCGCGATCTGCGCGGAATGGTGGCGGCGATGGTCGATTGATCGGGCACCCACACGCACCAGCGGGGCATCGGCCTCCAACACAAGAGGCACACATGGACATCAACCACGAATACGCCGCGCACCAGGCCGCCTTGATGCGCGCTGAGGACGCCGAAAGCTCCGGCCAGCGCAAGCGTCAGTTTGCCGAGGCCGCCAGCATCGCGAGCCGGATCAGCGCTTTCCAGACCGGACTGGGCGCTGCGGCGGCCTGCGCATGGAGCGCGGCACACCTCGTCGCAGCCCGGCAAAGCTGAGCGCAGATACAAAGACCACCAAGTCCGCGCTGCATCGATGCGGCCCGGCAGGAGACAATTTGATGAAAGGTTACAAGGCACCCAGTTTTCAGGACAGGGCCGCATCTTCCTTGCAGGCCAAGGAAAAGGCGCTCGCGAAGCTGAAAGCCATGCCCCAGCCCGACGCAGCCGAGCTCGCCGAACGTGCTGCACGGCAGGCGGAGCGCGACGCTGTCGCTGCGGCCAAGTCCGCCAAGGCACGCGAAGCCCGCGAAGAAAAGCAACGTCTCGCCGAGGAAAAGCGCGCGCAGGCCAAGGCGGACAAGATCAAGGCAGAACAGCCCAAGCGCACCGAAGAACAGCTGAAGGCGGCGCGCGACGCACGCTACGCCGCGCGCAAAAGCCGCAAGTGATCGCTGCCTGACGCGCGCCGTCAGGTAACGCCCAGCGCCTTTGCCTGCGCGCGCAGCTCTTTCGCTGCCGCCGGGTTGGCCTTGACCGCCGCTTCCAGCGCGGCTCGGGCCTTGGCCGGTTCGCCCAGCGTCATGCGGCTGCGTATCAGCATCACCCAGCCATCGAGGTTCTTGGGCTCCTGCTGAAGCCGCGCCTCGAGCTGGGCGACCATGCCTTCGGCCATCTGGCGCTGTTCGCTGGGCTTCATGCTGCCTGCCGCCGCGACCTCCGCCGCGCTAGGCCCGCGCACGTCGGGTGAGGCGGCATTGCCCGCGACGCTGCCCGATCCCGGCGCGAGCAATGCGGGCTTGCGGCGCGCCTGCGCAGCGGCGATGCGCTGCGTCACCGCGATGTCGTTCATCTGCCCGACCTGTTCGATGGTGCGCACCAGATCGGCCTCCCACGGCGCGCCCTGCGGGCTGTCGGCAAGCAGATCGAGCCATGCAGCAAGCGCGCCTTCGTGATCCTTGTCGATGTCCATCTTGGCCGCGAGGAAGTAGCGCGCCCGCGGGTCTTGGGGATCGAGCGCGATGGCTTTCTCGAACGCCGCCAGCGCATCGGCAGGCAGCGGATCGCGTTCGCTCGACAGCACCAGCGTTTCACCCAGCGCCGACCACAGCACCGCCTCTTCGGGCGCAATCGCGAGCGCGCGGCGATAGGCGGCGGCGGCCTCCTCGAATTCGCCCGCGTTGAAGTGGGCAAAGGCGAGATCGGCCCAAGGCCCGGCGTCGTTCGGCGAAGCCTCGGCCGCGGCGCGCAGCTGGTCGATGCTCGGCGCGTCGTCACCCGCCTCCGCCGCCGGAGCAGCTCCGCGCGATCCCTCATAGACATTGTAGCCGATCGAACCTGCCGCCAGCAGCAGCGCCGCCCCCAACAGCACCCAACCCGCCTTCGATGCTCCGCCCGCAGGCGCCTGTTCCCCTTGTCCCATGGCCGAGGGCTAGCAGGCCCCCGCGCGCGGGGCAATTCGCTCTGGCATCGGCCCCGGTTTTGCGTATGGTGGACACCGGGAAAGCGATCTGTCCGAGGGGGGGAGGATCGGTGGGCGAGACGTTCAAGGTCGCCATTATTGGATCTGGGCCTGCCGGGCTCAGCGCCGCCGCGCGCGCCGCCGCGCTGGGGCTGAGCCATGTGCTGCTCGAAAAGACCGATCACCTCTCCGACACGATCTACAAGTACCAGAAGGGCAAGCATGTCATGGCGACGCCCAGCAATCTGGTGCTGCGCAGCGACATTGATTTCGACGCGGGCAAGCGCGAGGCGATCCTCGGCACGTGGGACGAACAGATCGCTGGCCACAAGGTCAATGTGAAATACCTAGCCGAAGCCAAGGCGATCCGGGGCACGGGCGCAGCGATCCCCGGCTCGGTGCAGCAGATCGTCACCCGCGCGCGCGATGGCACCAAATCGGTCAAGGAGGTGCAGCGCCACGCCCCGCCCTATGCGATCGAGCTGACCAGTGGCGAGACCGTGATGGCCGAGAACGTCATCCTCGCCATCGGCACGCAGGGCAATCCCAACCGGATGCGCTGTCCCGGCGCGGACTTGCCGCACGTGCAGTATCAGCTCGACGACCCCACCGAATATGTCGATGAGCATATCGTCATCGTCGGCACGGGCGATGCCGGGATCGAGAACGCGCGCGGGCTCGCCGAAGACCCGGCGCAGCGCAACACCGTCAGCATCCTCAATCGCGGCACCGAATTCCCGACCGCCAAGGCGGCGAACGTCAGCGCGCTGATGGCCGATCACGAGGCGGGCAAGCTGATGGTCCGCACCGAAAGCGAGACCAAGGCGATCGAGCCGGGCTTCATCACCCTCACCACCCGCGACGGGGAAATCCGCATCCCCTGCGACCGGATCATCGCCCGCATCGGCTCCGCCCCGCCCCGCGCCTTCGTCGAAGAGTGCGGGATCGAATTCACCAGCGAGGATCGCGGTGCCTTCCCCCGCCTCAGCCCGGTTTTCGAAAGCACCGCCCCCGGCATCTTCGTGATCGGCGCGCTCGCGGGCTATCCGCTGATCAAGCACTGCATGAACCAGGGCCACGATGTCATCGAGTTCATCAACGGCAACACCGATTTGAAGCCCGCCGACGAGCCGATCATCGCCGCCAAGTTCGCCGATCTTCCGGGCCAGCGCAGCACCGAGGAATGGCTCGAATTCTTGCGCGAGGGCGTGTCGATCCTCAATGGCATGAACCCGCTGCAAATGCGCGAATTCATGCTGGATTCCGAAGCGAAATTCTTCCGAGCGGGCGAGGTGATCTTCGAGCGTAACGCGCCCGGTTCCTCACTGTTCGGCATCGCCAGCGGTTCGGTGGCAGTAGAGGTCAATCCGGCCGATCCCTCGATCACGATTCCCATCGAAAGCGGCTCGATCTTCGGCGAGGTGGGCCTCATCTCGGGCCGCCGCCGGGGCGCGACGATCCGCGCCGCCGAAGACACTATCGTGGTGGAAATCTCGCGCCTTGCCGCATTGAAGCTGCAATCGCAGGTGCCATCCGCCAAGGCCGCGATCCAGCGCATCTCGATCGAGCGGCAATTGCTCCAGATGTTCGGTTCCGGCCTGACCCGCGAGGATGTCGCCCCGCTGGTCGAGGCCGCACAGGTTCAGGAAAAGCGCGCGGGCGAAGTGGTCGTCACCGAGGGGGCGGACGACAAGGACGTGTTCATCATCCGGCGCGGGTCGATGATCGTCGAAAAGCAGATCGGCGATCGGCCGGTGTTCCTCTCCTACCTCCCCGCCGGAAGCTATTTCGGCGAAATGGCGGCGATCGACGGGAGCGCGCGCACCGCCACGGTCAAGGCGGCGATCAAGTCCGAGGTGATCCGCCTGCCGGGCGAGGGCTTCCTCGCCCTGCTCGACAAGCATCCGCGCCTGCGCGAACGGGCGCTGAAGGACATGGCCGGGCGGCGCGCCACCAATGCCTTTATCGAAGGGCAGAAAGACAGCTTTTCGAGCGTCGTCGATCTCTATTCGCAGACCGCGCAGTTCCTCGTCGACAACGGCATCGGCGAGGCGACCGACGTGCTGCTGATCGACGAGACGCTGTGCATCGGCTGCGACAATTGCGAAAAGGCCTGCGCCGACAGCCATGACGGCCTCTCGCGGCTCGACCGGGAAGCGGGCAAGACCTACGCGCATCTCCACGTGCCGACTTCGTGCCGCCATTGCGAGCACCCGCATTGCATGGCCGACTGCCCGCCCAACGCGATCAAGCGCGGGCCGGACGGCGAGGTCTTCATCGACGAGACCTGCATCGGCTGCGGCAATTGCCAGCGCAACTGCCCCTATGGCGTGATCCGCATGGATGCCAAACCGCCAAAGAAGCCGAGCCTCCTCCAATGGATGCTGTTCGGCAAGGGGCCGGGGCCGGGTGAGGCGTCCTATAGCTGGCGCAAGAAGGCAGCCGAGAAGGAAGGCGCAGCCAAGGCCAAGCAGGCGATCAAGTGCGACATGTGCTCCGGCATCGACGGCGGCCCCGCCTGTGTGCGCGCCTGCCCGACCGGCGCGGCGATCCGCGTCAGCCCCGACAAGTTCCTGACCTTCACCAAGCTGACCGAGGACGTCGAGTGATGGCGACCAAAGCGGGGGGCACGGGGCGGTTCACGCAGGACGAAAAGCGGCGCGATTCCGATCATGTCAGCTTTCTGAAGCACCGCGGCTTCCGCTGGCTGTGGATCGCGCTGGCGCTGAGCGGCGCGGCGATTGCGGGCTATCTGATGATCGACCAGCAACCGCGCCCCAATGGCGGGACGTGGTATGGCTACACGCTCGGCACCATCGGGGTGCTGTTGATCCTCTGGCTGTCCCTGCTCGGCGTGAGGAAGCGGCGGATTAATCCCGGCGCGTGGAGCCTCAAGGCGTGGACCAGCGCGCACGTCTATCTCGGCCTGTCGCTGATCGTGATCGGCACGCTCCACACCGGTTTCCAGATCGGGTGGAACGTCCACACGCTCGCCTATGTGCTGATGCTGCTGGTGATCGCGACGGGGATCTATGGCGTGGTCGTCTACACTACCCTCCCCGCCAGCCTCAGCGCCAATCGCAAGGAGATGACCCGCGCGCAGATGCTCGAGGCGCTGACCGCGATCGACCGGCAGCTGGAAAGCGCCGCGCAGCCGCTCGGGCGCGAAGAGGCCGATCTGGTGATCGCGGCGCTCGAACAGGACGTGTTCTATGGCGGTGCGCTCGCCCGGCTGACCAACAGCTATCCCGGCTGCGCCACCCGCAAGGCGTTGCACCATATGCCGCAGGGCGCCGCGGAGGAGCGGGTCAACGCGCTGCTGGAAAAGCGCCACGAACAGCTCGCGCAGATCCGCGGGCAGTTGCGCATCCGCGCGCTGCTGGAGGTCTGGCTGTTCGTCCACATCCCTCTCACCATCGCCCTGATCGCCGCGCTGGCCGCGCATGTCATCAGCGTGTTCTATTACTGGTAGACGGCGATGGCATTCCTGATCCGCACCATCGATTTCACCGCCACCGGGCGCGAGATCGTGCGCGACCGGACGCTCGACCAAGCCAGCCTCACCATCGGCCGCGCCGCCGAAAACGACATCCACCTGCCCGATCTCGCGGTCGAGCAGCGCCACGTCCGCATCGACACCCGCGCCGACGGCACGCTTGGGGTCGCGGCGCTCGGCACGCTCGGCTTCGGGCTCGACGGGCGCGTCGTCACCGAGGGCAAGATCGACCCGCGCACCGGCGGCGAGATTGCGCTGGGCGCCGCGCGGCTGGCGGTGGCGCGCGAGAACGATGGCTCCACCAGCATCACCATCCGTCAGGTTGTCGCCGAAGAGGGCAAGACCGACGCCTTGCGCGGCTTCGCGCTCGCCAGCGTGCTACCCTCGAAACGCGCGATGAGCTGGGTCTTCGCCTCTGCGATCCTGCTGTTGCTGCTCGCCATCCCGGTGACCAGTCACCTGCTGCGGGACCCCGCCAGGCCCGATCCCACCGGCAAGACCCCCGGCACCGTGCTGCTCGACAGCGCGTGGTCGAGCGGGGAATTGTCGCTCAAGCACCACACCCTTGCCGATAATTGCGAAAGCTGCCACGTTGCCGGCTTCGAAAGCGTGCAGGACGAGACCTGCATCTCCTGCCACAAGGACACCGGCGATCACGCCGCGCGCCCGCGCCTCGCCAAGGGGAGCCCGCCGCTTTCGCCCGGCGACGCGCTGCAATGGCGCATCGCCGAGAGCCTCGGCAAGGAAGGCCCGCTGGGCTGCGTCGCCTGCCATTTTGAGCACGAAGGCCCGGTGCGCACGCAGGCGGGCAGCGAGGCGTTCTGCGGCGATTGCCATGAACAGCTCGACACGCGCCTGACCGACACCGACCTCGCCAATGCGCATGATTTCGGCAAGGCCCACCCACAGCTGCGCCCAGTCTATTACGCCAGCTTCGGCGCGGCGAGCCCCGTGCGTGCGGCCCCCGGCACCCGCCCGGTCGAGCGCAGCGGACTCAAGTTCCCGCACGATGTCCATATGAGCCGCACCGGCGGCGCGGCGCGGATGGCGGTCAGCCTCGGGCAATATGGCAAGCCCCTCGAATGCAAGGATTGCCATGTCCTCACGCCTGATCGCATGTCGTTCAGGGAGGTGCGGATGGAGGACGCGTGCGAGGGGTGCCACAGCCTTGTCTCGGGCCGCACCGCGGTGGGCGGGTTCAGCAAGCTGCGCCACGGCGACGTGAAGGATCTGGCCGAGGATCTGGCGCGGATCTCCACCGGCCCGCGTCAGCGCGTCGGCCCCGCACGCCAGCGGCCCGGACAGATCGGCAGCGCGTCGCCCTATCGCGCCGATTTCGGACGTCCGGTGCGCGCCTATATCGGGCTGTCGAACGCGCTCGGCCCCGGCGGGGTGTGCACCGAATGCCACCTGCCCACCCGCGGCCCCACGGGGCAGGCCGATCTCGTCCCCGTCAACCTGCCCGACCGCTTCCTCACTTCGAGCTTCTTCAATCACGAAGCGCACGCAAAGCAGAAATGCAGCGATTGCCACGCCGCCGAAACCTCCAAGGCGGCGAGCGATCTGTTGATGCCCGATCTCAAGTCCTGCCGCACCTGCCACCTCGGCGCGAGCGCGGTGAAGACTGCCAGGATCGTGCCTTCCGACTGCGCGATGTGCCACGCCTATCACCTGCCCGCCGGACAGTGGTCCGCCAAGGGCGCGCCGCCCCACTACAAGCCGCCCCCGCCTCCGCCCAAATCGGAAGCAGCTGCGGCCAAGCTCGCAAAGGCCAGACCATGAACGCAGTGTCTTCGGGCGGCGCGGTGCTGATCGCGCAGATGACCGACATTCACGTGGGCTTCGCCCCGGACGAACAGCCCGAAGAGCTGAACCTCACCCGCTTCCGCGCCACGCTGGCGCGATTGCTCGAAGGGCCCAACCGCCCCGATCTGCTGGTGCTGTCGGGCGACATCACCGATCACGGCGATGCCGAAAGCTTCGCCAAGACCGCCGCGCTGCTGGCCGACTGCCCCTGCCCGATCCTGCCGTTGGTCGGCAATCACGACAGCCGCGCCGGGTTGATCGGGGCCTTCCCGCAGGTCGTCCCGGCCGAGGGCGGCTTCCTGCACTATGTGGTCGAGGCCCCGCTGGGCCTGCGGATCATCTGTCTCGACACGCTCGAGGAAGGCCGCCACGGCGGGGCGTTCTGTGCAGCGCGCGCAAGCTGGCTGACCGAGCGGCTGGCAGAAGCGCCCGATCAACCGACGCTGATCTTCATGCATCATCCCCCGGTCGTCGCCGGGATCGACTGGATGGACCCTGCCCCTGACGAGGCCTGGATCACCCGTCTGCGCGCCGTGCTGGAAGGCCAGCATCAGGTGCAGGCGATCCACTGCGGGCACCTTCATCGCCCGATCACCACGCGCTTTGCCGGCATACCGCTCGGCGTCACGCCATCGGTCGCACCGCTGGTGGCGATGGACCTCAATCCGATCGACAAGGACGTGCCCGATAACCGCGCGCTCATCACCACCGAGCAGCCGACCTATGCGCTGCACCGCTGGGACGGGACAAGCCTCGTCTCGCACTACGAGCGCGTCGGCGACTGGCAGGTGCTGGCGCATTTCCACGCCGGGCTGCAACCGATGATCGAAGTCATGTTCGCCGAGCGAGGATAAGGGCCCCTGTTTGCGCGCCCGCCTCCGCGGGCACATCCTCGGCGAGTCTCCGCCGCTTCGCGCCGGATCGCCTGCGGGCGCGCGGTCGCGCTTGCGGCCCGTCCATGGCGGGCCGAATAAGCGGCATTCTGCTAGACTGCGTTGCCTTACCTCCGCGCCGCCCTTTGCCCCTGAGGGGGTGGCAGGCCGACCCAGCGGCCCATGTCGATTGCGTCGCTGACCTTCCACGGCACGCCTGCGCGGGTCATGAACAGGCGCTCCATCTCCGCCCGCGTGAAGGGCCGCGAGCCGAGCCTGCCGAACACCGCCATCTGCCCGCCGGTCTCGTCCACCGCGCGGTCGCGGTCGAGGCCCTTGGAGAGCGCGATCGCGGGCGACGGGGTCTTCGCCCAGGCGATCAGCTCGGGCACCGGCGCCGGGCTGAAGCCGTAGAAATTGCGCTGACTTTCGGGGCTGGTGAGTTGCAGCACCTTCATCCCGTTGCGCCCGTCCGCCACGTAAGCGAACAGCGAGGCATTGGTGGTGCCGACGATCACGTCCTCGGCATCGTTCAGCGCCCCGCCGAGCGTCACCTTCTGGAAGACGCGCGGGCTGCGGGGGTTTTTCACGTCGAGGATCACCAGCCCATCACCCTTGGCGGCGACATAGGCATAGGTGCGCGCGATATACATCCGCCGCGCATCGGCCAGCGGCACGGTCGCCTCGGGCACGGCCACCGGGTTGCGCAGGCTGGTGATGTCGAACAGCTTCACCCCTTCCGCATCGGTCACCCACAGGTAGCGGAACTGCACCGCGCTGGCCCGCGCATCGCGCAGGGGCCGCACCGCCGCCAACTTCGGCCGGTCGGGATCGGCGAGATCGACCACCACCAGGCCCATGTTGGCGGTGATATAGGCGACCTCGCCCGCCAGCACGATATGGCGCGCGCCGGTGAGCACGCCGTCCGGGTTCCACGCGCTCGACCCGTCGGCAAAGACCTTGCGGCTCAGCCTGTTGTTGCGGAATTCCCCGTCCGCCAGCGTGTTGACGTTGACGAGGATCAGCCCCTCCTCGCTGTCGGTGACGGCGGCGTAGTTGTAGATCGGGAGGAAGGCCTGCTCCTGATTGATCTCCCGCATTTCGGGGGTCGAGCGGGTCGGCGCGATCGGCTGGTTGGTGGGCAGCGCCATGCAGGTGGCGTTGCGGGTCTTCACATTGGTGTCATGCCCCAGCGGCGAGAACGGGCCCTTGAGGATGCGTTCCGAGGTGCCCTTGTTGGCGATGCTGGCGACGTCATAGGCGGTGAACCCGCCCCTGCCCTCGGCCACAAACATATATTCGCCGCGCAGTTGCAGGCAGCCGACGCGATCCGAAGTGCCCTCGTGAATGTTGGCGAATTCCTCGAACGCCTTGGTCTCGCCCGAGAGGTTTTCGTCAAAGGTCTTGCCGCGCACCCAGTTCTTCAGCTCGCGGTCGTTCTGTTCGACATGGAGCTTCCAGTAATCGGGATAGGCATAGCGCTGGAGGTAGGAGCCGATCACCGCCTGCGGCTCGTCATATTCGGTTACCCGCGTGGCCTGAAAGCCGCCTTCGAGGCCGGTCCAGGCGTTGAGGCCGACGAAATTGACATAGTTCGTGCCCAGCAACAGCAGCTGCGCCATGATCGCGTTGTTGTCGTCCTTGGCCGACAGGTGGCAATCGGTGCAGGTCTTGGTCTCGGTCAGCCGGACCGTATGTGGGAAGTGCGGCGCGAAGGCCTGGCTGGAGAAGCCGATCGCGCTGATCGGCGGTTGCTGCACATAGATCCGCTCGCGGTTGATATTGGTCGAGGACAGCACCAGCGCCGAGGACGAGCGCACCGGCGCGATCTGGTTGCCCTTGGTGGTCTGGCTCTTGCCTAGCTGGAACATCTCGTCGCGCGCGACCTGCGGATTGTAGGTGGCGAAATTGCGCGTCTCGTCGCCTTCGTAGCGGTGGCTCTTGGTCTTCCAGTTGGCCTCGATCGGCAAGTGGCACCCGCCGCAGGATGTCGTCCATGACAGGTGGCAGGTGTGGCACGCCATTTCGGGATCGCGATGCGCGCGGTCGTCGGCGGCGATGCCGGTGCCGAATTCGAAACTGCCGGTCTCCGCGCCGTAGCGGCTCATCAGCTTGGCGCGCGCGGCCTTGGCGTTGAAGGCAGGGGTGGCGGGATCGACCGAGTCCCTGACGAGGCTCATCTCCCACTCGAGGCTGGGATCGACGATCGAACGTTGCACCAGCCTGCGCCTGCCATCCGCGCCCTCCAGCCATTCGAAGCGGCGCTTGCCATCGGGATTGCGGAGCAGAGCGAGGTCATGGCCCTCGGGCGGCGCGGCCGGGCCGCTCGTGCGCAATGTGGGATAGGCATCGGGCGTGCCGTGGCAGTCCTTGCAGGTGATCTCGATCGCGTTGGCGACCTCGCCATAGATGAGGCCGTTGCCGTGGCTGTCCTGCTCGAAATGGCAATCGGCGCACTGCATCCCCTTTTCGGCGTGGATGTCCATCAGGTGGACCGCCTTGCCGGGGTTGGTGCCGGGTTCGACGAACTTGCCCTCGCCCTCCTTGCGCCACTTCTCGGGATCGTCGGGATCGACGACCTTGCCATCGGCATCGAGCAAATTGCCCTCGCGGTCGCGCTTGAAGATCGCGCGGAAGTTCCAGCCGTGGCCGTGGTAGTCCGCGAACTGGGTGTCCTGGAGCTTGGGGTTCAGGTCATAGACGTTGCGCAGGAAATCGAGATCGGCCCACTTGCCCTTGGGCGCGGCGCCCTCGGGGTTGCGGTCGGTGACGGCGCGGACTTCCTCGGCGGTGGGGTATTTCTGCTTTTCGGGCCACATGAAGGGCGCGTCGCTTTCGTAATCCCACATGGTGTAGCCGAGGAACGAATTCAGGAAGATGTTGGGCTGGTGCATGTGGCAGTTCATGCATTGGCTGGTCGGGATCGCGCGGGTGAAAACGTGGGTAAGCGGGTGGCCCTTCTCCTTCACTTCGCCCGAGGCGGTGCGCAGCGCGCCATCGTCGGAGTGGTGATCGTCGCCCGGCTGCTTGACCGCCCCGTGACCGTGAGAGTCTTCTTCATGCTCGACCTTGCCCGCGATCGTCGGGTCAAGCGTCATCGTTTGCCCGTCGCGCCCGAACTGCGCGTAGATCAGCGAATGGCGCGGCTCGCGGTCGTTGGCGTAGACCACGTGGCAGGACGCGCAGCCCGAATGGCGGTAGTCGCCAGGCTGGTCGTTCGTCCCCATGAACCAGGTGAAGGGGTCGTTGAGGCGCGTCTTGTGGATGTTGAGCGCGGGGATCGCGACGCGAAGGCCGGTGCCGGGGCCGCGGTTGGACTGCTTGAGGTCGGGCCGTCCCGGCTCCTCCAGCCGCTGGATCGATCCGCTCGGGTTGGGCAGACCGATCTCGGGGAATTGCGAATTGATCGTCCGCCCGCCACGCTCGAACACGCGGAACACGTCGCCCGGCGGGATCACGTGCCAGGTGGGGAGCGGGTACATCTCGGCCAGGACGCCGCGCGCGCGCTGCTCGGCAGAGAGTGTGCCATGCGGCCCCGCCCCCGACGAGGTCAGCTTGGCGGGCAGCCCGTCGCGGGTATAGGCCTCTCCCAAGAGGTAATTCTTGTAGGGCAGGATGCCGTTATTGTAGCTCGCCCCGCCCCACAGCATCGCGCCGGTCGCCATGATCGAGCGTTCCGCCGCTTCGATCGCCTGAATATGGCACGCCCCGCAAGCCTCGCGCGCGACGCGGTAGTCGCTGGGGTTCACGAACTTCACGAACTCCGGCGCTTCTTTGTTGAGCAGCGCGTAGGAGCGCTTGGGGTTGGCCGAGGAGGGGAAGTGCCAGGAGTTGGGATATTTCGGCAGCACGTGCGCCGCATCGCGCGCGGTGACGTAGTCAGCGTGGTCGTGCGGCAGCTCGGAATTGCCTCGCACCTTCGGGTTTCCGCCGTGACAATCGGTGCAGCCCAGCCGTACCGCGGGCGTCAGGTGCATGGTCGGCGCATCGGACTTCGTGTGGCAGGTGAGGCAGCCTTCGGACTTGGCCTCCATCTCCGCCACCGATTGCCGCTGCGGCGCGGGCGGAGCGAAGACCGCGGAGTAATCGCGTTTGACCGGCTTCTCCTTGTCCGCCGCTTGCGGCGTGCCCGCGAACAGGCCGATTGCCAGCACCATTGCCGCAAGCAGCAGCGCGATGTGGCGGGCGAAGGGGTGGGTCAGCGCGCGCATCAGTAGGTCAGCACCACATTGGCGAGGATCGAGACGAATTCCTGCCCGCCGCCGCGCGCGGCGAACAGGTCCTGAAACCCGTCACCCGCCACCAGCGCGGCGGCAGACAGGCGGAAGACGAGGTTCTGGTTGGCCTTGGGCCGCCAGATCGCCGCTGCCGACAGATCGAAGCCGATCTCGCGCGGGATCGAGCCTTCGTTGCGCAGCACTTGCAGCGTCGCGGTGTTCTCGAACCACAGGTGATTGGCATTGGCCGAGAGGCGCAGCTGCGGGGTCAGATCGAAATCCGCGCCCACCCCCACCAGCATCAGCCCGGGATTGTTGAAATTGCTCTGCCCCTGCTCCTTCGAGCTGCGCAGCGAATTGAGAATGCCGTTGCGCCCGTTGACCGCCACCGCCCGGCCCCCGCCGGCAAAGGGAATGGTCTGGCGGATCCAGTAGGAGGTGTCCGCCCCCGCAAAGACCGGGTTTTCGAAGATCGCGTCGAACCCGCCCTCGGTGTCGTCATAGGGATCGCTGTCCCCGCTGGCATAGGCGGCGGAGAGGCGGAAGCGCATCCAGTCGCGGTCGTAACTCGCTTCCAGCGCGGCGAACTGCGCGTTGATATTGGCGGGCCGGTCGGTGAAGAAGCTGTTGCGATCCTCGCCCAGCGCCCAGTAGAAGCTGCCCGTCAGGTTCACCCGCCCGATCCGCCCGTCGGCGTTGTAGCCCAGATAGACCACGTCATATTCGCGGCCCCTCAGCGTGCCGAGCAAGGCCGGGCGCACCGGGAAGCCGTTGTCGTCAATCTCGATATCGTCGGCCTCGCGGTTCATGTTGTAAACCACGGTGAACTGGCTGGTGAGCGCCGGGATCAGGAAATCCTGGCGATAGGCATTGGCCACGAAAACAAAGTCATCGCGCGGGCTCTTCACGACCGAGTTGAGGCCCGAATTGGTGTCCTTCTCCAGCCGCCAGAACGCGCCGAGATTGAACTGGAAGCGGTTGTTGTCGCGCGATCCGAACAGGCGCACGCCCAATTGCTGGTCGTTGAACAGAAACCCGCGGAAGTCCGACTGGAACGGCTGGATGCCCGCACGGATCGAGATGAAGTCGAACCGGTCGGTATCGAACTGGCCGAAGTGGTAATCGACGAAGGCTTCCTGCACCCCGAGGAAATGGTCGAGCCGGTGCGAGGCGCGAGACGGCTCCACGAACAGCACCCGCCGCTCGGGCACGTCGACATAATTGACGTTGTAGGCCAGCGTCAGGCGGTATTCGATCGTGGGCGGCTTGAAGGTGGTGGAGCCCTTCAGCAGCGCAAAACCGGCGATGAAGGTCTGGCTGAAGACCTGGCTGAAATCGTTCCCGAACACGTCGATCCGGTCGGGGTCTTCGGTGGTCTGCACGCCGACGGGGATGGGAAAGGTGCGCGGTTCGTAGACCGTGTCGCTGATGAGATTGGCGACGAAAAACCAGTCGTCCCCCGTGATCGGCAACCATGGCACCTTCGCCCGGTTGATCGGGCGGTCGCCCTTGTAGGTGTTCTGGTTGTAGGGATCGAACAGGTTCTCCTTCACCAGCCCGAGGCTCTCGATCAGGCGCCAGCGATCGGGGATGGGAAGCTGGTCGGTGGGGAAGGCCTCGGGCGGGGGCGCGCGGACCGCGCCTTCGTTGCGCTGCTCGATCCGCTCGGGCAGCGGCGCGGTGTAGCCGGGGCGCTGGCGGCCTTCGATGATGGCGGGATCGACGGGGGGCGTGTCCGCCTCCCAGTCCTGCGCGGGTGGCGGCGTCTCCTCGCCCGGCGGCGGCGCCGGGGGCGGCGGCGCATCCTCGGGCGGAGCGCCCTGAAGCAGCAGCAGCACGGGGAGCAGCGGGCCCATCTACAGCCCCTCGCACACGTTCTGTGCCGCCGTGTCGAGGAACGGCGCGAAGGGGCAATTGACGTAGCGCAGCCGCACCTGCCGTCCCGCGACATTCACCACGATGCGGTCGGCGCGCCGGTCTGCGGGCGAATTGCCCAGCCCGCCGCCCAGCCGCACACCGGCATTGTGGAGGCCAAGGAAGCTGATCATGTCGTCCTGGTCGATCCCGTCGCCCGACACGCCGATCCCGCCCACCAGCTGACCGCCGCGATAGACCGGGACCGATCCGGGAAAAATCTGGATGCCGTTCGCCAGCCGCGGATTGCCGCCCCCCGGCCCCGGCAGGGTGGTGCAGGCGCGCGGGGTGTCCGCCGCGCTCGCGCCGGTGACGAAGGCGAGATGCTGGCCGAGATTGCCCAGCACCAGCGCCGATTGCAGCCCGGTCGAGAAGGGGTTGAACTCGCCAATCGGGCGCGACAGCGGGCCATTGGGGCGGCCCACCTCGCCATCGGGGAAATAGGGCCGCGACAGGTTGCCCCCCGCCCGGTCGGAAAAGGCAAAGGCCCCCGTGAGCGCATTGGGATCGCCAAGGAAGGCGCGGGTGCGGGTGACGAATTCGGGCACCTCGCCGCCTGCTGCCGAAAGCTCTGCAGCGGCAAAGGGCGCGGAGAAGAAATTGGCGGTGCGCGCTTTTTGCAGGGAGACGTCGATCCCGAAGATCGGCGCATCGGGGGAGCGGACGAGGCCGAGCACGGCCCCCCGCGTATCGACGAGGCTGATCGTCACCTGCGCGCGGCTGTCCAATGGCTGGCGGATCTGCGCCCGCGCGCGGCTCATCACGGTGAAGGCTTCCTCGAGGATCGCGCGCGCCTCGGCCGCCGTCAGGGGCGAAGGCACATCGCCCGCATCGGTGCCGCTGCGCACCGGGAAGCGGTTGGCGCCCGCCCCGTTCGACAGCACGAAGGCATCGCGGTTGGCGAACTCGGCGGGGGTCGAAGCGCGGATGCCCGAGGCCTCGGTGCCGTAGGCGCTGCCCGCCAGCAGCCCTGCGCCGCTGTAATAGCCGATCACCGGCACCAGCGCGCCGGCGGTCGCCGCGAAGCTCGCGCCGGGCGCGGCGGTGAGCTGCGCGTAGTCGATGTCGGTATAGCGCAGGCTCGTGCCATCGGCGGTAATGCGGTTGGCGCGGATGCTTACAGGCGCTTCGAAGCCCAGCGTCCCGGCCAGTGCGATCGCCTCGTCCACGTCATTGTCGCGGTCGAGCACATTGGTGTCGAGCCCGTAGACCCCGTCGGCGATTACCCCCACCCCGCCGACCACCACGCCGTTCTTGTAGAGCGGAAAGCCCCCGGGATCCGCCGCCAAGCCGAGCGGCGAGCGCTTCGGCCCGATCAGCCCGTCGCTGGCGCGGGCGGCGAGGTCGGAACAGGGCAGCTGGCTGAACTGCACCCCGAACAGCGGGCCGCTTTCCAACCCCGCAGTGGTCGGTGCGGGCGGGAAATGCTCCTGCACGATCATGCTGGCGGTGCGGCTGGAGAAGGCGTTGCCGCCGCTCGACAGGTAGGCCCCGGTGATCGCCTTGGCGATGGCGGCACCGGCGCTGGGGACATCGAGCCCCTGCACATCGCGTGCGGTGCCATCGGGCGCGGCGGGAATGCGGGCCAGCGGGGCGGCACCCGGCATGGCGAAGACGGCGAGGACATTGCCGACGCGGTCGGTAACCGCGATCGTCGCCGCCGCCCCCCGCGCCCGTGCCTCGGCAGCGGCCTGCGCGACGACCGTGCCGACCTCGGCGGAGGACAGGCTCTCGGCAGCGGGGACGGCGAAGACCTGTCCGGCGGGCGGCGGTGTCGGCGTCGGGGTGGGTCCGCCGCCGACACCGCCGCCACCGCTCGAGCCGCTCCCCCCGCCCCCGCAAGAGGCGAGCACCAGCGCGCTCGCCGCAAGCCAGAATGTTCCCCCCCGGCGCATCGCTATTGCAGCCTGCCGATCGCGCCCGCCGCCGCCTTGAGCGCGGCGCGGAAATCGGCGGGGCGATAGGCATTGGGCTCCTCCACCGCCTTGTAGGCGCGGGCGATATCGCCCCTGATCCCGGCGGCGGCGCCCTGCGTCACCCGGCCTTCTCTGACGAGGGCATTGAGCAGCGTGTCGACCGCCATCACCGCCTGCACCGATCCGGCATAGTCAGTGAAGCGCGGCGCGGTCGCCTCGCCCGCGATGATCGCGATCACGCGGAAGGCATCGGCATTGGCATAGGCCCGGCCCGAAAGCGCCTCCGACAGCGCGCCCGCGCGGCCCGAGAGCGCCTGCGCAGCGGCGCGTGTCTGCTCGGGCCCGGCACCCATCGCCTTGTGGAAATCGCGCGCGGAGGTGCGGAAGGCCTCGGCCTCGACCGGTACGAGCGCGCCCGCCACGGCGGAGAGCATGATGATGTTCTCGTCATTGAAAGGCGGATTGCCGAAGGGGATCGGGCGGCCGGGATTGGTCTCGAAAGTCAGCTTGCGCTGCGGCCCGTCGGTGATCGTGCGGTGGCAGGAGTGGCAATCGAGGAAGTAGAACTGCGGAAAGGCGCCCTCATAGGCGAAGCGCGGCTGGGCGAAGAGGCTGGTGGAGCGCCGCACCGCCTCGGCCTGCCCGACCGCCCACAGCCGCACGCCATCGGGCAGGCCCTTGCGCGCGCGATAGTCGCCATCGATCTGGTGGTGCTGTTGGAGCGCGCTGAACAGGTCGAGCTCGAAGGAGACGCGCGGATGGCCCGCCGCCATCATCGCATGGGTAACGAACTGCCCCGGCTTGCTCGATCCGTAATGGCAATCGAGGCATACGTTCGCCCGCGCGCGGGGATTATCGAGCGGGGTCAGCCCCGCCGCCACGTTCGAGGCATGGGTGGCGGGCAGCGCGTAGTGTTCGGCAAGCCAGGTGCCGCCGCTCGCACCGTGGCAGCTCTCGCAGCCAACCCCGTCGGTCAGCGTGAACCTGGCCCCGCGCTGGCCTTGCGGCGCATTGGTCGCATGGCAGCCGAGGCAGGCGGGCGCGCTCTGCGCATTGCCGAGGCCGAGGCTCGCGGCGATCTGCTGGCCGCGCCGCCCGCCGAGCACGGCATAGGCGCGGGAGTGTGCGCCGGAGGGCGAGGACGGCTCCTGCCAGGTGGCGATCTCGTCCTGCCTGACCACCGCGCCATTGCCCTCGGCGCGGCCATGACAGGTCGATCCGGCGCAGCTCGCCACGCCTTCATAGGTACCGTTGCCGATGGCGGTGGAGACGGGGTATAACGCGACCAGCGCCAGCACGGCGGCGATGCGCAGCACCGCAGGTCGCAGTGCCCGCTGTGCGATGGCCTCCACCCGATGTCCCGTCATCCCATCCCCCCCGAGATGTGCGCTGCCGATACCAGACCGGCAGCCCATGCTATCACCGCGCCCCCGCGCGATGCTTGTAACGCTGCGTCAGCCTCGCCGCAGCGTAGGGCCGAGTCCTCCCGTGGGCCCGCCCCGCACCTCTTGTCCCAATTGTCGCGGCGCGATGCAACCGCCAATCACGTCAAGCGCCGCCCGTTTCGGCCGAGGCTTCGAGACTGGAGGCGAGCGCTTCGAGCTGGACGGTGCAGCCCTTGGCGATCAGCGCTTCGGCAAGGGCATCGGGGGCGGCGTAATCCTCGCCCAGCGACACGAAGGTGACCTCGGCGGTGACGGTGCCGTCGGGGGCGGAGATCATGTAGTGCCCGCCTTCGGTGATCGGCAGGCGCGCCGGGTCTATGGTGGCGACGTTGTAGATGTCGTCGAAGGTCACCTCGGCCTGGTTCGCGCCGCCATGGTCGGCGATCCGGTAGGTGCTGATTCCCAGCGTGCCGGGCCGCCACAGGCGCACCGTGGCAAGGTCATAGAGGCAGATCGTGCCCGAGCGGGTGACATCGGTGTACCACAGGCTGGGGTTGGTGACGGTCGCATCGTTCTCGCCGCGCACTGCCCCCGTGCGCACGCGGGTGGCGGCGCGCTTGCGGGTGAGGGAGGCGAAGCGGTCGGCGGCGACCTGCGGGCGGTCGCCCACGCGGAAGGTGCCTGCGCCTTTGATGACGCGGGTGCCCTCCGCCGTCAGCACGGTCACCACGTCCCCGCCCTTCAGCGTGATCGTGGCATTGTCATCGAGCTTGGTGCCGACCGGGAATTTGGTCGACGAGGGCCCGGTCGACTTGACCACCACCCCCGCCATCGCCGCCACCGGCAAGGCCAGCGCCGATGCCGTGATCGCAAGCCGTGCCAGCCGCTTCGTCGTCTTAGCCCAGAACATAGGTTCCTCCGTCATCCATTTGCTGCATTCGCTGTACCAGATTGCCAAGCGCCGAATCATCGGGATGTCGCCCGGCCACGCCTTCCACTAGCCGTACCGCAGCGGCGCGGTCGGTGACGGACAACACACTCGCCTCGGCCAGCGCGGCGCGGTCTTCGGCGGGGAAATCGGGCGCAGGCTCGAACAGGTCTACGGGCCGCGCCCGGCCGCGCAGCACCACCCGCCCCATCATCCGCCACCAGTCCAGCCCCGAGGCTTCGGCGAATTCGCGGCTCGCCATGACGCTCGATTGAAGGGCCTTGTTGGCCGCTTCGAGCCGCGCGGCGGTGTTCATCGAATCGCCGAGCGCGGTGTACTGGATGCGGTTCGCGCCGCCGAAATTGCCGATCACCGCCTCGCCGTAATGCAGCCCCACGCGGGTCTTGCCGATCGGCGGCAGGCTGGCATCCATCGCCGCCACCTCGCGGCGGAAGGCCTCGCCCGCCTGCCACATCGCATAGCCCGCCCGCGCGGCGCGCGCGCCATCGTCGGGGCGGCTGATCGGCGCGCCCCAGAAGGCGACCACGGCATCGCCCACAAACTTGTCGATCACCCCGCCATGATCGAGCACCACCTGGCTCAGCATGTCGAGATAGCGGTTGAGCAGCTTGGCCACCATTTCCGGCGGGATCGCGTGGCTCATCTTGGTGAAGCCTTCGAGATCGCTGAACAGCACGAAGATCGCGCGCTTCTCACCACCGAGGCTGAGCAACTCGGGCTTGTCGATGATCGCCTGGGCAATGTCGCGCGGGATGTATTTGCCCAGCGCTCCGGTGGCGAAATTGCGCTGCACCGCGCCCGATGCGCGCACGGTCGAAGTGATCGCGGCATAGACGATCACCCAGCCGATGAACCAGCCGAAGGGCGGCAGGCCGTAGGTATCGACATTGCGAAGCTGCAACAGCACCGGAAAACCCTGAAAGATCACCAGCTGCGCGATGCCCACCACCGCCAGCCACCGCGCGGGCCATTCGAGCAGCGCGGTCAGGATCGCGGCGAGGATCGCCAGCACTGCCATCGCCCACAGCACCCAGTCCGGGATCGGCTGGAGCACCCGGTTGTCGAGCATCTGGGCGATGATCTCGGCATGAACGGAAATCCCGGCAGGCACCTCGCCATTGATCGAGGTGAAGGTCGTCTCGACCCGGTCGTAATCGACGATATCGCCGCCGATCAGGATATATTTGCCCGCGAACTGTTCCTTGAGGAACGGCAGGATTTCGGGATCGGGATCGACGAAGAGATCGATCTGGGCGGGCGGGAACAGCACAGAATCCTGAAACTTGGCCCGCCGGTAATCGATCGCGCCCTCGTAGCCGGCGAAAGCCGCGCGCGCCTCGCCCGCCTCGGCCAGCATCACCCGGCCGAGCAGCGGCGGGATGCCGGGGCGGATGTCGGGCCACAGCCGGGTCGCGCCGAAGGTGTTGTCGAGCCGGATGCTCGCGGGCTGCGCCTTGCTGCCCTCCAGCCGCGCTAGGAACCGTTCGAGATATTGCTGCTGTTCGTATTCGATATCGTCGGGATTGGTCGCGGTGGCGGCATAGGCGACCGCGACCGGGGTGGTCATGCCCCGCAGCGCGGCGATCAGTTCCTCGTCTTCGTCCTGCGGCTGGTCGAAGAGAATGTCGATCCCGATCGCCTTGGGCTCGAAGGTGTCGAGCGTGCGCAGCGCCTCGGCCAGCAGACCCCGGTCGAGCGGGGAGCGTTTGCGCGCCTTGATCAGCGTCTGGTCGGTATAGACCACCAGCACCACCCGCTTGTCTTCCTCCACCAGATCGGCGGCGTAATAGGCGCGCAGGTCATAGAAGGCGCGCTCGGCCTCGCTGGTGAGCGGGGTGGCGACCGTGCCGCCGGGCAGAACCCAGCTGTAGCGCGCGATGAACAGCGCCGCGCAGACGAGCAGGACGGTCAGGCCCAGCTGCACGCTGCCCGCCTCGCGCAGGTTGCGCCAGCTTCGCGCCGCCCAGCCGAGCCGCGTGGAGGTGCCTGAATCGCTCTCGCTCATCGTCCGGCCAGCGCCTCAACGTGCGAGCTTGGCCGCGCCGTCGCCCACCACCGCAAAGGCCGACCAGTAGAACGGGTGCGAGGTCTGCGCATCGTCCATCAGCGCAGTCTGCGAGGCGCGCAGGGCCTCTGCCGTGCTGCGCCCGTCGGCGGCGAACAGGCCCGAGACCAGCCGCCCGGTCGCGTCGAAATCGTCGGGCACCGGCCAGTGGCTCGCCAGCACCGTGCGACCGCCCGCCCCCACGAAGGCGCGCACCAGCCCGTCGAGCGCGAATTCGCCGCCGCTCGTCACCCCCGCCTCGCGGGTCGCGCCCACGGTGGCGGTGCCGGCGGTGTCGCAGGCCGAGAGAATAACCAGATCGGCGTCGATCCGGAGGTCGAAAATCTCGCCAAAACTGAGCAGCCCGTCCGAACCCGCGCTCGCATCAAAGCTGGTCAGCAGCGCCGGGCGCGGCGGGCATTCGGGCTGCGGCGCTGTCACCAGACCATGCGTGGCAAAGTGCAGGATGCGATATTCGGCGAGCTCGGGCAGCGCCTCGACCGCGCTGTCGGTAAAGGCCGCGCCGGTCAGCACGCGGGCGGTGCCGGGGAAGCGCGCGGCGGCCTCGCGCAGTTCGTCGGCCTTGACCGGGTTGGCCCAGATATTGGGCGACCAGACGCATTTCTCGCCCGCCTCCAGTGCCGCACGGGTGCGCGCCGCGCCGGGCGAGGCGGTGCCGATTGGCGCATTCTCGCCAAGGCCGAGATAGGCGCGCTTGCCATCGGATGGCCGCGCGGCGCGCACGTCGCGGAAGGCGGCGGCGGCGACCGCGGTGCTGACCTCGGTCTCGCGCCCCAGCCAGCGGGTGCCGCGGAAATCATATTCGTCCGCGCCCTTGGCCTTCATCCGCGCATTATAGGCAGCAACGCTGGCATCGTCGGTGACGAGCAGGTTGATCGGCAGGCGGAGCAGCGCGCCATCGGGCTCGAACACGATGTGGCTTGCCTTGGGCAGGCTCTCGGCGACGGGAGCGAACAGGCGGACGTAAAGCTCGCGCGCGGCGGCGATGTCGAAGGGGTAGGTCAGCACCTGCCCGCCCTCGACCACCGCGATGCTGTCGCGGATCTGCGTGACCAGCGTCTCGAGCTGCTGCGGCGTCGCATCGGCGCGCCATACCTGCGCGGCATCGCGGGTGGCGTGGACGACATAGGCCTCGCGCTCCAGCGTCACGAGCTTCACATAAGCCTCGCCCGGCATCAGGATCGCCTGCAATTCGGGCAGCGCAATCCCCTCACCGCTGACCGCGCGGTAGCGGGGATAGGCGGCGAGGCGCGTCAGCACCTCGGCCTGTTGCTGCTGCAACTGCTCCAGCCGGGTGCGGCGCTCTGCGATCAGCGTGGCCTGACGGCTGTCGGCCTCGGGCAGGCTTTCGAGCTCGAGCAGCGAGAGCCGCAACTGCTCGACCCCGCGCCCGAGATTGGTGGCGGTGCGGAACAGCTGCGCGGCCTCGTCGGTGCCTTCGGACAATTCCCGCGCTAGCGCCGCCTGCGTCTGGGCAAGACCGGGACGCTGGAGGAGCTGGCTGGCGGCAAAGACATCGGCAGCAGCCGCGGCATCGCCGGTGCCAGACGGCGTCAGCAGCGCGAAATAGGGCGTCATGACGCCGCGCAAAGAGGGCAGCGCGCGCCCGCCCGCCTCGCTGACGACACTACGATAGAGCGCCAGCGCATCGTCTCGCCGTCCGGCGCGGGCGTAGAAGCCGGCGAGCTGCGCCTGCGCGGAACCATAGGCCGGAGTACCGGGATAGGTCGCTGCCAGCAGCGCGATGGCGGATTGGTGCAGCCCCTCGGCCTCGCCCGGCGATCCGGCGCGTTCGGCCACGTCGGCAAGCTCGCCCAGCACCTGCGCGCGCAACCATGCGACCGAAACCACGCGCCCGCCGCGCACTTCGCCGAAAGCGGCTTCGGCCGCGCGCAGGAAGCCTTCGGCCTCGGCGGCGCGGCCCGCCTGTCGCAGCGCTGTCGCCTTGACATAGGCGTGCTGCCCGTCGAGCAGCCGCGCGCGTTCGAGCGGGGTGAGGCTGAGCGAGTATTCGCCGGTGATCCGCCCGCTCTCGCTCGCCAGCTGTCCGGCCAGCGCGGGGCCGATCGCGAGATTGCGCAGCGCATCGCCATCGGCGAATTCACTCGCCAACGGGGCGTCGAGCAGCGCCAGCGCGCGGCCCGGCTGGCGCTGGTTGAGCGCGTCGAGCCCTTCGTAATTGCGCTGGAGCCGGGCGAGCAGCGGGCTCGATCCGGCCAGCGGGCGGCTCAGCGCGAACAGGCGCCGTGCCTCGCTGAAATTGCCGAGATTGGACTGCTGGAGCGCTTCGTTCAGCTGTGCTTCGGCGGCTCCCGTCCCGGCCAGAGCAGCGGCGGAGGCGGCGAAGAATTCCGAGGCCTCGGCAAAATTGCCCGCGTTGGAGCGGCGATAGGCCTCGGCCAGCGCCTGATCGGCGGCGATCGCTTCGGCCTGCTGGCGCGCGAAGGCGAGGGCATCGGTGGTGCTGGTGAGCGGGATTTCGACCGTGCCCGGCACGACCTCGTCGCTGGCGAGCGAGGCGATCCCCAGTTCCAGCGCCTTGGCATAGGCGGTGAGGCCCGCTGCGGCATAGGTGCGGTTGCCGCGCGATCCGAGCAACACGTCGGTCCGCAGCACGCTACCGGCCCGGTTGCAGGACAGGCGCTCCACCTGTGGCAGGCCCGCCAGGTCCGGCCCCATCCCTGTTGCCGCGTTACAGGCCGCATCGTTGCCGACGAAGCGGCCCGGATCGGTCGCCGCGTCGCGGTCGGCGCGGATCACCCACAAGGTGCCGACGGGCGAGGCCGAGTCGCGGCAGATCACCGCATAGCGCCGGTCGAACAGCCCCGCCCCCGGCTCTGGTGGGAGGATCTGCGCTTCGCACAACCCGTTGGAACCGATCGGAAAGGAATCCCTGAGGCTGAGGCTGACGGTGCTCTCGGCACTGCCCGCGAGGCCCGGCGCGGCAAGGCCGAGCGTGGCGAGGCCAAGCAACGCGGCGGCGGCGGTGAAGGCGCGGTGATGCATCATTTCACTTCCCTCCCCCTGCGGGCGTCCTGGTATCGCCCAGCACCGAGGCATCGCCGCCGCTCGTGACCGGATCATCGAGCAGCGGGTCTTCGGTGATCAGCGGCGCTTCGGGCTGATCCGGGAAATCGACGCCATAGCGCTCCTCGTCCTCCTCGGCGGTTGTGGGCGAGGGATCGCCGACCAGCACCGGCTTTTCGAACACCTCGGGATTGTTGATCGCAACCGGCGGCAGCGGCCGTTCCGGCGGCGGCGGCGGCGGCGGCGGCGGAGGCGGTGGTGGCGGCGGAGGCGGCGGCGGCGGCGGTGGCGGCGGCGGCGGCGGCGGCGGCGGCGGCGGCGGTGGCGGCGGTGGTGGCGGCGGTGGCGGCGGCGGAGGCGGCGGCGGTGGCGGTGGCGGCGGCGGCGGTGGCGGCGGGGATTGGTCTGCGGGCACTCGCCGGTGGTGATCAGGCAATCGTTGAAGCGCGCCACGGCCCGATAGGTCGTCGGGTCGTTGCCCGTCTGGTTGAAGTTCACCTCGCGGAAGAAGGCCTCGCCCGTGATGAAGCCGGTCGCGCTGATCTGGCGGCGGCCATAGGCGAAAACGTCGAGCGGGGCGGGGTTGGCGAAACTCACTACGCCCGAATTGCCCTGATTGAGCGTGGGATCGAAGCCGATGATCGAAAGACCCCCGTCACCGACCAGGATCCCGCCCTGTTCGAGCGCGCTCCCGGTGTTGCGCACCAGCAATCCGCGGCTGATCGCGATGTCGACATCGCCCGCGCGGATATAGCCCAGCGGGTCGTTGCTTCCTGCGGCGGCGACAGCCAGCAGCGCATCGCGTCCGGTGAATTCGGGATTGGCCTGCAATTGCAGGATCGTGTCGAGATCGGCGGCCCAGATATAGCCCGACCGCAGCAACAGCGATCCGCCGGGGAAGCCGTCGTTGTTGCTCACCCGGATGCTGCCCGGTGTGACCAGCTCGATGCGATTGCCCGAAATGATCGACAGCCGGTCGTTCGCACCGGCCTGCGTGAAGGCGAGATTGCCGTCGACGCGGATGATCCCCGATGTGCCCGATCCCGCCTCGATCAGCACCGACGAGAAGCCGTCGTCCTGCGTTCCGGAGAGCGTCAGATCGCGGATCACGAGATCGGGCTGATTGGGATCGTTGCTCCCCGTCACCCGCGGCACGGCGATGTCGAGATTGCGCGCGCTGATCCTGAGCGCTTCGGCAGCGATCAGGCTCCATCCCTCGCCTTCCACCGTGCCGCCCAGCACTGCGGTGAAATCGGTGTTGAGCGACGTCAGCGAAACGGAATTGGCGGCAAGGCGGGCACCCGCCCGGATATCGATCCGGCGCGAGGACAGGTCGATGCCTGCCCCTCTCACTCCGGCAAAGGTATCGTCGTCTCCGACGATGTCGATCCCCCCCTGCGAGGTCACATCCACCTGTGTTTCGATCAAGCTGGCATTGGGCGATGCGCCGATTATGCCCTGCTGCCCGGTCTCCAGCCGGATATCGCCAAAGGCATCGGCGCTCAGCAGGCTTGCGACACTGATGCGGCCCGATACGGCCCGCAGCAACGAGGGCGCAGCAGCGCTTTCGGCGGTGTTGCCGAGCGCCAGCGCCGTGAGAGTGTCGCTGTCGAGGCTGCCGCTGGCGATGTCGACCTCGAACCGCCCGGCCGTGTTCTGCGGCAGCGTGTCGGTCGATCCGCTGGCGTTGGCGGACAGGCGGATCGTGTCGGCGGTGATGCTGGCCGGACTGTCGTCGCGGATTTGCAGCGCCGCCAGCCCGCCAAACGTCCGGCCGGTGGCGCCGCTGACCGCGTCGGCGGCCACCTCGATACGCCCGGCGTCCATCTGCGAAGCGCCGCCGATCGAAACCCGCGCCTCGCCCGCGCGCGCTGTTCCGGCCAGGCCGCGTTCGGCAAAGGCGTTGGCGGTGACGAACACTTCGTCGGTGGTCAGCGCCGAACGGAACAGGTCGAGCAGCACCCGTCCGCCGGTGGCGTTGCCCGAAGTCTCGCCCTCACCGCCGCGATAGATCGATTCGATCCGCAGGATGCCGAGGTTGTTCTGATCCCCGCTCACGGTCAGGTTCGATCCGGTCAGCGTCACGCGGACGGGGCCTTCGGTCGAATCGATCGCCTGGGCATTGCCGCCCCGCAAGGCGCCATCCCCGCCGGTGGCGTTGTTGGCGATCCGCACCTCGCCGCCGAGGGTGATGTCGGAATCGAGGATATCGACGGCGACGAAGCCGGTCTCGGCATTGCCGCCCACGCCATCTGTCGCCTGCGCATCCCCGCCGCGTGCGGCAGTCTCGATCTGCAAGGTGCCGCCGCTGAAATCGGTCTGCGCCAGGCTGAAGCTGGCAAAGGCGCCCTGCGCATTGCCCCCAGCTGCAAAGCCCTGACCGCCCTGCGCCGCACCGCCCAGCACGATCCCGCTCTGGCCCTGTCCATCGGGCGTGAAGGTGATGGTCGCGCCGCTGGCGATGAAACTGACGACCCCGGATTCGCCGTTGCTGATCGCATCGCCGCCGCGCTGGCCGCTGCCGCCGGTGATCTCGTCACGGATGGCGAGCACGCCGATCACGTTGAGCGTCGCGTCGCGCACTTCGACCTCGCTGCGACCGCCGAAGGCATCGCCGCCATTGCCGGTGCCCGAGCCATCGCCGCCGATCCCGCCGCTGGCGCTGCCGATCAGCCCGAGCGTCGCTTCCGCGCCGTCAAGCACCCGGATCTGGCGCGTGCCGCCGAACGCTCTGCCACCGTCGATATTGTTGGTCGAGGAACCGCTGTTGCCGCCCTGGGCGAAGACGGTGAAAATCGTCTGGCCGGTGATGATGCGCGATCCGGCGCCGTCGGCTTCGATCTGGCCGAAACCGCCCCCGCCCGCACCGCCGCTGCCGCCCTCGACCGAGGAAATGCCGCCGAAGCCGCGTGCCGAGAGGGTGATCGCCGCAATGCTGCCGGGCGCGCCGCCGGGATTGAGCGGCAGCGCGATCGCGCCGCCCGCATCGGCGGCAAGGCGGATGGAGCCGCCGAAACCGTCGCCTCCCACACCATTGCCGCCATTGGTGCCGCCGCCGAACCCGTCGGCATTGAGGATCGCGCCGTCGCCGGGCGCGAACTGGAGAGCGGTCGGGACATTGCGCTCGACGATCAGGCTGCTGCCTGCGCCGCTGCTGACAAGCTCGGCCTGCCCGCCGAAGCCCTCGCCGCCCTCGTGTGCCGAGGCGGTGCCGCCGCGCCCGGTGGCGATGGCTTGCAGCGAGCCGAAGGTGAGGCTGGTGCCTCCCAGCGCCTGCACCAATGCGCGCCCGCCCGTGCCGTTGCCCGCGGCGAATTCGGTCTGGCTTTCGCCGCCCTGTCCGTTGGCGAAGAGCTGGGTGTGGCCGGAGGTGGTGAGGCTGCCGGGCGCCGTCGCACCGACATTGCCGATAAAGGCTTCGCCGCCCAACCCGTCACCGCCCGCGCCGTCGGCGCTCGTCCCGCCGGTGCCCGAGGCATCGACCAGCACGCTGCCGAAGCTGACGATGGTGCCGTCGGTCTCGATCGCGGCGCGCCCGCCGATCCCGTCGCCGCCGCGCCCGCGGTTGGCAAAGCCGCCTGATCCCGTCGCCAGCAGGCTGAGGCCGCTGGTGTCGAGCCGCCCGCCCTGCCCGCCGCTGATGATGGCGGAGCCGCCCAGCCCGTCCCCGCCGGTGCCGCCAACGCCGCCTTGGCCGACCGCCTGAGCCGCGATGTCGCCGACCGTCATCTGGCCCGCGTGGACCCGGAAGGCAGCCTCACCGCCGCGGCCTTCGCCGCCCTGCCCGGTGCGCTCGCCGGTCGCCTGATGGACGCCGCCGGCGCCGCCCGTTCCATTGGCGTCGATGGTGACGAAGCCGAACTCGGCAAAGCCATCCCCCAGCGTGCCGCTGCCGCCCAGCAGCGCAAGACCCGCCTCCGCCGTTCCGCCCACGCCATTGCCGCCGCGCCCGGCGAGAGCGGCAACAGTGGACGCGCCGCCGATCCCGCCGAGCCCCTGCGCCGAGACCAGCGCATCGCCGCCCACGGTCAATTCGCCATTATCGCCGCCCGCCAGCAGATAGGCGCCGCCTTCGAAGCCATCATCGGCCTGATTGCTGGTCCCGGCATCGCCGCCGAAGCCGTCACCGCCCGCACCGCCTGCGCCGCCGCCCTCGCCGCCGAAGCGTCCATCGCCCCCGCGTCCGTCGACACGCAGGCTGGCGGAACCGGCGATGGTGAGACGCGAGCGGACATTGACGGTACCGACTGCCTGGAACAGCGCGGTGCCGCCGCGCCCGATCCCGCCTGCGCCGCCAATGCCCGACACAGCGTTGCCACCGCTGGCCGAGGCATCGGCCGAAGCATCTGCGCCGAGCGCGATCGTGCCGCTTTCGGCTATCGCGCCCGCCACGCCGCCGAAAGCATCGCCGCCGGAAATACCGTCGCCGCCGCTCGCTCCGGCCTCGGCCACGAAGGCGCCGCCGACATCGGCAAGGCCCCCGTTGCGCGTAACCAACCGCGCCACCCCGCCAAGCGCGCGTCCGCCGACGCCATCGGCGTTCTGTCCGCCCGAAGCGAGCGCCAGCAGGCTCAGCCCGCCATCGATGGTAAACACCCCGTCCCCGTCGATCTCGACCGTCGCTTCGCCCGCATCGGCGAGCGCGCCTGTGGTGCCGGAACTGGCATTGGCAAAGGCACCGGCGCTGAGGACGGCATCGCCGCTGACCCCGATCGTGCCCGATCCGCTGATCGCCACACGCGCATTGCCGCCGAAGACATCCGAGGGGGTCGAGGGGCTGAACACCGAGCCTTCGGCCCCGGTGGCATCGGCCAGCACGAACAGGTTGGCACCGAAGCGCGCCAGCCCGCCGCCGCTCACGACGAGTTGCGCGGTGCCGCCGCGCGCTTCCGCGCCTGTGCGGATATTGCCGATGGTGGTGCCAAAGGCATTGGCGCGCACGCTGGCGAGCCCGCCGATCGTCAGCTGCCCGCCCTCGAGCGCGATCTCTGCCAGCCCGCCGCGCGCGGAACCGGCGATGCCGCCGATATCTTCCGCCCCGCCGAAGGCTTCGGCGGTAACGCTCGCCCGGCCGCGGATCGTGACCGACGAATTGGCACCGCTGACCAGAATCTGCGCGGTCCCGCCGGTGGCATTGATCGCGTCGAGCGATTGCAGGCTCGAACTCACCACCCCGTAATCGCGTGCGTCGACCAGCACATCGCCATCGATGGTGAAACTGCCGCCCGTCAGCGACCGGACCGCTGCGCCAAGGCTGCCGACCAGCCAGAGGTTGCCCGCATAGGAGGAATTGCCGGTGGCGGTTTCCGCCACCGTCTGCCCGGTGCCGATGGCCAGCACGTCCGATGTCGCGGCCAGATCGCGCAGGGTGATATCGGCCCGCACGTCACTGGTCGCGCCGGTCCCCCGGAACTCGACCGAATCGAAATCGTCGCGGATCGAGCCTGTGTCGACGTTGCGGCCGAACACGTTGTAATTGGCCGCCAGAATGATCTCGCCGTTGATCACGCCAGCGCTTTGCGCCGGATCGAAGCCGAGATTGCCCGAAAACAGCATCGAAATCGGATCCTGCGAGGCACGCGCCAGCGCATAGATCATGTGATTGTCGCCCGCGCCCGTGCTCGACGGGCCGCCGATAGTGCCGTCGAGCGTCACCACCTGCCCGCTCGCCGCTGTCCCGACGGGGATCGCGATATCGAACAACCCGTTCGACAGGCGCAGGTTCACCACCTCGCCCGCGACATAGGCGTGGGTGCCATTGACCCGCGCCGTGCCGGACATTTGCACATCGGCGGCGACCACCGCGAAGAAGGAATTCTCCGCCAGCGCGCTGATCTGCGCGCCCGGCGCGATCTGGACCCGCGCGGTCGATCCGGGTTGGCCTTGCAGGGTCAGGAACCCGCCGCCGACGAAATCGTCGAAACTTTGCGGTGTGGCATCGAGCGTGGTCAGCAGAAGGCTGCCGACATCGAAGGTCGCCGTCTCCCCCACCAGAATGCCGGTGGGCGAATAGAAGGCAATGAAGCCGCCGGGCACATCCACCCCCGCCGCATCGCGCACCTGCGAAATGACAGAGCCATTGATCACCGCGACACTGTTGCCCGTCGACGGCAGAATCCGGTTGAGCACCGCAAAGTCGCGCAGCTGGCCCGACCGGAAGCGCAGGATGTTGCCTGCCGGAAGGAAATCGAGCGCATTGCCCGACTGATCCTCGAACGGCGTCCAGTCGATCACCACGGTCGGCGTGACCACGTCGACGGCGAGTTCATTGGCCGAAGGGGCGTCGAAGAAAGCGACCCCGTTGGTGACGCTGCCCTCGGCATTGACCGCCTGCGCCGCGGCGCGCTGGGGCGTGCCTAGCACCAGCGCGAGCGCCAGCGCCGTGCTGCCGCAGCCGACCATCAGGCGTGAACGTTTGGCGTGCGTGCGGGTCATCTCAGAATCTCCACGGGAACAGGCGGGCGGTCAGCGTGAACAGGAAGCGCACGTCGCCCTTGTCGGCAGCAAGATCGGGACGGGTCAGCGGCACGGCGACGAGGAAATCGCCCTGCACCCCCTGCCCCCAGGCCATACGCACCCCGGCGCCTGCCGACCACAGCCGGTCGGGGTTGGTCGCGCGGCGGCTCGGATCTTCGTTCCAGACGTGGGCGACATCGGTGAATAGGTAGGTCTGCCAGGCGGTCGCGGTGACGCTTTCGGGCATCAGCGTGCCGAGCCGCACTTCGAAACTGTTCATGATCCCGCTGTCGCCCAGCACCGCGCCCGGATCATAGCCGCGCCCGATCGAGAAACTGCCCGCCGCGATCTCCTCGAAGGCGGGGAGCGCGTCGCCGGTGATCTGCGCCTGATTCTCCAGCACGAAGGCGAGCTTCGGAATCGGGCGATATTCGAGATCGGCGTTGAGCCGCAGCAGAGTGGGGGTGGGATCGGCTTCGATCCGGCTCGGCGGCGCAACCCCGCCGAACAGGCAGGCGAGCAGATTGGGGCGGCAATCGGGGCTGGCGGAGAGCACATCGAGCCCCTGCCGCACCTCGGCCGCATAGCGCAGCCGGAACTTCGGCTCGAACGGCGTGTAGCCATCAGCGCGCTGCACCGAACCGCGATCCAGCACCTCGCCCGCAACCCGCGCAAAGGCCATCCGCACCCGGTCGCGGGTCAGGGCGATGTCGTTCACGTCGACGTTCTGATCGACCAGATCGACCCCGCCATCGACATAGAGGCTGTGCTGGCGCGAACGCATCACCGGATAGCTGGCGAACAGGCTGGCGAACACGGTCTCGGCCTCGACATCGAAACCCGCGATGCCGGTGTCGGGATCGGTCTGGCTGAGTGTCAACTGCCCGCCGATCCGCAAGCCTTCGCTCCCGACCCGGAAATCGTGGCCGATCTGGACGGTCTGCTGCTCGCGGAATTCGAGCGTGCTGAACACCGCCACCGAGGTGCGGTCGCCGAGGCCGGTGACGTCGTAGATCTCGCCCCGCACCGTCCCCCCGAACCGCCCGATCGCGCGCGAGCCGAGGTTCTGGACGTTCACATCGACCATGCCCTTCTGGCGCAGCACCGCGATCTCGCCCACCAGATCGCCCGGCGCGCCGCCCGCTGCCGGACGCAGCGACAGGCGCACGTCGAGGCCCGGCAGATCGTCGGCGAGCAGCAGGTAACGCTCGGCCTCATTGGTGTTGAACACCTCGGCCTGTGTGAGCTTTTCGAGATAGCCCGCGACCAGCCGTTCCGATGGCCCTGCCTCGCCGCGCACGCGCACGGCTGTCAGCCGGCCGAACACCACGGTGAAATCGGGGATGCCGTCCGACAGGCTCTGCTCGGGAATCTCGACCGTGGCGAGATAGCCTTGGCGGCGCAGGATGGCGTTGGCCTCGGCGCGGATGTCGCACAGCACCGCCACCGGCAATTCGCGCCCGACATAGTCGGCATAGGCCGCATCCAGCGACAGGCCCGGCACCCGCTCCAGCCCGGCAAAGGCCGCGCCTTTCACGGTGAAGCGGATATCCTTGAAATCCGGCCGGTCGAGCGCGCAGGGCGGACGCTCCATATCGCCGTCGATGGTGAGCGTGGGCGCCTGCTCAGCGCGGCGCAGTTCGGGCGGAATCAGGTCGCTGCGGTTGGGCGGGGTGATGCCCGGCGGCAATGGCTGCTGCTGGGCAAGCGCGGGGCTGGCCACAGCCGCCAGCGCAAGGCCAAGCGCGGTGGCGGAGGCGGAGGCGGAGGCAGGGCGCAGCGAAAGGGCGCGCGGCGACCGGACGGGCCGATGCCACGCCGCGCGCAGGCTGGTGAAACGATGCAGCAATGTCCCCCCCAAAAGATTCGCAAACCGCAAGCGCGGCCATGCGGCCACTTTTGCCTCAGGTATGCTCCCCGCCGGATCGGGTGCCCGCGCGCCTCCCTTGCGCGTCAGGCCCCTGGCCGGTTCCTCTTCTGGGTGGACAGACTACGCCTGCGCCCCGCAAAAACAAGCGCGGTGATGCCATCGCACCTGTTATGGCACCACTTTGTCGCATTTGCACAATTGGGCGGCAGCAGGCGGATCGCCGCGCCACCCGCTGGGAAAAGCCTCAGCTCCCGGCGGCGAGCATCACCTTGGCCGAAGCGCCTGACAAGGCGCCCGGCTCTGCCGGCAGCTTGGCCGGACGCGCCGCACCGGGATAGGCCTGCTTGAGCAGCGCCAGCGCCTCGGTGATGCGGGCGTGGGCGGCCGGGTTCTCGGCCTTGATCGCCGCGCCGTGGGTGGCAAATTCGCTAGCCGCGACGGCGGCAAAGCCATAACCGTCGAGATAGGGTTCGTAGGCGTCGTTGCCGGCAAGCTGGCGATACATCGCGCTCGACCGCTCGATCATGTCGGCGATCACGCCGGTGGCGACTTTGGCGTCGCTGGCGTCGGACCTAGGAGCCTTGGTCGCGGCCTGCCGCAGCGCGGAGATGATCGCGTCATAGGCCTTGTTGACCTCGGCCACCGGCTTGCCCGCAAAGGCGGCGTCGGAGGCGGCGGTGAACAGCGGCTTCACGTCTGCCACGCCCAGCTTGGTGAAGGTCGGCTCCATATCGACCAGCACTTCGCTGACCGGGTGAGCGAACATCTCGGCAGCGGCCTGCTTATTGCCCGCCGCATAGGCATCGCGCGCGGCGGCGACGTGCGCTTCGGCGACCGCGAGCGCGATGCCATAGGCGACCGGATCGGTGGCCGCATCGGCGACCGCGACGCCGCCCTCGCCCTCGCCGCCCGCGCCGACCGCGCCTTCGCCTTCGCCCCCGGCGCTCTCGCCGCTTTCGCCTGCGACCGCCGCGTTTTCGCCGCCAGCCTCGCCCCCGGCCTCACCGCCCGCTTCGCCGCCACAGGCCGCGAGCAGCCCGCCCGCCAGCGCCGTGCCAAGGCCGAGCTGGGTCCATAGTTTCAGCGTGCTGTTCATGGCGGGCGTAATCCTTCGTTCAGGGGAGATGACCTAGTCCTGCCCCCATGGCGGGAATGATAATGGTTCGCAAGAACCTTTTGCTCGCAATGTCGCTCGCCGAACGGCGTGGGCGGTTCGTCGATGGCGCACAATGCCTCTTTCCAGCCCCCGCGCATCTGGCCTAACAGCGCGGCTTCGCCCGTTTGCGGGCCAAGCCATAGGCATCGCGTCCCAGCGGGCGCGGTGCAGCGCAATACCAAGGGGAAGCACCTGATGAAGAATTTCCTGCTCGCCGGGGCCAGCGCCCTGATGATCGCCGCGCCGGTCGCGGCTAGCGCCGATGAAGGCATGTGGCTGCCGAGCCAGACCGGCGCCATCGCCGACGAGATGAAGGCCGCCGGGCTCGAACTCGATGCCAAGACGCTGGGCGATCTCCAGCGCCCGCCGCTGACCGCGATTGCCTCGCTGGGTGGCTGTTCGGCCGCGTTCCTTTCGCCCGAGGGTCTGGTCGCGACCAACCACCACTGCGTCGCGGGATCGCTGCAGTACAATTCCTCGCCCGAGAACGACTATCTCACCAACGGCTTCCTTGCGAAGACGCTGGCCGACGAACTCCCCGCCGCGCCGGGCAGCCGGGTCTATGTGATCGAGGATCTGCGGGACGTGACCGCCGCGATGCTCAAGGGCGCCGACAAGCTCGATGGCCGCGCGCGCTACGACCGGTTGCAGGCCAACCGCACCGCGCTGATCGAGGCGTGCGAAAAGCAGGCCAACCGCCGCTGCGACGTGCGCGCCTATTTCGGCGGCGCGCAATACTGGCTCCAGCAGCAGCTCGAGATTCAGGACGTGCGCCTCGCCTATGCGCCGGCTGCGGGCGTGGGCAATTTCGGCGGCGAGAAGGACAACTGGATGTGGCCGCGCCACACCGGCGATTTCTCCTTCTACCGTGCCTATGTCGCGCCCGATGGCTCCTCGGCGCCGTTCAGCAAGGACAACGTGCCGTTCAAGCCCAAGGCGTGGCTCCCCATCGCCAAAGAGGGCGTGAAGGAAGGCGACTTCATCATGGTTGCGGGCTTCCCCGGCACCACCGAGCGGCTGCGCACCGCCGAGGAAGCGCGCTTCGAATTCGCCGAACTCCTGCCCTACCAGCAGCGGATGCTCGCGGAATATGGCGACCTGATCGACGCGCTGACCGCGGGCAATCAGGCCGCCACCATCGCCTATGCCGCGACGTTGCAGGGCGTGGAGAACTACGAGAAGAAGATCGCGGGCCAGCTGGCCGGGGCCGATGCCATCTCGCTAATCGAGAAGAAGCAGGCCGAGGAAGCCGCGTTCCGCGCGTGGATCGCGGCCGATCCCAAGCGTGAGGCGCAATATGGCCCGGCGCTCGCCGAACTCGACCGGCTGATCGCCGAAGACAATGCCGAGGCGCTGGCCGATGCCCGCCGCGGCATGCTGGGGCGCAGCCAGATGCTGAGCGCCGCAATGCGCCTCTATCGCTGGGCCAACGAGCAGGCCAAGCCGGAAAAGGACCGCGAGCCGGGCTACCAGCCGCGCGACAAGGCCTTCTTCGTGCAGTCGATGCAGCGCATCGAGCGCCGTTACGTGCCCGAAATCGAGCAGGCGATCTGGGCCGACGCGCTGGAGGAGTATCGCCAGCTCGCGCCCGAAGACCGCAACCAGAGCTTCGATGCCTTCATGGAAGGCCGCGACATCGCCTCGCTCTATGCCGCCACGCAGCTGGGCGACACCGCCACGCGCATGGCATGGATGGAAAAGCCGGTCGCCGATTTCCGCGCCAGCAACGATCCCTTCATCCAGCTGGCGGTCGCCATGTATGATGAAGGGCTCGCCAACGAAGCCGAGGCCAAGGAACGCTCCGGCACCGTCCAGAAGGCCCGGTCGAAGGTGATGCAGGCGCGCCTCGCCTACGCTGCGTCGCAGGGCAAGACGATGTATCCCGACGCCAATGGCTCGCTGCGCTTCACCTATGGCAAGGTCACCGGCAAGGCGGTCGACGGGCAGATCTGGACGCCCTTCACCACTGCCGAGGGCATCGTCGCCAAGCACACCGGCCGCGGCGAATTCGACGCGCCCGACACAATGGTGGAGCTGATCAAGGCCAAGGATTACGGCCAGTATGCCGCGCCCGAACTGGGCACGCTGCCGGTCGATTACCTCTCGACCGTGGACATCACCAACGGCAACTCGGGCTCTTCGACGCTGAACGCGCGCGGCGAGTTCGTCGGCCTCGCCTTCGACGGCACGATCGAGGGCGTGGTCAGCGACTGGATGTACGATCCGGCGATCAACCGGACCATCCATGTCGACAGCCGCTTCATGCTGTGGACCATGGACAAGGTCGACGGCGCGGATCGCCTGCTGGGCGAAATGGGCGTCAAGTAAGCCGCCCAATCTGAATAAGTATGCGGCGCGTGGGATTCCCGCGCGCCGCCTGCTACACCTTCCCGTGCTCGGGCCCGCGCGGGCCATCAACGGGGAGAGAGCGATGCAGGACGTGGTGGTGGTCGATATCGGCGGGACGCATGCCCGCTTCGCGATTGCCAGTATCGGCGACGATGGCGCGATCGCGCTCGACGAGCCTGAAACCCTCCACACCGTCGATCACGCCAGCTTCCAGACCGCCTGGCAGGCCTTCCGCGAGCGCAAGGGCGGCACCCTGCCCACGGCGGTCAGCATGGCGATTGCCGGGCCGGTCGGCAGCCCCGGCAAGCCCAATCCGGTGATCCGCTTCACCAACAACCCCTGGATCATCCGCCCCGCGCTCATCAACGAGAAGCTGGGGGTGGAGCGCTTTACCCTCGTCAATGATTTCGCCGCCGTCGCCCATGCCGTCGCGCGCGCGGACGACAGCCAGTTCCTGCATCTCGCCGGCCCCGATCAGCCCCTGGGGCGCGAGGGCACGATCAGCGTGATCGGCCCCGGCACGGGGCTCGGCGTCGCGCATCTCTACCGCAGGCCGGGCCACTACCGCGTGCAGGCGACCGAGGGCGGGCACATCGACTTCGCCCCGCTCGATTCCATCGAGGACGCGATCCTCGCCCGGCTGCGCCAGCGGCATATCCGTGTTTCGGCGGAGCGGGTGGTGGCGGGCCCCGCCATCGTCGACATCTATCAGGCATTGGCCGCGCTCGAACATCGCACCGTGCCCGAACAGGACGCGATCACGATCTGGAACCTCGGCACCAGCGGCGAAGACCCGCTCGCCGCCGCTGCGGTCGACCGCTTCTGCCTTTCGCTGGGTTCGGTCGCGGGCGACCTGGCGCTGGCGCAGGGGGGCTTTGCGGGCGTCGTGATCGCGGGCGGCCTCGGCTACCGCATCCGCGAAACGCTGCTCGCCTCGGGCTTCGGCTCGCGGTTCAAGGCCAAGGGCCGCTTCGAAAGCCTGATGGCGGGCATCCCGGTCAAGCTCATCGTTCACCCGCAGCCCGGCCTGTTCGGCGCGGCGGCGGCCTTTGCTTCGGAACATTCATGAAAACCATCGCCTCCCTCGAAGCCCGGCTGGGCGAGCTGCACCAGCGCACGCGTGAAACGCCGCTGTTCAATCCGGTGTTTCAGCTGTCGCTCGATCTGTCGCGCGCGCTGGAGGGGGGCGAGGTCAGCCTCGACGACCTGACCGCGCTGGTCGCCGAGCTGGAATGCGACGGGCTGAAGGCCCGCGCGGGCAAGCTGCGGCGGCTGCTGGCGCCGCCCGCCGATCCCGCGAGCCTCGCCGAGGATGGCGAGGATTTCGAGAGCTTCGCCGCGCGCTGGCAGCGCCCGCAGCTGCATGCGGTGTTCACCGCACACCCGACCTTCCTGCTCACCCCGGCGCAGGGCGAGGCGGTGGCGCGCGCGGCTTCGGCCGAAGGCGCGATCGGCGACGCCGCCTGCACTGTCCCCGCCGCGCGCGCGCCCGTGACGCTCGATTACGAACACGGTGCCGCGATGGCCGCGATGGCCCGTGCGCAGGACGCGCGCGATGTCATCACCGCGCGCATCCTGACCGAGGCGCAGGCGCGCTGGCCGGTGCAATGGCGCACGCTGCGCCCGCTGCCGTTCCGCTTTGCCAGCTGGGTCGGCTACGACATGGACGGGCGGACCGACATTGGCTGGCACACCTCGATCGGCTTCCGCCTCGCCGAGAAGGCCGAGCGGCTGGCGCGCTACACCGCCAGCCTCGAAACGCTTGACGCCGCCCACCCGCTGCTCGCCACGCTGAAGCCCGCCGCCGCTTTCGCCAGGGCGCGTGCCGAGGATTTCGCGGGCGATCTCTCCAGCGCCGATGCGCTCGCCTCCGCCGCCAACCGGCTGACAATGCACAGCGCGGACAACCTGCTCTCGCTCACCCCGTTGATCGCAGCGCTGGAAGCCGAGGCCGAGACTGCCGCCCCCGACCGCGCCGTCCAGCTGCTGACCCTCGCCGCCGCGATGCGCGCCGATGGGCTGGGCATGGGCTGGATCCACTTCCGCGTGAACGCCAAGCAGCTCCACAACGCGATCCGCCGCCGCCTTGGCGAGGACGAGCCGATCGACCTCGCCAGCAAGGGCGCGATCGCCACGCTTCGCCGCATGGTGGAGGAAGCCCGCCCCCTGCGCACCAATTTCGCCGCGCTCGCCACCGAAAGCTCGACCGCGATCCGTCAGTTCCTCGCGATGGCGCAGATTTTGAAGCACATCGATGCCGACGCGCCGATCCGGATGCTGGTGGCCGAGTGCGAACAGCCCGCAACGGTGCTCGCCGCGCTCTATTTCGCCAAGCTGTTCGGGGTGGAAGACAAGGTCGATGTCTCGCCCCTGTTCGAGACCGAGACCGCGCTGGAACACGGCGGCCGCTTCCTCGACGCGCTGCTGGCCGAGCCTGCCTACCGTGCCTATGCCCGCACCCGCGGGCGCGTGGCGGTGCAGACCGGGTTTTCGGATGCGGGCCGCTTCGTCGGGCAGGTGCCCGCCGCGCTCGCGATCGAGCGCCTGCAGGGCCGCCTTGCCGAAGCGATGGCCGCCAACGGCTTGTCCGACATCGCCGCGCTGGTGTTCAATACTCACGGCGAAGGCATGGGCCGCGGCGCACATCCGGCGAGCTTTGCCGACCGGCTCGAATGGCCGCTCTCCCCTTGGGCGCGGCGGCGCTTTGCGCGCGCGGGCATCCGGCTGGAGCCCGAAGTCAGCTTTCAGGGCGGCGACGGCTATCTGTTCTTCGCGACGCCCGAACTGGCGCTCGCCACGCTCACCCGCATCGCCGAACTGCGCCCGGCCGAAACCGACATGGCCGCGCCCGCCGATCCCTTCTACCACCGCACCGACATCAGCCTCGATTTCTATCGCGCGGTGAAGGAGCATCAGAGCGATCACCTCGCCAGCCGCACATATGCCCGCGCGGTGACGGCCTTCGGGCTTGGCCTGCTCAACCCCACCGGCAGCCGCGTTTCGCGCCGCCAGAGCGACATCAACGCCGACCGCGAGATGAGCTTGCGCCAGATTCGCGCGATCCCGCATAATGCGATCCTTCAGCAGCTCGGCTACCCGGTCAACATCATCGCCGGGATCGGCAGCGCGGCCGACACCAATCGCGAGGAAATTGCCGCGCTGCTCGCCGATTCCCCGCGCGGGGGCCAGATCATGCGGCTGGTGAGTGCCTCCAACGCGCTCGCCAGCATCAAGACCGTGGCGGCCTATGGCGAGCTCTACAATTCGGCCTATTGGGCGAGCCGCACCTATCGCGGGACCGAGGATCACCTGGCGGATTCCTGCGCGGCGCTGGCCGAATATCTGGTCGGCGACGACCGCACGGGCGTGTTCCGCCGCCTGGCCTCGCGCCTCCGGATCGACGCGATCAAGCTCCACCGGCTGACCGATCTGCTGCCCGAATCCATCCGGGGCGCAGCGCGGGACGAGGCGCGCGAACACGTGCGCCGCCGCATCGGGGTGCTGCAGGCGCTGCGCCTCGCGCTGCTGCAGCACATGTTCCTGAAAGCCGTCGCCGTCCCCGCCTTCAGCCGCGCCAACGACATCAGCCGCCGCGACGTGATCGAAATGGTGATGACCCTGCGCGTCGAGGAAGCCCTCGCCCAGCTGCGCCGCGCCTTCCCGGTGCGCATCCCCGGCCCGCGCGACTTCCCGCTGGACGAAGCGAGCGACTACCCGGACGGCGGCGAGGAAGGCTACGGCGCGATCGAGCGCGACTTCATGACGCCGATCGCACGGGCGCATGAATTGAGCCTCAGGATCAGCACCGCCATCGCCAACGAATTCGGCGCGCATGGTTAAGGGCGGGGTCTGCACCTTTTTCTCCTCTCCCTTCAGGGAGGGGAGTAGAAGCGTCGCGCCCTTGCCTAGCGCGCCGTGCTCCCCCGCACGATCAGGCTCACCGGCACGCGCCTGCGCGTTTCGCCGCCCTCGCCCAGCACGGCTTCGACCAGCGCCGCGCCCGCTTCGGCCGGGTCGGGAGCGATGGTGGTGAGCGGAGGGCGGCTGAAACGGCCTGCGACCAGATCGTCGAAACCCATCACGCCGACATCCTGCGGCACGGCGATGTCGGCGGCGGCAAAGGCCTCCAGCGCGCCCAGCGCCATCGCGTCGCAGGCGGCGAAGACGGCATCGACATCCTCGCCCCGCTCGATCAACCGGCGCGCCGCGCGGCGGCCTTCCTCCTCGCGGGTGGCGGCGTTGACGGTGGGGGCGAGGCACGGCTCCAGCCCCGCCGCCCGCATCGCTTCGGCATAGCCTTCATAGCGTTCGGTGAACTGCACCTGCGGCGTGTTCAGCGCGCCGAGGAAGCAGGGGCGCTTGTAGCCCGCCGTCAGCAGATGCTCGACCGCGAGGCGCCCCGCCGCGCGGTTGTCCGAACGCACCCAGTCCAATTCGTCGAAGGGCGAGCCCCAATAGGCCACCCGCCGTCCTTCGCTCTCGAGGCTGCGGAAATGCTCCCACGCCGCCTGGTTGGTGGTGGTGCCGATCACAACCAGCCCGTCGGCCCGGCCCTGTTCCTGATGGTGCCCGAAGAATTCGCCGGGCCGCGCCTGAAAGCTTACCAGCGTCTCGAACCCGCGCTCCGAAGCGGCGACGCACACCGAGCCGAGCAGCGCATAGGCAAAGGGATTGATGCTCGCCGCGCTGTCGCCTTCGCGGCATATCACCACCACCGCGAGCGTTCCGGTGGAGCCGCGCCTGAGCCGCGCGGCGCGCTCGTCGACGAAGTATCCGAGCGCCTCTGCCGCCTCGATCACCTTGCGGCGGGTCGCCTCGGCGATGGCGGGGGAGCCGGACAGCGCACGGCTGACGGTCGGCTGGCTCACCCCCGCCCGTTCCGCCACATCGAAGGATGTCGGCCGTCTTTTCGGTCCCCCGTTCATGGCCCAAGCTTCTAGGGCGGGAAGGCGCGCGCACGCAAGCGCGGCCGTGCATTTGCCCTGCATTGCTATTCGCACTGGATTTGTGCGCAGAGGTCTTGCATTTCTGGGCCAGCGCGCGGATTGTGAACGTTAGCAAAAATATTGCGCGCTATGGGAGAGAGCAGCGATGGCAATGGCACCGGGGGTGAGCGCGGCGGCGGCTGCGGGGGATGAGCTGGGCGATGAGCGCCAGATCCATGCGCCGGGGCTGAATTATTTCGTCTTCGCGCTGTTCTTCATCTTCGGCGGGATCACCAGCCTCAACGATGTCATCCTGCCCAAGCTGAAAGAGCTGTTCACGCTCAGCTACACCGAAGCGATGCTGGTGCAGTTCTGCTTTTTCACCGCCTATCTGCTGATCGGCATTCCCGGCGCGGAGCTGGTCAAGCGCGTCGGCTATATGCGCGGCGCGGTGGTCGGCCTGCTGACGATGATGGCGGGCTGCCTCTTGTTCATCCCGGCGAGCCAGACCGCGACCTATGGCCTGTTTCTGGGCGCGCTGTTTATCCTCGCGAGCGGGGTCGTGGTGGTGCAGGTCGTCACCAACCCGCTTATCAGCCTGCTCGGGCCGCAAAAGACGGTGCACAGCCGGCTGACCTTCGCGCAGGCGTTCAACAGCCTCGGCACGACGATCTTCCCGCGGGTGGGATCAAGCCTGATCCTCGGCGGGCTGGCGGGGGTTTCCGCCGCGGAGCTGAGCGGCGCGCAGCTCGACGCCTATCGCACCGCCGAAAGCGCAGCGATCGTTTCGACCTATATCGGCCTCGCCGTGGCGCTGGCGGTGATCGCGGCGGTGGTCTGGCTCTATCGCAACAAGCTTCCCGCCGATGCCGGAGCCGGACACGAGGCGGCGCTGACCACGCCCGGCCGCTATCTGGTAGGGCTGGTTCCGATCCTTGCCGGTGGCTGGCTGGTGATTCAGGGCATGGAACTTCCTGGCATCGCGCTGCTGATCGCGGGCCCGGCGGTATGGCTGTGGGGCAACCGGCTGCTGACGCGCACGCGCTTTTCCTTCGGGGCGGCCTGCATCTTCCTCTATGTCGGGGCCGAGGTCGCGATCGGCTCGCTGATCGTCAATTACCTGATGCAGCCGGGCGTCATGGGCCTGACCGAGCGGGCGGCGGGCGATCTCATCTTCCTCTACTGGGGCGGCGCGCTGGTGGGGCGGATCATCGGTTCGGCGGTGCTGCGCTTCGTCAGCCCCGGCATGGTGCTGGCGGGCGTGGCGGTGGGCGCGATCGCGCTGGTGCTGTTCTCCACCAGCGCGAGCGGGACGACGGCGGGCTACAGCCTGCTGGCGGTGGGCCTGATGAATTCGATCATGTTCCCGACGATCTTCAGCCTCGCCTGCGAGAAGCTCGGCGCGAAGGCGGCGGATGGTTCGGGGATCATCAACATCGCGATCTTCGGCGGCGCGGTGATCCCGCTGCTGACCGGCATGCTCGCCGATGCCAGCGGCAGCCTCGGCACCGCGATGCTGCTCCCGATCGCCTGCTACGCCATCATCGCGGGCTTCGGATTCTACGCGAGAAAACCCGCCTGAGGCCCTGTCCGGCTTGAATAAGTATGCGCGAAGCTGGCACGTAGGGCCCCGCGCGCCTAGGTAGGGCGCGACGCTACAAGGGGCCCCTCGCGCATGAGCTTCACTGCCGACCGTCTGCTGCTGTTCGGAGCCACCGGCGACCTTGCCCAGCGGATGCTGCTGCCAAGCCTTTTCGCGCTCGATGCCGACGGGCTGCTCGCGCCCGGTCTCAAGATCATCGGCACCGCCCGCAGCGCAATGTCGGACAGCGAATACCGCAACTTCGCGCGCGCGGCGCTGGAGAAATATCTCCCTGCCGAGCGGCGCGGGCGGATGGCGGATTTCCTCAACCGGCTGAGCTATCAGACGCTCGATGCGACCACGCTCGAAGGCTATGACGATCTGGCGAAGAAGGTCGGCAATCCGAAGAACGGCCTTGCCATCTTCCTCTCCACCGCGCCGAGCCTGTTCGGGCCGACCATCAAGGGGCTGCAATCGGCCGGGCTGACGGGCGCCAATGTGCGCATGTGCCTCGAAAAGCCGCTGGGCACGGACCTTGCCACCAGTTGCGAGATCAACGACGCGGTGGCCGAGGCCTTCCCGGAAGAGCGGATTTTCCGGATCGACCACTATCTCGGCAAGGAGACGGTGCAGAACCTGCTCGCGCTGCGCTTTGCCAACATCATGTTCGAGCCACTGTGGAACGCGGCGCATATCGACCATGTGCAGATCACGGTGGCCGAGACCGTGGGCCTCGAAGGGCGCGTCGCCTTCTACGACGATGCCGGCGCGATCCGCGACATGGTGCAGAACCATATGCTCCAGCTGCTCGCATTGGTGGCGATGGAGCCCCCCGCCCATTTCGATGCGACCGCGGTGCGCGACGAGAAGGTCAAGGTGCTGCGCGCGCTGCGCGATGTCGGCAAGGGCGAGACCGTCACCGGGCAATACCGCGCGGGCGCGATCGGCGGCAACGCGGTTCCGGGCTATGACGAGGAGCTGGGCAAGCCTTCGGACACCGAAACCTTCGTCGCGATCAAGGCCCATGTCGACAACTGGCGCTGGAAGGGCGTGCCCTTCTACCTGCGCACCGGCAAGCGAATGCCCAAGCGCGTCACCGAGATCGTGATCCAGTTCCGCTGCGTGCCGCACAGCATTTTCGCGGGCAAGGGCGCGACGATGCAGCCCAACCGGCTGGTGATCGGCATTCAGCCCGAAGAGAACATCACCCTCTCGCTGATGGCCAAGGTGCCCGGGCTCGACCGTGAGGGCATTCGCCTGCGCTCCGTCCCACTCAACATCGCCATGCCCGATGCCTTCAGTGGCGCGGTGCGGCGCATCGCCTATGAACGCCTGCTGCTCGATCTGGTCGAGGGCGACCAGACGCTGTTCGTGCGCCGCGACGAGGTCGAGGCGCAGTGGGAATGGGTCGATGCGATCCGCGCGCTGTGGGATGCCGAGGGCCTGACCCCCAAGACCTATACCGCCGGCAGCTGGGGCCCCTCTGCGGCCATCGCGCTGGCCGAACGCGACGGAGTAACGTGGCATGAATAAGCCCCTCAACGATACCCTCCACCGGGTGACGCAGCGCGTGATCGAACGTTCGAAGCCTTCCCGGCAGGCGTATCTCGACCTGATCCGGCGCGAAGGCGACAACATGGGAGAGCGCAGCGCGGTGTCGTGCTCCAACCTCGCCCACGCCTATGCGGGCGCTCAAGAGGATCAGGCGGCGCTGATGACCGGCAAGGGTGCCAATTTCGGGATCGTCACCGCCTATAACGATATGCTGAGCGCCCATCAGCCCTATGGCCGCTATCCCGACCGGCTAAAGGTCTACGCGCGCGAGATCGGCGCCACCGCGCAGGTTGCGGGCGGCACCCCGGCGATGTGCGACGGGGTGACGCAGGGCGAGACGGGGATGGAGTTGTCGCTGTTCAGCCGCGATGTGATCGCGCTCAGCACCGCCGTTGCCCTGTCCCACGCGATGTATGACGGCGCGCTGATGCTCGGCATTTGCGACAAGATCGTGCCGGGCCTGCTCATGGGGAGCTTGCGCTTCGGCCACCTGCCGACGATCTTCGTGCCCAGCGGGCCCATGCCCACCGGCATCCCCAACAAGGAAAAACAGCGCGTCCGCCAGCTCTATGCCGAAGGTAAGGCGACCCGCGCCGAACTGCTCGAAAGCGAGATGAAGAGCTATCACTCGCCGGGCACCTGCACCTTCTTCGGCACCGCCAATTCCAACCAGATGATGATGGAGATGATGGGCCTGCACATTCCGGGCAGCGCCTTCATCCAGCCCGGCACGCAATTGCGGCAGGCGCTCGACCGCGAGGCAGTTCACCGGGTCGCGCAGATCGGGCGGAAGGGCGAGGATTACCGTCCGCTGGGCCATGTCGTCGACGAGAAGGCGATCATCAACGCCGCCGTCGGCCTGCTCGCCACCGGGGGATCGACCAATCACGCGATTCACCTGCCCGCGATGGCGCGCGCGGCAGGCGTGATCTTCGACTGGGACGACCTTTCCGAACTGTCGAGCGCCGTGCCGCTGATCGCGCAGGTCTATCCCAACGGCTCGGGCGATGTGAACAACTTCCACAACGCCGGGGGCATGGGCTACGTGATCGGCGAATTGCTCTCCGCAGGGCTCGCCCACCCCGACATCCTCACCGTGGGACGCGGCGATTTCAGCGACTACGCCCGCGAGCCGGGGCTCGACGGGGAAGCGCTGGTGTGGCGCGAAGTCGGCCCCTCGGGCGACGACACGATGCTGCGCACGGTCGCGAACCCTTTCAAGCCCGATGGCGGGATGCGGCTGCTTCAAGGCAATTTGGGGCGCGCCTGCTTCAAGACCTCGGCGGTGGATGAAAGCCGCTGGACGATCGAGGCTCCGGCCCGCGTGTTTCAGGATCAGGCCAGCGTCAACGCCGCCTTCAAGGCGGGCGAGCTCGACCGCGACGTGGTGGTTGTCGTGCGCTTTCAGGGCCCGCGCGCCAACGGGATGCCCGAACTCCACAAGCTCACCCCGGCGCTGGGCGTGCTGCAGGATCGCGGGCACAAGGTAGCGCTGGTCACTGACGGGCGGATGTCAGGCGCGAGCGGCAAGGTGCCTTGCGCGATCCACTGCACGCCCGAAGCGCTGGGCGACGGCCCGCTGGCCCGTCTTCGCGATGGCGACATGGTGAAGGTTTGTGCCGTCACCGGGACACTCTCGACCACCGCCGACCTGTCCTCGCGCGAGCCTGCCACCGACCCGCAGCCCGACATGGGCACGGGCCGCGAATTGTTCGGCATGATGCGCCGATTTGCCGACGGGGCCGAACAAGGGGCCAGCGCGATGCTCGCCACCGGAGGAATGTAATGAATATCGACGCCATCATGCGCACCGCGCCGGTCATCCCGGTGATCGTGATCGAGGACGAAGCCCACGCCGTGCCGCTCGCCGAGGCGCTGGTCGCAGGCGGTCTGCGCGTGCTCGAAGTCACATTGCGCACCCCTGCCGCGCTCCCCGCGATCCGGGCGATGAAGCAGGTCGAAGGCGCAATCGTCGGCGCGGGCACCGTCACCAACCCGCGCGAGCTCGATGCGGCGCTCGAAGCCGGGAGCGAGTTCATCGTCTCCCCCGGCCTCACCGACAATTTGGGCAAGGCGGCGGTAGCGAGCGGCGTGCCCTTCCTCCCTGGCATCGCCAATGCGGGCGACATCATGCGCGGGCTGGATCTGGGGCTCGACCGCTTCAAGTTCTTCCCGGCGATGGCGGCGGGCGGATTGCCTGCGTTGAAGGCGCTCGCCGCGCCCTTCGGCCAGTGCCGTTTCTGCCCCACCGGCGGGATCAGCCTCGACAACGCGGCCGAATGGCTCGCCTTCGATCCCGTGCTGTGCGTGGGCGGTTCCTGGGTCTCCCCCAAGGGCGCGCCCGACAAGGCGGTGGTGGAGCGGCTGGCGCGCGAGGCTTTCGGCTTGCGCTGATACCAGACACCGTTCGCCCTGAGCATGTCGAAGGGCCGCATTTTCTTTCAGCTACTGGCGCAGAAAAGAGAACGGTGCTTCGACAAGCTCAGCACGAACGGGGTTTGTTTTACTTCCTCAGCAGCCAACCGAAAATCTCCGGCAGGCGCGCGGCCCAGGCGTTCTCTTCGTGCTCGGCGCCTTCATAGACCCGGCTCTCCCAGTCGCGGCCCCGCTGCCAACCTGCCGCCGCAAACCGCGCGTCCACGACCTGCTGGTAGGGCGCATAGAACTGGTCGAGCGTGGCCGTGCCGTGGTCCAGCCACACCCGCCGTCCCTCGGGCGCGCCCAGCCTCGCGGCGAACCATGCGTCCCACAACGCCTTTACGCTGGCGCTCTCCCCTTCGACCGCGCGCGGATCGACCGCAGGCCAGTGCGACGAGACGCACCCCGCCCGCCCGAACACCTCCGGCGCTTCGAGAAAGGCGTAGCAGCTCATCAGCCCGCCCATGCTCGATCCGACGATGGCGGTATCGTCCCGCCCGGGCCGGGTGCGGAAGGCGGTGTCGACCCATGACTTGAGCGGCCCGGTCAGCCAGGCGAGATAGCGGTCCGACACCACCGCGCCGCCCGCCGCCGCATCCATCTGCGCGCGCAAGGATGGCGGCGCGGCGTCATAGGCGCTGCGGGGCAGGTATTGGCGATAACGGTCAGCCCCCGGTGCCCAGATGCCCACGATGATATGCGGTTCGACCTCGCCGCTTTCCATCGCCGCCAGCATCGCCTGATCGGCGGCCCAGATCTTGTTGAAGTTGGACTTGGTCACGTCGAACAGGTTGTGCCCGTCATGCATATAGAGGACGGGGTAGCGCTGCATGGAGCCGTCATAGCCGGGGGGCAGCCAGATCGTCAGGCGCTGGTCGGGCAGGCCCGCAGCGGCGATGCGCTCGTATTCGAGCAGGCGGCCACGGTCCTCGGCTCTGAGCGGCAGAGCCAGCGCAAGCAGGGCCAGCAGCGCGGCAAGGTGGCGGAACATGGCGGCTCTCCTCCGGGTCTCTCGGGAGAGGACTATCGCGGGGAGACAGCGGCGCTTCAAGCCCCGAGCGCCGCCTCGGCCAGCATCAGCGCGCCGGTGATCCCGGAATCGCTGCCGAGCCGCGGGCGGATGATCGCGTGACGCGCGCCGCCGGGGAAGTAGCCCGCGTCCAGTTCGAGGGCGCGGGCAGCGATGCGCTCGACGAGGCCGGGGGTGTTGGACACGCCGCCGCCCAGCACCACCTCGCCCACCGCGAGGCTGGCGAACAGGGTGTGGCAGGCCTGCGCGATGGTCTCGGCGATGATCGCGTGGGCCGGGTGATCGGCGGGCAGCTCGGAGAGCGAAGCACCCCAGCGCGCGGCGATGGCGGGGCCGCTGGCGAGGCCTTCGAGGCAGTCGCCATGCACCGGGCAGATGCCGGGAAAGTGGCGGTCGTCGGCGTGGCGGCGGGGGTAGAGGTGCCCCATCTCGGGGTGGGCGATGCCGTGGACGGGCTTGCCATCCACCACCAGCCCGCCGCCGATGCCGGTGCCGATGGTGAGGTAGGCGAGGCCGCCCTCGCCCCCGCCCGCCGCGACGTGCTCGGCGAGGGCTGCGGCGTTGACGTCGGTGTCGAAGCCGACCGGCACGCCCAGCGTCTGGCCCAGCCAGCCGGCGATGTCGCAGTCGGCCCAGCCGGGCTTGGGGGTGTTGGTGATGAAGCCCCACTTGGGCGACCGGCGATCGAGCTCGACCGGGCCGAAGCTGCCGATGCCGAGCGCGGTGAGGCCTCCGCCCTGCCCCGCCAGCCACTCGGCCGCCTCGGTCAGCGTGGTCTCGGGGGTGCGGGTGGGGATGGTGTGGCGGGCGATGATGCGGCCGGGCGAGGGGCCGACCGCGAGCACGAACTTGGTGCCGCCCGCCTCGATGCCCGCGAGCATCAGGCCGCGCGCTCCGGCGTCAGCGCGGAGAGGTGCGCGCGCTCGCCATCGAGCGTCAGGTGGAGCAGCGGGGCGGGCACGCCGCCGAATCCGCCGCCGGGCAGGACATCGACGAAGGAACACACGGTGAGGCTCGCATCGACATACCAGCTGTAAGTCTGCTGCGGCCGGTCCACGGGGTTGGCGAGCACCAGTCCGGTGCCGTTCAATGGCCGCCACGGCCCTGCCATGCTGTCCGCGACCATGCCGTAGAGCCCTCCCGGTGCGTGGCGCAGGCCTTCGGCGAAGGTCGAAGTCTGCGTCGACCAGAAGGCGTAGTAGCGTCCGGCGTGAAACACCAGATGCGCGCGTTCGAGCTCGTTGTTGACGCCCTCGGCATGGAGCAGCGGAGCGAGCAGTTCCCAGCCCGCAGCATCCTTGCGGGCGATCCCGAAGGCCCCGTTGAAGGCGCTGGCCGATCCCGCCAGCGAGGCGGTGAAGGCGAGGTAGTCGGTGCCGTCCGCCGGGTCGCGAAAGAAGGCGGGGTCACGGAAGGCCTTGATCTTGCCCGCCTCGCCCTCGTGCGCATCGGCGGGCATGTAATGCGGGCCGTAGCCCGTCACCAACGGCGCGGGTTGCGACCAGCCCTGCGGCCAGCCATCCGCTCCGAGCGACGCGTGCGCAGCCCACAGCTCTTGCTGGTAACCCCCGGCCATGGCGCTCGTCCCGGCGGCGGTGAAGAACAGCGTCACCACACCCTCGTCCAGCAAGGCCGATCCGGCCCACTCGCGCTCGTAAGGCACGGCGAAGTCGGGGAGCACCGGGCCGCAATCGCTCCAGCCCTCGCCCACCCGCTCGATCCAGTGGATCTTGGCCTCGAAGTGCCGGAGCGCCGGGTCGCCGCGGTCGGGCGCGGTCAGCGCCATCCACATGGCACGGCCCGCCAGCGTCACACGCTCACCGCGCGCGTCCTGCACCGGCCACATGTCCCAGTAGTAGCGCGCCGGATCGAGCCCGGAGCGGTCCGGCTCGCCCACGGGCGGGATCAGCGCCGCCGCGCCACTCTCGGGCCCGAGCGCTCGCACATGTTCGGCTGTCCAGGCGCTGGTCATGGCGGCAGTCTTTTCCATTTCATGCATCACAAGACAGGCTGGCCGCACGCACCCCAAGTCTTGGGGGAGAGCAGGTGCGGCGGCCAGCCCATGGGCCTCGGCGGCGGTTCGTCAGAAGTCGAACCGCACCGAAGCAAGCACCGTGCGCCCGGCGATCGAACGCGCCCGGACGATGGCGTTGCCCGGGATCGAACCCTCTTCCGCTTCGGTATAGCCAGTGGCGTTGAACAGGTTCTGGGCGTTCAGACCCACCTCGATCCGCTCGATCGGGCGGAAGGCGAGGAAGGCGTTGACTTGCGCGAAGGCGGGCAGGATCAGATCATTGTTGTCCTGCGTGTAGCTTTCGGTGGTGCCGACGATGTTCGCGCCCAGCGTGAACTTGTCGGCATCGTACTGCGCGGTCGCTTGATAGACGAGATCGGCTTGCCGGCGCGGCGTGTTGCCGATGGTCGCGGTGTTGAGCGCATCCTTGATCTCGGCATCGGTCCAGGTCGCACCCGCCGAGAGGCTGAACGGCCCGCTGCGATAGCTGCCTTCCAGCTCGATCCCGAAGGCCTCGAAGGTGGTGTCGAACAGCACCAGCGGGGCGATATCGACATTGGTTTCCGAGGTTTCGGCGTAGAAGCCGGTGGCGTAGAGCGCGAGGCCGCCGGACTGATACTTCAGACCCGCCTCGAGCTGGTCGACCCGCGCGACCACCCCGGCATCGCCGCCCGGCAGGCTGCCGTCGGTGGTGCTGACCGCCGGGCTGAACAGCGAACGGTCCGCGGTGTGGCGGCCACCCTGGCTGTAGCGCGCGAAGATCCCCAGATCGTCGGTCAGGAGGTAATTCGCGCCCAGCGAGAAGCTGAAGTAATCGAAGTCGTAATTGACCGGGCGCGCATTGGTGAGCGGCAGCACCGCGGTCTGCGCTTCGGCGGGGCTGATCGTGCCGTCGTTGTCGAAATCGAAGCTGGCGATCCCGGCACCGAAGCCGCTGTCCGATCCGGTGATCGTGCCGCTGGCATCGCCGTAATCGTAGCGGATCGAGGCGTCGATCGTCAGGCGGTCGAAATCGAGCGAGACCGAGGCGAAGGGCGCATAGGTCGAATAATCGACATCATAGCTGCGGCGGCAGCAATTGCCGAAGAAGCTGGCGCTGTAGCCGACCGTCCCGTTCTGGGTAACCAAATCGCCGTCCGCATCGCGGATGTCGACCAGCACCGCCCGCCCGTTGCCTTCGACGGTCTGCACATGGCTGGTCCACAGCCAATCGGTATCGACCGTCTGGCGCGACATGTAGAAGCCGGTGGTGAAGTTGGCCGTGCCGCCGCCGACATCGAATTCCTTGTTCACGCGGAAATCGTTGGTGACATTGTCGAGGCTGTTGAGGCGGACGTTGAAGACCACGATGTTGGCGAGGATGCCATTGCCGCCGATATTGGCGGCATTGGCGACCTGCCCGGCATTGGGGCCGGTGGCGAATTCGATGGTCGAGCCTGCGCCGCCGATGCCGTTGGCGATGGTCTGCGCAGAGTCCGCCCCGGCCGGAAAGGGCGACTGAAAGCTGCCCGAATTGTCGGCGAAGCGGAAGCGGTTGGTCAGCGTCCAGCCGCCGCCCACGTCGATCTCGGCCTCGATCCCGAAGGCCTTGGACTGAACCGAAAGACCGTCACGGAAGTCGTAGCTGGCCGGGTTGTTGCCGCCGTCGAGGCTGACCGCCGGGGTCAGGAAGGGGCTGTAAAGCGAATCGGTGCGCGGGTCGAAACCGGGGATCGCCTGATAGTCGGGATTGCCGCCGGTGCCGGTGACGCGGACGGGCTGCGGCAGGATCGTGGGGGTTGTGTCGTCGAGATACTTGGCATGGAAGCGCACGTATCCGCCGTCGAATTCCTTGGTGATGTTGGCCTTGATCTGGCCGCCGTCATAGCCGTTGTAGCCGATGTCGCGCGGGCCTTCGCCGGTGCGGTAGAAGCCGCCGAGGTGGAAGTAGAGATCGTCGGCCAGCGGCGCGCCGTAATCGAAATCGAGCCGGTAGCTTTCGAAATCGAGGCCGACCGAACCCTGGATCGCGCCGCCTTCGACCGCACCGGTCTTGGAAATGAAGTTGATCACCGCACCCGGCGCGTTCGAGGCGAAGGTCGAGGCCGAACCGCCGCGCACCGCTTCGACGCGGGCGACCGAGCGATCGGCGCGCAGTAAGTTGTCGGCATTGCCGAAGATGATGTCGCCGAATTCGAGGATCGGCAGCCCGTCTTCCTGAAGCTGGATGTAGCGCGCACCACCGGTCGAAACCGGGATACCGCGCACCGCGATATTGGCATTGCCCTCGCCGCCCGAGGCTTCCGAGCGGATGCCCGGGATCTGGCGGATAAGGTCAGCCGAGGATGGCGGATTGAGATTGGTCAGTGTGTCGGCGCCGATGGTGCTGACCGAGACCGAGCTTTCGATCCGGTTCTGCCCGCGCGCAACCGCGGTGACGATGATTTCCTCGCCCTCGGCCTCGGCAGCGACATCGCCGGCGACATTGTCCTGAGCAAAGGCGGGGGCCATCAGCAGGCCGGACAGGGCTGCACTGGCGCAAAGCGCATAACGCAATTTCATGGCTGTTCTCCTCTCGGGTGCGCGCTTCTGTGGCGGCGACGACCTATGGCCTAACCATCTTGCAAACGTTTGCAACAGGAATCTTGCAAACGTTTGCAAAAGACGTGGAAACATGTCACTTCTGTGCCACAGCATGGCATAGACCATGTATAAAAGGGTTTGGGAGTGAGGCATCATATGTCGGAAAAGCCGCGCCTTTCGCTGCTGCGAATCATCGAGATGAACATCGGCTTCTTCGGCCTGCAATTCAGCTTCGGATTGCAGCAGGCCAACATGGGGCCGATCTACGGCTTTCTCGGCGCGGACGAGGCTTCGATGCCGCTGCTGTGGCTGGCGGGGCCGATGACAGGCCTCATCATCCAGCCGATCATCGGCGCGATGAGCGATCGGACCAACACCCGCCTTGGCCGCCGCACGCCCTATTTCCTGATCGGCGCGGTAATCTGCACGCTCTCGCTGTTCGCGATGCCCTATTCCTCGGCCCTGTGGATGGCGGCGAGCCTGTTGTGGATCCTCGATGCGGGCAACAACATCACGATGGAGCCCTACCGCGCCTATGTCGCCGACCGACTCGCCCCCGACCAGCGATCGACCGGCTTCCTCACGCAGAGCGCCTTTACCGGCCTTGCCCAGACGCTTTCCTACCTCGCACCCAGCCTGCTGACCGCCTTCGTCGCGAAGGACGTGCTGGACGCCAATGGCATTCCGGTGATCGTTCGAATCGCCTTCATCATCGGCGCGATCCTCTCGATCTCGACCATCGTGTGGTCGGTGTGGCGGGTGCGCGAACTGCCCCTGTCGCCCGAGGAACAGGCCGAGCTCGCCGCCAAGCCGCTGACGGTGCGCGCCACCTTCGCCGAAATCCGCGACGCGATCCGCGACATGCCGCGCCCGATGCGCCAGCTGGCAGGCGCGATGCTGTGCCAGTGGTATGCGATGTTCGCCTACTGGCAGTACATCACCTTCGCGGTGGGGCGCTCGCTCTACGACACCGCCGATCCGGCGAGCGCTGCCTTCCGCGAGGCGACGCTGACCACCCAGCAGGCGGGCGCGCTCTACAATTTCATCGCTTTCCTCGGCGCGCTGGTGCTGATCCCCGTGGTGCGCCGCTTCGGCGCGCGTCACACCCATGCCGCCTGCCTTGCCGCCTCGGGCGCGGCGATGCTGCTGATTCCGGGCGTTTCGACCCCGCTCGCGCTGTTCTTGCTGATGATCGGCATCGGCATCGGCTGGGCGGGGATGATGGGCAACACCTATGTCATGCTCGCCGACTGCATCCCGCCGGAACGGAACGGCATCTACATGGGGATCTTCAACCTCTTCATCGTGATCCCGATGCTGATCCAGACGCTCACCATGCCGCTGATCTACCGCCCGTTGCTGGGCGGCGATCCGCGCCATGTGCTGATGCTGGGCGGGGTCTTGATGCTGGCGGGTGCGGTGGCTACGCTGCTGGTGGACGCCGGGCATCGTGCCACGCGCGACCAAGAACTGGCCCTTCACTAGGAACCCCCATGCCCGACCGGGACACCAAGGCGACGGTCCGCACCATCACCGATCTGGCCCGGCTGGCGGGAGTCTCGCCCGGCACGGTCAGCCGCGCGCTGGCGGGCAAGAGCCTCGTCAACGCGCAGACGCGCGAGAAGATCGAACAGCTGGCGCGCGAACACGGCTTCCGCCCCAACCAGATGGCGAGCGGACTTCGCCGTCAGAAGACCGGGGTGATCGGCGTGGTCATCCCGCTGGGGCATGACAGCCGCCAGCAGATTTCCGACAGCTTCTTCATGACCTTGCTGGGCTTTCTTGCCGATGAGCTGACGCAGCACGGCTACGACCTGATGCTGCGCCGCGTGGTGCCCGAAACCGACTCCGACTGGCTCGAACGGTTCATCGGATCGGGCATGATCGACGGGGTGATCGTGATCGGCCAGTCCGACCAGTTCGACCGGATCGAGGAGGTCGCCGATGGCTACACGCCGATGGTCGTCTGGGGCAACCATGCCGAAGGCCAGCGCCACTGCGTCGTGGGCAGCGACAATCGGCTCGGCGGCAGGCTCGCGGCGGAGCGGCTGATCGCAGGGGGCGCAAAGCGGATCGCCTTTCTCGGCGATACCACCGCGATCGAATTCGCCGCGCGCCTTGCCGGAGCGCAGGATGTCGCCGCGCGCATGGGGCTGCCCCCGGTGCTGGCGCTCCCAACTCACCTTTCTCCCGACCGTGCGAGCGAGGAAATCGCGGGCCACCTTGCCGCCTATGCGGGTGAGATCGACGGGATCTTCGCCGCCACCGACACGCTCGCCGCGCTGTGCCTCACCGAACTGCGCCGTCAGGGGATCGCCGTGCCCGATGATGTGCGGCTAGTCGGGTTCGACGATCTGCCCATCGCGCGCCAGACGGTGCCGCCGCTGACCACCGTGCATCAGGATATCGCCGCCGGTGCGCGCGGGCTGGTCGATCTGCTGCTTCGGCGGATGGCGGGTGACACCACCGAAAGCCTCGTCCTGCCGCCCGAATTGGTGGTGCGCGAAACCGCCTGAGCGCTTGCCACCGCCCATGTGCGCCCCTAGGGCCAGCCGCGATGGACATGGCCGACCTTCTCCAGCGCTATTTCGGCACCCGCGACCTTGCGGAGGTGTCTCCAGCCGCGCTTCCCGCCGGGACCGAGCGGATGCGGGTGGATCTCGGCATGACCGCCGATCCCGGCCAGCGCTTTGCCCTGTGGAGCCTGCTTCTGGTTCTGGGCGAGGCTCCCGATCTCGATGTCGCCTTCGAAGACGAGGAAAGCCGCGAGGCTGCGCGCAACCTGATGGATCTCATCGCCGCCGCCTCTCCGGACAAGGCCCCGCCTGAATAGGTCTGCCCTGACGACAAAAGCGCAAGCCAAACCCGCCAAAAGCGTGTAAGGGACCCGCTTTGACGCTTGATGCGTCCCCGATTTTGCCTGTCCGCCCGGTGCGGACGGCCCTTTTTCCTGAAAGCTTGCCCCCATGTCCTTCCCCGATCTGCCCGCTGGCCTCGCCGAGGCCCTGACCGCGCGCGGCTATGAAACGCTCACCCCGGTGCAGTCCGCCGTGCTCGAACCCGAAGCCCATGGGCGCGACCTTGTCGTCTCGGCGCAGACCGGATCGGGCAAGACGGTCGCCTTCGGGCTCGCCTTTGCCGATCAGATGCTGGGGGAGGATGACCGCGTGCGCCGCGCGCCCGGCCCGCTGGCGCTGGTGATCGCCCCCACCCGCGAACTTGCACTTCAGGTCGCGCGCGAGCTCGACTGGCTCTACAAGTCGGCCGGTGCGCGGATCGCCACCTGTGTCGGCGGCATGAGCCCGCAGGTCGAACGCCGCGCATTGCAGGCGGGCGCAAACATCGTGGTCGGCACGCCGGGTCGGCTGCGTGATCACCTCGAACGCGGCGCGCTCGACCTTTCAGCGCTCGCCGCCGTAGTGCTCGACGAGGCCGACGAGATGCTCGACATGGGCTTCCGCGAGGAGCTGGAAGAGATCCTCGACGCCACGCCGGATGAACGCCGCGTGCTGATGTTCTCCGCCACCATGCCCCGCCCGATCGAGGCACTCGCCCGCCGCTACCAGCGCAATGCGCTGCGGATCGAGACCGGCGGTTCGGAGCGCGGGCACGGCGATATCGCCTATCAGGCGGTCACCGTCTCGCCCTCGGAAATCGAGAATGCGGTGGTCAACCTGCTGCGCTTTCATGAGGCGGAAACCGCGATCCTGTTCTGCGCCACCCGCGACAATGTCCGCCACCTTCACGCGACCTTGCAGGAACGCGGCTTCGGCGTGGTCGCGCTGTCGGGCGAGCATTCGCAGCAGGAACGCAACCAGGCGCTGCAAGCACTGCGCGACCGCCGTGCGCGGGTGTGCGTCGCGACCGACGTGGCCGCGCGCGGGATCGACCTGCCCAGCCTCAGCCTCGTGATCCATGTCGAAATTCCGCGCGATGCCGAAACGCTCCAGCACCGCTCGGGCCGCACCGGGCGCGCGGGCAAGAAGGGGATCGCTGCGCTGATCGTTCCTTTCCCGCGCCGCAAGCGGGTGGAATCGATGCTCCGCCATGCGCGCATCAACGCCGAATGGATCGCCGCGCCGAGCCGCGAGGATATCATCGCGCAAGACCGCGTGCGGCTGCTCGACAGGCTGATGCAGCCGGTCGAGGTGACCGATGCCGACCGCGAGCTGGCCGACAAGCTGCTTGAAACGAAGAGCCCGCAGGAAATCGCGGCGATGCTGGTGCAGGCGCACCGCGCTTCGATGCCCGAGCCCGAGGAACTGCTCGCGCAAAGCCACGAAGCCCAGCGCGAGGCGCAGAAGGCACGCCACCGCGAAGGGTTCGAGGACACGGTATGGTTCCGGATGGATATCGGCCGCCGCCAGAACGCCGATCCGCGCTGGATCATGCCGCTGATCTGCCGCCGCGGGCACATCACCCGCAACGAGATCGGCGCGATCCGCATCGCCCATGCGGAAACCTATTTCCAGATCCCCCGTGCCATCGCGGGCAAGTTCGCCGAGGCGGTCGCCGCAACGGCGGGGAGCGAGGAGAACGGCGGCTATATCGCTATCGAACATTCGCCCGAACCGCCGCGCATGGCCGCGCGCGAGAATGCCCGGCGCGGCAAGCCCAATACCGGGCCCGGCCCGCAGCGGCACTTCAAGGGCAAGGCCGCAGGGGCCGCTCCCGGTTCAGGCTATGCCAAGCCCAAGCACTTCGCCAAGGGCGCGGGCAAGCCGAAGCCCAAGGGCCGCGGCTGAGCCCAGCCTACCATTTGATCAGCCGGGGCACGATCACGCGGCCCAGCAGCGCCATCGCGAACACCGGCGCGCTGTGCCACAACCCGATATGGACGATGTCGTTGTCCGGGCAATGCAGCGCAAAGGCAAAGGTACCGAAGGCACCGGCGGCGATCCCGGCGACCAGCCCCGCCACATCGGGCGCGGTCGGCGCGCCGCGGCGCAGCCACACGACCAGCGCGGCGAACACCAGCAGCGAGGCCGCCGCACCCACGGTGAAACACTGCACCCCGTGATTTGCCAGGCGCAGCGGGATCGTGTCCGCGCCCCGGCTCAGCCCGACAATCAGCGCCGCCAATGGCAGCGCGCCGGCCATGCCCGTCGCCCAGCGCCACCCGCCATGTTCGTTGCCCACCAGCGGGCGGCTCATGACGATCACGGCGAAGCTGGCGGCAAGGCCGAGACCCAGAAACAGCCCCGTGGAGACAAGGTGCATCGGATCGAACCGCCCCGCGGCAAGATCGGCGCGCAGCCCGAACAGCACGATCACCAACACCGTGGCCGCAGCCGCAGCCACCAGCGTCAGCGCCATGCCGATTCCGAAGCGCAGCGGCTTCACGGGCTCGAGCCCGCCGACCAGTTCGGCAATCAGGGCCTCGGAGTTGCGGGAAGAGGTGCGGGACATTGTCATTCTTTCTCAATCATGTGGGCGAGCTTCTTCAGCCCGCGGTGAATATTGACCTTGACCAGCGCCTCGCTCTGTCCGGTCGCGACGGAGGCTTCGGCGATGCTCAGGCCCTCGATCTTGACCAGCGCGATCACACGCTCTTGCGCGGGCGGCAGCAGGCCAAGCAGCCGGTCGAGGCTGATGCGCGCCGCGATGGCGGGCTCGTCGTCGCTGCCGATCAGCTCCTCGTTCAGCGCCTGCGCATCGGCGCGGTAGAGGCGGCGCAGGTGATCGACCCAGCGATAGCGCGCGATCGCCGCGAGCCACGGCAGGAACGGCCGCGCCGCATCCCACGAAGCACGTTTGTTGTGGAGCGCGATCAGCGTTTCCTGCACCAGATCATCAAGCTGCGCGGGCGCGATCCGGCGGCTGTAGTAACCGCGCAGCCAGCGCTGGCAGCTTTCGAGCAACGTCGCATAGGCCTGCCTGTCGCCCGCCTGCGAGAGCGCCATCAAGCGGGCGAGCGTGGCTTCATCGGCTCTCATGCCACGCGGTTCGCGGGGGCATGGCCGGAAGTTACACCACGCAGCAAAAAGCCCCGCCCTCGGCTGGCCGGGAGCGGGGCTTGCTGCATGTCGGGAAAGCGCCCTCAGCTGAGCGCGACGTGGCGCTTCAGGTGGTGGTCGACATTGCCGAACTCGCTGTCGAAGATCGTCAGCCGCTTGAAATAGTGGCCGATCGCATATTCGTCGGTCACGCCGTTGCCGCCGTGGATCTGCACCGCTTCCTGCCCGATCAGGCGCGCCGACTGGCCGACGCCGACCTTCGCGGCAGAGACCGCCAGCTTGCGGGTGCGCTCGTCCGAGCCGAGCCGCAGGGTGGCGAGATAGGTGAGCGAGACGGCCTGTTCATAGGCCGTGTACATGTCGACCATGCGGTGCTGGAGCACCTGGAATGATCCGATGGGCACACCGAACTGCTTGCGCTGGCGGCTGTATTCCACCGTCATCGCGTGGGCCACCTTCATCGCCCCGCAGGCCTCGGCGCACAGCGCGGCGATGGCTTCGTCGGTGACGAGTTCGATCAGCGCCAGCCCCTCGCCCTCGGCCCCGATCAGCGCCTCTGCGCCGACCGACACGTTCTCGAAATAGACCTCCGAAGCGCGGCGACCGTCGACGGTGACGTAATCGCGGGTGGTCACACCCGGCGTGTCCTTGGCCAGCACGAAGACCGAAACGCCCGAACGGTCGCGCCGTTCACCGCCGGTGCGCGCGGTGACGACGAGGTGGCTCGCCCACGGCGCGCCGATCACGACCGCCTTGTGGCCGTTCAGCACATAGCCCGCACCGTCCTTTTTCGCGGTGGTTTCGAGGTCGGCATAGTCATAGCGGCCCTTGGGCTCGGCATAGGCGAAGGCGAACACCGCGCTGCCCGAAACGATCGCGCCGATATGCTCTTCCTTCTGCGCCGCGGTGCCGCCGTGCTTGAGGAAGCCGCCGGCGCAGACCACGGTGGGGAGGAAGGGCTCGATCACCAGACCCTTACCGAATTCCTCCATGATGATCATCGCATCGACCGCCCCGCCGCCGAAGCCGCCATCGGCCTCGCTGAACGGCATCCCGAGAATGCCGAGCTCGGCGAGCTGTGCCCAGACCTCGGGCCGCCAGCCTTCGCTGGACGCGATCGCCTTGCGGCGATCCTCGAAGCCATATTGTTCACGCACCAGCCGCGAAAGGCCGTCGCGCACCATGCCTTGTTCTTCGGTGAAGTTGAAATCCACGAATTCTCTCCCGTCGTCAGCCGCTTAGAGGCCGAGGATCATCTTGGTGATGATGTTGCGCTGGATCTCGTTCGATCCGCCATAGATGCTGGTCTTGCGCATGTTGAAATAGGTCGCCGCGGCGTGCTGGGCATAGTCCGGGCCGACCGGGTGTTCGTTCGAGCCATTGTCGTTCGACACCCCGCCCATGTAGGGCGCGCTGTAAGTGCCGACCGCCTCCAGCGTCAGCTCCGTGAGGCGCTGCTGGATTTCGGTGCCCTTGATCTTGAGGATCGAGCTTTCCGGCCCCGGCCCCTTGCCCGCCTGCTCGCCCGCCAGCGTGCGCAGTTCGGTGATTTCCAGCGCGGCAAGATCGATCTCGAGCTGGCTCACCTTCTTGGCGAAGTCGAAATCCTTGATCAGCGGCGCACCGTCGAGCGTTTCGTGCGTCGCAATCTCGCGCAGCTTCTCGACGCCGCGCTTGCTCCGAGCGACACCTGCGATACCCGAACGTTCGTGGGCGAGCAGGAACTTGGCATAGGTCCAGCCCTTGTTCTCCTGCCCGACGAGGTTTTCGACCGGCACGCGCACGTCGGTCAGCCAGGTCTCGTTCACTTCGTAACCACCGTCGAGCAGCTTGATCGGCTTCACTTCCACGCCCGGCGTCTTCATGTCGACGAGGATGAAGCTGATGCCTTCCTGCGCCTTGGCGGTGGGATCGGTGCGGCACAGGAAGAAGCCCCAGTCGGCGTGCTGTGCCAGCGTCGTCCAGGTCTTCTGGCCGTTGATGACGTAGTGATCGCCGTCGCGCACCGCGGTGGTCTTGAGACTGGCAAGGTCGGAACCCGCGCCCGGTTCCGAATAGCCCTGGCACCACCACACTTCGCCGCTGCGGATGCCGGGAAGGTGCCTGGCCTTCTGCTCTTCGTTGCCGAAGGTGTAGATCACCGGGCCGACCATTGAGACGCCGAAGGGCAGCGGCATCAGCGCGTTCACGCGGGCGTTTTCTTCCGACCAGATGTAGCGCTGGGTCGGGGTCCAGCCGGTGCCGCCATATTCGACCGGCCATGCCGGGACCGACCAGCCCTTTTGCCCGAGGATCTTGTGCCAGGCGAGAAAGTCCTCGCGCTCCATATCCTCGCGCATGCCGAAATCGGCGAGGTGCTTGGGATAGTTTTCGGCGATGAAGGTGCGCACTTCCTCACGGAAGGCCTGCTCTTCGGGGGTGAATTCGAGGTTCATGATCGCTCTCTCCAGATGGCCGTTTGTGCTTTGACATACGCTTTGTCATGCCGAGCGGACGCGGAAAAGAGGCAATTGTGAGGGCCCGCGTCGCCGTAGCGGCAAGGCGAGCCCCTTGAAGCGACGGGCGGAGCGACGGGGGCGAATCGGCCTGCGCCGATTGCCCCCCGCGCGGTCAGATTGCGAGCGGGCCGTGCTGGATATGCGGCAAGACGTGGCGGGCGAAGAGGTCGGCTTCCTGCATGTGCGGATAGCCTGACAGGATGAAGGCCTCGATACCCTCGGCCTGATAGGCGCGCAGCTTGGCGAGCACCTGATCGGGCGTGCCGACGATCGCCGCCCCGCAGCCCGAACGCGCCCGGCCGATACCGGTCCACAGGTTCTCCTCGACGAACCCGTCACCATCAGCCGCGCCGCGCAACTCCTGCTGGCGCTGGACGCCGTAGTTCTTGGCATCGAGGCTCTTCTCGCGGATCGCGCGACCTGCCTCGTCGTCGAGCTTCGATAGCAGACGGTCGGCATATTGGCGCGCCTCGTCCTCGGTCTCGCGCACGATCACGTGGACGCGGTAGCCGAACTTGAGCGTGCGGCCGTAATTGGCGGCACGCGCCTTGAGGTCGGCGATGTTTGCGCGCACCTTGTCCATGGTGTCGGGCCACATCAGATAGACATCCGCCGCCTCGGCCGCGCACTCACGCGCTTCGTGGCTGAGGCCGCCGAAATAGAACGGCGGGCACTTGCCATTGAGGGTGGTGATTCGCGGCGGATCGAGCTTCAGCTTGTAGAACTCGCCATCGAAATCGAGATGCTCGCCGTTCAGCAGCGTGCGCACGATCTTCATGATCTCGGTGCCGCGGCGGTAACGCGGGCCGCTTTCGATCTTTTCGCCCGGCATGTCCGAGGAGATGATGTTGACGTTGAGCCGCCCGCCGGTGCCCGCGGCATTGGGGCCGAGGATACGGTCAAGCGTGGCGATCCGGCGGGCCAGCTGCGGCGGCCAGTCCTCGCCCATGCGGGTCGCCCACAGCAGCTTGATGCGCTTCACCTGCGTGGCGACGGCCGCCGCGAAGATCGTGGTGTCGACGCCCAGCTGGTAGCCCGAGGGCAGCAGGATATTGTCGAACCCGCCTTCTTCGGCGCGCAGCACGAGGTTGCGGCAATGCTCCCAGCTTGACTGGAGATAGGGGTCGGGAACGCCGAGGAACTCGTAATCGTCGTCACACAGCGCGGAGAACCACGCGATTTCGCATTGCTGTTCGGTCATTGGTCTATTCCCATCCCTAGGTCCGTTCGCCCCGAGCTTGTCGAAGGGCCGTACTTCATTGCCCCCGTGCGTTCCCAGAAAGGACGGTGCTTCGACAAGCTCAGCACGAACGGGGGGTTGCGTTTACGGCAGCGGCACGCCCCGCGCGGCGACCAGCACCGCGTACCAATCCTGCCGCGTCCAGCGCACTTTGAGCGCCTCGGCACCCTCGGCAATGCGAGTGGCGTTCTGCGAGCCGATGATCGGGATGATCCCCGCCGGGTGCGCCATCAGCCAGCTATAGGCTGCGACGGTGCGCGAAACGCCCTGCGCCTCGGCCACGGTGTCGAGCGCCGCAGCCACCGCCTTGTCGCGCGCGCTTTCGGGCGCGGCAAGACGCCCGCCACCAAGCGGCGACCATGCCATCGGTGTGAGGCCCAGCATCAGTGCCTGATCGAGCTCACCGTTCTCGAAGCAGTCGATCCGCAGCGGGCTGATCTCGGGCTGGGTGGTCGCCAGCTTGCTGCTGAGGAAGTGCTGGAGCGCGGCGATCTGGGCCTGCGTGAAGTTCGACACGCCCAGCGCCCGCACCTTGCCGCTCGCCACCGCATCGTCGAGTACGCGGGCGGTCTCTTGCGGGTGGGCGAGAATGTCGGGGCGGTGAATCTGCCACAGGTCGATCACGTCCACCTGAAGACGGCGCAGCGAATCCTCGATCGCCTTCCGCAGGTAATCCGCGCTCTGATCATAGGGCAGCGGCGGGAGAATGCCGCCCTTTGTCGCCAGCACCATCCGTTCGCGCAAGCCCGGTTCCGCCGCCAGCACCTCGCCCAGCAACACCTCGGCATCGCCAAAGCCGCTTGTCCCATCAAAGCCGTAGATGTCGGCGGTGTCGAGGAAGGTGATCCCGGAATCGAGCGCCGCGTGGACCAGCTTGGCCGCATCCGCAGCGCTCCGCCCGTCCTCGGCCAGACGCCACATGCCCCAGGCGATGGGGGAGACCTCGATATCGCTCGCGCCAAGGCGGCGCGTAGCGGGCGGCAGGGGCAGTTCACTCATTGTCAGTTCCTCTTTGAGGGTGTCTTGTTCGGGGGGGCGACCGAGGCGCGTTCGACAAGATCGTGGGGCAGGCGCTTGTGGGTGATGTCCCCGCCTGCAATCAAAATCTGGGTCGCGGTCCGCGCGAGGTCGGCCATTGGCTGGCGGATCGTGGTCAGCGGCGGCCAGACGGTGCGCGCCAGCGTCGTATCGTCGAAGCCCGCCACCGAAAGCTCGTCGGGCAGCGCGATCCCGCGATCATGCGCAACCGCCAGCACGCCTGCGGCCATGTCGTCGTTCGAGGCGAAGATCGCGGTCGGGCGGTCGGGCAGGCCCAGCAATGCGTTCGCCCCGGCCACCCCGCTGTCGAAATCGAACGCGCCATCAACCACCAGCCCCGGCTCGAACGGAATGCCCACGCGGTCAAGCGCGCGGCGGTAACCGAACAGGCGGTCGTCCGAGGCCATGTGGTTCGAATGGCCCTTGATGAAGCCAATCCGGCGGTGCCCGGCATTGATCAGATGCGTGGTCATGTCGTCGGCAGCCTGCGCGTCGTCCATGAACACGCTGGAGGTCAGCGCGTGGTTGGTGCCCGGCGAAATGCGCACGAAGGGCACGTCCATCCCCTCCAGCGCGCGCAGGACCGGATCGCAATCGGTGACCGGCGAGGACAGGATGATGCCATCGACATGGGTCTCGCTCACCAGCCCGCGCACCTGATCGCCGACGCGCGGATCGGCGACGTCGACCGGCTGCGCGAGCAGGCGGATACCCGCCTCGTGGCACACGTCCCAGCAGCCCTTCTGGATCTGGAACATGTAATAGGGGCTGTGATTGTCGTAGATCAGCGCGACCTGATTGGACTTCGCGCCCGACAGGATGCGCGCCGCGACCGAGGGGCGGTAATCGAGATCGACCATGGCCCGCTCGACCCGCTCACGCAGCTCGGCACTGACATAGGGATGACCGTTCATCACCCGGCTGACGGTCTTCACCGCCACGCCCGCGCGGGCGGCGACATCGCGGATATTGGCGCGGCTCATGCGGAAAGGCTCCCCGCGATTTTGGCGAACAGTGCGGCGAAGGCGCTGTCGGGGCGGTAGAACACCGGCGGTTCTCCCAACGGCGCAGGCACGTCGTGCCAGCCCGGCGCGTAACCCGCCCCGCTCCACAGGTGCCGCCAATCGCCGTCCGGCAGATAGACTTGCCGCATCACCGCCCCCGCTTCGATCACCGGTGCCACCATCATGTCCGCACCATAGAGGTATTGGTCCTGAATGGTGAAGGTCTCGCGGTCCTGCGGATTGTGCAGGAACAGCGCGCGCTGGGCCGGGAGGCCGATCGCCCGCGCCTCGGCGACGAGGTGCGCGACATAGGGCGCGAGCTGCGCGTGGACACGGCTCCAGCGCACGAAACCTTCGATCAGCTCGGCGGTCGAATCGATCTGGAAATTGTCGTCCGGACGGTTGCCTTCGTGCGTACGAAACACGGGACTGAAGGCGCCCAGTTCATACCAGCGCAGCAGCAGTTCGGGCGTGCGGACATTGCCGAACAGGCTGGTGTAACCGCCGACATCGGAATGGCTAAAGGCATTGCCGACAAGGCCCGATGACAGCGCGGCGGTGACGACCGTGCCGATCCCGTCATGGCGGCTGAAATCGACCGACTGGTCGCCCGCCCACAGCAGGGGGCAATGCGCCTGCACTCCGGTGTGGCCCGCGCGCATGAACCACAGCACATCGCCCGTGCGCCCGCGTGAGGCGACGGCACGCGCGTTGACCTCGGCCCAGCGCACCGGCCAGCGGTTGTGCTCTTCCATCGGGTCGCCATCGAACAGCCGCAGGTCGGTGGGGAGATATTCGCCGAAATCCGCCATCCAGCCATCGAGCCCGAAATCGAGCATCCGCTGGCCGATGACTTCCTCAGCGAACCAGTGGCACGCGGCGGGGTTGGTGAAATCGACCACGCCTGCATGAAACTCACCGAAGTCGACGGCATAGGGCTCGTCGCTGTCGAGGCATTTGGCGAAGTAGCCCTTGGCGGCAGCTTCGGGATAGAGCGGGCCGTCGACCGCGAGATAGGGGTTCACATAGCCGAGGAAGCGGATGCCGCGCGCCTTGAGGGCGGCGATCTTCGCGGGAAGATTGGGGTAGCGCTCGGCGTTCCACTGCCAGTCCCAGAACAGGCGGCGACCGAAGCTGGTTTCGCGGATGCCGACCCAGTCTTCGCACCACAGGCCCGCAACCGCCGCGCCTGCATCGATCAGGGCTTCGAGCCGCTCGAAACTCGCCTCGCCCTGTTTCAATCCGACGATGGCCCCGCCCAGCGCCCAATCGGGGAGCGGCTGGCGCGGGCCGAAGCGCGCGCCAAGCTGCCGGGTAAGATCGGCGGGCGCGCCTTCGAACAGGTCGATGCGGGCCTCGTGCGACCATACATGAACCCGCAGCCGCCGGGCTTCGCGCGCGTCGAGTTCGACATATTCGGCATTGGCGAGGCTGATCGCCCAGCCGCTGGAGCACAGCACCGTGGGCTCGGGATAATTGGTCGTCCAGTAGTCCCCGCCCGCAAAGCTGCCGTCGGCGCTGGCCTGATCGGTGAGCGGCGTTCCGGGTTCGCGCCCGACGCCTGGCTCGCTCGTCCAGATCGGGAAATTGCGGCCATTGAGAACGAGATAACTCATCTGCTCGCCCCCGCCCCACAGGACGTCATCGGGCGCGAGATCGAGGTCGAAAGTGACGCGATCATGCGTGGTCAGCGCGGTAAGGGTCAGCCGCGATGCATCGGGCGCAAGATTCGCGGCCAGTTTTGCGCTGTCATCGGCGCTCGCGAGCACCACCGCGCCCTCCCCGGCCACTTCGCACAGCGATAGTGGCATCGCCGCCACAGGGGTATCGTCGAGGCGGAAATTGCCGCGCACCATCGTCACCCGGGGATCGCCCGAAGCCAATGAGATAGCGGGGCTTTCCCGTCGATGACGCAGCACGACGCGCCCGGCCAGCCGCAGGTCAAAACCCCCTTCGCTTGGCGTCAGCTGCACCATTCCAGCCCCATGATCCTCCGCAAGCCTGTCCCTTGGCCTTATCTGACACCGCTTGACAGATCGGGGCAGAAAGCGCAACCCGACCGGCGATAGATCGACCGCACGGGCGATGGTCTTGCGCCATGTCCGAAAGACCCGATCACGACCTAGGGGAGAACATCACGATGCCGACCACCACCCGCATTGCGCTCAAGACGCTGGCCCTGTCGGCCAGTTCGCTGGCGCTGATCACCACCGCACCGGCCATGGCGCAGGTCGAGGAAATCATCGTAACCTCTCAGAAGGTCGAGGAAAATGTGCAAGATGTGCCGATCGCCATCACCGCGGTCAGCGGCGAGCGGCTGGATCAGGCGGTGGTCTTCAGCCTCGAGAACATCTCGACCGTCGTCCCCTCGGTAACCTTCCGCAAGGGCACCACCAGCGCCAACAGCGCGATCGTGATGCGCGGCGTGGGCACCATCAGCTTCTCGGTCGCAGCCGAGCCGAGCGTGTCCACCGTTGTCGATGGCGTGGTGCTGAGCCGTTCGGGCCAAGCTTTCATGGATCTGGTCGACCTCGAACGGCTTGAAGTGCTGCGCGGCCCGCAGGGCACGCTGTTCGGCCGCAACGCCTCGGCCGGCCTCGTCAACATCGTCTCCAAGGGCGGGACCGACAGTTTCGAAGGCGAAGCCCGTGCCGACTGGTTCGAAGGCGACGAATACCGCCTGCGCGCCGCGATCTCAGGCCCGCTGGCCGAGAACATCAGCGCGCGCCTGACCGGCTTTTACGGCACCTTCGATGGCAACATCACCAACATCAACGGCGGCACCAACAACACCGTCAACGGCTATGAGCATTACGGCTTGCGCGGGATCGTCGATTACGACGACGGGGCAAACGCGGTCCGCCTGATTGCCGACTACTACAAGGCGGACGACGATTGCTGCGCCGATGTCACCGGCGTCAGCCGCGGCAATGCGGTGCAGGATGCCGAGCTTGGCCTGCCCGGCGGCCCGGCGCAGGGCGAAGACCAGCGCTTCATCAACCACAACCTCGTCACCCGCACGCAGGACAAGCAGTGGAGCCTGACCGGCTCCGGCGATTTCGCCATCAGCGACACCCACACGCTGAGCGTGGTGCTGGGTTATCGCAACTGGTTCAACCGCGAGCTGCGCGAAGGCGATTTCCTCCCGCGCGCCATCGTCGGCGTGGGCGAGCTGCACGATAACGGCGTGGTCAAGACCGAGCAGGTCTCGGCCGAAATCCGCATCGCGTCCGACCAGAGCAAGGCTTTCTTCTATCAGGCGGGCGCCTTTGTCTGGCAGTCGGACAACACGCAGGACTTCACTCGCAACAATGTCACCTGCGCCAGCTCGACCTTGCCCGCTGCCCCCAGCGGCGCGGTGCCGTGCAATCTCAACGACACGGTCAACACGATCTTCCCGACCGCAACCTCGCGCAGCGAAGTGCGTTCGGTGAACTACGCGCTGTTCAGCCAGGCGACCTATCGCTTCACCGAGCAGCTCTCGCTGACCGGGGGCCTGCGCTACACGTGGGATGATCTGGAGTTCACCCACACCCGCGCGCCGGGGATCAACCGCACCACCGGCCTTCCGGCGACCGGCCCGGGCGTCAACGGCAACCCTGCGGGCGGCACCATCGCCAATGGCGGCAACGGCACCAACACCTCTTCGGGCGAGACCACCAACGGCAACCTGTCGGGCCGTGCGGTGCTGCAATTCGAGCCGTCCGAAGACATCATGCTCTACGGCTCCTACACCCGCGGCTACAAGGGCCCGGCGTTCAACGTGTTCTTCAACCACACCGCACCGAACAACGCCCAGCCGATCGACGAGGAAATCTCAGACAGCTTCGAAATCGGGGTGAAGTCGCAGTTCCTCGACCGCCGGGTGCAGCTCAACGTCGCCGCCTTCTCGGTCGAGTATGACGGGTTTCAGGCCAACAACTTCGTGCTGGTCAACGGCGCGACGGTGTCGAACCTGACCAATGCCGGGACGGTGAAGAGCGATGGTTTCGAGGCCGATCTGGTCGTCAACCCGGTCGGCGGGCTGAACCTGCGGGCGAGCGCGGCCTATGCCGATGCGCGCGTGAAGGAGTTCAACCCCAACCCGCTCACCAACGCGCCGAGCGCGATCAACGGCACCCAGCTGCCGCTCGCGCCCAAGTTCGTCTACACCATCGGCGGCGATTACACCGCCGATCTGGGCGATGCGGCGGTGCTCTATCTCAACACCGATTTCCGCCACACCAGCCGGCAGTTTTCCGATCTGGGCGAGGCCGGGCCGATCGATCCCTATGGCATCTGGAACGCCTCGGTCGGGTTCTCCGATCCGGACGACAAGTATCGCCTGACCTTCCACGTTCGCAACATCACCGACGAGAGCTACGTGCTGCTCAATGTCGAGAACGGACGCCGGTTGCAGATCCCGCGCGATGCGGATCGCTATTTCGGGGTCAGCTTGCGCGCCCGGATGTGATGAGCACCTTCCGGTCGTGACATCACCAAACGGGGCCGTCGGAGCGATCCGGCGGCCCTTCTTGTCTGCCCCCGCGATGAAATCTAGGAACCCCTGATGCACGCCAGCCCCCCTCCCATTGCCGCGCGCCTGCGGTGGTCGCTGTTCACGGTGCTGTGCATCGCGGGGGTGTTCAATGCGATGGATCGCCCGATCATCGCGATCCTCAAGCCCGACATGATGGCCGATTTCGGCTGGAGCGACAGCGACTTCGGCGATCTCGCCGCGGTCACGCAGTTCTCCGCCGCCTTTGCCTTCTTGTTCACCGGCTGGCTGGTCGACCGGCTCGGCGTGAACCGCTCGATGCAGGTCGGCGCGAGCGCGTGGAGCCTCGCGGCGATGGCGCATGGCTGGGCGCTGACGACGTGGCAGGTGGTCGCCGCAAGGGTCGGCCTCGGCGTGACCGAGGCGGTGCAGACCCCGCTCACCATCAAGACCGTCGCCGCGCTGTTCCCGCCCGACAAGCGCAGCTTCGCCTTCGGCTTTGCGACATTGCTGGCGGGCGCGGGGACGATCGCGATGCCCTTCGTCATTCCGGCGCTGGCGCTCAGCGTCGGCTGGCGCGGGGCGCTGGTGGCGGGCGGGATCGGCGGCTTGGTTTCGCTGCTCGCATGGATATGGCTCGCCCGCGGCATCAGCCAACTGCGCCAGCGCGGCGGGGAGGAAACCGCGACGGAAACCGCAGGCGGGGAGGCCTATGGCCCGATCCTCATGAACCGCCAGACCTGGGCGATCGTGGTGGCCAAGGCGCTGTCGGACATGACCTGGTGGTTCATCAATTTCTGGCTGGCCGATTATTACCGCAAGGAATTTGGTCTCTCGACGCTCGAACTGGCCGTGCCGCTGGCGATTGCCTTTGCCGGATCGGGCCTCGGCGCGCTGCTGGCGGGCTGGGCCTCGACCCGGTTGCTGGAGGCCGGGTGGAGCCCCAACCGCGTGCGCAAAAGCGTGATGCTGGTCTCGGCGCTGATCGTCGCCCCGCTGCCGCTGGTGCTGGAGCTGAACTCGTTCTGGCCGGTGGCGGTCATGATCGGGGTGGTGATGGCCGGTCACCAGGGCTTCTCGCTCTCGCTGTTCTCGACCATCACCGATGTCGTCCCGCAGGTGAAGGTCGGGCGGGTGACGGCCTTTGGCGCCTTCATGGGCAATATGGGCGGCGTGGCGATTTCACTCGTCGCAGGGCGGGTGCTGGATGCAGGGCTGGGCTTTGTGCCGCTGTTCATCTTTGCCGCATCGTCCTATCTGGTGGCGCTGGCATGGTTCCAGTGGCTGTTGCCGGAAATCCGCCGTCCGGAGGCAGCCGAAGCCGTCTTCGCCTGAGGCCGGGCAGTTGCATTGGCGGACGACGCGGGGTAGGAATGTGACACCGTGAGACAGACATCGGATCAGCCGGCATGAAGCGCGACGCGCGCCCCGATTTCGAGGCCTTTGCCGGCGATCTGTTCGGCGAAATGGTGCTTGCCGAAAGCGCCGCCCCCGCACCGCGTGCCCGCCGCCCGCTCTCACGTTTCGTCCCCGGCCTTGCGATTGCCGCCATCGCTGGGGCGGCGGCGGCGTGGCTGGCACAGAATTACGGGGTGCCGGTGATCCTTGCCGGGCTGCTGACGGGTCTCGCGCTCAATTTCGTGGCGGGCGACACGCGCACCCATGACGGGCTCGACGCGGTGTCGCGCCATGGCCTCAGGGCTGGGATCGTGCTGCTGGGCTTTCAGGTGACTGCCATGCAGGTGCTGGCGATGGGCGCGGTGCCGTTCCTCGGCCTCGCGCTGGTGATGGCCGCCGCGCTGTTCGCAGCACTCGCCGCCGCGCGGGTGACGGGACAGAGCCCGGCGATCGGCCTGCTCGGCGGGGGTGCGACCGCGATCTGCGGCGCTTCGGCGGCGCTGGCGCTTTATGGCGTGATCGGGCGCGAGCGGGTGGATCAGGCGCAGTTCACGCTGACGCTGGTGATCCTTGCTGCGGCCAGCGCGATTGCGCTCGTCACCTATCCGATGCTGGCGACCGCGCTCGACTTTTCCAACGCGCAGGCGGGCTTTCTGACCGGAGCGGCAATCCATGACGTCGCGCAATCGATCGGCGCGGGCCTCGCCGTGTCCGATGCGGCGGGCGCGCAGGCGACGGTGGTGAAGCTCACCCGCGTCGCCCTGCTCGCCCCGCTGGTGACGCTCGCCGCACTGTGGATTGCGCGGGCGCAGCCGCTGCCCGCCGGGGTAGGAAAGGCGCGCGTGCCCTTGCTGCCGGGTTTCATCCTCGCCTTCCTTGCGCTGGTGGCGGCGAATTCGCTCGTCACCCTGCCCGCCGCGCTGGCGGGTCATGCTTTGACTGCCTCAAAGACCCTGCTGCTGCTCGCCGTCACCGCCACCGCGATGCGCACCCGCACCGATCTGCTGCTCGGCCTTGGATGGCGCGCGGTGATGCCGGTGCTGGCGGCGACCATCGCTTCGCTTGTGGTCGCGCTCGGCTTCGCGATAGGGGTGATCCCATGAGCACGATGTTCGATCTGGCCGTGATCGGCGGCGGCGTGAACGGCGCAGGCATCGCGCGCGACGCGGCCGGGCGCGGGGCGCGGGTGCTGCTGCTGGAGCGCGGCGATCTGGCAGAGGGCACCTCGTCCAACTCCACCAAGCTGATCCACGGCGGGCTGCGCTATCTCGAGCATTACGAATTCGGCCTGGTGCGCGAGGCGCTGACCGAGCGCGAGGTCCTGTGGGGCATCGCGCCGCACATCATCTGGCCGCTGCGCTTCATCCTCCCCCACCGCCGCGGCCTGCGCCCGCGCTGGCTGCTGCGGCTGGGGCTGTTCCTTTACGACCATCTGGGCGGGCGCAAATATCTCCCCTCGGCCACAAGCATCGATCTGGTGGCCCACCCGGCGGGCGCGCCGCTGAAGCCCGAATTCACCCGCGCCTTCGCCTATTCCGATGGCTGGGTGGACGATGCGCGGCTGGTGGTGCTCAACGCCCGCGACGCCGCCGATCGCGGGGGCGAGGTGCGCACCCGCTGCGAGGTCACCGCGCTGACGCGCGAAGCCGATCACTGGCGGATCGAGGCAGGCGGCGAGACCTTCCATGCCCGCGCGGTCGTCAACGCCGCCGGACCGCGTGTGCTCGATCTGCTCGGCCGGGCGGGCGAGCCTTCGGCGCAGCGGATGCGGCTGGTGCGCGGCTCCCACATCGTTGTGCGCAAGCTGTTCGACCATGACTTTGCCTATTTCTTCCAGCTGCCCGATGGCCGGATCTTCTTCGCCATCCCCTACGAGAGCGACTTCACGCTGATCGGCACCACCGATGTCGATCACAGCGGCAGTCTCGACGAGGTGCGCGCTTCCCCCGAAGAGATCGCCTATCTGTGCGAGGGCGCCTCCGAATATTTCCGCCAGCCTGTCACCCCCGCCGATGTTGTCTGGACCTATTCCGGCGTGCGCCCGCTGATCGACGACGGTTCAGGCAAGCCGGAAGCCGCGACCCGCGGCTACAGTTTCGAGCTCGATGTCGGAGCCGATGGAAACGCGCCGCTGCTTTCGGTGTTCGGCGGCAAGATCACCACCTATCGCGAACTTTCAACAGAGGCGGTGGAGAAGCTGGCCCCCTTCCTGCCGGTGCTGCAAGGCGCAGACTGGACAGGCAGCGCACCCCTGCCCGGTGGCGATTTCGGGCGCTTCGATGCCCCTGCCCTCGCCCGCGATCTGATGGCGCGCTATGCCTTTCTGAATGATCACGACGCGGCGCGGCTGGTGCGGCTCTATGGCACGCGGGCACGGTCGATCCTCGCCGCTGCCAGCACGGCTGCCGACCTCGGCGAGGATTTCGGCCACGGGCTGACCGCCGCCGAAGTCGACCACCTCGTCGCCCACGAATGGGCGCGCACGCCCGAGGACATCCTGTGGCGGCGCACCAAGCTGGGGCTGCGCTTCACGCCAGAACAGACGGCCCGCCTCAAGACCTATCTCGCTGAAAGGATCACCCCCGCATGACCCGCATCGTAGCCCTTGGCGGCACGGTCAATCCCGGTTCCTCGACCGAGCAGGCGCTGCGCCTCGCCGCTGCCGTTGCGGAAGGGCAAGGGGCCGAAGTGACGGTGTTCGGCGGTGAATATCTCACTTCGCTCCCCCACTATCTCGGCCCCGATCACAGCGCTGGGCTGGGCTCGGAAATGGTCGAGGCGGTGCGCGCCGCCGATGGCCTGCTGGTCGCCGCCCCCGGCTATCACGGCACGATCTCAGGCGTGGTCAAGAACGCGCTCGATTACCTCGAGGATCTGGCGAAGGACGAGCGGCCCTATCTCGATGGCCGCGCGGTGGGTCTCATTGCGACCGCTTTCGGCGATCAGGCCTCGATGTCGACGCTGCTGACGATGCGCGCGATCACCCACGCCCTGCGCGGCTGGCCGACCCCGATGGGCGCGACGATCCTCACCTATCGCGGGCTGTTCTCGCCCGATGGGGAATGCCTCGACGAGCGCGCGCGCGGCCAGCTGGAACTGGTCGGCCGGCAGGTGGTGCTGGGCGCGAAGAGCTTCGCCGCCGGGCGGGATCTGGCGTGATGACCGCGGCGCTCGACCACGATCTCGACGGCGCGCTCGCGGCAATTGCCGCCGGGCGGATCGTCGTGCTTGCGGGTGACCGGCTGCGCGGCGGGGATATCGACTTCATGTGCCCGGCCCGCGCAGTCACGCCCGAGGTGATCAACTTCATGGCCACCCACGGGCGCGGGCTGATCTGCCTTGCGGTGACGCCCGAGCGCGCGGCGCAGCTGGGACTGACGCTGATCAATCCCGGCACCCATCGCCAGACCGGGCGGCCGTTCGCACGCTCGATCGAGGCCGCGCAAGGCGTGTCGACCGGCATTTCCGCCGCCGACCGCGCGCATACGGTGCAGGTCGCCATCGCCGATGGGGCGAGCGCGGCAGACATCCACTCGCCCGGCCATGTCTTCCCGCTGATCGCGCAGCCCGGCGGCGTGCTCGACCGTCCCTCCGCCTGCGAGGCCTCGATCGACCTCGCACGGCTCGCAGGCGCGGGCGATGCGGCGGTGATCTGCTCGATCATGCGCGATGATGGCGAGATGGCGCGGATCGACGATATCGGCGACCTCATCGCCGCGCACGGGCTGGCGGTGGCGGATATCGGCGCGCTGATCGCGCGGCTCACAAAGGCAGACGCATGAGCGAGAGCAGGTTCACCCGCCGCTCGCTGATCGCCGGGGTGGGCGTTACCGCGCTGGCCGCGCCCGTGCTGGCGCAGCAGGCGGGACGGTTGATCGATCTCGGCCTCCCCGGCGGGCCGAGCCTGCGCCCGCTCGAACCCGCCTTCCCCGGCAAGGGCGAAATGATCGTCCACCGCATCCGCCCGCCGGTGCTCGAAACCCCGATGAGCGCCTTTCGCGAGGGCACGATCACGCCGAACGACCGGATGTTCGTGCGCTGGAACTGGCCTTTCCCGACCGAAATCAAGGCGAGCGAGCACCGCGTGGCGGTGGGCGGCGCGGTGAAGCGGGCTGTATCGCTCACGCTCGACGAGGTCGCGGCGGCGGGCGAGCATGTCTCGGTGGTCGCGGTCAACCAGTGCGCGGGCAACGGGCGCGGGCTGTCGCAGCCGCGCGTCACCGGCGGCCAGTGGGGCAACGGCGCGATGGGCTGCGCGAAGTGGACCGGGGTGCGGCTGCGCGATGTGCTCGCCAAGGCGGGGGGCACCGCCCCCTGGGCCAAGCGCGTGCGTTTTGCCGGGCTCGACGTGCCGCTCACCGACGGCGCGCCGCAATTCATCAAGTCGCTTCCGATGGACATGGCGATGCGCGACGATGTGCTGGTCGCCTGGGCGATGAACGACGAACCGCTCCCGATCCTGCACGGCTTCCCCCTGCGGATCGTCGTGCCGGGGTGGTTTTCGACCTATTGGGTCAAGATGCTCGCCACGATCGAGGTGATCGACGACGACGAGGACCCGAGCCACTACATGGCCGACACCTATCGCTTTCCGGCAGCGCCGGTGCAGCCGGGGGACAAGGGCTTCCCTACCGTCCCCATCACCGCCATGCCGCCGCGCAGCTTCATCACCAGTCATGCCGACGGCGACACCGTCGCGCTCGGCCGGCCGCTGGTGCTGGAGGGGATCGCTTTCGGCGGCGATGCTGCGCTTGAGCGGGTCGATCTGGTCGGACAGGGCTGGGAAATCCCCTGCACTCTCGGCCCGGAGGATCATGGCCCCTACGCCTTCCGCCGCTGGTCGGTCGAGCTGCCACAAGTCGCGGGCGATTTCGAACAGGTCGGCGTGCGCGCCCGGAACGTGAACGGCGCGGTGCAGCCGGACATCTTTGTCTGGAATCCTTCGGGCTATGCCCGCAACGTGATCGAACGCATCACCCTGAGGGCCCGATGAGAGCGCTCGCCATCCTCCCCGCGCTCGCCCTGCTGGCCGCCTGCGACAGCGAGCCGGGCGTCACCTTCGCCGATGCCAGCATCACCCTCCCCGACGATCCCATAGACCTCCCCGAAGGCCCGGGGCGCGAGGCGGTGCTCGCCAATTGCACCGCCTGCCATTCGCCCTCGACCATGCTGCAGCAGCCCAAGGTGCCGCGCGAAAAGTGGGAGAGCATCGCAAAGAAGATGATCACAACCTACAAGGCCCCGGTCGACGAGGCGGCGATCCCCGCAATCGTGGATTACATGGTCTTCGTGCAGGAACAGGGCGAAGCGGCGGATCAGGCCCGCGCTCAGCCGCGCAGCTCGCGCTGATACCCCGCCCCGTCGCGCAGCAGCCCGGCGACCGCGTTGGCGGCGACCGGCCGCGAGAACAGATAGCCCTGGATGTTCTGGCATCCCTCGCGTTCGAGCACCTCGAACTGCGCGACATCCCCCACCCCCTCGGCCAGCGTCTCCATCCCCAGCGCATTGGCCAGCGTGGTGATCGCGCGGATCACGGCATGGCCGTTGGTGCTGGTGCCCAGATCCTCGACGAAGCTCCTGTCGATCTTTACCTTGTCGAAGGGGAAGGAGCGCAGGTAGCTTAGTGATGAATAGCCCGTCCCGAAATCGTCGAGTGCGATTTTCACGCCCAGATTGCGCAGGCTGTGCAGCGTCGCCAGCGTGGTATCGACATCGGCGATGAAGATGCTTTCGGTAATCTCCAGCTCCAGCCGGTGCGGCGGCAGGCCGCTGGCCGACAGCGCCGACAGCACAGTGCTGGCGATCCCGCTGGCGGCGAACTGCTTGGGGCTGACGTTGACCGCCACGCTCACATCGTCGGGCCACATGCTGGCCTGATGGCAGGCCTCGCGCAGCACCCATTCGCCGATCGGAATGATGAGGCCGGTTTCCTCCGCCAACGCGATGAACTCCATCGGATTGACCCGTCCGCGCGTGGGATGGTTCCAGCGGATCAGCGCCTCGAACCCGGTCAGGCGCTTTTCCGCCAGCGAATAGAGCGGCTGGAAATGCAACTCGAACCCGCCATCCTTGATCGCGGCGCGCAGGTCCAGCTCCAGCTGGCGGCGCTGGCGGGCGGCTTCGTCCAGCGCAGGTTCGAAGAAATGATACCCGGCCTTGCCCTCATGCTTGGCGCGGTAGAGCGCGAGGTCGGCGTTCTTCATCAGCGTGATGCCGTCCTCGCCGTCGAGCGGGGCCATCGCGATCCCGATGCTCGCCCCGCAGGTCGCCGCCTGGCCATTGACCGACAGCGGGCGATCGAAGCTGCGCTGGAGCCCGTCGGCGATGTTGCCGAGGCTGGCCTTGTCGTCGATCCCGTCGATAAGGATCGCGAATTCATCGCCCCCCAGACGTGCCACCAAGGCATCGGGGTGGTCTTCCTTGAGATGATCGGCGACCATCCGCAGCAGCGCATCGCCAGCGGGGTGGCCGAGCGTGTCGTTGACCATCTTGAAGTCATCAAGATCGACATAGGCGACCATCACCCGCTCCCCCGCACGGCGGCGCGCGAGGGTGTTGGCGAGCTGTTCGGTGAACAGCTTGCGGTTGGGCAGGCCGGTCAGCCCGTCGTGCAGGCCAACATGGATGATCTCCCGCTCGCGCTCCTCGATCGCGGCGACCATCTTGTTGAAGCTTTCCGCCAGCCGCCCGATTTCGTCATCGGTTTCGACCGGGAGCGTGACCTCGCGGCCCTCGCCGATCAGCCGGGTGGCGGTATCGAGTTGCTGGAGCGGCTCGGTCACGGTGCGCGCAACCTTCCAGCTGAGGCCTAGCACCAGCGCGATCCCGGCCGCTGCGAGCGCGATCAGCCAGCCCTTGAGACTGCTGTAGGCGGCGAGCGATTCGTCGAGCCCGTGACGCAGCACCAGCCGCGGGGCGATCCCGTCCTGCAGGACGGCGAGATCGGACACGTGATAGAGCGAGCGTTCGCCTGCGGCTTCGCGCTCGAACACGGCATCGGCGGCGGCGTCTTTCAGCCAGGGGGCCTGCGCACCGGCTTCGACCACCTGGGCATCGAGCGCAATCGGGGCGAGTTCCACCAGCCGGTCGAGCTCGGCGCGGTCGAGGGGTTGGGCGATCACCAGCCAGCCGATGAGGTCGGGCGCCTCGATCGGTGATGCGGCGGCCAGCGCCAGCCCCTTGTCCGAGGCGATGATCCCCCGGGTGCCGCCTTCATCGAGCCGGGTCCACAGCGTTTCGGGCGCGGGCACGCCGCTGGCATCGGCGGCGAGCACCTCGCCCTCCAAAGTCAGCACGAAAGCCATGTCGCTGCGCACACGGTTTTCGAGGCTTTCGAGCGCGCTGGCGATGGTCGGCGCGTCACCTGTGGCGACCGCCTCGCGAAAGCCGAAATCATGCGCCAGAACCCCGGCCTGATCGCCCATCTGCCGCGCCCGGCCGGCGAGGATTTCGTCGAAAACGCGGGCATTGGCGCCAAGGTCGCGCGCGGCACCCGCCTCGGCAAAGCGCTCCAGCGCGCCCGCGGCGAGGCTGACCACCAGCCCCAGCACCGCCGCGAACAGCGCGGCATAGAGCAGCGCGATGCGCGTGCGCAGCGAACCGAAGCGCAGCCCCGACACACGCGCCCAGGCGGCGCGCGCCGGCGATGCCACCAGTGTCGTCGGGCTCACTTTACCGAGACCTTCAGCTTGTGCGTCTGCGCGCCGCCGGTGATGGTGATCGCGGATTTGCTCTCGTTGGCCACCCCGCGCAATTGCGGGTGCCACACGGTGAGGCTCGCTCCGCCGCCTGCCATCCCGGTCAGGGTAACATAGCCGTTGCCGTCGGTCTTGCCCGCAAAGGGCGTGTCGGTAACGCGGATATAGCCGCGCATCTGATCATGGATATTGCACCCCAGTTTGACGCTGCCGGTCACGGCGAAGGTGTGCGTGCGGGTCTGATCGCGGCCGTAAAGCTCGATCTCGAAGCGGGCAGGCTTGGAGAAGGAGTAGATCGAATGGCGCACCTGATCCAGATTGGGAAAGGCAACCGTGCTGCCCCGCGCGACGATCAGCGTGCCGGGGGTGAATTGCTGGTTTTTCTGCGCCATTCCCATCTTCCAGGGGAAGCGAATCGCGCCCGCCGCGGGCTTGGCGCTGCGCAGTTCGACCACCGCATCGCGCACCGGAATCCCGCGCTCGTCGACCACCTGCACGCGCAGGCTGGCAGGGCCCGCCGCCTCGGCCAGGGGCGCGCCTGCGAGCACGATTCCCACGGCGGCAAGGCACGAGAAGACGAGAGCGGAACGAGGCCGGGAAAGGGCACGGGGGAAGCAGAACGGCAACATGGTCGGCAGCGGCCTTAGGGCACACCCCTTAAGAAACCTTCGCCTGATGGTTTAGGGCAAATTTACCCTTTCCGGTTAGGCCGATAGCCGAAATGACATTGTGCCTTGCCAGCCTGGCGGCGCTTGCGACTGCCGCGAGCGCCCAGACCACCCTGCCCGTCGAACCTGACGCGCGCCCCGAAGCGCCAGCGCCCCGGATCATCTATGCCGAGGTTCTGGACGAGGACGCATTGGCGATCTCCCCGGCCTCGCCCGCTCCCCCGTCCGGCCAGGTCGCCACAACACGCGCGCTGCAACCGCTTGGCGAGAGCACCGCTCTGGCGGATGAAGGCCTGCGGCTGGGCAAGGTGGATCTGTTCAAGGGCGGAAAGCTGCTGCTCACCAACGGCGTCACTACCGTGGAGGGCTCCTCGGGCGGCGGTCTTGCACGCTGGGCGACGATCGGCGGGCGGCAGATGCCGGGCGGAATCGGGCTTTCGGCCCATGCCACTGCGGTCGAGCTGCCCGACTATGGCTGGCGCTCCTACGGCGTGGCGGTGGGGTTCGGCGACCGGGTGGAACTGTCCTACTCCCGCGCCGATTTCGACACCCGCGATGTCGGCGCCCTGCTGGGAATCGGGCAGGGTTACACCTTCAACATGGACACGTTCGGCGCAAAGCTGCGGGTGGCGGGCGATCTTGTCTATGGCGAAAGCTGGCTGCCCCAGATCGCGGTGGGCATCGAGCACAAGCGCAGCCGTGACGGCGCGCTGGTGCGCGCGCTGGGCGCGGCGGACGACGAGGGCACGGATTACACGCTCAGCGCCACCAAGCTGCTCCTTGCGCGCAGCGTGCTGGTCAATGCGACACTGCGCTATACCGAGGCGAACGAGCTCGGCCTGCTCGGATTCGGATCGGCGGCAGGGGCTGACTACAAGCTGCAATTCGAAGGCTCGCTCGGCTATCAGCTGTCGCGCCGCGCGGTGGTGGGAGCGGAATATCGCTCCAAGCCGGACAATCTCGGCCTCGGCGATGATGACTGGATGGACATTTTCGCCGCCTATGCCCTGACCGACAATCTGACCCTGACGGCAGCCTATGTCGACCTGGGTTCGATCGCCACCTTCTCCGATCAGCGCGGCGGTTTCCTGTCCGCACAGGTCGCGTTCTGACACTGCCCTCGGAGTATCCTTCATGCTGCTGCTGACCGCCACCGCCGCCGCCGTGCTCCTGATCGCCCAGCAGGCGCCCGCTGAGGGAACCGACTGGGACGCCGAATTCGGGGTCGAGTTGAAGCAGCGCGATCCGGTGACGGGCGAGTTGCCGGTCGATCCTTACGAGCAGTCCAACGCCAACGCCGGAGCCGCGCCCTATGACAGCGCCGCGCTGGTCGCCGACTTCGGCGGGCGCGAGGGCATCCGCCGGATCGCGGCACGCACGGTCGAGCTGTCCGAAGCCGACCCGCGCATCGCCGACATCTTCGCCGCGCATGACATGGTGCGACTCAAGCGCACGCTTGGCGAACAGTTCTGCTACCTGCTTGGCGCGGGCTGCGACTATACCGGGCGCGACATGGCGGCCTCGCACGCCGAGATGGGCGTGACCAAGGCCGACATGAACGCGCTGGTCGAAAACCTTCAGGCCGCGATGCGCGAAGCGGGCGTGCCCTTCGCTGCGCAGAACCGCCTGCTCGCCAAACTCGCCCCGATGTCGAGCCAGGTGGTTACGCGGTAGCGGTCAGAAAAGCGGGTGCCGACGGGGCCTGCGGGGGGGCATTCGGCTGTCGGCACCCGGCGCGCATCACCAGCCGAAGCGGATCGATGCGCGCAAGCTGTAGCCGATCTCGCCGAACTGTTCTTCCAGCCCGAGCTCGCCGGCGATCTTGTAGCTGCCATCCCCACCCAGCGCGCGGGCGCGGGCGAACCAGCCGCTGTCGCGCCCTTCGGGGTTGAGCGTGAACAGGTCGCCTTCGCCATAACGTGCGCGGGTCGCGCCGAGATCGCTGGTCAGCAATTCGCGCCAGCCGCCTTCGGCCTCGAGCCGGAACCAGCCCGTATCGCGCGCCTGCATCCCCCACAGGTCCGCACCCACGGCGACCGCGCCGTTGATGCCGACTTCCTTGCTGGCGCGGTCCTCGACCGTCAGGTTCAGCGCATCGCCGCCACCGGTTTCGGTATAGCCGTCTTCCTTCAGGCGCAGGTAGTCGATCACCACCGAGGGGCGGAAGAAGAAGAACTGCGATCCGCCCTCGATCGACACGCCGCCGGTTGCGGTGACGAAATCGCCATCCCAGTCGCGCTGGATGGTGTAATTGACGGCATCGGTGCCCGTTCCTCCGGCGAACACCCGGCTGCCCGAGAAGCTGGATTTGCCCGCGCCCACGCGCGCAAAACCGATCACCGGGCCGAACTTGCCGCGCCAGTGGACGCCGGCTTCGTAGCTGTCACCCAGCACCGAATTGTCGAACGGGCCGTTCTTGTGCTTGCTCCACAGCCAGCTGCCGGTCACGCCGACCGCGCCGAAGCCGGTGAGGTATTCCGCACCGCCCCGGAACCCCAGCCCGGTGAGGTCGAAAGCGGCCGAATCGCCACGCTCCTTGTCGAGGTTCCAGTTGGCAAAATCGGCGATGATGCGGAACTTGCCTTCCTCGTCGAAGGGAGTGTTGGGATCCATGAAGTGCCGGTCGAAGGCGCGCAGGCCCTGGCTCAGCCCTTCGAAGGTGCCCCCGGCGTGATCGGGCAGGGTCTGGGCGACATAGGCCTGGAACACCTCGGCATTGTTGATGCCCAGAAACAGCCCGGCGACCTTGTCGTCCTCGCCCAGCGCGTCGAACAGGCTGTCGAAGGCCGCGCTTTCCGAAGCGTTGAGGCCAAGATCGGCGGTCGCCTTGCGGGTGATCGCGACATTGATGTTGTTGCCGCTCACCGCCAACGCCGCCTTGTAGAGGAACGGCACCAGCGCGCTGTCGGCGGTGAGGTTGCTCCCCCCCGTCAGGCTCCCGGCCGAGATCACGGTGTAGGTGCCGCCCGCCGTATCGAGATCGGCAAGGCGGATGCGGATCTTCGAGCCCGTCGCGAAATTCGCGGTGCCGGTGACGGTGATCGCGGTGTCGGTGCCCGCCGCCCCGCCAAGCGTCGCGCCGATGACGCCGGTCGCGCCGACATCGAGGCTGGCGATCGTGGCGGGGCCGGTCAGGGCCAGCGTGCCGCCTGCGAGATTGACTGCGACATTCTGCGCATTGGCCAGTCGCCCGCCGAGGCCCGCCGTGTCGGCGATCCGCAGCGTGCCTGCGCCGCCGCCGAAATCGGCGGTGCCGCTGAAGATCGCATCGCCGCTCATCAGCAACTGGTTGGTGCCGCCGCCGAAGCTGACCGTGCCGGATACGCCGCCGTCGAGCAGCTCGAGCAGGTCATTGCCGCTGCCGAAGCGGATGTCGCCGATGATCGAGGGTGCGGGGTTGCCGCTGCTGACGGCGGTCTGGCGGACGATGCTGCCCGCGGTGCGCGCCGACAGGTCGATGGCGACATTGCGGTTCGAGGCCGCATCGGCCCCGCTCGCCGAGATCGCGCCGCTGTTTTCGATCAGTCCGAGCGTGCCCGAACGGTCGAGAATGGCGACAGCCGATCCGGCCTTGGTGGTGGCTGCGGTGATCGAGCGGGAATTGCGCAGGATGCCGAGGCTCGCGTTCTCGTCGATCAGAATCGCGGTCGCCTGGCCGGTGGTGGTGTCGGTGCCGGTCACGCTGGCAGCGATGGTGCCCGCGTTGTTGATCACGGGGACGGTGGTGCCGGCGCCAAGCTCAAGCGCGGTGGCATTGGCCGCGCGCGCCGCTCCGCCGATCTGGCCATTGATCTGGATCCCGTTGGCGATGACCACATCCCCGCCGCGCCCGCCGATCCGCATCCCCGTGCCGGTGACGCCGGAATAGACCCCATCGCCCAATATCGTGCCTGCCATGACAATGCCGAAATTGTTCGACGTGCCCTCGGTCGCGCCGATGGCGATGTCGTCTGCGCCGCCGATCTGCACCGCCGGGGCCGCGCCATAGGCGATGATGCGGGTGTTGCCTTCCTTGGCGTCCTCGATCCCGTCCTTGTCCTCGTCATTATCGCCCGCGACGGCGTCGGCGGGCGCGATTTCGAAGATGATGCCCTTGGCGACATTGCCCTCGATCACCAGCGCGCTGCCGCCTTGCAGCAGGTCGTCGGCATCGAGCCGCGAGACATCGGCCGGGGCCGGTACGGTGCGATAGCCGCTGACCGCGATATTGCTCTGCACCCGCAGCGCACCGCCAAGATCGCCGCCCAGCACCGCGCCCTGCGCGTTGAGGCCGCGCGCCGTGATCTCGCCTGCCAGCCGGACATTGCCGGAGATGTCGCTCATCGCCACGCCGACCGAATTGTTTCCGATCACGGTGGTCTTGCCTTCATGTGTGAAGGTGCCGGTGATCGGCCCGGTCGCGCGGATACCGGTGGAATTGTTGCCTTCGACCAGAATCGTTCCGGTGTGGCTAAGGTTGCCGGTCAGCGGCCCGTCGATGCGGATCGCGGTGCGGCCCGTGCCGATCGCGAAGAGCCCGTCGATGTCGCCGTCGTTGTCGGCGTCGGTCGCGGTGTAGGTCTCGTCGATGGTGATCGTGCCGGAATTGGTGATGTTGGCGGTGCGTGGCCCAGTCACCAGAATGCCGGTGGCATTGTCGGCGTTGCTGATCGCGATCGTGCCCGCGTTGGTCACCGAATTGTTGCTGTCGACCGTCACCGCGGTGCCGCTCGTCACCGTCACCGATCCGGCCGTCTCGATCCGCACGTCGGCAGGCTGGCCGTTGTTAACGGTCGAGGTCACCACCGGCGTCGTGCGCGCGGTGGTGATGACGGTCTGCGCGGCGAGCGGCCCTGACAGAGCGGCAAGCGCGGTGCCAGCCAGAAGCGTGCGGGTATTCATGTTCGGGGGTCCTCCTGATCCTTTGTCTCAGGAGACGGAGACCTTGCCCGCGCGCCTTGGCCCCAAACGCAAAAAAATCAGAACCGTGTGTCGAAGCCGATGCGGATGGTGCGCGGCTGCAGCGGAGTGACCTGCGCCCGCCCGGTCGAGAAGGGGGTGCCCAGCGCAAAGCGATTGCCCTGACTTTCGAACAGGTTGGAGAGCGTCAGAGTCAGCCCGGCATTGTCACGTCCGAAGCGCACGATGAGCCCGCTGTCGAGATAATCGCCCTGCAATTCGCCCAGCTCCGGGCCGACCCCGAGGCGCGACTTGCCGACATAGCTGATCCAGCCATCGGCCAGCAGCGCGGTGCCATTGCCGAAGTCGCGCCGCCATTGCAGCCCCGCCCGCCCCGAAACCTGCGCGATATTCGGGATGCGCCCCAGACGCGGCGCGGCGAGAACGCGCGCCGCGCTTTCGGCTCCGCGCGGCGGCACGATGTCGAACCCGGTGAGCGACAGCGGGGTCAGTGCGAAGAACTGCGGCACATCGACCCGGCTGTCGTTGATCGTCGCCCCGGCATCGAACCGCAAGCCCGGCGCGAGCCGCACGCTGCCGGTCACGCTCGCCGCGAGGATCGTGCCGTCGCCGACATTCGCGGTCGACGGCAGGCCGCCCTCGTCGATGAAATCGGCCTGAATGTCGCGCCAGCGCGTGTAGGAGAGGCTCGCCGAGACATCGAAATCGCCCCGCCCCGGCACGCCCCAACCGCCGCCCAGCTCCACCGTGCGGGCGCGGTCGGACTTGAACTGGCGGACGAAATCGCCCGATACCGCCAGCCCGCCGGGGCGGAAGCCTTCCTGATAGCGCAGCCATGCGCGGCCATCCGCGCCCACATCGACCAGTGCCGAGGCCGAGGGGAGCCACGCCGTCTGCCGCCGGGTCGCGGTGACCGCCCGGTTCGCGATCGCGATCGGCAGCGGCACATTCTCGCCCTCCCCGCCCAGCTCGACGCTGGTGACGCGCAGGCCCGCCGCCAGCGTCAGCACGGGGAGCAGGCGGTAGCTCGCCTCGCCATAGCCGGTGATCTCGAAGACGGTGTTCTCGACCCCGGTGCTGGCCGTTTCGGGCTCTCCCGCTGGCCCAATCCCTCGGGTCAGGCTGTTGCGGTTGTCGATGATGCTGCTGCCCAGCACCCAGCCCAGCGCGCGGCCCGGCTCGGCAGGCTGCCAGATGCGGGTCTCGTTGGCGATCATCCGCGTTTCGTTGCGCTGGCGGAACACCCGCGGCGCACCGCCGGGTGCGGTAGCGTCGTAGCGCTCGGTCAGATCCTGCGCGCCGATCCCGGTCGAGGACTTGATCCTGATCCCGCCGATCGCCCCGTTCACCACCAGCTGCGCCTGCCCGTATTGCGCCCGGCTGCCTTCGGTCACGCGGGCCGAGCTTTCGAGCCTGCGGCCCTCGCGGTCGGCATATTGGCTGTCCTCGGCCTCGGTATCCTGCCCCAGCAGGATCACATCGGCGCTCCAGTCCGGTGCCAGATCGACCCGCAGCGCCGCGCGCCCGGCGAGGATTTGGGTGCGGTTGACATTGCTGCGCCCCAGCCCCGGCTTGTCGATATAACCGCCCAGCGTCGCCGCATCGATATTGAGCCTCAGCGTCGCGGTCTCACCGACCAGCGGCAGGTTGATCGTGGCATTGGCATCGCCGCCCGGCTCGCCCCCGGCGATCAGTGCCGCCCCGCCCGAGACCACCAGACTGGTCTCCCCCGGCTCCGGCGCGCGCGGCACCAGGCGGATGATCCCGCCGAGCGAGCCTGCGCCATAAAGCGTGCCCTGCGGCCCTTCGAGGATCTCGACCCGCTCCATGTCCGACAGCCGCAGATCGGGATCGGGGGCGTTGTAGGACAGGCGCAGGTCGCCGAAATACTGCCCCACGGTGGCCTGTGTCGGCCCGGTGAAGCTCGAATCCGCAATGCCGCGGATGAACAGCTTGTTGCGCCCGCTGCCGAGATAGGTGGAGCTGACCGCAGCGCTGCGCTGCATGATCTTCTCGGTCCCGCCCACCCCGCCACGCGCGAGCAGTTCGCCGTCGAGCAGCGTCACCTGCGCGGGCACCTCGGTGAAGGTGAGGTCGCGCTTGCTGGCGGTGACGATGATCGGCGGGCCCTCGGCCTCGGGCAGGGGTTGCGGCACGGCGGCCTGTGCGCGCGCGGTCTCCGCGGCGGGACGCTGTCGCCCGGCCTTTGCGGTGCGCTGCGGCGCAGCCACCAGCCGCCAGGCATCGGGGCCCACCTTGACCGCCTGCATCCCGCTCGCCCGCGCCAGCTTTTTCACCGCGCTCGCCGCATCCATCCGGCCCTTGATCGCGGCGATCCTGCGGCGCCCCAGCGCCGGATCGGCGATGACGATACTGGCATTGGTCGCCCGCGCGATGGCGATGGCGGCCTCGGCCGCAGTGCCCGGAGGGATCGCAAGCTCGACCGGGCGCGCCGCCAATGCGGCGGGCGCGGCGAGAACGGCTATCGCGGCAAGAGGGGCGAGCGGTCGCATCGGATTACCGGGCCGTGATCACCCAGCCATCGCCACCATCCTGCGGCTGCACCCGCACGCCAAGAAGCGGCTCCAGCGCGCGCGGATCGGCGCGCAGGCTATCGAGCGCGATGCTGCCCGACAGCCGGGTTGCCCTGTCATCGCTGGTGAAGGCTATGCCGGTGGCGCGGGTGAGTTCGGCGGCGATCTCGGCAAGACTGGCGTCGGCAAAGCTGATGCGCCCGCGCCGCCATTCGCCGACGGCGGCAATGTCGACCGGAGCGACATCGAAGCGCCCCCCGGCACCGCCTACGGCCCTCTCGCCCGCATCGACCCTCACGGCCTGCGCTTCGGGATCGATGATCACCGCGCCCTCGGCCACCGCCACATCGAGCGCCGGGCCGGACAGCCGCACGTCGAACACCGTCCCGGCATCGACCAGCCGCGTGCCGCCCGCATCGAGCACGAAGGGGTTTGCCGCATCGTGGCGAATGGTGAACAGAGCCTGTCCCGCTTCGAGCCGCGCCGCGCGCATCCCTTCCACCGCGAGGCGACTCCCGCCGCCGAGGTCGACCGTGCTGCCATCGCCCAGCGCGATCAGCCGCGTCTCCCCCGGCGCGGTGGTGTAGAGCGTCTCGCCCTGCGGCCAGAGACCAAGCAGGAAGGTGGTCGCCAGCACCAGCACCGCCGCGATGGCACCGCCCAGCCATGCGCGGTTCCCTTCGAGCCAGCCGGGTGGATTGTCGTTGGCCGCGCTCGGCACGGGCGCGGCTTCGGCTTCGGGAACCAGCGCCGCCGCCTCATCCAGCGTGGCCTGCACCGCGTCATAGGCGCGGGCGTGCGCGGGGTCGGCCTCGAGCCAGGCGGTGAAGCCGTCCCAATCGGCAAAGTCGGGCTCGCCCGTCCGGATTGCCCAGGCAAGCGCTGCGTCGCGGATCGCGGTCTGGTCAGGTGTCATTTCGAACAATCTCCTGACTGCAAGACGGAGTCGCACGCCTCAAACCTCATCGAACGCCCTCCGCGCCTCGAGGATACGCGCATAGGCGCGCCGCAGATCGCTTTCGACCGTGCTGAGGCTGACGCCGAATTCGGCGGCGATGTCGCGCTGCGCAATGCCGTCGACACGGTGGCGGCGGACAATGGCGGCGGCGCGCGGGCCAATCTCGGCGAGCGCCGCCTCGATCGCGGCGACCTGCTGACGCGCGGCGATTGCGCGCTCGGGGCCGGGCGCGGGGGCGATGTTGTCGGCGAGGCCCGGCTGCACCTCGGCCCAGGCCTTGTCGCGCAGGCGCGCCTGCCGTTCGGCCCGGTAGCGGTCGATCATCAACCGATCGGCGGCGCGCATCATGTAGCCGATACCCGCCGCCGCCTCGGCATCGGCCGCGCCCGACAGCCGCAGCCACAGTTCGTGCAGCAGATCCTCCGCTGCCTCCCCTGCTCCACGCGCACGCAGAAAGCGCAGCAGCCGGTCGCGCTGGGCGAGAAAGGCCTCCGCAAGCGGGGCGTTGGGGGCGGCGGGCGGTTCGGACACGGGACTCGCGGGGTCAGCATTTGACGGCCCGCTGGCTGAACGCTGGCCGAATGCGGCCCTCATAGGCACAAATCGAAGGCCCGAACAGGCCCGAGCACATGCCACGGCGCAACGCGCAATCAGCGCGGCAGGTTCTCGCACAATATTGGGCGCGGGGCCTGGCCGAGCCTGTATTCGCCCGCGTCGAAGCTGCCGCCGGTGAAGGATTGCCACAGGTCGATCCCGGTGATCCAGCAGCTGCCATCCTCCCGCCGGGTAGCGACCCACGCGCCGACCTGGCGATATTCCGGCACGCCGGTGAATTCGTTGCGGTGAACATACCAGTCCGCGCTGTAGAGGTGGAGCCGCAGGATCGTTTCCCCCGGCACCAGCCTTGCAAAGCCATCGCGCAGGCCCTGCTCCCACGCGGGGTTGCGGGCGAGCGGCGGCTTCATCCGCACCTCGGCCAGCGCCGCCGCGCGGTTGGCGAGCACTTGGCGCCGGAGCGCCCCGGTATCGCCCATCTGCGCAAGCACCGCCTCGGCCTCGGCGAGTGGCGGACCGATTTCGGCCATGTCGGGATAGACCCGCGCCATCGCCCGCAATCCGGCTGCGATCGCCTGCAATTGATGCCGCTGGGCCTCGGCCCGGCAGATGTCCCGATCCACCGGTGGCACGTCGCTGTCGGGGCTTCGTAGCCCGGTGGCCGCGAAGGTCTCGCGCAAGGTGGCAATGTCGCGCGTCGTGCCGAGCACCTGCTTGACATAACTGCGCCGTTCCAGACCGAGCTTCTTGGGATCGGACGGCCCGGCAAGGAAGCGGTCGACGCGGGCGTTGTATGCATCCAGCTCCGCTGCGAGCCGTTCGGGATCGCTGGCGCAGTCACGGGGATCGAAGTGCGCAATGCCGAAGCGCTTGGCGAAATCCCAGGTGCGTTTGACCGGATCGGGACTGTCAGCCTCGGACGAGGCCGGCGCCCTGTCCCGCCCGTCGCGCGGGGTACGCTGGGCGACAGCAGGCGTGGCAACTATCGCCACCGCCGCAAAAAGCGCAATCGTCAGACCCGCACGGCGCATGATCTTTCCCCTCCCGTTCCTTGCGAGAGGTTTGTGCCGCCGCGCCCCTGCAGCCAATCCCCTCAGGCGGAGGGATCGGCTCCGGCGAGCGGCACTTCGAGCATCAGGCGCGTGCCTTCGGGCCCGCTGGCAAGGGTGAAGTCCGCACGCAATTGCGCGGCGCGGGTTTCCATGCTCGTCAGCCCGCGACCGCGGCGATAGCCCTCGGGAAGACCGCTGCCGTCGTCGCGGATGGCGATGCGGATCGGGCCGCCCGCAGGCGCGCTGCTTTCCACCGCGATCCGCCGCGCGCCGGAATGGCGCATCGCATTGGTCACCGCCTCCTGAAGGATTCGCAGCACCTGCAAGGTCGGACGCGGGCCGAGATCGATCCCCTCGTCCACCTCGGCGATGAAATCGAGCGCCATGCCGGCCGCCTCGACTTGCGGGCGTACGCGGTGTTCGAAGGACCGCAGCGTCTCTGCAAGGCCCTCTTCGGCCGAATCCATCGAATCGACGATCAGCCGCAGGTCGGCGATGCTGGCCTGCAGGCCTTCTTCGACCTCGACCGGGCTCGCCCCGCCGCCGCGCACCTGCATCATCAGTCCGAGCAGTTGCCCGCCGATCCCGTCATGCATGTCGCGCACGATCCGCTGGCGCTCGACCAGCATGACCTCGCGCCGGAGCAACTGCTTTTGCGCTTCGTAGCTGGCTTCGAGCTTGGCGTTCTGCTCGACAAGCTGAGCGGCGAGAATGGCGTTCGACTGCACCACGGTGCGCCGCGCTTCGCTGGCTTCGCGCGCGATCGAGGCCACCACCCCGAGGCCGAGCAACAGTCCGGCGGGGGCGGCCGAATAGAAGGTCAGCGCCAGATGCTCGGCAAAAGGAAGGGCAAGATCGAAGACATTGTCCGCTGCATCCACCGAAAGGGCGAGCAGGCAGAACATCAGCGTCACCCGTTCCAGCCAGCGCCCATCGCGCCGCACCGCCGTGCCCCATGCCAGTGCCGCCAACCCTGCCAGTGCGAGCGCCAGCAGCATGACGGCATTGCCCGTCGCCAGCGCTTCGAACCACGGCATGACCGCCGGGCCAAACGCAAAGCCCGCTGCCGTCACCCCGGCCAGATAGATCAGCAGCGCCAGCCACAGCCAGCCGAGCCAGCCTTGCCAGCGCCCCGTCCCGGCCTCGCCCGCAAGCAGGTGGCGGGCAAAGGCAATGATCACCGAGAAATCGAGCAGATAATAGAGAAAGGCCGTCACGAGAAACGGCACCTCGAAGGGCGTCTGGAAGGAGATGAAATAGGTCCGCAGCGCCCACACCGCCATCAATTGCATCAGGCTGCGGATCCGGTCACGGTCTTCGGCGGGCCAGTTGGTCACGAAGCACAGGAGCGTGGCGAAGGCGAGCACCGAGATTGCGATGATCGGCACGATGCTGGTGATCAGATCGACCGCCCCCGCCGCCCGCGCGGCCTCGACCGCCGGGCCGATATGGAACGGCGCCAGCGCCAGCACCGTGCTCTGCGTTTCGATCAGCACCTCGATGCGGTTGCCCTCATCCCGCAGCAAGGCAGGCGGGATCGGGAAATAGAGCGCCGCACCGTCCGCCGCACCGCGCAGGGTATCGAGCGGGATGTTGGGCTGGATCACCGTGCCGTTGAGCTTGATTTCCTGCAGACCGGGTGTGGCGCCGATGAAGAAGGCCAGATCGTCCTGTCCTCTGGGCGGATCGAAGGGGATCAGGAACACCACGCGCGGGCCGCTTTCGCCCACCGGCGCGCGGTAGATCGGGTTGGCGGCAAAGGCGGCCTGTTCGGGCCTCGCGCCGGGGACGGCGTTGCCGGCTGCGTCCGCCGCGACGTATTCGAGCGTGGGCGGGGGTGCCATGCCCGCCGGGCGCACCGCGCTTTCCCCCCAGTAGAGCGCTCCCCAGAAGGCCGCCAGCACCACCAGCAGCACCAGTCCGGCCTTCGCCCGGTCTTGCCAGAAGCTCATGCCCTTCCCCCCATTCGCTCCGCCCACGCGCCGGTCCTTGACCACCCCGGCGCGCGGCGCACCCTGCTGTCCTATCCGGGAATGGCCCGGTATGTCTGCAACCACTGGCTCTGCGGTATGCCGTAGCAACTCGGCATTTCCACAGCATCGACCATGGCGAAGGCCCGTCCGGTCCACGCCCAGCGCCGCCGCCAGCCGCAGTGCTCGCCGGAAAAGGCAGTGAGCAGACCGCTGGCCGGATCGAAGCTGCTGTTCGGCAGGATCGGCACTTCGGCGAGGCGACCCTGTTCGGGGCGCGGAAGCGCGAAAGGCGCGAAGCCGTGCCCCGGCGTCTCGATCAGCCACAGGCGGCGCGGTGGCTGGCCTTCCGGCGAACAGCCGACTCCCAGCAGGAATTGTCCGCTGTCGAGCCGGTAGCGCACCTGCAGCGGATCGCGGCCGGTGATCGGCGCTTCCGGGCACAGTTGCGCGCGCGCCGCAAGGATGCCGGGTGCGAAAGCGATCGGCGTCTCCAGCGCGGTCGTCTCGCCTCGGACCACGGCAACCCGCGGCAAGGGCGGCGCGGGCGGCACGCTGCGCGCTGGGCGTGGCCCTTTGGCGAAGAACGCAGTCACGGTCCCGCGCCGCTGCTGCACTTCGTCGATGAAGCGCAGGCTGGCGGTCATCCCGGCGGTGGTGATGATCCCGTGCATCCGTCCGTCGGCGAAGCGGGTCGCCGCGCGGTCGGTTTGCACGCTTTCGGCCAGAAAACCCGCGACGTCGGCGGGGGCGAGCTCGTAGCGCCCCGGCTGCAGCGGCAGCAGGCGATAGGCCCGCCCGGTGCAGTCACCGTCACACGGGGTGTAGACGTGCAGGCTCGCTGGCGGCTCCCCCGCGCCCGCCTCGCCCCAGACGGTGGTGTCGACAATCACGCGGGCGCGCGCGTCCGGCCCGGCGCGGCGCGTCACCCACAGCTTCGGCGTGGCATAGTCCCCCGGATCGGTCTGCCACACGCGCACCAGGTAATCGCGCGACACGCTGAGCGCGGTGCATTCGCGGGCATTGTCGCAGGCGACCGACCACTCCGAGAACTCGCTGACTTCGGGCGCGATCCACTGGCCCGGCGGCGAACCCTCGGCGCCAAGCATTCCGGACTGCACCATCGCGACGAACGCGGCGACCCATCCGAAAGCCAAACCCGTCAGAGGCCGCAAAGTGTCCACCGCAGTCCCCCCTCTGGTCGCGCCGACATCAGGGTTCGTGTAGACCCTCGCCCGGCACGGAGCCACTCCCCCCATCCGAGGGGGTTTGCCCGGCATAGCGCCAGCTGGAGGGCGACCAGACGCGCGGCCAGTAGTCATACGGCACCATCCGGCAGCGCTTGTAACGGCGGTGAAGGATCATCGCGAAGGCGCTGCCGGTCCAGCCGAACTTGACCCAGTGCCCGCAATCGATCCGCTCTTTGTCCGGCAGCTGAAGCACCAGCAGCGAATCGCCGTCGAAGCCGGCATAGTCGTGCTGCCGCACGGCCCCGGCATTGTCGCTGAGCTCGAACAGGACCGGCTCCGCATTGTCGGGCTGGAGGAATATCCGGTTGCCTTCCGGGCACTCGGCGATCCACATTCGGTGCTGCGGGCCGATGCGAAAAAGAAACGGCCGGTTTGGCAGCGCGCGGCCAGAGCAGGCATTCTCGACCGCATCGGGGGCCATGTCGGGTGCCTCTTCGGCCTGACCGCGCAGTGTGACCTGGTGATATTCCCGCAACCACTGCGCCCGCTCTGCGGGCGTGAGGGGGTCCTTACCGGGATGCTGGAGCCGCTCCATACGGGCCAGCAGCCTGCCGAGATTGCCGCGCGGCATCCGGGCGATCACGCGTTCGCCATTGTCGATCGCGGCTCCCGGCCAGGTCTGCACGGCGGCGATGATCGCAGCGGCGGCTTCGGGCGAGGCGCGAAAGGCACCATCCGCTTCGCGCGGGCCGAGACCCAGCGGCACCGCCGCTCGCCCCCGCAATCGCCCGCGCGGAATCAGTCGCCAGCGACCCTCGGGCTCGTGCACCGCCAGCGCGCCGGTGGAATCGAGAAACGCCAGCCGCATGCTCAGCGGCGCGCCGCGCGGGTGCTTGCGGCCGATCATTACCACCGTCCGCACGCCGACATGATCGCGCGGCGGGGTCACCACGCCGATGATCTCGCAATCGGCCCCGCTGTCGCATTGCAGTGTCCAGTCGCCTGCGTTCACGGCCCGGTCGATCTCGCGCAGATAGCGCGGCATGACGGCAGGCTCAGGGCCTTGTCCCTGTGCGGGGGCCGGGGCGAGGATCGTGGCGATAAGCGCTGCGCAGGTGAGCGAGACGGATGGGAGAGTCGCAGGTTCCATCCGCCTCGCTCTTCCGGAGCCGGTTCGTGTCAAGGTCTGGCCCCGGCTTCCGCGCGAGGGGGGCTCGCGTCAGAAGGCAATGCTGACCCCCGCATGGACCGCGTGGCGATCGGTCTTGCCGATCTCGCCGCGGTAGCCGAGGCTGAAGGTCGCCCCGCTGCGGGTGGTGTATTCGAGCGCGATGCCGCCGATGCCCTGCACCGTGTCGCGGGTGTCGCCCTGCAGCACCACGCCGGCATCGCTCACCGCGAACACCACCGGGATGGCGCGATCGCCGCTCAGCGCGAGATAGCGGGTGCCGAAGTCGAGCCGCAGGTCGAGCCCGGCGGCGCTTTCCTCCGCGCTGATATTGCCGTCCCACAGCCGCTTGATCGCGGTCAGGCGTGCTTGGCCTTCGAGGGTCTCGGTTGCGAGTTCATCGAGCTGCAGGCGCAACGGGCTGACGCCGCTTTCGGTATAGGCATCCTGCTCCTGCCGCACGATGCTGCCGCGTGCGTTGAGAGCGAAGGTCCAGCCGTCTGCCGCGCCGAGCGGCACGCCCGCCTCGGCAAAGAAGGCGAGGATGCTGCTGTCGGTCTCCCCGTCGACGCTGCCGGCAAAGCCGTTGAAGCTGACATTGCGCAAGGTGGTCTGATCGACCCCGCCGAACACCGCGCCCGCCCCGAGTGCGAAGCCGCTGCCGGTCTCGTAGCGCATGGTGAGGCTGCCCAGCGTATGGGTCTGTTCCCCGCCCCCGCCATTGCTGCCGAGTTCGATGTCGCCCTTGGCCCAGCCCAGCGCGCCGCCGAGGGTGATATTGCTGCCGACATCGAAATTGACCCCGCCGCTGATCCCGCGCGTTTCGTGATCATAGGCGAGCGTCGTGCCCGATGCGCTGCGGCTGCCCCAGGCACCGAAGCCGCTCATCCACAGGCGGTTGCCGCGGCCATGGCGGACATCGATCAGCCCGATCGAATCGATGAAGCCCAATGCCGTGTCCGCCGCCGCCAGCGTCTGCGCGTTGAAGGTGGAGGGTCGCGCGGTCAGCACCGAGGGCGCCATCAGCGCCGCGTTGGGCTGGTAAAACACCGCCAGCGGCAGTTGCGCGCCGACGGTCTCGACCGTCGCGAAGGTGCCGGTCAGGCTGCCCCCGGTGCGCAGGAAGGTGCCGCCCTGCCCCTCGGCCCCGCCAACGCCCACGAAGCGAAGCGTCCCGCCGTTCAGCACCGCATTGCCGGTGACATCGAGCAGGTCGATATTGCCGTTCGCGTCGAACTCGATCTCGAGCACCGATCCGGCACTGTGGGTGTAATTGCCCTGCACCGTCAGCGTGCCGATCGAATTGCCCGGCGCGACCGTGCCGCTGTTGACGAGGTTGCCGATGATCCGGCCGGTGCCGTCCAGCGTCGCCCCGCTGGCGACGGTGGCATTGGTGGTCGCGACGGTGTTGATCCGCGTGCGCCCGGCATCGAGGTTGAGCGCGCCGATCGTGAAGTTGCTGGCGAAGGTCAGCTGCCCCGCACCCAGTTTGGTAAAGCTGCCCGCGCCCGACAGGCCGTTCGCGAAGGTCGCCGCGCCCGTGTTGGTGTAGGCGAGGTTTGCGCCCGCAGCGATGCTCACCCCGCCGCTCCCGAGCGCGCCGTTGCCGCTGACGGCAAGGCTTCCACCCTGAATCTCCACCCCGCCGGAATGGGTGTTGGTGCCGGTCAGCGCCCCCGCGCCGCTGCCGGTCTTGACGATGCGGCCCGCGCCCGAAACGTTGTTGGCGAAGGTGATCGCGCCGATCTCCACCGCCGCGCCGCCACCGATCGCAACATTGCCGCTGCCCAGCGCGCCTGCATTGCCGACCACCACGCGGCCGCCGTTGATCGCGGTGCCGCCGACGTAATTGTTGCCCGTGCCCAGCACCACCAGCGCGCCGTTGCCGTCCTTGATCAGCGATCCGCCGCCTGTCAGCACGTTGCCGAGCGTGACCGCGTTCGCCCCGCCGTGGTCGACCACCAGCGCCGCGCCGCTCGCGATCTGCACCGCGCCGGTGCCGAGCGATGCGGGGCTCGCCACGACCAGCTGGCCCTGCTGGATATCGGTGCCGCCGCTATAGGTGTTGATGCCGGTCAGGAACCCGGCGTTGCTGGCGGTCTTCACTACCTGCCCCGCCCCGCCGATGTTGTTGGCGACCGAGACGCCCCCGATGCTCAGCTGCGCGCCCTGCAGCACCAGCACATCGCCGGTGCCCAGCCCCTGCCCGTTGTTGAGGCCCAGCCGTCCGGCATTGACGATCGTGCCCCCGGTGTAGGTGTTGGCGTTCTGGATCACGAGCACGCCCGCCCCATCCTTGGTCAGGCCGCCCGCCCCGCTGACGAGATTGGCCATCGTCTCGGTGCTGGCTGTGTCGAACACCAGCTGCGTGTCGGCGGCGGTGGTCACCGGCCCGCCGCCCAGTGCCGCGGCAGTGCTGACGATCACCCGCCCGCCGACAATGTCGACCCCGCCCGCAAGCCCGTTGCTCAGCAGGGTGAGATCGCCCGTGTCCGACTTGCGCAGCAGCCCCGCGCCGGTGACGTTCTGGCTCAAGGTCTGCGCGCCCGCGATCGACAGGTCGAGCGCCGCGCCCGCCTGCACCGTAATCGCGCCGGTGCCGAGCACGCCGACGTCCGTCACCCGGATCGCGCCCTGCTGGATGTCGGTTCCGCCCGCATAGGTGTTGGCCCCGGTGATGAACACCGTGCCCGCGCCGGTCTTCACGATCCCGCCATTGCCGATCACGGTGTTCGACAGGGTGGTGAACCCGCCGGTCGAAAGGTCGAGCCTCGCCCCGGCATTGGCGAGGTTGATGGTCGCGATGCCGATGTTCTGGCTGCCTTCGATCTGCAGCGTGCCGTTGTCGATAAAGACATTGCCGGTGAGACTGTTGGTGCCGGTCAGCGTCAGGCGATCTGTGCCGATCTTTTCCAGATTGCCCCCGCCGCCGAGGGCGGCGGTGATGGTGGTATCGCCCACGGTGCTGGCGATTTGGAGCGCCGTTCCGGTGCCGATATTGACGCTGCCCGAGCCGGCCGAGCGCCCGTCCTCGATCACGATCGCGCCACCCTGAATGTCGATCAGGCCGGTAAAGCCGCTGTTGTCGCCCAGCAGGTTGGCCTGATTGCTCGCAGTCTTGACGATACTGCCGCTGCCCGAAACGTCGTTCGACAGCGTCACTCCGCCGATCCCGAGCGTCGCGCCGCTATCCACCTGGATCGCCCCGGTGCCGAGGCCGAGCCCGTCGTTGAGCCCGACCGTCCCGCTTCGGGTCGTAGTGCCGCCGGTGAAGGTATTGGCGACATTGATCACGACATCGCCGCTGCCTTCCTTGATGAACCCGCCCGCGCCGGTCAGGAAGGGCGTTGTCTGGAGCAATTGGCTCGCGCCATTGTAGTTCAGGATCAGATTGCCGCCCGCATTGGCGATCACCTGACCGGTGCCGAGCCGCGCCAGATCATCGACCCGCAGGCCGCCCGCGGCGATCAGCGTGCCGCCGGTGTAGCTGTTGGTGCCGGTCAGATCGAGCACGCCCGCGCCGCCCTTCACCAACGCAAAGCTGCCGCTCAGATTGTTAGCCAGCACCTCGTCGCTGGCGATGGTTACTGCGAGGAAGTTGCCCTGCGTGCTCGATGTGATGTCGCCCGTTCCGAGCGAGGCGACGGTGTAGACTTCAAGCCAGCCGCCGCCTTCGATCGCCAACCCGCCGCTGAAAGTGTTGACCCCGGTCAGGTAGCCATTGCCCGGCCCGTCCTTTATCACGCGGCCAGCGCCGCTGATCGCATTGCCAAGCGTGAAGTCGCCGATCCGGAGCGTGCCGTCATTGACGATGCTGCCCGATCCGACGACATTGCCCGACGTGAACAGCGCGGAGCCGGACTGGCCGATCTGGAAGGTCCCGGTAAAGGCTCCCGAATTGCCGCCGAAGGTCGTCACCACATTGGGCGCGGCCACCACCACCAGACCCGCTCCCCGGAAGTTCTGGTTGTAGGTCTGGGCCGAAATGCCGCCGAACACGAGAGCCGCGCCCGATGCCACCGTCACATCGCTCGTCGGGATACCCAGCGACGATGCCGAACGGACCTGGACAGTGCCAGAGAAAATCTCGATCTCGGTCAGGTCGGCATGGCTCCCGTTGAGCGCCCGGAACCCGCTGGCCCCGGCATCGATCTCCAGCCGCTCGAATCCGGTGCTGTTGTAGTTCGAAATTCCGGTGCCCTCGATGCGCAGCAGATCGGCGCCTGCCCCGCCTTCGAACAGGATGTTGTTTCCAGTTCCGCCGGTGACATTGGCCGTCGAGGTTAGGGTGAGGCGATCATCGCCATTCCCCAGATTGATGGCGAGCCCGTCGGACTGCACGTCGATCGTGCCCGCCACATTGACGCGCTGGCTGCCGTTGCTGCCATTCAGCAGATAGGCACCATTGCTGGTGCTGCCCGCCAGCGTGCCGGCGATGCTGATATCGTTGAAACTGCTGGCACTGGAAAAGACGCTGATCGCGCCGGGATTGACCGAGACATTTCCGTTCAGGCCGACAGTCAGCCCCGACTGGTCGCCGTCGACCGTGATGCCGGACGCGGTCACGGTGCCGCCGAGGAACACGGTGTTGCCCGTCCCCAAAGTGTAGATGGTCGATGCATCGAAGGTCGCGCCGGTAAGGATCTGCACCGAGTTCTGGTTACCGATCGCAGCGATGAATGACCCGCCGTTGATGGTCGTGCCGGCGGTGACCTCGACAGTCGTCTGATTGGCCGTCGCGCCGACAGTCTGGCCCGTCACCGTGCCGGTGCAGGTTACCACCGTGCCGTCGATCGTGACGCCGCTCGCCGGTTGCGCGGGATTGGCCACGCACTGCGCCTGCGCCTCGGTGGCGAAGGTCAGCGACAGGAACGAGGCGGACGCCATCAGGGTGGCGTGGGCGAGGTGGCGACTGGTATTGCTGCGACGGGTAACGGACATGGAAACTCCCCTCCAGGGTGCTGATTTCCATGTCGCAATCGGCCCAAGGGGCGTTTCTTCCTATCCCCACAGAGGAGGGGGGTGCCCCCGCAGACCTTACTCCCGGTCGATGCGGATGAGCTTCGCCTGGATCGCCTCGAACACCGCCTCGCCGCGCGATCTGACGTGCAGCTTGCGATAGATGCCCTGCACATATTCGGCGACCGTGTAGGGCGACAAGTTCATCACCCGTGCCGCTTCCTTGCGGGAAAGGCCGCGCGCGAGATATTCAAGCAGCTCGCGTTCGCGCGGGGAGAGGTGCGGCGCGTCCGGCTCGGTGGTTTCGGCGACCGGCTCGTCGCGCACCAGGCTCAGCAGATGGCTGGCCGCGCGCGCGCTGATGGGGGTCTCCCCCGCCAGCGTCGCGCGCACATGGGCCAGCACCATGTCCGCGCGGGTATCCTTGAGGATATAGCCATCGGCCCCGGCCTTGAGCGTGCCGAGCACGCTGGCGCGATCTTCGAACACGGTGAAGACCAGCACCCGGCAAGGCGGCACACGCGCGCGGATCGCCTCGATCAGCGTGATTCCGTTGCCATCGGGCAGGCCGAGATCGAGCAATGCCAGATCGGGCATCAGATCGACCAGCGGCAGGCCTTCGGCAAGCGAGGCCGCATCGCCCACAACCTCGATATCGCCCGCCTCGGCCAGCGCGCCCTTGGCATAGGCGCGCAGACGGTCGTCATCCTCGACGATGATGACGCGCGCCGGGGGCGGCGGTGCCTCTGGGGCCGGGTGCTGGGTGACATGCGCCATGGTGATGCTCGTGGTGCCTCCGCCTCGCGGCCTTGTCCACTCTCGGCTGCCACTATCGCCGCGCGGGCGCCCGGACTCATCCCCGTCAGATGGGGGGATGGCGGGCGCCGACGGGCGGAGGCAGAGAGCGCTCGTCAATCACGGGAGGGACATGATGCGACGCCAACTTCTCATGCTTGCCGCGCTCGGCGGCACCGCGCTGGCCGGGGCGCAGCTTTCCGCGCAGGATCCGTTCAAGCGGTTCGAGGAGGCACGCAGCAAGCTGCCCGGTGCCCAGCGCGAACAGTCCACCCGCCGCCCGATTCCCGCAACTGCACAGCCCAAACCGGCAGCGGCCGCGGCCAGCAGCGGGATGCTGCCCGATCAGGGTGTGCACAATCCGGTCCACGCCGCGCACCAGAGCCAGATCGTCTTCACCCGCCGCGATCTCGGCATCGGCGCGATCACCGAAGCCGACATCGTCAGCGACTTCACGTTGGGCGAGCCGATGTTCTTCCGCGTCTTCACCGAGACCTCGGCAGTCAACGCCATCGCGGCGGCGAACGGGATGGGCGCGCGCGAGGTCTATGCCGACGGCGTGCATTACATCGCGCGCTTCACCGTCGGCGGGCAGACCTTCGACACCGGCATCTTCCCGTGGGGCAATCGCAGGGATCACGAGACCTGGACCACCTGGCGCGGGCAGTTCGTCAATCCCGGCAATGCGCAGCTGACACCGGGAACCGACGCCTTCCTCGAATTGCTCTCGCGCGCAACGGCGGCGGGCGTGCTGCCTCCCGGCACGCACCAGATCACGATGGAGGTGATCCCCCAGACCAACACCGAGGCGCAGACCAAGCTGGTCGCAGGGCCGGTGGCCAAAGGCAGTTTCACGCTGCGGGTCCCGGCGGGGATTTTCAAGGCTGGCAACACCGCTGTCTGCGGCGCGGGGCGCGGCGGGGCGGGCACGGCGGCGACAGAGGCGCGCGCGCTCAGCGAAGCCAAGCGCTTCTGGGACTGGGCCGATCTCACCCCGGTCAAGGCGGTCGCCGTGGGCGCCGAATGGAAAATCACCGTGAACGAGCTCACCAGCGTGCCGATCGAGCGCGCCACCGATGTCACGATCATGTCGCGCGGGGCCAAATACTGCGCCGCGCACCGCCACACCGTGACCGAGAAATATGCCGGCGGCGGCACCTACGCGCCCGGCGGCCTCTCCGTGAACTTCACCCCCGGCTACATCCCCTGCGGCTGTCTCGACTGACAGTCCGCCAATTCACGAGGAATCGATATGAAACGCATGATTGCTACGCTGCCACTGGTCGCCGTCCTCGCCGCCTGCGGGCAGGCCGATGGCGAGCTCAATCCGGGCAACTGGAAGAGCACCATGGCGATGACCAAGTTCGACATCCCCGGTGCCCCGCCCGAAGTCGCCGCACGCGCCAAGGCGATGCTCGGCCAGAGCCAGACCACCGAGGCCTGCATGGATGCCGCACAGGCCAAGCTCGGCGTGCGCGAAATGTCGAACTCGATGCAGCAAGGCGAATGCACGATGCAGGATTTCAAGCAGGGCGGCGGCACCATGTCGGGCACGATGGTCTGCAAGGGCGCAGGCGGCGGCTTCGGCGCGCCGGAGATGGCGATGACCGGCACCTACGCGCCCGACAAGGTCACCATGACGCTGGCGGGCGACGTCACCGACGACAAGCTGCCCGGCGGCAAGGCGAAGATGGAAATGAGCCTCACCAGCGAACGCACCGGCGACTGCGAGGGCTAGCCCTGCGCCGCCAGCCGCATCAGGTTGGCGACCGCCTGCGGCCCGGTCGCGCGCAGCTCCTGCAAGACCGCCACCCGCGCCGCATCGTTGCGGTCGATACCGGCTGCGATCTTGCCGAACCCGTCGAGCCGGCTGCGGCGGATCCACGCGCCCAGCCGCTCGTCGCCGAACCACCCGCCCTGGTTCATGATGTTGACGATGTTGGTGGTGAGATAGCTCCTGAGATCGTGCGGGAAGGGAACCGTGCGGCAGAGGATGTTCTTCGCGGCATCGTCATCGGGGTAATGCGCCTCGACAAAGGCGATCAGCGCCGCCGAAAAGCACGGCTGCGGCACGCGCACCAGCTGGGGCACGATCCGGTCGCCCTGAAAGATCGGCACCGCAGCGCGCGGCTCGACCGCCGAGGCGGTGCAATCGATGTAAAGCGCGCCTGGCACCGCCGGTTCGCTGCCCTGCTCCAGCATGATCGCCTCGGGCGTGATCGCGGTGACGCGGCCCTTGCGCACCACATTAGTCACGCGCCGCAGCTCGGCGACTTCGCCATGCGAAATCGTGGCGTAGTGGAACATGGTCGGCATCACCTCGGGATCGATCCGCAGCACCACCCCTGCCGCTTCGAGCCGGGCAAAGATATCTTCGGGCGAGGTTCCTTGCGCAAAGGCCCGCATCTGCGCCAGCTGGCGGCCGAAGACTTCGTCGAAGAATTCCTCCCCCGGCTGCGTGCCGGAACGGTCGATCAGCCAGCTGTCGCGCGGCTTGATCCACTGGATCGCGTCCGCCGGCGTGCCCATCGCGAGCAGCCAGCCGATCGCGTCCATCGCGGTCTTGCCCGCGCCGAGCACCACGAAGCGCGCAGGCCGCTCGCTTTCGAGCCACAGCCGGGGAAGCACACCGGGGGGCACCATCCTGACGCCCTCCTCCACCGCGAAGCGCGGCGTGTGATTGGCGGGAATGACCGGGCTGTTGTGGGTGGTGTCGACCGTCTTGCGGCGCACCGTGATCGCCGTCTGTGCGCCCGACATCAGCGATACCGCCCGGCCATCGTCGCGCCACGCCGTCATCGGCAGATAGGTCACGCGGCCCGAAGCCAGCAGGCTCTGGCGCATCACCCGGTCGTAATAGCCGCTCACCTCCGCGCCCGAGGCGAGTTCGTAGAGCCCCGCGTTGACGCCGTGGGTGTCCTTGCGATCGGTGCCCAGCGGCAGCGAGTTCACCCCGTAGAAGGCCGAAGGCTGGTGCAGCGCGACGAAGCCATAGGCGTCGTTCCAGTGCCCGCCGGGCCGCGACTGCCGGTCGATGATGGTAATGTGGGCATCGCTCTCGGTCACCAGCGTGTCGGCAAAGGCCATGCCCACCGCGCCAGCGCCGATGACGAGATAGTCGGTTTCGATGGTCGTCACGCGCGGCTCCGATCCTTGGAGTGATGGTTCGAGAGCTACGTCGGATAGCTCAAGGCCACTAACGCCGCTCCGCCCTGCGACAGCGCGGCCACGCCGCTGGCGATGCATCGACCTATATCGCCTTGCGCGGGACAACGCCAACGTCCGCCGCAGGTAGACATCACCGAGGCCAGTGGTGGCGCGGTCGCGTTCGAACCGGCAAGCACCATGCCACGGGGATCGGCTGCGAACACACTCGCCCTGCGCCGCACGGTGGTGACCTGTTCGTCGATAACATCATGCGTTTCGTCGTGTGCTGCCCCCACAGCCTGCCTTCCGGTGGTTAGGACAGGGACACGCGGGGCTATGTCACAGGTCGCATGGAAATCACCTCGGGCCGGGTCAAAGCCTTTGACCTGCCTCGGCTCCATCGGCCATCATTCCCCCGCCACAATGCAATGGCTGCCGCCGCCTTCGGACCACCCGGAGGACGAGGCTGGCCCGGTCGGGGAGAATTCACGTGGACAGACGCGACTTTTTGGCGCTCAGCACCTTCTTTACGGGCGCAGCGCTATCGCCCTCGATTTTTGGCAAGGCGATTGCGGCCGAGCAATTGCAGGACCGGATCGACATCGCCGTCAAGAAAAGCCTCGCCGATGCCGCGCTGGCCGCAGCGACGAGCGCGGGGGCGAGTTACTGCGATGTGCGCGTGGGCCGCTATCTGCGTCAGTTCGTCATCACCCGCGAACGCAATGTCGAGAACATCGTCAACACCGAAAGCACCGGCACCGGCGTGCGCGTGATCGCCGACGGGGCATGGGGCTTTGCCGCGACCGACGTGATGACCGAGGACGCGGTTGCCGCCGCCGCCCGGCAGGCGACCGCCATCGCCAAGGCCAATGCCCGCATCCAGACCAGCGCCGTCCAGCTTGCCCCCACTCCGGGCGTGGGCGAGGTCAGCTGGCGCACCCCGATCAAGAAAAACGCGATGGACGTGCCCATCGCCGACAAGGTCGCGCTGCTGATGGACGTGAACGATTCGGCGCTGAACGCCGGGGCGAGCTTCGTCAATTCGCTGCTGTTCCTCGTCAACGAGCAGAAGTATTTCGCCTCGACCGATGGCTCCTACATCGATCAGGACGTCCACCGCATCTGGGCCCCGATCACGGTTACCGCGGTCGACACCACCACCGGCAAGTTCCGCTCGCGCGAGGGGCTGTCTGCCCCGATGGGACTGGGCTGGGAATACATGGACGGGCGCAGCGAGGACAAGTTCGTGCTGTCGAACGGCCTCACCACCTACGGCATGTCCTACGACATGAAGGAGGACGCGATCGCCGCCGCGAACGAGGCGCAGGCCAAGCTGAAGGCGCCTTCGGTCAAGCCGGGCAAGTACGACCTCGTGCTCGACCCCAATCATCTGGGCCTGACGATCCACGAAAGCGTCGGCCACCCGCTCGAGCTTGACCGCGTGCTGGGCTACGAGGCGAATTACGCCGGCACCAGCTTCGCCACGATGGACAAGCGCGACGAGGGCTTCAAATACGGCAGCGACATCGTCAACCTGTTCGCCGACAAGACCCAGGTCGGCAGCCTCGGCGCGGTCGGTTACGATGACGAGGGCGTGAAGACCAAGCGCTGGGATCTCATCAAGGACGGCGTGCTGGTCGATTACCAGACGATCCGCGATCAGGCCCATATCGTCGGCAAGACCGAGTCCGACGGGTGCTGCTATGCCGACAGCTGGTCCTCCGTGCAGTTCCAGCGCATGGCCAATGTCAGCCTCGCCCCCGGCAAGACCAAGATGAGCCCCGAAGACATGATCGCAGGTGTCGACAACGGCATCTACATCGCCGGGCGCGGCAGCTTCTCGATCGATCAGCAGCGCTACAACGCCCAGTTCGGCGGCACGGTCTTCTACGAGATCAAGAACGGCAAGCTCGGCCCCATGATCGAGGATGTCGCCTACCAGATGCGCACACCCGAATTCTGGGGCGCGTGCTCCGCGATCTGCGACGAGAGCGACTATCGCATGTTCGGCTCCTTCTTCGACGGCAAGGGCCAACCGAGCCAGATTTCGGCGGTGAGCCACGGCTCCTCCACCACCCGTTTCGACGGGATCAACGTCATCAACACCGCCCGGTCGCTGGGCTGAGCTGCGCGCGAGGAGAGACAGACATGAGCATTCTGACAGAAGCGCAGGCCAAGGCCATTCTCGACAAGGTGATCGCCTTTTCGACCGCCGACGAAATCAGCGCGCAGATCGGCGGCGGGATCAGCGGCAATGTCCGCTTTGCCCGCAACGACATCTCGACCTCGGGGATCGTCGACAGCACCACGCTTGGCGTGCAGGTCGCCTTCGGCAAGCGCGTGGGATCGGCCACCATCAACCAGTTCGACGACGCCTCGCTAGAACGCGTGGTGCGCCGGGCCGAGGATCTGGCGCGGCTGGCCCCGGAAAACCCGGAATTCATGCCCGCCGTCGCCAGGCAAGCCTACACCGCGACCAACACCTACAGCGCCGCCACCGCCGCGCTGACAGCCGAGGCGCGGGCGATGATCGCCGAAGCCTCGATCCTGCCCTGCCGCGAACGCGGGCTGATTGCAGCCGGCTTTCTCGAAGATGGCGCGAGCTTCTTTGCGCACGCCAATTCCAACGGCAATTTCGGCTACCAGCAATCGACCGTCGCCGATTACACCTGCACCGTGCGCACCGAAGACGGGCGTGGATCGGGCTGGGTGGCGAGCAATGTGCAGGACGTGAGCGATCTCGACGCCGGCGACGACGTGCAGATCGCGATGCGCAAGGCCGCCGCCTCGGTCGAGGCGCAGGCTTTGGAGCCGGGCAAGTACACCGTCATCCTCGAACCGGCGGCGGCTTCGGGCCTCATCAGCTTCATGATGAACTTCTTCGATGCGCGCTCGGCGGATGAAGGCCGCAGCTTCCTGTCCAAGCAGGGCGGCGGCAACAAGCTCGGCGAACAGATCATGGACCCCCGGGTGATGATCTACACCGATCCCGCCCACCCCACCGTTCCCGCGATGCCGTGGGACGACGACGGGTTGCCGCGCGAGCGGGCGATGATCATCGACGCGGGCAAGGTCGCCAACCTGCAATACAGCCGTTACTGGGCGAACAAGCAGGGCAAGCCAGAAACCGCCGGTTGGGGCAACACGATCATGGAGGGCGGCACCAAGTCGACCTCGGAACTGATCGCGGGCACCGATCGCGGCATTCTGGTGACGCGCACTTGGTACATCCGCATGGTCGACCCGCAGACCGTGCTGCTCACCGGCCTGACCCGTGACGGCACCTTTTATATCGAGAACGGGCAGCTCAAATACCCGATCAAGAACTTCCGTTTCAATGAAAGCCCGGTGATCATGCTTAACAACATCGAGGAACTGGGCCGTTCGGTCCGGGTCGAGGATGGCAGCATGATGGTTCCGGCGATGAAGCTGCGGGACTTCACCTTCACCTCGCTGTCGGACGCTGTCTGACAGCGCATCACGAACGGGCGCGGGTCACATGAGCCACAGCGGCACGACCCGCGCCGGTTTCCTGAAGCTGCTCGGCGGCGCTCTCGCCGGTGCGGCGGTTCCCGCCCCGCTGGCCGCCCAGCGCGCGGGCGGGCCCGCCATGGGCGGCTATGACTTCTGGTTCACCCGGCTCGAATATAATTCGGGCGACTGGGACGTCGACCAGCGGATGCCCGCCAACCTCATCACGTCGCTGGTGGACTACACCAGCTTGCGGGTTGACCCCAAGGAGCACGTCGTCGACCTTGCAGACCCCCGGATGCTCGCCGCGCCCTTCTGCTATCTTGCCGGGCACAAAGCGGTCGAATTCTCCGATGCCGAACGCCGCAACTTCGAACGCTATGTGAGGAACGGCGGCTTCGTCTTCGTGGACGATTGCAATCACGACATCGACGGGTTGTTCGCCAAGTCCTTCGAAAGCCAGATGACCCGCATCTTCGGCGGCGATGCGCTCAAGAAGCTGCCGAACACCCACCCGCTCTATTCCAGCTTCTTCAAATTCGACGGCCCGCCTGCGACGTCCTTTGAACTCAACGGCTGGGGCGATGACCTCATTCACGATTACCTCAAGGGCATTACCATCAATGGCCGGCTGGGCCTGCTCTACAGCAACAAGGACTATGGCTGCGAGTGGGACTACGACTGGCGCAACAAGCGCTTCCTGGCCGAGGACAACACCCGCTTCGGGGTCAACATCATCATGTACGCGCTGAGCAATTGAAGGGTTCGCAAGGAGTGACGCAGATCGAAACGCAGACGGGCAAGCTCGGCGAGTTGAAGCGCGCGATCGCGACTGCGATCGTCGGACAGGAGGATGTGGTCGAACAATTGCTGATCGGCTTGCTTGCGGGCGGGCACTGCCTGCTCGAAGGCGTGCCGGGACTTGGCAAGACGCTGCTGGTGCGCACGCTGGGCGAGGCCCTGAGGCTCGATTTCCGGCGGGTGCAATTCACCCCCGACCTGATGCCGAGCGACATTCTGGGCACCGAACTGCTCGAGGAAGATCACGGCACCGGCCATCGCTCGTTTCGGTTCCAGAAGGGGCCGGTCTTCACCAACCTGCTGCTCGCCGATGAACTCAATCGCACGCCCCCCAAGACGCAGGCCGCGCTGCTGGAGGCGATGCAGGAAAAGACCGTCAGCTATGGCGGGCAGACCTACCAGCTCCCCCGCCCCTTCTTCGTGCTGGCGACGCAGAACCCGCTGGAGCAGGCGGGCACCTACCCCCTGCCGGAAGCCCAGCTGGACCGTTTTCTGCTGCTGGTGCGCGTCGGCTATCCCACCGCCTCCGAGGAGCGCGATATTCTTGCGCTCACCACCGGCAAGGCCGGCGACGCGGTGCCCTGCGTGATGGCGGCCGAGGACGTGCTGGCGCTGCAGGCGATGGTGCGCGAAGTCTACCTGTCGGACGATCTTCTCGAATGGATCACCACGCTTGTGCGCGCCACGCGGCCCGGCGATGCGCAGGCGCCCGGCGACGTCGCGACCTATGTGCGCTGGGGCGCAGGGCCGCGCGCGGGACAGGCGCTGGTGCTGTGCGCCAAGGCGCGCGCGCTGCTCCACGGCAGGCTGGCCGCCACGCGCGAGGATATCGCCGCGCTCGCCGCGCCGGTGCTGCGCCATCGCCTGCTGCTCAGCTTCGCCGCCGAAGCCGAGGGCAAGAGCACCGACGACGTTGTCGCCGCCCTGCTCGCGCATCTGCCTCCGCCGGCAGCCTGAGCCATGGGGCGCGCGCCGCTCGTGATACCGCCCGAAATCCGCAGCCGGCTGAAACGGCTGCGGCTGGCGACGCGGCGCGACATGGGCTCGCGCGGGTTCGGGATGCACGCCAGCCGCAACAAGGGCGCGGGCCTCGAATTCGCGCAATACCGCGCCTACGAGCCGGGCGACGAGCCGCGCCGGATCGACTGGAAGCTGTTCGCCCGCTCGGACAAGTTCTTCGTGCGTGAAGCGGAGGAGGAAAGCCCTGTCTCGGTCTGGATCCTGATCGACGCCAGCGCCTCGATGGGTCAGGCCGACCGCGCGCGGCCCGATTGGCAGCGCATCGATGCCGCGGGGCTGCTGGCGCTATGCATTGCCGAACTGGCGCAAATGCAGGGCGACCGCTTCGGCTGGATTGCGCTCGCGTCGGGCGGGCTGGGTCTCGCCGAACCGGCGGCGGGCCGGGCCCAGCGCGACCGGTTGCAGGTCGATCTCGCGAGGCTCGCCCCGGCGGGCACTTTCCCCGATGCGGCAACGCTTGCCCCGCTGTGGGAGCGGATCGGCGCCAATGACCTCGTGTTTTTCCTCTCGGACTGTTTCGACGAAGGCGGGATCGCGCTGATCGAGCGGCTCGCGAAGGCCGGGCGCGAGGTGCTGGCGGTGCAATTGCTGACCGTAGAGGAACGCGATTTCCCCTTCGACGGCGGCTACCGCTTCCTCGAACCGGAAACCGGCGAGGCGCTGATCGGTGACGGCAAGGCCGTGCGCGAGGACTTCCTCGCCCGCTTCGCTGGCGCGCGCGCGGCGCTGGCCGAGCGGCTCGACACGGCCGGGATCCGCCACACCGCGCTGGTGCTGGACGAAAGCATCGACCGGCCGCTTCACGTCTTCTTCGCCCGCGGAGCGCCGCCCCCGTGAATCCGCTGCTGCTGTTCCCCCTCGGCCTAGCCGCGCTCGCCGCGCTGGTGGTGCCGCTGCTGATCCACCTGCGCCGCCGGACAGAGGAGGTGCCGGTCGATTTTGCAGCGCTGCGCTGGCTCGATCCGCGCCCGCGCCCGCGCAGCCGCTTGCGGTTCGACGAATGGCTGCTGCTCGCGCTGCGGCTCCTGCTGGTGGCCTGCCTCGCGCTGCTGCTGGCGCGGCCTGCGGTGCTCGGGTGGAACGACGACACGCCGCAGGTGCTGGTTACGCCCGGTGTCGATCCCGCCGCCGCGCGCGCCGCTGCGGGTGACGAGGCAGAGTTGCGCTGGATCGCGCCGGGCTTCCCCGATCTGGCAGACGGCTCGTCCCTACCCGATGCGCCGGTGTCGAGCCTGATCCGCCAGTTCGATGCCGAGCTTCCGGAGGGCACGCCGCTAACGGTCCTCGTCCCGCCGGTGCTGGACCGGGTCGATGCCGGACGCCTGCGGCTCACGCGCGACGTGACGTGGCGCATCGTCGAAGGCCCTTCGCGGCCCGAAGATGCCGCCCCCGTACCCGCTCCGGCGCTGGCGGTGCGTCATGCCGAGGGGCAGACAGCCCCGCTGCGCTACTTCCGCGCCGCCGCGCAGGCGTGGAACGAACGCCCGCGCTTCGAGGCTGCAACAGGCGATGCGCTCCCGCCAGCCGATCAGGTGCTTGTTTGGCTCACTCCGGGCCCTGTCCCGCAGGCGGTCACCGACTGGATTACGAATGGCGGCACCGCGCTGCTCGGCGACACCGCCGCGATGGCCATGCCTGCCAGCGCGCAAATCCTATGGGCGGACGAGGCCGGGCAGCCGCTGGTCGAGGGCGGGCCACTGGGCGCCGGGCGGGTGCTGCGTTTCACCCGCCCGCTGGTGCCCGCAGCCATGCCCGATCTGCTCGCCCCGACCTTTGCCGAGAGTTTGCGCGATCTCGTCTCGCCCCCCGCGCCGCCGCCCGCGCGCGTCGATGCGGCCGCCTACGCGCCCACCGCAGGCGCCGCGCCCTATCCCCTGCCCCCGCGCGAACTCTCCGCTTGGCTGGCGGTGCTGATCGCGCTGCTGTTCTGCGCCGAGCGGCTCATCGCCACCCGTCGCAAGCGGTTCGCCGCATGAGCCGCCCGGTCGCCGCTGCCGAATGGCTGCGCCCCGCCCGCCGCCGCGCGGTTGCGGATCATCTCGCGATCTGGAGCCCGCTCGCGCTGGTGATCGGGGCGTTGGGATGGGCCGTCGCGGGAGTTGCGCTTGCGCTGGGCCTTTTCGCGCTCGCCGCAATCGCGCTCGCATGGAGCGCTCGGCACATGGCCGCGCGGTTCGACAAGGGCTGGCTGGTGCGCCGCCTCAATGCGTGGGAAAGCAGCCTCGAAGACAGCGCCGCGCTGGTCTTCGCCGCCGACGCGCTGACGCCGTTCCAGCAGATGCAGGCCGATCGCATCGCGACGCGCCTCGCCTCGCTCGACCCCGCACAGCTGGCCGATCGCTGGTCGCGGCGCCGCATTGCGCTTGCATGGGGGCTGGGTGCAGCAGCGCTGGCGACGATTGCGTGGTGGCAGATGCAGCGGGCCGCCCCGCTCCCGCTCGCACCGACCGCAGAGATGACCGCCATTGCTCCCGGCGCGCCGCGCCTCGTCGGGCAGCGCGTGCGGATCGTACCCCCGCCCTATACCGGCCTTTCGCCAAGCTTCTCCGACAGCCTCGACATCCGCGCGCCGAGCGGTTCGCGGATCGAGTGGACGTTCGGCTTCGACCCCGCGCCCGCCTCCGCAGCGCTACAACTGGTCGGCGGCCAGCGCATCCCGTTGTCGCAAGGCACCGACGGGTGGAGCGGGGCGCTGCGGCTCGATCAACCGGCGCTCTACCGCATCACCGCCGCCGCCATGCCGGGCGAAATGCCCGCCCACCGGCTCGAACCGATCCCCGACGAGCCGCCGCAGGTGCGCGTGGTCGAGCCGGCCTCGGGCCTCGTCAACATGGCTACCGGACAGCGCAGCTGGCGCATCGTCTTCGAGGCGAGCGACGATTACGCGGTCGATCCGCTCGCCCGCCTGACACTCACCACCGCCATCGGCCAGGGCGAGAACGTGCGCTTTGCGGAAGCCAGCCAGACCGTGCGCGGGACGGGCGATCCGCGGCGGCGGCGCTTCGCGATCGACCTGCCGCTGGCCGGTTTCGGGCTTGAGCCGGGCAGCGATCTGGTCGCGCAGCTGACGATCGCCGACACGCGCGCGCCGGGTCCGCAAATGGTGCGCGGCCCCGGCGTGATCCTGCGCTACCCTGCCCCACAACCCCCGCAGGCCGAGGGGCTCGACCTCATGGCCAAGCAGCAGATGCCCGCCTATTTTCGCAGCCAGCGGCAGGTGATCATCGACACCGAGGCGCTGATCAGACAGCGCGGCAGCCTTTCTGCCGATGAATTCATGGTGCGCTCCGACACCATCGGGGTCGACCAGCGGCTGCTGCGGCTGCGCTATGGCCAGTTCGTCGGAATGGAGGCGGAAGAAGCGCCCCGCCCGCCACTCCCCACCGCCGACAAGGACGAGCCCGCCGAGCCCGAACATTACGACGGCGACGGCCACGATCACGGCGCCGCGCCCGAAAGCCCGGTGTTCGGGTCGCTCGGCGATGTCACCGCCGAATATGGCCATGTCCACGACGAGAGCGAGGCGGCAACATTGCTCGATCCCGACACGCGCGAGCTTTTGAAAAAGGCGCTCGATGCAATGTGGCAGGCGGAGGTGAACCTTCGCACGGGGAAGCCGGAGGCGGCGCTGCCGTTCGAGAACACGGCCCTGGACTATATCAAGCAGGTGCAGCAGGCGAGCCGCATCTACCTGCCGCGCATCGGATCGCAGCAACCGCCGATCGACATGACGCGGCGGTTGACCGGCAAGCGCGTCGGGATTGTCGGCAAGGGCGCGCAGCTTACGCCCTTTGCGATCGACGATGCCGTGCCCGCGACCGCATGGCGCGCGCTGGCGCAGCCGGGGACGATCGATCTCACCGGGCTCGACCAGTGGGTGCGCGCCAACACGGGGCGCATCCGCGACCCGCTGAACGTGCTCGCTGCAATCGACCGTCTGCGCGCGGCCCCGCAATCGCGGGATTTGCGCGAAAAGCTGCGCGGCGCGCTGTGGACAGTGCTCACCCGCCCGCCGACTGCCGTGCGCCGCCGCCCGGATGGCGGCACGCTGGGCCGCCGCTATGCCGAGGGCCTGCGCTGATGCCCGATGCACAGACCCTCGTCGCGCTGCTGATTGTCGCGGGCGCACTTTTGGCGGCGGTGCGCTTGCTGCTGCTGCGGCGGCGCGGTTGGGCAGGGGGCGCCCTCGCAGCACTCTCACTGGCGAGCGGGGCACTCCTCTGGTGTACGCTGTTCCCGCCGTTGCTCCCGGTCGGGGGCGAGACGCTGGTCGTGGCGACTGCCGAGACCCCGCCCGACTTCCGCGCCGACCCCGGCGAGCGATTGGTCGCTCTGCCGGAAGCCCCCACCCTCGCCGGGGCCGAGCGCATACCCGATCTCGCCACCGCGCTGCGTCGTCATGGGCAAGTGCAGCAGCTGCAGATTATCGGACGCGGCCTCACCGCGCGCGATCGTGACGCCGATGCCGGCCTGTCCACCCGCTTTGACCCGCTGCCACTTCCGCGCGGCCTCGCCCGGCTCGATCCTCCTGCCGACACCCCGGCAGGAGGGCTCTTCGCCCTCGGCGGCGCGGCCAACGGGATGGAAGGCGGGTCTGCCGAACTGCTCGACCCGGCGGGCCGCGTGGTCGATAGCCGCGTGATTGGCGCAGACGGCGCCTTCACGCTCGGTGGGGCCGCCCGCGCGCCGGGGCTGACGACCTTCACCCTCAGGCTGCGCGGACGGGACAAGGCGCTGGTCTCGGACACCCCCGTCCCCCTTCGCACCCTCGCCGCGCCGCAGCCCCTGCGTGTGGCGGTGATCGGCTCGCCCTCGCCGGAGGTGAAATATCTGCGCCGCTGGGCCGAGGATGCGGGGTTCGACCTCGGTGCCAGCCTCAATGCCGGGGCAGGTGTCGATCTGGGCGGCGGCGTGCGGCTCGATGCCGCCTCGCTGCGCGAGACCGACGTGGTGATCATCGACGATACCGCGCTCGGCACCCTCGGCGGCGGCGGGCGCGGAGCATTGGCGCAAGCGGTGGCGGGCGGGCTGGGCGTGGTGGTGCGGATGACCGGCCCGGCCTCGGCCGCCGCCCGCAGCCAATGGCGCGCGCTGGGACTGACGGTGGAAGGCGGAACCGAAGCCGCGCCGGTCGCCCTCCCCCCGCTCGCCCCCGATGCCGATGCGCTTGCGGCGCTGCGCGGGCCAGGAAGCGCGGATGCGCCGACTGGTCTCAACACGCTCGAAGACCCCGTCCCCGAACTCGGCCTCTGGACGATCCGCGCCGGGTCGCAGCTCGTGCCCGCCGTCACCGATGCCGAGGGCGCTTTGGTGGCAGGCTGGCAGCACCGCGGACAGGGCCGGGTGTTGCTGTGGACTTTGCCCGAAAGCTTCGCGCTGGTGCTGAGCGGGCAGAGCGACCGCTACGCGCAGTGGTGGAGCAAGGCTCTCAGCGCCGTGGCCCGGCCTGACCGCCAGTTCCGACCCGCGCTGGCCCCGCTGGTGCAGACGGGGGAACGCATGGCGATTTGCGGACTTGCCGAGGGCGCGCGGATCACCGCTCCCGACGGGGCCGAAACAGCGCTCGCCATCGATCCGGCGGCGGGTGCAGCGGGTTGCGCGGCGTTCTGGCCGAAGGTTGCCGGGGTGCACACCATCATTCAGCCCGATGAAGAGGCGGAGGAACGGTTCGATTTCCTCGTGCTCCCCGATGGGGCCTTGCCGACGGTCCGCGCCGCCGAGACAGGCGCGGCCACTATGCTGTGGGCGGCGCGGCAGAATGCTCCCTCCGCCCGCACCCTGCCCGAGCGGCGCGGGCCGGCATGGCCGTGGCTGCTCGGGTGGCTGGCGCTGAGCGCAGCGCTATGGTGGGGCGAGCGCCGCCTCAGGAACGCGGGCGCGTAACGTCGCCCCCCGGCGTGCCGAGCCGCGGGAGCGGCTGCGGCACCAGCGCGGGCACGGGCTCGCGCGCGATGGTCTCGGTCAGCAGGCCGACAGCGGCTTCAAGCTGCGCATCGCTGCCTTCGAAGGTCGCGTGCGGCAGGTTTTCCACTTCGCGATCCGGCGAGACGCCGCGCCCTTCGACGATCCAGCGCCCGTCGATGGCGTATTGCGCATTTTCCGCCGCGCGCACCATGCCGCGATCGGCGAGGCTGTTGCGGTCCGACAGCCAGATCCCCGCCCCCGCCGTGCGCGTGCCCACCAACGGGGCGATGCCCAGCGCCTTGATCGCCGCAGCAAAGGTCTCGCCATCGGAATAGGTGCGCTCGTCGATCAGCACCGCGACATGGCCGCGATAGGCGTTCTGCATGTTGGTGGTGGCGATGCCGCTGCCGTCGGGCTCGGACCAGAAGGCCCAGGCGCGGCGCAGCAGCATGGCGACGATGAAGCTGTCGATATTGCCGCCGCTGTTGCCGCGCACGTCGATGATCAGCCCCGGCTTTTCGAGCAGCGGGAAATAATCCCGGGCGAAGCTGGCGAGATCGTTCGGCCCCATCGCGCGCAGGTGCAGATAGCCGATCTGCCCGCCCGAAAGCTGCGCGGTCGCGGCGCGCTTGGCCTCGACCCAGTCGCGGTAATTCGCGACGTAATTGCCATCCAGCGTCATCGGCTCGACAATCGCGCTGAGCCTGCGTCCCGCCCGCGTCAGATCGAGCCGCACCTGCTGCCCGGCCTTGGCGGCGAGCGCGTTCTGGAGATCGGCATGGCTGGCGACCGCGCGGCCATCGACCATGCGGATCACATCGCCTTCGCGCACGTCCACACCGGGGCGGCGCAACGGCGGACGCAGATCGACCAGATCGGCCTCGGCGCGCAGGATGCTGTCGATCCTGAGCCCGCTTTCGACCGGCGTGACCGTCGCACCGAGGAAGGCCATCGCCGGGTTCTCGCGGTCACTGCGCACCTCGCCGCCGCGCACCTGGCTGTGGAGGATCCCGATCTGCGAGGCCATCTCGCCCAGCACGACATCAAGCTCGGCGCGGCTGCCGATGCGGTCGAGAAACGGCTCGCGCGCGGCGCGCACCGCGTTCCAGTCGACCCCGCGCAGCGCCGGATCGTAGAGAAAATCGCGGTGCAGCCGCCACGCGTCGACGAACATCTGCCGCCATTCGGCGCGCGGATCGATGGTCAGCCGCCAGTCGCCCAGCCGCACCTGATGCGGGCCCGGCTTGTCGGGCTGCTTGGCCGCTGCAGGAACCAGCCACAGCTGCGGCTTGTCGTTCGGCCCACCAAGGATCAGCGCCGTCTCGCGGTCGGCGGACAGTTCCATGCCCCGCGCACCGGGGGCGAAGACCTCCTCGCGCGGGTCTTTCTTGTCGATCGCGACCGAGACCAGATCGTCGCCGCGCCGGGTGTAGAGGAACTTTTCGGTGGCCAGCAGGAAGCCCTCGACCCCCGGCTTGACCGGCAGTTTGTAGAGCCGCTCGGCCACCCCATCGAGCACGATATTGGCCTTGGCCTTGTCGGCCTTCGTCCCCTTGTCCTTGCCCTTGCTTGCCTTGTCCGCGCTGTCTTCCGGCGCGGCAGTCTCGCTCGCTTCGGTTGCGGCTTCGGGCTCGGCGGTGCGGGTCAGCTCGTTGTCCTCGCGCATCCGGAAACCGGACTTGGGATCGAGCTGGAGCGCATAGGCCTCCCCGCGTTCGCGGAAGGCGGGGCCCATGTTGCGATCGCCCCACGGCGCGCCGGGCGAAGGGGTGAAGTTGCGGTCCGAGAGGAAATAGAGCCACGCCCCGTCATGCGCGAAGGCCGGGGCATAGCTGTTGTACTTGCCCGAGGTCGCCTGCACCCGCTGCCCGGTCGCGAGGTTCTGGAGGATGATGTCGGCGGTGTTGCCGCCATTGGTCGTTCCCGCCTCGGCATAGGCGATGTGGCTGGAATCGGGCGCGAAGGCGAGGTCGAAGAAGGCATCGTCGCTCCCAGTCGCGTTGCGCGCCAGCAGCGTCACTCGGCCGGTGGCGACATCGACCTTCTGCAGCCGCGCCTCCTTGTCCCACAGCACGATGGTCTTGCCGTCGGGGGCGATGGCGAAGGACCAGATATGCGCGTCATAGCCCTTCGTGATCGGCGTCGGCGTGCCGGTGCCATCGGCGGGCATGGCGACGATATCGCCGCGATCGCCGGAATCGAGGATCATCATCACCCGCTTGCCATCGGGCATCGGCACCGCCTGCCGCGCGCGGGCCGCGAGCGGCACGGGCAGCTCCACCCGCCGCAGCTGGCCCGGCGCGGCGAGCGTCGTGCGCCCGCGCGCGGTCACCGCCACGCCCTCGCCCGAAGGCGCGATCCGCGCGCTCTCGAACCAGCGCAGCGGGTCTTCCAGCGCGCGCACCCGGGTCTGTTCGCGGTCGGTCACTAGATCGATGCCGAGCGTGCGCAATTCGCCCGTGTCCGCGCTGAACACGTGCAGATCGGCGCCGTTCTGAAGGAATATCTCGCCCCCGTCCTGATAGGCCTGCAGCACCGGGAAAGGCAGTTCGTCCGACATCCGGCGCACATCGCTGCCGTCCTCGGCGACCGACCAGACCGCGTCCTTGCCGCTCTTGTCCGAGACAAACCAGATGCGCCCGCCATGCGCCATCGGCATGCGGATCGGCGCACCGAAATCGGCGAGGAGTTGCACCGCTTCGGCCTCGGCGCCGCCATCCCAGCGCCACAGCTGCTCCATCCCGCCGCCGCGATAGAGGACAGCGTTGTCACGCGCCCGGGCATAGAGACCACGCCGGGTGACGAACAGCGTGCGTCCGTCCGCGCCCCAGGTCGCATCATTGGCGCGCCACAGCGGCACGGGCTGCGCCGCGCCGCCTGCCGGATCGACGGTGTGAAGCACTTCGCCCTGCCCGCCGCCCGTGATCGCGGAGGAAAAGACCACCCGGCCATCAGGCGTCCAGCCGATGGTGCGGACAAAGCCGCCCTCGAAGGTCACCCGCTGCGGCCTGCCGCCTGCGACCGGCATAACATAGACATCACGGTCGCTGTCATAGCTGGCGGTAAAGGCGATCAGGGTGCCATCGGGCGAGATGTGCGGCTCGCTTTCCTCGCCCTCGTGATTGGTGAGCCGGATCGCGCTCCCCCCACCGCGGGCGCTGCGCCACAAATCGCCCTCGCTGGCGAAGACCAGCACATCGCCGCTGGCCGCGGGGTGCTGGTAGAACCCCTCCTCGGCGGTCGCTGGCAGTGCGGCAAGGGCAAGCAGGCTGGCGGCACCGAGGAACAATGGCTTCATCGAAAGGCTCCGTGAATGGCAGGCCTTCCGTTCATGTCGCGCTTTGCCGAGGGGCGCAAGCAGCCCTGCCTAGTCGAGCGCGGTCCTGGGGAACATCCACCGCGTCGCGGAGGGCGGCACGAAGGGTTCCCAGCTGCCCTCGGGCTGCGCAAGCCGGTCGGCAATCGCGACCATCACGCTGGGGTTGACCCCCAGCCCGCAATGGCTGGCATAGACCTCGATATTCTCGGTCTGCGTCGGACCCGGCTTCTGCACCGACCCGCGCCAGTGGACGATCCCGTCAGTCTTGGTGAGGATCGAGGTCGTCGGCACCGGGGGCGCCTGATCCAGCCCGCGGAACCGCCCACCCTTCATCGCTTCGGGCTCCTTGCCGTTGAGCAGTTCGAACAGGCGCGCGGCGCTGGTGTGGTTGCGGTCGTCCGAGATCGGGCTGCCCAGCGTGATCACCAGCCGCACCCGGTCGGGGTGCAGCTTGGCGAGCTCGCGCGCCAGCACCCCGCCAAGGCTCCAGCCAACCAGCGAAACCTTGCGTCCGCTGTCGTCGTTCAAGCGCTTGAGCTGCGCCTCAAGCCGGGCGATCAGCGCATTATCGACCCGGATGTTGCGTCCGCTGTCCCAGCCATGGGCGTCATAGCCCAGCCGCGCCAGCAGCCGCCGCATCGGCAGCGTGGAGCTGTTGCTGGCCATGAAGCCCGGCAGCACCTTGACCGCGTGCCCATCGCCCTTGGGCAGGTGCGACAGGAGCGGGCGGCTCATGAAGAAAGCCCCCAGCTCGAATATCGCGCGCCCTTCCGTCAGGGTCCAGATCCGGTTCGGCGGGCGCGGCGGGGTTTCGCGGAAGGTGTCGGTGGCGGCGGCAGTGGCCATGTTTGTGTCCTTTGTCGTTCTGGTCTTGCGGCCGGTCATGCCGCCTTGGCCTTGCCGGGGGCGCGCTTGCGCCGCTTCGCAGGTTCGGGCTTGGGTGCGGGAGTAGCCTCAGTGGCCGCCGCCAGCAATTCGGCGAAACTCTCGGCGATGCAGGCGACATAGACATCGGGATCGGGCAGCAACTCGCGGTCGGCGGTGAAGGCGATGGTCGCCTCGTCGCAGTAAGACTGCACGACATGGCCGAGGCCGAGGCCGTCGGTCAGGCACAAGAGCCCCATCATGCTCTCCAGCCGCGCGCCGGCAAAGTGGATCGGCACCGGCGGGCCGGGCACATTGGTGACGATGGTGGTGAACGGCGGGGCCGCCCCGCGATTGGCGAGGCCCAGCCGCGTGTAGAGCTGCGCGCCCAAGGCCATGAACAGTGCCGGGGAGATCTTGCTCATCTCGGTCATGTTGCGCGCGCCGATGGCGTCGGACATGGCCTTGGAATTGGCGGTCTGCGAATAGACGAAGGCGAGGCGTTCGGCAGGGTCTTCGATATGGGTGCCGAGCGGCGCGATCATGGCTGCGACCTGATTGCCCATGTCGCCCTTCTCGGCGGTGGCGCGGACCGAGATCGGGGCCATCGCGGTGAGCGTCTTCTTCGGCAGGTCGTTCTTGGCGAGCAGATATTTGCGCATCGCCCCGCCGATGATCGCGAGAAACACGTCGTTGACTTTCGCGCCTTCGGCCAGCGCGCGGATCGCCTTGATCTCGGCGAGCTTGAAGCTCCGCCCTTCGACCACGCGGTGCGGGCTGATCGCGCGGTTGAAGCGCGATTTTGGGGCGATGAGATCGGGGCTGACAGTGAAGTCCTTGACCACAAGGCCCTTGATCGCCTTGGCCAAGCCCGGCGCAGCTTTGGCAGCGACTTCCAGCTGCCTCAGCGGATTGGTGACCGCATTGAAATAGCTCTTGCCGAGCAGTTCGATCGGGTTCGGGATACGCTCCGGCTTCCATGTATCGGGGGCGCTGGGCGGCGGATCGCCGGGGCGCAGGGTGTGGAGCGCCTCCATCAGATCGATCCCGCTCATCCCGTCGATCGCGGCATGGTGGACCTTGGTCACCATCGCAAAGCTGCCGGGGGTCACGCCGGGGACATTGTCCAGCCCCTCGACCACGGTGAACTCCCACGGCGGGCGGTCGAGATCCAGCGGGCGGGCGAAGATGCGCGCGGCTTGAATGCACAGCTGCCGCCAGTCGCCCGGCTTGGGCAGAGCGATATGGCGCACGTGATATTCGAGATCGAAGTCCGGATCTTCGACCCAGTAGGGGTAATCGAGATCGAACGGCACCCGCACCAGCCGCTGGCGCATGGTGCGGCTCAGCTGCGCACGTTCACCGATGAACTGCAGGATGTCCTTGAACCGCACGAAGCTGCCAGGCGCGGTCTGGGGATTGTAGACGAGGATCGAGCCGATATGCATCGGCGAATTGCGCGTTTCCAGCGCGACGAAGGACGCATCCATCCCCTGCAATTGGCGCAAGGTTCTCTCCCCGAAATGCCCTCTTTGTGAGGGTTTGTTGCGCATGAGGCTAACAGACGCTCGGGCGCGGTCAACTTGCCGCCCCCGTAAGGCGCTTAGGTCGCGGCGCGGGGGAGAAGCGCCAGCAGCGCGAAGCTCGCCAGCCAGTGTTCGCCCATGTAGTCGCCCGCCACATGGGGGAGCGCGGCAGCGAGGTGGTCTGCGGCGCGGCGTTGCAGGAGGTCGCCGGGCGCGGAGCGGCCCAGAGCGCGGGCGATGTCCTTCAGGCACCATGCGCGGCTGAGGTTGAGCCCGTCGAGATGGGCGATCTTGCCGTCGCTGCGATCGGAGACGGTGACGGGGCGGCATTCGCGTTCCAGCCAGCCATTGGCCTCGACCAGTCCCTCGAACCACGGGGCGAAGGCGAAATGGGGCATAACCTCGCTCATCAGCAGCGCGGCGGTGAGGACGGGGGAGAGGAATTCGTCACCCCCCGGCTCCCACCCGGCATAGTCGCGCCGGTGGGCAAAGGCGCGAGTGGCCCAGTCGTCGATCAGGGTGACGAGTTCGGGATCACGCTTCACCGCCCAGCGCCGCGCCAGCACCAGCGCGAAGGCGGTGTTGAAATGCGTGCCGACCGTGATCGGATAGGTGAGGATATTCAGATAATCGCGTAGCCGCGCGGCGAAGGCGCGCGCGAGCGGTTCGAGCCTTTCGCCCCACGCCTTGTCTCCGTGCCGCGCGGCTTCGTGGTGGAGATACAGCAGCCAGCCCCAGCCATAGGGCCGCTCGAACCCGCGTGCCGAGGGGCGGTCGAGGTAGGCGAGCTCCGCCGCAAGCTTCTCTGGCGTGAAGGTGGTTTCCGCCAGCGCGGTGATCTCGGCGGCTTCGGGCATGTCGGGGTAGAGCCGCCGCAGCGTCAGCAGCGTCCACCAGCCATGAACGCAGGAATGCCAGTCGAAACTGCCGAAGAACACCGGATGCGCGGCTTGGGGCAGGCGCAGATCGTCGGGGCCGGTGAAGACATGGTCGTCCTTGTAGGGAAACGGCCGCGCGACGTGCCCGAGCGCGATTGCGGCAAAGCGGCGGGCGGTGTCTTCGGTCAGCGCCACAGCAAGAAGGCTCCCACATAGATGATGACGATGTTGCACACGAGCAGTGGCACCGCCGTGCCGACCTGCTGACGGATCACACCGTTCTGGTCCTTCAGCTCCAGCAGCGCTGCGGGCACGATGTTGAAATTGGCCGCCATCGGCGTGAGCAAGGTGCCGCAAAACCCCGCGAGCATTCCTACCGCGCCGATCACCGCCGGGTTGCCGCCATATTGCCCGATCAGCAGCGGAATGCCGATCGCCGCGGCCATGACCGGGAAGGCGGCGAAGGCATTGCCCATGATCATGGTGAACAGCGCCATGCCGAGGGCGAAAACGACAACAGTCAGGAACACGCTGCCTTCCGGGATAATGCTTTGGGCCACGCCGCCGATGATCTCGCCCACCCCTGCCAGCGCGAACACCGCGCCCAGCGCCGCCAGCATTTGCGGGAGGATCGCCGCCCAGCCGATCGAATCGAGCAGCCGCCGCCCTTCCTCGGCCGGGGCCAGCAGCGGCGGGCGCAGCCACACCATCGCTCCGGCGAGCGCCGCGACAACGCCGACGCCGAACAGGATCAGCGTCTCGCGCCGCGCTTCGAACAGCCCGGTCTCGCCGAAGGGCGTGTAGTTGTAGAGCAGCGTGCCCACGACCGCCGTCAGCGGCACCACCAGCGCAGGCAGGAACAGCCTGTTGCCAAGCTGCGCGGCATAGGCCTGTCGCTGTGCGGGCGAAGTCGTGGGCGGATCGCTGCGCTTGAGGCCGCCCAGCCCCGCAATCGCGACCATCGCCAGCACCAGAACGCCATTGGCAAGGTCGGAGAGGTGGCTGCCGAAGAAGAAGCTTGCAGCCAGCAGTCCCCAGAAGGCCGCATTGCCCCAGCGCCCGTCCTTCGCCGACAGCGCCGCCCAGACCGCGAAGGCCGCTCCGGCGAGCACATAGAGCCACTCATAGGTGATCACTGGCCCGCCCTCCCCAGCCGCCGGTCGAAGGCGAGGATCCGGCCGGAATGGATCACGAAGGCGAAGATCGCGGTCGGGATGGCCCAGACCGAGAGTTCCAGCGGGGTGAGCGGATAGCCAGCCGCCTCGAACACGCCCTGAATCAGCAGGATCGAGGCGATAGCGAAGAAGATGTCCTCGCCGAAGAACAGCCCGACATTGTCAGTCGCGGCGGCCATCGCCTTGACCTCGTCGCGCGCCTCGTCGGGCAGGTCGCCGTGGGTCTTGACCGCCGCGGCCTCCGCCATCGGCGCGACCAGCGGGCGGACGGCTTGCGGATGCCCACCAATGTCCTTCATTCCCAGCGCCGATGCGAGCTGGCGGAAGGCGAGGTAGGCGACCAGCAGCTTGCCCATGGTCGCCCCGCGCATCCCCTCGATCACGGCGCGGGCGCGCTGTTGCAGGCCATAGCGTTCGAGCAGTCCGATCACCGGCAGGATGATCCAGGTGACCGAGATATAGCGGTTGTCGTTGAAGGCCGCGCCCAGCGCCTCGATCACCGCGACCAGATCGAGCCCCGCCAGCACGCCGGTCGCCAGCGCGGCGCTGACCACCACGAGCAGCGGGTTGAAACGCAGGGCGAAGCCCAGAACGACGATGGCGATTCCCGCCAGCGGCCAGTAGTTCATGCGCCGAAGCCCCCTCCCCCGGGCGTCAGGATCACGAAGGTGTCGCCCGGCTGCATTGTTGCCGATCCGGTCGCGCCCATGTCCTCGCGCGTGCCGTCAGCGCGTTCGATCCAGTTCCGCCCCGGCGCCGCATCGCCTCCTCCAGCGAGCCCGCGCGGTGCCACCTTGCGGCGATTTGCGAGCATATTGGCGCGCATCGCCTCGAGGAAAGTCACGCGCCGCACCACGCCATCGCCGCCATTATGCCGCCCTGCCCCGCCCGATCCGCGCCGGATGGTAAATTCCTCCAGCCGCACCGGCAGGCGGGTCTCAAGGATTTCGGGATCGGTCAGGCGGCTGTTGGTCATGTGCGTCTGCACCGCGCTTGTGCCGGGGTGGTCCGGCCCTGCGCCCGATCCGCCGCAGATCGTCTCGTAATATTGGTGGGCGTCGTTGCCGAAGGTGAAGTTGTTCATCGTGCCCTGGCTCGGCGCGAGACGGCCCGTGGCCGCGAACAGCGCATCGGTGACGACCTGCGAGGTCTCGACATTCCCCGCGACCACCGCTGCGCCGGGACACGGGTTCAGCATCGAACCTTCGGGCACAATCAGCGTCACGGGGCGCAGGCACCCGTCGTTCATCGGGATCGCATCGTCGATCAGCGTGCGCAGCACATAGAGCGCGGCGGCCCGAGTGATCGACCGCGGGGCGTTGAAGTTGTCGGGCAATTGCGCGCTGGTGCCGGTGAAGTCGAGCACTGCCGAGCGGGTCTCATGGTCGATGCGGATCGCCACTTTCACCACCGCGCCATTATCCATCGGATAGGCAAAGGCGCCGTCCTCCAGCCCGCCGAGCAAGCGCCGCACGCTTTCTTCGGCATTGGCGAGGACGTGCCCCATGTAGGCGGCGAGCACATCGGCCCCGTGCTCGCGCGCCGCGCCCGCCAGCAGCTCCGCCCCGCGCGTGCAAGCCGCCAGCTGGGCGCGCAGATCGGACAGGTTGCGGTCGGGAATGCGGGCGGGATAGTCCGCCGCCGCCAGCGCCGCGCGGATGTCCTCCTCACAGAAGCGCCCCTCGTCGACCATCAGCAGATTGTCGATCAACACGCCTTCTTCGGCGATGGTGCGGCTTTCGGGCGGCATGGAGCCGGGGGCGATCCCGCCGATATCGGCATGGTGGCCGCGCGCGGCGACAAAGGCGTCAGGCTCCTCGCCCGCATCGCCGTAGAACACCGGCACGATCACCGTGATGTCAGGCAGGTGCGTGCCGCCGCGATAGGGATCGTTGAGAACATAAGCGTCGCCCCTGCGGAACCCCCTGCCATCCCGCGCCGCGCCTCTGGCTTCGATCACCCGCGCGATGGAGTCCCCCATGCTGCCCAGATGCACCGGGATATGCGGCGCATTGGCGATCAGCGCGCCGTCCGCATCGAACAGCGCGCAGGAGAAGTCGAGCCGCTCCTTGATATTCACCGAGGTCGCGGTGGATTGCAGCACCACGCCCATTTCCTCGGCGATGGCCATGAAGAGATTGTTGAAGATCTCGAGCCGGACGGGATCGACCGCCGTGCCCGCTGCATGTTCGCGGGCGAGCGGCGCGGTGCGGGTGAGGACGAGTGTGCCTTCATCCGCCAGCCGCGCCAGCCAGCCTGCCTCGACCACGGTGGTCGAGCCGGGATCAATGATCAGCGCAGGCCCGGACACGGTCTCGCCCGCTGCCAGCGCAGTGCGCGCTGTCACCGCCCACTCGCCGGGCGGCAACGCCGCCTCTTCCGCTGTGGTTGAGGGGATGCCCGCCGCCCTTGCCAGCCCGCCCGACACGCCGCTCGCCTCGACACTCAGCGCCTCGACGATGATCGTGCCGTCCGCACCGGAATAGCCGAAGCGTTCGCGGTGGAGCTGGCGGAAAGCCGCGTCCATCGTCGCCGCCTCGCCGCAGGCGATCGCCAGCAGGCTGTCGCTTCCGGCAAAGCGCAGGCGCGCGCGTGGCTCGGTGCGGATCGCCTCGGCAGCGATGCCCTGATCCAGCAGATCGGCGCGCGCCTGTTCTTCCAGCGCCGCGAGTTCCTTAGCGAAATTCTCGCCCAGGGGGCGCACCAGGCTGACCTCGCGGATCGCCTTCACCGGGGCGAGGCCGATCCCATAGGCCGAGAGCATCCCGGCGAGCGGATGCACCAGCACGGTCTCCATTCCCAGCGCGTCCGCCACACGGCAAGCATGCTGGCCGCCGGCCCCGCCGAAGCAGGCGAGCGCATAGGTCGTCACATCATGCCCGCGCGCGACCGAGATCTTGCGGATCGCCGCCGCCATGTTGTCGATCGCGATGGCGAGGAAGCCCTCGGCAATCTCCTCCAGCGTCTTTGGCTCGGGGAGCGCGGCGGCGACCTCCTCCAGCCGTGTGCGGGCAGCTTGCGCGTCGAGCGGCTCGTCGCCACCCGGGCCGAACACGGCAGGGAAGAACGCCGGGTCGATCCGCCCGAGGAAGAGGTTGCAGTCGGTCACCGTCAGCGGCCCGCCCTTGCGGTAGCAGGCGGGGCCCGGGTCGGCGCCCGCACTCTCCGGCCCGACGCGGAAGCGCGACCCGTCGAAGCGGCAGATCGAGCCGCCGCCCGCCGCGACCGTGTGGATCTGCATCATCGGCGCGGCGACCCGCACGCCCGCCACCACGCTGTCGCCGGTCAACTCGACCTCGCCCGCGTAATGCGCGACATCGGTGCTGGTGCCGCCCATGTCGAACCCGATCAGCCGCGTATGGCCGAGCGGCGCGCAAGCGGCGACCATCCCCACCACGCCCCCCGCCGGACCTGACAGGATTGCATCCTTCCCCCGGAACGCGCCGACCTCGGCCAGCCCGCCGTTCGATTGCATGAACCGTAGCGCGCCGGTCGCCGGCAGGCTCGCCGTCAGCCGATCGGTGTAGCGACGCAGCACAGGGGAGAGATAGGCGTCGACCACGGTCGTATCCCCGCGCGGGATCAGCCGGATCAGCGGCGCGACCTCGTGGCTGACGCTGACCTGCGCAAAGCCCAGTTCGCGCGCGATCTCCGCCAGCCGCGCCTCGTGCGTCCGGTGCTGCCAGCCATGCACGAGCACGATCGCGAGCGCATCGAAGCCATCGGCGCGCAGCCCCTCGAAGGCCGCGCGCGCCGCAGCCTCGTCGAGCGGCCGCAGCACCGTCCCGTCCACCGCGACCCGCTCTTCGATCTCGACCACCCGGGCGGGCAATTGCTCGGGAAGCACGATATGGCGCGCGAAGATGTCGGGTCGCGCCTGCGTGCCGATCCGAAGGGCATCGGCAAAGCCGCGCGTGATCGCCAGCGCCAGCCGCTCGCCCTTGCGCTCCAGCAGCGCGTTGGTGGCGACCGTGGTGCCGATCCTGAGTTCCGCGACCGGCCCATCGCCATATTGCGCCATCAGCCGCCGCACCGCCTCGCTCGCGGCATCGGCATAATGGCCGGGATTTTCGGACAGCAACTTGGCCGTCACCAAGCGCCCGTCAGGCGTGGTGGCGACGACATCGGTGAAGGTGCCGCCGCGGTCGACCGCAAAGCGCCAGGCGGGAGGGTGTGTCACAGGCATGCCGCCCGAGTGTTGTCCAGCGCTCGCAACAAAGCAACCGCAGCGGCATCCCTTCCATCATGGGACCGACACTGAACCGACGTGGTAGCGATGAGGCGGCCATGTGGACTCTTGCTCCGCAGTCCGCAGACCCCGGCGAGCGTGAACCCGGCGCGCCGGGCTCACCGCATCCGCGCCGGTGCCATCTTCGGCACCAGCAGCTGGATGGCGACAAAGGCGATCATGTAGCCCAGCCCCGCATAGATCACGATCGGCACGTAGGAACCGGTCAGCTCCAGCGTCCAGCCGGTTGCCTGTGCGATCAGGATGCCTCCGACCGCACCCGCCGCGCCGCCCATCCCCGCCACCGTCGCCACGGCGCGCCGCGGATACATGTCGGCGATCATGGTGAAGATGTTCGAGCTGAACGCTTGATGCGCCGCCGTCCCCAGCCCGATCAGCAACACCGCCATCCAGGGTTCGGGAACGCTGGCGACAGTCACCATCGGCAAGGCGAACAGCGCTGCGACGAACAGCGTGGTCTTGCGCGCCCGGTTGATGGTCCAGCCGCGGCCCACCAGATGCGAGGACAGCCACCCCCCCTGCAATCGAACCGATATCGGCGAGCAGATAGACACCGATCAGTGCCGGCCCCATCGTCGAAAGTATTCCGCTGCCGCTCTTCGGAAACAGCTCCATCCCTTGCGTCTTGGCGAGAAAATCGGGCAGCCAGAACAGAAACAGGTACCACACCGGATCGGTAAAGAACTTGCCGCAGATGAAGAACCACGTCTGGCGCTGGCGGATCGCATCCTTCCAGCCGAGCGGCTCTCCCGCCTCGTCCTCGCCGTCCTGATTGATCCAGCGACGCTCTTCATCGGTCACCTTTGCGTGATCGGCGGGCTGGCGAAAGAAGGCCAGCCACGCCGCCAGCACCACGAAGCCAAGCGCGCCTGCCACAAGAAAGGCCGCGCGCCAGCCGTAGAGCCCGGCCACCCCTATGGCGATCACGGGCGTGAACAGCACCGCGAGATTGGCCCCCGCGTTGAGAAAGCCGACGCCCAGCGCCCGCTCGCGCTTGGGAAACCACTCGGCGACCGACTTGACCGCACCGGGATAGGCCGCGCTTTCCGCCAGACCCAGAGTGATGCGGGCGCAGATGAAGGCCAGCACGCTGCTGACAGCGCCATGCAGGGCGGCGGCAAGGCTCCACAGGACGATGGCGATGGCCATGCCCTTGCGGGTGCCGACGCGGTCGAGCCAGCGCCCCACCACCAGCAGCCCGATCCCGTAGCTGGCCTGAAAGGCGGTGACGATATTGCCGTAATCGACCTCGCTCCAGCCGAGGTCGTCCTCGATCACCGGCTTGAGCACCCCGATGATCTGGCGGTCGATGTAATTGATGGTGATGACGAAGAACAGCAGCGCGCAGATGCCCCAGCGATAGCGGCCCTTGGGCTTTTCCGGCGATGCGGACGCGGACGGGTTCGGCGCGTCGTCCGAGGGATGCGGGCGCGCCATTACCGGTTGCCCGCGATCGTGACAGGCGTGGCGATAGCGGCAGGCGCGATGCGGCCCGTGGCAGACCCCACCACTTCGACAACCGCACGCGCCCGAATATCGTCCGATGCGCTTCCGATCATCACTTCGATAGTGCCCGGCTCGATCAGCCATTCTCCTGCTTGGCTCCACAGCGCGAATTGGGCGGACGAAAGGGTGAAGGCGACCTCGCGTGTCTCTCCGGGCTGCAAGGTCACGCGGGCGAAGCCGCGCAATTGCCGGACGGGCCGCGAAACGCTCGCCACGGGATCGCGCATGTAAAGCTGCACCACCTCGTCGCCTGCGCGCGGGCCGGTGTTGGTGACGGGGACAGTCGCGGTGACGCTGCCGCCATCTGCCGCAATGCGCGGCTGCGACAGGGCGAGCGCGCCGTAATCGAACCGCGTGTAGCTGAGACCGTGGCCGAAGGCGTAAAGCGGCGTGATCGGCAGATCCATGTAGCGCGCGGTGTCCTTGGCAAGGTCGGGATCGGCCGGACGACCGCTGGGCAAATGGTCATAATGGACCGGCACCTGCCCGGTGGCGCGGGGAAAGCTCACGGGCAGCTTCCCGCCCGGATTGTTGTCTCCCATCAATGTGCGCACGATCGCGGGCCCGGCCTCGATCCCCAGGAGCCAGGTCGCGAGCACCGCGTCGGCGCGCTCGGCGATGGCGGGGATGGCGAGCGGGCGACCGCCCATCAGCACCACCACCAGCGGCTTGCCGGTGGCTTCCAGCGCTTCGAACAGCTCCATCTGGCGGCCGGGCAGTTCGAGCGAGGAACGGCTGCGAGCCTCTCCCGACCAGTCGTAATCCTCGCCGATCGCCAGCACGATCACATCCGCATCGCGCGCTGCCGCCACGGCCGCTGCGATGCCCTCCGCATCGTCCGATCGGCTGTCGGCGCCCGGCACATAGGTCACGTCGCGGTGCGCGGCTTCGAGCGCGGCGCGCAAGGTCACCACATCTTCCACCTGCCCGCGGGCCCGCCACGATCCGAGCTGCGAGAGCGGATCGTCCGCCAGCGCGCCGATCAGCGCGATCCGTCCCGCATCGCGCGCGAGCGGGAGCGTGCCGGTGCCGTTCTTGAGCAGCACGATCGACCTTTCGGCGATCCTGCGCGCAGCCGCGCGGTGTTCGGGCGCGAGCATGACGGCGGCTTCGCGCGCCGCATCGTGGTACTTGTAGGGATTATCGAACAGCCCGAGATCGCGCTTGGCGGCGAGGATGCGCAGCACCGCCTGGTCGAGCAGCGCCTCGAGCGCAGGGTCGGCGGCAATCGCGGCTTCCAGATCGTCGGCATAAACGTCGGCCACCATGTCCATGTCGACGCTGGCCTTCAGCGCCAGCGCTGCGGCATCCGCGCGGCCTGCCGCAACGCCATGCGCCAGCAATTCCTCGATCGCGCGCCAATCGGACAGCAGCAGCCCGTCCCAGCCCCACTCCCCGCGAAGGAGAGACCGCAGCAGCGCCGCATTGCCTGTCGTCGGAACGCCATCGACCGCGTTGAAGGCGGTCATGTAGCTTGCCGAGCCCGCTTCGGCAGCGGCGCGAAAGGGCGGCAGATAGACCTCCTGTATCGCCCGCTCCCCGACCTCGGCCCCGGCATAGTCGCGCCCGCCCTCGGCTGCGCCATAGGCACCGAAATGCTTGGTTCCGGCCATGATCGTGTCGGGTGCGGAAAGGCTGTCGCCCTGAAATCCGCGAACCTGCGCTTCGGCCATCCGGCTGCCGAGATAGGCGTCCTCGCCTGCGCCTTCGACGATCCGGCCCCAGCGCGGATCGCGGGCGATGTCGACCATTGGTGCGAAGGTCCAGTGCAGCCCGGCGGCACTGGATTCGCGCGCGGCGACGGCGGCGTGTTCGCGCACCGCTGCCGGGTCCCAGCTTGCCGCCATCGCCAGCGGAACGGGGAAGATCGTGCGGTAGCCGTGAACCACATCCATCGCGAACAGCAGCGGGATTCCCAGCCTGCCCTCTTCGACGGCGACCCGCTGCAGTTCCCGCAAGGGCTCTGCGCCCGCGACATGAAGATAGGAGCCGACTTCGCCGCGGCGGACTTTTTCCAGCTCATCGGGCCCCAGCCGCGAATTGAGCGCCTTGGACCGCCCGCCCATGCGCTGCACCAGCTGCCCGATCTTCTCCCGCATGGTCATTTGCGCGACCAGCGCCTCGAGATCGGGAGACTGGCGCTCTGCGCCGGGGTCCGAGCTGGCGACGGTCGTTTCGCGCTCCCCCGCTGTCTCCTGCGCCGCCGCAGGCGCGAGGGCCGACGCGGCCACGAGACATGATAGCGCTACCATTTTTGAGCCCATAAGCTGCATGATCCCCACCCCTTTTGCCGCATGCTCCTCACCGGAAGCTGCGCTTTGTTGCAGGCTAGAAGGCTGCGCGAAAAGACGCAAGCGCACGTCCATAGCGAACCGCGAGGTCGGGTGGGTGGCGGAGCAGGAGGGATTCGAACCCTCGATACGCTTTTGACGTATACACACTTTCCAGGCGTGCGCCTTCGACCACTCGGCCACTGCTCCGTTGCGCGGTTTTGACGCGCTGCCGCTGCGCTGCTTGAGCGCGGTTCACGGCAAGAGCGGCGCACTAGCGGCGAAATGCGGGCTTCGCAAGGCGGCACGGTTTGGCGGGTGTTCGGAATCGTGGTAAATGAGTCGCATTGGCAAGCGCTGCGCGGATCCGGCATTCCCTGCGAACGCTGCCTCGAAAGCCCCTTTCCGCTCCTCGGACGTGCGGAAAGGGGTTTTTGCTTTGGTGATGGGTGTGGCACACAGGCGGCCATGAGAACCGCACTCCTTGCCGCTGCGGCGGCCCTCGCCCTTGCCCTCCCCGCTTCGGCTCAGGAGGAGCCCAAGGGCGCACCCGCGCCTTCGGAAATCGTCGCCGCCGCGCCCCAGGCGGACTGGGTGGCGATCCCGGCGGAAGACCTGCTGGTGATGACCCTCGCGCCGGATGCCGAGGGCAAGCCGCGGCAGGTGGTGATCCAGCTGATGCCCGCACCCTTCAGCCAAGGCTGGGTCCACAACATCAGGCTGTTCGCGCGCGCCAAGTGGTATGACGGCATCTCGGTCAACCGGGTGCAGGACAATTACGTCACCCAGTGGGGCGATCCCAATTACGACAACCCCGAAGCAACGGGGAAGGCGAAGCCGCTGCCCGAGGGGCTGAAGGTGATGGGGGAGGCGGAGTACATCTCCACCGGCATCCATCGCATGATACAGAAATCAGGATACTCGAGCGACCTCATTTCCGATCCTTACTCCGCTTATACTTTCATGTTTCGCGGATGGCCGATTGCGACCGACGACAGGGTCATGGGGGCATGGCCGACCCACTGCTACGGCATGGTCGGCGTCGGCCGGAACTACTCCCCCGACACCGGCTCGGGCGCGGAACTCTACACAGTGATCGGCCATGCGCCGCGCCATCTCGATCGCAATATCGCGCTGGTCGGACGGGTGATCGAGGGGATGCAGCATCTCTCCAGCCTGCCGCGCGGATCGGGGGCGCTGGGGTTCTACACCGCCGAGGAAAGCGCCAAGCGCACGCCGATTCTGACGGTGCGGGTGGCGAGTGATCTGCCCGCCGCCGAGCAGCCGGCCTTCGAATACCTCTCGACCGAAAGCGAGACCTTCGCGACATATGCCGAAGCCGTCGCCAACCGCCGCGATCCCTTCTTCATCGCGCCCGCTGGCGGCGCGGACATCTGCAACATCCGCGTGCCGGTGCGGCGCGTGGCTGGCGCGGAATAGCGCTCAATCGGTGCGCGGGCCGGCGAAGCCCTTGCCGCGGCTGTCGATCTGGGGATCCGGGTTGTCGTTCCACCAGGGAACATCGGTCCACGGACGAACATCGACCTCGTGGCTCCAGCAATTGGGCGGCTGGTGTGCGAGGTGCCAATAGGTCTCGGCCAGCGCCGCCGGATCGATCACGCCGTCTGCGCCCTTGCCCGCCTTGAAAGCATCGAACTTCTCGCCGAGCAGCTTGCCGAGGGTATCGGGCGCATCCACCGGGCCGTCGACAATTACGTGGGCGACATGCACGCCCTGGGCGGCGAATTCCGCGTTCAAGGTCTGGCACAGCATCCGCCGCCCGCCCATCGCCGCCGCATGGCTGTGCTGCCCGGCATTGCCGCGCACCGCCGCCGTCGCCGAGGTGACGAGCAGAGTGCCGTGCGGACCGCCATCACGTGCGCGCGCCACCATGTGCGGGAACAGCGCATGGGCGAGCCGGAACACGCCATAGGTGCCCAGCCGCCAGCCGAGTTCGAAAATGCGGTGCGGCGTATCGTAGAGCGCACGGTTTCCGATCTGCGCGCCGAGGTTGTAGAGCGCGGCATGGATCGGGCCGATCTCGGCCTCGGTGCGCTCGACCAGTTCCTCGATGCTGCCATCCTCGGCGGCGTTGAGGAGCGTGCCGGTGGCGCTGCCGCCCGCCGCCTCGATCTCGGCGACCATCCGCGCGAGGCCCGCCTCGTCCGAGCGGCGCGCCAGCACCGCGTGATAGCCCCCGGCGGCAAAGCGCATTGCGGCGTTGCCGCCGATCCCGGCCCCTGCGCCGATTACGAGGAACACGGGCTTGCGGCTGTCGGTCATGGTGCTCTCCCCTCCGGCCCATCCCCACCCCCTCCCGCAAGCGGGAGGGGAGCGAGACTTGCTGAGCCGCAGGCGAAGCTAGTCGCAGCGGGGTGGGCGCTGCAACTCAAACCGTCTCGAGCGCCTGCGCGAAATCGGCGATCAGGTCGTCGGCATCCTCGATCCCGACGCTGATGCGCACGAGGTTATCGGTGATCCCGAGCATGTCCTTGCGCGCCTGCGGCACAGAGAGATGGGTCATCGAAGCCGGGTGGCTCGCCAGCGTTTCCGTCCCGCCGAGGCTCACCGCAAGCTTGGCGATGGTGAGCTTGTCGAGAAAGCGGAAGCACTCCGCCTCGCCGCCCTTGATGAAGACCGAGAAGGTCGAGCCCGCGCCCAGACAATGCCGGTCGTAGATGTCTTTCTGACGCGCGTCCTCGATGAAGCCGAGATAGCCCAACCCTTCGACCTTGCGGTGGCTGCGCAGGAAATCGCAGACCTTCGCGGCGTTCTCGCCCGCGCGCTGCATCCGCAGCTCCACGGTTTCGAGGCTCCGCAGCAGCATCCACGCGGTGTTTGGATCGACGATCCCGCCCATCGTGTTGCGCAGCGCGCGCACAGGCGCGATCCACTTTTTCGCGCCGGCGATCGAGCCTGCAACGAGGTCTGAGTGCCCGCCGACATACTTTGTCAGCGAATAGGCGACGATGTCCGCGCCATGCTCCAGCGGGCGCGACCACAGGGGGCCGAGGAAGGTGTTGTCGATCGCGATGGGGGTATCCGCGAGGTGGGCGTCGCGCGCATCGCGCACCGCCTCGACATCGACCAACGCATTGGTGGGGTTGGCGGGGCTTTCGAGGTAGATCATGGCCACCTTGCCGCCCTGCTCGTCCGCCTGCGCCTTGGCTTTGGCCAGCACCGCGTCCAGTTCCTCGCGGGTCGCACCGGCGGGGAAATCGACATAGGTGACGCCGAAGCGGCTCAGCACCTTGGCGACGAAGCCCTCGCTCGCCGCATAGAGCGGGCCGGAATGGACAATCACGTCATTGGCGCTGGCATAGGCCATCATGAGGATGCAGATCGCGGTCATGCCGCTGGAGAAGGTCAGCGCGTCCTCGGCCCCGTCCCACACGGCAAGCCGGTCTTCGAGAATTTCCTGATTGGGCCCGTTGAAGCGCGAATAGACGAGGCCCTCAGCCCCGCCTTCGCGAAGGCCGGTAATACCTTCGAAGTGACGCTTGCCCGCGGCCGCGCTCTCGAAGGCAAAGGTGCTGGTGAGGAAGATCGGCGCCTTCAGCGAACCTTCGGACAGCACCGGGTCATAGCCGTGGCCCATCATCAGGGTCGAAGGCTTCAGCGGGCGGCCGCCGATTGCGCGCTTGGCGGGCTTGGGCTTGCGGCGGGGGGTGGGGGTTTCGACAGCGTCGACGGCGTCGGTCATGACAGCGCATCCTTCCTATTTCTCACGCTCCCAGGAAGGCGGGAGCCGGTGGCGGCGAGCCGGGCGCCCGTTCCTAACCTCCGCAGGAACGCTTCTCCCAAAGCTGCCGCTGTGCTGGCAAAATCCTATCGCCCGCGCACGATCGTTTCAAGTGCAGCACCGATCATTTCACACGAGCGACGCAATTCCCCACACCACGCCGACGATCAGCACCACACCTGCGAGGTCGATCAGGAGGCCTGCCCGCACCATCGATTCGATGCGGATACGGCCCGTCGCCCATGCGATGGCGTTGGGCCCGGTGCCTGCGGGGAGCATGAAGCCCCAGCTCGATGCCAGCGCCGCCGGCAGCGCGAGCAGCACCGGATCGGCCCCCAGCGCCACCACCAGCGCGGCCACCACCGGCATGATCCCGGTCGCGGTGGCGACATTGCTGGCAAATTCGGTTACCACGATCACCAGCGCCACCACGGCCAGCGCGACGGCGATCAGCGGCCAGCCCGCGAGCGGCAGCAGCGCCTGCCCGATCCAGTCGGCGAGGCCCGAGGCCTGCATCCCGCCCGCCAGCGCGAGGCCCCCGCCGAACATGAAGATCACGCTCCACGGCGCGCGCTCGGCCTCTGGCCAGATCAGCAGCGGGCGTCCGGTGCCGTCGGGCAGCAGGAACAGCGCGAGCGCGGCGATCACCGCGATCGTCCCGTCGCCCCATGCGCCCTTGGGCAGCATCGGAGCCACCAGCGGCTGCGTGACCCACGCAAGAAAGGTCAGCCCCACCAGCAGCGCGACCCGCATCTCGGGCGGACTCCATACGGGTTTCCCGGTCATCGCGGCGCGGGCGGCGGCGAGATCGAAGGGGTGTTCGGCCACCTTCTGCACCCGCGCGATGATCCCCGCCGCCAGCGGCACCGCCAGCAGCACCAGCGGCACGCCGTAGAGCGACCATTGCGCAAAGGTGATCCGCACCCCGGCAATCTCGTCGAGCAGGCCGACCGCGATGGCATTGGTGGGCGAGCCGACGATCGTGCCGAGCCCGCCGATGCTGGCAGCAAAGGCAATTCCCATCGGCAAAGCGCCCGCGAGGCCGTCCTGCGGCTCGCCCCCGTCCTCCTCGCGGCGGCCCCCTTCCAGCACCGCCAGCGCCATCGGCATCATGATCAGCGCGGTCGAAGTGTTGGAGATCACCATCGAAAGCAGCGCCGCGGCGATCATGAAGGCAAGCAGCAGCCGCGCTGCGCCGCCGCCGGTGCCCACCAGCCGCAGGATCGCGAGGCTCAAGCGGCGGTGCAGCCCGGTGCGCTCAATCGCCAGCGCGATGAAGGCTCCGCCCAGCAACAGGAACAGGATCGGAGAATAGTAATCCGCCGCCGTCGCCTCGGCGCTGGCGACCCCGGCGAGCGGCAGGACGACAAAGGGCAGCATCGCCGTTACCGCCAGCGGCACCGCCTCGGTCATCCACCACGCCGCCATCCAGGCGACCAGCCCCGCGACCAGCCACGCCCCGCCCGCCATCCCGGCAGGCGGCGCGGTCAGCGCGGTCAATGCCAGCGCCACCGGGCCGAGAAACAGGCCGAACAGGCGCGGGCCGATCCGCCGTGATGTCATCCGATCTGGCCCCTCCCCACGCGTCACGAGGCAGGGCCTATCAGCACGCACGCACGCCCGGCAAGCCGAACCGCCCGCCGCTGGCCCGGTTTATTCGACCGCGTTCTGGTTGGGCGGATCGCCCGGCAGGCTGATGTTGGAGACGAACACCCGCCCGGTGCGCTCGCCGCGGCGCTCCATATTGCGCAGCTTGGTCTCGCGCGCCTGCATCAGTTCGCAGGCCGCGAAGCCGATCTCTTCCTTGCAGCCGACCAGCGGATCATCCATCGCGCCCGGCGCGGAGGCGGCAAAGAGGTAGTTGGGTGGCCGCGCCCCGCCGTGCAGATCGGCGATGTCGTGCTCGCTGATCGTCGCGCTGACCTCACGCGTCCCGGCCAGCATATCCACCGTGGGCCCCTCGGCAAATTCGGCAAGATGGCGGCGCAGGTCACCCTCGAAATCGCCGAAATAGAACGGCGCGACCTCGGCATAGAGGCTGGCGACCTCGAGCCGGTCCCCGCGCATCTGCGTGCCGCGCAAAGAATTGACGAAATCCGCCGCCGCGACATCGAGCAGCGAGCCGACATTGTCCCCGGTGAAGGCATGGCGCTGCAACTCCGGCCCGCCGATTTCGCCGCGCCAGAAGCCATAGATGACCTTGGGATTGATCCAGTTGCGGAAAACGATCTCTTCGCGGATGTCGCGCAGCGAGACGGGGATGCCGCGCAGCGTGATGAACTTGGCGTCATCCAGCGGCACGCCGCCCACCTTGATCTCGCGCGGCTCGCGCACCGGCCATTCCTTCGCGATCATCTCCATCATCGCGACGTTGTGGAGGTTGAGCCAGAAGGCCAACTGCTCGTTGCGCGGCAGCGCCGAAATGTCCAGCGTGCCGGCCACCCGCTCCAGATCCTCGCGGTACTCGGTGAAGCTGTCGATCACGTCCTTGTCGAAAAAGCGGAACAGAACCATCGAGCCTTCCAGCCGGTAACGCGACTGCGGCCCTTGCGCGCGGCGCGACCCGATCGGCGGATCGGGACGGCGCATCCCCTGCCGGTTGGACGGGCCCATCGCCACGAGAATGTTCTTGAGCGCGTAATCCCAGACCTCGTAATCGATCGTGTGGCGGATCGGATCGCTGGTGGGTGTGAAGATCGCCAGCCGACTATCTGACAGCGACAGTTGGCCCTCGGACCGGGCCATCGCGGGCACGTAATGGCGATCTCGGGTATCGGACTGTCGCCGCGTCGCTGGAGCTTCCGCCGCTGCCAATCCGGGCAGGGTCAGAACGGCGGCGGTCAACAGCAGTCGTGCAAGCCTCGAACGCATCGAATCTCTCCCACCAGATCAATCATTCCGTCCGAAAGACAGGGTATCTCAAACCGATAAACCCCACATGAATGCATATTCATGCAGATGCGTTATTCCACCGCGTTCTTGTTGGGCGGATCGCCGGGCAGGTCGATGTTGGAGAAGAACACCCGCCCGGTCGGTTGGCCTTTGCGCTCCATCGCCTCCAACTTCAGCTTGCGCGCCGTGATCACGCTGCACGCTGCATCGCCCCATGCGGAAGGACAGCCGGGGGTCTGAACCGCCATATAGGCGGGCGGACGTGCGCCGCCGTGGAGATCGGCGATGTCCGGCTCGCTGATCGCCGGGCGGAGCTCGCCGGTTCTGGCCAGCAGTTCCAGCACGGGCGCGTCGGCGAAGTCGGTCAGATGGGCGCGCAGGTCGGTCTGGAAATCGGGGAAATAGAAGGGCGCAACCTCGGCATAGAGCTGCGCGACATCCAGCCGGTCCCCGCGCTTCTGCGTGCCCCGCAGGGAATTGACGAAGTCCGCCCCCGCGATGTCCAGCAGCGAGCCGACATTGGCGCCGGTGAAGGCATAGGACTGGAGCTGGGGCCCACCGATCTCGCCGCGCCAGAAGCCATAGATGACCTTGGGGTCCTTCCAGTGACGGAAGACGATCTTTTCGCGGATATCGCGCAAGGACACCGGGATGCCGCGCAAGGTGATGAACTTCGCCTCGTCGAGCGGCACTCCGTCCAGGTCGATATCGCGCGGCTGGCGCACCGGCCAGTCGCGGGCGATCTGCTCCATCAGGGCGACATTGTGGAGGTTGATCCAGAAGGCGAGCTGCTCGTTGCGCGGAAGGGTGGAGATGTCGAGCGTATCGGCCACATGCTCGAGGTCTCGCCGGTATTCGGCGAAGCTGGCGATCACGTCGTCGTCGAAAAAGCGGAACAGCACCATCGACCCTTCCAGCCGATATCGCGACTGCGGCCCATGCTTGATGCGGCTGGAAGTCAGCGCTTCCGGTCGCGGCGCGCCCTGCCGGTCCGAGGGGCCCATCGAGATGAGGATGTTCTTGAGCGCGTAATCCCAGATTTCGTAGTCGATCGTGTGGCGGATCGGATCGCTGGAGGGGGTGAAGATCGCGAGCCGATCCTCCGACAGCGATGGCCTGGTATCGGTGGTGGCAGACGCGGGGACGTAGGGCGCGGCGGGCGGCTGTGCCCCTTCGGCTTGATCAGGCGCGGTAGTGGTCTCTTCCGCGGCCATGACCGGCATGGCGATGCACGATCCGGCGATCAGCGCGACCGCGACTTTCGACAACATGCCATCTCTCCCACCAGATGAAGTGTCCGTCCAATGCCCCTGATCCGCCAGCCATAGTGCCTGAAACAGCTGGCAATTCAATCCGCTGCGCTACTCCATCCCGATCTATTCGCGGCGATTGCCGTTTCGGTTACTCGACCTCGGCCGGCTCGGCCTCTGCGCCCGGTATGGCGACATTGGTCATGGTGACGGTGCCGGTGCGGCCCCGGCGGATGATTTCCTGGAACTTGGTCTCGCGCTCCTTGAGCAGCGCGGCCATGGCCTGCGGAATGCGGAAGCTCTTCGACATGCCGTCGGTGGTGATATTCTGATAGGTCGGTTCGCGCACACCGCCTTCGAGGTCGGCAATGTCATACTCGTTCACCACCGGGTCGACCCCACGCGTCTGGGCGAGGATCGCGGCAGTCTTCTCGTCGGCATAGCGGGCAAGATGCGCGCGCACATCAGCCTCGAAATCGGGGAAGAAGAACGGCGCCGCCTCGCGGTAGAATTCCGAGACCTGCAGCGTTCCGCCGCCATCCTGCGTGCCGCGCAGCGAATTGACGAAATCGGTCGCGCCGCGCTTCAGCAGGCGGGCGACATTCTCGGCGTTGAAGGCCTCCCGCTGGAGCGAGGGCCCGCCGATCTCGCCGCGCCAGAAACCGTACATCACCAGCGGATCGTTCCAGTGGCGGTAAACGATCTTCTCGCGAATATCGCGCAGGCTGAGCTTCACGCCTTCGACCGTGATGAAGCGCGCATCATCGAGCGGCACGCCATCGATTTTGAGCTCGCGCGGCTGACGCACCGGCCAAGCATTGGCAAGCTGTTCGACCAGCGCGACATTGTGCAGATTGATCCAGTAGGCGAGCTGTTCGTTGCGGCTCAGCGCCTGAATGTCGACGATGTTCGCCGTGTTCTCCAGATCCTTGCGATACTCGGTGAAGCTGGCGATCACGTCCTTGTCGAGGAAGCTGAACATCACCCGCGTGCCTTCCAGCCGGTAACGCGAGACATGGCCATATTGCCGCCGCGAGCCGAAACTGGGATCGGGCCGGGGCGCGCCTTCGCGCAAGGATGGGCCCATCGAGATGACGATATTCTTCATCGCCTCGTCCCAGATCGAATAGTCGATTCCGTCGTTGTTCGGGGTCTTCGACGGCTCGAAAGTCGCCAGCGCGGCCTCGGTCGGGGCGGCGGCGTGAGCAGGAAGGGCGAGACCGAAGGCGGCACCCGCCAGCAGGGCGGCGCGCAGAAGGTGATGGGGCAGGAACGGCATCGGGGTGTGGTTTCCTGTCTGGGCCAGCGCCCGCAGAGGGGCGCCGACGGGGATCGAATAGGGGGCCTGGCAGGGTCGGGACAAGGCTCGCACCCCCTCTCTCCCCCACAGGCATGGCAATAGCACCGAAAAGTGCAACGGTGTTGCCCGTAATCGGTTTCCGTCTGCATCCTGTCGATAGGATAAGCCGTTGGTCGACTAAGGTTGTTTGCCCGACTGCGGGTGGCCAGAGCCTGGCCACCCGGCACCGCAGAGGTGCGCTTATTTCGGGGCGAGCACCATCAGCATCTGGCGACCTTCCAGTCGCGGGAAGGCTTCGACCTTGGCGTATTCCGCCACATCGTCCTGCACCTGCTTCAACAGATCCATGCCGAGGTGCTGGTGCGCCATTTCACGCCCGCGAAAACGCAGGGTGATCTTCACCTTGTCGCCATTGTCGATGAACTTGTGCACGTTGCGCATCTTCACGTCATAATCATGCGTGTCGATGTTCGGGCGCATCTTCACTTCCTTGATGTCCTGCGTCTTCTGCGTCTTGCGCGCCAGGTTGGCCTTTTTCTGGGCCTCGTAGCGATACTTGCCGACATCGAGGAACTTGCACACCGGCGGGTCCGCATTGGGGGACACTTCGACGAGGTTCAGGCCCTTTTCATTGGCCTGTTCGATCGCTTCGCGGGTGTACATCACGCCAAGGTTTTCGCCTTCGTCATCGATGACGCGGACCTTGGGGACGTTGATCATGTTATCAAACCGAGGGCCGCTTTTTACGGGCGGGGCCATCGAGCGCCGGGGTGGACGTGATATGGGGTGTTCTCCTGTGGTAGCTTCGTGCTGGCGGCTATGTAGTGCGAAACGCAGGCGAGCGCCAGATGGAGTCTTACGCGGCCGCCTGCCATAGCGGAAAGCGCGCAATCTGCCCGCGCGCGGGCATCAGCGCCTCGATTGCGCGGGCGGGCGAGAGCGCGGCGCGGATTTCCGGGGCGGCTGCGTCCATCCCGCCGGTGAGCGTGCCGAAGGCGGGGAGGATCATCCGTTCGGCCCCGCTGCCGGATCGGCCCCTCACCGCACAGGGCCGCGCAATATGGCGGTTGCGGACATTGACCCTGAGCTTGGGGTGATAATGCCCGGACAGTTCCGGCGCGGTCTCTCCCGGACGGGCCTCATGGCGCAGGATGATCCCGCCCAGTTCCAGCTCGGGCAGAATCGCCCCGCCGAATCCTCGCGGCAGCTGTTCGTCATGATTGCCCGTGATCCACACCCAGTCGAGCGAGCGGGTCAGCGCCTCGAGCATCCCGGTGCAATGCGCATCCAGCCTGAGCGCCCCTGCATCATCGTGGAAATTGTCCCCCAGCGTGATCACCCGTCGCGCGCCGGTCTGCCGCACCGCATCGGCCAGCCGCTCCAGCGTGTCGCGGCTGTCATAGGGCGGGAGCATCTGGCCGCGCTGGGCGAACCAGCTGGCCTTTTCCAGATGCAGGTCGGCGACCAGCAGCGCGCGCTCCGCTGGCCAGTAGAGCGCACGCCCCTGCCCCAGCAGAAACTCCTGCCCGGCAAAGCCAAACGGGGCGAACATAGCGCGAACCATGCAGCGCCTCTGCCCGCAAATTTTCGGCTTTGCAACCGAGTCAGCGCTCTTGTGCCCGACGCGCCATCGCCTATGGTGCGCGCGAATGACGGATGGGGATGTATGACGGACTGGACACCTTACACCGAGCGCGCGCGCGTTTGGTTCGAAGACTTGCGCGACCGGATCTGCGCCGAGTTCGAGAGCATCGAGCGCGAGGCAGGCTCCGATGCCGCCTTCCAATACACGCCCTGGCAGCGCGAGGAGGAAGGCAATCCCGACCCCGGCGGCGGGGTGCAGGGGCTGATGAAAGGCAAGGTATTCGAAAAGGTCGGCGTCAATGTCTCGACCGTGCGCGGTAGCTTTGCCAAGGAATTTGCAGGCTCCATCAATGGGGCGAGCGCGGAGAACCCGGGCTTCGTTGCCACCGGCATCAGCCTGGTCGCGCACATGAGCAACCCGCACGTCCCGGCGGTACACATGAACACCCGCTTCCTCACCACCACCAAGGCATGGTTCGGTGGGGGCGCGGACTTGAACCCGCCGCTCCCCTATGACGAGGACACCGCGCAGTTCCACGCGGCGATGAAAGCCGCCTGCGATCCGCACGGGGCCGATTATTACGAGCGTTACAGCAAGTGGGCGGAGGAATATTTCTACATCCCACACCGTCAGGTGCATCGCGGGGTCGGCGGGCTGTTCTGCGACCACCTTGAATGCCCCGACGACGCGGCATGGCAGGCCAACTTCGCCTTCATTCAGGACATCGGCACGCAGTTCCTCGAAGCCTTCCCCGCGATCGTGAGGAAGCGCATGAACCAGCCCTTCGACGCCGCCGACGAGGCGCAGATGTTCGAATACCGGGGCCGCTATGCCGAGTTCAATCTCGTCTACGACCGCGGCACGATTTTCGGCCTCAAGACCGGCGGCAATATCGACGCGATCCTGATGAGCTTGCCGCCTAGGGCGACGTGGTCATAGGACTGGCCGCTGGTCAGGGTGCCACTTCGATCACATCGACATAGGCGACATTGCGGTTGAGCGCGATCGCGACATAAACGGTCGGCTCGTTCTCGACGGTGCGGCGGGCGGTGAAATATTCGACATCGCCCGCGATCCCCAGATTGATCCCGTTGACCGGAACGTAGCCCGCGCCGAGCTGATGGTAGGCCGAGGATCCGCACTGTGCCTTGCGCGAACATTGCCACTCCACCACGAACCCCTGCCGCAGGAGCGGTTCGCGCCACGCGGTGATCATCGCCGAAGGGGTCTGCCCGCCGGTCAGGTCATAGCGCGTGCGGGTCAGAAGGCCCGTGTGGTCGGCATAGCTGATCAGCTTGGGCCTGAAGCCGGTGATCCGGCGATAGCTCGACATCGTCCCGGCCTGATGATCGACTGCGGTGGCCCCGGCGATCGGCGGCACGCTGAAGAGTGCCCGCTCCGCCGCAGAACCACTCTGAGCGGCCGTCACCGTCGTTGATGGCGCATCGCCATCAGCCCCCGCCTCCTCTTTGGGCAGGCAATCGCGCGCGCCCGTGGCGCATTGCACCGCCTCGCGCGTGCGGCGCTGGGCCTGACGCTTGGTCTCGCGCTCGGCCTCGCGCTTGATCACGTTCCCGAGCGACTGGGCCGTGACAGCCTCGGCCCCTGTGACGACCAGTACGGCGCCCGCCAGCACCACAAGCGCAGTCCGCATCAGCATTCTCCCCGCAAAGCCAATGCTGTGGGGATGAGCCCCCCGCCCGGCCATCGACCGCGAGAATAGGGTGCGGGCCTGTTGCAGCGCTTGTAGGACTTCGACAAGCTGCCGCAGTTCGTCGCGCTTTGCGCTCTGCCCGCTACTGCGCGCGATAGGCCTTGCCCCGCGATGCTGCGGCGCACATATTCACGCAATATGCTCCGCCAGTACGAACTCGTCGAAAAAGTCCTCGATTACGACCCTGACGCCGACGAGGCGATGCTTAACCGCGCCTATGTCTACACCGTGCAGAAGCATGGGAGCCAGAAACGCGCCTCGGGCGACCCCTATTTCAGCCACCCGGTCGAAGTCGCCGGGTTGATGACTGACCTGAAGCTCGATCAGGCGACGATCATCACCGCGCTGCTGCACGACACTGTCGAGGACACCCTCGCCACGATCGACGATATCGAGGCCCATTTCGGCCCCGAAGTCGCGCGGCTGGTGGACGGGGTGACCAAGCTCTCCAAGATCGAGGCCATGCCCGAGAACGAGCGCGCGGCGGAAAACCTGCGCAAGTTCCTGCTCGCCATGTCCGAAGACATCCGCGTGCTATTGGTGAAACTGGCCGACCGCCTCCACAACATGCGCACGCTCCACTTCATCAAGAAGCCCGAAAAGCGGCAGCGCATCGCGCGCGAGACGATGGATATCTACGCCCCCCTCGCCGAGCGGGTGGGGATGTACGAATACATGCACGAAATGCAGGCGCTGGCCTTCCGCGAGCTGGAGCCCGAGGCCTATGCCACGATCACGGGCCGGCTCGAACAGCTGCGCTCGCAGGATGGCGGTCAGGTCGATGCGATTGCGCTGACGATCAAGCAGCGCCTCGCCGAAGCGGGGCTCAAGGTCGAGGTCTACGGGCGCGAGAAGCACCCCTATTCGATCTGGCACAAGATGGCCGAGCGCCATGTGAATTTCGAACAGGTCACCGACATCATGGCCTTCCGCGTGCTGACCGAGACCGAGGAGGATTGCTACCGCGCACTCGGCATCCTGCACACGACCTGGCAATTCCTGCCCGGGAAGTTCAAGGATTACATCTCGACCCCGAAGTCGAATGGCTACCGCAGCTTGCACACCTCGCTGATGTATGAAAACTCGATGCGGGTCGAAGTGCAGATCCGCACGCGCGACATGCACCGCACCAACGAATTCGGCCTTGCCGCGCACTGGGCCTACAAGCAGGGCGACCAGCCCGATGGCGCGGTGGGCTGGCTGCGCGACCTGATCGAGATCGTCGATGCCAGCCATGATGCCGAGGAGCTGCTCGAACACACCCGCATGGCGATCTATCAGGATCGCATCTTCGCTTTTACCCCCAAGGGCGCGCTGTTCCAGCTGCCCAAGGGTGCAACCGCAGTGGACTTCGCCTTTGCCGTCCACACCAATCTCGGCATCCAGACGGCGGGGGTGAAGATCAATGGGCGGCACATGCCGCTACGCACCCCGCTGGCGAACGGCGATGTGGTGGAGATCATCAAGAACCCCCACGCCTCGCCGCAACTGTCGTGGCTGGCCTTCGTCGTCACCGGCAAGGCGCGCGCCGCGATCCGCCGCGCTGTACGGGCGAAGGAGCGTGCCGAGGTCGCGACGATCGGCTCGAAACTGTTCGACGAGATCGCCGCACGCGTCCCCGCCCGCATCGGCAAGAAGGCGATCCGTGCCGCGATCGAGCGGCTCGGCATGGAGGAGCCCGACGACCTGATGTACGCGATCGGCGCGGCGAAGATTTCCGACCGCGAGGTGATGGAGGCGCTGGTCCCCGGCTGCACCGCCGAAATCGCCGAGGACGAACAGTGGGAACGGCGCGAGCGCGCGATCTCGATCCGGGGCCTCACTCCCGGCGTCGCCTTCGACCTTGCCCCCTGCTGCCACCCCGTCCCTGGCGACCGCATCGTCGGCATCCGCCGCAAGGGCGAAACCGTGCTGGTCCACGCGATCGACTGCATGGAACTTGCAAACGGGGTCGACAGCGACTGGATCGATCTGGCTTGGGGCAACCAGTCCTCAGGCGCGGTCGGGCAATTGTCGGTGACGATCTACGACCGGCTCGGCACGCTGGCGGAAATGGCGGGCATCTTCGCGCAGAACAAGGCCAACATCATCACGCTGATGCAGGCCCATATCGACCACCCCTTCGTGACCTATGATGTCGAGGTGGAGGTGCAGGATTCGGTCCACCTCAACCGTATCATTTCCGCCCTGCGCGCCAGCGACGCGGTGGCGCAGGCGGAGCGGCAGTGACGTCGTAGAGGAGGCCGAGCTAGCGGATCAGCCCCGCCATTCGCGGCGTTCCTCGGCGGCGCGCAGGACTTCGTAGCTGGTCTGAATCAGCTGGAATTGCCTGGCGGCCTCGGCATCGCCGGGCTTTACGTCGGGATGCACTTCCTTGGCGCGTGCGCGGTAGGCTTTCTTGACCGCGTTGAAATCGGCGTCCGGTACCAGACCCAGCACCTCGAGCGCGCGCATCTCGTCGGCCGAGCGCGAGCCATCGCCCGATCCGGCCCAGCCGTAATGTGCGCTTTCAGCGTAGCCCGCACTCTCGGCGCGTTCGGCCTTGGCGCGTTCCTCCTTTTCGGCGGCTTCCAACCCTTCGAAATAATCCCACTTGGAATTGTATTCGGCAGCATGCTTCTGGCAGAAATACCAGCGATCGCGGCTGTTGGGGGCCTTGGGCGCCGGGCAATTTCCGGGCTCGTCGCAGCCGTGGCGATCACAGATGCGCACATTGGTCGCTTCCTGCGAGGAGCCATAGGGCCGCCAGCGCGGGAAACCCCAGTCCATCGACCGGCGCGCGCGGCTCACCGGGCTGCCCCGGGGGTCATGTCGTTGGTCGATTGGGTCATGCGCTCAATCTAGGCGCTGTGGCCGGGATTGGAAAGGCGTGAGATGCGGGAACCGGTTGCAATGTGAAATGTTGCATTGCGCAAAGCCCACCCTCCGGCGCAGATCTGCGCTGCATTCGAAAGCCCGATCATGAGCCCGCAACTGACCCTCTCCAGCCTGTTCTGCGTGCTCGCGCTCGCGGGGCTGTGCGTGGTCACTTCGGCGCGCGACCTGGCGGGGATCGAGGGGCCGGTCGCCGAGCGGCAGGCCGAGGTCGCCCCCGGCCTGCTCAACGGCTAGCGGTCAGTTGATGATCACGCTCGCGGCGCGGCGGTTCTGCGCCCAGGCGCTTTCGTTCGAACCCAGCGCGACCGGGCGCTCCTTGCCGTAGCTCACCACCGCGATGCGGTTGGCGTCCACGCCCAGGCTGACGAGATAGGCCTTGGCCGCATTGGCGCGGCGTTCGCCCAGCGCGATGTTGTATTCGCGGGTGCCGCGCTCGTCGGCGTGGCCTTCGATGGTGAAGGTGATCTGCGGATAGCGCGCGAAATACTGCGCCTGCGCTTGCAGCGCGGCGGCATCCTGCGAGTCGATGTTATAGCGATCGGTGTCGAAATAGATCGTGGTCGAAGACCCCACGGCCTGCGCGAAGTGGCCCTGCGTGCCCACGGTCGGGCCGGTGGGGGTCGTCGAGGTCGTCGGGGTCGTATCGGGGCGCGGGGTGCTGACCGGATCGGGCGGGAGCACCTCGGGGGCCTTCTTCGAACAGGCGGCAAGGCCGGTGGCCGAGGCCAGCAGCAGGATCGTCGCAAGCTTGGTGTTCATCGCTCTTTTCCTTTCAGTCATCATCAGGGGCGGATCGGCCCCCAGGCGGGGTCGGAGGCATCGACAGGCGTTGGCAGACGGCGTTCGTTCTGGCCGGTGAGATCGACCTGCCAGATCCCCGAACGGCCTGTGTTCTTCTCGGTGCGGAAGAACTGGATGATGCGGCCATTGGGCGCCCAGGTGGGGGCCTCGTCCTGCCAGCCGCGGGTCAGTACGCGCATATTGCCGCCCGAGGTGTTCATCACCGCCACGTTGAAATCACCGGCGATGCGCGTGAAGGCAATCTGGTCGCCGCGCGGGCTCCATTCGGGCGTGGCGCAGCGTCCGCCGAAAAAGCTGATGCGCTTCTGGTTGCTGCCGTCGGCATCCATCACGTAGCACTGCTGGCTGCCCGAACGGTCGCTCTCGAACACGATCTTGCTGCCATCGGGCGAATAGGAGCCGCCCACGTCGATCCCCGGCGAATCGGTCAGCTTGATGCTCTGGCCGCCGGTCGCAGGCACGCGGTAGACGTCGGTATTGCCCGCCACCGCCATCGAATAGAGGATATATTTGCCATCCGGCGACCAGCGCGGGGCGAGGGTCGGGTTGCGGTTCTCTGTCACCAGCACCTGCTTGCCGGTGCCGATGTCATAGACATAGATCCGCGGATTGCCGTCGACATAGGAGAGGTAGAGGATCTTCGAATAGTCGGGCGAGTAGCGCGGCGTGAGCGCGGTGGCGCTGCCCAGCGTCAGGAAGCGGTGGTTGGCCCCGTCGCTGTCCATCACCGCCAGCCGCTTCACGCGGCGGTCCTTGGGCCCGGTCTCGGCGATATAGGCGATGCGACTGTCGAAGAACGGGCTCTCGCCAGTGAGGCGGCTGAAGATCAGGTCGGAGCACTTGTGCGCCGCGCGCCGCCAGTCGGCGGGGCCGACCACCCAGCCCTCGCGCACCAGCTGCTGCTGCAGCGCAACGTCGAACAGGTAGCAGCCGACGACCAGCTTGCCATCGTCGCGGGCGCGGACATAGCCCTGCACCAGCATCTCAGCGCTGCGCCCGCTCCATGTGCTGTAGGCGGGCGCGGGAATCTGCGCGAAACTCGGCTGCGGCAGGCTGTCGGGGCCGACCGGCTTGAACAGGCCGTTGTTCCTGAGGTTGGCGGTAATGACCCGCGCCATCTCGCGCCCCAGCGCGCCGGTGCCATCGGCATTGGCGGGCGTCGCGCGCTCGCGATCGGTGGCGAAGGCGGGAATGGCGATGCCGATGTCGGACCACGCTGCCTCGTCGGTGATGCGGATGACGACATCGTCGCTCTCGCTCTCGATCACCTCGACCGGGCCGCCTTCGGGTTGCGGCGCGCCGAGATCCTGCGCCGATACGGAGACTGCGGTTCCGGCAAGCAACAAGGCAAGCAGCGCCTTCATTACGAATTCCTATCAAAGTCGAGGGTGAATGTGTTCTGGTCGGCGGGCACCGGAAAGGGAACCGTGAATTTGCCGACCAGCTTGATCGCCCGCACCGCTTCCTCGCGGTGCCGGTCGACCTGATTGCGGTTGAGATCGGTCACGCCGCGCGTGGCACCGACCAGCTGCGGCTCGCCCGCGAGCGTGCCGTCGGGATAGAGCCTGAAGCGCACGCGGGTGACCAGCTTTTCGGCATCGGGCCCCTGCGGCACGCGGCCCTGCCACTTCAGCCGAACCTGCCGCCCGACCGCGCTCTGGAGCGAGGCGAGTTCATTGGGGCCCAGCGTCTTTGCGGGTGGGCGGGTTTCCGTCGCGGTGGTGGAGGAGCCAGCGCCCTCGCCGAACACCTCGTCGAAGCGCGATCCGCCCCCGGCCTTGGTGGCAGGCTTGGTCGGCGCGGCAGCGGCCTTCTGCGGCGGGCTGCGATCGGGGCGGGAGCGGTCGCGGCTGGGCGCGGGCTGCTGCGCGGCGGGCTTGGGCTTGGGCTTGGGCTGCGTCGTCGGCACGGGCCGCGCGGCGGGCTCGGGCCGGGCAGCTGCGGCTTCGGGCGCGGGGGCCGGGTTGAGGTCAAGCGTCGGCGCGGTCGAAGCCCGGCTCTCGTCGACCGGCTCGGGCGCGGTCTCCTCAAGCCCGACATTGGTCGCCAGGCTGACACTGATCCGCTCGGGAAACACCGTGACTTCCGAGCGGAGCGTCTGCATCAGCAGCACCGCCACCAGCGCGCCGTGCAGCACGACCGCTGCGGCGAGGCCGATCTTCTCTTCGTTTCGGAGCGCGATGTCAGCCATACTCTGCCGGGACTATGGAGCCGAAACTGAACCGTCGGTGACCAGCGAGATCTGGGTGAAGCCGGCACGGCCCAGCTCGCCCATCACTGCCATCACGCGGCCATAATCGAGATTGCGGTCGCCGCGCAGCACGATCAGCGGCGGTTCGCCCCCGCGATCCAGCGCTTCGAGCGCGGCGGGAAGCCCACCCACGGGGACCGGCGTTTCCTCGATATAAATGCGGCCCACGGCATCGACCGAAATGGTGATCTGTTCGGGTTTCTCCTCGACCGGCGCGGCGCGGCTGTCGGGCAGATCGATCGGCACGCCCACGGCGGGGAGCGTGACGGTGACCATGAAGATGATCAGCAGCACCAGCATCACGTCGACCAGCGGCGTGACGTTGATCTCGGCCATGGCAGCGCGGCGCGAGCGCCGACCCCGGCGGCGGCCTGAAGAGACACCCATCCCCATTATTGCTTTCCGCACGCCCATCCGGGCGCGCGGTCCTCGCTAGACGCGCAGCAAAGCTGCGCCCGCTGCGGGCGGGCAGTCGCCCTTGCGGCTGCTGCGCAGCCGATTTCAAGTTTCATCATCATGCCCTGTCCAATTCGCGACTCAGCCCGGCGTGGAGCCGGTCGGCAAAGCGCTGGAGCGTCGATTCATAGCGATCCACCGCCCCGCCGAAGCGGTTATAGGCGATGACTGCGGGGATCGCCGCAAACAGGCCGATGGCGGTGGCGAACAGCGCTTCGGCAATGCCGGGGGCGACGACGGTGAGGCTGGCGCTCTGCTGTGCGCCGATCTGGAAGAAGGAGTTCATGATCCCCCACACCGTGCCGAACAGGCCCACGAAGGGCGCAACCGATCCGACCGTGGCGAGGAAATTCAGCCGCCCGGCGAGATCGTCGGCCTCCTCGGCGATCTGGCTGTCCATCGCGGCGGCGATGCGCTGGCGCGCGGCGTCACGATCGACCGGCTGCTTGGCGGTGGACTTGCGCCACTCGTCGAGCCCGGCGGCGGCGACGCGGGCGGCGGGAATGTCCTTGCGCGCCTGCTTGGTCAGCAGGCCCTCGCGGTCGCGCTGCTCCCAAAATTCCTCCTGATAGGCCTGCGACTTCTTCGACAGCGCGCCGACCCGCAAGGAGAAGGAGACGATGATCGTCCACACCCACAGGCTGGCGAGGATCAGGCCGACCATCACTGCCTGCACGATGATGTCGGCGGTCAGGAACAGTTCGACCGGATCGAGCCGGGTCGGGGCGGCAGCGGCGCTGAGCAGGGCAAGCGTCACGGTGTCAGTTATCCTTGTTCATGAAAGTCTGGAACGCCGAGCGCCACTCGGGCGGTTGGCGGCGCGGACGGCCGTCGAGGGTGATGAAGCCGACGCGCAAGGTTCCCTCGCACAACACGTCATCCCCTCGCCGCGCCACCTGATGCATCCGGCAGGAGGCTGCGCCCAGCTCGGTGCAGCGGGTTTCGATCACCACGTCATCGTCGAGCTTGGCCGGGCGCAGGTATTTGAGGTTGACCTCGCTGAGGGCATAGGCGCCCTCCCCCGCCTCGATCGCGGCGCGCTGATCGATCCCGAGCAAGCGCAGCAGATCGCTGCGCGCCCGTTCGAACCAGCGCAGGTAATTGGCGTGGTAGGTGATCCCCGACAGGTCGGTATCCTCGTAATAGACCCGCACCGCATAAAGGTGCCGCGCGCCATCAAGAACGCCGCCGGGAGGGTTGGGAGAGGTCATCACGCGCCACCTAGCGCAGCGCGGAATCGCTGCAAAGGGCGGTGTTTGCGATTTGTCGATGAACCGTAGGCTAACGGGGGACGAGCGCCGCCGCGTCAGCGCCGCCGCGCGATCATCGGGCCGAGTGGCTCGCCGCCGAAGATGTGCACGTGAAGATGCGGCACTTCCTGCCCGCCATGCGCGCCGATATTGGCGAGCAGGCGATAGCCGGGGTCGACCAGCCCCTTCATCCGCGCGACTTCACCCACGGCGCGGATGAAACCGGCGATTTCCGCGTCGGAGGCCTTTGCACTGAAGTCGTCCCAGCTGACATAGCGCCCCTTGGGGATCACCAGCGTGTGGATTTCGGCCTGCGGGTTGATGTCCTCGAAGGCGATGGCCCAATCATCCTCGTAGACTTTCTTCGAGGGGATCTCGCCGCGCAGGATCTTCGCAAAGATATTGGCGTCGTCATAGGGCAGGGTCGGGTCGATCGGCATCAGTCCTGGCTCCGTGCGGCTTTTTCGGCGAGGCCGGACAGGCCTTCGCGGCGGTCGAGTTCGGCGAGCACCGTGTCCAACGCCACGCCCTTTTCGGCGAGCAGCACCATCAGGTGGAAAAGGAGGTCGGCGGCCTCGTCCACAAGCTCCTGTTCGTCACCTGCCAGCGCGGCAATCACTGTTTCGGTCGCCTCCTCACCCACTTTCTGCGCGATTTTCTTGAGCCCCCTGGCGTGGAGCTTCGCCACATAACTCTCCTCGGGCGAGGCATGGAGGCGCTGGGCTATCGTGGTTTCGAGGCGGGTGAGGGTGTTCATGTGCGGAGGCATAGTGGACACGCGCGTGCACTGAAAGCCCCTTCCCTTGAGGGAAGTGGTCGGGGATGGGTGTTCGACGCCCACTGATGCCGTACCCCCACCCCCAACCCCTCCCCAAGGGGAGGGGGGTCTAACCGCGCGCCGGAAGCCCTGCCGCGCGCAGCGCCGCGTGCGCCTCGGCGATGGTGTGGTGGCCGAAGTGGAAGATGCTCGCGGCGAGCACCGCGCTGGCGTGGCCCTCGGTCACACCCGCAACGAGGTGCTGGAGGCTACCCACCCCGCCGCTGGCGATCACCGGCACGCTGACCGCGTCGGCGATCTCACGGGTGAGCGCGAGGTCGTAGCCGCGCTGCGTTCCGTCGCCGTCCATCGAGGTGACGAGCAATTCGCCCGCCCCCAGTCCTGCAACCTTCATTGCATATTCCACCGCGTCGATTCCGGTCGGCTTGCGCCCACCGTGCGTGAAGATTTCCCAGTTCCCGCGCGGCGTGCGGCGCGCATCGACGCTGGCGACGACGCACTGGCTGCCGAAGCGCTCGGCAATCTCGCCCACCAGTTCGGGCCGGGCGACAGCGGCGGAGTTGACCGCGACCTTGTCCGCCCCCGCCAGCAGCAGCGCGCGCGCATCCTCGGCCGAGCGCACCCCGCCGCCGACGGTGAGTGGCATGAAGCACACTTCCGCCGTCCGCCGCACCATGTCGAGCAGCGTCCCGCGCCCTTCGTGGCTGGCGGAAATATCGAGAAAGCACAGCTCGTCCGCCCCCGCCGCATCATAGGCGCGCGCCTGTTCCACGGGATCGCCCGCGTCCTTCAGGTCGACAAAGTTGACGCCCTTGACCACGCGGCCATCGGCGACATCGAGGCAGGGGATGACGCGGATGCGGACGGTCATATCAATCCCGCTTTCGTGGCAGCCATTGCGACGCAAACGGCAATGATGATCACGCCGCCACCGAGTTCCAGCCAGAAACGCGCTGGTCGGTCGGATCGGGCGACGGCATATCCGTTCTCGCCCTTAAGGATGCCTGTTCGCAAAGCGGAAGTAATCATCCAGACGCCAACTCCAGCGATCGCCAGTGCGATGATTATCTGGAGCGCGGTCATGCCGCCCGCGCGCCCATCGCAATCGCAGCCGCCAGGTCGAGCCGCCCCTCATAGAGCGCCCGCCCTGTGATCACCCCTTCGATCCCTTCGTGCGCGTGCAGAGCGAGGACGTGGATGTCGTCCAGCCCCTTCACCCCGCCGCTGGCGATCACCGGGATGTCCACCCGGCGGGCGAGGTCCACCGTGGCCTCGATGTTCACGCCCTTGAGCAGCCCGTCACGGCCGATGTCGGTGAACAGCAGCGAGGCAACGCCTGCGTCCTCGAAGCGGCGCGCAAGATCGGTCACGGGGACATCGGAGACTTCCGCCCAGCCCTCCGTCGCGACCATCCCGTCGCGCGCGTCGACTGCAACGACGATGCCGTTCTCCCATTCGCGGGCCATGTCCTTGACGAACTCGGGGTTCTTCAATGCCGCCGAGCCCATCACCACCCGCGCCACGCCGAGGTTGAACCAGCCCTCGACCGCCGCCGCATCGCGGATGCCGCCACCCAATTGCACATAGCCGGGGAAGGCTTCGACAATCGCCTCCACCGCCGCGCGGTTGCGGCTTTCGCCTGCAAAGCTGCCGTCGAGATCGACCACATGGAGATGCTCGGCCCCGGCCTCGGCGAAGATCAGCGCCTGCGCGGCGGGATCATCCCCGTAGATCGTGGCGCGCTCCATGTCGCCTTCGGCAAGGCGCACGACCTGACCGCCTTTGAGGTCAATGGCGGGGAAGATGATCACGGGAACCACTCCAGAAAGCGCCGGAGCGTCGCCAGCCCGTAGCTCTGGCTTTTCTCCGGGTGAAACTGCACGCCGATGATGTTGTCGCGGGCGACGGCTGCCACCAATCCCTCGCCGTGGTCGGTCATCGCGGCGACATCGTGCGGATCGGTCGCGGCGAAGTGATAAGAGTGGAGGAAATAGGCCTCGCCCTCGTCGATCACCGCGTGGTCGCGCGCATGGGGGAGCAGCGCGACATCGTTCCAGCCCATATGCGGCACCTTGATCGCGGGGTCGGAAGGCTCGATCAGCCGAACCTCGCCGGGGATCCAGCCGAGGCCGGGTGTCACGCCATGTTCGAGGCCGCGATCCGCCAGCAACTGCATCCCCACGCAGATGCCGAGGAACGGCGCGCCGCCGACGTGGACGCGCTCGGTCATGGCTTCGACCATGCCAGAAATCGCATTCAGCCCCTCGGCACAAGCTTTGAAGCTGCCGACACCGGGCAGCACGATTCGATCCGCCGCGCGCACGACATAGGGATCCGAAGTGACGGTGACATCAGACCCTGCCGCCTTCAGTGCATTATGAACCGAGTGCAGATTGCCCGCGCCGTAATCGATCAGCGCGATGACCTCAGTCATTGAATGCCTCGAGTCCCGGGAAAGCCATGCGCGGAATCCATTCGGTGATCGTCAGATCGGCGAGCTGATGCAGCATAAAGGGGTCGCTGGCGAGCAGTGCCTCGGCCTCTGCGCGGCTCGGGGCCTTTACGAAGATCAGCCCCCCGTCGCGCGGCTCGCGCGGGCCCCAAGCGATAAATTTGCCCGCCTCGTGCCCCGCTTTCAGCCAGGCGAGATGATCCGCCAGCACCGCGTCGATCCGCTCGATCGGAACGGTATAGGTGAGCGAGGCGATGAAGATGCTAGCCACCCAACTGCCCCTTGGTGCTGGGGATCGCCCCGCCCTTCCTCGGGTCGCGTTCGACCGCCTGCCGCATCGCGCGGGCAAAGCCCTTGTAGAGGCTCTCGCAGATGTGGTGGTTGTTGCTGCCGTAGAGCAGTTCCATGTGCAGGGTGATCCCGGCGCTCTGCGAGACGGAATGGAACCAGTGCTCGATCAGCTCGGTGTCCCATTCGCCGAGCTTTTCCTGCGTGAACTTCGCCTTCCACACCAGATAAGGCCGGCCCGAAATATCCAGCGCCACGCGCGAAAGCGTCTCGTCCATCGGCGAATAGGCCGCGCCGTAGCGCCCGATCCCGGCCTTGTCGCCCAGCGCCTGCGCAATCGCCTGCCCCAGTGCGATCGCCGAATCCTCGGTGGTGTGGTGCTGGTCGACATGCAGGTCGCCCTCGACCTTCATGGTCACGTCGATCAGCGAATGGCGGCTGAACTGTTCCACCATGTGATCGAGAAAGCCGATCCCGGTGCTGACATCGTAAGCGCCGGTGCCGTCGAGATCGACATGAATCGCAATTTTTGTCTCGGTCGTGTTGCGCTCGACAGAGCCGGTGCGCCGAGGGGTTTGAGCAGGGGTGCTGGCCATGGCTTCGCGCTATAGTCCGCCGCGCGCGCAAGACAAGCGCCGCCCGCACGCGGGGGGACGGATGGGACTGGAAAGTCCGGCCAAACCCCGCTTGCCAAGCGCCAAGGGGGCTTGACCAAGCGTTCGCCGCGCGTCACCACTTGCCTCATCATGAACCCTGACACACCCGACAGCCTGATCCCCTACGACGAGATCGTGCAGGAAGCCCTGCGCGCCGTGGTCGGCCGGGTGCTGGGTTCGATCGTCAGCGGCGGCGGGACGCTGCCGGGCGCGCATCATTTCTACATCACCTTCAAGACCGGGGCGCCGGGCGTCTCGATCCCGCCGCATCTGCGCGAACGCTTCCCCGATGAAATGACCATCGTGCTCCAGAACAAGTTTTGGGATTTGGAAGTGCTGCCGCACAGCTTCTCGGTCAGCCTGACCTTCAATCAGGTGCCGGCCAAGCTTACCATCCCCTTCGGCGCGATCACTGCCTTCGTCGATCCGGCGGTCGATTTCGGCCTGCAGTTTCAGGCCGCGGTCGAAGAGCTGGAGCCCGAGGCGCATGAAGACGCCGAGAATGACGGGCCGGACACTGATCCTGACGGTTCCAATGTCGTCAGCGTCGATTTTGGGCGCAAGAAGTAAGGGCCATGGCAGGGATCAAGCGGCCAAAGCGGAGCAAGCGGGCGGCGGATACGGCGCCCGCCGCCGATGCGCCCGCGCCCGCTGAAGGCTCCGGCAAGACCAAAGGCTCAGGCCGCCTGCCGCTTCCCAGCCCCGTGACCGGCACCAATCTCGTGATCGCCGACATCGTCCTGCGCGCCGCCAGCAGCATGCTGCGCAACCGTATGGAAAAAGGCCTTGTGGTCAGGAGCTATGGCCGCTCCGAAAAGGGCCACGCCAAGGCGGAAAAGCTGGTCGACAAGCGCGGGCTGGCGAGCAGCATCGCGCTGTGGGGCGCTAGCAGCCTCGCGCGCCGATCGCCGATGGGCCTCGCCGTGGTGGCAGGCGGGCTGGCGGCCAAGGTGTTCTATGATCGCGGCAAGCGGCTCGAAGCGCAGCGGCGCGCGCGCAAGGCCGCAGGCAAGCCCTCCGCCGACAGCGAATCCTGACCCGCCCTTGATTTGCGCCCCCGTGTTGGGGCAACGGGGCCTATGGGCGATTCCTCTCACCATTCCGACGACCGGCTCCACCGCCGGGGCCTGATGTTCATCCTGTCCTCGCCGTCGGGCGCGGGCAAGACCACGTTGTCGCGGATGCTGCTGGCGAAAGACAGCGAGATCCGCCTCTCGGTCAGCGCCACCACCCGCCCCCCGCGGCCGGGCGAAGTCGACGGGGTGCATTACCACTTCGTCAGCCCCGATCGCTTTCAGGAGATGATCGACGAGGACGATTTCTACGAATGGGCCGAAGTCTTCGGCCACCGCTACGGCACGCCCAAGGGCTTCATCCGCAGCGGGTTGAAGGAAGGGCAGGACTTCCTGTTCGATATCGACTGGCAGGGCACCCAGCAGCTTTACCAAAAGGATCAGCAGGATGTGGTGCGGGTGTTCATCCTGCCCCCCTCGATCGAGGAGTTGCACCGCCGCCTTCAGGGCCGGGCGACCGACAGCGCCGAAGTGATCGCCGCCCGCATGGAACGCGCCCGCGCGGAAATCAGCCACTGGGACGGCTACGACTATGTCATCATCAACGATGACGTCGAGGTCTGCTTCGAAAAGGTTCGCGCGATCCTCGAAGCCGAACGCATGAAGCGCGCCCGCCAGACCGGGCTGATCCCCTTCGTGCGCGGGCTGATGGTGTGAGACGCGGTTCCCGACCGGTGCAAAAGCTGATCGCGCGCGCCTTTCGTGGAGAAAGCACCGATCGCGCCCCGTCTGACCGATAGGCAAACGGCTGACGGCAAGATATGCGACCGAGCGGTGCCATTCGAGGTCGCATGTTATGAATATCCATCCCAAGCTCCGCCTTGGCCTGACGGCGGTCACCCTCGTGGTTGCCGCGCTGGCTTTGCTGGTCAGCGGATTGAGCACGATCGAATCGAATGAATGGTGGATCAGGATCTGGGATTTTCCGCGGCTCCAGATTCTGACAGTCATCGTCGTCGCGGCGATTGCTCTCGGCCTGCTGCAAGGGCGGCGTTTCTCGTGGATCATCGCGCCACTGCTGGTCGCAGGCGGGTGGCAGTTTTATCGCATCATGCCCTACACGATGCTGCAATCGCCCGAAGTCGCACTGGCCGATGCATCGCTGCCCGATGAGACGTGCTTTTCGTTCGTCTCGCTCAACGTATTGCAATACAACCGCGATTATGGCCGCACCTCACGGCTCCTGAAGCGCGAAGATCCCGATATCGTGCTGCTGCTCGAAACCGACGCCGCGTGGCAAACGGCGCTCGAGCCGGTGTTGTCGCGCTATCCCTCGCGCCTCGACCGGCCGCTGGACAACACCTACGGCCTGCTGTTCGCGACCCGGCTGCCCATGGCTTCCGGCACAATCGAGGACATAGCGGAGCCCGACACGCCATCAATCATGGCGCAATTGGCGACCAAACATCCATTCGTGCTGATGGGGCTGCACCCCCGGCCGCCGCATCCCGGCCAAGATACCGAGGAACGGGATGCGGAAATCCTGATCGCAGCACGCCGTGCGGCGAGGCTGGATATGCCGGTGATCGCGATCGGCGATTTCAATGACGTCGCCTGGTCGAACACGTCGCAAACGTTCAAGCGCATCGGCGGGTATCTCGACCCGCGGATCGGGCGCGGCACCTTTGCGACCTTTCCTGCCGACCTGCCCTGGCTCGCCTGGCCGCTCGATCACGTGTTCATGACCGAGGAATTCACCCTGCGCGATATCAGGGTGCTGGAGGATGTCGGCTCGGACCATCGCCCGGTTTCCGCCCGCATCTGCCTGACCCCGCGCGCCGGGGCCTGGCGCAACGACCGGCCCGATACCGTCACCGCAGAAGACCGCGAGACCGCTGCCGAGGTGATGGAGGAATATCGCGAGGATCAGGCCGAAGAAGCACGCGGCGAGGATTGACGCCGCACGGCCCTGCACAATCGCTGCCGGGCCGTGCGAGCCTGCTGCCGGGTTACGGCTGCGGCGGCAGTTCGTCGGGCCCGCGCCCGGGCTGGTCGATATCGGGGGGCGTAGGCTCGGTTTCGGGCGGCGAAGGCTCGGCCGGGATCGGCACAGGCTCGGAAGGCGGCGGCGTTTCGACCGGGGCGACGTCGGGCTGGATGGTATCGGGATTGGGCGTCGGGATCGTGGCCATGTCTGCCTCCGTGGATCAGGGACTCTATAATTCCGACAATCGTGCCGCGCGGGGATTGTGCCGGACCGGCGCGAAATTACGCCTCGTCGCCGAATTCCGCGAGGGTTTGCAGATAGGCGTGATCGCGCACCAGCAGCGCGCGGCCCTTGCGGGCCACGATCCCCTGCGCTTCCCATTCCGACAGGAGCCGGCTGACATTTTCGCGCGCCAGACCGGCAAAGGCGCCAAGATCGCTCTGGCTCGGGTGGTAGCGCAGACGGCCATCGGTGCTGTCGGGATCGACCAGCCGCACCAGCGCGCGGGCGAGGCGCGGGGCCATCGAGAAGGTGCGGTCGCTCTCGATCACGAGGTTGAGCTGCCGCACCCGCCGGGCGAGTTCGCGCATCACGCCCTCGAGCGACGCGGGGCTGGCGGTGGCCGCATCGAGGAAGGTGCGCGAGGGGAGGATCAGCACGTTCGAGGGCACCGCAGCGGTCACCGTGGCGGTGCGCGGCCCGCTGTCGAGCATCGCGATCTCGCCCACCAGCTCGCCCGGCCCGCAATAATTGAGGATGATCTCGCGCCCCCCGGCGCTGACCATGCTGATCTTGAGCCCGCCGGTCAGTACCACCACCGCGAAATCGCCGGTCTCGTCCCCTTGCGCGATGATCGTCTCGCCCGCGCGCAGATCGCGGCGGGTGGCCTTGCGCAGCACGATTTCCAGCTGATCGGCCGCGAGCGCGCGCAGCAGCGTGTCGGGTGCGAGCCTGCCGATAAGATCGTCGAGCGTGTCCATGATTCCCCCCGCGCTGACGATATGACCTTGCCGCGCACGGGGCAACCGGGGCTTGCGGAGAGAAAAATATCTGAAAGCCGCGCCAGCGTGATGAACATCACAGACCGCGTCCCTTGGCTACGGCAAAAGGCTCTCAACACGGCCGGGGGGCCCGCAAGGGGGGAACTCAAGGCAGCACGAATTTGACGAGGCGACCCAAGCGGGGGGTGCTATGCCTGCCGCTACTTGGCCCACATCCCCGGCGATCCGGGGGTGTGGGCCTTTTTCGTTATGCCGGTGGCGGTCGGCTCAGTGCCCGCCGCCGCTGGGATCGGCGAAGTGGTTGGGGAGCAGCGCGTTGACCACGCCGCCATCGACCGTCAGCGTCTCGCCCACCACGTAATCGCCTGCACGGCTGCACAGGTAGATCGCCGCTGCGGCCATGTCTTCGGCGGTGCCGATGCGCTTGGCCGGAATGCCGGAGGCGCTGGCGTCGGGCGCGTCCTTGGCGGCCTTGTTCATCTCGGACGGGAAGGCTCCGGGCGCGATCGAGGTGACGACGATATTGTCGTGGATCAGCCGCGCCGCCATGCGCCGGGTCAGCTGGATCACCGCCGCCTTCGACGCCTGATAAGCATAGGTCTCCCACGGATTGATCCGCTGCCCGTCGATCGAGGAGACGTGGATGACCTTGGCCGGATGCCCCAGCTTGCCGCCCGCGACCAGCAGATCGTGGAGCTTCTGGGTGAGGAAGAACGGGGTCTTGACGTTCAGGTCCATCGTCCGGTGCCAGCCGGCCTCGGAGAATTCGAGGTAAGGCTGGCCCCAGGCGGCGCCCGCATTGTTGATGAGGATATCGAGGTGGCTCTCGCGCGCCTTCAGCTCATTGGCGAGGCTCACCATGCCGTCCATCTGGCTGAGGTCGGCGGGAATGCCGATCACGCGATCCGCGCCGAATTCGTCGATGGTGGCCTGCATCTGCTCGACCTTGCGCGCCGAGATGTAGACCCGCGCGCAGCCGGCTGCGAGCAGGCCCTCGACGAACATCTTGCCGATCCCGCGCGAACCGCCGGTGACGAGGGCAACGCGCCCTTCGAGGCTGAAAAGTGATTGAATGTCCATGTATATTCCTTTCTCCTCCCTCCTCTTCAGAGGAGGGATAGCGAGACTTGGCAGCTTGCTGCCCAGTCGCAGCAGGGTGGTGACTTGCGGCGCTCGCTTCGCTCGCAACCACCCCCAACCCCCTCCTTTGAAAAGGAGGGGGAGATACGGCTCAATACCCGCTCAGCTCCGCAACGCGGTTGGCGTGGTAGTAGGCATCGCCGAGGAACTCGGCCAGCGCGCGGTCGCGCTTCATGTAGAGGCCGATATCGTATTCGTCGGTCATGCCGATGCCGCCGTGCATCTGCACGCCTTCCTGCACCGCGAGGCGCGCGGTCTTGGCGACCTTGGCCTTGGCGACGCTCGCCATCAGTTCGGCATTGGCGCTGCCGCCGTCGAGCAGCTGCTGCGCCTTGATGGTCACGGCGCGGGCGATTTCGACTTCCGAGTAAAGGTGGCTGGCGCGGTGCTGCAATGCCTGAAACTCGCCGATCAGCTTCCCGAACTGCTTGCGCTGCTTGAGGTAATCGACGGTCATGTCCATCGCCCCGCGCGCGACGCCCACGCCTTCCGCCGCCGCACCGACGCGGCCAGCGAGCAGCATCGCATCGAGCACCGCGCGCCCGCCATCGATCTCGCCGATCACGGCGTCGCCATCGAGCTCGACCCCATCGAACTTCGTGTGGGTCGCCATCGACGAGTCTACCAGCCGCACCGCGTCATGGCTCATGCCCGCCGCGTCCTTCGGCACCGCAAACAGCGTGATGCCGTCCGCATCATCGTCAGCGCCCGAAGTGCGTGCGGCGACCACGATCATGTCGGCGCTCGCGCCCTGAATGACGAAGCTCTTGGCTCCCGACAGCTTGAAGCCGTTGCCCGACTTCTCGGCGCGGGTGGTGATGCGCTCAGGCCGGTGCTTGGCGGTCTCGTCGATGGCAACCGCGAACACGGAATCGCCCGTAATCAGCCCCGGAAGGTAGCGTCCCTTGAGGTCATCCGAGCCATGCTTCAGCGCCGTCGCCGCCAGCACCGAGGACGTGAGGAACGGCGAGGGCGTGAGGTTGCGGCCGATTTCTTCGAGCACGATCCCCGCCTCGACATGGCCCATGCCGAGCCCGCCGTCGGCCTCGTCCACCAGCATGCCGGTGAAGCCCATCTCGGCCATCTGTTTCCACAGGCCGTGGCCGAAGCCGTCCTTGCAATCGCGGTCGCGCCAGTGGCGCAGCTGCTTGGCGATATTGCCTTCCTCGGCAATAAACCCGCGCGCGGTATCGGCGAGCATCGCCTGATCGTCGTTGTGATACAGGGGCATTGGTTCTCCCTCTCCCTTAGTCCGTCATCCCGGCGCAGGCCGGGACACAGTCCCGCGCCCGCCGCATCTGGGCCCCGGCCTGCGCCGGGGTGACGATTATTGTGCTAAATCAAGCCCCCGGCAGATCGAGGATGCGCTTGGCGATGACGTTGAGCATGACCTCGCTGGTGCCGCCCTCGATCGAGTTCGCCTTGGTGCGCAGCCATGCCTTGGAAGGCTTGCCGTTCTCGGTCGCCTCGCTTTCCCATTCAAGGGCTCGCGAGCCGCCAACGGCCATCACAAGCTCGTGACGGCGCTTGTTCAATTCGGTCCCGGCATATTTCATCATGTTCGGCTGTGCGGGGTGCGCCTTGCCGACCTTGATCTCGTCGAGGAACTTCTCGCCCATCGCGGCATAGGCCAGCGCGTCGACATCGAACATCGCCAGCTCCGCGCGCAGGACGGGATCGATATCGTCGCCGGTCTTGGCCGCATGGCGCTTCATCGCCGCGCCGATCGCCGCAGCACGCTCGCCGCCATCCGCACCCGAGATCATCTCGCGCTCGTGGCCGAGCAGATACTTGGCGACGTCCCACCCACGATTGATCGTGCCGACATAGGCCGGCACGTCATCGCCGTATGACTTTGGCACGCTCACGTTGTCGAAGAAGGTCTCGCAGAAGGGCGAGGAGCCGCTGATCAGCTTGATCGGCTTGGTGGTGACGCCTTCGCTCGCCATGTCGAACAGCATGAAGGTGATGCCACCATACTTGTTCTCCTTGTCGGTGCGGACGAGGCAGAAAATCCAGTCGGCCTGATCGGCATAGCTCGTCCAGATCTTCTGGCCGTTCACCACCCAATGGTCGCCCTTGTCCTCGCCGAAGGTCTGCAAGCTGACCAGGTCGCTGCCCGAACCGGGTTCCGAATAGCCCTGACACCAGCGGATTTCGCCGCGCGCGATTTCGTTGAGGAAGCGCTGCTTCTGGCCTTCGGTGCCGAAGTGCAGCAGCGCCGGGCCGAGCATCCAGATGCCGAAGGAGGAAAGCGGCGGGCGGGCGTTGATGCGGCCCATCTCCTCGCGCAGCACCTTTGCCTCGGGTGCCGAAAGCCCTGCCCCGCCATATTCCTTGGGCCACATCGGGACAGTGTAACCCTTGGCGACGCAGGCCTCGAGCCACGCCTTTTGCGCATCGTTCTTGAAGGTGGCATTGCGGCCGCCCCAATAGATATCGTCCTCGCCGCGAACGGGTTCGCGCATTTCGGGGGGGCAATTGGCTTCGAGCCACGCACGGGTTTCCGCGCGGAAGTTTTCCAGATCAGCCATGGGCCGACTCTCCTCTCTCGTCTCTCACTTGACGCTTACGTTAGCGTCGTTTTCGCAAGCCCTGCAAGCGGTCTTCGTTCGGACACGCGTGCCGTAGCGTCAGGCGCAATGTGCGCGGCGCGCGATTGACGCAATGTGCAATCAGTCTAGGTTCGAAACCCAATGCAGGAGAGAGAAATTGGCCGGATTCGGCGGTTGGCCTGATCGCGGGAACAGCCCCGCATGAGCATGATGACCGGGCCGCTCCCGTGGCGGCTCAAGCTGATGCACGGCTTCGGCGCGGTGGCCTTCGGGGTGAAGGACGGCGGCTTTTCGTTCTTTCTGCTGCCCTTCTACAATCTGGTGCTGGGCGTGGATGCCGGGATCGTCGGCGCGGCGCTGGCGACGGCGCTGGTGATCGATGCGCTGGCCGATCCGCTGATAGGGCACTTGTCGGATCGCACCTATACCCGCTGGGGCCGCCGCCTGCCGTGGCTCTACCTTGCCCCGATCCCGCTGGCGCTGGCCTGGGCGCTGCTGTGGAGCCCGCCTTTCACCGGCGTGCCCACCTTCTGGGAAATCGTCGCGCTGGCCGTGGGCGTACGGCTGCTGCTGTCGGCCTGCGAGGTGCCCTCGATCAGCCTCGTGCCCGAGATCACCGGCGACTATGTCGAGCGCACCACGCTGTTCCGCTACCGCTTCCTGTCGGGCTGGGTCGGCGGGCTGACCATGTCGGTGCTGGCCTTCACCGTCTTCCTGCCGACACCGGAATCGCAGCTCGAGCCCGATGGCTATGCCGTATTCGGGATGGTCGGCGCGGTGGTCATGCTGGTCTCGGTGGTGGGATCGGCGGCGGGACAGCACCGCTATGTCGCGCGGCTGCCGGACAGCGCACCGCCGCCCTTCTCGCTGCGGCGCGCCTTTGCCGAGATCTTCGACGCCTTCCGCGAGCCTGCCTTCGTGATCTTCTCCTTCGGCGCGCTCGCCGCCTATGTCAGCCAGGGCGTGACGCTGTCGAGCACGCTCTACGTGATCCGCTATGTCTGGCAGTTCAGCGACCTCGCGTTTCAGATCTATCCCGCCGCGCTCGGCCTGTCGGTGGTGGCGATGTTCCTGATCGTCGGCCCGCTGCACCGCCGGTTCGGCAAGCCGGCGAGCGGCGCGGGCGGGGCGATTGCGGCGCTGGTGATCGCAGCGGCGCCCTATGTCCTGTTCCTTGCCGGGTTGTGGCCGCAGACCGGAACGCTGCTGTCGACCACCTTGTTCATGCTCTTCGCCCTCACCGCCAACACCGCCGGGGTGGTCGCGATCATCTCGGCCACCTCGATGGTCGCGGAGATTGTCGAGGCCTTCGAGGAGCGCACCGGCAAGCGCGCCGAGGGCACCTTCTATGCCGGCAACTGGCTGGTGCAGAAATCGGCCACCGGCGGCGGCATTCTGCTCACCAGCCTGATCGTGCAGGCGATCGGTCTGGAGCCGGGCACCACGCAGGACGCGGTCGCGCCCGAGGTGGTGACCAGGCTCGCCATCGCCTACCCGCTGGTGACCGCCGTGCTGGCGCTGACGGCGGCCTATTGGCTGGCGCGATTCCCGATCAGTCAGGCCGATCACGAGGCCCGCGTCGCCGCGCGCATCGCCCGCGAACGGACCCCCGCAGGAGCGCCCGCGCCGCAGAAATGAGAGCTTGGCGCACAGGCTGGGCTCTGCCACGGTCACACGAAGATTCGCCAAAAAGTTTGGTTGCAGACAAGGACGAGAGGAACCCCCATGGATTTCGAACCCACCGAACGGCAGGCCTATTGGGCGGGCCGCGTGCGCGATTTCATCGAAACGCACATCCGCCCCAACATCGGCACATACAAGTCGCAGGATGCCGAGGGTGACCGCTGGAAGGTGATCCAGATCATCGAGGACAAGAAGAAGCTCGCCAAGGAGGCTGGCATCTGGAACCTCTTCATGCCCCCGCGCAACGACAGCCACCACCACGTGGACGATAGTTTCGAATTCGAAGGGCCGGGCCTCACCAACCTCGAATATGCGCTGTGCGCCGAGGAGATGGGCCGCATCGGTTGGGCGAGCGAGGTGTTCAACTGCTCCGCGCCCGACACCGGCAACATGGAAGTCTTCCACCGCTACGGCACGCGCGAGCAGAAGGAAGAATGGCTGCGCCCGCTGATGAACGGGGAAATCCGTTCGGCCTTCCTGATGACCGAGCCCAACACAGCCTCGTCGGACGCGACCAACATCGAAACCCGGATCGAGCGCGATGGTGACGAATATGTCATCAACGGGGTCAAGTGGTGGTCGAGCGGCGCGGGCGATCCGCGCTGCAAGGTCGCGATCGTCATGGGCAAGACCGACTTTTCCGCCCAGCGCCACGCTCAGCAATCGATGATCCTCATGCCGCTCGATGCGCCGGGGGTGAAGATCCTGCGGCACCTGCCGGTGTTCGGCTATGACGATGCGCCGCACGGGCACATGGAGATCGAGCTCAACAATGTGCGCGTCCCGGCGTCGAACATTCTGCTGGGCGAAGGCCGCGGCTTCGAGATCGCGCAAGGCCGCCTCGGGCCGGGCCGCATCCACCACTGCATGCGCACCATCGGCGTCGCCGAGGAAGCGCTCGCCAAGATGTGCCGCCGCCTGCAGGAGCGCGAGGCCTTCGGCAAGCCGGTCTACAAGCACTCGGTTTGGGAAGAGCGCGTCGCGCGTGCCCGCATCGACATCGACATGACCCGCCTGCTCTGCCTCAAGGCGGCCGACATGATGGACAAGGTCGGCAACAAGGCGGCCAAGCAGGAAATCGCGATGATCAAGGTGCAGGCGCCCAACATGGCGCTGAAGATCATCGACGATGCGATCCAGGCCCACGGCGGCGGCGGCGTTTCGGACGATTACGGCCTCGCCAATGCCTATGCCCACCAGCGCACGCTGCGGCTCGCGGACGGGCCGGACGAAGTTCACGCCCGCTCGATCGCGCACATGGAGTTCGCCAAGCACGCGCCCGTTCCGGGGCCGACGGCCAACGCCCTGCGCGGCGATCACGGGCGCGCGGCCAATGACGGATCGAGCTTCAGCTCGGGCGACATGGGCGTGGCGCGTTGATGGGGGCGCGCTGAACCAATCTCCCCCTCCTCTTGAGAGGAGGGGGTCGGGGGGTGGTGGCGAGCGCAGCGAGCTTCTGCATCGCAGCTGCACCACCCCGCTGCGACTAGGCGGCAAAGCCGCCAAGTCTCGCGACCCTCCTCTCAAGAGGAGGGCGGACTTTAGGGAGAACACATTTGGCAAAAGCCGCCATCCTTGAACACCCCGGACAGGGCCTCTCGATCAAAGAGGTCACCTATGCCGAGCCCGGCCCGCACGAAGTCCTGATCGACACCAAGGCCTGCGGGCTGTGCCATTCCGATCTGCACTTCATCGACGGGCACTATCCCCACGCCCTGCCCGCCATTCCGGGGCACGAGGCGGCGGGGATCGTGCGCGCGGTCGGCTCCGAAGTGAAGACGGTGAAGCTGGGCGATCATGTCGTCTCGTGCCTTTCGGCCTTCTGCGGGCATTGCGAATTCTGCGTGACGGGCCGCATGGCGCTGTGCCTTGGCGCGGACACCCGTCGCACCAAGGGCGAAGCGCCGCGGATCACCTTCGCCGATGGCTCTGCGCCGGTGGCGCAGATGCTCAACCTTTCGGCCCTCAGCGAGCAAATGCTGATCCACGAGCACGCCTGCGTCGCGATCGACAAGGATATGCCGTTCGACCGCGCCGCGCTGCTCGGATGCGCGGTGACGACCGGCGCGGGGACGATCTTCAACGCCTGCAAGGTGACGCCGGGCGAGACCGTGCTGGTGGTCGGCTGTGGCGGGGTGGGCCTTGCCGCGATCAACGCGGCGAAGATCGCGGGCGCAGGCAAGATCATCGCCGCCGATCCGCTCCCCGAGAAGCGCGAGCTTGCCAAGGTGCTGGGCGCGACCCACACGGTCGATGCGCTGGCCGAGGATGCGGCCAAGCAGATCATCGCGATCAGTGGCGGCGGGGTGCATTGGGGGATCGAGGCGGTGGGCCGTCAGGCTTCGGCCGATCTCGCGGTCGCAGCGCTGCGGCGCGGCGGGACGGCGGTGATCCTCGGCATGATGCCGCTCGATTGCAAGGTCGGGCTGGGCGCGATGGACCTGCTCGGCGGGAAGAAGCTGATGGGCGCGATCATGGGGATGAACCATTTCCCGGTTGATCTGCCGCGTCTTGTCGATTTTTACCTTCGCGGGCTGCTCGATCTCGACACGATCATCGCCGAGCGCATTCCGCTCGACAAGGTGAACGAGGGCTTCGACACGATGCGCAAGGGAACCTCCGCGCGCACGGTGGTGGTGTTCGACTGATGGATATCGATTTCGACAAGGAAATGGTCGGCACGGTCGCAGTGACCGAGAAGGACGCGCTCGACCTCGCCTCGCTCACGGCGTGGTTCGAGGCCAATGTCGAAGGCTTCCAAGGCCCGATCAGCTACACCAAGTTCAAGGGCGGCCAGTCGAACCCGACCTACCGGATCGACACGCCCGGCGCATCCTATGTGCTGCGCCGCCAGCCCTTCGGCAAGCTGCTGCCCTCGGCCCATGCGGTCGACCGCGAATATGCGGCGATGACGGGGCTCTACCCCACCGGCTTCCCGGTGCCGCGCACCTATGGGCTCTGCGAAGACCCGGAGGTGATCGGATCGAAGTTCTTCGTGATGAGCCTCGCCGACGGGCGAAGCTTGTGGAACGGGGCGCTCCCCGGCCTCTCACCCGAGGAACGCCGCGCGCATTACCACGCGCTGATCGACACCATGGCCGACTTGCACCTCAACGATCCCGAAGCGATCGGCATGGGCGACTATGGCAAGCCGACCGATTACTGCGCCCGCCAGATCGCCCGCTGGACCAAGCAGTACAAGCTCTCCGAGACCGAGCATATGCCCGAGATGGAAGCGCTGATCGCATGGTTGCCCGAAACCATCCCGCCGCAGCACGGATCATCCGTCGTCCACGGCGACTACCGGCTCGACAACGTGATCTTCCACAAGACCGAACCCCGCATCATCGCGGTGCTCGACTGGGAGCTGTCGACGCTGGGCGATCCGATCGCGGATTTCAGCTACCTCATGCTCAACTGGTTCCAGCCCGCCGACGGGCGCGCGGGGCTGTTGGGGCTGGATCTGGAAGCGCTCGGCATTCCCACGGTCGAGCAGGCGGTCGAGCGCTACGTCGCGCGCACCGGATACCCCGTCCCGCCGATGGACTGGTATTTCGCCTACAACCTGTTCCGCCTCGCCGGGATCATGCAGGGCATCAAGAAGCGGGTGATCGACGGCACCGCCTCCAGCGCCCATGCCCAAGCGATGAGCGAGCGGGTGCGCCCGCTGGCCGAGCGCGCCTACCAGTTCGCGATTGCCGCGGGGATGAAGGGGTAGTTTGTTTGCGGGCGGCCGGTCGGCCTTGCGGCCCTGACGGCCCGATGGGTTCCGCTTGCCCCACGTCTCCCGCGCAGCTAGGCGCGCAAGGGACATTATCCGCCGGAGACCCCGCATGAGTGACGACCTGATCGCCGACATCGAAGCCGCTTGGGAAAACCGCGCCGAGGTCGGCCCGGGTCACGATGTGCGGCACGCGGTCAGCGATGCTCTCGCCATGCTCGACAGCGGCGAGGCGCGCGTCGCCGAGCCCGACGGGAACGGCGGATGGCGGGTCAACCAGTGGCTCAAGAAGGCGGTGCTGCTGAGTTTCCGCCTCAGCGACAACCGCGTGATGGAAGACTGTGCCTCGGGCGTCCCGGCCTATGACAAGGTCTCGCTCAAGTTCGCAGGCTGGGGCGACGATCGCTTCAAGGAAGCTGGCTTCCGCGTGGTGCCGGGCGCGGTGGTGCGGCGCGGGGCGCATATTTCGAAGGGCGTCGTTCTCATGCCGAGCTTCGTCAACATCGGTGCCTATGTCGGTGAGAACACCATGATCGATACCTGGGCCACCGTCGGCTCCTGCGCGCAGATCGGCGCCAACGTCCACATCTCGGGCGGCGCGGGGATCGGCGGCGTGCTCGAGCCCCTGCAGGCCGAACCCGTGATTATCGGCGACGGTGCCTTCATCGGCGCCCGTGCCGAGGTGGCCGAAGGCGTGCGCGTGGGCGAAGGCGCGGTGCTTTCGATGGGGGTCTATCTCGGCGCATCGACCAAGATCGTCGACCGCGCGACCGGCGAAGTCTACATGGGCGCAGTGCCGCCCTACGCCGTGGTCGTGCCCGGATCGATGCCCGGCAAGCCCCTGCCCGACGGCTCGCCCGGCCCCTCGCTCTACTGCGCGGTGATCGTCAAGACCGTCGATGCCCAGACCCGCTCGAAGACCGGAATCAACGAGCTTCTGCGCGACTGACAGGGGCGCGAGTCGGAACATTCGCAGCCCTTGGGGCTTAGCCTCCTGTATTGAACATGCAGGAGAACATGATGTCCGAACCCCAATCCCAGACCCGCATCGACGAAACCGACGCGAAGGCTGGTTCCACCACGGGTCACGTGCGGTGGGTGCTGTTGATCAGCGTTTCGCTGGCGATCGTCGCGCTGACGCTCATCTGGGTTACCGGAGCCCTCTCGCAGAACGATGTCGAGAGCGAAGGCACCGCCACCGGCCGCGATGCAGTGGTTGCCGAACAACAGGGCGATGCCAGTTCGTCCTCCACCGACGGCATCGCCGACCCGGCGCAACAATAATTTTCCACGACAGGAGCCATCCCATGTCGAACAGTTTTCGCACCGGCCAATACGTCAAGTGGTCGTGGGGCAACGGCACAGCCGAGGGCCAAATCAAGGAGCGGTTCGAGCATGAGGTGACCCGCACGCTCAAGGGCTCCGAAGTGACGCGCAAGGGCGATTCCGACGACCCGGCCTACCTGATCAAGCAGGAAGATGGCGACGAGGTTCTGAAGCTCGGCAGCGAGCTCGAAGCGGCCAACTGAACTTGCGCCCCGCTATTATGCGGGAACGATCTGAGCATCCGCGTATTGATTGACGCTACGGAATGTGTTTCCGTAGCGTCAATCATGTCAGGGAGAGCAGTCATGATCGAGCAGGACACCCGTCACCACATCACCGACGAAGCCGCCCGCGGGGCAGTCAGCAACACCGGCTTGCGTTACGTGCTGGGCTTCAGCCTCGCTTTCGCCGTCATCGCGATGAGCCTGGTGTGGATCATCCCCGCCCTCGCCCACGCCAACACGCCCTATTGATCACTCCGTGCTGGCGGGCGCGCCGATCGAGGTCTCGATCGGCGGCTCGTCCGCGACGCTGGCGGAATAGGCTTCCGCCGCGCGCATGACGCGCAGAATGTTGCGGCTCGCAATCATCTCGAGTTCGGCCTGCGAATAGCCGCGCCGGGCGAGTTCCACGAACAGGCGCGGATAGCCGCTGACGTCCTCCATTCCCACCGGCCCGCTGGGCATCCCGTCATAATCGGCGCCGATGCCGATATGCTCGATCCCGGCGACCTTGCGGATATGGTCGATGTGGTCGGCGACATCGCCGATCGGGCTCTTGGGCTCGGGATTGGCGGCGAGCCATTTCTCCAGTGCGGCGCTCGCGGCCTCGGGATGGCCGAGATGGACGACCCTGAGCCGCGCGATCTCGCCCGCGCGCCTCGCGTCCCACTGGCGCAGTTCCTCGTTGATGAAGCGCGGCAGGGCGACCACCATCACCACCCCGCCGTTCTCGGGCAGGCGCGCGAGCACCGAATCGGGTACGTTGCGCGGATGGGCCGTCACCCCGCGCGCGCCCGAGTGGCTGAAGATCACCGGCACCTTGGCCACGTCCAGCGCATCGTGCATCACCTTCTCGCTGACATGGCTGAGATCGACCAGCATCCCGATGCGGTTCATCTCGCGCACCACGTCCTTGCCGAAGGTGGTGAGGCCATCGTGCTTGGGATTGTCGGTCGCGGCGTCGGCCCAGGGGGTGTTGCTGTTGTGGGTCAGCGTCATGTAACGCGCGCCCATCGCGTGGAACTGGCGCAGCACTGCCAGGCTCGATCCGATCGAATAGCCGCCTTCCATCCCCAGCAGCGAGGCGATCCGCCCCTCGCGCATCGCGTTCTCGACCGCGTCGGCGGTCTCGGCATAGCGCAGCGCGCCCGGATAGCGCGCGATCAGGCGCTTGGTGACGTCGATCTGCTCGATCGTCTGCTGCACCGCTTCGGACTCGTCGTCATTATGCGGGACATAGACCGACCAGAACTGCGCACCGACCTTGCCCTCCTTCAGGCGGTTGAGATCGGTGTGCATCGGCCGGCCCGTGCCCTCCGGATCGGCACCGTCCAACGTATCTACGAAGTCGAGATCGTTGATCTGATTGGCATAGCGCGAGCGCAGTTGGCCGGGGGTGTCGTTGTGCCCGTCGAACACCGGCGCGGCTTCGAGCGCGGCGCGGGCGGTGGCTTCGGCCTGTTCCTGGCTGACGGTCTGCGCGGCAAGCGGCGCGGCAGTGAGCAGCGCGGCGGCGATGACGGCGATCGAGGGGGCGGCGGCTTGCATGGTCTCAGACACTCCCGGTAAGGCGGCTCCAGCGTTACAGGACAAGGGGCCGGACATGAGCGATAGCGCGCAAAAGCTGATCGAACAATTGGGCCTCGCCGCTCACCCCGAAGGCGGTTGGTATCGCGAGACGTGGCGTGGCGAGCCCCTCCCCGATGGCCGGGCGAACGGCACCGCGATCATCTTCCTGCTGCGCGCCGACGAGGCCTCGCACTGGCACACGGTCGATGCGGCCGAACTGTGGCTGTGGCAGGCGGGCGATCCGGTCGAACTGCGGCTTGCGGCGAGCGATGAGGGCCCGGCGCGCAGCGTGATCCTTGGCAGCGATGTCGTAGCGGGCCAGCAGTTGCAGGGCCTCGTCGCGCCCGGCGAATGGCAGGCGGCGCGGCCCTATGGCGCTCCGGTGTATGGCTACAGCATCGTCTCCTGCGTGGTGGTGCCGGGGTTCGACTTCGCAGGCTTCCGGCTTGCCGCTCCGGGCTGGGAGCCGGGCAGCGGAGTCACGCCATGATCCGCGCCGTGCTGCGCTGGCTGCTGGCGCTGTTCTACTTCATCGCGGGTGTGGTCCACCTTGTGTTGCCCGCGCCCTTCCTCACCATCATGCCCGCCTGGGTGCCCGCGCCCGGGGCGGTGGTGCTGTGGACCGGGGTGGCGGAAATCCTCGGCGCGATCGGCCTTGTACAGCCTTTCTCCAAGCGCTTGCGACAAGCCGCCGGGTGGGGGCTTGCCGCCTATGCGCTGTGCGTGTGGCCCGCCAACATCAACCATATGATGATAGACATGGCGCGCGGCGACGGGGGCCTCGGCATGGGCTATCACGTGCCCCGGATGTTCGCGCAGCCGGTGATCATCTGGCTGGCGCTGTGGGTGGGCGAGTGCCTGCCGCTGCGCCGCAAATCCGCATGACGCCGGAAGACGCGATCCTCACCCTGCTCGCCGAACGGGCGGCGGGCGCGACCATCTGCCCGAGCGAGGCCGCGCGCCTGCTGGCCGGGTCGCAGGGCGATTGGCGCGCCGAGATGGAGGCTGTCCACGCCGCCACCGACGCGCTTGCCGCGAAGGGCGCGATCGCGCTGTCATGGAAGGGCGCGCCCATGCAAAAGCGGCGCGGACCCTATCGGATCGCGCGCCGCTGAATGTGCCAGTCAGGCCCGCCGATTGCAGCGGGCCGCAGGACTTACTTGAGGTGCTTCGAGACCGCAGCGGTCATCTTGAACATCGAGATCTGGTCATTGCCGATCACCGCGCCAAGCTTGGCATCGGGATTGATCTGACGCTTGTCCTTGCTGTCCTGCAGGCCGTTGGCCTTGATGTATTCCCACACCTTCGAAGTCACCTCGGCGCGGGTCATCGGGCCCTTGCCGATCACGGCTTCGAGCTCGCCCGAAAGCGTCACCGGTTTCTGAAGTGCATTGGTCGTGCCAGCCATCGTCTACTCCCTTATGTCTGTGGCAGGTTGATCACAAATCATCATCGTCCCAGCCCGCATCATCATCCTCCCCGCCGCCGGTATAGGTGGCGTGAAGGACTGCGCAGGCCGTAATCGTCCCTTGCAGCGATGCAAGCAGTTCCGCTCGCCCCGCGCCGGGCATCAGCACCAGCGGCAGGTCGGTCGCGAACAGTTGAAACAGGTAGTGGCGCGTCTCGCCCTCGGCCGGGGCGGGCAGCAGCCATTCGGAATTGCCGGCCTTGTTCTTGCCGGTGCGCGGCGGAGTTTCGCCTTCCAGAAGCTTGCCGCGCTGCCCGGCCAGGCCCCAGACCAGCCAGTGACAGGCCGGTTCCTTGCCGCTGTCCGCAACCTCTTCGACCACCAGCACCAGCTCGGCCGAGCCCGGCGGCGGCGCGCTCCATTCCACCGGCGGGGCGACGGCGTCTTCCTCGTCGGCGGTGAAGCTGGCGTCGAGATCGTCACCCGCGCGGAACGCGGGGCTGGTCAGCGCAAAGCCGCCGCGCGCGATCGTCTGCGCCGAACCCAGCATCGCAATTGCGAGGCCGGGATGGCGGGCGGGCGCGGGCACATGGGGTGCGAGCCAGGCGGGAAAATTACTCATGATTCTGTCACGTCCTTCCCCCCGTGCTAGTGCGTTCGGGTGGCATAGACGAGACTTGGCAAGCCGATTTTGCCCGCTTTCTGCGGAAAACCCTGCAAATGCAGGCAAAAAGGTCACGCTTTTGGCCCTTTGACTGCGGATTTCCCCTTATCCCGCTTGCTCTTGCCCATGCGCCCATGCATTTCTGGCGGGCCGGGCACCCCCCTTGTCCGGGCAATCCTTTCGGAGATGGTCGCCCCGATGAAGTCTGCACGCCTTGCTTTGAGCCTTCTGCTTTCGGTCAGCCTCGTGGCCTGTGGCGGGGGCGGATCGTCATCGTCTCCGGGCGTGCCCATCGGCGGAGGCGGGGGTGGCTCCCCTACCCCGACGCCTGCGGCCTGTTCGCTGCGCGCGCAGCAGGACTTCGCCGACAGCGTGCTCAACGAATGGTATCTCTTTCCCGATCTGCTGGCCCCGGCCAACCCGGCCAGTTTCAACTCGGTGCAGAGCTTCCTCGACGCCCGCGTCGCTCCGGCCCGCGCGCAGAACCGCGACCGCGGCTTCACCTTCGTCACCTCGATCGCCGAGGAAAACGCACTGATCAATTCCGGCTCCTCCGCCGGGTTCGGCATTCGCCTGTTCTACGACACGGCGGCGCGGCGGGTGTTCGTGCAGGAAGCCTACGAGAACGCCAGCGGCTTCGGCGCCGGGCTCGACCGGGGGAGCGAGATCACCGCGATCGGCACCAGCAGCGCCAATCTCCAGACGGTGAGCAGCTTGTTCGCCAATGGCGGGGTGCAGGCGGTGGTCAATGCGCTCGGCCCCTCGACCGCGGGCACCACCCGCGTGCTGCGCTTCACCCAGCCGGGCGGCGCGGTGGTCGAACGCAGCATCACCAAGACCGACTTCCCGCTCGATCCCGTGTCGGACCGCTACGGCGCGGTGATCCTCAACGACGGAGGCAAGCGGGTCGGCTATATCAACCTGCGGACCTTCATCATCGCCGATGCCGCCAATCAGCTGCGCACCGCCTATGGCCAGTTCGCCGCGCAGGGCGTGACCGAGCTGATCATCGACCTGCGCTATAATGGCGGCGGGCTGGTGGATGTGGCCGACACGATGGGCGACCTGATGGGCGCCGGGCGCACCGGGCAGGTGTGGAGCCGCACCGTGCTGCGCCCCTCCAAGGCGGCGGAGAACGAGACCCGCCTGTTCCGGGCCGAGCCCAACGCCATCGCGCCGACCAAGGTCGCGGTCATCACCACCGGTTCCAGTGCCTCGGCGAGCGAGCTCGTGACGAATTCGCTGATCCCCTATCTCGGCACCAACATGGCGCTGGTGGGGGCCAATTCCTTCGGCAAGCCGGTCGGCCAGTTCGGCTTTGACCTGCCCGCCTGCGACCTGCGCATCCGCGCGGTGGCGTTCCAGACGCTCAATGCCAGCAATCAGGGCGAATATTATACCGGCCTGGCCAGCGTGGTGCCCAACACCTGCCGTGCGGGCGACGATATCTCGCGGCCCTTCGGCGATCCGCAGGAGGCCTCGATCGCGGCGGCGCTCGATTTTCTTGGCGGGCGCACCTGCACCCCGATCACCGCGAGCGGCGGCGGGACCACCGCGGGCGGGCTGACGCAAGGCCAGCGCACCCGCCTGGGCCTCGACCTGCCGGAGCGTCAGCCGCTCCAGCCCGATCGCCCCAACCCTGCCCAGCGCGAGCTGCCCGGCCTGTTCTAAAGCCCTTCGGGAACCGTCTCGAAGGCCGGGATATCGCCGAGGTCGACCCAGTCCTGCTTGCTCTTGGCATAGCAGTGGATCGCGGGCTTCAGGATGCTGGTATCGTCCAGCGTCCCGGCCTTGATGAACATCATTCCCGGCGGCGATTCGACGCGGGTGAAGACCGGCGATCCGCACTCGGGGCAGAACTGCCGCCTGACCGTGGCGCCGCTGTCGCCGGTGTCGTTGTAGGTCTTGAGCGTGCCTTCGAAGGCCACCGCATCCTCGGGCACGCCGATGATGACCGACAAGGCGCTGCCCGCCTGCCGCTGGCAGTTCTTGCAATGGCAGGTGACGCACAGCAGCGGATCGGACTCGCAGGTGTAGCGCACCGCGCCGCACAGGCAGCCTCCGTGCTAGAGGACACAAGGTAATAGAGTGAGCGGTGGCCGGGATTTCCCGGGACATCTCGGGACAACGCGGCATGGGAATGGCTGAAATCCGGGGTTTCGCATAGGCTCTCCAAAAATTTGGCGCTCGGCGGGAGTGTCTAGAGCGCGGTGCCATTTATTGGTTGATCAGGCCCATCGGACGGTTGCCGCGATATTCGCCTGCATTCTGAGAGGGTGCCTTCTCAATGGCGGAAATCCGCGGTTCTCGGCCGGGTGAGGCAGACCCCAGAGGCATCTGAGACGCTTCTCATCATTGAATGAACCGGGGCATAGGATGCCCCAGAATGGGAAAAACGGGACGAACTGGGCACTCATTGAATTAATAGAGTTTTTCGACCGTGGCTGGGTCGCCCCGCCGAAATCGCCATCATGAAACTGGGCGCAAATTTTTCCCATAGGCGATGAACCCTTGCTTCTGTAAGTGGGGCAAGAACTAGCCGGAGATCGTCCCACTATGCGCCCTTCCCGCAACCAGCAAATCAATCAGGCGTTGGCTCTTCTTGATCGCATTGTCGCGCTGATCGAAGCAGGCGACGAAGGGCCGGCTGTGACCCTCGAGCATGAGCCGATCATCCCTCCCGAGACGGTGGCAACCATTCGCTGCAAGTCGCCCTACTGGAAGGATGCCGAGGTCAGGGCGGCTATCCTTAGCCTGTATGGCCGAGGTTCGATTAACGATGCGTCGGCCTTGCTGAAAGCGCAGTTCGGTCCTGAGCGGGCACCGAGCCGATCAATTCTCGCGCGGCTCTATGCGATGATCGCCGAAGCGCACCTCAAGTCCAAGGCCTGAGCGTCAGCGTTTGCTCCTTCGCTCATAAACCAGATGCCAGCTGCAGGGACACCACTCCTGACCACATTCGGGTAAGGGTAGCGGCCAGCGATCTTCGATCGGCACGACAGTGCCATCCTTTGACCGCGCCTGGTCGCAGACCATCTTTACGCTTGCTGAAAAGCGGGCATCGGTCCCCAACTTCGACCACGCCTGCTCGCGAGCAGGAACTTGCTCACGATACATGTTAAAGCTTGCTCGCGAATAGGTGGCGATCTGCGCATGGCGAGGGTCCACACGGCCTTTGGCCGATAGAAGAGGTAGAACCTCATCTTTTCTGAGTATAGTAGAGGAAGTTCCAGCATCCCATCGCTGACGGTAGCATTCGAGCAAATCGTAGAATGCAGCGGACTCAAAATATCCCAAGGTCTCGACCGCCTCCTGCAGGTGGTCCGCGAAAGCTTCGATGGTTAGATGGGCCTTTTCTCTGTCGGACATGCTTAAAGCTTCCTCACCACCGCTATGACGCGGCCAATGACATGCAGCTCGTCATCGACAGCTGTCTGAGGGCGGACCAATTGATTATCGCTATGCAATTCGACCGTGCCATCTGGGCAATAGCGTAACCGCTTGATCGAGCCGATCTCGCCATACGTCACCGCCCAAATGCCAGCATCGTGACGAGGACTGTCTTGGGACCGATCGATCAGGACCACCTCTCCCGAACGGATCGTCGGCTCCATACTGTCGTTATCGCCAACAGCCCAAGAGAGGTGATGCGGCGCGGTCGAAGTTATCGAGCGAAGCCAACCCCGAGAGAAAGCTCGCCGCTGGATTTGAACGGGGCCGTCTGCATATGTTCCGCCCATTCCATACTTCAGGTCGATTTGGTCGAGCTCGACGATATCATCCGCCCTATCATGAGCAGAAGGCATCTCGCTCCACTCGGCACCTCGCGTCCACCCTGGGAACTTGGGATAAGCAGCACGAAGGCTGTCGAGTGTGGGAGCACTTAAGCGCGAGTCGGGATTTCCGCCCTTCATCCGCTGGATCGTCCGGGGGCTGACTTTAGCTCGGCGCGCAACCTCGGCTGCGGATACGCCCGCATAATCCACAAGGGCGCGGATCAGCGTGATATCATCCTCTATGCCGGACACGGCGCCGGACTACCAATTAGGCGGCGTATAAGAGAGCGGAAATATCTGCGTTGCAAGGCGTAAAAATCTACGCTATTGCGCCGAATATGAAGCAGCAAAAAGTCGTCAGAGAAATCGAGCAGCGGGCGAAAGCCTCCCGGATTTCCATCGCCGAGCTCTGCCGCAGGGCGGGCATCTCCCCTGACACCTTCTTCAAATGGAGAAAAACGGAGAGGAACCCGAACCCGCCCGGAGCAAACCTGCATTCGATCGAGGCGCTCTATCGCGAGTTGGCGAAGATCGAGGCCGAGGATGCGAAGCGCCTCCGCAAGGGCGGGAAGGTGGCGGCATGATGACCCTGCACGACTTGCCCGATCACGGTTTCGCAAACCCGCGCGGCGCGCGGGCGGTTGTTCGGCGCATGAAGATGCGTCGCGCCCTGATGGATGCGCAGGCTTCAATCGAGGCTCTCATCGATCACATCGATAAAGGCATTCAGGCGGACCGCGACACGTCCTCTGCCCGTTTCCGCGAAGCTATCGCGCTGATGGCGAAGGATGTCGATGGTGTGAAGCGTCGCGCCCCTGTCAACCTTATCGACCGCAATGACATGCGCGAGAAGGAGCTGCTGGACGGCGTAAATGTGGTCCTTCAGTTCCTCGATACTGTCGGCGTCGGACTTCGACATGGGCTTTTCTCCGTCAGTGGGAGCCCTCGGTCTAACCCGCCTGCAGATGCCGCGCACCGTCTATGTGGGGGTGCGAAATGAGCGGTCGCCCGCTGCTGACCAGTGCCGCAGTGCTGGAGCTTTCGCCGAACGACGTGCTGATCCCCGAGCGGATCGGATTCTTGCACGAGGACAAGGCTGCGGCGCTTGGTCGCCTGATGGCGGTCGATGGCCAGCGCGACCCGATCAAAGTCGCGCGCAACCTGCCGGGCAAGTCAATCGAGGCGGTCGTATCGGAGGGCAAGAAACCGTGGCGGCTCGTCACGGGAATGCACCGCCTGATGGGTGCGACCTATGAAGGCATCACGGTCTTCGCGATCGAGGTGAAGGGCAAGCCCGAAGACCTCGCCGATCTGGAGGCATCAGAGAACCTGCACCGCCGCCCGCTTGGCCTCATCGAACGGGCGAAGTTCACTGCCGCGCTCTCGGACGCCGCTCAAGCCCGCCTCGCCCGTCAGCATGGAAACCTGTCCGCCAAGCAGCTCGCAATCAAGGCTCGCTGGGATCGTGTAAAGCACCTCGAAGAGGGGGCTGATGAGGCCCTTCAGGAGGAGACCAACGATACAGCGGACACGATGTCCGCTGTATATGGCTGGCAGGAATCGGTGGCCGACGCGCTCGGCATGGACAAGCGGACAATCCGCCGAGATCTCTCGATCTTCCACCTTGTTGTCGCACCCTTCCCTGATCTGGCCGAGGCGCTCGCCAAGCACCCTGTCGTGGGCGACAACCAGAAGCAGCTGCTCGACCTGACCCGCCTCAAGAGCGAGGCGGTGCGCCGCCGGGTGATCGAGGCGCTGCTGGCTGATCCCGAAATCGGGGTGGCCGATGCGATGATCGCGGCGGGTGCGGACGAGTTCGCGCCAAAGGTCGAGCCGGTGGCGCATCAGAAGTTCCTGAATGCGGTCGTGGGCAATCTTGATCGGCTCGGCCCGTCGAAGATCAAGCAGCACCTCCCGGAGATTGTCCGCGCGCTCGGCACTCCGGACGTGAAGCGCAAGATGCGCGATCTGCTCGACCAAGAGCTGGGGGATGATCGCCCGCGCAAGGTCGGTGTCGCGCAGGCTTCGGATGCGCTCGCCGCCGCGATCGTGACGATCAACAAGCTGTTGGATGGCGAACCCGTCGAGGACGAGGAACTCGCTGCGCTACGGCGCGACGCCCAGGCGGTCGTGTTCGATATGCCGGAGACGCGCGATGCGGGGTGAAATTTCCTCCGGTCGGCACGCAAAGCGCCACCCGCTCGACTGGTATGTCGATGAGATTTGGTGTGCCCGGCAACTGGCGGACACGCTCGACAAATTCGCGCTCGAGCGCGCTGATGGGCTCGCGATCTGGGATCCGTGCTGCGGCATGGGCAACACGATGCAGGCCGCATGGGAGAACGCCGAGTGGGGACCCGAATACGTGATCGACACGATCGGTTCCGATCTTGTCGACAACTTCGACTGGGAGGCCTTCGATGCCTGCCCTGATCTGAAGCGTCCGCGTTGGTTTCAGGCTGACTTTCTCGAACAGACCGCCGCGCCCGCGCCCTGCAGCATCATCTGCAACCCGCCTTACAGCTATGTGAAGGGCATCGCAGAAGCCTTTGCCCGGCACGCGCTGACCCTGTCTTCGCGGCGGGTGTGCATCCTGATGCCGAGCAAGTGGCTCGCCAGTCAGGCGCGCTATCAGCTGTTCACCGATCATCCGCCGCAGGCGGTGCTGCACCTGTGCCAGCGCCCGTCGATGCCGCCGGGTGACCGGATCGCGGCGATGGGCAAGCGCGCCTTCAGCGGCGGCATGACCGATTATTGCTGGATCGTCTGGGACGTGAAGCGCCCGACGATCGCGGGCCAGACGCGCACGATCTGGCTGCCGCCGCTGCACCGCAATTCCGAAATTCTCTCACTTGAGGAGGCGCTCTGATGCGTTGGCCGACCAAGGATGATGTGATCGATATCGTGCTGGCCCTGCTGGTCGTCGCGATCTGCGCGCCGGGCCTGATCTGGTGGGCGTTGCTGCTGGGAGGGCTGGCCAAGTGAGCCGCGTTGGCAGCCGAGTTCCGGGCGAAGACGCGATCGCGCGCGAGATGAAGGAGACCGGGCTCGACCGGTTTCCGGCGATCCGGCGCATCCAGCAGCGCCAGGTGCTGGGTGCGCAGCTGCGGAGGCCCGTGCGATGATCGGCCTCCTCGACCAGAAGGCGGACGCCTTGCGCTTCATCACCGGGTTCGAGCTGAAGCACGGGCGCGGCCCGAGCAATGACGAGGTCGCCGATGGTGCGTTCGATGGCGACGAGGGACTGGCGGATTATCTGATCCGCGCCCTGATCATCGAGGGCAAGGTGCGCCGCGCGCCGCATTCGCGCCGCCGCAAGCTGCAGGTGCTGCAGCCGGTGGCGATTCCGCGCGCGCCGGATGGCGAGCCGCTGCATCTGGTGCGGATCGGGAGGAAGGGCTGATGGGCCTGACCTCTACCGAACAGGCGGTGCTCGCGCGCTTCGACCGCGGCGAAAGCGTTGAGCAGATCACGCGCGCCACCGGGTTCCCGCGCAGCACGGTGCAGAACGTCGTCTGGCGCTTCGACATCAATCTTGGTCAGGACGTGGCGCGCGACAACGCGCTGCGCAGCCAGACCGCGCGGCTCGGCGAGCTGGTGCGGCAGGCGGGAGGGCACCGCTGATGTCGCAGCTCACACCCGGCGAGGCCGCTGTCATGGCGCGGTTCGATCTCGGCGCGTCAGAGCGCGACATCGCGTCCGATCTCGAAATCTCGCCCGCCCGGGTGCGGGCGATCATCTCGACATTCGACGACAATCCGGCGCACGATCGCCACCGCGAGGCGCTGATCAAGCGCGGTTCGCAGCGGCTGCTCGCGCGTCTGCGCAAAGCAGGAGGACACCGCTGATGCCGCGTTTTGCCAGCCATGCCGAATATTGCCGCCACCACCGGAAGGTGATGGAATTGGCGCTCGAACTGGGCGTCACGCCGATTGAGGCCGAGGCGCGGATGAAGGCGGTCGAGGCGCGCGAGAAGCACCGCGCGAAGATGGCGCGGCGCGGGCTGCGCTCGGCCCTGCCGCCACTGAGCCTGCGCACCGGTCAGCCGCCGCAGCCCGGGTTCGAAGACTTCGAAGCCTCTTGGATGATGAGGGACTGAGATGGTCGCCTATTCCTTCGCCCCGCAATTCATCGAGCCGATCGTCACCCGTGCCAAGCGGCAGACGGTTCGCGCCGAACGCCGCCGTCACGCGCGCGAGGGCGAAGCCATCCAGCTCTACACCGCGATGCGGACCAAGCAGTGCCGCAAACTGATCGAGCCCGATCCCATCTGCATCGGCGTTCAACCGATCACGATCACCATCGACGCGCAGGCGGAGCAGCTGATCACCGGCATTACGGTGGGGCATGTTGCCCTTAGTGATGTCGGGATCGAACGATTTGCGGAGCGCGACGGGTTCGGTTCGCTTGCTCAAGGTTTCGCCAGACGTCGGATGGGCGAGTTCTGGCTGAAGGCGCATGCCGAGCTCGGCGCTCGCTGGGTCGACTTCGAGGGCGTTTGCATCCGCTGGGGGTGGCCGTCATGAGCATGGGACCTCTCACCAAACATGCGTTCGAGCCGACCGCTGACCTGCTCGCCGAGATCGACAACCTCGGCCTCTCCCAGCTGGGCGAGGGAAAGCCCAAGTTGTTCGGCTATCTGGATCGCGCCGGTCGATGCCGGCGGATCGTCGCTGAGTACGTCAACGGCGGGACGCTTCGGATCAATCTGGATGCCAAGTCGCGGGTTACCAGCACAAGCTTCAAGATCAGCCTGAAGGCAAAGGTGCGGAGCGGCAATGCCTAAGCGCCCGTCCTTCCCTCGGATCAACTGCTGCATCGCAGGCTGCAAGCGCGGCACAACCAAGGTCGAGCCGGGGGTGCGCATCATATGCGGTGTGTGCTGGCGACGCGCACCGAAGGACATGCGTAGCCTTGCCTCGAAGTGGCACGCCCGAGCCAACCGTTTCGAGCGCAAGGGCGACTTCGAGCGCGCGGAGATCGCCGGGCGCTGGGCGCATCGCGCCTTCGAAAACATCCGCAAGCTTCTGTCCGGTGAAACCGAGCAGGCCCCTGGCATGGACCCTCTGATGGCGGAAGAGCTCCGCAAGGCGGGGCTGATCTGATGGGCAAGGCCAAGGCGCACCCCAACCAGCTCGGCTTTGAGTGGAACGTGCCCGTCCCGGCGCGCGGGGAAGGTGCGCTTGCGGGGTTCGAGCGCAAGGTCAACCGCCTCGTCGGCACGATCCTCGCGAGCGATCCGCGCAGCCGCTATGTGATCGCTGCGGCGATGAGCGAGCTGCTCGAGGAGGACATCTCCAAGTCGATGCTCGATGCCTATTCGAGCCCCGCGCGCGACGATCACCGCGTGCCGTTCTCCCGCCTCGCCGCCCTCGTCATCGTCACCTCGCGGCAGGATCTGCTGCGCGAGATCATGGGCGACCTCGGCGTCGCCCTGCTGATCGGCGCGGAGACCGAAATCGCCCGCATCGGGCAGCTGCGCCAGCGGATCGAGCAGGACAAGCGCGAGATCCGCGAGCTGGAGGGCCGCGCGCGACCGATTCACACACACCGGAAAGGCCAAGAGTGACTGCTCGCCTCCAACATCAATTCACCGAAGGGCTGCCCGATCTGTCGCGGGAATGGTTCACCGCCGCCGAGCTGGAGACGCTCGGTCTAGCCGGGCTGCCGGGTGACAAGCGCTCGATCAACCGGCGCGCGCAGGCCGAGCGCTGGGCTTCGCGTCTCAGCGCCGATCGCAAGCTGCTGGTGCGCGCGCGGGCTGGCCGCGGTGGCGGCAACGAATATCACTTCAGTCTGCTGCCCGCCGAGGCGCAGGCCGACCTTGCCCGGCGCGGGTTCGCTTGTGCGCAGCCCAAGGCGGAACCGAACGCCAGCGCCGCCGCATGGGAATGGTTCGACGCGCAGAAGGCGAGCGTGAAGGCCGAAGCGCAGCAGCGGCTGGCCATCGTCACTGAGATCGGCATGAGCTGCGCGGCCGGGGTCACCAAAACCGCCGCCGTCGCGCGTGCCGCCAGCGATCATGGCTTCAGTCCCGCGGCGATCTTCGGCTGGCTGCGCGCGGTGCGCGGGCTCGATCGCGGCGACTGGCTCCCGGCGCTGGCCACCAACCGCAAGGGCGGCGGCAAGAAGGCGGAGATCGACCCGGCGCTGTGGGAGCTCATCAAGAGCGACTGGCTGCGCCCCGAGGAGCCGCCCTTCGCAGCGTGCTTCGAACGGCTGAAGCGCACCGCCAAGGAACGCGGCCTCGCCTTGCCGCACCAGCGCACCCTGCTGCGCCGCCTGAAGGCCGAGGTGCCGCGCTCGGTCCAGATCATGGCGCGCAAGGGCACCGAAGCACTGGAGCGCCACATCCCCGATGTGCGCCGCTCGGTCGAGAGCCTGCACGCGATGCAGGTGGTGAACGTCGACGGCCACATGGCCGACGTGTTCGTCGAGCACCCCGCCGATCCCAAGCGCAAGGTGCGCCCGGTGATCACCACGATTCAGGATGTCTACAGCCGCAAGATCCTCGCCTGGCGCGTCGACCTGTCGGAGAACGTGCTGGCCACCCGGCTGGCCTTCGCGGATCTGTTCCGCCAGTTCGGCATCCCCAAGGTCTGCCTGCTCGACAACAGCCGCACCTTCGCATCGAAGGCGCTCTCTGCCGGGGCTGCCACTCGGTACCGCTACAAGATCGACCCCGAGGAGCCGGCAGGCCTGCTGGTCTCGGTCGGGATCGAGGTGCGCTTTGCCCAGATCTATCACGGCCAGTCCAAGCCGGTCGAGCGCGCCTTCCGCGAGATGGGCGACCATGTCTGGCGCGGGCCGGAATGCGCGGGCGCCTACACCGGCAACAGCCCCACGAACAAGCCCGCCAACTATGGCGCGCGCACCGTGCCGTGGGACGAGTTCGAGCAGATCGTGGCGCGCGGGTTCGCCGCCTACAATGCCCGCGAGGGTCGCCGTGCCGGGGCCTGCAAGGGGCGCAGCTGCGATGCCACCTTCGCCGAAAGCTATGCCCTCTCCGATATCGGCCAGGCGCGAGAGACCGATCTGCGCATGGCCCTGCTCGCCGCCGAGAAGAAGCGCCTCGACAGCCGCACCGGCGAGGTGACGCTTTATGGCAACCGCTATTATTCGCCGGTCTGCCTCGATCATCTGGGGGCGACGGTCACCGTCCGGTTCGATCCCGACAACCTGCACCGCGAGGTCCACATCTACGACAAGCAGGGCCGCTATCTCGCCCAGGCCGATCTGATCGCTGACCATGGATTCTTCGATCAGGCGGGCGCGATCGAGGTGGGCAAGCGCCGCAAGCAGGCCCGCCGCGAAGTCCGCGCCGGGCTCGAAGCCGAGCGCACCCTGACCGCGATCGAGGTCGCCGCCGCGCAGGTTCCCGCCGAAGCGCCGCCGCGCCCCGACACCACCATCGTTCGCCCGATCCGCCACCGTACCACGGTCGGCTCGGCCGCGCTGAAGCCGCAGCCTGCCGCCGCCGTGCCGGATGCGGGCGAGGAAGAGATCATCGCAGCTCTCGGGGCCGCGCGCCTCAGGGTTGTCGAATGAAGAAGTGATGCGCGGGGCCAACGCCAATCGCCCCCGCGCATCAGTCCCACTGAAGGAACGAAAGGACACATAGATGGCAACCAGAGCACAGGAAACCCTCACCGGGGTGGTGGAGCAGCAGGGCGACATGACGCCCGAGGACCGCTTCATCGAAGAGCAGATCGAGTGGCTGAAAGCGCACAAGGCGGAAACCGGCGCGAGCTTCACCGATATCGCCAGCTGGACCGGCATCGCGCACGGCACGGTCAGCAACCTGCTCGGCAAGGGCTATGCGGGCAACCGCAAGCGGTACGCCGACATCATCGCGAACTACCGCCAGACGCTCTCCGCACAGTCCGAGCTGGTAGCCGACCTGCCCGAGAAGCCGGGGTATTTCGAGACGCCCACCAGCTCGGCGATCATGACCTATCTCCAGTGGGCGCAGCGCGGCCGCCTGGTGCTGATCGTCACCGGTGCGGGCCTTGGCAAGACGCAGACAGCGCAGAACTTCCTGCGCGATAACCACAACAGCTTCATGGCGACGATGACCCCGTCGTCCAGCGGCATCATGACCATGCAGCAGCGGGTGCTGCGCGCACTCGGCGAAAAGCAGGCGGTGGGCTCGCCCGCCCACCTGTCCGACATGATCTGCGACAAGGTCCGCAACCTGCGCCACGCGGTGCTCATCATCGATGAGGCGCAGCACCTCTCGATCAAGGCTCTCGACGAGATCAGGGGCTGGCAGGACGAGACCGGCGTGGGCATCGCGCTGATGGGCAACGAGCGGGTGCAGCAGTCAATCTACGGCATCAGCCGTGCGGCCGACTTCGCCCAGATCTTCAGCCGCATCGGCCTCAGCCTGATCCGCCCGCGTGCGGTCGAGGGCGATGCCGAGGCGCTCGCCGCCGCATGGGGCATCACGGACGCCGCGATGGTCGCCTTCGTACGCGACATGGTCAGCAAGCCGGGCGCGCTGCGCGGTGCTACCTTCGCGCTGGAGGTCGCCCACCTGATGGCCGTGACGCAGGGCACGGCGGTGACGCTCCAGCATCTGCGGAATGCGTGGAAGCAGAACACCAGGACGGTTCAGTGACCCGCCTCCTCGACCTCTACCGCCAGACCGCGCGCGAGCTTGATGCCGCGCGCGGCCCCGGCTCCGCCCGGTCCGAAGCGATCGGAATGATCATCACCCTCGGCCTCTTCGCGATCCTCGCGATCGGTGTGGCCGCAATCACGGGAGACGCCTGATGGCCCTGTCCCTCGCCTCGACCGCGCCCGCGCGGCCGGCCCGTTTCGATCCCCGCGCCAAGCGCCGCAACGCCATGCTCGGCAAGGTCCATGTCGCCCGCAAGGCGCTGGCCCTCAACGAAGACGATTACCGCAACATCCTGATGCAGGAGACCGGCCACGATTCGGCCAAGCACTGCACCGAGCAGCAGCTCGAACGCGTGCTGGGCCGGTTCGAGGCGCTGGGCTGGAAGCCCTTGCCCAAGGCTAACGGCAAGGGCGTTGCCCAGAACCCGATGGCCCGCAAGGCGCGGGCTCTGTGGATCTCGCTCTACCATTTGGGCTGGGCGCGCAGCCGGGACGAGAAGTCACTGGAGGCCTTCGCAAAGCGCCAGATCGGGTGCGAGCGGCTCGTCTGGGCCAAGCAATCCGATGGCTACAAGCTGATCGAGGCTCTGAAGAAACGGGCCGAGATCGAGGGTTGGGCGCAGACCGATGCGAGCGGCAACAACCTCTCGCCCCTGAAGCTCAACGAAGGGCTGTGCGAGGCTATCCTCGCCAAGCTGGTGAAGATCGGCGAGGCGCGGCCGGATTGGACGCTTAACACCGCCGCGTGGCGGCTGTGCGGCGTCGAGCTGGGCGCGGAAGGCCCGATGGGGGCGGAGGACTACCAGACCCTCGCCCAGCAGCTGGGCGCGAAGCTGCGCGCCGCAGGCGGTGCGGCATGAGCGCGCCCGAGTGGTTCGACACCATCCCCGGCCTCGTCGGGTTCGGGCGGATTACCGCCACTCGCCGCGCGTTCCGCAGCATCTTCGCCACGATGCTGCCAGTCTCGATCACGCTGGAGTTCTTCGGGGAAGGCGGGGTGCTGTCATGAACGCCCGCACATCCTTCGAGCGGATCGCCCCGCTGTGCTACCACGAGGGCGAGACCAACCGCTGTCCGCAGTGCGGCAACAAGGGCTGGATCGTCGGCCGCATGTCGGCCGAGTGCTCGCACTGCGAACACCCGCTGCCGCTGGCGCAGGCCACGATCACCGGCGCGCCTGCCGATCAGGACACTGCCAGCCAGTGACCGAAGCCTTCCCCTCGACCGGATCGGCCGTGCTGGACGAGATCGCTGCGGTGATCGGGCCGAAGGCGGCGCTCGACTTCGCGGTCGAGTTCCGGGGTGAGCGTGTCTACATCCCGCAGAACCCGGCGCGCGAGCCGCGCATTGCCGAAGCGATCGGCGAGGAGCTGGCCCGCAAGCTCTGCGACACGATGTTCCGGACGATCGTGCGCGTGCCGATGCGGGCGGTGCTGGAGCACAAGGTCAAGCAGCTGGCCGACGAAGGCATCATGACGCGGCGCGAGATCGCACGCCACTTGCGAATTCGCGAAGGCCGGGTCTATGAGATCCTCGAACGCGCCCGCAAGGAACAGGACCAGCTGCGGCTCTTCTGACGGACTTGCTACGCGGGCGGAGGTAACGCGCCCGCGCGATCCGCCGTTAGGCGCGGATCATGACCACCGCCCTCCTCTCCGAACGCATCCTGCTCGAAGTCGCCGAGCATGAAGGCCTCGTGCTCGAAGCCTACAAGTGCAGCGCGGGCGTGCTGACCTGGGGCTTCGGCGTCACCAATGCCAGCGGACACAATGTCGATCGCTACGACACGACGCGCTTGGGCCATCGCTCCAGCATCGAGCGTGCCGTCGAGGTGTTCGAATGGCTGCTGCGCACCAAGTATCTGCCCGAGGTGCGGCGCGCCTTCCGTGGGCGTGACCTCACCGAGTCTCAAACCGCTGGCGCGCTCTCCTTCCACTGGAATACCGGCGCGATCGGGCAGGCCGACTGGGTGCAGTCCTTCCTTCTCGGTCGGCGCGAGCGCGCCTGGTCCGAGTTCATGAACTGGTCGAAGCCCAAGGAAATCCTCGATCGCCGCAAGGCCGAGCGCGCGCTGTTCTTCGACGGGCGCTGGTCGCAGGACGGCGTCGTGCTGATGTATGATCGGGTCAATCCCAAGGAGCCGCGCAACCCGGTCTGGCGCAGCGCGCGCGAGATCTACATCCGCGACGAAGTCCGCGTCGCGCTGCGCAAGGCGGGCGCGGCCTGATGTGGCTCGCCTTCAAACTCTTCGCCTCGGGCGCGCTTGATGCGGTTCTGAGAGGCCTCTCGGCAGCGCTTAAGTGGCTGCTGGCGGACTGGCGCAACGCGGTGATTGCGGCGCTCGCGGTGTTCGCTGCCTTTCACCAGTTCATCCTCAACCCTCGGATGAGCGCGCTGGTCGCCCAGCTTCAGACCAGCCTCACCGCTGAGCAGGCCGCGCACCTCGGCACCGTCAACGCTTTCCTCGCCGCCAGCGCCCAGGCGCAGGCCGACGCCGAGGCCAATGCCGCGCGCGTCCGCGCCGAACAGGAGACCATCACCCATGCGAAGCTCGCCGATTACCGCGCCGATCTTGCTGCTCTGCGCGCTCGCTTTGAGCGCCTGCGGGCGCGAGACGCCGCCGCAACCGATCCCCGCCGTGCCGACCCAGCTGGTCTGCCCCAGCTTCCCGCCACCCCCGGCCGAGCTGATGCAGCCCCCGCGCAAGATCGACTTCCTGCCGCCCGAGCGCTGAGCCTCGACGATGCCCTGATCGCCAGCGAGCAGGCGCTGCAGCTGCAGGCGCTGATCGACTGGGTCGCCGCGCAATCCGCCGTCCGCTTTACCCCCGAGGAGCCTGCCGAGTGAGCGACCTGCGCACCATCAGCCCCGATGAACTGCCCGAGCTTTCCGAGATCCCCGAGGGTCTGCGCGCCTTGGTGTTTTCGCCCAACGGGCCGCTGCAGGCGGTGCCTTACGAGCAGCTGCTGACCAAGCTGATCGCCACCAATCTCGCCAAGACCACCAAGGCCGCGCTCGATGCCGATCTGGCGCATCCGGCGGACAACGTGGCGCTGGTGTTCGGCGATCCGACGCCCGAGCTCAACGGCTGGTATCGCAAGCTCGGCGCATCGGGTGAAGGCAGCTGGGAGCAGTTCGAGGAGCTGGCGCGCAACGTCCGCATCGCGGCGCAGGCCGCCGCCGATCAGGCCGAAGGCGCGGTGACCGGTCTTGCCGATGCGGCGAATGAGATTGAAGGCCTCGCCAGCGACATTTCGGCCAATGCCCTGACCTATGTCCGCTCGGCGCAGAACCTTCGGCGCTCGGTTTCCACGCTGGCACTGACCGCCGGCGGCACCAACATCGTAATCGGCAGCAACTTCACAGCCTTTGCGCGCGGCTATCTTTGCGGCACCGACTTCGCCGCCGGGGCGAATATCGACGGCGTGCGGTTCATGGGTGACGCGCCCGTCATCACCGCGACTCTTATCGAGCGGCCCGCAAACGTGGCAAACCTTGAAGCGTTGCCCTTCTCTGCGGGGGACGTGACTGTTGCGACGGCGACCGTCACCAGCGCGGCCTACAAGGCGGGCGGGTTCTTTGTGCCTGTGCCGCGCTATCCGGCGCGGGCGGGGTTCTATTACCTTGCCGTGATCGAGTGCTTTGCAGCTGACGGCACCACTCGCACGGCTTCGACGATGCGCTATGCGACCGGGGTGAACGGCCCACAGTGGCAGGAAGGCTATGTCCGCATCGGCACGGCGGGATGGTCGAATTACAACAACACCCGCTATCTCTCGGTCGGGCTGGTCACCTCGCCGCAAACCGAAGACGTGGCGACCGCGCTGTCGCAGGCTCGGCGCTCGCGCCTTGCCCAGCAGACGGCGGACTATCGGCAAATGGTGCTGCGCAACGTCAATGCGCTTCGCGGCGATTGCGGCTTCGATCCTATTGGTGCGGGGCTGACGTATCGGTTGAGCGGGGACAGCCTTGCCGAACAGACCATCGGCCCGCCCGCGCGCACCAGCACCAATGTGGTGGGGGCGCTGGCACCCGGCGCTTCCGTCTCGAACATCGGGATCGGCGGGCGGACGACTGCGCAAATCCTCGCGCTGATCCAAGCGGACAATGTGACCAACCCCGCGCGCGCCTCTGGCACGAACATCAGCAACGGCTCGAACAATGACGAGAACGCGGCGACCTATGTGACCACCCGCGCGAATGTGGACGCTATCATCGCGACCTTTACCGGGCAGTGGGCCTTCGCGGTGGGCGGCTCTGAGGCGGCGGGGGCAGCGCCTAAGCAGCAGCGCCTGTTCAGAGAATTGCGTGCGGCTCACGGCGCTCGCATCTATGATTGGGAAGCTCTTTGGCGCCAGAATGAGGCGCTTGCCTCCGACGCTCGCCTGACCGTCGACGGGACGCACTTCAACAGCCTTGGCGCAACCCTGCTCGGCTTTGAGCAGACCCGGCTGTTCCGCGCGATGAACGGCGGCGCGCCCTATGTTCATGAAGAAGTGCTCCCGATTCGCCCCAAGGATGCGGCGGGCACCTTGCTTTCCACCGGGCTGATCCTTGGCACCGTGTCGCAGGTCTACCGGACAGCGGGCGATACTTCTGACGAAGCCATTGCCATCAACCCTTCGACCGGCGCGATCACGCGGGGCGCGGGCGAGATCACCCCGGCGCTGGGCTCGCGCGAAATCATCATGCGTGCGGCCAACTTCCGGGGCGGTCATGAGGCGCGCAAGACCTTCCTCTTGGCGCAGGACGCTGGCGACACCCTGCCGCGCCATGACATCGAGTTTCTGGGCGGCTCGAATTATCAGGAAATCCAGTTGGTCCCGCCTGATACGGCGGTCAACACGACCGACGCGGTCCTTCCCAACACCACCCGTCTCAGCTTCGTCATGTTCATGCGCGTGACGCGCGGTCTCGCCGGTTCCTTTGCCGGTGTCGATAGCTTCGACGGGGCAAACATTTACAGTCCGCGCGTGCGGCTGCGCAATACCAGCTCGGTGCAACTTGGCGGCGCGCCAACGTGGGCGCTCCCCGCCGATCCCTTCGCGATCAACGCCTATTTCGTGTCGATTGATACCGTGGCGGGAACCATGACCATCGCGACAAACGAAACCAGTTCAACCATCGCGCTCACGGCGGACAGCATTCCGGTCAACCTGGCCAACATGCGCCAGCTTTTCGGTGCGCCGAGCCTGCCGCTTTCCGGCTGCGCGCTGCGCAGGCTCATGCTGTTCACCGGACACGCCTTCGACTTCACCAACGCGGCCAAGCGGGCGCTCTTCTATAACCCGGCAACCTTTCTGCCCATCGACACGGGCGGCGCGACCATCGACGGGCAGACCGCAATCATCGACATCTACGGGCGCGAGTTCGACTGGAACCAAGGCATCAATCGAGGTTCGCTCGGAAACCTGCTGCCCGCGCGCTGGGCTGGCATGGAGCGCATGGGCGGGAGAGAACTCCCTTGACCTGCCGCCGCCACCTCAACCGCGCCTGCCAGACCCGTTTGGCTGCGCTGTGACGCTCGACCTCACCTTCCGCGAGTTCCTGGTCGGATGGCTGCCGACCGTGGCGGCCGTCGCGGTCACCCCGCCGCCTTCACCCGCGCTTGGCCACATGTTCCTTGTCGATCTCGGCGGGGTGCCTGTGCCGGTGGTGACCTGCCTGTTCGCGGTGCTCGGCATCGGCCTGTCGCGGCTGCTTGCCCGCCGCACCGAGGCGAAGCTCGGCTGGCCCAGCTTCATCGCGGTGACCGTGATCATGCTGGTGGTGGCGCTGCTCTGGATCATCGAGAGCCGCCCCTCCTGGCTTTACGCTTTCGTCGTTTCGATCGGGCTGGGCTTCTCCGGCTATTCGCTGATCGAGCTGTTCGGCGAGCAGGTCCGCAGCTTCGTTACCGACATCTTCGACAAGGCCCGGTCGACCATCGGCCGCAAGGGAGACGACACGTGATTTCCAACCCGCTCGAAATCTTGATCATCATCTTCATTCTGGCGGGGATCAGCGTCGTGATCTGGCTGGGCTGGAAAGGCGGCGCGGCCAACCCGGTCACCACCGGCAATCTCGACCAGCGGCTCCAGTCCTTTGATGTCGAGCTGAGCGGCGTGCGCTCGCAGGTCGACCAGATCGAGGAGCGCGTGGAAACGATCGAGGGCCACTACGCCAAGGCCTCCGACATCGAGCGGCTTGAAAAGCAGCTGCGCACCCATGCGCGCAAGATGGACAAGGTGATCGAGGATATCAGCGCCATCCGCGAGGAAGCTGCCGAGCGCGGCGCTCTGGCCAAGTCCACCGCCCGCCAGCTCGATCTCATCTACGAAGTGATTGTCGAGAAGGGGATGAACGCGTGAGCCTCGCCGCCGCCGCCGCCGCCAAGCTGCTCACCATCCAGCGCCTCGCGGTGCTCCAGCTGCTGGCCGATCAGCCCAGCGGCTCGGCCAACGACGCCAGTCTTTGCGAGGCGTTGAATGCGCTCGAGCACATCGTCAGCCGCGATCGCATGCGCGAGCTGCTGTTCTGGCTGCAGGGTCAGGGCGCGGTTCACCTGCTCGACCGCCGCATGGAAAGCGGCCTCGTCGTCGCCACCCTTACCGAGCGCGGGCACGATATCGCGCGCGGCCGCAGCCGCATCGCCGGTGTTGCCGCGATCGACACGGGGGAGGATTGATCCTGTGGTCAGCGCCCGCGCAGCAAAGGAGGCCCGTCGCCGGGCGGCGCTGAAGAAGAGCACGCCGAGCTCGATCGACAAGCTCGATCCCGAGATCCGCGAGGTGATTGCCCAGCTGCGCGTCGACAAGGGCTTCACCATCGACGAGATCCGCGCCGCCCTGGTCAAGGTGATCGGCGAAGAGCGGGTGCCGAGCCGATCGGCATTGGGCCGCCATGTGCGCGGCCTGGCCGAGATCTCGGCCGACCTGCGCGAAACCCAGATCTATGCCGAGGCGCTGGCCAAGGAAGCGGGCGGGAAGCACGGGCACCAGCTGCTCGACATGAACACGCAGCTGCTGCAGGCGAACATGTTCAAGCTGATGCTGGCGGAGAAGGACGGCGAGGGGATCGTGCTCAGCCCCAAGGAAGCCAAGGAATTCTCCGAGGCGCTGCGCAACATCGCCCTGACCCGCAAGACGGATCTGGAGGTCATCGCCAAGGCCAAGCAGCAGGCGGCCGAGGAAGAGCGGCTGAAGAACGCCGAGCAGGCGACACAAGCGGCGCGGGCCAAGGGGCTTTCCAAGGACACGGTCGATGCGATCCGCCGCGCCGTGCTGGGAAGCGACCAGTGAAGCTGTCGCCTGAAGATCAGGCCGCGCGTGACGCGGCCATCCGCGAGCGCGAAATCCAGGGCGATCGCGCCGCGGCCGAGGCTGCGATCATGCGCCTGCCCAAGGGCGATCTGCTGCTCGGCTACCAGCAGCGCACCGTCGATCTGCTCTTCGCTGGCACAGCCCTGCTGGTCATCGAGAAGAGCCGCCGTATCGGCCTCACCTGGGGCGTGGCATCCTTTGCCGCGCTAAAGGCGGCCGCCAGCGTCGAGGCTGGTGGCCAGAACGTCTGGTACATGGGCTACGACAAGGACATGACCCTCGAATTCATCGAGGTCTGCGCGATGTGGGCGCGCGCCTTCGGCCTGATCGCGGGCGAGCTTCAGGAAGAGGAAGTCCTCTACGTCGACGACAATGGCAGGGAGCAGGGGGTCAAGGCCTTCAGTATCCGCTTCGCCTCGGGCTTCCGCATCACCGCGCTGCCGTCCGTCCCGCGCGCGCTGCGCGGGAAGCAAGGGATCGTCATCATCGATGAGGCGGCGTTCCACAAGAACGTGAACGAAGTGATCAAGTCGGCGATGGCGCTGCTGATCTGGGGCGGCCAGGTGGTGGTGATCTCCACCCATGACGGGGTCAGCAACCCGTTCAACGTGCTGCTCGGCGAGATCGAGGCTGGCAACCGCGCCGGCGAGACGATGAAGATCACCTTCGCCGATGCCATGGCGGATGGGCTTTACGAGCGGGTCGCGCTGGTCGCCGGGAGCAAGGGCACCCAACTGCCGCCCAAGGACGAATGGGAAGCCGGCATCCGCGCCGCCTATGGCGATGATGCCGAGGAGGAGCTCGACTGCGTTCCCAAAACCGGCGCGGGTTGCCTCATCAGTCTGGAAGACATCATCGCCTGCGAGAGCGAGGAGGCGGGACTGCCGGAACTCTACACGGGCGGATTGTGCTACGGCGGCCGCGACGTGGCGCGCCGCAACGATGGCCAGATCCAGCTGGTGGGCGAGAAGGTCGGCGACGTGTTGTGGGAACGCGATGGCTACCGCGAAGTCGGCCAGACCTTCGCGCACCAGGACGCCTGGTTCGATGACACCTTCAACCGCTTCCGCATGGTGCAGTGGCGTATCGACCAGACCGGGATGGGCGAGAAGGTGGTCGAGGATCAGCAGCGCCAGCACGGCGCATCCCGTGTCGTCGGCGTGCTGCTGACCGGACCCGAACGCATCAACCTCGGCTTCGGCCTGCAGCGCCTGTTTCAGGAGCGCCGCATCCGCATCCGCAAGAGCGCCCGCACCCGCGCCGATCTGATGGCGATCAAGAAGGTCGGCAGCGAGGAATCGGGCGGCATCCGAATGGTCAACGACGGCGATGTCCATGCCGACGAGTTCTGGGCCTATGCCCTGATGGCTCAGGCGATGGAGATGGCCGGCGCACTCTACGAATACCGCGGCGTCAATCGCGAGGGCCGCGCCACCGGCGGGCCGAAGCGGGGCGAGGAAGGCTGGCGTCACCCCGATGACGCCTCCGGCCGCGCCGCCAATGGCTCGCGCTTTCAGGAGCGCGGCGCGTGGTGAAGAGCCTCGACGGACTGCACCTGTGCGAGGAGTGCGGGCAGGAATTCCACCGCCGCGAGATGATCGGCGTGATCTGCCGCGACTGCCACGATTCTCTGGGAGACGATGACTGATGGCCAGCAAGCCGCCCGCCCTGATCATGCCCGATGGCCGCCCGCTGGTGAAGGACAACCTCGCCGTCGAGGTTGCTGCGCCTGCGCGCACCAGCGTGCGCACCATCCAGTCCGGCCACCCGGCGCAGGGCCTCACCCCGCAGCGCCTCGGCCGCCTGCTGCGCGAAGCCGAGGATGGTGACGCGGTCGCCTATTACGAACTGGCCGAAGAGATGGAGGAGAAGGATCTCCACTACCTCGCGGTGCTGCGCACCCGCAAGCTGGCGGTCGCCCGCCTGCCGATCGAGGTCGAACCCGCCGACGACAGCGCCGAGGCGAAGAAGGACGCCGCCCTGATCGAGACCTGGCTGAAGCGCGACATGCTCCAGCTGGAGCTGTTCGACATGCTCGACGCGATCGGCAAGGGCGTGAGCACGACCGAGATGGTCTGGGACATGAAGCCCGATCTGTGGCAGCCGTCGAAGCTGCACTGGCGCGATCCGCGGTTCTTCGAATTCGACCGGGTCAACGGCACCGATCTGCTGCTGCGCGGCGGCGAGAGCGGCGTGGGCGAGCCGAGCCCACTGCCGGCGGGCAAGTTCATCACCCACTACCATCCCTCCAAGAGCGGCCTGCCGATCCGCTCGGGCCTCGCCCGGATCGCGGCCTGGGGCTACATGTTCAAGAACTTCGCGATCAAGGACTGGGTGACCTTCCTCGAAAGCTTCGGTCACCCGCTGCGCATCGGCAAGTATGGCCCGAACGAGAGCGAGGAGAACAAGAACATCCTGCACCGCGCGCTGCTGGAGCTGGGATCTGATGCGGCCGCCGCCTTCCCTGAGACGATGTCGATCGAGTTCGTCGACCGCAAGGCAGGCACCGCGCCCAACGATCTGTGGCGCAGCCAGGCCGAATATATCGATGACCAGCTGTCGAAGGCGGTGCTCGGTCAGACCAACACCACCGATGCCAAGGCGGGCGGGCTCGGCTCCGGGCAGGCGCAGGTGCATGACGGCGTGCGCGGCGACATCGAGGACTTCGATGCGATGATGCTGGCGGGCACGCTTAACCGCGACCTCGTGGTGCCGATGGTGATGTTCAACCACGGACCGCGCAAGGCCTACCCCCGCTTGAAGATCGGCCGGCCGGACGAAGTCGATGTCGCGGTCGAGATCGACAGCGCGGAAAAACTCGCCAAGCTTGGCGTGCAGATCGATGGCGAGGAGATGCGAGAGCGCGCGGGGCTTCCGGCTGCCAAGTCACCCGAAACCGCGCTCAAACCCGCCACCCCGCCACAAATGGGCGAGAATGGCGCTGTCGGCGCTTCAGGCCCGGTGGCTCCGGAAAATCCGGCAACAGGCGTCTTAGACCCTCTTAAAACCGCCTCAGGGGGTAATCCGCCCGACCGGCCAGCCCTCAATTCGCAATCCAGCCCGGATGGTGACGCGATCGATGCGACGATCGACGAGTTCCTGTCGGACTGGGAACCGCAAATGGACGCGCTGCTCGCGCCGGTCGATGCGCTGATCGCCGAAGCGGGCGACCTGTCGCAAGTGCAGGCGCGGCTCAGCCAGCTGATTGGGGCGATGGACACCTCGGCCTTCGAGGAGCTGCTCGCCCAGGGCGGGTTTGCCGCGCGGATGATCGCGCAGGCTGATCGCGAAGCGGGAGATCAGTGACCCATGCCGATCCTGCGCGCCGACCAGTTCCCGATCGCCTTCGACTTCGCGCGCAGCGAGGCCGCGGCGGTGCGTGGGGCGGACGGCGTGGTGCGCACCCTTGCCGCCAATGTCCCGCGCTTTGATCATGACACCACAGGCAAGCCGCGCGGGCTGCTGGTCACCTCGGGCAGCGATATCGGCGGACAGGACCGAAGCGCCTTCGACCCGCTGATGCTGCCTGCCGCCCTGACCGAGGGCGAGGATCTGAAGGCGCGCGAGGCCACGGTCTATCATGCGTTCGTCCCGCTCGCCGCCTCGCAGACCGAGGGCGGCGTGTCGGCCGCCAGCCCCGAGCAGTTCGCCGCGGGGATCATTCGCCGCGCCTTCTACACGCGCGAGGCCGCCCGGCTGATCGACGCGCTGATCCGCAGCGCCGGGCATCACCTGGTCATCGGCACCCATGCCGGGTTCGCCGAGAACCGCGACGGCTTTGCCCGATATCGCGGCAAGCTGTGGCAGCTGCCGCTGGGTCTCGGCGCGGACGGGGCAGCGCTCAGCAGCGTGGAGCACAAGCCGCTGATCACTTCGGGCGCATTGCTCGCGCAGGAAGCCGGCAGCTGATGGGAGGTTCTGCATAATGGATGGGGCCGAGCCGCTCCCGATCGGTGCGCCCGCCGATGCCGTCGCCGCGCTGACGGCCAAGGGCTACCAGATCGCCTTCGACTGGCGCGAGGTGTGGCAGGAGGAAAACGCCAAGGCCTTCACCGTCGCAAAGGCGATGAGCCGCGATCTGCTGGAGGATATCCGCGAAGCGGTGACCAAGGCGCTCGACGAGGGCCTGACCCTCAAGCAGTTCCAAGACGAACTGCGCCCGCGGTTGCAGGCGCGTGGCTGGTGGGGCCGTGCGATGATGACCGATCCGGCGGACGGCGTGGAGAAGGTGGTGCGCCTGGGCTCGCCTGCCCGGCTGCGCACGATCTACCAGACCAACCTGCGGGTCAGCTACATGGCCGGGCGCTGGGCACGGGTCGAGCGGACCAGCAGCGCTTTCCCTTTCCTGCGCTACATCGCGGTCAAGGATGCGCGCACCCGGCCCGACCACGCCAGCTGGGACGGCACGATCCTGCCGGTCGACCATCCCTGGTGGGAAACGCACTATCCTCCCAACGGGTGGAACTGCCGCTGCGATGTTCAGCCGGTGAACGCGCGGATGATGGAGCGGCGCGGCTGGAAGGTCACCGAGGACAGCGACATCCCGCGCGCGCCGGTCCGCGATTATGTCAACCGCCGCACGGGCGAGATCACGCGGCTGGAGCAGGGCCTCGATCCGGGCTGGAGCTACAATGTCGGCAAGGCGGCGCTCGACGGGCTGACCCCGGCCCCGCGTGTCGGGCGCGGGCCGGAGGACGGGATCACCAGCGAACTCAACAGCACCCTCTCACAGGCGGATTATGACGGCGTGAGAGCCTTCTTCGAAGCCTTTGATCTCACCTCCCGCGCCGCCGCCGTGAAGGGCCGGGTGTTCACCGATGTTGCGGGCTGGCCGCTGGCGATCTCGGCCGGGCTGCTGCGCCGGGACGATGGCGAGATCGTCCAGCTGACCAGCCAACAGGCGGCCGAACTGGCGGACGCGGCGCGCACGATCATCGATCCCGACCGGATCGGCTGGCTGTGGATCGCCGCGCGCGATGGCCGGGCGATGCTGGTGCGGCGCTACCAGGGCGCGCTGGGCTCGGTCGATTTCGGGCGCAGCTTCTGGCGCTGGATGGGGCCGGGCGGCGGCGCGATCGCGCGGGGCCGTCTGGTCTGGACGCGCGAGGATGGCGCGCTCGGCTGATCAAACCCGCTTGGCAAGTCCCGCACGGCAGGGCTAAGCATGGGGCGCTCCCCGCCATCGACACGAAATTGCACCGTGCTCCGCCGGCGGAGGTAACGCCGCCCCCCCGCCGCCCCTTAGTGCAGGCGGCATGTCGAAACCCGCCGCCTCCGATGTTGCCGTCATTGCCAGCGCGCTTGCGCTGCCGGTGGAAGGCGGCGCACCGGCGCGGCGGTTCCGGATCGTGCCCTTCGGCACTTTCGGCGGGCGTGATGGGCGCGGCCCCTGGCAGTTGCGCGACAAGGCCCATGCCGAGCAGGTGATCGCCGCCACCAAGGCGTTCCTCAATGGCGTCGACATGGTGGTGAACTATGACCATCAGTCCGAATATGCCGCCGTCCCCGGCGTGGGCGGCGTGGCCAAAGCGGCGGGCTGGATCAATCCCGACAGCCTCGAAGTCGGTGCGGACGGCATCTATGTCTCGGCCGACTGGACAGCCGCCGCCGAGGCCGCGCTGCAAGCGCGCGAGTATCGCTATTACTCCCCGCATTTTCGTGCCCGGCCCGGCACCGGCGAGCTGACCCGCCTGGTGAACGTCGGCCTCACCAACTCTCCCAACATCGAAGTGTCCGCGCTGGCTTCCCAGGAGGCAGGCGCTTTCAACGAAGGAAGCCCCATGAAGAAGATTGCGATGTTGCTGTCGGCGTCCGCGCTGACGGCGCTGGGCCTCAAGGCCGACAGCGAAGACGAAGCCGCCATCAACGCCATCGACAAGCTGATCGACGAGAAGACCGGCAATGCCGCGATCCTCGCCTCGGTCCGCACCCGGTTCAAGCTGGCGGATGATGCCGGCGAAGAAGCGGTGCTTGCCGCGATCGACAGCGCCGCCGCTGCGGGCGAGCCCGATCCGTCCAAGTTCGTGCCGATCGCGGTGGTGACCGACATCCAGAAGCAGCTCGGCGCGCTTCAGGAAGACAAGATCCTCGCCTGTGTCGAGGGCGCGATCAAGGCGGGCAAGCTGACCCCGGCCCAGCGCGACTGGGCGCTAAAGCTCGGCCGCAAGGATGTCTCCGAGCTCAACAGCTACCTCGCGACCGCGCCGACCTTCGAGGGCGGCAAGGTGATCGAGGGCAAGCCAGCCTCGGGGGCTGGCAAACTCACCGAGGACGAGGCGGCGATCTGCTCGATGCTGGGCGTGTCGGCCGAGGATTACCTCAAAACCCGCGACGCTGAAGAGAAGGACGTCTGACATGCCCCTCACCGAAAACAGGAACACGCCCCAGCGCAGTGGCGAAATTGTCGCCCTGTCTGTTGCGGCAAACGTGCGGATCTTTGCCGGGTCGCTCGTCGCCCTGACTGCCGCTGGTCTCGCCACGCCGGGCGCTGTGGCCACCACACTGAAGGGCATGGGCCGCGCGCGCGGCGAGGCCGACAACACTGGCGGAGCCGCTGGTGCAATCAAGGTCGAAGTCGAGAAGGGCGTGTTCCGCTTCAAGAACTCGGCGGCGGGCGATGCGATCACCGCTGCCGACATCGGCAGCAACGCCTTCATCGTCGACGACGAGACCGTCGCCAAGACCAGCGGCGGGGACACCCGCTCTGTCGCCGGCATGATCTTCGATGTCGATGCCAACGGCGTCTGGATCAAGTTCTCCTAACCGCCCGACGGGCTCAAAAGGAAACCAACGACATGCAAATCAATGGCCCCAACCTGAAGACGCTCTACACGGGCTTCAACACGGCCTATACTCGCGGCTTCACTGGTGCGGAAACCAGCTACCAGTCCATCGCGACCGTGGTGCAAAGCACCACGCGAGCCAATGAATATGGTTGGCTCGGCAAGGTGCCCAAGGTTCGCGAGTGGCTTGGCGATCGTGTCGTGCATGGTCTCAATGCGCACGAATACACGATCAAGAACAAGTCCTTCGAGCTGACCATCGGCGTCGATCGCGACGATATCTCCGATGACAATCTCGGTATCTATGCTCCGATGTTCGAGGAAATGGGCATGTCGGCTGCGGAGCATCCGGACGAAATGGTCTGGAACCTCTGGCTCGCTGCCTTCGATACGGCCTGCTACGACGGTCAGAACTTCTTCGATACCGATCACCCTGTGCTCGACGAAGATGGGGCCAAGCAGTCGGTTTCGAACATGCAGGCGGGCGCCGGCCCGGCCTGGTATCTGATCGACGACACCCGCCCGCTCAAGCCGGTCATCTTCCAGTCGCGCAAGAGCTTTCAGTTCGTCGCCAAGGATAAGGAGACGGATGACAACGTCTTCAACAAGAAGGAATACCAATACGGTGTCGACGGGCGCGACAACGTCGGCTTCGGGCTCTGGCAGTTTGCGTTCGGTTCCAAGGCTCCGCTCGATAGCGACAACTATCTTGCCGCCCGGACCTCAATGCGCACGATGCGTGGTGACCACGGCCGGAAGATGACATCGCGTCCGCGCAAACTGATCGTTCCCCCGAGCCTCGAAAAGAAGGGTCTTGAACTCCTCAACGCCGAGCGCGACGCCGCCGGTGCCACCAACGTGTGGCGCGGCACGGCTGAGCTCCAAGTTGTGGACTGGCTCGAATGAGCGGTCAGCGGCTCCGCCTCACCACCTCGCGCAAGCCGAGCTATCGGCGCGGCGGGGTGGCGATCGGCAGCCCCAGCGCGCCGACGTTGGTCGCGCCGGGCGATACCACGCCCCAGCAGCTGCTGGCGATCCTCACCGATCCCAACGTCTCGGTCGACATCGAGACCAAGGAAGGCGGCTTCCACCGGCTGACCGGAGAAGAACGCGCCGCCATGTCCCGCCTTCTCGCCGAGGAAGAGCTGAAGGCTATGGGGCTGTTGACGGGTGGCGAAGATCTGACGGCGCTTGGCGCTGCCGATCTGGTCGCTCCGCCCGAACCCAATACCGCCGAGCCGCAGGGTGACGGGCATCCGCTCGACGCCGAGGCCTCGCAGGCAGGTGGATCAACGGCCACCGCCGACAGCGCCGCGTCTGCGGGCGGTGCTGTCACCTCCGAACCGACGGTGCAGCCTGTCCCCCCTGCGCCCGAGCCTGCGGCCAAGCCGACGCCTTCGCCCCGGGCGCGCGGCAAGGCCAAGGGCAGCCCGGCCTGAGACCGAAAGGTTCTGGGCCAAACCGATCCGGGCGGCGGGGCCGTGTCCTTTCCCGCCGCCCGGCTCACCACCCGATGACCCGCGCTTCAGCAGCGCCTGAAAGGAGGAGCATGCCGTGCCTGTCTTTGCCGATCTCGCCGCCATGCAAGCGCGCTTCGAAGCGCGCGATCTCCTCCAGCTCACCGATGATGCGAACACCGGCGCGATCGTGCCCGAACGGATCGACGCCGCGCTCGCCAGCGCCGATGCGCTGATTACCGGCTATGTCGCCCGCCGCCACCGCAACACCGCCCAGTTCGCCGGCAACACCATCCTGCGCGACATCGCCTGCGATTATGCCTTCTACCTGCTGTGGCGCGCCGATGCCCCCGAATGGGTGATCGAGCGCAAGAAGGCGGCGATGAAGCAGCTCGAACAGATCGCCGCCGGCACGCTGCTGCTGGACCAGGGCGAAGAGACCGCCGCGCCGCGCCCCGGCCAGATCCTCACCACCACCGCCGAGAAGCGTTTCGGCCGTGACAACATGGGCAGCTTCTGATGGCCGCGACGATGCAGCTGCGCCTGCGCGGCGATGGCGTGATGGAGGCGGCGCTGGGTGCGCTGGTCCGCGGGTTCGACGATCTCGAACCGCTGGCCGAGATCTTCGGCACCTATCTCGAAAGCTCAACGATCGAGCGGTTCGATGCCGAGGTCGGGCCGGATGGCCAGCCCTGGGACAAGTCGATCCGCGCCAAGGAAGAGGGCGGCCAGACGCTGACCGACAGCTCGCAGCTGCGTTCCTCGATCCATGCCGAGGCCGCCAACGGCTCGGTCCGCTGGGGCTCGAACAAGATCTATGCCCGGATGATGAACGACGGCGGCACAATCCGCGCCAAGGGCAGCGGCAAGCTGACCTTCCGCCTGCCGGGCGGGCTGGGCTTCCGCTCGGTCGATGAGGTCACCATCCCGGCGCGCCCGTTCCTCGGCATCAACGCCGAGGATGAGGCCGAGCTGATCGCGCTGACCGAGGATTATGCCGCCAGCCTTGGGGGCCTGTCGTGAACTGGTGGGAAGACCTTCACCTTGCGCTGTCGGCGGTGCTGTTCGTGATCGTCTGGATAGAAGGCGATGACGAACCCTTCCTGACGCGCACCGGCATGGCGGCGCTGATCGCGCTGTTCTGGCTGCCCCTGCTGATCATTGCCGCGATCTGGCTGGCGGGCGACTGGGTCGGCGACAAGCTGAAGGGGCGCGGCGAGTGACCGCGCTCGGCATCCTTCTCCTGCTGCCCCAGCTGCTGCTGGGCTGGCTGCTCGCCGATTTCCTGTCCGGTGTGCTGCACTGGATCGAGGATCGCTTCGGCCCCGGGCGCGAGCACTGGCCGGTGCTGGGTCGGCTGATCTTCACCCCCAACATCATCCACCATGCCGATCCGACCGCGTTCCTGCGCACCGGCTTTGTCGAGCGCAACTGGACCACCTGGGCGGCGGTGCTGCCGATCGCGGCGCTGATGCTGATCGCGCTGGGTTCGCAGGTCTGGATCTGGACGGCTGCCATTGCCGGCGCTTTCGCAAGCGAGATCCACGCCTGGGCACACCGCAAGACCATGGCCCCGCGCTGGGCGCTTTGGCTTCAGTCGATCGGGATGCTGCAATCGCCGCGCCACCATGCGCTGCATCACGTGCCCGATCATCGCCGCCACTATTGCATCATCAGCGACTGGGTGAACCCGGTGCTCGATCACTTCGAGTTCTGGCACCACCTTGAGCAGCTGCTGCCCAAGGGGCTGATCCGATGATCGCTGCGACCGAATTGGCGCTTGTCGACGTGCTGGTCGATGCGGGCGAGGCCGGTGTGCTGGGCTACCGCTACCACACCCGCGACACCTTCCCCGACCAGTTCGAGGAATATCTGCGCGCCAACCAGAAGCTGCGCGTTCCGGCCTGCTGGGCCACCTTCCTCGGCCTGGTCGAGGGCGTGGATGAAGGCGATGATCTGGGGTTCCAGGCGCGCGCCCGCTTTGCCCTGGTGGTGGCGGCGATGAACCTGCGGAACGAGGAAGACAGCCGCCATGGCGATGGCGCGCAGCCCGGCTCCTATCAGCTGATGGTCGATGCCATCCGGCTGCTGTCGCGCAGCATGCTGACCCCGGAGCTCGGCCTGATCGAGCCGGTCCGCATCCGCAGCGCGCGCCCCATCGCCCGGACCGAGCAGATGAAGCGCCAGAACCTGTCGATGATGGCGATCGAGCTGGAGCTGGTGGTGCCGCTTGCCACCTTCACCGATGCGCCGGTCGATCTGCGCACGCTCCATGTGGACTGGGACATCCCGGCCTTCGGCAACGTCCATGATCCAGACCTTGGGCCGCTGCCCGCCGATGATCCCGATGCCGCCGACACGATGCAGCTGGGAGACCCCGCACCATGACTGCCGCCCTGCGCGCTGAGCGCTTTGCCCCCAAGTTCGGCCGCCGCGTCCGCCACCCGGATGGCAAGCTGTTCGATCCGGCCGGCGAGTGGATCGTCCTCAATGCCTTTTACCGCCGCCTGATCGCCGATGGTGATCTTGTCCCGGCACCCGCCCGCACACCCCGCCGCCCGAAGAAGGGAACCTAACCATGCCGATCAGTTTCAACACCATTCCGGCCAGCTTCCGCACCCCTGGCCAGCACATCGAATTCGATGCGAGCCGCGCGGTCTCCGGCCTGCCGCCGATCGAGAACCGCGTGCTGCTGATCGGGCAAATGCTCGCCGCCGGCACCGCTGCCGCGCTGACCATCGCGCCGCTCAGCTCGGCCAGCCAGGCCGCTGCACTGTTCGGCCAGGGATCGCAGCTGGCGCGCATGGCCGCTGCCTATTTCGGCGCGGACGGCTTTTCCGAAGTCCATGCCATCGCGCTGGCTGACGCGGTCGGATCGGCCAAGGCGACCGGCACCATCACCGTCACCGGCCCGGCCGGCGCGGCAGGCACCATCGCGCTGATGGTGGCAGGCGAGCGCATTCCGGTCGGCGTCCAGCAGGGCGGCGTGGCCGATGACATCGCCGCCGCCATCGCCGCCGCCGTCAACGCGCGCGCCGATCTGCCGGTGACCGCGGCGGTCGGGGCCGATCCCAACGAGCACGTCGTCACCCTGACCGCCCGCAACGGCGGCACCACCGGCAACGAGATCGACGTGCGCCACAGCCACTTCGCGGGCGAGGCGCTGCCCGCCGGCGTCGGCCTTGCGATCACCGCCATGGCGGGCGGCGCGACGGACCCGGTGCTCGATCCGATCTGGGCGGTGCTGGGTGACAACCACTATCGCACGATCGTGCTCGGTCTGACCGATGCCACCACCGTCGCCTCGGCCGCCGAGGAGCTCGATGACCGGGCGGGATCGGCGCGGATGCTGGAGAGCATCGCCTATGGCGCGAAGCGCGGGACACAGGGCGAACTGGCGGCATTCGGTGGCGCGCTCAATTCCGAGCTGGTCTCGATCCTCGGCGCGGGAAGCAGCCCGACCTGCCCCTGCCAGATCGCCGCGATCTATGCCGCCGCCTGCGGATACTTCAGCGCGATCGATCCGGCCCGCCCGCTCCAGACGCTGACGCTGAAGGGCATGATCGCGCCGAAGGTGGAGGCCCGCTTCACCCGCGCCCAGCGCGAGCTGCTGCTGCGCGACGGGATCTCGACCTTCACCGTCACGCAAGGCGGCAGCTGCCTGATCGAGCGGGCGATCACCACCTATCAGACCGACAGCTTCGGCCTTGCGGATGTGAGCTTCCTCGATCTCGAAACGCCGCTCACGCTGTTCTTCCTGCGCGCGTCCTTGCGCGCCCGGATCGCGCAGAAGTTCCCGCGCCACAAGCTGGCCAGCGATGGCACCCGCTACGGCGCCGGTCAGGCGATCGTCACCCCGTCGACCATCCGCGCCGAGCTGCTCGCGCTCGCCCGCGAGTGGGAGGAGCAGGGGCTGGTCGAGAACCTCGACCAGTACAAGGCGGACCTGATCGTCGAGCGGGACGCGAGCGATCCGAACCGCATCAACGCGCTGGTCCCGCCCGACATCGTCAACCAGTTCCGCGCCTTCGCGGCCGCGATCCAGTTCCGGCTCTGAGCCGTCTCTCACACCCACTTCAAAGGACGATAAGACATGGCCAATCGCAATCAGGTTCTGGGGCAGGTCACCATCGAGGTCGATGGCGAGCGCATGCCCACCTCGGGCGAAAGCACCCTGCAGATCGGCGGCACCCAGCGCGAGAACGTGCCGGGCGACTTCGATGCTGGCGGCTTCATGGAGCGCACCGTGCCCTCGCGCTGCACCGTCGCGCTGCTGCACCGTGACGGGGTGAGCATCGCCTCGATGCGCTCGATCGACAATGCCACGCTGATTCTCAAGGCGGACACCGGCAAGACGTGGGTGGTGCGCGGAGCCTATTTCGTCGAGGCCGGCGAGTTCAGCCAGGACGGCAAGGCCAGCGTGATCTTCGAAGGCCAGCCCGCCGAGGAGCTGCTGTGATGCGCCCGCTGGCCCACACCCTCGTGCATCCGATCATCGCCGAGACGCGGCCTGCCGGAAGCACCGAGGTCATCGAGGAGGAGCTGAAGCCCGCCGGTCACACCGTCGTGATGCGGCGTCCGAAGGCGAAGGACATGCGCGCCTTCGACAAGCACGGGGATGCCGGCATTGCCGCGATCATCGATCTGATCGTCGCCTGCTCGCACCTGTCGCTGATCGAGGTCGAGAACCTCGATGCCGAGGACTTCGAGGCGTTGGGAAACTTGCTCGAACCGAAGCGCACCGCTGGCCTCCAGACTGGCAGCTCTGCCTAGCGTCGCTGGCCAAGTACTTCACCGGCTTCAACCCCGTCGATCTGATGGAGCTGGACTGGGACGAGATCGAGTTCTGGCTGTCGTGCGCCGAGCAGCTGGAGGCCAAGGGCGAAAAGGACTGACCCGCCATGCGTTTCTCCATGATCCTCGAAATGGTCGACCGGCTCAGCGGTCCGGCTCGCCGCGCGCGGGCGGGGATCGGCGGGCTGGCGAACAACGTGCGGCAGATGGGGCAGCGTATCCGGCGTGCGGCGGGCGAGTTCCTGCGCGGCGAGCGCAGCCTCGGCAGCTTTGCCCGGGCGGCGCGGCGCGCGGTTACTGTCGGTCTCACCCGGATGCTGCGCAGCGCCGGGCAAGGCGCGCGGCGGCTCGGCCGGGATCTGATGGGGCTGGTCCGACGATTGCGTCTGGTCGAACGGGCGGGTGCTGCCGCCGGGCGAGGTCTGCGGAAGCTGGGCGGCGCTGCGCTGGGCATGATGAAGACCGGCCTGCTGGCAGGCGGCGCGGCCGCAGTGGGTGCCGGCGGCTTTGCGCTGTTCGACCTGTTCAACACCGCCGGTCAGTTCGAACAGTACCAGGCAATGTTGGAAGGCACTGAAGGGTCCGTTGCGGCGGCTCAGAAGTCGATGGCTTGGGTCACGAAATTCGCGAAGGAAACTCCTTACGAGCTCGACCAAGTCATGGAGGCCTTCGTCGCGCTAAAGGCTTACGGGATCGACCCCATGGACGGGACGCTGAAGGCGCTTGGCGACGCGGCCTCGGGTGTGTCCAAGCCGCTCGGCAGCGCGGTCGAGGCGATTGCTGATGCCATGACCGGCGAGTACGAACGGCTGAAGGAATTCAGCATACGGGCGGAGAAGGCAGGCAATCGCACTACCTTCAGCTACGTCAAGAATGGCAAGACGATCACCCGTGTCGCCCAGGGACAGGGTGAGGCAGTCCGCGAAGCGCTTGTCGGCATCTTCAACGAGCGCTTCGGCGGCGGGATGGAGCGCCAAGCCACCACGTTCTTCGGGATCATATCCAACCTGAAAGGCGCTTGGAGTGAATTTCTCTTGTTGGTCGCCAACGCTGGCATCTTCGACATGGTCAAAAGAGACCTGCAGAGGCTTTACGAAAACGTTGAGAAACTCGCGGAGAGCGGCGAGCTGAAGCGCTGGGCCGAGGACATCTCCGAGCGCCTCAAGGAAGCGTGGGAGTGGGGCAAGACGTTCGTCATGGAGACGGACTGGCAGAAGGTGGGCAGCGATCTCCAGACCATCGCCAGCGCGGTCAAGACGGTCGCCGACGCGATCATGGAGCTGAAGCGGATCAAGGACAGCTTCGGCGAGTGGGGCGCGCTCACGGTCAGCCCGCTGGGCACCGTTGCCGCTGGCGGCCGCGCGCTGCTGGGCGGCGGGGAGCCGGCGCGTGCCCCGGTGCCCGAGCGCGCGCCCGGCCGCGTGCCGAGCGACAATGAATTTCTCCGCAGCTTGCTGGGCAAGCCGAAGAGTGTCGATATCGGCGGCACTCTAAAAATCGACGTGAACAGTTCGCCGGGCGCCGCTGTTCGTGCCACGCCGGCTGCTGCGCCGGGCTCGAAGCTTGCCATGCAGGTCAACACTGGTCGGACTATGCGAGGCTTTGCATGAGCTGGCGCGAGCAGTACCAGCAGGGTAGCTTCCGCGGCGCGGCGTTCCGCACCGAGGCCGAGGAGCGGCTTGGCGGGCGGCGCGTTGTCGCCCACGAATTCCCCGGCCGCGACGATCCGGTGACCGAGGACCTCGGCGCGCGGGCCAAGCAGTTCTCGATCGACTGCCATGTGATCGGCGCGGATTTCATCGCCCAGCGCGACGCGCTGCTGACCGCGCTTGAAGCGGCGGGGCCGGGCCTGCTGGTCCATCCGCAATACGGGCGGATGATGGCGGTGGTGTTCGATTATTCGTGCAGCCATTCGACCGAGGAAGGCGGGATCGCCCGCTTCCGGATCACCTTCGGGGAGGCCGGGCAGGCGGTCGCCGCGCCCGCTGCTGCAGCCGCCGGGCACGAAACAGCCGTCGCCGCAGACACGGTGATCGAGGAAGCGCCGGAAGAGTTCGAGGACAGGTTCTCGATCAAGGAAGCGGCAAGTTTTGTCGAGGAGGCCGCTGCCGAGATCGTCAAGGGCATGGGGGAGGTCTCGCAGCTGGCGGCGGGCCTGCGCGGCGGGGTCGGCCCGGCGCTGCGGGCGTTCGAGGCGGGGCTCAGCTTCCTGCCCGCCAATGTCCAGTCGCTGCTGCGCGCGCCGCTCAGCCTGGCGCTGTCTGTCACCGGGCTGGTGCTGGCGGTCTCGGCGCTGGGCGGCGGCGGGCGGCGCACCCGGCTGCAATCGCTGGAGATGATGGTCGACTGGCAGCCGCCCGAGATGGAGGCCCCGGTGCGCACGCCCCAGCGCGCGCTGGAGGAGGCCAATCGCAACGCACTCACGCACCTGTTCCGGGTGGTCAGCGCGGCCGAACTCGTGCGCACCGCCGGTGCGCTCGATTACCCGAGCTATGACGAGGCGATCGCGGTGCGCGACAGCATCGCGGCGCGGCTCGATCGGCTTGCGCTGGAGGCAGCGGACCGGGGCGAGGATGCGGCGGCCGAGGCCTTCGATCGCCTGCGCCGCGCGCTGGCCCGGGATATCGCCTCGCGCGGGGCCAGCCTCGCACGGGTCTATCAGCTGCGTCTCAGCGCCAGCGAACCGGCGCTGGTGCTAGCGCACAGGATCTACGGCGGAGAGACCGATCGGCGCGCGCGCGAAGCCGTGACGCTGGAGGCGCGCGCGGCGGCCGTGGTGGCGCGCAACCGGATCGCGCATCCCAGCTTCGTGCCCGCCGGGGTCGATATCGAGCTGCTCACCAATTCGCCCGACACCGGGGAGCGCGCGGCATGAGCACGCTGCCCGATCACATGGTCCAGCTGGAGGTCGACGGCATCGCCTATTCGGGCTGGACCACGGTCGATGTCGAGCGCGGGATCGACCAGATGACCGGCACGTTTGCCCTGCGCCTCGCGGCAAAGGAGCGCACGGGGGCCGAGGACTGGCCGATCCGCGAAGGCGCGGCCTGCCGGGTGGTGCTGGCGGGCGAGCCGCTGATCACCGGCTACATCGACAGCTTCACCCCGTTCGTCGGCCCGGACGAACGCGGCATCGATGTGCGCGGCCGCGACCGGACGGCCGACCTTGTCGACTGCTCCGCGATTCACAAGCCGGGCAGCTGGCGCGGCCGCAAGCTGGAAGAGATCGCAGTCGAGCTGGTCAAGCCCTTCGGCATCGCCATCGAAATCGTGGGCGAGACCGGCGCGGCCTTCCCCAAGTTTGCCCTGCAGCAGGGCGAGACGGTGTTCGCCGCGATCGAGCGCATGTGTCGCTATCGCGGGCTGGTGGCATGGTCGGCCGGGGACGGCGTGCTGCGGATCGGCAATCCCGACAGCGGCCAGAGCATCGGTCTGCTGGCCGAGGGCGTGAACGTGATCTTCGCCAGCGGTTCGCGCGACGTGTCGGACCGCTACTCGGATTATATCGTCAAGGGGCAAGCGGCCGGTAGCGACGATCGCAACGGCAAGGCTGTCGCCCAGGTGCAGGGCGAGGCGCGCGATCCGGCGGTGACCCGCTATCGCCCGCTGCTGATCATCGGCGAGGAGCAATCCGATCAGGCGGCGCTGAAAAAGCGCGCCCACTGGGAAGCCGCGGTGCGATCGGGCCGCTCGGTCGCGGCGCAGATCACGGTCCCGGGCTGGCTGATGGCCAACGGCCGACCTTTCGCGCACGGCATGCGCGCCGATTGCGACGTGCCCAGCGCGCGGATCTCCGGCTCGCTACTGATCGAGCGGCTCAGCTTCAGCCGCGATGCCGAAGGCGGCACGGTTACCACCTTCGACCTTGTCCCGCCCGAGGCGTGGACGCAGCTCGCCGAGCCGGAGCCCAGGGCATGATCGGCGAGGCGCGCGAGATGCTGAGCGGGCTGGAAGGCCGGGTGCGCGGGATGGTGGCGCGGGCGATCGTGCGCCTGGTCGACGATGCGCGCCAGGCGCAGGAGCTGCAGGTCGAGCTGCTGGCCGATGAAAGTCAGGACGCGGTCGAGCGGTTCCAGAACTATGGCCTCACCAGCGTGCCCCATGCCGGGGCCGAGGCGCTGGTGGTGTTCGCGGGCGGCCTGCGCAGCCATGGCGTGGTGTTGGCGGTAGAGGATCGGCGCTACCGCCTGACGGGCCTTCAGGACGGCGAGGTCGCGCTGTTCGATGACCTCGGCAACGTCATCAAGCTGGGGCGCCAGCGGATCGATGTCACCGCCGTCACCGAACTGCTGGTCACCGCCCCCAAGGTGATCGTGCAATCCGACAATGTCCGGCTGGGCGAGGACGGCGGCGCGGCGGTCGCGCGGGTGGGCGATGATGTGAACCTTTCGACCGGCAAGATCGTGTCGGGCAGCAGCAAGGTGAGGGCGGCATGACGGATCTCGCCCTGGTCTGGGATGCCGATGCGATGGCGGCCGACCTGCTGCTCGGGAACGGCCAGCTGGCGACCGATGCCGGCATGCGCACCGCGATCCTGATCTCGCTCTTCAGCGATGCCCGTGCGGCCGATGACGAGACCCTGCCCGAGCCCGGTGGCGACCGGCGCGGCTGGTGGGGCGATGCCTATGCCCGCGAGGTCCAGCCCGGTGCCGGCACCGCGCGCGATGCCAACCGGATCGGCTCGCTGCTGTGGCTGCTGTCGCGCTCGAAGATCACCGCGCGCGTGCTCACCCAGGCGACACAGGCCTGCGAGGAGGCGCTGGCCTGGCTGGTGCGCGATGGCATCGCCTCGGCGGTGCGGGTGGTGATCGAGGCGCAGGTGCGGACCGGCCAGCAAACGGCCTCAAGGAGCGCAGCGGTAGGCCAACAAGGCGTCCCCGATCTGATGGCCATTGCCGTCGAGATCGACCGCCCCAGCGGCCCGAACCGCCAGCGCCACGATTTCACCTGGGACGCCAGCACCGCAACGATCACCGCCCTTCCGGAGCAAACCTGATGCCCTTCAACCGCCCGACCCTGAGCGACCTGATCGCCCGCAACCGCGGCGATATCGAGACCCGCTTGCCCGGCGCTGACAGCGGCTTGCGCCATTCGGTTCTCGACGTGCTGGCGCGGATGCATGGCGGCGCGGTTTCGGGCGTCTATGGCTATCTCGACTTCCTCGCCCGCCAGCTCTTCCCCGACACGGCCGACGGCGCGTTCCTCGCCCGCCATGCCTCCACCTGGGGCATCCGGCGCAAGGCGGCGGTGGCGGCGACGGCGACCGCCACGGCAACCGGCATCAACGGCACCGCCATCGCCGCCGGCACCGAGGCGCTGCGGATCGACGGGCAGGCCTATCGGGTTACCGCGCCCGCCACGATCGCCGATGGAACGGCCGCGCTGGCGCTGGAGGCGGTCGATGCCGGCCCGGCGGCTGATCTGACGGTCGGCGCGGTGCTGACCCTGTCAAGCGCGGTGCCGGGGGTGAACGCCTCGCTGACGGTCACCACACTGGGCACGCGCGGCGCGCTGGAGGAGGATGACGCCAGCCTGCTGGCCCGCCTGCTCGATCGCATCCGCACGCCCCCGCGCGGCGGATCGAGCAACGATTACCGCGCCTGGGCGCTGGCGCAGCCGGGCGTCACGCGCGCATGGGTCTATCCGGGCTGGACGGGTGCCGGCACGGTCGGCGTGGCGTTTGTGATGGACCAGCGCGAGGACATCATCCCGCAGCCCGAGGATCTGGCCGCGGTGCAGGCCGCGCTCGATGACCTGCGCCCGGTGACGGCCGAGGTGGTGGTCTTTGCCCCCACGCCTGCCCCTGTCGATATCGTGCTGCGCATCGCGCCCAATACGCCGGCGGTGCAGGCGGCCGTCACGGCCGAGCTGGCCGACTTCCTCGCCCGCGATGCCCAGCCCGGCGGCACCATCTATCGCAGCCGCCTCTCGGAAACGATCAGCCTGGCCGAGGGCGAATTCAGCCATGCGCTGGAGCTGCCCGAAGACGACTTCACCCCGCCGCCCGGCCACATCGCATCGCTGGGCACGGTGACCTTCATCTGATGGCGGGCGCAGGCATCATTGCCCGCAGCGAGGCGGACCATGCCGAGGTGCTGCGCCAGCTGCTGCCGCGCGGGGCCGCATGGGACTTTGCGCCCGGCGGCACCTTTGCCGGGCTGCTGGCGGCGCTGGCGGCCGAGTTCGCCCGGGTCGATGCCCGCGCGCTCGATCTGCTTGACGAGGCCGATCCGCGCACCGCGCTCGAAACCCTGATCGACTGGGAGCGGGTGGCAGGCCTGCCCGATGCCTGCACCGGCCAGCCCGACAATGTGGGCGAGCGCCGGGTCGCGCTGGTCGAGAAGCTTACCAGCATCGCAGGCCAGCGCCCGGCCGATTTCATCGATCTGGCCGCGCGCATCGGATACGAGATCGACATCACCGAACACCGCCCGCTGCGGACCGGCTTCCGCGTCGGGGACCGCTGCAACGGCGAGGACTGGGCCTTCGCCTGGACCGTCACGGTGCAGCCTTTCGACGGCGCGGGCCGCCCGGTGCTCTCGATCGCGCACTTCAAGGTCGGCGATCCGGTCGGCACCCGCGTGCGGGGCTTCGGCTCGCTCGATCTGGAGTGCGTGATCACCCGCGCCGCCCCGTCTCACACCAACGTCATCTTCGCCTACGTCATCGAGCGCGAGCCCGATTTCTGGATCGATTTCACCAGCTGAGGAGCAACCCATGCATCGCATCGACACGAGCGGGAACGTCGACAACCGCTTCCACCCCGGCAACCCGGCCACCGGCCAGCAGGCCACCCTGATCGATCAGGACTGGCTGAATGCGGTGCAGGAGGAGATCGTGAACGTCATCCTCCAGGCCAACATTGATCTGGAGAAGGGCACCAACGACCAGCTGGCCGCCGCGATCGTCGCGCTGATCGCGGGCGTGGTGGGCGATGGCAGCGGGGCGGTGCCGACCACCCGGCTGGTGAGCGTCTCGGGCGGGCTGCTGACCGGCGGCGGCAATCTGGCCGCCGATCGCACCATCGGGCTGACCGCTGCCACCACCGGCGAGACCGCCGATCAGATCCGCAACGACGTGGTGGTGACGCCCGCCAGCCTCGCCGGGCTGATCAGCTGGAGCACGGTCGGCGGGGCGATCATCGCCTCGATCGGGCCGGGCAAGATCGTCGCCTTCACCGCCACGGCAGGCGGCAACGGATCGACCGTCATCACCCTGCCGGTGACCTTCTCGGCACCGTGCCGGGCGGTCTGCTCGGGCGGGATCGCCGACAACAATGCCCAGGACAACCCGCCCTACATCAGCAGCACGGGCACCAATGTCGTGACGGTCTACAACGCGATCGACGTGAACGTGCCGATCAACATCATCGCCATGGGAGTTGCATAATGGCCATCTTCTTCGACGCCCACCCGCAGGACGGCACCGTCCGCTTCTTCCATGAGTCCATCGATGGCCCGCGCGAGCTTCCGACCTGGAAGAGCGAGGCCGAACGCGCCGCCGGCAAGCGCCCGGTGATGGTGCCCAATCCCGCCACCCGCATCCCGGCCGGCGCGCGCCTGATTTCGGATGAGCGATTCGAGCACCTGATGGCCGCGCAGGCCGCTGGCTTGCAGATCATCATGAGCGGCGGAAAGCCGATGGCCGTGAACCGCCAGCCCGACGCCGAAGAGCGCCGCGCCGCCCGCCGCCGCCGCCGCGATCAGCTGCTCGCCGCCAGCGACTGGACCCAGCTGCCGGACAGCCCGCTGGACTTGGGGCAGCAAGCCCTGTGGCGCGGCTATCGCCAGCTGCTGCGCGATCTCGACATGGACGGCGACAGCTGGCCGTCCGCGCCGGGAGAGACCGCATGATCGCGCTCCTGCCGCTGGCGCTGATCGCGCTCTGGTCGCTGGCCTTGCTCATCGCCCCCACGGTCCGGGGCGAGCGGGCGCGGCATGGCATCTTTGTCATCCTGCGCCCCGCCGGGCCGATCAACCCGGATGGCAGCACCACCGCCTTCGCCCATGTCCAGGAGCGCGGCGAGTATCGCCTGCACAAGCTGTTCGGGATCGCGGCCGGCCTGCCCTTCCTGCTTGCCATGCCGCATCCCCTGCTGGTGCTCGCCCAGATCATCGCCATGATCCTTGCCGACAACCTGACCCGCCCGATCAGCGGGATCGATTACGCCGGCCACGGGGCCGAGATCATGGCTGCCGAAGCGGCGGGCGACCTGACCTATCGCGCCGCCGAGATCGCCCGCATGGCCGACGATGGCGACAAGCGCGGCCACGACATCCCGAACCAGCTCGCCCGCTGGCGCTGGCTGGCGCGCATCGTCTTCACCCTTGGCCGCTGGTAGACTCAAAGGAACCCCCCATGTCCCGCCGCAAACTGACCGCCGCCCCCGCCCCGGCCGACGCCGCCGAGGCCACCCTGATGATCGGCGAATTCGTCGCCATCGACCGCGAGATGGCGCTGGAGCGCCTTTCCGCCGAAGCCGCCATGGACCGGATCAAGGCGCAGCGCGATGACCGCCTGCGCGCGCTGGAGGCGCAGGCCGCCCCGCTGTTCGCCGGGCTGAAGGCCTGGTGGGAAGCGGGCGGCAAGGATGAGCTCGCCAAGGGCAAGCGCTCGGCCGAAGTGGCGGGCGCGAAGATCGGCATCCGGCGCACCCCGCCGAAGGTGAAGTTCCAGCGCAAGGTGAAGGCCGAGGATGTCGTCGCATGGCTGAAGGGGCTGCGCTGGTCGCGCGCCAAGGACTTCCTGCGCACCAAGATCGAGCTCGACCGGCAGGCGGTCATCAAGGCCGTCGCAGCCGACGAGGAAGTCGGCGATCGCTTCGCCGCCCACCTCTACATTGAGCAGAAGAACGAGTTCTTCATCGACACCGGCCTCGACCAGGACGAGCTGAAGAAGGAAGTGGCCGCCTCCTGAAACGGGGGTGGTAGGGCTGTTAGATGCCTCTGAAGCGCGTATGACAGACACCTTAAGTTCGACTCGAACCAGGGATGGAAGAATGCAGCCTCTAGATCACGTAAAGCTTCTGATAGATCGCGGCGAGATCACGGAGGCTCAGTGGGGGATGTTCTACCTTGCTGACGAGTATCTCCGGGATGGGTCAGCCCCCGCTGGGTCAGTGCGGATGCACTTCCGGGGTTTTGATGTCACCGCAACGAAGCTCGGGCTCGATGTTGGTTTCCCCGGAATTATCTTCATCGAGGGGCTGGGGAAGAGCAAGGTCTACGCTGCTTGGGCGCAGCTGCTCTCGGTGACCGTCGAGCGTGTTTAGTGCTCCAGCCGGTCTTGTCATTTACTCCAGCGAAAATTGTCCCGCTACACTCCGGTGAGTGTCATGGCGTGTCTCTCCCCCCGTGGCCCCTTGCGGTTACGGCGCTTCGGGGCCGGTGAACGGCTGACGATCCGTATAGCCGCAGCCCTCCCATGTCTCCCCGCCCAAAGCGATAGTGGCGACGAAGGGGAAACGCCGGTCGCTCATCCCGTCGCTGCATTCGCCGGGGGTGAGTGTGGCGGTGAGCGGCTTGCCATCCAGCGTGCCGGAAAAGCCCAGCCCGCCGTTGCCAGCAAAGCGCTGTGCGGCAAAGCGCGTGCCGGGCTGGTTGTCGGGCGTGGTCCACAGCCCCTCCCCGCTCGTGACTTTGAGGCTCCAGAACGGCTCGGTGCCCGTCATGGTGACGGTGTCATCGGGCGCGACCGCATCGAAGGCTTTGCCCTCCGGGTCGATCCCGTCGGTCTCGGCGGGCGCGCAGGCGGCGGCGAGCATCAGCGCGGCAAGCGCGGCAGGGGTGCGGATCATCGGAATCTCTCCTCGAGCGCGAGGATAGGCCGGAACCATGCCTCGGCCAAGGGGTTGCCCGCGCATGGACTTCACCCCCACCCGCGCGCGCGGACAGGCGCGCCTCACCGAATTTCTCCCCGCCGCCGGCCGCCGCTATGCCGAAACCCGCAACGCCGATGACGGCCCGCGCGAAGGTGCCGGGCGCGGCAATGTCAGCCAGCTATCGCCCTGGCTCCACGCCGGATTGCTTGGCGCGCCCGAGGTGCTGGAAGCGGTGCTGGGCCAGCATTCCCCGCGCGCGGCGGAAAAGTTCATCGCCGAGGTGTTCTGGCGAATCTACTTCAAGGGCTATCTCGAACAGCGCCCGGCGATCTGGGCCGATTACGTCACGGCGCGCGACGGAGCGCTGGCGGCGCTCGATGCCAATGCGGGCCTGCGCACCGCCTACACCCAGGCGACCGAGGGCCGCACCGGGATCGAGGCCTTCGATGTCTGGGCGCGCGAACTGACCCAGACCGGCTACCTCCACAACCACGCGCGGATGTGGTTTGCGAGCATCTGGATCTTCACCCTGAAGCTCGACTGGCGGTTGGGCGCGGATTTCTTTCTGCGGTACCTGATGGACGCGGACGCGGCCTCGAACACGCTGTCGTGGCGCTGGGTCGCGGGGCTGCACACCAAGGGCAAGCACTACCTCGCGCGCGCCGACAATATCGCGCGCTACACCTCCGGCCGGCCCGAGGGCGCACTGTCGGCACAGGGGCTGGCGGGGGACGAGACGCAGCCGCTGGCCGAGGCGCAGGACTATCCCCGCCAGCGGCTCGATTTGCCGGGGCCGGTGAGCGCGGCCGACCTCGCCGAGCCCTTCGCCCTGCTGCTGCATGACGAAGCCGCGCATCACGCACCGCTTGCCCTACCCGCAGCGCCCGCGCTGGTCATCGGCGCCGCGCGGCCCGCGGCGCGTTCGCCAGGAAGCCTCGGCGACCACGCCCGCGGCTTTGCCGAAGGCGCGCTCGCCAGCGGCATGGCAGAGGCCGCTGCCGCCTTCGGCTGCCCGGTTGCGGAGTGGCGCACGGGCGAGCCGCTCGCCCCGCTGCTGGACGCGGCGGGGGTGGAGCGGATCGCCCTCCCCTACCTCCCCGCCGGTTGGACCCGCGATGCGCTGTGGCCCGACCTCGCCCCGCTGGTGGCCGAGGGGCGGGTGATCACCCTGCTCGGCGATCTCGACCGCGCCACTTGGCCGCTCGCCAAGGCGGGCTTCTTCGGCGTCGCCAAGGCGATCGACGGTGTGCTGGGGGAATGCGGGATCGGCGCAGGCGGGTGATGCGCGGCAAGGCCGGGCACTTCACGCCGCGGGGTTAAGCGGGCATTTACTGCGAGCGGCTAGGGTCGCCCGAAAATACATCCAGAGGTTCGCGCGTCATGCTCTACCCCAATCGCTTGCAGGCGGCCCTGCTGTTCGACCGGCAGGTCCACGATCTCGAAGCGATCATGCGCAGCTTCACCCGGATCGAAGGGATGCGAACGCCGGTGGCCTTCAGTCTGTCGGAGGCCAATCCGGGGCGCTTCTACCGCCTGTTCCATCCGGTCGAAGAGCTGATGGTGACCTTCGAATATTGCGAGCACCCCTGCGCGCCCGAGGTGTTCCGGCCGACGCTGTCCTCGCCCTATACCGGGATCGTCACCCCCGACATCCGCGACCGGCTCAACCGCACGCAGACCCATATCCTGCTCGAGGTGTCGCACGGGGTATTTGCGGGTGTCGAAAGCGATCCCAAGATCGCCGCGATGTTCGAAGCGATCGGCCGTGCGCCCTCCGGCGCGACGCGCGAGCAGTTCGAGCGCCGCCTGCAGGTGCTCGCGCTGATGGCGCGCATCGCGATCGAGCACGCCATGCCGCTGGCGGTCCACTGGACCCAGTCCGATCTGCTGGTCGGCGGCGAGGTGTTCGACAAGATGGCCGCCGACCCGGAGCTTCCGGGCCCGCTCCACATTCACCCGCAGCTGTTCGGCCCCCGCCCCGCTCCCGGCGACGACGCGCTGGTCGGCATCCGCACCTTCGGCGTGCGCCACTGGCTCGGGCGCGAGGTGATCGTCGAGCCGAGCGTGCTGCCGTGGCTCGCCAATGTCGAGACGATCTTCACCTTCCTGCGGATCGCGACCATGCCGAACGGCTACGTCATCCCCGATGGCGACACCTTCGGGCCGGAGGATCGCAGCCTCTCCTACCGGGTCCTGCATCACGATGAGGGCGCGATGATCGGCGATGTCGATCCCTCGCCCGCCGACATGCCGCTTTACGAGCTGGTGCCGCTGAAGCACCTGGCTCACGGCCTCGTTTCGCCCGAGCATGTCCCCGACAGCCGGGTGATCGACGACACCGCCTTCCCGCCCGATCTGATGCCGGTCGATCAGGACGCCCGGATGGCGCTCGCCAATGAGTGGTTCCAGAAGCGCAAGCTGGCCGAAGGGATCGGCGGCCGCTTCGAGGTGCGCCATGCCGATGCGCCCGCGGCCCCGCCACCGCCGCCCGCGCCGGTGATCCGCCCGACCCCGAGCCAGCCGGGCCTGCCGAGCCTCAGCGGGCGCGGGCTGCGTTCGCGCGTGTTCGGGCGCAAGGAGGCCTGAAGCCCCTTACGCCCGACACCAATCAGATCTGCTTGTCGGGTGAGGGATCGTGGGCATGGCGCGCGGCCCTGCCGAAGATCCGTTCCAGCCGCTCGGCCATGGTGTTGGCGGCGATCCGCGCCGCCGCATCGACATCGGCGGCCTTGCCGGTCACGCCGATCGGGCGCGAGCCGCGCGGGCGGGCCTCGATCGTGCAATGCTTGTCGTCCGCACCGTGCTTGCGGCCATTGACATCCGTGACATGCACCTCGACCCGCGTCAGCCGGTCGGCGAAACGTTCCAGCCGCTTGCGCACCTGCGCCTCGATCCGCTGGGCCACATCGTGGGTGCCCATGACCGAGCTGTCGGTGTTGAACTGGAACTGCATGGTGCTCATGGCTGTCTCTCCTGCTTGGGTTCAGTGTTCTGTTGCCCAAGAGAGATATGGGGCGGCTGTGCCCCGCTTTCCAGAAATTTCGGTCAGGCGGTGCCCGACATCAGCCCTTCCGCTTCGCGCTTTTCGGCGCGGATGCGATCGGCCTTCACGCGCTCCTCGGCGGTCTTGCGCGCCTGTTCGGCGAGGCCGCGCCAGGTCTTCTCCGAGCGCAGCTCTCGCTCGCGCACGTTCTCGAGCGTTGCGGTGTCGGCGCGCGCCGCTGCTTCGTCGGCGCGTTCGCAGTAGAATTCGTAGGTCTGGGCCATGGGGGGTGTCCTGCCGTTGGAGGGGAGAGGGCGGGCGGATATCGAGAGGCCGGGCGGGATGCTTCCTCAGCACCCCGCCCGCCGGACGTCTTACGCGGCCGAGAGGTTCACGGCGCTTTCCTTGCCGTTGCGGCCACGCTCGAGCTCGTAGTTCAGACGCTGATCCTTATCGAGGCTGTGCATCCCGGCGGCCTGCACGGCGGTGATGTGGACAAAGCTGTCCGACGAACCGTCGTCGGGCTGGATGAAGCCATAGCCCTTGTCGGTGTTGAAGAACTTCACGGTTCCGGTCTTGGTGGTCATGGGGTGTTCCTTTCAAGAACAATGGGTTGCCACACGGCACAGCGCCGCGCGGCTCGTGCGTCGTATCGTCCGATGAAAGGAAGTCGTCGTCTGGTTAACGCCGGGGCCGGTGGGTCTGATCCCGTGGCAAGCGGCGGAGCGCAAATTTCGAAGTCCGTCGCAAATTTCGACGTCAGCGGGGACCATGTAGCACAGCTTGCCCCGATCACCTAATCGACCCCACCGAGGGGGCCGCGTTAAGACATTCCCCACCGGTGCTGGAGTAGCATCAACGCCATGCCCCACCGCCTCGCCTCCCCTGCCTCGACAGCGCTGCGCCGCCGCCTTTGGCGCACGGGGGCGCTGGTGGTGGGCGGATCGGTGCTGGCCTCGGTCACCTTTTCCCATGTCTCCTTCGTCGCCTTCGGCACGATCGACTACGCCGGGACGATGGTCGCGGCGACGCTGATCCCGCTGGTGGTCGCCAGCCTCGCCTTCGGCTGGATCGCCGCGCTCACCCTGCGGCTCGACGCCTCGCGCCGCGAGCTCGAATGGCTCGCGCTGACCGACCCGCTCACCGGCCTTGCCAACCGCCGCGCGGCGCTGGCCCGGCTTGCCGACTGGCGCGACGCCCCCATTGCCCTCGCCATCGCCGACATCGACTTCTTCAAGCGCGTCAACGACCGGCTCGGCCATGACGGCGGGGACGCCAGCCTCGTCCACTTCGCCAAGATGCTCACCCGGCTGCTGCCCGAAGGCTGGCTGATCGCCCGGATCGGCGGCGAGGAGTTCCTGATCGCCGCCCCCACCCCCGACTTCGCCAGCTTCGCCGCCCGGATCGAGGCGCTGCGGGTATCGGTGGCCGGAACCCCGCTGATCACCCCCACCGGCCCCTACCAGCTCACCGCCAGCTTCGGCCTTGCCGCGCGCGGGAGCGAGGAGGCGCCCGATCGCCTGATCACCCGCGCCGACCTGGCGCTCTACGCCGCCAAGCAGGCCGGGCGGAACCGCACGGAGCGCGCGGCGTAGGAAAGGTTACAAAAGTGACACCGCGTCACTTTTCCTTCTTCCACCCATTCTCTTGTAAATTCTGCATAAGTTCCTCATCCGACCAGCCGGACGGACAGGAGTTTTCGCGCGCACAGTTATCCGAATGGCCGAATTCGTCGGGGTCTTCGGGGGTCAGCGCGCCGGTCTCGACCGCCGCGCCGCTGGCGATCTTCGCCAGCAGGCTCTCGAAATCGCGCGCGTGCCGCTCGGCCATCGGCTTCAGCCGCCCAAACACCGGATTGCCGCCCATCGTGCTCGACCGCAGCAGCGCCAGCGTCAGGCTCTCGTCAAAGCGGCGATAGGAGCCGACCAGCTCGCCCTTGTAGAACACCGGCCGCTCGACCCCGTTGAGCGCACGTTCGAGCGCGGCGTGGGCGAGCACATCGAAGGAATGGTGAAACGCCACCTCCCACGCGAGATCGAAGGGCTGGCCCTTCAATCGCGAGCGCAAGCGATAGGCCGACTGCCGCGACCGCCCCACCGACTGCGCGGCCTGCGAGACCGAGTGCGTCGCCGAGAGCGCGCGGAGGAACGCAGTCTGCCGCTCGAGATCCCACCCATCGACACGGGCGGTGTCGCCGGGCGGCGGGATGTCGGCGGCGGGTTCGGGGACGGAGCGGAGCGTCGCGCGGGTTGCGGTGTGGGGCGAGCGGGGGGTGTGGGGGCTGGTCATCGGGGGAGGATGACTCAGGGTGGGGGGTGTAGGAAAGGGGTTATAAACTTCCGCCCCATAAGGTCGTAGAATCAGCGGATTATAGGTTACTAATTATGGAAATGTTCGCGAAGCTCATGAATGGCAATTGGTCTATCCTCGGTTTCGTCGTGGGAGCCATATTGGTCACGACTATCCTCAAGGAACTGCTGTCCTCTGGGAAGAAGGGGAAAAGGCGCCATCGGCGCGTGCCCTACACGAGAGAAGGCAATGCCAACCAGAACAGATCGAAGTCCAAAGCGGACCATGCTGCCGACCAGCTTAAGGCGGTCGCCGCCGCACCATTTACCGCACGGCCTCTGTTGAACAGGTCAGAGGCTAAAGTCTTCGAGACACTTGGTGAAGCTGTCAGTGCGCGCAATCCCGGTTGGAAGGTGATGGCGCAGGTTAGTGTTGGCGAATTCCTTGCCAGCCCAGATACTGAGGCTTTCAGGGCGGTAAATTCCAAGCGGATCGACTTTGCGCTGATGGACGAAAATTGCTGCGTCCGGCACGCAATCGAATACCAAGGCTCTGGACATTACGCTGGTACAAGCGCCGCCGCGCGCGACGCCATCAAGAAGGAAGCGCTGCGCAAGGCGGGAATTGGCTATCACGAGGTGGTAGCGGGACAAACCACGCCGAGTGAATTGAAGGCATTGGTAGACAAGCTGGTTCCTGCACAGCGCGGTGACATGCGCGAACCCAGTGATGCGGTGCGGGTTTTCGGGCGAGGATAAATCTGGGTCAAGAAGCGGCAACGCGTTAAGGCTTTCCATGCGCGCGGCCCCGTCCCCTGGGGGTTCTGAATGAATCTCTGCCCCGATGATGGCTGTTGAAGAAGGGCGTTGCTTACCGGCTCACGATCTGCGCGAGCATTTCGCGCACACGGTCAATTGCGACTGGCTTCACCATAGCCTTTACCATATTGATCGCGATTGATTTTTGGTTCGGCAAATCCTGCTCCGCCAAACAAAAGAACTGCCACTGGTCAGCACAGCGATGATCGGCTCTGGCCAAGTCCGCTTCTGGATGCCAAGCTAACACATAAATCGCAGCGTGCCGCCCATCGATTCTGGTCCGCACATCTCCTTCCCAGCGAAGCTTGCGCGGCGCGATGTCGAAGCGCCCGCTGCTCGCTCGCGCCGCACCGTTACTCCATGATTGCAGCGCAGCCGACTGTTTGACCTCCAGTCGCACCCCCGCAGCGTTCTCGAAATCGTGTGAGGCCCAGTCCTGCGAGCACCACCGCCAATCCGGCTCGAGCACCTGAGCAAGCATCGCTTCGACCAGTAAACCGCGAAAGGCGTTGTTCACCAGCGGGCGACCGAGGAGGAGTGCTGTAATCCGGCGTTCGAGATCTGCGTCCATGCGCCAAGCTTACCTGTTGGCAAGACGCTAGCAAGGTTTGCCGATTGAGCCGCCCCCTCCACGTGCCGGAACAACCGGCGTCCCCCTTACGCCCCCCACCCCACTCGGCTAAGCCCACCCCATGCCCCCCATCACCATTCTGATCGACGCCGATGCCTGTCCGGTGAAGGACGAGATCTACCGCGTCGCGGAACGCTACCGCGCCGAGGTTCGCGTGGTCAGCAACGCGCCGTTCCGCATCCCCGACAGCCCGCGGGTGAAGCGCGTTGTCGTGAGCGATGGTCACGGTTCAGGCACTGAACCGCAAGGGCGACCGCCCGCCGGCCGGTTAGGCCGCAAGCCAAGCTGGGCGGATGCCCAGCGCCCGGCGCCTGAGGGCCCAAAATATGACGCGGCGGATGACTGGATTGCCGAGGCGGCGGAGGCGCTGCCCAAGGGCAAGTGCGTGGTCGTCACCGGCGACATCCTGCTCGCCGAGCGCTGCCTCAAGGCCGGGGCGCGGGTGCTGGGGCACAAGGGCGACGAGTTCACCCCCGCCAGCATCGGCGGCGCGATCGCCACCCGCGCGATCATGGCCGATCTGCGCGCCGGTATGGACGGACCCACGGGCTCGGCGGGCGGCGGCCCCGCGCCCTTCGGCAAGGCGGACCGTTCGCGCTTCCTGCAGGCGCTCAACCGGGTGATGGTGGGGCTGCGTGGGCGCTGACGCCCGCCGATCCTCACCCGACGCTTAATCGGATCGCAAATCTTTTGCCGCAAGGCGGGGCGCGATGCGATTGTTCGTCACCACCCGCAAGCAGGTGCTCCGCTACACAGCGCTGATCACGCTGATCGCCGTGGCGGCGCCGGTGCTGGTGGTCGGCGGGGTGCTGATCGGGGTGCTCGGCGTCCCGCTCGGCGCGGCAATGCTGGGGATCGCCATCGCCTTTTTCATCCCGCTGCTGATCGCTCCGCCGATCGCCTACATGGCGCTCTCGATCATCCGGCTGCTGCACGAGACCATCGCGCGGGTCGACGATCACATGCGCCATGACGGGCTGACGGGGGCGCTCAACCGCTCGCACTTCCTCGACCGGGTGCGCGCCTGGCCCGATGCCGGCTCGCTGATGATCTGCGATGTGGACCACTTCAAGCGGATCAACGACACCTTCGGCCATGCCGCGGGGGACGAGGTGCTGCGGATGCTGGCCCATGCGGTGCAGGAGGTGGTGGGGACGCGCGGGCTGGTCGGGCGGCTGGGGGGCGAGGAGTTCGCGGTGTTCCTGCCGCAGGCCGATCCCGATATTGCCTTGCTCGAGGCGGAGTCGATCCGGCTGGCGGTGGAGATGCTGGGCATGGTGGTGGACGGGCGCAGGCTGGCGATCACGATCAGCATCGGCTGCACGTCGCACAACCCCTCGCTGCCGATCGGCACGACGCTGAAGCGCGCCGATGCGCTGCTCTACGAGGCCAAGCAGCAGGGCCGCAATTGCGTGATGCCGCGCGTGCCGCAGCGCGTGGCCGAACGCGATCAGGCGCGGGCCTGAGGGGGGCTTGCCCGAGGGGCGTGTCAGGCCCGCTCGAAATCCATCGTCCAGTTGGTTTCCCACGTCGCGCCGCCATCGGCGGAGAGCGCCTGTTCCCAGCGCGGGCGGTCGGTGTCGGTGTCGAGCCACCGGAAGCGCAGGGTGACGGAGCGGCCTTCGTGCGTGTCCTCGGCGAGGAAGGTGCCGACGCCGTTCTCGAACCGGCCGATCACCGGCACGTCGAGCGCATGGGGGGCGCGCTGGTCGAGCCACCAGATCGCCCAGGTGCCGCTCGCCGCATCGAAGGAGCGGATGGCGATGGCGCGGTAGCTGCCCGAGGCGATGTGGAGGAGGTTGTCCTCGATATTGCCATTGCCGCCGAGCACCGGGCGGGTCTCGCTGGTGCCGGAGAACTTCTCCCAGTCGTCGGCCCCGGCAAGGCGGGTTTTCAGGCGCCGGTGGTGGACCCGCCAGCGCCCGAACTCGAAGTCGAAATCGGTCGAGGGGGGTGCGGGGTCAGTCATGCTCCCTGTCCCCCGCGCCGACATAGAGTTGGTTGCCGACCTCGCGGTACTTGGCGCTCATCTCGGCCATGCCCGCCTCCGCCTCGGCCTCGGAGGCTACGAAGGTGTCGATCCCGGCGTTCTGCTTGGCGGCGAAGTCGCGCACTTCCTGCGTGATCTTCATCGAGCAGAATTTCGGCCCGCACATCGAGCAGAAATGGGCCGACTTCGCGCCTTCCGCCGGGAGCGTCTGGTCGTGGTATTGCTCGGCGGTTTCGGGGTCGAGGCTCAGGTTGAACTGGTCGCGCCAGCGGAACTCGAAGCGGGCCTTGCTCAGCGCATCGTCGCGCACCTGTGCGGCGGGGTGGCCCTTGGCGAGGTCCGCCGCGTGGGCGGCGAGCTTGTAGGTCACCACGCCCACCTTCACATCGTCACGGTCGGGCAGGCCGAGGTGCTCCTTGGGCGTGACGTAGCAGAGCATCGCCGTGCCATACCACCCGATCTGCGCCGCCCCGATGCCGCTGGTGATGTGGTCGTAGCCCGGCGCGATGTCGGTGACGAGCGGCCCCAAGGTGTAGAACGGCGCCTCGCCGCACGCCTCCAATTGCTTTTCCATGTTCTGCTTGATCTTGTGCATCGGCACGTGGCCGGGGCCTTCGATCATTACCTGCACGTCCTGCTCCCAGGCGCGCTTGGTGAGTTCGCCCAAGGTGTAGAGCTCGGCGAATTGCGCTTCGTCGTTCGCATCGCGGATCGAGCCGGGGCGCAGGCCATCGCCCAGCGAATAGGCGATGTCGTAGGCCTTCATGATCTCGGTGATCTCGTCGAAGTGTTCGTAGAGGAAGCTCTCCTTGTGGTGGGCGAGGCACCACTTGGCCATGATCGAGCCGCCGCGCGACACAATCCCCGTGACGCGCTTGGCCGTCAAGGGGATGTAGGGCAGGCGCACGCCCGCGTGGATGGTGAAGTAGTCGACGCCCTGTTCGGCCTGCTCGATCAGCGTGTCGCGGAAGATTTCCCAGGTCAGTTCCTCGGCAATGCCGCCGACCTTTTCGAGCGCCTGATAGATCGGCACGGTGCCCACGGGGACGGCGGAGTTGCGGATGATCCATTCGCGGGTGTCATGGATGTTGCGGCCCGTGGAGAGATCCATGATCGTATCCGCGCCCCAACGGGTCGCCCAGACCATCTTGTCGACCTCGCTCGCCACGTCAGAGGCCACGGCGGAGTTGCCGATATTGGCGTTGATCTTGACGAGGAAGTTGCGCCCGATCGCCATCGGCTCGGACTCAGGGTGGTTGATGTTGGAGGGGATGATCGCCCGGCCGCGCGCGACTTCGGAGCGGACGAATTCCGGGGTGATGATATCAGGGATCTCCGCGCCCCAGCTTTCGCCGTCGCGGATCAGGTCGGCGGCGATTTCGCGCCCGAGATTTTCACGCTCGGCGACATATTCCATCTCGGGGGTGATGATCCCGCGCCGGGCATAGTGCATCTGGCTGACATTCATGCCCGCACGCGCGCGCAGCGGGCGCTTGACGGTGTTGGGAAACTGCGGGACGCCGCCCGAGCGGTCGGGGCCGAGCTGGCCGTTGTCTTCGGGCTTCACCTCGCGCCCATCGTAAGCCTCGACATCGCCGCGCGCCATGATCCAGTCGCGGCGCAATTGTGGGAGCCCCGCGCTGATGTCGATGCGCGCGTCGGGGTCGGTGTAGGGGCCGGAGGTATCATAGACCCGCACGCTCGGCTCGCCGCCTTCAAGGTCGATCTCGCGCATGGCGACGCGGATGCCGCTGCCGGTGCGCGCGCCGACGTAAACCTTGCGGCTGCCGCGGATCGGCCCGGTGGTGACGCCGATTTCTACCGGGGAATTGATGTCGGCCATGATGCTCTCTCTCCTCAAGGCGGAAAGCGAGCGGGAACCGTGGCACAGCGACCAGCCCACTCCCTCCGCCGATGCTAATCGGTTCAGGTTCGACGGGTCGTGGGATGCTTACACCCACCTCTCAGCCATCAAGCAGGCTCCCCGGGGATAGAGAGGGATTAGGCCAACGGCGGCTTCAAGTCCAGCGTCACGCCACGCCGCCCGCGGCCTGCCAATCGGCAATCGCATCGATCGGAAACAGCAGCATGATGACGTTCAAGGTCAGATTGTCGCGCACCACATAGCCCGCCACCAACTCACCGATGATTGCCAGCGCCACCGTCACCTTCACAGGAAGGCGCAGCGCGAGCCAGAAGCCGAAGCTCATCCAGCCGATGTCGGCGGCGGAGTTGAGGACGCTGTCGCCCGAATAGCCGAAATTGGCGGTGACGGCGCGGAAACGGTCGATCACCATGGGCGTGTTCTCCAGCACCTCCCACGCCGCCTCCAGCAGCACCGCGAGCGGGAAGCCCCAGCGAAAGCCCTGCGGCCCGCCGATCCCGCGATTCACGAACAGCCACCAGCCGAAGGCGTAGAAGATCATGCCGTGGATGATGTGGCTCGGCGTGTACCAGTCCGTGATGTGCTGGCTGTTGCCCGCGTCGTTGATCTGGCCGTGCCACAGGCTGACATAGCCGCATTCGCAGATCGGCGTGCGGCCCATCGCGAGCAGGATCGCGATGGTGGCCGCCGTGATGGCGAGCGCGACGAGGATCGTGCGCCGGTCGGGGACGAGCGCCCCGCCGGTCACGCGCTCACCCGTCATTCAATCACCTTGCCCCGCACCATCACGAAATCGACCTCTTCCAGCACCGTCACATCCGCCAGCGGATTGCCGTCCACCGCGATGATGTCTGCCGAATAGCCCGGCGCGAGCTTGCCGATCTGGCTTTCCATGCCGAGCACTTTCGCCGCCACCGTGGTGGCGCTGGCGAGCACTTCGCGGTCGCTCATGCCCTGCTTGCGCATAAGCGCCAGTTCCTCGGCATTGCGGCCATGGCTGTAGACGCCGGCATCGGTTCCGAAGGCGACGGTGACGCCATATTGCCGGGCGCGGCTGACGAGGCTTGCCATCAGCGGCTGGACCGCGCGGATCTTGTCTTCGACGACGGGGGTGTAGATGCCCTTCCCCAGCCCCTCGGAAACGCCCTCCAGCGCCATCAGCGTGGGCACCAGCACGGTGCCGTTGGCCTTCATCGCCTTCGCCGCGGCTTCATCGAGATAGGTGCCGTGCTCGATCGAATCGATCCCGGCTTCGGCGGCCTGCTGGATGCCGCGCGCGCCGTGGGCGTGGGCCATGACCTTGAGGCCGAGGCTGTGTGCGGTGTCGGCAATCGCCTTCATCTCCTCGGGCGTGAAATGCGCTTCGAGGCCCCGGCCCTGCTGCGACAGCACGCCGCCGGTGGCGGTGATCTTGATCACGTCGCTGCCGTTCTGGCTCGCGAGCCGCACCTTGGCCGCGCATTCGACCGCGCCGGTGCAGGTGAAGCCGGAATCGAGCAGTTCGTTGACCTCGGAACGGAAGCCGTTGACGTCGCCGTGCCCGCCGATGATCGCCAGCGCCGGGCCTGCCGCGACGATGCGCGGGCCCGGCACCAGCCCGTCCGCCGTGCCGCGCCGCAGCGCGAAGGCGGTGTCGCGCCCGCTACCAGCCTCACGCACCGTGGTGAAGCCCGCCAGCGCGGTCAGCCGCGCGTTCTTGGCCCCGACGACCACGCCCCATTCGTCGGGCTCGGTCGCTTCCTTCCAGAAATCGCCGCCCGGATCGCCGGTGAGGTGGGTGTGGAGATCGATCAGGCCGGGCAGCACGGTCTTGGACGAGAGGTCGATCGTACGGTCGGCGGCGACGGGATCGGCGCCGGGGGTGATCGAGACGATCCGCCCGTCCTCGATCAGGATCGTCGCCGGGCCGGTGGCTTCGCTCGCGGCGTCGGTGATCACTGACCCGGCCCGGATCGCGATGGTCTCGGCGGCCAGCGGGCCGGCCAGCGCGGTGCTCGCCAGCGCGGCGGCGGTCATGGCAAGGCGGCGGAATGTCGGCATCGTCTGTCTCCCCTCTCGTGCTTTCGCGAAGTGATGGCGCGCGCGCGCCGCCAAGGCAAGCGCCTCGACGAAAAACGCGGGCGATCGGACTATTCGCTTGGGCGCCGCCGCGCGGCTGGCTATGTTCGCCTGCGATTCCAAGACGAAGACAGGGGCGTAAGAATGATCCGAATTTCTGCGATGCGTTATGGCCGCGGCCTGCTGGCGGCGATGCTCGTGCTGGGCACCCCGGCGATGGCACAGGAGGCCCCGCCGCCGATGGCCCCGCCCGCCCCCCGCATGATCGCGCCCGCCGCGGCCACGATCGCCAATCCGCAGCCCGATCATCCCGCCTATTCCGACCTGATCCTCGCAATCGAAGGCGCGGTCGACAAGGACATCGTGCTCGCCAATGCGATGGCGGTGGTCGGCCAGCAGCTGCGCGCCGATCCCAATGTCGGCGCCGCCGATGCGGCCAGTCCCGGACTGGTGGACGAAATTCTCGCCGGGATGCGCCCGGTGATCGACCGGCACAACGACCGCGTCACCAAGGATTATCGCCCGCGCATGATGGCGGTGATGGCCGATTACCTCACCCCCGAAGAGGCGAGCAATGTGGCCGCCTTTTACCGTTCGGACCTTGGCCGCAAGCTGATGGGCGGGGTGATCTCCAACTACAGCATGGAAAGCGTGATCGCTGCGGGCATGAAGGAGCAGCCGGTGACCGAGGCGCAGGTGCGCGGCGACATCACCGAGGCCGTGACCAAGGGCATGGCCCAGATGGACAAGAGCGACATCGAGGCGATCGGTCGTGAGGCGCTTGCCAACCCGGCGCTGATGAAGCTCCAGCGGATCAGCCCGCAGATCAACCGTCTGCGCACCCAGATGGAGAACGAACCGCTCAGCCCCGCCGACGATGCCGAGATCGTGGCGGTGGTGGAGGCAGTCTTCGCCAAGCGCTTCCCGCAGTAAACCCGCTCAGAACGTGTAGGCGAGCCCCAGTCCGGCGATGAACTGGTTGGGGTCGCCGCGCGTGGCGGTGTAGGGCGTATCGGCCGCATCGCCCAGCAGCCGCGAAACGCCGCCGACGCCGGTGATCGCCCAGCCGCCGTTCAAGGGCTTGCCGTCGAGATCCCAGGTCAGGATCGCGACCGTGCCGATGCGGTTGAGCCCGCCCCCGGCGCGGAATTGCGGCAGGCCGGTCGCGGTCGCTTGCGCGGGGCTGACGCTGAAGTAGTAATCGGCAAAGCTGTCATCGACGATCTCGGCGCTCGCCTGCACCTGCAAGGCGAAGCTGCGGCCCACCGGCGCGCGGTAGCTGATCTGCGGCTCGACGATCATCCCGCCATGCGCGCCCAGCACGTCCCAGCGGGTCTGCACGCCGAGGCTCAACTGGTCGAAGGGCTTGACCACATTGGGAAACGCAACCGCGACATTGCCGCCCACCTCCAGCGCCGCATCGAGCGTGCCCGCGCGCGCCACCACTTCGTCGCGGATGCGGTTGTTGCGATCGTTGCGGAACCGGAACGCCGGGCCGAAGGCGACGCGCGGCCCCTTGCGCGGGGCGAAGGAGGGCTTGGGCGAATTGAGATCGAGCACGAAGCCCGGCCCGTTGGGGCTGATCCCCACCCCGCCCACACGGCCCACGATCAGCGGCAGGGGGAAGGCGATGTAATCGTCCGACCCGGCATAGCTCGGCACCATCCCGACGCCGAGGCCGATGGTGGCCCAGGTCTCGTCGAACACCGGCCGCGCGAAGGGGATCGGCGGCGTGCCGGGGGCGGGCTGGACGGTGACATCGGCTTCCGCCTCGGTTTCGGCGGCGCTTTCCTCGACCTCCTCGGCCAGCACGGGGCCGGCGGCGAGCGCAGCCATCACGGCCAGCGGAGACAGCATCGGGCGGGGGAACATGGTGCGATCCTTGTTGCGAGCAGGGCCGTGTTGCAGGGGCGGCAGGTCTGCCACCTCAAACAGCGGCGCGCGCTTAGGTTCCCGCGCGAGATGTTGCAACATCATGTTCACGCTTGCGCGATTGCCCATCGCGCGAGGCTGGCCTAGGGCAGAGGCTTGATGGTCGATTCAACCCCCACCCCGGCACCGCAGACATCCGCCCCCGATACGGGTGCCGACGTCGCCCCGCTCGATGTCGCAATCGTCGGCGGGGGGCTGGCGGGCGGTCTGATCGCGCTCGCGCTCCACCGCCACGCACCCGGCTGCCGCTTTGCGGTGATCGAGACAGGGCGGACATTCGGCGGGCACCATCGCTGGAGCTGGTTCGAAACCGATATCCGCCCCGGCGCGCGCGGGCTGATGGCGGGCTTCACGCTGAATGGCTGGGACGAGGGCTATGACATCACTTTCCCCGCCTATGGCCGCACCCTGCCCACCGCGTACCGCTCGCTCGCCAGCGCCGAATTCCACCGCGCATTGATGGACGAACTGCCCGGCGAATGCGTGATGCTGGGCACCAAAGCCGCCAGTCTCGATGCGGACGGCGTGACGCTGAGCGATGGCCGTCGGATCGCGGCGCGACGCGTGATCGATTGCCGTCCCTTCGCGCCGTCCAAGGCGCTGTCGGGCGGCTGGCAGGTGTTCCTCGGCCAGCAATATCGCTGCGAGACGCCGCACGGCCTCACCCGCCCGGTGATCATGGATGCGAGCGTCGATCAGCTCGCCCCGCACGGCAATGGCGAGGCCTATCGCTTCGTCTATGTCCTGCCGCTGTCGCCCACCGATGTCTTCATCGAAGACACCTACTACGCCGACCAGCCCAGGATGGACGCCGGGGTGCTGAAGGGCCGCATCGCCGAATATGCCCATCGCAAGGGCTGGAAGGGCGAGATCGTCGATCAGGAAGCGGGCATTCTGCCGGTGATTTCGGGCGGAGACTTTGCCGCCGCCAGCGCCGAAGTCGCGATCCCCGGCGTGGCGCTGGCGGGCGCACGCGGCGGGTTCTCGCACCCGCTCACCAGCTACACCGTGCCCTTCGCGGTCGATAATGCGCTGGCCATCGCGCACCTTCTGGCGCGCAAGCCCGAGCTTTCGGGCGCGGAACTCGCCGCCTTCTGCCAGCGCCGGGCCAAGCGCCACTGGCGGGCCACCTCCTATTACCGGATGCTCAGCCGGATGCTGTTCGAGGCTGCCGATCCGGGCAAGCGGGTGGTGGTGTTCGAGCATTTCTACGCGCTGCGCGGGGCTCTGGTGGAACGCTTCTACGCGGGCAGGTCGACCTGGCCCGACCGGCTGCGCATCCTTACCGGCAAGCCGCCCGTAGCTATCCCCCGCGCCATCCGTGCGCTATTTTCTTCCGGGAAACCCCTGGACGCGAAACCGTTAGACACCAAGCCTCTCAACATGGAGACCCCGGCATGAACGCCGATGCGAAGCTCAACCTCTCGGGTGCGAAAGGCGTGAACCCGGCGCTGGCCGAACGCTATGCCGGCCGCACCGCCTGCGTGATCGGATCGGGTTTCGGCGGCATGGCGCTCGCCATCCGGCTGCAATCGGCGGGGATCGCGACGACCGTGATCGAAAGCCGCGACAAGCCGGGCGGGCGCGCCTATTTCTGGGAGCGCGACGGCTTCACCTTCGATGGCGGGCCGACGGTGATCACCGATCCGCCCTGCCTCAAGGAACTCTGGGCGCTGACCGGCCACGACATCGCCGAAGATGTCGAGCTGATGCCGGTGATGCCCTTCTACCGCCTCAACTGGCCCGATGGGACGAATTTCGACTATTCGAACGACGAGGCCAGCCTCAACGCCGAGATCGCCAAGCTGAACCCCGCGGACGTGGCGGGCTATGCGCGCTTCCTCGAATATTCGGAGCGGGTCTACAAGGAAGGCTATCTCAAGCTCGGCACCGTGCCCTTCCTCGATTTCAAGTCGATGCTCAAGGCCGCGCCCGCGCTGATCAAGGAGCAGGCCTGGCGTTCGGTCTACGGCATGGTTTCCAGCTATGTCGAGAATGAGAAGCTGCGCGAGGCACTGAGCTTCCACACGCTGCTGGTCGGCGGCAACCCGATGAACACCTCGTCGATCTACGCGCTGATCCACAAGCTGGAAAAGGACGGCGGCGTGTGGTGGGCGCGCGGCGGCACCAACCGGCTGATCGCGGGGATGGTGCGCCATTTCGAGCGGCTGGGCGGCACGATGCGCGTGGGCGATCCGGTGGTGCAGGTGCACACGCTCGGCACCAAGGCCACGGAAGTCGAAACGAAGAGCGGCTTCAAGCAGCGCTTCGATGCGGTCGCGAGCAATGCCGACATCATGCATTCCTACAAGGATCTGCTGTCGGGTTCCGATCGCGGCAAGCAGATGGCCAAGTCGCTGAACCGCAAGAGCTATTCCCCCTCGCTCTTCGTGGTGCACTTCGGGCTGGAGGGCACCTGGCCTGGCATCCCGCACCACATGATTCTGTTCGCCAAGCGTTACAAAGGCCTGCTCGACGACATCTACAAGAACGGCGTGGTGCCGGAAGATTTCGCGATCTACCTCCACCATCCCACGGTCAGCGACCCCTCGATGGCCCCGGCGGGCAAGAGCACCTTCTACGCGCTCGTCCCCGTCAGCCACATGGGCAAGATGCCGCTCGATTGGGACGAGGTCGGCCCGAAGCTGGAAAAGATGATCCTCGACGAGCTCGGCCGCCGGTTGATCCCCGACATTCACGAGCGGATCGTGACCAAGTTCAGCTACGCGCCGACGGACTTCAAGGCCGACCTCAACGCCCACATGGGCAGCGCCTTCAGCCTTGAGCCCGTGCTGTGGCAAAGCGCCTGGCTGCGCGGCCACAACCGCGATGACGTGATCGACAATTACTACCTCGTCGGCGCGGGCACGCACCCCGGCGCAGGGATTCCGGGCGTGGTCGGCAGCGCCAAGGCGACCGCCGGGCTGATGCTGGAGGATCTGGCCAAGGTGCCTGCGTGACGGCGCTGCTCGCCGCTCTGCTGGCGGGGACGGTGGCCATGATGGGCCCTTCCCCGCTCGCCGAGATCGGGCATCCGCCGCAATGGCAATCGCTTGCGGTCGACGATCAGGGCGAAGGCTGGATCGATCCGACCTGGCACAAGCAGGGCGAGGTCGACGGGCGGCCCGTGGAACTGGTGCTGGTGCGGATGAACCTCACCGATTCCGACGGCAAACCGATGCTGTTCGATGCGATCATGGCGGTCGATTGCCCCGCGCGGAAAATCGGGATGAAGGAAAGCTGGCTGTTCCTCTCGCGCTATGGCGACAACCGCCGCGCACCGATCACGACGGTGGACATGACCTTCGCCAGCACCCCGCTCTCGACCGGCGACCTTGCGCTGCTGGCCCATGCGTGCACCGGGGAGCGGGCGGCGGAGAAATAGGCCCGGCAAAACTTGTGCTTGAAGATATCGACGCCGGGGTTAGGCGGCTGGTCGATATCTGTGATGAGAGAACGAAGACGATGACTTGCTCGCCCCTCCGCCATACTGCGCCTTCCGGGGTGGCCTCATGAAACGCCTCGCTGTCTATTGCGGTTCGGCCTCGCCCGAGGATCCGCGCTATGTCGAACTGGCCTACGAAGTCGGCGCGGAACTCGCCGCGCGCGGGATCGGGCTGGTCTATGGCGGGGGCAAGCTTGGCCTGATGGGTGCGGTCGCCAAGGGGGCGAAGGAGAACGGCGGCGAGGTGATCGGCATCATCCCCGAGAGCCTCGTGCGCGCCGAAGTCGCCAACCATGATTGCGACGAACTCGTCACCGTCAGCGGGATGCACGAAAGGAAGCATCGCTTCACCGATCTGTCGGACGGCTTCGTCACCATCCCCGGCGGGGTCGGCACGATGGACGAACTGTGGGAGGCGATGAGCTGGTCGCAGCTGGGCTATCATTCCAAGCCGGTGGGCCTCCTCAACGCTTTCGGCTTCTATGACGATCTGCTCGCCTTCAACGCCAAGATGGCGGCGGTCGGCTTCGTGCGACCCGCGCACCAGAACATCCTGATCGCGGCGACCTCGATCCACGAGCTGCTCGCCAAGATGGAGGCCTATCAGCCCCACACCCCGATCTTCCGCATGAAGGCCGAGGAGCTCTAGGCCAAGCCATGCCGGTCGATGCAGCAACCCGCGCCGCGCTGGTCGAGCACGCCCGGCTGTCGATCAAGCAGGGCTCGCAGAGCTTTTCCGCCGCCGCGCGGCTGTTCGACCGCGAGACCCGCGAGCGCGCTTGGCTGCTTTACGCCTGGTGCCGCCGGGCGGACGACATTGCCGACAATCAGGACATGGGCGGCGAGCTGGGCGACCAGTCCGATCTCGCCGAGCGTCTCGCGCATATCCGCCGCCTGACTGCGCTCGCCTTTGCAGGCCAGCCGACGGGCGACCCGGCTTTCGATGCTTTGGGCGTGGTGGCCGCCGAAGTGGGGCTCACACCGCAAATGGCCGAGGACGTGATCGCCGGCTTCCAGCTCGATGCCGAAGACTGGCGGCCGCGTACCGAGGCCGACATGCTGCGCTATTGCTACCATGTCGCGGGCGCGGTGGGCGTGATGATGGCGGTGGTGATGGGCGTCTCGCCGCAGGATCAGGAGACACTGGACCGCGCGAACGATCTCGGCCTTGCCTTCCAGCTTTCCAATATCGCGCGCGATATCGTGGAAGATGACGCGGCGGGGCGGTGCTACCTGCCTATCGAATGGCTCGCCGAACAGGATATCGAGCCCGGCCAGCACACCAAGCCGCACCACCGCGCCGAACTCGCCGAAATGGCCGCGCGGTTGGTGGCGCTGGTGGAAAAGCATGAAGCGGCGGCGCGCGTGGGCGCGGCCAAGCTCCCCTTCCGCAGCCGCTGGGCGGTGCTGTCGGCCGCGCGCATCTATGGCGCGATCGGGCGCAAGGTGAGGAAGCGCGGGCCCGAGGCATGGAACAGCCGCACCTACGTGCCGAGGGGCGAGAAGGCGCTGTATGGCGTGCGCGCGTTCCTCTCGGCGGTGCTCAACCGCGAGAAGATGCCGCCGGGCGGGATCGACTGGGGGATTGCGGATTACCGGCCCAGGGGGTGACGTTGGGATGAGGCGAAGCGGTTTCCTTTGCAACCAAGTCGGGCTAATCCGACAGGCATGAAAGCCATTTTCGCAATCACAGCCGCCCTCGCCGCCGCGCCGCTCGCCGCGCAGGAACCGGGCGACGATACGATCCATGTGACTCCCCTCGGTGAGGTGAACACCGCCGTCGCTCTTTTCTTCAAGGCTCTGCGCAATGACGACAAGACCGCGCTGGCCGAGCACATGGATGCGCGCGCGATGATAACCATTCATGACAGGATGGACCCGGACGCGCCCAAGATCATCTTCGTTCCCGTCGCCCAGCACCTCGAAAACTGGCTCAAATCCCCGACCGGGCTTGACGAGCGGATGTTCAATCAGGCCGTGGATATTGATGGCGACATGGCGCATGTCTGGGGCCCCTATCGCTTCATGGCCGGCGGCAAGACCACCCATTGCGGGATCAATTCGTTGAGCCTCGTCAAGGGCGCGGACGGCTGGAAAGTCGCCAACACCAGCTTCACCATGGAGCCGCCGAGCGAATGCACCCGCCTCGGCGCACCGGAGGCACCTGCACAATGATCCAGAAGCTCCTGATCGCCAATCGCGGCGAGATCGCCTGCCGGATCATGCGCACGGCGCGCGCCATGGGGATCGCGACGGTCGCGGTCTATTCCGATGCCGACGCCAAGGCGCTGCATGTGCGCTCAGCCGACGAGAGCGTGCATATCGGCCCCTCGCCCGCTGCCGAAAGCTATCTGGTGGGGGCGAAGATCATCGCGGCAGCCCAGCAGACGGGCGCGGATGCGATCCACCCCGGATATGGCTTCCTGTCCGAGAACGCCGACTTTGCGCAGGCCGTGCTAGACGCAGGCCTCGTCTGGGTCGGCCCCAAGCCTGCGAGCATCCGTGCGATGGGTCTGAAGGATGCCGCCAAGCAGCTCATGCGCGCGGCGGGCGTGCCGGTGACGCCGGGCTATGACGGCTCGGACCAGTCAGTCGAGCGGCTCACCAAGGAGGCCGAGGCCATTGGCTACCCCGTCCTCATCAAGGCGGTCGCAGGCGGCGGCGGCAAGGGGATGCGCAAGGTCGACGCCCCCGCCGACTTCGCTGCCGCGCTGGAAAGCTGCCGCCGCGAGGCCAAGGCCAGCTTCGGCAATGACGAAGTGCTCTTGGAAAAGTGGATCACCTCGCCCCGCCACATCGAGGTGCAGGTGTTCGGCGATGCCCACGGCAACGTCGTCCACCTGTTCGAGCGCGACTGCTCGCTCCAGCGCCGCCACCAGAAGGTAATCGAGGAAGCCCCCGCCCCCGGCATGGACGAAGCCACCCGCGAAGCGATCTGCGCCGCCGCCGTGCGCGCCGCCAAGGCGGTCGATTACGAGGGCGCAGGCACGATCGAATTCATCGCCGATGCCTCAGAAGGCCTGCGGGCAGACCGCATCTTCTTCATGGAGATGAACACCCGCCTTCAGGTGGAACACCCCGTCACCGAGGAGATCACCGGGGTCGATCTGGTCGAATGGCAGCTGCGCGTCGCGAGCGGCGAGCCGCTGCCCAAGCGGCAGGACGAGCTGTCGATCGACGGCCATTCGATCGAGGCGCGTCTCTATGCGGAGGACCCGGCGAAGGGGTTTTTACCGAGCACGGGGCGGTTGGAATACTTCCGCCTCCCCCATCTCACCCGAAAGCGCCGTTTCCGCAACGAAACCGGTGTGCAGAAGGGAGACGAGATCTCGCCATTCTACGATCCGATGATCGCCAAGCTAGTCGTCCACGCTGACACCCGGCAGGATGCTATCGAAGCGATGAAGGACATGACCTCCGGCGTCGAATGCTGGCCGGTCAAGAGCAATGCCGGGTTCCTCAATCTCCTGCTGTACGATCAGGATTTCGAGGACGGGACGATGGACACCGGGCTCATCGGCAACAATCTCGACGACTTCATTCCCGACGAGCGTCCGTCCAACAAGGCGCTGCAATCAGTCGCGCATATGGTGATCGACAAGGTGCTGGGCGGCAAGGCGACCGACATTCGCGAAACCTATCTCGCGACCGACAAAGGGCCTTGGTCGAACCTTGGCCTGCGCCTCAACCGCGACAAAGCGCCCGCCACGGTGCGCCTGACCGAAGGCGCAAATGACTACGAGTTCGCCTTCACCGATCAGTCCATCGACGAAAGCCTGTGGGTTGAAGAGACCCCGCACGGCTATCTCGTCACCGACGATGGCGTGACGCGAATGCTGCGCATCGCCCGCGCTGGCGGGGAAGGCCAAGCCTCCGCCGCCGATGGTGCGATCATCGCGCCGATGCCGGGCAAGGTCATCGCGGTCGATGTGGCCGAGGGCCAGGCCGTCACCGCCGGGCAGCGGCTCATGGTGCTCGAGGCGATGAAGATGGAACACGCCCTCACCGCACCCTTCGACGGCGTGGTCGAGGGGCTGGCCGTCAGCGCGGGCGGGCAGGTGCAGGTCGAGGCGGTGCTCTGCCGGGTGGTGCCTGCGGGGGAATAACCGTCATCCCAGCGAAAGCTGGGATCGCCTTCCACCGGGCACGACATCGACAACGATCCCAGCTTTCGCTGGGATGACGGTTTGCCTAAGGGGTGGGAATGACCTGGGCCAAGGAACTCGAAGAACTGCGGCAACGCGAAGCCCTCGCCGAGCAGATGGGCGGCGCGGACAAGGTTGCGCGCCAGCATGGGCGCGGGAAGATGGACGCCCGCGCGCGGCTCGCGGCGCTGTGCGACGAAGGCTCCTTCCGCGAGATCGGCAAGATCGCGGGCAGCGCGAAGTATGACGCCAATGGCGACCTCCAAAGCGTCACCCCCGCCCCCTTCCTGTTCGGCAAGGCCACCATCAATGGCCGACCCGTCGTCGCCACCGCCGACGATTTCACCATCCGCGGCGGCGCGGCGGATGCGGGGATTGCCCGCAAAATGGTGCAGGCCGAGATGATGGCGCATCAGTTGAAGCTCCCGATCATCCGCATGATCGACGGGACGGGCGGCGGCGGCAGCGTCAAGACGCTCGAACAGATCGGCGCGACCTACATTCCCGCCGTGCCCGGCTGGGGCGATGTGGTGACCAACCTCGACACCGTGCCGGTGGTGGCGCTGGCGCTGGGGCCGACAGCGGGCCTCGGTGCGGCGCGCACGGTAGCGAGCCACTATTCAATCATGGTGAAGGGCCTCTCGCAGATCTTCGCCGCCGGCCCCGCCGTGGTCGACGGGCTGGGCGAGGCCTACAAGGGCGGCGCGGCCAATCACGAGGAGGCCAAGGAAGCCCTAGGCGGCAGCGCGATCCATACCCGCAACGGCGTGGTCGATGACGAGGTGGCCTCGGAGGCCGAGGCCTTCGCCCGCGCGCGGCATTTCCTCGGCTTCATGCCCGAATATGTCGGCCAGCCCGCCCGCCGCGTCGAAACCGGCGACCCGGCGGACCGGCGCGAGGAGGCGCTTCTCTCCCTAGTGCCGCGCGAGGAGAAGCAGGTCTATTCGATGCGCCGCTGCCTCGAGATGGTGTTCGATGCCGGCACCGTGTTCGAAATCGGCCGCCACTGGGGCCGCGCGGCAATCACCGCTTTCGCCCGGCTCGATGGCTGGCCGGTGTGCGTCATTGCCTCAGACCCCAGCTACCTCGGCGGATCGTGGGAGGCCAAGACCTCCGAGAAGGTCGAGCGCTTCGTGCGCCTTGCCGACCAGTTCCGCTTGCCCATCGTCCACCTCGTCGACAACCCCGGCTTCATGATCGGGCGCGAGGCGGAGATGGCGGGGACGATCCGCTATGGCGTCAATGCGATGAATGCGATCTACCGCGCCACGGTGCCGCTGGCGTGCGTGGTGCTGCGCCGCGCCTACGGCATCGCCGGGAGCGCGATGAGCAATGCCGAGCGCTACCAGTACCGCTATTGCTGGCCGAGCGGCGACTGGGGGAGCCTGCCGATCGCGGGCGGGCTGGAGGTCGCCTACAAGTCGGAGCTGGAAGCCTCCGACGATCCGGCGGCGCTGCTGGAGGAAATCCGCGCAAGGCTCGCGAAAGTCACCTCGCCCTTCCGCAGCGCCGAGCGCTTCAATGTCGAGGACATCATCGACCCGCGCGACACGCGGCCGCTGCTGTGCGAATTTGCGGGGCTGGCGTGGAGAAGGCTGGGGACCGAGAGCTAGGCTTAAACGGCCTGATTATTCGGTTCCGCGCCCAATGCCGCTTCCGCATCCGACGGCCCGAACAGCTTGCCCTTCTCGCTCAGCAGCACCAGCACCAGACAGGAAAGCCCGCTCGCCAGCAAGGCCAGCGCCAACGGGCGCGCGGTGCCGTCATAGGCGTAGCCGATCGCCCCGCCCAGGAGCGCGGCGGTGGTCATGCGCACGAAGCCATGCGCCGAGCTCGCCGCGCCGGCGATATTGAAGAAGGGGTTCATCGCGATCGAACCGAAATTGCTGCCGATAAAGCCGAGCAGCGCCATGTTGATCGCCATCAGGGGCACGAAGACCCACAGCTCTTCTTCGGGCTGGAAAGCGAAGAACACCTGGCACGCGCTCACCCCGATAAAGGCGAACAGCGCGGTGTGGCTCACCCGGCGCGCGCCGAAGCGCTCGACGATGCGCGAATTCGACCAGCTCGCCACCGCCATCGACCCGGCGCAGATCGCGAAGATCCGCGGGAAGATATCGCCCGCGCCGAAGGTCTCGGTGATGAGCTGCTGCGAGGAATTGATGAAGCCGAACAGCGCGCCGAACACCAGCGCGCTGCCGATCACGTAGCCGAAAGTGCTCGGCAGGGCGAGCGCGCGGGTCATATTGCGGGCGATGGTGCGCGGCAGGATCGGCTGGCGGTTGGCCTCGGTCAGGCTCTCGGGCAGGCGGATGAAGACCCACAGGCCCATCGCTACGCCCAGCACCGCCATCGCTGCGAAGATCGCGCGCCAGCTACCGAAAGTTTGCAGGATCGCCTCGCCCACGGTCGGCGCGACGGCGGGCACCATCAGGAAGATCACGAAGATCAGGCTCATCATCCGCGCCATCTTGTCGCCGCCCACGCGGTCGCGGATGATGGCCGGTGGCAGCGCGACGATTCCGGCGGCGAAGAAGCCCTGCACCGCGCGGATCGCGATTAGCGCGTCGTAGCTGGGCGCGAGCGCGCAGAACACCGAGAGCACGATATAGACCGCCACCGATCCCAGCAGGATCGGTCGCCGCCCGAAACGGTCCGCCAACGCGCCGGGCACCAGCGAGCCGAGGCCGCCGGTCAGCAGATAGATGCCGATCACGAATTGCCGGTCGTTCCCGCTCACGCCCAGATCGGCCGCAAGCGGATCGAGCGCGGGCAGGATGGCATCGATGCCGAAGGCGTTGAGCGCCATCAGCAGCGCCATCATCCACAACAGCTCGGTATCGCCGAGAGCCTTGCGCGCAGGGATCGAGGGGGCGTGCGAAGTGGCCATCTGGGGGCCCTTGCCCGCCGGTTCGCCCGATGACCACTGTTCTTTTCGCATCTGCACAAAATGATGCGCCGCGCGAAATGTTCCAGCAACGGTTCCTTCCCGCAGCCCAAGGTTCTATTTGCACGGGCATGGCCGCGCCGCCGCCCCTTTCCGCCGATGACGATGCGCCCGCAGACCAGCCCGGTCTGCGCAAGATCATCCATGTCGACATGGATGCCTTCTTCGCCAGCGTCGAACAGCGCGACAATCCCGAATTGCGCGGAAAGCCCGTGGCGGTCGGCGGCGCGGGCGGGCGCGGGGTCGTGGCGGCGGCGAGTTACGAAGCGCGCAAATTCGGAGTGCGAAGCGCCATGCCCTCGATCACGGCCAAGCGGCTGTGTCCGGACCTCATCTTCGTGAAAAGCCGCTTCGATGCCTACAAGGAAGCCAGCCGTCAGATCCGCCGGGTGTTCGAGCATTACACGCCGATCATCGAGCCGCTGAGCCTCGACGAGGCCTATCTCGATGTCACCGAAGACCGGCTCGGCATCGGCAGCGCCACCCGCATTGCCACGCTGATCCGGCAGGAAATCCGCGCCAAAACGCAGCTGACCGCCAGCGCGGGGGTGAGCTACAACAAGTTCCTCGCCAAGCTCGCCAGCGACCAGAACAAGCCCGACGGGCTGTGCGTGATCCGCCCCGGCGAAGGCGCGCAGTTCGTCGCCGGGCTGCCGATCCGGCGGTTCCACGGAGTCGGGCCCAAGGCCGAGGCGAAAATGCAGAAGCTGGGCATCCTCACCGGCGCGGATCTCGCTGCGAAGGACATCGCCTTCCTGCGGCAGCATTTCGGCAGCATGGCCGATTACCTGTTCCGCGCCGCACGGGGGATCGACCTCAGGCCCGTCGCCGCGCACCGCATCCGCAAGTCGGTCGGCGGGGAGCGGACGTTCTCGGAGGACATCGGCAGCGGCGGGGCCCTGCGCGATACGCTCGAAACGATCATCGGCATCGTGTGGGAGCGGATCGAGGCGGCAGGCGCGCGGGGCCGGACGGTGACACTGAAGCTGAAGTTCACCGATTTCCAGATCATGACGCGCGCGACCTCGCTGCCGCACTTCGTCGAGGGCCGCGAGGAATTCGCCCGGCTGGCGCGCGCACTGCTGGAGGCGGAACTGCCGCTGCGCGGGCCGATCCGGCTGATGGGGCTGACGTTGTCGGGGCTGGAAGGGGCCGAGGACGACAAGCCGCCGCGCGACGAAGCGCAATTGCGGTTGCTCTAGTTCCGTCCGGTTCCCCGCCCCTTCCACACCGCGATCCGCGCGCGGGTGGTGGTGCCCAGCGGTTCGGGCAGCGAGTGCGAGGGGAAGAACCGCGCCACCGTCACCTCGCGGCGGTCGGGCTGCGGACGCTGGTCGCACACGGCGGTGAAGATATGCGCGGTGTGGGGCGAGCCCGACAGCACCTCTTCCAGGGTGCCAATCGGCTCGAACCTGGGCAGATCGACGCCGAGTTCTTCGCGCACTTCGCGCCGGGCGGCCTCGACCGGGTCTTCGCCCTTGCCGAGCCCTCCGCCGGGCAGGCTCCACACGTCGGGGCCATAGGAGTGTTTCAGCAGCAGCACATCGCCCGCGAGATTGGTGATGATCACGCTCACCCCCGCAATCGGGGCCTTGCGCCAGCGCCGCCAGCGGTGCCTTACGCGGTGCGCCAGCGGCAGCAGCGCACGGTGGAGCGGAGCGGGGACGAGGTGCGGCATCAGGCGAACACGGTAACGGGAATGCCGCGCCGCCGCGCCTCGCCGAGCAGGCGTCCGATGGGCAGGTCGTTTGCGCCGCGCATGGCGGCTTCGAACACGGCGCGCTTGTCCGCCGCGCCGCCGAGCGTGAAGACCAGCGCCTGCGTGTCGCACAGCGCCGGGATCGTCAGCGTGATACGGTCGAAGGGCGCGTGGGCGGGGAGTGGGTCGGGGGTCAGGCGGCGGATCGCCATAGGGTCATCGACCTTGGGGTCGGTGTTGGGGAACAGCGAGGCAATGTGCCCGTCCGGCCCCATGCCGAGCCAGGTCAGCGCGAAGGCGGGCGGGGCGGCGTCCTCGGCCAGCGGCACGATGGCCGCGCCTGCCGGTTCCAGCAGCGCGCGGATCTTGCCGGTGTTGGAGGCAACGTGGTCTTCGGGGACGATGCGGTCGTCATTGGGCCAGACCTGCCAGCCGCTCCAGTCGACCCCGCCGCGCTCGATCAAGCTTTCCAGTATGGGAAAGGGGGTCGATCCGCCGGGGATCGTGATCGCACCCGAACCGTCAAGTCGCAGGGCAAGCCAATCGGCAACGGCACCGGAATCGGCGCCTTCGATCATCGTGATGTCGTCCATGCCCGCACCATAGCAAAAGGGCCGCTCCCGGCAATGGGAGCGGCCCTTCTATAACGTCGGGCTATGGTGTCAGGCCGAGACCTGTTCCCCGAGAATCGAGCTCAGGAACCACACCCGCTCTTCGGCCATGTCGGTCCAGTCGTCGAGCAGGCCGTCGGTGGCGTTGTCGCCGGATTCTTCGGCCAGTTCCTTCATGCCCTTGAGGCGATCGACCATCTTCTGGTTATCGTCGCGCAGTTCCTTGACCATGTCGTCGGGCGCGACGTCGGTCTTGTCCTGATCCTTGATCTGGGTGTGCTTGGCGACCGCGCCAATCGAGGTCAGCGTCATGCCGCCCTGCTTGCGCACGCGCTCACCGATCACGTCGATCTGGTTGCGGATCTCTGCAGCCTGCTCGTCAAACAGCAGGTGCAGGTCGCGGAAGCGCGGGCCGGTGATATGCCAGTGGAAGCTCTTGGTCTTGGTGTAGAGCGCGAAGTGATCGGCCAGCAGACCGTTGAGTTCGTCGATAAGGGCGGCTTTCGAATTGGCTTTCTTGTCGGCCATGGGAATCTCCATTGGTGTTGGCGGCGCGAAAATGCCGCGCCTGCATGACAGGGTTGCCGATACAACAGCGCAGCGACGAAAATGTTTCATCGCTGCCGCACTTCGCCCGCTATGGCTGGTGGTCATGCCGCGGGGAAGCGGGAGTCCAGTCCGACGAACAGCGCCGCCAAAGCGAGCCCTGCAGCAAGAATGAGGCGCAGCGTCCGCAGCGGCCAGCGCGCCAGCGTCGCGCCTCCCGCGCTCCACCCGGCCGCCACCGCCGCCGCCCCGCCCAGCGCGCCGCCCAGTCCTGCGGTGAATGGCACGGCGCTCCACGCCGCCAGCGCGAAGACGGCAAAGCGCGCGCCATCGCCGATCTGCCGGGCGAGCAGCACGATGGCGATTGCACCCAGAGAGCGGGTCGGTTCCTGCGGCGATTTCAGGCGCACCGGAAACGCCAGCTCCAGCGCCGCAGCCCCCAGCGCAAAGGCGACCAGCATCTGCCCGGCACGGCGCGGCAGGAGCGCGGCGAATTCGGCGCCGATCCATGCCATAGCCGCCGCCGAGGCAATCGCGGAGAGCACCGCCACCGCCAGCAACCCCCGGCTCGGCCCCAGACCATCGGCCCAGCGCGCCACCATCCACTGATCGCGCCCGCCTGTCGCCAGCGCGAAGGTCAGCAGCGCGGCGATCAGGAACCCGTCCACGCCCTCTCCGTCACCCTGCTCCCGTCACGCGGCCCACGGGCCGGTGATCGCCAGCGTCGCGGTCGGCCCATAGGCGTTGACGAACAGCACCCGGCCATCGGGGGAGAAGCATCCGCCCGCCAGTTCGGTCTGCGCGGTCAGCCGGGCGAGGGTATAGGCCTCGCCCGCCGGGGTGATCCCGCGAATGTGGTTGTCGACGATGGCGGTATATTGGTCCTCGCACACGATCAGGTGCCCGTTGGGGGCGACGGTGAGGTTGTCGCCGTAATCGAACTGGTCCTTGCTTGCGCTCTCGAAGAACAGCTCGATCGAATCGGGCGCGCCCGCGAGGCCCGGCGTGAGCCTCAGAATCTGCCCCAGCTGCTGCGCCCCGCCGCTGGTGCAGCAGGCGAAAACCTCGGACTGCCCGCGCTGCACGCCCATGTGCAGCCCTTCGCCCCGCGCGATCAAAGTCGCGCCCTTGGCGGCGGCGCGCAGGCGCAGGTCGTCTTTGGGAGCCTCGAGCTCGTCGAGGTCGATCCATGTGACGCGGTAGGGCTTGCGCAGTGCCATCAGCGCGGTTGCCCAGTTGCGCGAATCCGGCAGACCCTCGATCGACATCGCCTGAAGCCGCCCGCCCTCGGCCAGCCTGCCGGGGGTTCTGGGGATGAAGCGGTAGAGCACCCCGTCGTCGCGGTCTTCGGTCATGTAAACGATGCCGGTCGCGGGATCGACCGCGGCGGCCTCGTGATTGAAGCGGCCCATCGCGGTGAGCGGAACCGGATCGACCAGCCCGCGCGCCGCAGCGGGGACTTCGAACACCCAGCCGTGGTCGCGCTCCAGCCCGTCGCCATAGGGTTGGCCCGGTCCGGTCGGTGCTTCCTCGCAGGTCAGCCAGCTGCCCCACGGCGTCACCCCGCCCGAGCAATTGCGGATCGTGCCGCCGAGACTTCGGAACTGGCGTTTCACGGTGAGGGTCGCCGCGTCGAGCACGATGGTGGTGGTGCCGCCGGGGACATATTCGCCATTCCGCTTGCCGAAGCCCTTGGCGATCGGCCCGCCCGCATCGTGGCGCGGTTGCAGCTCGTGATTGCGCACCAGCGCGATCTCGCCATTGCCAAGGTCGAAGCAGCCCATCCCGTCGGCGCGGTCGGGCACGGTCCCGCCGTCGTCCATCGCATCGCCGAGGCGCGAGATCACGCGGTAGGAGAAGCCTTCGGGCAGATCGAGCAGCCCGGCAGGGTCGGGGCGCAACGGGCCATAGCCCGCAAAGCCGCCTGCTGCGGGGCGCACCGCGCCAGGCGCGCCGTCGCGCCCCGCAGTGCGGATCGTGCAACCGCTAGCGGCCAGAGCGGCAAAGGCGGAGGCTGTGGCGCCGAGGAAGCGGCGGCGGTCGGGCGCGGGGGCGATGAGAGTCATGCCCGGCGGTTTACCGGCCCCCCTCCAGCGCGGCAAGCACCTCGTCCCAGCGCACATATTTGAAGTTTTGCGCAGCCGGCGGGTTGATCCCGTCCTGAGCGATGAAGAGGCCTCCGGGGAAATCGGGACCGAAATCGCGATTGTCGAGCGCGATCCCGTCGGTTTCCTCGGTCGCGCCGAACGCCCCGGCTGTGATGCGGAAACGGCCGAGTGGTTCCATGCCGGGAAGACGATAGACGGCATAGGCATTGTCGCCCTGCGAGGAGGCGACCAGATAGCCGCCGTCGGTGCCTTCGGGCGCGATGGCGAGGCCCTCGACATCGGCGACCAGCATCCGGTTGTCCACCGCCGCAACCAGCCGCTTGGCCCCGGTCGCCATGTCGATCGCCCAGATTCCGGCGTCTTCCTCGCCAATATAGAGCGTGCCGGTGCGGGTGTCGGCGATGCAGCCTTCGGGCTGGCTCGGCACAGTGGCGAGGGTGCGGACGCTGCCGGCCGGCAGGTCGAGACCGAAGGTGCTCTCGTAGATCACGCCGTTCTTGGGCGCGCTGTAGACGGTGACCTGACCATTGGGCTTCACCGCGCCGAAGCAGATGCCATAGCCTTCCCCCGGCCCGACCGGCCGCCGCCCGACCGCGGTCAGCACGCCCGTGCGGGTGTCGAGCAGCGAGAGGTGGAGATGGGCCGTGGCCAGATCGCTGCGGTCGCTCGCCGCGACCAGCACGCGGCCATCCGGCAGTTCGACCAGATCAACGTTGTTGAGGCCCGGAGCGGGCAAGAAATCCTTCTGCGTGCCCTTGAGGTCATAGACGTAAAGGCCGCCCTTCTTGTCGGTGCCGACGATCAGGCTGGCGCCAGGATCGGCCGCATTGCGCCAGATCGCCGGATCGTCCGCCGCATCTTCCTTGGCGGTGCCGACTGGGGGCGTCTCGACCCGCGCGGTCACGCTCACCGCCGGATCGCCCGTGATCGCCGGAACCGTCGCACAGGCGGCGGTGATCCCGAGCGACAGCAGGGCAAGGCTGTGACAGGGCCGGAGCATCAGAAGTTTGCCCTCACCCCGAATTTGAAGGTCGAGCCATAGGCCTCGTATTGCAGCAGGCGACGGCGGTCGTTGAAGTTCTGGAAGGCGAAATACTTGGCGTCATTGACGTTGATCCACTCGGCAAAGACGCGGATCTGCTTGGTGATGTCGTAACGCGCCGACAGGTCGAGCTGGAAGTGGTTGTCGACGAAGCGATCGGTTGCCGCATCGTCGCCCAGCTCGTCGAGATAGCCATCGCGATAGGTGCCCGCAGCGCGCAGATCGAGCCCGCCCTTGCTGTAGCCGAGCACCACGTTGAAGGTGTTCTTCGATGCCGAGGGCAATTCGATGTCGCGCAGGTCGGCAAGATCGCCGTCGGTCGGCACCGTTCCGGTCGCATCGGTATAGGTGTAGTTGGCCTGAAACAGCATACCGTCGAAGGGTGCAGGCAGCATGTCGAAGGTCTGCGCGAAGCTCGCCTCGAAGCCGAAGATGTCGCCGGCATCGCCGTTAATCGGGATCAGCGCTTCCTGATAGTCGACACCGTTGAAGCTGCCCGGATCGCCGTCGCGGATCAGCACCTCGAAGTTCTTCACCCGTTTGTAGAACACGCCTGCGGTGATCGCGCCGTTGCTGCTCATGTAATATTCGACCGTCGCGTCGAAATTCCACGCTTCGAAGGGCTGAAGATCGGGGTTGCCGAATTCGGCTTCGCCATCCTCGTTGATGGTAAAGCGCGGGGCGAGGCGCGACAGGCGCGGGCGCACCAGGCTGCGATAGCCCGCGGCGCGCAGGATCAGGTCGCTCTGCGCGGCATAGCGCAGCGTCAGGCTGGGCAGCCACTGGGTGTAGTCGCGTTCGAAGGAAACGGGCGTGACGGTCACGTCGGGTTCGGCATCGAGCACGGTGTTGCCGTTGAGTTCATTGCTGGTGCGCTCGACCCGCACGCCGCCGATCGCCAGCAGCGTGCCGGTTTCATAGCGACCCATGAGGTAGCCCGCGGTGATATCCTCGGTCACGCTGTAATCGCTGATCGCCGAGCCGAGCGCGGTTTCGTAATCGTTGACTTCAAAGCTCGCGATATTGGCGAGGTAGAAATCGGTCGGGCCGGTGCGGCTCGACATCGGGCCGAGATCGACGATCGGATAGCGATAGGGCCCGAGCACGTCGGCCAGCGTATAGCTGCCGTCGAAGCCGTCGTAGAAGGTCAGGTCGAAATCATAGCTCTTGTCGCGCCAGCGCTGCTTGGCCCCGGCCTGCACGGTCAACTCGCCATCGCCGAGCGCGAAGACGCGGGCGATATCGGCCTTGAGCGCGAATTCCTCGTCCTGGCTGTCCGACAGGTCGGTAAGTTCGAGGCGGTTGAAGCCGTAGCGTGCCGGATCGTTGAACGCCGCAGCCCCGCCGGTCAGGGTGTAGAGCGGCACACGCTCGTCGCTGAAATCGAAATCGAGGCCCACCCCGGCATTGGTGAAGCGCGCGCGGAAGCGGGTCGGGTCGAGCGAGAAATCCTCGCGCTCGGTCGACTTGGCGTAGCTGGCCAGCCAGCCCAGCTTCCATTCGCCCGTGTCGGTATCCCCGCCCAGCACCAGCGAGCGGATGCGCTGACGCTCGAAGCGGTCCTTGTTGTCGCGGCGCACTTCGATGCGGCTGCCGCCCGCAGCGGTGGTGTCGCTGAACTGCGCACCGTCGGCATCGCCGCTCACCGGTGCGCCATCGGGCAGGATCACCAGCCGGCGGCGGTATTCCTGATCGTCGAACTGGCTCCAGTTGCCGCGCAGGTAGAGCTTGGTGGTGTCGCTGGCGCGCAGATCGAAGGAGAGGTAGCCGCTGATGCGGGTGCGCTCGACGTCGTAGTCGCGATATTCGATCCCCGGCGAGTAATCGACGCCATTGTCGCTTTCCCAGAAATCGGCCTCGACATTGTCGGTTTCGAACTTGCGCTCGTAATAGCTGACACCGCCCGCGATGCCGAAATTCTCGCCCAGCCGCTTGGCAAAATCGAGCGCGCCCTTGGGGGTCACCGCGTCGGCATATTCGTTGTAGCTGCCTTCCGCGGTGAGGGTCAGCAGATCCTTCTTGCGGTCGAACACGCTGGGGGTGCGGATCTCGATCGAGGCGCCGATGGTGTCGGCATCCATGTCGGGGGTGAGCGATTTCTTGACCTCGATCGATTCGATCAGGTCGGACGACAGCACGTCGAGCGCCACCGCGCGGGTGTCGCTTTCGGGCGCGGGCAGGCGCACGCCATTCAGCGAGGTCGCGTTGAGCTGCGGGTCGAGGCCGCGCACCGAAACGAAGCGGCCCTCGCCCTGGTCGTTGAGGATGTTGACTCCCGGCAGGCGGCGCAGGCTTTCGGCGACGTTCTGGTCGGGAAACTGGCCGATCGCATCGCGGGTCAGAACATCGGAGACGCCGTCCGCCGCCTTCTTGCGCGACAGCGCGGAGGCGAGGTTCGCGCCTTGGCCGAGCACGAGGATGTTCGAGCCGCTCTCACCCAGCACGAAGTTCTGCCGCACCGTACCGGTGGCCGGAACGGTGACTGTGAACTGCTGCGGCTGCGCGCCGACATAGCGGGCGGTGACGGTGTAGGTGCCCGCCGGGACGTCCCCGATCAGGTAGCTGCCGTCACGCTGGGTCACGGTGCGGCGGCCGAGCTCCTCGACCACCACTTCCACCGCGTCGAGACCGGCGGTTTCGCTGGCGTCGGCGACGACCCCCGCGATTTCCCCGGCAAAGGCGGGCGCGGCAAGACTGGCAGCGAGCGCCAGCGCGGCGCTGCCTGTGGCGAGACGGATGGATTTCATCGAATTTCCCCTGTGTCTGCCCGCCGGTGCGGGCGCTTTCGGGGCGCGGTTAGCGCAGGGTCGTGACAGCCGGGCGACGGGCCGGTTACGGATCGATGACGGCGGCGGGTGTGGCGCAAATGTCGCGAATTCGAGAGGTGGCGCAGGCGGCATTAAGGTTCTAGCCTTGTGTCAAATCCATCAGGAGAGGACAGGGATGAAACTGGAACCGGGCATGGCGGTGGTCGTCACCGGCGGGGCGAGCGGGCTGGGCAAGGCGAGCGCGCAAGCCTTCGCCGATGCGGGCCTCAAGGTCGCGATCTTCGACATTAACGATGAAGCGGGCGAGGCCCACGCGAAGGCGATCGGCGGCACGTTCCACCATGTCGACATCATGGACGAGGCCAGCGTCGAGGCAGGTTTCGCTGCCGCGCGCGCCGCGCACGGGCAGGAGCGTGTGACGCTCCACTGCGCGATGGCTTCGCGGCGCGGCAAGACGCTGGGCTGGGACAAGGACGCGGGAGCCTACAAGCGGCTGTCCACCGAAGACTACGCCTTCGGGGCCGAGGGCATTCTGGTCGCCAGCTACCGCGTCGCCAGCATCTCCGCGCTGGGCATGGCCAATGCGGAACCCGTCAACGACGATGGCGAGCGCGGCTGCATCATCCTCACCGCCAGCGTCGCAGCGCAGGACGGGCAGATCGGGCAGGTGATCTATGGCAGCTGCAAGGCGGGGGTGAACGGCCTCGTGCTGCCGATGGCGCGCGATCTGATGGACATGGGAATCCGCGTGAACTCGGTCATGCCGGGTATCTTCGCCACCCCGCTGATGCTGGGGATGAAAGACCGCAACCCGCCGATGTGGGCGCAGCTCAATGCCTCGGTGCCCTTCCCGAAGCGCCTCGGCGAGCCGGAAGAATTCGCCAGCCTCGTGCTGGAGATCGCGCGTAACAGCTACATCAACGGCCACCAGTTCCGGCTCGACGGGGCGATAAGGATGCCGCCGAAGTAAGAGAGCAGCACCACCGAAGCCGTCAGGCTTCGCAAGCGCGACCGCGCGCCGGCCGGCAGGCCGCCCGCCCGGAGGCGTTCGCGAAGCGAACAAGCCGCGAGGGAAAACAAATGACCACCGCCACCAACGAATACCCCACCCGGGCCTATGGTGCGACCGCGCCCGACAGCGGCGTCGGGCCGATGCAGATCACCCGACGGGGCCTGCGCCATGACGATGTGCTGATCGAGATCACCCATTGCGGCATCTGCCATTCGGACCTGCACGCGTCGCGCAACGACTGGGGCGGGACGACCTATCCGATCGTGCCGGGCCACGAGATCGTCGGCATCGTTGCCGAGGTCGGAGAGAGCGTCACCCGCCACAAGGTCGGCGACCGGGTGGCGATCGGCTGCATGGTCGATTCCTGCATGGAATGCGCGCATTGCGAAGCGGACTATCAGCAATATTGCCGCAATGGCGGGATGACCGGCACCTATAACGGCACCGACCGGCGCGACGGCTCGCCCACCTATGGCGGCTATTCCGAACGCATTGTGGCGCGCGAGGAATTCGTGCTCAAGGTGCCCGACGCCCTGCCGATGGCCGAGGCCGCACCGCTGCTGTGTGCGGGGATCACGTCTTACTCGCCGCTGAAGACATGGAAGGTCGGCCCCGGTAGCAAGGTCGCGGTCGCCGGGCTCGGCGGGCTCGGGCACATGGGCGTGAAGCTGGCGGCGGCGATGGGGGCGGAAGTGACGGTGCTCTCCCGCTCGGAAAGCAAGCGCGCGGATGCGGAGAAGCTCGGCGCCCACGCTTTTCTCAACACCACCGACAGGGACGCGATGAAGGCGGCGCGCGGCACCTTCGATATGGTGCTCAATACCATTCCCGTGCGCCACGACGTGACGCCTTACCTCCACCTGCTGCGGATCGACGGGGTGCAGGTGCTGGTCGGCATGATCGACATGCTGCCCGAACTCCATACCGGCGTGCTGCTGGGCCGCAAGGTGCTGACCGGCAGCGGCATCGGCGGCCTCGCGGAAACGCAGGAAATGCTCGACTTCTGCGCGGACAAGCAGATCCTGCCCGAGATTGAGGTGATCGCGATGCAGGATATCGCCACCGCCTACGAGCGGATGGAAGCGAGCGACATCAAGTACCGCTTCGTCATCGACATGGAGAGCCTGCGCGGATGACGTATCGACCCCGCCCGGCGCGGGGCGCTATGACACCTGCAAACTGTTGCAGGATTGCCACGCAAGAAAGTTTTATGAACCGCTACGCAAACATAACCTTTGTGCGCTGCACAAGGTTGGTCGATTATGTCCGCGACGTGACGGGAACCCGATTCTTCGGATAAAACATCCTGCACGCGCCACGCAGGTGGAACGATCCAAACCTCTTCATGGAGCGTTCCTTATGTTCATTCGTTTCGCATCGGCCGCCTCGGCTCTGACCCTTGCCGCCGTTGCCATGCCCGCTTTTGCGAGCGACGCCGGCGCCGCTGAGGCCGCCACCGACACCACCCAGGACGAAGAAATCGTCGTCGTCGACACTGCGGCGGACGACACCGCCGTCGCCGTGCGCGCCATCGCGCCGATCGATCTGGCGACCGCCACCGGTCAGGAAGAAACCCCGGCGATCACCGTCTCGGGCTCGGCCACGCTGGCCTCCGACTATCGCTTCCGCGGCGTGTCGCAGACCGATGAAGGCATGGCGATCCAGGGCGGCCTCACCATCTCGCACTCGAGCGGCTTCTACGTCGGCACCTGGGGTTCGAACCTCGCAGGCTGGGGCACCTTCGGCGGCTCCAACATGGAGCTCGACATCTTTGCCGGTTACGCCATGCCGGTCGGCGAAGGCACGCTCGATGTCGGCGTGACCTGGTTCATGTATCCGAGCGGCGCGGACACCACCGACTTTGCCGAACTCTACGCCAAGCTTTCGGGCGATATCGGACCGATTGGCCTGACCGCGACCGTCGCCTACGCCCCGCAGCAGGAAGCGCTGGGCAATGCCTTCCCGGTCGGCGCCGCGCCCGATCCGGGCGACAAGGAAGACAACCTCTACCTTGCCGGTGACATCGTCTACGGCATCGCCGACACCCCGATCAGCCTGAAGGCCCACCTCGGCTATTCGGACGGCAACCCCGGTCTCGGCCCCAACGGTACCTCCATCGCGCCGACCGGCACCTATTTCGACTGGCTTGTCGGCGCGGACGTTTCGCCGATCGAGGGCCTGACGCTGTCGGTCGCCTATGTCGACACCAGCATCACCGAAGCCGAAGCCGCCCGCATCCGCCCGAACTTCGCCACGCTGGCGGGGGATTCGATCTCGGACGCGACCGTGGTGTTCTCGATCACCGCTTCGTTCTGATCGCAACCGATGCAGGAGAGGGGGCGCTCTGCCACGCGGCGGAGCGCCCTTTTTCCGTTGCGCCTTCCCTTTTGCGCCCCCCGCCGATAGGTTTTGCGGCGCAACCCGAATTGCGGGGCAAAGGGAGAGACAGATGATACGGATCGCGGCTCTGGCGACCGGTGCGGCCGTTCTGGCGCTGACACCGACCAGCGAGGCTCTGGCGGGCAAGCGCTACGAAGCCACGATCACCCGCACCACTTACGGCATCCCCCATATCGAAGCGCGCGACTGGCGCGGGGTCGGCTACGGCGTCGCCTATGCCTATGCCGAGGACAACCTGTGCCTGCTGGCCGAGGAATTCGCCACCGTGGCGGGCGAGCGGTCCAAGCACTTCGGACCGGAAGCCAAGGCGGTGCTCGGCTTCGAGGAGATCGACAACCTCTCCTCCGACATCTTCTTTCGCGCGGTCGTCGATCTGCCAGCCTTGCGCGAGGGCGCCAAGGCGTTGCCCACACGGGTGCAGGGGCTGATGGATGGCTATGTCGCGGGCTATAACCGCTTCCTGAAAGACGCCGGCGCGGACGGCATCCCGGCCGAATGTCGCGGCAAGGCGTGGGTGCGCCCGATCACCACCGACGACATGCTGCGGCTCAACGAAAAGCAGATGCTGCTCGCCAGTTCGCTGAACCTTGCCGCCGCCATCGCCAATGCCGCCCCGCCGGGCAGCCCCGCGCCCAAGGTGGCGATCACCATGCCGGATCCGAAAGAGCTCGGCATCGGCAGCAATGGCTGGGCCTTCGGGGCCGAGACCACCGCCGACGGGCGCGGGCTGGTGATCGGCAATCCGCACTTCCCGTGGAAAGGCCCCGCCCGCTTCTGGCAGATGCGTGTGAAGGGGCCGGAGGGCTACGAGGTGATGGGCGTCGGCCTGGCGGGCACGCCGCTGCCGACACTGGGCTTCAACAAGGATGTCGCCTGGACCCACACCGTTACCGAGGCGCGGCACTTCACGCTCTACCAGCTGACGCTCGATCCCGCCGACCCGACCCGCTACATGGTCGACGGTGCCAGTGAGGCGATGACCACGCAGACCGTCTCCGTGCCGATGCCCGAAGGCCAGCCCGCCGTCACTCGCACGCTCTACACCACCCGTTTCGGCCCGGTCTTCGTGGTGCCGACACGCGGGATCACCTGGAGCGCGCAGAGCGCCTTCACGCTCAAGGACGCCAATCGCGGCAACCAGCGCGGGATCGAAGCGTGGCTGCGCATCGGCGAGGCGAAGAACGTCGGCGAGGTGCAGGCCGCAGTCAGCGAGACGCTCGGCATTCCGTGGGTCAACACCATCGCCGCCGACCGCTACGGCGATGCGCTTCACGCCGATGTGACGGCAGTGCCCAATGTCTCGGCGGAGACGATCAAAGATTGTTCGCCGCCGATTGCCGGGCTGTTCGCCGAATTCGCGGTGCTGCTCGATGGCGCGCGGTCGGCCTGCGACTGGGAGATCGCCGAGGGCACGCCTGCCCCCGGGTTGATGCCCGCAAGCGATCAGGCGGCGACCGTCACCCGCAGCTGGCTGACCAATTCGAACGACAGCTATTGGCTCAGCAATCCGGCGATGCCCTATCGCGCTCTGTCGCCGATCCTCGGACGCCATGCCACCGCGCGGTCGCTGCGCACCCGCTCGAACTTCGTGGAGACCGCTGCGCTGCTGGCGGGCGGCACAGTCGATCACGCCCGCGCGCAGGATTTCGCCTTCGCCAACAAGAGTCTCGCTGCCGAGATGGCGGTGGAGCCGATCGTGAAGCTGTGCGCCGACCGGGCGATCCTGCCACAGACGGTCGGGATCGGTTGTTCGGTGCTGGACGGATGGGACCGCCGCTTCGACAACGCCAGCCGCGGCGCGGCGCTGTTTCGCGCCTTCTGGCCCAAGGCCGCGCGCCTGTCGGGCCTCTGGACGGTGCCTTTCGACGCCGCCGACCCGGTGAACACGCCGCGCGGTCTGGCGACCGAAGGCGACAAGGCCGACAAACTGCTCGCCGCGCTGGGTGAAGCGGTCGAGGAACTGGAAAAGGCCGGCATCGCGGTCGATGCGCCGTGGGGCGACGTGCAGCGGGTGATGGCGGGCAATGAAGCGATCCCGATCCACGGCGGGCCGGGCGGGCTCGGCATCCTCAACGTGCAGGAAGCCGCCGCCGCGCCCTGGGGCCTGACCCCGCGCCACGGGACGAGCTATATCCAGATCGTCGGCTTCGACGAGAACGGGCCGGTTGCCGACGCGATCCTGAGCTATGGCCAGTCCACCAACCCCGCCTCCCCTCACGCTATCGACCAGATCCGCGCCTATGCCGCAAAGAAATGGCACCGCCTGCCGTGGCACGCCGAGGCGATCGAGGCGCAGGCGCTGGGCAAGCCCAAGCGGATCGCGGAATAGGGCGGCACGCCGTGGCTCCGCTTCCCAAGGCGCTCGCCTTCGACGTGTTCGGCACGGTGGTCGACTGGCGCACCAGCGTCGCGCGCGAATCCGCCGGGTTTCTCGAAGCCATCGGCCTCGGCGCACGCGATCCGGCTGCCTTTGCCGACGCATGGCGCGCGCAATATATCGCCGCGATGATCGGCATGAAGGCCTCGGGCCGCGATTTCGTGGTGCTCGACGTGCTCCACCGCGAAATGCTGGAGGCGACCTTGCGCGATTGGGGTGCCGATCCGGCAGACCTCGACCCGGAGCTGCTCGCCGAATGGAACCGCGTGTGGCACCGGCTCGATCCCTGGCCCGACACCGTCGTCGGGCTGACCCGGCTGAAGACGCGCTTTCCCATCGTCACGCTCTCCAACGGCAATGTCGCGCTGCTGCTCGCGATGGCGCGGCGCGCTGGCCTGCCGTGGGATGCGATCCTCGGCGCGGAGGTGAGCGGGTTCTACAAGCCCGACAAGCGCGCCTATCTCCGCACCGCCGAGATGCTGGGCATTGCTCCTGCCGAGCTGTGCCTCGTCGCCGCGCATCACGGTGATCTCGCCGCCGCGCGCGCCGCCGGGCTGTCATGCGCCTATGTCGACCGCCCGCAGGAATATGGCGGCGCGCCCGCGCCCGATGCGCATCACGAACAGGCGTGGGAGTGGTCGGCGACCAGCCTCACCGACCTCGCCGACCGGCTCGGATGCTGAGCACGGCCGCGAGCGCTTTGCGTCATTCGCCCCTCCCCGCTTGACCGCACCCGCTTCGACGCGGCAAGGCTGGGGCCTGCCCGGTGTTGGGCGAAGCGGTGAGGAATGTTGATGGCGAAGGTGTTCAAAGGGCGGTGGCTGGCGATGCTGGCGGCCGGTATCGGGCTGGGGCAACCGGCGGCTGCGCAGTCCTTTATCGAAGGGCAATTCGATCCCGCGATCCCGACGCTCACCGCCACGGTCGGCCATGCGCCGGGCACGCGGATCACCTCGCCCGATCAGACCTATGCCTATCTGAAGGCGCTCGCCGAGGCCGCGCCCGACCGTGCGCAGCTGGTGCAATATGCGACAAGCTGGGAGGGCCGACCGCTCTATTACCTCGTGCTCTCCGCGCCCGCCAACATGGCCCGGATCGACGCGATCAAGGCCGACATGGCGAACATCGCCGCAGGCCGCGCGGGCAATGGCGCGGCGCTGCCGGTGACCTGGTTGACCTACGGCGTTCACGGCAACGAGATTTCCTCGACCGACGCTGCGCTGATGACCGCCTATCACCTCCTCGCCGCCGAGGGCGATGCGCGCGTGGCGAAGATCATGGCGAACACAATCGTCGTCATCGATCCGATGCAGAACCCCGACGGACGCGCGCGCTTCGTCAACAATTTCCTCGCCTCCACGGGGATCGAACCGGCGGGCGACCGGCAGGCTGCCGAGCATGACGAACCGTGGCCGAGCGGCCGGGTCAACCACTACATGTTCGATCTCAACCGCGACTGGTTCACGCTCTCCCAGCCCGAAACCCGCGGCAAGGTCGCCGCGATCCGGCAGTGGAACCCGGTGGTGGTCGTCGACCTCCACGAGATGAGCGGGGACGAGACCTATTTCTTCAGCCCCGCCGCCCAGCCCTTCAATCCCAACCTCACCCCCGCGCAGGTCCGCGCCTACGAGCTGATCGGCCGCTACAACGCCGCCGCCTTCGACGCGCGCGGCGAGCCCTATTTCACGCGCGAGGTCTATGACCTGTTCTACCCCGGCTACGGCGACACCTGGAACGCGCATCAGGGCGCGATCGGATCGACCTACGAACAGGGATCGGCGCGCGGGCTGGTGTGGGAAAGGCGCGACGGGACCGAGCTGACCTATGCCGACGGGGTGGAAAACCACTTCACCGCCAGCCTTGCGACCGCTGCTGCGGTGGCCGACAATGCCCAGAAATTCCTCTCCGATTTCGCCGCCTATCGCAGCGGCAACGCCAGCGGCGCGGCGGGGCGCGGCACCTATGTGATCGACCTTGCCACACGGCGCTGGAACGCCGAGCGACTGGGCCGCCGCTTGGCCGAACAGGGCATCACCGTGCTGCGGCGCGAAGGCAGCGCGAGCCTGTGCGGGCGCAACTATCCGGCGGGCTATCTCGCCGTGCCGCAGGCCCAGCCCGCCGCGCGGCTGATCCGCAGCCTGCTCGACCGTGACACCCCGCTGCCGCCCGATTTCCTCGCCGAGCAGGAGCGTCGCCGCTCGGTCGACCTGCCGCACGAACTTTACGATGTGACCGCCTGGTCGGTCGGGCCGATGGCAGGGGTCGACGTGCAGCTATGCAACGCGCCTGCCAGTGGCGATCCGTTGAGTGCCGCCGCTCCAATTACCGCCAAGACCGAAGGCAGCGGCAGCTTCGCCATTGCCGTGCCGTGGACCGACAGCGGACAGGCGCGGCTTGTCACCCTCGCCCTGCGCGAAGGGATCGACGCGCGCGTCACCGACCGCGCTTTCTCGACCGGCGGGCGCGAATTGCCGCGCGGCACGGTGGTCTTCCCCGCGGGCAGCAACACGCCCGAGAAGATGGCGCGTCTCGCCGAACTGGCCCGCGAGGTGGGCGCGCATACGGTGGCGATGGAGAGTGGGTGGGTCGACAGCGGCCCGAACCTCGGCAGCGAGCATTTCGCGCGCCTCACCCTGCCGCGCGTCGCGGTGGCGTGGGACGACGGGGTCTCGCAACTCTCCGCAGGGGCGCTGCGCTACGTCCTCGAACAGCGCATCGGCTTGCCCGTCACTCCGATCCGCACCAGCCGCCTCGCCCGCGCCGACATGAGCGATTACGACGTGCTGCTGGTGCCCGAGGGCGATCCGTCGGGCGTGCTCGGCGAAGGCGGCCAGCGCGCCATCCGCAGCTTCGTGCAGCGCGGGGGAGTGCTGGTGGCAATCGGCGACAGTCTCGAGGCCTTCAGCGGCGGCGACAGCCCGCTGCTGGCGGTGAAGCGCGAGGCCGCGCTGGGGCGCGAGCCCGATGCCGCCGGAGACGATGCCAAGGGCGGTCTTGCCGAGGCGGTCGCGATCACCAGCGACGCCGAATATCGCGAGGCGATCAAGGATCAGGCCGCGCTGCCCGATACCCTTCCGGGCGCGCTGCTCAACGTGGTGGGCGAGCCCGATCACTTCCTCTCGGCAGGTTACGACAAGGGCGCGGTGGTGCTGGCGACGGGGACGCAGATCTTCACGCCGCTGGGCCGGGACGAGGGCGTCAACGTGATGCGCTTTGCCGCCCCGGGCAATCTCATCGCCAGCGGCTATGTGTGGGACGAGAACCGCAAGCAGCTCGCCTACAAGCCCTATCTGATGGCGCAGCGACAGGGGCGCGGGCTGGTGATCGGCTTTGCGCATGACCCCTCGACCCGCGCCTATCTCGAAGGGCTCGACCTGTTGATCGCCAACGCGGTTCTGGTCGCGCCCTCGCGGGTGCGGTGATCCGTCGGGCGAGAGTGTCCTAGCGATTTGACACGAGCTGTGTCATGCTGACGGGCATGGCGCTGTTCGAGGCCCTTGTCGCTCTTCATGTTGCCACCGGGGTGGTGGGGCTGACGGCTTTCTGGGGGCCGATTGCCACGAAAAAGGGCGCCGCGCGCCATCGCAAATGGGGCCACGCTGCCTGCTACGGCTTTCTCGGCGCGGGTGCGCTCGCCATCGCGATGGCGCTGCTGTCGCTCTACGGGCCGGAGCATCGCCACCCCGAAATCACCGACCGCGCGTTGTATGCAGGCCTGTTCGGGTGGATGATGCTCTATCTGGGCACGCTCACCATCGGCTTCGTCGATTATGGCCTTGCGGTGGTGAAGCACAGCCGCAACCGGCGGATGCTGCGCAGCCTGCGCTATCAGGCGGTGATCGCTGCTGTGGTGATCACCGGCGCATGGTGCGGGATCTATGGCTGGCAGGTCGGCCACCCGCTGATGGTGCTGGTGGCGGTTATCGGGATCGTCTCGATGCTGATCCAGCAGCTTTATATCTGGCGGCGGACCGATCCGCCGCGGCAAACCTACATCGGCGAGCATTTCCGCGCGCTGATCGGGATGGGGATTTCGGCCTACACGGCGTTCCTGTCGGTCGGGCTGATCCGTCTGGTGCCCGAGCACGTCTTCAACCCCGCGATCTGGGCCGGGCCGAGCGTCGTCGGGGTGAGCCTGATCCTCTACTTCACGCTCAAGGGCAAACGCGCCGCAGCCCCGCGCGCGTCAGGGGTGCGCCCACATCCGCAATAGATTGGCGATGGTCTTGTCGAGCGTCAGCAGTTCCGCCGACTGGCTGGGCAGCTGACCGCGCAGCGCGGTGCGCAGGTTTTCCAGATCGAACAGCATCTCGCGCTGAGCGGGATCGGCGACGAGGCTCTCGATCCAGCCGACGCACACGATCCGCGTGCCGCGCGTCACGGGCTTGACCTCATGGATGCTGCCCGAGGGGTAAAGCACCAGATAGCCCGCCTCGCCCTTGACCTCCTGCGTCATCCCGGCGGTGTGGACGACCAGCTCTCCCCCGTCATATTCGCCGGGCGGGGTGAGGAAGAGGGTGAAGGACAGGTCGGTGCGCAGCCGCCGCGCGCCCTGCCCCATCAGTGCGTTGTCGACATGCGCGCCATACTTCCCGTCCACCCCGGTGCGGCTGACGATCAGCGGCGAGAAGCGGCGCGGCTGCGCGGCGGCGCGGACCACGGTATTGTCGTCGACGATCCGGGTAAGCTCTTCCTGCAAGGCGCGGCCCGCGGTGCCCTCAAGCGCCGCCTGCTCGTTGCGCTTGACCTCGCGCGCGACCGAGCCCGCGGTCTCGCGCCCATCGCGCCATTCGAGCAGCGCGATGCGCTCGGCCAGCGCGGCGAGGTGACTTGCATCGGGAATGGCGTTGATGACGAGGATCATGGCGAGAGGCTTAGCCGCACGGAGCGGGCCTGCAAAGGGTCGGCGGGGGAGAGGACGCCTCCCCCGCCGACGGCCCGGCTAGCGCGGGGGTCAGCCGCCCTTGCCGGACGTGCCTTCCTCGATCAGCGCAATCGCCCTGGCGCTGGCGGCGGCGGCGGTCTGTTTGCCGTCCTTGATCGCATCGGCAAGGGTCAGGAGATCATGCGCGATGGTCGTCCCCGCGCCCGGCTCCTGCGCGATGCGGATGCCGCCATGGGCCTCGGCCACCGCGTCCCACTTGGCGCGCACCGCGTCCCAATAAGCGCTGGTCTTGTCCCAATAGGCCTCGGCCGCGGCGACATTGTAGCCATCGAACCGCTCATAGGTGTTGAGCACATATTCCTGCACCACCGGCTTGGGGTCGCCACCCTCGGCAGGCGTGATCATCTTGGTGTTGTCCTGCCAATGGATCCACCCGGTCGGCGTCAGCTGGTGGCGGTTGATGCCCATGTAGTGGTCGTAGACGGGGTTCCGGATCGCATCGCGCCGGGCGAGCGGGCGCGCGGTCCAGTTGGAACGCCAGCGGCGGATGCCCTGCGTCGTCTCCCACTCGCCCCACCCGGCATAGCGGGGGCTGTCGTCGACTTGATAGACGGTCTGCGACCAGCGCCCGGCGCGCATCTTTTCGGGCACCGGGGTCAGTTCCCAGGTGTCTCCACCCTTGTAGGCAAGGATCACGTCGGGCTGATACTGCCAGTCCTGCCGCCAGTGCTTGACGACATAGGGGTTGGCCTGGTCCCCGGTGACGAGCAGGTGCTGGAGCACGATGCGCGTCCCGGTGTCCTCGATCACGCGAACGCTTTCGTATCCGCCCGAAATCTTGCGTTCGAGCGGGGTGTAGCCTTCCATCCAGGGGGTCGATTCCTGCATGTCGAAGGTCACCTTGAAATCGCCCGCCATCGCAAGGATGGTCTGGCGGTCCTGCTCGAAGGCGGCCTTGGCCTCCTCGGCGGTCTGGACGATCGGACCGTCCGCGAGCGCCGGGGCAGGCGTGGCGGCCAGCGCGAGCGCGGCGAATCCGGTGGAGAGCAGGGTCTTTGTCAGTCGGGTCATGATGTCCTCCAGAGGGTTCAAAAGCGGTAGCTGGCCGAAAGGCTGAGATTGCGGCCCGGGCGGGTGAAGGCTGGCAGCAGGCCCGCGTCAGCGACGCTCAGGCCGCGCACGTCGGACCACAGCGCGTAGGTCTCGCCCGTCAGGTTGAAGAGCCCGGCGCGCAGTTTCAGCCGGTCGGAGACGGCATAGAAGGCGGTGAGATCGAGGATCGTGGAAGCATCGGGCCGCACGAACAGATCGGTGCCGTCGGCAGCGCGCTCCACCTCGCCCTTGTCCTTACGGGCGTTGTGGGTAAGGATCAGCTCACCCCCGAACCGGCCCGAAGGCGCGCGGTAGCCGAGGCCCGCGACCACGTTGAACGGGTCGACCGTGTCCAGCGGGGTGCGCGTGCCCGCCGGGTCGATCGTGTCGCCATTGGCATAGGCGAAGGCCAGCCGCGCGTTGAGGCCGCTCTCCAGCCTCATCTCCGCCCGCGCCTCGACCCCTTCGATCCGCGCGCGGTCGAAATTGACGAACTGGAACACCGCAGGGTTCTGCGGGGTGAAGCCGCCGCTCACGACCTGCTGGGCGATGAAGTCGTCATAGTCACCCCGGAAGCCGGTCAGCTGGAGCGAGACAATGTCGCCGACATAGCGCGCGCCCACCTCCCAGCTCTCGCTGGTCTCGGGTCGCAGATCGGGGTTGGGGATCGAGGTGTAGCCGCCCGCGATGAATTCGAAGAAGTTGTTCACCTGCGATGGCGTGGGCGCGAGGAACCCTTGCGCGTAATTGCCGAAAAGCACCACGTCCTTCGCCAGCTTCACCGTCGCGCCGACCTTGGGGCTTAGCCGGTCGCCGCTCTGGCCGGAGGCGGTGAAGTTCGGCAGCAGCGGGTCGGCGGTCGGGTTGAGGTCGTAGAAGTCGAACCGCAGCGCTGGGAACAGGGTCAGAGCGCCGCCAGCCAGACTGATCTCGTCGGCGATGAACACCCCGCCCAGCGTGAAGTCGGTCGCGGGGAAGGCGCGGGTGGGAAAGGTCTCGCCGCGCCCCGGAACCGTGCCGTCGCGCAAGCCCTCCTGCCGCGTCCAGCTGACATCGCCGCCGATGGCGATGCGGTGGGTCATGCCGGCGAACGCGAAGCCAGAGCGCACTTCGCCCGCTGCGCCATAGACGCGGTTTTCGAAGGTGTTCAGCCGCTCGCGATCGGGCGCGGGCGTGGCGGTAAGGCTGGTGCGTTCCTCGAAGGCGAATTGACGGTCCTTGGCATCCTGCCAATAGGCGGAGAGGAAGGCGTGTTCGATCGCGTCGTCCGGCGTGCCGTCATAGGTCCAGTCGAGCGAGGCGCGCTTGCGCTGGTTGGTGTCGCGGGCGTTGAGGCCATCGACCGTCCACACAGGTGCAGGGCCGAAGGTGAACGCCGGACCTTGGCCGCTGAGCACCTCGGTTTCCACCGCGCTGTCGAGCCACTCGCCGGTCAGGCGGATGCGGTGCGGGCCGTTGTCCCATACCAGTTTGGCGAGCACCGCGTCGCTCGTCCCGTCCTGCGGATTGGGCGCGGTGCGGGTGGGGCCGGTGCCCTCGACTGTGCCGCGGTTTTCCAGCTCGCTGAAATCGCGGCGGGTATAGGCGATCATGGCGGAGAGGTTGCCGGTCTGCCCGGCGAGGGTCGCGGTCTGCGCGTATTCCTTGTCGTCGCTCGAATATTGCGAGGTGACGAAGCCGCCCACGTCCGCGCCGCCGATGATGTCGACCGGGTCCGAGGTGACGAAGCTGACCGCGCCGGCCAGCCCATCAGACCCATAGAGCGCCGAAGCCGGGCCGCGCAGGATCTCGACCTGTTTCACCAGACTGACATCGGCGAAGCCGCCGCGCCCGGCGGCTTGCGGGCCGAAGCTGAACCCTTGCGGAGAACGGATGCCGTCCACCTGAATCAGCACCCGGTTGCCACCGATTCCGCGCACAGTGAAATCCTCGTTGCGCGCGCGTCCGGTCGCCCCGATCGCCGCACCGAAGCGGGCGGGCGCGCGGCGGACGGAGACGCCCGGCTCGAAGCGCACCAGATCCTTGATGTCGGTCGCGAGCTGGTCGGCGATGTCCTGATCGGTGATGACCGTGACCGTCGCGGGCGCGTCCTCCTGCAGCACCGGCGCGCGGGTCGCAGTGACGGTGATGCGCCCGGTCTGCTGCTGGCTTTCCGCCTCGGCAGCAGTAGCGGATTCGGCGGCGGCGTTTTCGGCTGCGGCGGGGACGGCAAGGATGGCAAGCGGGGCGGCTGAGAGGGAAAGACGGGAGATCAGAGACACAAGCTGAGGCTTCCTGCTGGGAGATTAGGGAGGCCCGGCTTGTGTTCTTATTGCGAATGAGAGTCAATAACGACTGATAATAAGAATCGTTCTCATTTTTGTTATGTAGGCAAGCAATTGTGGCCGACGCCTTCGGCGGCGCTCGCAAGATACTGATGGTGGTAGGATTTCAGCGCGCTCAGCGGCGCAGCAGGCCCTCGGCCAGCAGGCGGTTGACCCCGGCGGCGACCTCTTCCGGGCTCATGTCGCCGGCCGCGTCGCCCTCGCCCCACACGACATAGCGCAGTCCGACGAAGACGTTCATGCCCATCATCGCCCAGGCCTCGAGCTCGCCCAGCCCCTCGCGGAACGCGCCCTGCTCCGCCCCGGCACGCAGGCGATCGGCGATGCGCTGGGCGATGGTCTCGTAATGCGCGCGATAGCTGGCCGGATCGACGAATTCGGCCTCGTCGATGATGCGGTAGATTTCCTTGTGCTCTGCGGCGAAGTGCAGGAACGCCGCCAGCGCCGCGCGCTCGATCTCGAGCGGCCCCATGCCCTCGTGCAGCGCCGAGCGGGCCGAGGTGCGCACCTTCTCGCTCATGTCGCCGACCAGCGCGCGGAACAGCGCGTCCTTGCTGTCGAAATAGGTGTAGAAGCTGCCCAGCGCCATGCCGGCGCGCCGGGTGATCGAGCTGACCGAGGCTTCGTGGAAGCCCTTCTCGCCGAATTCCTCCGCTGCCGCATCGAGCAGCTTGCGCAAGGTCTTGCGCCCGCGCTCGGTGCGCGGGGTCTTGGCATCGCTCACGGCGACCTGTGCGACCTTGGTCGCGGTGCCCGGACTGTTGCCCATCAGCTACTCCCTCCACGCTTTCGGTAGGCCGCGCAAGCAGTGCATACAAGTCTAAACTTGAAAGGTGGTTCAACTTTCAATATTGAAACAGGCACAAGAGGGCCAGGAGAGGAACACCCCATGATCAAGACACGTTACGTCCGCGCCGCGCTGCTGGCGGGAACCGCCGGACTTGCCGCCTTTGCCGCGCCCGCCATGGCGCAGGATAGCGCCGCCGACACTGCTGCAGAGGTCGATGCCGCCGCCGCCGAGGAAGAAGGCGTGATCTACGTCACCGCCCGTCGCCGCGAGGAGCGCCTGATCGACGTGCCGCTTTCGGTCACCGCACTCTCGGGCGATGAACTGGTCAAGCAGGGGGTGCAGGATATCGTCGCGGTCGCGCAGCAAGTGCCCAACATCACGCTGGAGGTCAGCCGCGGCACCAACACCACGCTTACCGCCTTCATCCGCGGGGTCGGCCAGCAGGACCCAGTCGCCGGGTTCGAAGCGGGCGTGGGGCTCTATGTCGACGACGTCTACTTGAACCGCCCGCAGGCCGCGGTGCTCGACATCTATGACGTAGAGCGCATCGAAGTGCTGCGCGGGCCGCAGGGCACGCTCTACGGGCGCAACACCATCGGCGGGGCGATCAAGTATGTCACCGCGCGCCTGCCCGACGACACCAGCGTCAAGGTGCGCGGCACCTATGGTTCCTACGATCAGGCCGACCTGATCGTCACCGCCTCGACCCCGATCAGCGACAGCCTCAAGATCGGCGCGAGCGGCGCGCGCCTGTCGCGCGGCGGGTTCGGCGACAACCTGACGCTCGGCACCGAAAACTACAACAAGGACGTGTGGGCCGCGCGCGGGACGATCGAATTCGACAATGGTCCGCTGTTCGTGCGCCTGTCGGGCGACTACGTGAAGGACAATTCCGAAGCGCGGCAGGGGCATCGCTTCATTCCCGGCCTCGTCAGCGGTGCCCCGGTGCTGGACGACGTGTTCGATACCCGCGCCGGGCTCGATATCGTCGATCAGGAGGTCGAGGCCTGGGGCGGCGCGCTCAACATCGCGCTCGAAGTCAGTGACACCATCACCCTCAAATCGATCACCGGCTACCGCGAGGACAAGTCAACCACCCCGATCGATTTCGACAGCCTCGAAGCAGTCGATCTCGATGTGCCCGCGATCTACGAGAACGACCAGCTCAGCCAAGAGCTGCAGCTGCTCTACGAAGGTGACCGCCTGTCGGGCGTGCTAGGGTTCTACTACCTCGACGCCAATGCCTTCACCGCTTTCGACGTTGCACTGTTCACCACCCTGCCCGGTCTTGCCGCGCAGACGCTGGGCGACGTCAACACCGAGACCTGGTCGGTGTTCGGCGACTTCACCTATGACCTGACCGACACGGTCAGCATCTCGGTCGGCGGGCGCTACACCAACGACAAGCGCACCAGCCGGGTGCTGCGCACGACCTTCCTCGGCGGGTTTTCCAACCTGTTCGGCGGCACCGGGGTCGCGGCGGCGGTCACCAGCGACTTCAACGGCAGCGAGACCTTCAAGGACTTCAACCCGCGCGCCTCGATCAGCTGGCAGCCCAACCCCGACAACAACCTCTATTTCACCTATTCGCAGGGCTTCAAGGGCGGCGGTTTCGACCCGCGCGGGCAGACCACCGCCTGCCGCAACGCCACCGGCGGGGCCTGCACCCCGCAAGAGGTGTTCGACTTCATGGCCTTCGACCCGGAAACGGTCGACAGCTACGAAGTGGGCTACAAGGCCTCGCTGCTCGACAACCGCCTGAACATCAGCATCGCGGCCTTCCTCGGCCAGTACAGCGACGTGCAGATCCCCGGATCGGTCGGCTTCGACGGCAATGGCGACGGGGTGAACGAGAGCTTCATCGGGATCACCTCGAACGCAGCTTCGGCCGACGTCAACGGGATCGAGTTCGAGGGCAACGCGCTGGTCGGCACCGACTTTGCGGGCGAAGGCAGCCGCTTCAGCGTCAACTGGTCGCTGGGCGTGCTCGATGCCAAGTTCAACACCTTCATCGACGCTTTCGGCAATGACGTCGCCGATCAACGCGTGTTCCAGAACACGCCGGACATCACCGCGCACATGGGCTTCACCATGGGCGTCCCGGTGGGCGACGGGATGATGGACTTCATCGGCCTTGCCTCGCTCAGGTCGGATGCGAGCCAGTTCGAAGTGCCCAACCCCTTCCTCGATCAGGACGGCTTCGTGCTGGTCGATGCGAGCATCGTCTACACCGCCGACAGCGGGCTCTATTCGATCGGGCTGCACGGCAAGAACCTGTTCGACAAGGAATATATCGTCGCAGGCTACAACTTCGTCGCGGGCGGCGTAGGCGGCGCGCCGTTCATTCCGACACTGGGCCGCGAGGGCACGCTGACCGGCTTCTACGGCGATCCGCGCCGGGTGTTCGTGACCGCGCAGATCAGCTTCTGATCGTCTGATCCGGACAGCAAAAGGGCGGCGGAACCATGATCGGGTCCGCCGCCCTTTTTGTCTGGTCCCGGCCTCAGTGCGCCATCGGTGCGGTCTGGGGGGTGAGCGGGGCCGTCTGCGGTGCGGGCTTGGTCGGCTCTGCCGACTGCGGCGGCGTCGGCTCGGCCGCCTTCTTGTCGAGGTAGCGCTTGGCGAGGTAACCGCCCACGCCGATCACCGCCATCGCGGGCAGGCTGATGCGCGCGATGATCGCGGGAACAGCGCCCGCCACCACGGCGCCGGTGACGCCGCCGGCAGCCTTGTGACGCTTGGCGAGGCTTGCGCCGATGCTGGCGCCAATCAGTTTACGGATCATGGTATCTACTCCTTGATGCCCCAAGCCTTGCGGGCGGCAGGATGTTCCATCGCGATTGCGGCTTTTCTTGCCCTGCATGAGCGGGCATAGCGCGGCCCATGCACGACATTCGCCTGATCCGAGAGAACCCCGAAGCGTTTGATGCAGGCCTTGCCCGGCGGGGGCTGGAGCCGCTCGCAGCGCAGCTGATCGCGCTCGACGAGGAACGCCGCGCCGCGACCACCGCGGTGCAGGTGGCGCAATCGCGCCGCAACGAAGCCTCGAAGCTGATCGGCGCCGCCATGGCCAAGGGCGACCGCGAGGGGGCCGAGGCAATCAAGGCCGAAGTCGCCGCGCTCAAGGAGCAGATGCCCGCGCTTGAAGCCCGCGCCGACGAGCTTGCGGGCGCGCTCAAGGCGAAGCTCGAAGTGATCCCCAACCTGCCGGGCGCGGACGTGCCCGACGGCGCGGGCGAGGAAGAGAACGTCGAAGTCAGCCGCTGGGGCACCCCGCGCGCGTTCGACTTCACGCCGCGCGAACACGCCGACATCGCCCCGACGCTGGGCATGGATTTCGAAACCGGCGCAAGGCTCTCCGGCGCGCGCTTCACCTTCCTGCGCGGCGGGATGGCGAGGCTGCACAGGGCGCTCGGCCAGTTCATGCTCGACGTGCAGACCGGCGAGCATGGCTATGCCGAATGCAACCCGCCGGTGCTGGTGGGCGATGAGGCTATGTACGGCACCGACAAGCTGCCCAAGTTTGCGGGGGATAGTTTTCAGACCAACATCAGCTACGTAAATTGGTTAAATTCTACGATCGACAAGGTCGCAAAAGAAATCGCTGATGAAGAGCACGAGATTGTAGCGTCGGTTGGAACAGATGGGCTTCAGCGAGCGGTAGAGCGAGTTAAGAAAAACTGGCTCGCTGAGTTCGCAACTCCGGAAATGACCCGCCGCTGGCTCATCCCCACCTCGGAAGTCTCCCTCACCGCCAGCGTCATGGGCGAGTTGCTCGACGAAGCCGCGCTCCCCATGCGCCTCACCGCGCTCACTCTGTGCTTCCGCTCCGAGGCCGGGGCGGCGGGGCGCGATACGCGGGGGTTCATCCGCCAGCACCAGTTCGAGAAGTGCGAGCTGGTCAGCATCGTGCGGCCCGAGGACTCCGAGGCCGAACACCAGCGCATGGTCCGCGCCGCCGAGACCATCCTCGAACGCCTGAACCTCCCCTACCGCAAGCTGCTGCTGTGCACCGGCGACATGGGCTTCGGCGCGCGCAAGACCTATGATCTCGAAGTCTGGCTCCCCGGACAGGGCGCCTTCCGCGAAATCAGTTCCTGCTCGAACACCGGCGACTTTCAGGCGCGCCGCATGAACACCCGCTACCGCGTCGCAGGCGAGCAGAAGAAGACCGAGTTCGTCCACACCCTCAACGGCTCCGGCCTCGCGGTCGGGCGCACGCTGGTGGCGGTGATCGAGAACTATCAGAACGCCGACGGCAGCGTGACGGTGCCCGAGGCGCTGCGCCCCTACATGGGCGGGATCGAGGTGATCACGCCCAACTAGAATTCCGTTCGCCCTGAGCGGTGTTGCTGCGCAACAGCTTCGCTTCCGAAGGGCTGCTTTTCTTCTTCGCGAACCGCGCAATCAAAGGAAATACAGTGCTTCGACAAGCTCAGCACGAACGGAACGAGGGGGTCGTCTGATGCGCATTCTCCTCACCAATGACGACGGCATCCACGCCCCCGGCCTCAAGGTGCTGGAAGAGATCGCGCGCCAGTTCTCCGACGATATCTGGGTCTGCGCCCCGTCCGAGGAGCAATCGGGCGCGGGCCACTCGCTCACGCTCACCCGCCCGGTGCGGCTGCAAAAGCATGGCGAGCGGCGCTTTGCCGTCACCGGCACCCCCACCGACTCCGTGATGATGGCACTGCGCGAGGTCATGCCCGATGCGCCCGACCTGATCCTCTCGGGCGTCAACCGCGGGGCGAACCTTGCCGACGACATCACCTATTCGGGCACCGTCTCGGCCGCGATCGAGGGCGCACTGGCGGGCATTCGCGCGATCGCCTTCAGCCAGGTCTATGCCCGCGAAGGCATGGGCGACGACGTGCCCTTCGGCGCGGCGCGCGAATGGGGGTCGAAAGTGCTCGCCAAGCTGATCGACGCGCCGATGGCGGAGCGCACGCTCATCAACGTCAACTTCCCCGCGCTCGCCCCCGAGGCTGTGAAGGGCATCCGCGTCGTGCGGCAGGGCTTCCACGACTATTCGCGCGGCACCATCGTCGAAGGCCGCGACCCGCGCGGCTACCGCTATTTCTGGTTCGGGCTCGACCAGATCGAGCACACGCTCGACCACGGCACCGATCTCGAAGCGATCGAGGACGGCTTCGTCGCGGTCACGCCCCTGCAGCTCGACCTCACCCACTATTCGACCATCGGTATCCTGGCGGAGCGGTTCGGCGACTAGAGCACTTTCCGACCAATCCGGGTCACCCTGACGGAGCCGATTTTGGCCCAGAGCAAGGAACGACGAGTAAGCCATGCCCAAGCATAGTGAGCGAGGAGCGACGCCGCGCTGGGCCAAAAGCGGCCCGCCCCTTCAGGGTCGCGTCAGGAAGTCCGCTGGCTTCGTCGCGGCCCTTGCAGGGGCAACCAGCCCCTGCTTCGCGCCACTCCTATCCAGCGGACTTCCTGACGCGATCAGGGCGATCCGGATTGGTCGGAAAGTGCTCTGATGGCGCAGGACGTCAGCCTCAACCCCTTCAAGCGCAAGCGCAAGCGGACCGAGCCGTTCCGCCCGCTCAAACGCGAGGTGCGCCTGCCGGTCTGGGGCGACGTCTTCATCCGGCTAGGCGTCGCCTTCCTCCTGCTCGGCATGGTCATCTTGATCCACTGGTTCGACCGCGATGGGCTGGTCGACAATGTCGACGGCGACATCAGCTTCATCGACGTGGTCTATTTCACCATGATCAGCGTCACCACCACCGGCTTCGGCGATATCGCTCCGGTGAGCGACCGCGCGCGGATGATCGAAGCGCTGATCGTCACCCCGGTCAGGATCGCGGTGCTCTTTATCTTCGTGGGCGCGGCCTACGATTTCGTCATCAAACGCAGCTGGGAGAAATGGCGCATGGCCCGGATTCAGGAACAGCTCACCGATCATGTGGTGGTGCTGGGCTACGGCGTGTCCGGCTCGCAGAGCGTGGGCGAGCTGATCGAGCGCGGGGTCGATCCGCGCTGCATCGTGGTGATCGATCCCTCGGAGGATCGCCTCGCCGAGGCAGAGAAGCTCGGCGTCAACGTCATGGCCGCCGATGCCACCCGCGACGAGACGCTGAAGGCGGTGCGCATCGACGCGGCGCAGAGCGTGCTGGTGAGCGCCGGGCGCGACGACACCTCGATCCTGATCGTCCTGACCGTGCGCCACCTCGCGCCCGACGTGCCGATCAGCGTGGTGGTGCGCGCCGACGACAACGAACTGCTCGCGCGGCAGGCAGGGGCGAACAATGTCATCAACCCGGTGCGCTTCACCGGGCTGCTGCTGGCCGGCAGCGTCAAGGGTGCGCACATCGCCGATTACCTCGCCGACCTCGCCAGCGTCGGCGGACGGGTGCAGCTGGTCGAGCGGGTGGTGGGCGCGGAGGAATGCGGCAAGCCGATCACCGATTTGAAAAGCGGCGGCCAAGGCCTGCGCCTCTATCGCAACGGCCGCGCGATCGGCTTCTGGGAGGAGGAGTGTCAGACCCTCCAGCCCGGCGATGTGGTGGTGGAGATCGTGCCGACGGTGGGCGGCGAGGCGGAGTAGCTGTGAGAAGGCGGCGCTTGCGCGTCGTCGCGGACGGGGAACCGTCGCTCAGCTTTCAACCCCGAACCAGAAATTGGTTAGAGCCACAGATTATTACTTGATCGCCGCAGCGCACCTTTCAAGATGGGCAAATGAATTACGTCACTGTTTTCGACGCTTCGGACGTCGCCCTGAAGGGTATCGGTTTCATAATTCCGGGCCTCGTGGTGTCGCTCGTGGGCGCGATCCTTGTTTTTCGTCCTAAATTTGTGGCAGCTATCGGGTTTGTGCGGAGAGCACAGTCGCCGATTTTCAACTGGCTCGTATTCCTGTTTGCCATCGCTTGGACAGTTATAGTTGGCGGCGTTACAATCTCCCGCAGTTTAGCTGCGTCTGAAGCGTTGAAAGAAGGTAACTGCGAGACTGTCGAAGGAAGGGTAGAAAATTTTCATCCGATGCCAAGGGAAGGCCATGACACTGAACGGTTTGAAGTCGCCGGCAAATCATTCAGCTATTCGGATTATATAATGTCGTCGGGTTTCAATAATTCGGCCTCACATGGTGGCCCCATTCGTGAAGATTTACAGGTTCGCATCTGTCATCAATCTGGTGTCATCCTGAGGCTCGAAATCGCACGCTGATGCCTGTCTGATCGAGGCAACTTCAGCCTGTCTTATTTCTACCCACTTCCAGACCTCACCCGCGGAACCACACGAACACCGCGCCCATCGCCGCCATGCCGACGAGGAAGTGCCCCGCGTCGATCAGGAACAGCGCCAGCGGCTTTCTGAGGTAGAGATAGTTGATCCCGATCGCCGGGATCATCACGCCCACAGCAAAGCCCACCGCCATCATCATCACCACGAAGGCGGGCGGGTCGGTGCGGGCGAGGAGGTGCCACAGCACCATCGCCACCAGCATCTCGAAGGCGAAGGTCAGGCCGAAAATCAGCGCCATGTTGCTGCCTTGCAGCTGGCTGTTCGATAGCCCCGCGGCGCGCTGCCACGGCTTGCTGAACAGCACCCCGTACCACAGCGCGCCGACGAGAAAGAAGGCGGCGGTTCCGGCGAGCACCGGGATCAGGGCGAAATCACTCATGTCAGCCGCTCCCTCGCCTCAGATGACGTAGGCGAATTCTTCCTCCGCCGCGGTCGGCTTGCGGCCGCGCATTTCCGCGTCGAGCTGCACCACGGTGCGGCTTGCGGTCTTGACGAACAGGCCGGGCACCAGCGCGTGCACCATGCACGCGAGCCCCCCCACCATCATGCGCCAGCCGAAGCTGAGGGCGGTGCGGGCGTGCTGGCCATAGGTCTCGCCGATGGCGCGCGGGTGGTCGGTGAAGAGCTTGGCGATCATACCAGCAGTCATGCCCTCGCCCGCCGACCATCGTCAAGCCTAGCGCGAGAGCCCCGCACAGTGTAGGGGGCGCCCCGCAATGAACACCCCCACCACTCTCCCCGATCAAAAGAAGATCGGCATGGTCAGCCTCGGCTGTCCCAAGGCCCTCGTCGATTCCGAGCGCATCCTCACCCGGCTGCGGGCCGATGGCTATGCCTTTGCCGAGGACTATGCGGGCGCGGACGTGGTGCTGGTCAACACCTGCGGCTTCCTCGATTCCGCCAAGGAAGAGAGCCTCGCCGCGATCGGTGAAGCCATCGCCGAGAATGGCCGGGTGATCGTGACCGGCTGCATGGGCGAGGAGGCCGACGCGATCCGCGCGGCGCACCCCAGCGTGCTCGCGGTGACGGGCGCGCACCAGTACGAACAGGTGGTCGAGGCGGTGCACACCCACGCACCGCCGTCGCAAGGGCCGTTCGTCGATCTGATCCCGCAGCCCGATATCAAGCTGACGCCGCGCCACTATTCCTACCTCAAGATTTCGGAGGGGTGCAATCACTCCTGCGCCTTCTGCATCATCCCCGATCTGCGAGGGAAGCTGGCCAGCCGCCGGATCGACGCCTGCTTGCGCGAGGCCGAGAAGCTGGTCGCGGCGGGCACCCGCGAACTGCTCGTCATCTCGCAGGACACCAGCGCCTACGGGGTCGATATCCGCCACGAACCGCGCCAGTGGAAGGGCCGCGAGGTGCGGGCGCACATGACCGACCTCGCCCGCGAACTCGGCCAGCTTCGCACGCCCGAAGGCCTGACGCCCTGGGTGCGGCTCCACTACGTCTACCCCTACCCGCACGTCGATCAGGTCATCCCGCTGATGGCCGAGGGGCTGCTGACGCCCTATCTCGACATCCCGTTCCAGCACGCCAGCCCCAAGGTGCTGAAGCTGATGAAGCGCCCCGCTAACGAGGCCAAGGTGCTCGAACGCCTTAAGAGCTGGCGCGCGATCTGCCCCGACATCGCGATCCGCTCCAGCTTCGTGGTAGGCTTCCCCGGCGAGACCGAGGAGGATTTCCGCTACCTGCTCGACTGGCTCGAGGAAGCCCAGCTCGACCGCGTCGGCGCCTTCCGCTTCGAGCCGGTCGAGGGCGCGGCGGCCAATGCCCTGCCCGATCAGGTGCCCGAGGCGGTGAAGGAAGAACGCTACGCCCGGATCATGGAAGTGACCGAGCGCATCAGCGCCGCCAAGCTCGCCGCCAAGGTCGGCCGCACGCTCCCCGTGATCATCGACGAAGTGGGCGAGCCTGACGAGGATGGCGATATCGGCGCAACGGGCCGCAGCCAGGCCGACGCGCCCGAGATCGACGGCGCGGTCTATCTGCGCAACGTGCCCGGCAGCCTCAAGCCCGGCGACATCGTCGAGGCCACCATCGAGGACGCCGACGCGCACGACCTGTTCGGGATGATCGCCTGACCCGATGTTGGAAAGAGGACACAAGTTACACCGTGTCACCTTCCCAACCCCGCCGCAAATAGCTGTTTTAAAAAGGCTTCCAGGCTCGTTCCGGGAGCGGACGGACACGCCTTTTTTGCGCGCGGGATACGCGGAGATCTGAAGGAAGCCGGACAATGGCAAAGAGCAGCGCACCTCGATAGCGCGGCGATGCTCGGTAGGAAAATGCCGCGCACACTTGCCTGCGTCAGGGCTGCGCCCCCTCCTTCAACTACACCCGCTTGAGTGATGCCTGCGGGATATAGGCTTCGGGAATCGGGCGCATATGCCGCGCCAGCTCATCTGCCAGCTCGGGATAGAAGGGCGGCAGGTCGCTTGCCTGCGGCAGAATCGACGCGGTGTAGAACAGGTCGAGCTCGTCGGTCTGGAATGCTTCCAGCGCCACCGGGCGCTGCTCCGGATCGCGCAGCCCTGTCAGCAGCAGCGCCGCCGCCTCGTCCCGGTGTCCGTGACACACCAGCCCGCGCACAGCCAGAGCGTGCGATTCCTTCACATTGGCGCGCAGGAAGCTCAGCTCCTCCACCGCCTCCTCCGCCCGCCCCAGCTTTTCGAGAGCGCAGGCCCGGTTTGCAGCGACGATCATCTTGGCGTAGGTGGTGCCTTGCGTGTCTGCGACGGTACGCGCAAGGTCGACCGCTGCAAGACCCTCCTCCCAGCGGCCCTGTCCGACAAGGCGGCTTGCCCGGTTGATCACGAAATTGACCAACCAGTTATGTTGCTCCGGATCGAGCTTCGCCAACTCGTCGAACACGGCGTCGGCCGCCTCATGCTGACCGAGCGAATCACGCGCATAGGCCTGGATGTTGAGCGCCCAAGCATCGCCTTCCTCAATCGCCTTGCCGCTCTCCGCCCGGTCGCGCCAGCGCTGCGCCAGCGCGATCGCCTCGGCAAACTGGCCGTTGTAATGCAGCGCGTGGGCGGCATCGGAAAACCGGTCGCGGTCTTCGGGGGCGTTGATCAGCCGGGTGCGGGTGAGGTTGACGTTCTCCTCCCCGATCGCGGCCAGATTTGGCCCGGCGCGCTGTTCGATCTGCGGCCAGAACGGCTCGAACTCGCGATGGGTGAGCAGGACGACATAATTGCCGGGGCTGGTGATCGGCAGCAGCAACTGATCGACAAGATCGTTGCGCCCCGCTCGCGCGGCGGCCCGCAGCGCGTCGAATGCGATCGGGCTGTGCAAATCGGTATCGAAGAAGGGGAGCTTACCCTCATCCACCCATTGCAGTGCCAGCGCATCGAATGCCTCGCCGCGCCCGTGGGTCCTCAGCATCCGTCCGGCAGCGAAGTAGTCACTGTCGTCCAGCTGCTCGATCTCTTTCTGCCCCAGCCCGCCGAGAAGGGCCAGCACGCTCGCAGCATCCCCCTGCCGGCGTGCGAAGTAGATCGCCATCCCGGTGGCCGGATCGTCGGGCGTCAGCGCGCGCACCTGCTGCATTACACGCGCACCATCGGCAAAGCGCTCCTCCGTGTCGGCGCACAACGCCTCGGCGATCAGCCGCAGGCGGCGGATCGGCACGGGCCGCGGCGCCTTGGCCTCGAGTGCCAGCAACACCGGCGCGCCGAAGCTGCATGGCTCGCGCGACCAGCGATTCTCGTCCTTGGCAAACAGCTCATAGATCTGCTGGCTGGTCATCCCCGTCAGATCTGGCAGTGGCGCGGGCGCCGAGACGCGCGGGCCGTTCTGCGCGGCGAGCGGGGCGGCCAGCAGCAGGGCCGCTACGGCCAAAGCAGTGCGGGTGAGCGATGACATTTCGGCGATCCCCTTGTTCAGCCTGTCTTTTCCCGCGAAAGGAGCGCAAAGGAAAGCGGAATTTTGGAAACCCCGTCCCCGTTAACCCCTCCCCCGCCACCGTGCCGCCGAGGGACGCGGGGGCGCTAGGCTCTGGCGGCGCGGCGGTTAACGCGGCATATACCATGCCCATGATCCGCACATTCGCTCTCCCGCTCGCCTGTCTTGCCCTGCCCGCTGCGGCGCTGGCGCAATCCGATGCCGACCGCGCGGCCGATGCCGCCGAGGTGGTGACCGCGCAGGCGCAGCGCACCTTCGAAGAGGTCGATCCCGATCTGGCGATGGATGCGGGCGACGATGCTGCGGCGGTCTATGCCGGGCTGCCGCCGCTGACCGCCGCGCCCGCCTTTACCATCCCCGAACCGGAGCCCGAGGCCGAAGCGCCGCGCGGGCCGGCGGTGCGGATGATCCCCGCCCCGGTGGTGCAGCCGCTTGCCGAAGCGCCCGCCGTCGCCGCGCCGACACCGGCGGCGCTCGCCGGCGACGATCCCTTCGTGATCAAGTCGATCCTGCCGATCGAAGGCTCGATCCGTTATGGCGACTGGTTCTGGGACGAAAGCGCCGCGCCCAAGACGGGCAAGCTGGTCATCACCGTCGATCTCGAAGCGCGCGTGATCAGCGCCTTTCGTGACGGGCACGAGATTGGCACCGCAGTCGCGCTGCTGGGCACGCAGCAGCACCCCACCCCGCTCGGCAGCTTCCCGATCCTGACCAAGGAGAAGGACAATGTCTCGGAGAAATACAACAACGCGCCGATGCCCTGGACACTGCGGCTGACGTGGGATGGGATCGCGATCCACGGCTCGCCGGTGATGAACGGCTATGCCAGCCACGGCTGCATCGGGGTGCCGGACGAATTCGCCGCCAAGCTGTTCGCCGCATCGAAGCGCGGGGATAAGGTGATCATCACGCGCGGCAAGATGATCGGGGTCGGCGACAAGGTGATGTGATTGGAGACGGAAAACCGTTCGCCCTGAGCCTGTCGAAGGGCCGCACTTCACTTTTGGTGGCGTTGCCGCAGCAGAAAGAAAAACGGTCCTTCGACAAGCTCAGGACGTACGGGCTCTAGTTTACGCTGCCCCGCGCAGGCTCGGGCCGGAAGCGCCAGACGCGCATCGTCACGCCGACCTTCTCGACCCGCTCCACCCCCGGCACCGCCAGCACGCCGCCGAGCGACGCATTCTCGCCCGCCCACAGCCGGTCCCAGGCCCGCGCGGCCTCGGTGCGGGTGACGTGGCCGCCCAGTTCGCGGATGATCCTGAGGATCGTCTCGATGCTGATGATGCGCGGCGCATTGGCGCAATAGCTGAAGCCGGGCGCGCCGCTGTCGCCCTCCTCGCGCATCACCATCTCGTGCCAGTCGAGCTCGGCATACCAGCTCAGCGCCTGCCAGGCTTCGGCGAGATGGCCGGCGCTGGCGGCGATCTGGAGCGGGTCGAGCCAGTCCGCCTCCGCCAGCGCGGCGCGCAGCCGGGCGCGGTCATAGGCGGAGTCGGTGTTGCTCGGGTCTTGCGCTGGCGTAATCCCCGCGGCTTCGACCAGCGCCGCCAGTTCCGCCTTGCGCCAAGCGAGCAGCGGGCGCAGCAGAGGGATTGCGCTCCCCTCGATCACGCTGCGCGCGCGCACCCCGGCGAGGCCTGCCAGACCGCTTCCGCGCCCCAAGCGCATCAGCAGCGTCTCGGCCTGATCGTCGGCATGGTGCGCGGTGGCGATCGCGCCCAGTCCCTCGGCCCCCGCCCAGTCTGCCAACGCGGCATAGCGTGCACGGCGCGCCTCGGCCTGCAGATTGCCGGGGGCGAGGCTTACGCTGATCGGCGTGAAGGGAATGCCGCGCTCGGCCGCAATGCGCCCGACCATCGCGACTTCATCGGCCGCTTCGGGCCGCAGCCCATGGTCGATGCTGGCGACTGCGATGCGCCCCGGCAGGGCCTCGGCGGCGAGCAGCAGCAACGCGAGCGAATCCGGCCCGCCCGAGACCGCCAGCCCCAGCGCCCCGCCGCGCTCGTCTTCGGGCCAGAGCGCCGCGAGGTCGGCGGCAAAGCGGCGGGCGGCGGCGGCGTCTAGCTGCACTTCACCTTGGCGACGCTGGCCTTGTATTCATCGGCCAGCCGCCCGGTCGCGACCAGCGGATAGGTCGCTGCGAATTCGGCAAGCGCGATGCAGGCCTTGGGCATGTCGCCCTTGGCGATCTGGGTCTGGCCGAGATAAAGCAGGCTGTCGGGCGCGCGGTCGCCGTTCTTGTCGGCCTGATAGTTCCGCAGGAACCAGCGCGTGGCCTCGTCATACATTCGGTCGTCAAGGAAGGCGCGGCCCAGCAGGTTGCGGCCGAAGCTGATGCGCGGGTGGTTGGGATATTGCTCGACGAACTTCAGCAGCTGCTGGCGCGCTTCGGGGAAGAACCCGGCATTCCAGAGGCGGAAGCCGTAGGAATATTCGTCATCCCCCGCGTCCGCGGTCTGCGGCTTGGTGATCGCCTGCACCGCAGCAAGCCGCGCGGGCGAGGGAGCGGCGACCGGCGCGGTCTGCGCGGGCGGCGGGGTTTGCTGCGCGGTCTGCACCGGCGGGCGCGTGGCGGGGAGCGGCGTGGGTGCGGGCGCGGTCGAGACCGAAGGCGCGGTCATCGACGTCGCCGGAAGCGCGGGCACGGTGCTGAGCGGCGCGTTGGCTGCGGTCTCCAGCGCCGCCAGCCGCACTTCCATTTGCGACAGCGCGTTGGCCTGTTCCTCGGACCGCGCGGTGAGACGCTGCAACTGCGCTTCGAGCGCATCGAGCCGCACCAGAATGTCGGTCACCGCCGTGGTCGAAGGGGCGCCGGTTGTGGTCTGCGGCGTGGTTGCCGGGGCGGTCTCGGGCGCGATCTGGGGTTCGAAGAAACGTCCGTCTCCGCCGGGGAAGACCTTGCGCTGGAGCGCGCGCACTTCGGCCTCGACCTTGCGGAGCCGGGCCTCGGCGGCGCCGTCCTGCGCGGCGGCGGGCAGAGGCGCGAGCGTCGCGGCAATCAGCGCTGCGCCGACAAGTCGGACGGCAAGGGTTCGCGAGGGTTGGGTCATGGTGCGTCGGGCTCCCTGGCTATGGCCGCATTGGCGTGGCGCAGGCCACATGAATATCGTCGGAATCCCTGCCCCCTGCCGCGGGCCAAGTCGAGAGCGGCAGGCCACCTAATCAACGGGAAAAGGATTAACGCTGACCCGCCGGGGCGGGTTCGGTCGCCGCCGCAGGCTCGGCAGAAGGAGCTGCGGCCCGCTCCGTCACCGGGGCGGAGACGGGTGTCGTCCGCATCGCAGTGGTCTGTGCCGCCGCCGGCTGTAGCACCGGAGCCTGCGCCCCGGTCGCGACCGGCGCACCGCTCGGCGCGGCAGCGGGCGTAGAGGCTCGCGCCATCAGTGCTGCGGCCGATACCGGCGCGCCCGCAATCGTCTGCGGCCTCTCGGACAGGCGCGCGACCTCGCGTCCGCCCACCGTCACCGCCAGCGCATCGGGCCGGCCGGTGTTGATGCGCGGATCGCTGGCGCTCGCCGGCACGGTCACGGCCTCGCCCTGTTTGAGCGTGCGCTCGATCAGGCGCTCACCGCCCTCTTCATAGACACGCAGCCAGATGCCTTCTTCCATCGCGGTCAGCACCACCGGGCCGTTCGCAGCAGCGTCGGGCGCAGCCGGGGCCGAGGCGACGGCTGCCGGTGCGCCGGTCGCAGCGACCTGCGGCTCGGCCAGAGAACCCGGCACGGTTCCCGCACCGAAATAGCTGTTGTAGAAGGCAAAGGCCCCGACCGCGAAGACCAGTACCGCCGCGCCCATCGCCCAGACCAGCCCGGAGGACGGCAACCGCGCCGGATCGCCCGGCTCCATCGTTGCCGAAGGCACCACCCGCCGCATCGACCCGTCGGCAAGCTCGGCGCGCACCGCGTCGGTGATTTCGGCAGGATCGAGCCCCACTGCCTTGGCATAGGTGCGCGAAAAGCCGATCGCATAGGCGCGGCTGGGCAGGCTTTCGAAATCGTCGGCCTCGATCGCTTCGAGGTGCCGGCGCGGAATCCGCGTCAGCGCCGCGACATGCATGATATCGAAGCCCTGTTCCTCGCGGGCGCGGCGCAGCATTGCGCCCGGCCCGGAAAGGGGAAGTTGAGGCGCAGCATCTGCGCTATTGAAATTGTCGCTGTCCATGACCCGGGTCCGCGCCTTCTTGCGAGGCTGTTGTGTGAGAGTGTGCGTGAATTGTCCTTGAACGGGACTCACCCGTTCAGGCGATTCCTGTCAAGCGTTGCGGCATCGGGTGGGCGCGCTGCAGCCACGCTTCTTCGCAAGGCCGCAACTTTCCCGCCGCAGCGTCAGTCGTATTCGATCCCGCGCTCGTCGGCCCAGCCCGCCAGTTGCGCGCGCAGGCTGATCGAGGGATCGGCCAGCCAGCCGGTCATCGCGGCGGTGAGTTCGGCAAGGTCGACCTTGCGCACCAACTCCTTGATCGGGCCGACCGCGGCGGGGGTGATTGAGAGGCGGCGGTAGCCGATCCCCATCAGCGCCAGCGCCTCAAGCCGCCGTCCGCCCATCTCGCCGCACACGCCGATATCGACGCCCGAGCCGACCGAATTCTGGATCACCCGCCGCAGGAAGCGCAGGATCGAAGGGCTGAGCCAGTCATAGCGTTCGGCCAGCTTGGGATTTGCGCGGTCGGCGGCGAACAGGAACTGGGTGAGGTCGTTCGTCCCGATCGACAGGAAGCTGAGGCGCGGCAGCAGCAGATCGAGCACCTCGGCCAGCGCGGGCACTTCCAGCATCGCGCCGAACTTGATGCGTTCGGGCAGCAGCTTCTTCTGACTGCGCAGGAAGGCGAGCTGTTCGTCGAACACCGCCTTGGCCGCATCGAACTCCCACGGTTCGGAAACCATCGGGAACATCACATAGAGCGAGCGCCCGGCGGCGGCTTCGAGCAGCGAGCGCGCCTGGATCTTCATCAGGCCCTCGCGCTCCAGCGCGAGGCGCAGGGCGCGCCAGCCCATCGCCGGGTTCTCGTCCTGCGCGGCGATTTCGCTGGCGAGGTAGGGCACCGACTTGTCGCCGCCGATATCGACCGTGCGGAAGATCACCGGCTTGTCGCCCGCGGCATCGAGCACGTCGCGGTAAAGTCGCGTCTGCCGCTCGCGCTGCGGCAGGGTGGCGCTGACGAGGAACTGGAACTCGGTGCGGAACAGGCCCACCCCGTCCGCGCCGGTCAGGCCGAGCGAGCTCATGTCGTCGCGCAGCCCGGCATTCATCATCACCTGTATGCGCGTGCCGCAGCGCGTGAAGGGCTCGACATCCCGCAAGCTGGCGTAGGCCGCCTGCTTCTCGCGGCTCTTGGCGAAGCGCGCGTGGAAGGCCTCGGCCACCTGCGGCAGCGGGCGCACGATGGCACTGCCCGCGCTGGCGTCGAGCAGGATCTCGTCCCCTTCGCGGATCGCGGTGCGCACGCCCCCGCCCTTGCCGTTGCTGATGCGCCCGATCACGGGCACGTTCATCGCCCGCGCGACGATCACGACATGGGCGGTGAGCGAGCCTTCCTCGAGGATCACGCCCTTCAGCCGCCGCTTGTCGTATTCGAGCAGCTCGGCCGGGCCGAGATTGCGGGCGATCAGGATCGTGTCCTTGCGCAGGCCCTGCGAGGCGGCGGTGCCGACCTGGCCTGCGACGATGCGGATCAGCCGGTTGGCGAGATCCTCCAGATCGTGCATCCGGTCGGCAAGCAGCGGATCGTCGATCTCGCGCATCCGCATCCGGGTGTGCTGCTGCACCCGCTCGATCGCGGCTTCGGCGGTGAGTCCGCTGTCGATCGCCTCGTTGATGCGCCGCGACCAGCCTTCGTCGTAGGCGAACATCTTGTAGGTTTCGAGCACCTCTTCATGCTCGCCGCCGACCCCGAATTCGGCCTGGCTGGCGAGCGCATCGATCTGTTCGCGCATCCGGTCGAAGGCGCGGTAGACGCGCTGGCGTTCGAGCTCGGTATCCTCGGCCATGACCTGCGTGATCTCGACCCGCGGCTGGTGATAGACCGCCACGCCCGCGCCCAGCCCCTTGACCAGCGTGAGGCCGGTCAGCGTCTGAGGCCCGGACTGTTCGGCGGTGAGGCCCCGCGCCTCTTCCTCGTCGACCAGTTCGGCATTGGCGATCAGTTCGGACAGCACCATCGCGGTGGTCTGGAGCGCCTCGATCTCGACCTCTTCGTAGCGGCGCGGTTCGACATGCTGAACGCACAAAACGCCCACCGCGCGTTCGCGGTAGACGATCGGCACACCGGCGAAGGAGTGGAATTTTTCCTCGCCCGTTTCGGGGCGGTAGAGGAAATCGGGGTGGGCCTTGGCCTCGGCCAGGTTGAGCGTTTCGACCTTCTGGGCGATCGCCCCGGTCAGCCCCTCGCCCACGCCCATGCGGGTGACGTGCACCGCGCTCTGGTTGAGGCCGCGGGTGGCGAAGAGTTCGAGCATCCCTTCGCGCAGCAGATAGATCGAGCAGACCTCGCTCGACAGGCATTCGCCGATAATCTCGACCACCTGATCGAGCTTGCCCTGCGCGTGCATGCGCGAGGCCATGACATCGGTCAGGCGGGTGAGGATCTGGCGGGCGGCGGCAGCTGCGGTCATGGCTGGCAGGTTTACGGTTCAGACCATCAACCTGCAATGGCGCAGATCGCTGCTGCGCCGCGCGCCATCGTGTTACGCCGTCAATGCGCGGCGATTTCTTCCTTCAATCGCAGTTTCTGCTTCTTGAGTGACTGGATCATTGCGGTGTCGGGCACGGGCCGGGCCATTTCGTCGCGCAGCCGGGCTTCGAGGCCGGCGTGCTTGCTCTGAAGGGCATGGAGGTGAGACAACACGGCTGATGATGCCATAAGGCGTTCTCCTGTCATAAGCGGGGGGATGCCCCCGGGCAGGCGACTCGGCTTAGGGTACGGCCGAGCCGCAGGTTCGAAAGAACCACAGCAAGGCTAGCTTGCAAAGCCCTGATGGATCGTAAATCGATGGGGTTGCCGCCACGCGGGATGAACCGTGACGGGGTCGGCACCGGATTTGTGCGCGTGCCATCTACCCAAGCGCTGCGGGAACGCGTAGCGGGGGCGGGCATTTGGGGCGGAGCACGGGCTCCCGGTACGCACGCGAAGGAAGACAGCCGACGATGACCGAGCAGGAGCTGCGCAAAAAGCTCGAATTGCTCAAGACCGAGCACCGCGACCTCGACGCCGCGATCGCCGCGCTGACCGAGGCCGCGCGCGGCAGCGCTTCGGCCGACATGCTCCAGATCGCCCGCCTCAAGAAACGCAAGCTGCGCCTCAAGGACCAGATCGCGATCATCGAGGACACGCTGCTGCCGGATATCATCGCGTAGATTTGCGGTCGTGGTTGCGCGCGGCGCAGACCACCCGCCACCATCCTTAACAACCCGTCAATTCTGTGCCCGGAAGGGACGGATGTGAAAATTACTTGGAAAGTAACCATAGTCATATGGCGGCCCGCGCCGGGCAGGCGTAATCTCCGCCGCCATGGCCCGCACCACCGATCTTTCGCGCCCGATCATCGAGGCGCTCTATTCCGAGGCGCTCGTTCTGGCGGACGAGGTGCGCGCAGTGTTCGCCGCCGGCGTGCGCGAACCGCTGGCGAGTGAGGATGCCTTCGCGCGTCTCGCCCTGTCGACCGAGGGGCTCAAAACCACCACCCGGATGATGCACGTGCTCGCCTGGCTGCTCAACCAGCGGGCGCTGTTTTCGGGCGAGCTCAGCGAAAATCAGATGCGCCTGCACGGCGCGCTGCCGCCCGATCGCGGCTCGGACGAAGCGCAGCTGGCATTGCTCGAGCCCGAAATCCGCGCGTTGATCGCCGATACCGAAAAGCTCCACCAGCGCATCGCCCGGCTGGACGAGGCATGGCGCCAGCATTTCGAGATGACCTCCCCCGCGCGCGCCTTTCAGGATCGCATCGGGCGGGAGCTCGGCCGCTTCGGCTAAGGACTACGCGGCAACGAGCGCCTTGCGCCACGCCGCCAGCCTTGCGTCCCTGACCCCATCCTCCATCGCCGGTTCGAAGGTCGCCAGCCGTCCGCGCATCGCCTGCGCCGCGCTGGCGAGATCGGGGTAGAGCCCCGCCCCCGCCGCCGCCAGCATCGCCGCGCCGAGCGCGGTGGTCTCGACGAACCCGGGACGCTCGACCGTCACCCCCAGCATGTCGGCGAGATCCTGCGCCATCCAGTCGTTGGCCGCCATGCCGCCGTCGATGCGCAAGCTGTGCCACGGCGCGCCGTCGGCGGTGAAGGCGGCGCACAGGTCGTGGGTCTGGTGCGCCATCGCCTCCAGCGCCGCGCGGGCGAGCTGCGCCTTGCCGCTCGCAAAGCTGAGCCCTGCAATCACGCCGCGCGCCTCGGCCTGCCAATGCGGCGCGCCGAGGCCCGAAAGCGCGGGCACGATCACCACCCCGCCCGCATCGGGGATCGAGCGCGCCAGCGCCTCGGTCTCGGCGGCGACTTCGAAGATCCCGAGCGAATCCCGCAGCCACTGCACCAGGCTCCCCGCAACGAAGACCGAGCCTTCGATGGCATAGGTCCGCGCGCCCTCGATCTGGGTCAGCACCGTGCCGAGCAGGCGGTGCGTCGAGCGCGGGATCGTTTCGCCGTTGCAGGTCAGCACGAAGGCCCCGGTGCCGAAGGTCGCCTTGGTCTGGCCCGGCGCAAGGCAGGCCTGCCCGATGGTCGCAGCCTGCTGGTCGCCCGCCAGCCCGGTGATCGGGATCGCCCGGCCCAGCAGCGCCGGATCGGACATGGCGAGCGGCCCGGCCATGTCGACCACGCCCGGCAGCGCCGCCAGCGGCACGCCGATGAGGTCGCACAGCCCCTCGTCGAACTGCGCGTCCTCCAGCCCCATCAACAGCGTGCGGCTGGCATTGCTGGCATCGGTGATATGCGCCGCGCCGCCGGTGAGCTTCCAGGTCAGCCAGCTTTCGACCGTGCCGAAAGCGAGCGTGCCCTTGTCGGCGGCCGCCTTCACCTCCGGCACATTGTCGAGCATCCAGCGCATCTTGGTGCCCGAGAAATAGGGGTCGAGCAGCAGGCCGGTGCGTTGCTGCACCCCGGCCTCGTGCCCCGCCTCGCGCAGCGCCATGCAGAAGGGCTCGGTGCGGCGGTCTTGCCAGACGATGGCGTTGGTGAGCGGCTCGCCGGTCTGGCGGTCCCACGCCACCACGGTCTCGCGCTGGTTGGTGATGCCGATGCAGGCGATCATCGCCGCCCCGCCCGCCTTGGGCAGCATCTCGCGCGCGCAGGCGAGCGTCTTGTCCCAGATCTCGCGCGGGTCGTGCTCGACCCAGCCGCTTTGCGGGTAATGCTGCGTCAGCGGCGCCTGCGCGCTGGCGACCAGCACGCCGTCGCTCGCGAACAGCATCGCGCGGGTGGACGTAGTGCCTTCGTCGAGGACGAGAATGTAATCGGACATGGGTAACCCTCTCTCGGGGGTGACTTCTGCCATGCCCCGCCTCATATGCAAGGCCATGGTCACCATCCCCCCACAGCCCTGGCCCACGGGCCTGGCCGAAGATGTCGAGCCGCTGGTGCGCCGCGTGCTCGCGCCCAACCCTTCGCCCTATACCTTCACCGGCACCCAGACCTATGTGGTCGGAGAGCCGCAAGGGCCGGACTGCGCGGTGATCGATCCGGGCCCGGACGAGGCTGCGCATATCGAGGCGATCCTCGCCGCGATTGCGGGTCGCAAGGTCATCGCGATCATGTGCACCCACACCCACCGCGATCACTCGCCCGCCGCCGCCCCGCTTGCCGCACGGACCGGCGCGCCGATCGTCGGCTGCGCGCCGCTGGTGCTGGCGGTGGACGGGCCGCGCTCGGACGAGGCCTTCGATCCGACCTATGCCCCCGACCGCGTGCTCGACGATGGCGAGGCGATGCGCGGCACCGGCTGGACGCTCACGGCTGTGGCGACACCGGGGCACACCTCCAACCACCTGTGCTTCGCGCTGGAGGAAAGCGGGGCGCTGTTCACCGGCGATCATGTCATGGGCTGGTCGACCAGCGTGGTGATCCCGCCCGATGGCGACATGGGCGATTACATGGCGAGCCTCGACAAGCTGATGGCGCGCGACGATGTGCGCTACCACTCGGCCCATGGCGCCGCGATCGAGAAGCCCAAACAGCTCGTGCGCGGCATGATCGGCCACCGCCGCCAGCGCGAGAACCAGATCCTGCGCCTGCTGGGCGAGGCCGCGCGGCCGGTGAGCGATTTCATCCCCGCGATGTACAAGGGCCTCGACCCGCGCCTGATCGGGGCGGCCGAGATGAGCGTCACCGCGCATCTCATCGACTTGGAAAGGCGCGGGCTGGCCGCTAGGGCGGGCGATATCTGGCACATCGGGAAGGGCGCGGAATGATCAAGACGACCATCAAGGCGGGGCTGGCCGCAGCACTTGCGATGCTGGCCAGCGGGCCGCTCGCCGCGCAGCAAAGCACGCAGGACGCCTTCACCGCGGCTGTCGGTTCGCTCACCCGGAGGCTCGGGCCGGTCGAAAGCGGGCCCGAGATCGCCACCACCGATGCCGCCGCCAACGCCGCCGATCTCGCCGCGATCGAGCAGGCGCTCGACCTTTTCGGCGAGGGGGACTTCCCGCTGAACGGCTTCGCGACCTTCGAAAGCGTGTGCGAGCCGCTTAACCGCCTGTCGGTGCGGCACGTGCTCGATGGCGCCGCAGCGCTGCGCCGCCCCGCCGATGCCGCCCCGCCGACTCCGGCGGAAATGCAGACCTTCACCGCCCAGTTGCAGACGCTGCAATTGCAGAACGCCGCGCGCTATCAGGACGCGATGACGGTGCTGACGGGCGGCGGGCTGCGCTGCATGGTGAAGCATTTTCCGACCCTCTCGGCCTTCCTTGCCGGATTGCCCGAGGCCGAACGCACGCCCATCCGCATCGACGGCGCGCGCAAGATGCGGCAGGGCGGCGCGCAGACGCTGATCGGCTTCGCGATGGCGCTGCGCGATCCTTCCACCACGCCCGAGAACAGGGCCCGGCTCGCTGCCTATCTGGCCGAGGTGGCAGATCCCCTCGCCGCCGCGCTGACGCCCGAGCTGCGCACCTACGTCACCGCCTCGATCGACCAATTGCCCGCAACGCAGGACCCCGAGGCGCTGGCGACGACCGCACTCATCAAGACCGCGATGGCGACCGACACCTGCGAGAGCCTGTGCCGCTACTGATGGACCGCTGAACGCCGTCCGTCGATCTGCCGCTGCGGGCGGCACAGATCACGCTTGCCGCCGACCCCGTTTCGTGTTCCTCTTCCGTCAGGGGGCGCATAGTCGGGGGGATCGGGCACATGGCGACTTTGGCACAGGGCACGCGCGCGGCGGATGACGGCACGCGCTTCTTTCTCGCAATGGCGCTGGCGATGGCGCTGGTGATCGTGGCGGGCTTCAGTCTCAATCTGGCGATGGGCCGGTCGAGCTTCGCGCTGCCGTTGGCGTTCCATGTCCACGGCGTGATCTTCATGACCTGGCTCGGCCTCTATCTGGCGCAGGCGGTGACGATCGCCACCGGCCATGTCGCCCTGCACAAAAGGCTCGGCAAGCTCGCCTATGTTCTTGTCCCGGCGATGGTGCTGGCAGGAGTGACGATCATCCTCGTCTCGCTGCGCGGCAGCGGCGGGCCGTTCTTCTTTGCGCAGAACGAGTTTCTGATCAGCAACCTCGCCGGCCTGCTCGCCTTCGGGGGGCTCGCGCTGTGGGCGCTGCGGGTGCGTCGGCACAGCGGGTGGCACCGGCGGTTGATGCTGGTGGCGATGAGCATTCTCACTGGCCCCGGCCTCGGGCGGTTGCTGCCGATGCCGCTGTTCATACCCTACGCCTGGCCGATCGCGGTGGGGGCGAGCTTCGCCTTCGGCATTGTGGCGATGGTGGCCGACTGGCGCGCCCATGGTCGCATTCACCCGGCCTATTGGTGGGGCATGGGAATCAATGTCGGCGCCTTCCTCGCCTCGATGGTGCTGGCCTACTCGCCGCTGGGTTATGCCATTACGGAAGCGGTGATTGCCGGCACCCCCGGCGCTGCCCGGCCGATGCAGGCTTTCCTGCCGCCCGGTTTTGCGATGTAGCGCGGGGGCGCAAGCTTTTCGCTCGATAATCGCGGGCCAGTGCCTATATCGACCTCTCCTGATGTTTTGGGGACCGAGACGATGAGCCTGCTGACCCGCAACCCCACCGGCACCGACCTGCTGGCCGAGATCGACCGCCTCCGCAAGGAGAAGAACGCGGTGATCCTCGCGCATTATTACCAGACGCCGGACATTCAGGACATTGCCGACTTCGTGGGCGACAGCCTCGAACTCTCGCGCAAGGCGGCGGCGACCGATGCGGATGTGATCGCCTTTTGCGGGGTCAAGTTCATGGCCGACACCGCCAAGATCCTCTCGCCGCAGAAGACCGTGATCCTGCCCGACATGGACGCCGGGTGCAGCCTTGAAGACAGCTGCCCGCCCGAGAAATTCCGCGCCTTCCGCGAAGCCCATCCCGATCACATCGCCCTGACCTACATCAATTGCTCGACCGAGGTGAAGGCGCTCTCCGACGTGATCGTCACCTCGTCCAGCGCCGAGACGATCCTCGCCCAGATCCCGCCCGAGCAGAAAATCATCTTCGGCCCCGACCGGCACTTGGGCGGCTATCTCGCGCGCAAGTTCAACCGCGAGATGCTGCTGTGGCCCGGCGTATGCATCGTCCACGAGGCGTTCTCGGAGACCGAATTGCTCAAGCTGAAGGAGCAATACCCCGGCGCGCCCATCGCCGCGCACCCGGAATGCCCGCCGACGATTATCGACCACGCGGATTACGTGGGATCGACCAGCGGCATCCTGAGCTTCGCCAAAACCTTCCCCGGCGACACCCTGATCGTCGCGACCGAGCCGCACATCATCCACCAGATGGAAAAGGCGCTGCCCGAAAAGACCTTCATCGGCGCGCCCGGTGCGGACGGCAACTGTTCGTGCAATATCTGCCCCTACATGGCGCTGAACACGATGGAGAAGCTCTATGTGGCGCTGCGCGACCTCAGCCCCCAGATCGAAATCGAGGAAGGCATCCGCCTGAAAGCCAAACGCAGCCTCGACCGGATGCTCGAAATGGCGAGCGGGACGGTTGGCATGGGCGATCTGGGCAAGGTCGCCTTTTCGGGCGACTGATCCACGCCGTCTGCGGCGCGACAGGGAAAACGGGGCACTGACATGACGGCGCGCATCAGGCTGTTCTGGATCACGCTGCGGGGGAGCTACTGGTTCTACCCGGCCGCGCTGGCGATTGCCGCCTTCGCGCTGTCGCTGACGACGCTGCATCTCGATCGCACCCTCAACACCGCCTGGCTGGCCGAGATCGGTGTGATGGAACTGGCCGGGCCCGACAGTGCCTCGGACATTCTGGTGCTGGTGGCGGGCGCGATGCTGGGCGTGGCCTCGACCGTGTTCTCGATCACCATCGCCGCGGTCGCCTATGCCAGCGGCACCTATGGCCCGCGGCTGCTCAACAATTTCATGGAGGATCGCGGCAACAAGGTCAGCCTTGCCGTCTTCATCGCCACCTTCGTGTTCTGCGTGAACGTGCTGCGCACCATCCGGCACGACGGCGCGAAGACCACCGGCTTCGGCGGCGAGGTGCTGGAGCTGTCATCCTTCGTGCCCAATTTGTCGCTGCTGATCGCCTACGGGCTGATCATCGTCTCGGTCGGCACGCTGGTCTATTTCCTGCACCACATCCCGTCCTCGATCCGCATCCACACCGTGCTCCAGACCATAGGCGAGCGGCTGATCCGCGACATTTGCGAAGTTTATCCCGAAAAACCCTCCGCCCCCGCACCCGCGCGCGATGCCGAGGGCGCCCCGATCACCGCCGATCGCACCGGCTATGTCCAGTCGATCAGCTTCGACGCGCTCGCGACGCTGGCTGCGGCGACAGCCACGCGGATCACGCTCGACTGCCGCACCGGGGATTTCGTCCATCCCGGCATGGTGCTGGCCCGCTGGTCTGACGACGACGCCGCCGAGGGTGCCCCGTTCGACAGCGCCAAGGCGCGCGACGCTTTCGTGCTGGGCGGAATGCGGACTTCGGATCAGGACCTGCGCTTCCTGATCGACGAACTGGTCGAGATCGGCCTGCGCGCGCTCTCGCCCGGGATCAACGATCCCTTCACCGCGATCACCGCGATGCACTGGCTGGGCGCGGCGACCGCCGAACTCGGGCAGCGCGATCTCGACCGCCAGAGCGGCGATGACGAGAACGCGGCGGAGCAGCGCGTAATGCGGCGGGTGGTCACCTTCGCCGACTATGTCCGGCGCGGCTTCGGCTCGCTGCGCAGCGGGGTGGCGACGAGCCCGCTGGCGACGATGGTGGCACTGGAGACCATCGACAACGCCGCGCGGGTTCTCGACGACGAGACGCGCCGCGCCGATCTTCGAAGGGAGGCCGCGCTCTTGTTCGAACAGGCCAAGACCGCGCTGGTCGGCCCCGATCTCGCGATGGTCGAAGCGCGGTATCGTGCCATCGAGGCGGCGGGCGCCTAAGCCCGCGCCCGGCTCACCGCCAGCGCCGCGCCGACCAGCACCATCCCGACGATGTCGAGCCCGGACAGCACCTCCCCGAACGCCAGCCAGCCATAGAGCGACGCGACCACCGGCTGGGTCAGCAGCGCAAGCCCCACGACCAGCGGCGGGAAATATTTGAGCGCGAAGACCATCAGCCCCTGCCCGATCAACTGGCTGCCGATGAACAGGCCCACGATCGGCCACCAGGTGCCCGGCCAGACCGGCTCGCCCAGCAGCAGGGCGATGGCGAGCAGCACCGGCGCGCCGAACAGGCTGACCCAGACCAGCAGGCTCCACGACCCAAACTGCCCGCGCGCACCCTGCAACGTCAGCAGATAGACCGCATAGAGCAGCCCTGCGGTCACGCTGAACAGATCGCCCACCAGCGTTTCGTGACTGATTTCGAGGCTGCGCCCCATCAGGATCGCCGCACCGGTCAGCGCAAAGACGATCGCCAGCCACTCCAGCTTCCCCGGCAGGGTGCGCGCCACCAGAAAGCCCCAGAACAGCAGCACGATCGACCCCGCATTGCCGAACAGCGTCGCATTGCCCAGCCGGGTCATGCCGATCCCGATATGCCAGCTGGCGAGATCGAGCGCGAAGGTCACCGCCCCCAGCGCCACCAGCGCCAGCGTCATCGCGGGCATTCCCGTCAGCCGCTGGCCATTGGCGCGGGCGAGCAGCACGAGGAAGGGCAGCGCCAGAAACAGCCGCCAGAACCCGGCGGCGACGGGGCCGGTGTCCGCCACCCGCACGAACCACGGCCCGATCGCGAGCGCGACATTGCCGCCGATCAACGCAAACAGCAGCAGCCACGCCGCCGGGCGGGCCGGTTCGCCGACAAGTTCTGCTTTGCCCGCACCCTCATTTTCCATTCTTGCGCCCTAGCCCCGCGCCCCCCAATTGGATAGCAACAAGCAACCGACGCTGAAGGATTACCCACACATGCATGACGTTCTGTTCCAGCCGCTCCAGATGGGCGCGCTCCATGCCAAGAACCGTATCCACATGGCCCCGCTCACCCGCGGACGCGCGGCCGAGCCGATGTTCGTGCCCAACGACATGATGGCGACCTATTACCGCCAGCGTGCGGGCGCGGGCATGATCCTGACCGAAGCGACCGGCATCAGCCGCGAAGGCCTCGGCTGGCCGTCGGCACCGGGGATCTGGAGCGACGAGCAGGTCGAAGCGTGGAAGCCGATCACCCGCGCGGTGCACGAGGAAGGCGGCCTCATCGTCATGCAGCTGTGGCACATGGGGCGGATCGTCCACCCGGTGTTCCTCGACGGCCAGCCGCCCTTCTCCGCCAGCGCCACCACCGCGCCGGGCGAAGCGCACACGCCGCAGGGCAAGCAGCCCTATGCCGAGGCGCGCGAAATGACGCTGGAGGACATTCGCCGCACCGTCCACGATTACCGCCGCGCCGCCGAGAACGCCAAGAAGGCGGGCTTCGACGGGGTGCAGCTGCACGGCGCGAATGGCTACCTTGTCGACCAGTTCCTGCGTGACAAGACCAACCTGCGCACCGACGAATACGGCGGCAGCCCCGAAAACCGCACCCGCTTCATGCGCGAGGTGCTCGAAGCGCTGATCGACGTGTGGGGCGCGGACCGCGTCGGCATCCGCCTCTCGCCCAATGGCGATTCGCAAGGCACCGATGACAGCAACCCGCCCGCAACCTTCGGCGCGGCCGCCAAGGTCTGCGAAGAACTGCGCCTCGCCTTCGTCGAACTGCGCGAGCCCGGGCCGGATGGCACCTTCGGCAACACCGACGTGCCCAAGCAGAGCCCGCTGATCCGCAAGATCTATTCCGGCCCGCTGATCCTCAATTCGGACTACACCGCCGAGGAAGCCGTCGCCGATATCGAAGCGGGCAAGTGCGATGCGGTGAGCTTCGGGCGGCCCTATATCTCCAACCCCGATCTCGACAAGCGGATCGCGGCGGGCGCGCACTGGAACCCCAACAAGGACGTGCCCAAGAGCTGGTACTTCCCGATTCCCGAAGGCTATATCGACTACCCGACGCTGGAAGAAGAACAGGCCCAGGCGGCGGAGTAAGGCTCAAACCCCCGGCAGCGTCCGCTTCGGGCGCTGCCGGGGGGAAAGCGCTTGGTTGGAGAGCGACGTAAAAGCGGAAGCTGGCGATTGTCCTGATCGTCATCCCAGCGAAAGCTGGGATCGCTCTCGCGCTCGTGCCAGCTTATGCCGAGGCTCCCATAGAAAGGGCCACGAAGGCAGAGGGTGCGCTGAAAGTTCGAGCCGGTCGCTCAAATCAACCCTGAATGGAGTGACCTTTTCGAGCTAATTCCCGGGCCGGCAGCGATCCCAGCTTTCGCTGGGATGACGAAGAGGCAAGGTGGGAGCTCCCCACCCACCTTCGGTCATCTACCCATTCCTGCCCATTTCCCGAAAGCACATATCCGCCGCAACCATGGCGGCAGCGGGTGACGAGACAGATTACTCGGCGGGGGCGGGTGCGGCAGGTGCCGCTTCGGCCGCTTCGCTTGCCGGGGCGTCGTTGATGCCCGGTGCGGGCTCGACCTCTGGCTGCTCGGCATCGAGGTCGCTCGCCTGCGCGGCCTGACGCGGGGCGAGCGGGGCCTGCGAGGTCACCTGATCGAGCGGGATCATCGCGTCCGAGATCGATCCTTCCAGCACCTCGCCCGACGCAGCGCCGCCCTGCTGCGCGGCAGGCGCGGCCTCATCGCCGCAGGCGGCAAGGGCGAGGGCCAGAACGGCAAGGGGCGCAAGGCGGATCATCGGCACGCCCTTTTGGCGGCGGCATCGAGCGCGTCAAGGAAATCGTCGCTAGTGGCTATCAGGGCGTCGTCCCATTCCTCGGGCGACACGCTGAGGCCCAGCCGCGCCAGACTTGTCACGCCGTATTCGGCGATCCCGCAGGGCACGATCCCGCCGAAATGCGAAAGGTCGGGGTCGAGATTGACCGAGAAGCCGTGCATCGTCACCCAGCGCCGCACGCGCACGCCGATCGCGCCGATCTTGGCCTCGGCGCCGTCGATGTCGCGGGTCCAGATGCCCACGCGGCCCTCGGCCCGCCAGCTTTCGACGCCGAGGCGCGCGAGCGTGGCGATCACCCAACCCTCGATCGCGTGAACGAAGCAGCGCACGTCCTTGCCGCGCTCCGCAAGGTTCAGCACCAGATAGCCGATCCGCTGGCCGGGCCCATGATAGGTATAGCGCCCGCCGCGCCCGGCCTCGACCACTTCGAAGCGCGGATCGACCAGCTCGGCCGGGTCGGCGCTGGTGCCTGCGGTATAGACCGGGGGGTGTTCGAGCAGCCACACCAGCTCCGCCGCGCGGCCTTCATGCACGGCGGTGTTGCGCGCCTCCATTTCCGCGAGCGCCTGCGCATAGGGTACGGGCGCAGCCTCGCGCCGCCATTCGATCGGAAAGCCGGGGCCGGGGACAGGAGCAATGCTTGCCATGGCGCATCGGTGGGGGCATTGGTCGGCGAGATCAAGAGGCGATTGCGCGCCCGGTGCGCGCCTCGCGATGAAAGGGATCCGACATGGCCAACCGCAAGCTCGACATGGGGGCCGCCTGGACTCAGGCGACCGCGCTGATGGGCGCCAACCGCGACACGCTGAGCGCGATTGCCGGGCTGTTCTTCTTCCTCCCCGCCATGGCGAGCGCGCTGCTGGTGCCCGAGCTTTCCAACCCGCCCCAGGCCGCCCCACCGCCCGATGCCGATCCGCAGCTGGTGATGCAGGCGATGATGGACCAGATGACCGCCGTCTACGCCGCCAACTGGCCGCTGCTGCTGGCGGTGCTGGCAGTGCAGTTCCTCGGCTCGATGAGCATTTTCGCGCTGCTGACCGATCGTGGGCACCCGACCGTGGGGGAGGCATTGGCGACGGGGGCCAAGAGCCTGCCGTCCTATCTCGCCGCGCAGTTCGCGACCGTGATCGGCGTCTCGCTTGCCATCGGCATTCCGCTCGGCGTGCTGTCGGCCTTCGGCGGGCCGGCGGTGGGAGTGCTGGCGGCGCTGATCGCGCTAATCTTGATCGTCTATGTGATGGTGAAGCTGTCGCTGATCGGCCCGGTGATCGCGATCGAGGGGCTGCGCAACCCGCTCGCCGCGATGGGGCGGTCATGGCAGCTGACCAAGGGCAACAGCCTGCGCATCTTCCTCTTCATCCTGCTGCTGCTGCTGGTGATCGTCGTGATCTTCGGGCTGGTGTCAGGGGTGATGACGCTGATCCTCTCGGCGATCGGCGGCAGCGTGGCGACCATCGGCGGCGCGGTGATCGATGCGCTGGTGAGCGCGCTCACGGCGGTGATCTTCCTCACCGTGACGGTGACGATCCATCGCCAGCTCGCCGGCCCCTCGCCCGAGCGTGTCGCCGACGTGTTCGAATAGGCGCAAGGCGGGGCACGCGCGGCGATGGCCGACAGTCACCCTGACGAACCGCGCGATGTGACCGCGCCCGCTGCCGCCACCGGCGCGATCCCGCCTGCGCGCATGGCGCTGCTGTTCATGGTGATGCTGGTGACGGCGGCGGGCAACACCGCGATGCAATCGGTGATGCCCTCGATCGGCACCGCGTTGCAGGTCGAGGACGTGTGGATCAGCCTCGCCTATTCGTGGTCGGCGCTTCTGTGGGTGGTATGCGCGCCGTTCTGGGCGCGCAAGTCCGACCAGCGCGGGCGCAAGGCGATGATGACGCTGGGGCTGACCGGCTTCATCACCTCCTTCGTGCTGTGCGGCGCGGCGCTGTGGGCGGGGCTGGCAGGCTGGATGTCGGCGCTGTGGACGTTGATCGCCTTTGCCGCCGCGCGCAGCCTCTACGGCGGGTTCGGCAGCGCCGCGCCGCCTGCGGTGCAGGCCTACGTCGCCGCGCGCACCCCGCGGGCCGAGCGGACGCAGGCGCTTTCGCTGATCGCGTCGAGCTTCGGCCTCGGCACGGTAATCGGCCCGGCGCTGGCTCCGCTGATGGTGGTGCCCTTCCTCGGGCTGGGGCTGACCGGACCGTTCCTCGCCTTTGCCGCGCTGGGTGCGGTGGCGCTGGTGCTGCTGCGCCTGCGCCTGCCCAATGACGAGCCGAAATTCGCCGCGCGCGGTACCGGGATTGCCTATTCCAGCGGAACCGGCGCGCCGGTCGATCCGCAGATCGGCCCGGAAGCCGACGACATTGCCGAGCCGCCGCGCCTCAGTTGGCGCGACCCGCGGCTGCGCCCGTGGGTCTTCGCCGGGCTGTTTGGCGGGCACGCGCAGGCGATGGTGCTGGGGATTTCCGGCTTTCTGGTGCTCGACCGGCTGGGCCTGCGCGACACCCCGGCCGAGGGCGCGGGGCCGGTCGGGCTGGTGCTGATGGCGGGCGCGATCGCCACGCTGCTGGCGCAGTGGGGGCTGATCCCGCGCTTCGACCTCGGCCCGCGCGCGGCGACCTTGTGGGGCATCGCCACCGCCGCGTTCGGCACGGTGCTGCTGGCGGTGGCGGGCGATCTGCACCTGATCGCGCTGGGCTATGCCATCGCCTCGCTGGGCTTCGGCCTGTTCCGCCCCGGCACCACCGCCGGCACCTCGCTCGCGGTGACGCGCGCCGAACAGGGGCAGGCGAGCGGCATCGTCGCCTCGCTGGCGGGAGCGAGTTACATCTACGCCCCCGCGCTGGGCGTGTGGCTCTATGGCCATTCGGACTGGCTCGGCTTCGGGCTGATCGTGGCGCTGTGCGCCATCGTGCTGGTGCACGGGTGGTTCAGGCTGCAGGCGGATCGGGAGCTGACGCGTTCCTGATTGCGCACCCGCCTCCGCGGGTGCGTCCTCGGTGCTATTTCAAGCCCTTCGGGCTTGAGCACCTGCGGCTCGCGCGCGTGCGCTCGCGGCTGCTCCGCAGCCGATGCCAACGCTCACCCTAGAGTATCTCTAGAACAACATCCTGCGGGCGGCACAGGCGCACGCCCTTGTCGGTCTCCACCAGCGGGCGCTCGATCAGGATCGGATCGGCGACCATCGCTGCGAGCACCGTCGCATCGTCGGCCTCGGGCAGGCCGCGCTCCGCCGCATCGGTGCCGCGCAGGCGCAGGCCCTGCCGCGGCGTGATCCCGGCATCGCGGTAAAGCTGCGCAAGCTTTTCCGCAGTCGGCGGGGTCTTGAGATATTCGACTACCGCCACCTCCACCCGGCTGAGATTTTCGAGGATCGCCAATGTCTTGCGCGACGTGCCGCAGGCCGGATTGTGCCAGATCGTTGCCTTCATCGTCATTGCCCCTTGCTTCTCAAGCCAGCCCGCAGACCGGCAACTCGTGACCTCAAAGCCACATTTTGATGATTATCAATCGCAATTGCACGCAACACTTGCAGATGCGAATGGCTTGCAATAGCTGCGCAACCCAGACGACCCGAAAGGTATTCCATGATTCCCGTTCTCGCCCGCACCGCCCTGTTGCTCGGCTGCGCGACCATCGCTTTCCCTGCCCTTGCCAATACCGACGCCAGTGCCGAGGCCAGTGGTCCCGCTGATGCAGCCGAAGCCAGCCTCGCCGCGGCGGCCGAATCGAGCGCACAGGCGATCATCGTCACCGGCCAGGTGCTCTACACCGACCAGATGAACGCGACCAAGACCCCCACGCCGATCATCGACGTGCCGCAGTCGCTCAGCATCACCACGGCCGAACAGATCACCCGGCAGGGCTTCGATTCGGTTGCCGACATCGTGCTCTACACCCCCGGCGTCACCAATTCGCAGGGCGAAGGCCACCGCGATTCCGTGGTGTTCCGCGGCGTCCGCTCCACCGCCGACTTCTTCGTCGACGGGGTGCGCGACGATGTCGAATATTACCGCGGGTTCTACAATCTCGAACAGGTCGAGATCCTGCGCGGCCCCAACGCGCTGCTGTTCGGGCGCGGCGGCACCGGCGGCATTCTCAACCGCGTCACCAAGAAGGGCGTGGTGGGCGAGACCTTCACCGGCTTCCTCGCCTCGGTCGACAGCTTCGGCGCCTATAACCTGTGGGCCGACGTCAACCTCGCCACCGGCGACAATGCGGCGCTGCGCGTCAACGCGGCCTACGAGCATCTCGACAACCACCGCGACCTGTTCGACGGCGAACAGATCAGCGTGAACCCCACCTTCCGCGCCGAACTGGGCGGCCGCACCACGATCGACCTGTCCTACGAATATCTCGATCACGACCGCTTCATCGACCGCGGCATCCCCAGCGGTGACGATGGCGAGCCCGCGCGCTTCCTTCAGAACATCACCTTTGGCGACCCGGAAAACAACTACGCGACCTTCCGCGCCCACGTGCTGCGCGGCACGGTGCAGCACCGCTTCTCGGACAATCTGAAGGCCAACCTCACCGCCTCCTGGGGCGATTACGACAAGACCTACGCCAACTATTTCCCGGTCGATTACGACCCCGCCACCAACATCGTGGCGATCGACGGCTACATCGACAATGGCGAGCGCCGGAACTTCATCGTCTCGGGCAATCTGATCGGCGAATTCGCCACCGGCGGGATCGGCCACACGCTGATCGTTGGCGGCGAATATATCGACACCCGCAACGACAATAACCGCTTCAACGCCGTGTTCGACACTGCCGAGGCCGATGGCCGGCGCACCGATGTCGAGTTCTTCGAGGCGCGGCGGCCCTTCGCGATGCGCGGCGGGGTCGGCACGCTCGCCGACGGGCGCACCACCCGCTACGGTTTCACCGCGCTCAATGACGATACCGAGGCCGATCTCACCGTGTTTTCGGCCTATATCCAGGACGAGGTGAAGCTGGCCGACTGGCTGCGCGTGGTGCTCGGCGCGCGGTTCGACAGCTTCGACATCGCCGTGCTCGACAACCGCACCGGGATCGTGCGCAGCCGCAAGGACGAGGAAGTGACCCCGCGCGTCGGCCTGATCCTCAAGCCGCGCGAGAACCTTTCGATTTACGGCAGCTATTCCGAAACCTTCCTGCCGCGTTCGGGCGACCAGTTCGCCGATCTGGGCGGCGGGGCGGACGCGCTCGATCCCGACACCTTCTCCAACCTCGAAGCAGGCGTGAAGTGGGACGTGCGCCCCGATCTCGCGCTGACCGCTTCGGTGTTCGAGATCGAACAGTCGTCACCGCAGGTGGCGGACGAGAACCCCGACACGCTCGAAGTGATCGACAGCAAGATCCGCGGCTTCGAGGCGCAGGTGATCGGTCAGGTCACCGAGAACTGGTCGCTGACCGCGGGCTACTCCTACCTCGACGGCGAACAGCAGAGCCGCACCGGCCCGACCGGACGGCGGTTGCGCGAACTGCCCGAGCACATGTTTTCGCTCTGGAACACGGTGCAGGCAACCGACAAGCTCGGCTTCGGCCTCGGCCTGACCGCGCAGGACGAGACATTCGCCGACAATGGCAACACCGTGACCCTGCCCGCCTATGCGCGGGTGGATATGGCGGTGTTCTACCAGCTGAATGACAGGCTGCGGTTGCAGGTGAATGTCGAAAACCTGACCGACGAGCTCTACTTTCCCACCGCCCACTCGGCCAACGAGCTGACGGTGGCCCCGCCGGTCAACGCACGGGTGACGATCACCGGAAGGTTCTGAGCAGGTCTATTCCGAGGGCGCGACGCGCAGGGCAGGCACGGCCCGCGCCGCGTCCTCGGGGCTGATCGCAGGGGCGGGCGCGGCGCTGATGCTTTCCTGCCGCTGGGCCACGCGCCCGGCCTGTTCGACCGCCTTCACCAGCCGCGGATAGACTCCGCAGCGGCAGATATTGGGGATCGCGGCGTCGATATCCTCGCGCGTGGGCTGGGGCGTGCGCATCAGCAGCGCGGCAGCGGCGATGACGATGCCGGGGGTGCAATAGCCACACTGGATCGCGCCTTGCGCCACCATCGCCTGCTGCACCGGGTGCGAGCGATCGCGCGAGAGGCCCTCGATCGTGGTGATCAGCCGCCCCTCGGCCTCGGCCAGCGTGATCGCGCAGGAGCGTAGCGCCACCCCGTCGACCAGCACCATGCACGCGCCCGAGCACTCCGGCCCGCCGCCGCAGGCCTTGGTGCCGGTGAGGTTCATCGCCTCGCGCAGCGCGTAGAGCAGCGGCATGCGCGGATCGAGGTCGAACTCGACCGGCCGCTGGTTGACGGTCATGCGCGACATCGGCGGTTCCTAGCGGGTTATTGACGCCAGCTGTCGTCGATACGGTCGATCTTGCGCTTCCACGCCTCGAAATCGAACATTCCCGCGCCGCCCTGTCCGCTCATCACGGCAAGGTCGCGCTGGTGAACGTCGACCACCGATTGCGGGACGAGCACGGGATCGCCCATGCTGAGCGTCGCCACCTGAATCTCGCAGGCGCGCTGGAGCGCCCACATCTTGACGAACATCCCCTGAATGGTGCGGTCCATCACGACAGGGCCATGATTGCGCAGCATCAGGATGGTATGGTTGCCGAGGTTCTGCACCAGCCGCTCGCCTTCCTCGGGACGCACGGTGACGCCCTCGAAATCGTGATAGCCGATCTGGCCCTGAAAATTGCAGGCGTAGAAATTGGTCGGCAGCAACCCGTCCTTGTGGCTCGCCACGGCCATCGTCGCGGTGGTGTGGACGTGGCAGATCGCATCGGCGCGCCCGCCCAGATGCTTGTGGAAATAGGCGTGCTGGGTGAAGCCCGCCTTGTTCACCATATAGGGCGAACCGCCGACATTGTTGCCCTCGACATCGATCTTGACGAGGTTGCTGGCGGTCACTTCGCTGTAGAGCAGGCCGAAGGGATTGATCAGGAACGTGTCCTGCTCCCCCGGCACCTTCAGCGAGATGTGGTTGTAGATCGATTCCGACCAGCCGAGATGATCGAAGATGCGATAGCACGCTGCCAGATCGAGCCGCGCCTGCCACTCTTCCTTGCTGCATTCGATACCGGGTTTCAGCTGGGTTGCCATCGCGCGGTTCCTCTCCGTCATTTCTTGGCGTCAGCTATCGCACGGCGAGGGAATGTTTTGCAAGGCATGGCAAGCCCGGCTAGGCCTGCTGCGCGATGAATGCCCCCGCCCCCTCTTCTGCGAAACTGGTGAGCGGCAGCATTCCGGGGCACCTCGTCAGCCAGACGCTGCCCGCGGTGATCGGCGTCGCCGCGATCATGTCGATCGGGATCGTCGATGCCTACTTCGTCGGGCAGCTGGGCAGCGATGCCCTCGCGGCGATCAGCTTCATCTTCCCCGTGACCGTGTCGAGCACATCGCTCGGCGTGGGGGTGATGGTGGGGATCAATTCGGTGGTCGCCCGCGCGCTGGGCGAAGGCGATTTCGAGCGTGCGAAGCGGCGCGCCAATTTCGGGATCGTTTTCGCAGTGGCCTGCGGGGTGCTTATGGGCCTTGCCCTGTGGCTGCTGATCGACCCGATCTTCACCGCGATGAACGCGCCCGCCTATCTGATGCCGCTGATCCATGACTACATGGTGCCCTATGCGATGGGCTTTCCGCTGAGCCTTGCGATCATGGGCTTCAACGGCGTGCTGCGCGGTCAGGGCGAAGCGAAGCGGACGAGCACGGTCAGCATCGCCTATGCCGCCGCCAACTGGGTACTGAACCCGATCCTGATCACCGGCGCGCTGGGGTTCGAGGGCTATGGCATCGCAGGCTCCGCCTATGCGACCGTGGCCGGGTGGGGCGTGGGCGTGCTGGTGGCGCTGGTGCTGCTGCGCGGCACGGCGCTGCCGCTCGATCTCGGAGCCCTGCGTGACTGCAGCCTGATCGATCCCGCCAAGGCGATCGTCAAGGTCGGGCTGCCGGCGGCTTTCTCCAATGCGATCAATCCCTTGGGCCTTGCCGTCCTGACCTCGCTGATCGCGATCGAAGGCGAAGCTGCCGTCGCCGGGTTCGGCGCGGCGGGGCGCTTGCAGAGCTTCGTTATCGTCCCGCTGCTCGGACTGTCGGGCGCGATCGGGGCGATCGTCGGGCAGAACTGGGGCGCGGGCCGGATCGACCGCGCGCGGCAGGCGACGCTCTATGCCGCAGGCTTCTGTGTGGTGTGGGGCCTGCTGGTGGCGGTGCTGATGCTGTTCGCGGGCGCGAGCCTCGGGCGGATTTTCTCCGACGATCCCGCCGTGGTCGCCGAGTTCGATCTCTACCTCAAAATTGCCGCCTGGGGCTATGCCGGGTTCGGTCTGCTGATCGTCGGCAACGGGATCATGAACGCGGTCGACAAGGCGGGTTTCGCGCTGGGGCAATCGGTCGCGCGGGTGTTTCTGGTGATGCTGCCGGTGGCGCTGGTGCTGCAACCGGGCATGGGCAGCGCCGCGATCTTCACCGCGGAGCTTGCCGCCAACCTGTTCGGTGCAGTTTCGGCGGTGGTGCTGGTGCGTTACATCTTCGCGCACAAGGCACCCTCCGGCGGGCATCGCGCCGCCGCGCGCTAGGCGAATGTTAACCAAATCCGCCCCATAGAACGGCGCCTGTAAGGCGGCAAAAGGGCGCACCACCTCATGGACGATCTGCTGGCGGATTTCATCGCCGAGACCCGCGAAATGCTGGAGGCCTCCAGCGGCGAACTCGTCGCATGGGAAGCCGATCCCGCCGACCGCGCGCGGCTCGACGCGATCTTCCGCTTCGTCCACACGGTGAAGGGCAATTGCGGCTTCTTCGATTTCCCCCGCCTTGCCGCCCTGTCGCACGCCGCAGAGGATGCGCTGTCCGATTGCCGGGCCGGGCGCCGCGATGCCGACGGGCCGCTGGTCACCGCCGTGCTCGCGATCATCGACCGGATCGCGGCGATGGTCGATGCGATCGAGGCGGGCGAGGATTTCCCCGAAGGCGGCGACGAAGCACTGATCGCTGGGCTCGATGCGGCAAACGATAGCGCCGCGCCCGAGACCTCGCGCCCCGATTCGTCCGCCCCGCTCCACGCCCCTGCCGACACCCTGCTCGCCGCCACCGACGATGCCGCAGCCCCCACCCGCCGTGCCGATGCTGCCGCCGCCCAGCGCACCATCCGCCTGCCGGTGGAACTGCTCGACCGGGTGATGAGCGGCGTTTCCGACATGGTGCTCGCCCGCAACGATCTCGCCCACCGGCTGCGGCAAGCGGGCAACCAGCCGACTATCGACGGCCCGTTCGAGCGGCTTACCACCATCCTTTCCGACGTGCGCGATGCGATCACACGGATGCGGATGCAGCGCATCGAAACGCTGTTCGGCGCGCTCCCGCGCCTGATCCGCGATCTTTCCGCCGAGCTTGGCAAGCAGGTGATGGTCGATCTCGACGGCGGCGATGTCGAACTCGACCGTGAGATGATCGAGACGATCCGCGATCCTCTCACCCACATCCTGCGCAACGCCATCGACCACGGGATCGAAGCGCCCGCCGCACGGCTGGCGAACGGCAAGCGCGAGATCGGCCTGATCGCCATCGCCGCGCGCCAATCGGGCAACACCATCAGCATCGTCATCGCCGATGACGGGCGTGGGCTGGACGAGGAACGCATCGCCGCCAAGGCCATCGCCACCGGCCTCGTCTCCGCCGCCGAGCGGGCGCAGATGAGCCGCGACCGCGTGCTCAACCTGATCTTCGAACCGGGCTTCTCCACCGCCGAGACCGTCAGCAATGTCTCGGGCCGCGGCGTGGGGCTCGATGTGGTGCGCCAGAATCTCGAGCGGGTCGGCGGATCGATCAAGGTGACCAGCGTGCCGGGCGAAGGCACCACCTTCAGCCTGCAGATTCCGCTCACACTCAGCATCATCGCCGGGCTGACGGTGGAGACCGGCGGGCAGCGCTTCGCGATTCCGCAATCCTATGTCGAGGAAATCGTCCAAGCCTCGTCCAGCGCGCTCGATCTCAGCTGGCTGGGGGAAAGCGCGCTGGTGACCTTCCGAGGGGTGCGCGTGCCGTGCCTGATGCTGGGCGAAGTGCTCGGCCTGCCCGGCAGCGAGACCGAAGCGCGCGATCCGACGCTGGTGATGCTGCGCCTCGCCAGCGGCGATCTCTTTGCGCTGGCGGTGGAGGGCATCCACAATCACGGCGATTTGGTGGTCAAGCCGCTCGCGCCTGCGGTGATGCGCTCCGGGCTCTATGCCGGATCGACATTGCTCGACGATGGCACCCCGGTGCTGCTGCTCGATGTCGCCAATATCGCGGCGCAGGCGGGCCTCGTCTCCGACACCCGCGCGCGGGTGCTGGCCGCCGCGAGCGACGACAGCGCCGCCGCCGAGGCCACGCCGCGGGCCATGCTGTTCACCGATTTCACCGGACGCCGCGCAGCGGTGCGGCTGGAGCTGGTGCAGCGCATCGAGACCGCGCCGGTCAGCGCGATCGACCGCACCCATGCCACCGCGCGGGTGGTGATCGACGGCATGATCCTGCCGCTCACCGGCCTGCCCGATGGCCCGCTCTCCGGCCGCCGCGTGCGTTTGTTGCGGCTGGGCGATGGCACCTGCGATTTGCTCTATGCCGTGCGCGAGGTCGAGGACGCGGTCGAACTCACCGCCCCACTGCAACCCGTCCCCGAAGACCCGCTGGTCGAGGCGGTCACGCTGATCGATGGGGCGCCGGTCACCCTGCTCGATGCGCACGCGCTCTTCGCCCGCTATGGCGAGGCACCGATCGCGGCCAAGCGCACCCGCTGTATTCTGCCCGAAGGCGAATGGGCACGCACCATTCTTGCCCCGCTGGTCGCGAGCGCGGGCTATGAGGTGTTGCCCGAAAGCGAAGGCGACACCGCCACCATCGGCCCGGATGCGATCCGGCCCGACGTCATTAGGATCGTGTTCGAGGATGTCTATGAAGTCGCCGAGGCGCTCGGACGCGAATTGCCGGGCACGGTGATCCGGCTGCGCGACCAGCCCGATGCGCCCGCCGGATGCGCGACCGTCTATCGCTATGACCGCGAAGGCCTGCTCGCCGCGCTCGCCGCCGCCAGCCGGGGGGCGAGAGCCGTCAGCAATGCCAGCACCGGAGAAGCCGCATGACCGGAGCCCTGCTTGTCATCATCCAGATCGCCGGGCGTCGCTGCGCGCTGGGCGCGCTGGAGGTCAAATCGGTGATCGAGATCGGCACCATCACCCCGGTGCCGCGCGCGCCGCACTGGATCAGCGGCATCACCGCGCTGCGCAGCCAGACGCTGACCGTGATCGACTGCCGCCGCGCGCTGGGTCTTTCGTCCGAAGACTGGCCGACCGATCACCGTGCCGTGGCGGTGGCCGATGGCGGCCATGCCTATGCCCTGCTGGTCGATTCGATCGAGGACATCACCACCGCCGCAGGCGAAGTCGGGCAGGTGCCGGGCGGGTTCGGCGCCGAATGGTCGCGCATTGCGACCGGCATGATCGAAACCCTCGCAGGCCCGGCGCTGCTGCTCGATCTGGGCGCTTTGCTGGCCGGGCCGGAGACCCTTTCGCGCGAAATCGAGACGCTGGTTTAATCCAATCCTTACCAAATCCACCCTAGGCTGGCCGCGCCAACCGCAGGAACGCCCATGAAAACTTGCCTCATCGTCGATGATTCCCGCGTGATCCGAAAGGTGTCGCGGCATATCCTGGAAACGCTCGGCTTTGCGGTGGACGAGGCCGAGAACGGCAAGCTCGCGCTCGACGCCTGCGAGGCGGCGATGCCCGATGTGGTGCTGCTCGACTGGAACATGCCGGTGATGACGGGGATCGAATTCCTCGTCGCGCTGCGCCAGCGGCCCGGCGGCGACAAGCCCAAGGTCGTTTTCTGCACCACCGAAAACGATGTCGCGCATATCCGCGAGGCGATCAGCGCCGGCGCGGACGAATATGTGATGAAGCCCTTCGATCACGAAACGCTTCAGATCAAACTGCAGCTCGTCGGGTTTGCGTGAACCCTCCCCAATCCCTGCCGCGCACGGCGCCTGCCGCTGCGGCTGACGGCTCCGCCCGCCGGCCTTTCGCCCATGGCGGAGCGGCCGCCGCAATCCGGGTGATGATCGTCGACGATTCGCTGACGGTCCGCACCATCTTCAAGCGCATGGTCGAAAGCGATCCGGCGCTGGTCATCACCGGCACCGCCAGCAGCGCCGAGAACGCCATCGCCCAGCTCACCGCAGCGCCCGCCGATGTGGTGCTGCTCGATCTCGAAATGCCCGGGATCGGCGGGCTTGACGCACTGCCCGCAATCCTGGCGACGCCCGGCGGGCCGCAGGTGCTGGTGGTCTCCTCGCTGACGATGGACGGGGCCGAACATACGATGGCGGCGCTCCAGATGGGCGCGGCCGATACGCTGCTGAAGCCGCGTCCGGGCGGCTTTACCGAGGATTATCGTGCCCAGCTGCTCGGCAAGATCCGCGCGCTCGGCACGCGCGGGGCCGATCCGGTCGCCGCCCGCGCGCCCGCGCCGCCTGCGCCCAGCTTCGCCCGGCCCAGCCTCGCCCGCCGCACCGCGCGGCCCGAGGTGGTCGCAATCGGCGCTTCGACCGGCGGCATCCACGCGCTCGGCCTGATGCTGCGGCGGCTGGGGCCCGAATGCGAACAGCCGATCCTGATCACCCAGCATCTGCCCGCCTCCTTCATGCCGGTCTTCGCGCGTCAGGTCGAAACCGCCTGCGCCCGCCCGACCGACATTGCCGAGGATGGCATGGCGCTGATCCCGGGCCGGATCCTGATCGCTCCGGGCCATGGCCATCTTGTGGTGCAACGCTCGGCCACGCGGCTGGTCGCGCGGATATCGTCCGAGCCTGCGCCGAGCGGCTGCCTTCCCTCGGTCGACCCGATGCTCGCCAGCCTTGCCGAGGTGTGCGAAGGCCGTGCACTCGGCGTGATCCTGTCGGGTATGGGGCGCGATGGCGTCGTCGGCGCGCAGGCGCTGGTCGCGGCGGGCGGCATGATCCTGGCGCAGGATGCCGATACGAGCGCGGTGTGGGGCATGCCCGGCGCAGTTGCGCGCGCGGGCCTCGCCAGCCTCGTCGCCCCGCCCGAGCGCCTCGCCGACGCGGTCATGGCCAAGACCGGCGCGGCGCCTTCCGCCCTGCGGCAGGCGTAGCGGCGATGGATGTCAGCGAAGCCTCTTTCCAGATCATCGCCGATCTGCTCGAATCGCGCACCGGCCAGCACCTGACCGAAAGCCGCCGCTGGCGGGTCAATTCGGCGCTGGCGGGGATTTTCCGCGCGCACGGGATCAGCAATATCGACCAGCTGGTGTGCCTGCTCGCCGCCCCGCCGCGCACGCTCGACGGCCCTGACCTCGCGCAGGAGGTGGTCGAGGCGCTGCTCAACAACGAGACCTATTTCTTCCGCGACAAGCCGACCTTCGACCAGCTGCCCGGCGAAATCCTGCCCGAGCTCGCCGAGCGGCGGCAGGGCGCGCGGCGGCTGTCGATCTGGTCGGCGGGCTGTTCGACCGGGCAGGAGGCCTACTCGCTCGCCATGCTGTTCATCGAACAGGCCGAACGCTGGCAGGGCTGGACGATCGACATCCTCGGCACCGATGTGTCGCACCGCGCGATCGAGGCGGCGCGCAGCGGGCTCTACAGCCAGTTCGAGGTGCAGCGCGGACTGGGCGTCACCCAGATGCTGCGCCATTTCGAGGAGACCGAGCGCGGCTGGCAGGTCAGCCCCGAGGTGCGCCGGATGGTGCGCTTTCAGCAGCACAACATTCTCGGCGCGCATCCGGGGCGGATGGCCTTCGATCTGGTCTTGTGCCGCAATGTGCTGCTCTATTTCGATCGGCGCACCCGTGCGGAGGCCTTCGACCGGCTGGCGCAGGCGGTGCTGCCCGACGGCTTCCTGATGCTGGGCGCGGGTGAGACCGTGGTCGGTCACACCGAACGCTTCGTCCCGACCTCGCGCCGGGCGAGCTTTTTCGAGCCTCCGTCATCCGGCGCAGCGCTCAGGAAAATTGCATGATTTCGTGCGGATCGCGCGCTTCGCGCAAGCGTGGCTTTACCCTTCCTTAGCCGCTCGTGTTTAGCACGTTTGATCAAGGGCGCGGGTCATGCGCGCCCATCGGGACAGCGCAAGAGTGATTTCGGCCAAGCAACCCCTGCGATTGACGCCTGTCGGGCTGGTGGTCATCCCGATCGGGGTGGCGAGCCTGATGACCGGCACGCTGGTGCTCGCGGTCAATTTCAGCGACCATCTGTCGGTCGGATCTCCGGCTGCGCTGATGATCTCGGCGATCCTGATCTACGCCGCGACGCTGTTCTTCCTCGGCCGTAGCGGGATTGCCAGCATCCGTGGGCTGGAGCAGCGCGCGCACCGCGACATGCTCACCGGCCTGCCCAACCGCCATGCCCTGCACGAAGATATCCTCCACCTCTCGCGCGGGGACGAGGAAGTGGCGCTGGCGATGATCGATCTCGACAGCTTCAAGCAGGTCAACGACCATTATGGCCACGCGGTGGGCGACCAGCTGATCGCGCAATGTGCCGATCTGCTGCGCGAGGTTTGCGGGAAAGAAGTCACCTGCTACCGCCTCGGCGGGGACGAATTTGCCGCAGTGATGCACGGCAAGGTGGCCGGCACCATTCTCGAAGGCATCTGCCGCACCCTGCTCGAACGGCTCGGGAGCCCGATGCCGCTCGGCCACCGCCAGATCGCGGTCGGTGCAAGCATCGGCCTCGCCCGCTCGACCGCCGACCAGCGCGTGCCATCGTCCGAGATGCTGCGCCGCGCCGACGTGGCGATGGACATGTCCAAGCGCGGCGGCAAGATGCGCTGCACCTGGTTCAATGAAAGCTTCGACCGCCGCCGCGAGCGCGTGCGCGAGATCGAGGACGAGATCCGCACCGGGATCGCGGCGGGCGAATTCCACCTCGCCTACCAGCCGCTGGTGGGGGCCGAAAGCAAGCGCATCGTCGCGGTTGAGGCGCTGCTGCGCTGGGATCGCGGCAACCGCCCGCCGCTCGGCCCCAACATCTTCATTCCGGTGGCCGAGGATTCGGGCCTCATCAACCCGCTGGGGATGTGGGTGCTGCGCCAGGCCGTATGCGACGCCAGCCGCTGGGACGATATCACCCTGTCCGTCAACATCTCGGCCGCGCAGCTGCGCAACGCCGAATTTCCGATCAAGCTGGGCGAGGTGCTGGAGGAAACCGGCTTCCCGCCGCACCGGCTCGAACTGGAAGTGACCGAGACCTGCCTCGTGCTCGATCCGATCGTGGCCGAGCGCACGCTGGGCGTGATCCGCAGCTTCGGCGTGCGCATCGCGCTCGACGATTTCGGCACCGGCTATGCCTCGATCGGCTTCCTGCGGCGCTTCCGCTTCGAAAAGCTCAAGCTCGATCGTAGCCTCGTCGAACTGGCGGGCGTGGACGACGGCAGCCGGGCAATGATGCTGTCGAGCATCGCGCTCGCCCGCGCGCTCGACATGGGCGTGACCGCCGAAGGGGTTGAGACCGAGGAACAGGCCGAACTGGTGCGGCTGGCCGGGTGTGACCAGATCCAAGGCTGGCTCTATTACAAGGCCCTGCCCGCGGCCGAGATCGACAGGCTGATGGCCGAACAGAATAACCGCCTCGCAACCTCTGCCGGGCCCAAGCATGGGGACGAACAGGCAGCATGAGCGCGCTTTCCGACATTGCTCTCAATCTCGAAGCCGAATCGGCTGCCGAGCTGCACAGCGCGGCACCGGCTGCGGCGAACCCATCGTCGCGCCTGCGCGCCTGGTTCGATCGGCTGAGCATCGGCGGCAAGATCACGCTGTTCTTCAGCGCCAATCTCGGCTTTGCGCTGCTGGCCGGACTGTTCGTGGTCGGCGGCTATGTCGAACTGGGCAAGCGCACCGAACGCATCGGCACCACCCACTCCGCCGCGCTCGAGGCCGAGCGGCTGTTGGTGCAGCTGAGCGAAAGCCGGCGTCATGCCGAAATGTTGACGGTTCAGAACAGCGACCGGCGCGCCCGCGCCGCCGGCGAAGCGCTCGATCAGGCCGCAGTCACTGTCGCCGCGCTCGGCCAGTCGGTCGGCGACCGCAATGCCGGCGCCCGCAACGAACTTGCCCGGATTCGCGCAGGTGTGGACGGTCTCGGGCGGCAGATCGCCGCCTTCGAAGCGCAGACGGGCGACACCGCACGCCGTCAGCGCATGGCCAGCGACATCGCAGCCACCAGCGCGGATTTGCTGACCGCCGGAACCGCGCTGGCAACACAGCTCGGAACCGAAGTCGACACCGCCTCGGCCGCGGGCGAGGCGCTGATTTCGCAGCTTCTGGTGATGTGGATCGCGCTGGCGACGGTGCTGACACTCATCACCCTGTTCGCACAGCGCTATTTCCAGCGCAATGTCGGCGCGGTCCTCACCGCGATGGCCAGCCAGATGACCCGCATCGCGGCGGGCGAGCGCGATGTCGCAATCAGCGGCAAGACCCGCGCCGACGAGATCGGCGCGATGGCGCGCGCCACCGAAGTGTTCCACCGTGCCGGGGTGCGGCTCGAAAAGCTCAGCCGCGAACGGGCCGAACGTGCGCGCGCCGAGCTCGACGAACAGGCTCGCCAGCAGGCCTTGCGCGAAGAAGCCCGGCGGGAGCGCGAACGCGCGCTGTCGGGAATCGCCGACCAGTTCGAAACCACGGTCGGCGAAGTCGTCACCGGACTTGTCGCCGCCTCCAGCCAGCTGCAATCGACCGCCAGCCTGATGGCCAACACCGCCGCCGACGCCAGCAACCGCACGGGCGAAGCGGCGAGCGCAATGCAGGAAGCCACCTACGGCGCCAGCGCGGCCGCGGCGGCGAGCGACGAATTCGCCATGTCGATCGGCGAGATCAGCCGTCAGGCGGCCTCCTCGGCCCAGCTGGCGCGCGAGGCGAGCCTGTCTGCCCGCAAGGCCGACAGCACCATCGGCGCGCTCGCCCTGTCGGCCGAGGAAGTCGGCCAGATCGTCGAACTGATCAGCACCATCGCGAAGCGCACCAACCTGCTCGCGCTCAATGCCAGCATCGAAGCCGCGCGCGGCGGCGAGGCCGGGCGCGGCTTTGCGGTTGTGGCGAGCGAGGTCAAGGAACTCGCCAACCAGACCGCCCGTGCCACCGAACAGGTCGCCGCGCAGATCCGGGCGATGCAGGACACCACCGGCGCCAGCGTCAGCGCGCTGCGCGATATCGCCAGCCAGATCGAAAGCCTCGAGACCACCGCCATCGCCATCGCCAGCGCGGTCGACCAGCAATCGGTGGCAGGCCACGATCTCGCACGCAGCATCGATCTTGCCGCGCGCGGCACCGAGAAGGTTTCGGGCCATGTCGAGGATGTGCGCGCGCTCTCGCTCTCGACCGGCGCGGCGGCCAGCCAGGTACTCTCCAGCGCCACCAGCCTCGAAGGGCAGGCCACCACCCTGCGCACGCAGGTGCAGGACTTCCTCGCCCGCGTGCGCGGCGGCTGAGGGGCGCACTTTCCCGCACCCGATCCCGTCTCGGTCAAACTTTTGGAAAGGATTATCCTTCACAAAAGCTTTCAGAGAGACCCCGGGGATCGCAGCATGAACATGATGAGCCTGCAGGAACGCCGCGAAGAACAGGCCGTGCCTGACTTTGTCCGCCAGATGCAGATGGAAGAGAGCATCGATCCGGTCGAACCGGACGAGGCCCCCGCCCCGCCCGCACGCAGTTCGGTGCTGGAGCGGATGCGCTGGTTCCGCGACCTGCCGCTGGCGCGCAAGATCAACACCGTGTTCGGCACCTTCCTCGCCACCGGTCTTCTGATGGTGCTGGTGCTCGGCGTAGGCCTCAGCGAATTGTGGAACCGCTACACCGCCTCAGCGGGTTTGCAGGAGTCGCTGGTCGCCGCCGAGACGCTGCAGGCGCGCAGCGGCGATCTGCGCTACCATTCGGTGCGCGTGCTCTATGATCGCGGGGGCGATTTGCGCGAACGGCAACGCGGCAGCGAAACCGCGGCGGGCGCCCAGCTTGCGTCGGTCGAGGCTGCACTCGGCACACAGGCGCCCGAACTCGCGCCGCAGACCGCTGCAGTGCGCGCCGAACTCACCCGGTTCGAAACCACCTTCGATCGCGCCAGCGATGCGGTGCGCAGCGGCGGCAGCGCCAATGCCGCCGCCGCCGATGTCGCCGCGCAGGGCGATGCGCTGATCGCCGCCGCCACGCAGCTTTCCTCCGACCTGACTGCCTATAGCGAGACCCGCGAAGCGAGCGGGATCGCATATTTCTTCAACATGATCCTGATCATCGCGGCGCTGGCCGTGCTGGCTGCGGCGGTGCTGCTGATGGGCCTTGCCTATCTGTCGCGCGATTTCTCCGCGCGGATCGTCGAGATTACCGGGGCCATGACCCGGCTCGCCGACGGCGACCGCAACTTCGCCATCGCCGGGCAGGAGCGGCAGGACGAGATCGGCGCGATGGTGCGCGCGCTCGACCTGTTCAAGCGCGCCAGCCGGCGGATGGAAAGCTGGTCGCGCGAACGTTCGGAAAAGGCCGAGCAGGAATTGCAGCTGCAACAGGAGCGCGAGCGCGAACGCCTCGAGGCCGAAGCCAAGCGCGCGGCGCTGCTCGACGACGTGGCGCGCCAGTTCGAACGCACCGTCGGCGATGTGGTGAGCGGCGTGGCAGCAGCCTCGAGCCAGCTCCACACCACCGCCACCCGCATGGCGCAGAGCGCCGAGGAGGCCAGCCGCCGCACCGGCGAGGTCGCCTCGTCGATGGAGGAAGCCAACGCCGGCGCAACCGCTGCGGCGGCGGCGAGCGACGAATTCGCCCTGTCGATCAGCGAGATCAGCCGTCAGGCGGCCTCCTCCAGCGAACTTGCCCGCCTGGCGACGGTCGCCACGGGCGAGGCGGACGAGACCATCTCGGCGCTCGCGGCGTCGGCGGAGGAAGTCGGCCAGATCGTCGAACTGATCCAGACGATCGCCCAGCGCACCAACCTGCTCGCGCTCAATGCCTCGATCGAGGCAGCACGCGGCGGCGAGGCGGGCCGGGGCTTTGCGGTCGTCGCCAGCGAGGTCAAGGAACTCGCGATGCAGACCAGCCGCGCCACCGAAAAGGTCGCCGAACAGATCCGCGCGATGCAGTCCACCACCGGCGCCAGCGTCAAGGCGCTGCGGGCAATTGCCGGGCAGGTGCGCGATCTGGAAAGCACCGCCGTCTCGATCGCTACCGCGGTCGACCAGCAGTCGGTTGCTGGCCGCGATCTGGCGCAGAGCATTGATTTGGCGGCGCGCGGAACCGAGAAGGTGAGCGCGCATATCGAGGATGTGCGCCAGCTGTCGCTCTCGACGGGTGCTGCCGCCTCGCAGGTGCTGCTGAGCGCCAACGAGCTGGAGGCGCAGGCCAGCCACCTGGGCGATCAGGTGCGCGGGTTTCTGCAGACGGTGCGGGCGGGGTGAACCGACCTGTCGCGACGCGCCAGGGTGCATGATACGCCAAACGGCGAGACAGTGATTCTGGCTCTGCGCTATAGGGCGATTGATGACACTCGCGATCCAGTTCCACGCCATGCCCGAAGAGCACGCGGGCCTGATGGCCGCAGCACTCGCAGATTGCGATCTCTGGGTGAGCACGTTTGCGGGCGATTTGCCGAACTTCAAACTGATGGGCCGCGCGGACAAACCGGAAATACCGGCGGGCTGTCTGGCGGTCGTATTCACGGCTTCGGAACCTGATCTCGATCCCCCGTCGATTTACCAGTTTGCCTCGCGCAATCCGGACGCGCTGGTCCTCGAAATCGGAGAACTGACAGAGGCCGGTCTGGCCGAGTCCTTCCTTTGGACCAAGAGCCGTGATCCTGATCTGGTTCGCCGATGGCGTGCGGCCGTCAGGCCGTTGAAGTCGGCTCTGTTGTCGGGTGCGATTGCGTTCAATTCGAGGACTGGCCTCACCGGGCCGATGAAGTGGCACCGCTACACGCGTGCTGCTCGGGAAGCTTACGCGGCAGGCATCGTGCTGCGACCCGTCGCGGGGAGGTGCGTGATACAGATCCCACCCCCTGATCCGGAGTGAGGACGGGGATTATCATCCAAAATCACACCCGCTCCGCCAGCTCCTCCATCTCGTCCACCTCGCGTGCAAAGCGTTCCGCAGCAATCCCCGGCGCGTGGACACGGAAGGTGTCGGCGAGAGCACGGTAATATCACAGGCTCCCGTCCTTGCCGCCGGTGAAGCGCTCCCAGACCGTTGCGCCGACAGCGCGCAGATCTGTGTTGATCGCGCCGGCGTTGTGGGTTTTGTCGGCGAGGCTGCGCGCGGGCTTGTGCGCGAGGCTGGCAACATAAGCCTCTTTGCGCTGGCGCCAGTCGGGCTTGGGCTCCTCGTGAGAATCAGTTCAATCGGCAACGGTCTGCGCGACACCCTCGCCAAAGCGCGCGCGGATCGCTTCGAGCTGCGCGAGCCCGCCCTGATCCTCGTCCGCCCCGTTCTCGAGCGCAATCGCGGCGACGGCGAGCAGGTGCGAGACATAGGGCACGCCCGATCCCTTGCGGATCTGGGTGCGGTGGAGGCGGCTGGCATAGGCCAGCGCATCGTCGAAGCGATCAGTGAGGATCGGGGTGCTTGCAGGGCCGCTCATCATCTGTCCTTTCGTGGTTCGACCGACACCGCCTGTGGGAAACGCCGATTGCGCCCGGCAGCGAGGCTGCGGGCGTCAGGGGTCTGATCTGTGTGTGGTTTTTGACGGTGGTTGCGGGAGTTGGATTTGAACCAACGACCTTCAGGTTATGAGCCTGACGAGCTACCGGGCTGCTCCATCCCGCGATACCGATACGTCGAGAGACCGGCGGTCTCAAAGACGCCAAAAGGGCCGCCCTTGCGGGACAGCCCTATGACTTGTGAATGGGTCAACCCCGCTTCCACTGGCTTCAATGCCTGGCGGCGCCCTACTCTTCCAACGCTTGAGCGTTAGTACCATCGGCGCAGTCTGGTTTCACGGCCGAGTTCGAGATGGGATCGGGTGGGTCACAGACGCTATGGCCACCAAGCAATGGGGCCAGTGGATGCGGGTTTTCAAATCGATGCACACTCAAGAGTTCTGAGTGGTTTTAAGGGCGTATCTGGCTGGAGACATTCTCCGCCTACGCAGGGCCGCCAGAAGGCAGGCCTGTCGTTGACAGTGCGAATTCTCAAGCGCGATATGAACTATTAGGACCGGTTAGCTCCATACATTACTGCACTTCCACACCCGGCCTATCAACGTGATGGTCTATCACGGTTCAAAGATACCTAATCTCAAGGGAGGCTTCCCGCTTAGATGCTTTCAGCGGTTATCCCGTCCGTACATAGCTACCCTGCGGCACTCTTGGCAGAATGACAGGTACACCAGAGGTACGTTCACCCCGGTCCTCTCGTACTAGGGGCAACTCCTTTCAAGTATCGACGCCCACGGCAGATAGGGACCAAACTGTCTCGCGACGTTCTGAACCCAGCTCACGTACCACTTTAATTGGCGAACAGCCAAACCCTTGGGACCTGCTCCAGCCCCAGGATGTGATGAGCCGACATCGAGGTGCCAAACGATTCCGTCGATATGAGCTCTTGGGAATCATCAGCCTGTTATCCCCGGCGTACCTTTTATCCGTTGAGCGATGGCCCTTCCACGAGGGACCACCGGATCACTATGACCGACTTTCGTCTCTGCTCGACTCGTCAGTCTCGCAGTCAGGCAGGCTTATGCCATTGCACTCTAACAGACGGTTTCCAACCGTCCTGAGCCTACCATCGCGCGCCTCCGTTACTCTTTAGGAGGCGACCGCCCCAGTCAAACTACCCGCCACAGAGGGTCCCAACACCGGCTAACGGTGCGTGGTTAGACATCAGAAAACAGCAGGGTGGTATTTCACCTATGGCTCCAATCCAGCTGGCGCCGAATCTTCAAAGCCTCCCACCTATGCTACACAACTCTTTCCTAATGCCACTCTGAAGCTGCAGTAAAGGTGCACGGGGTCTTTCCGTCTAACCGCGGGTACTCCGCATCTTCACGGAGAATTCAATTTCGCTGAGCATATCCTGGAGACAGTGGGGAAGTCGTTACGCCATTCGTGCAGGTCGGAACTTACCCGACAAGGAATTTCGCTACCTTAGGACCGTTATAGTTACGGCCGCCGTTTACTCGGGCTTCAATTCGGAGCTTGCACTCCTCCTCTTAACCTTCGAGCACCGGGCAGGCGTCAGACCCTATACGTCGTCTTGAAGCCGACTTAGCAGAGTCCTGTGTTTTTGATAAACAGTCGCTACCCCCTGGCCTGTGCCCCCCACCAGTGCTTGCGCATAGATGGGGCCTCCTTCTTCCGAAGGTACGGAGGCAATTTGCCGAGTTCCTTCAGGATACTTCTCTCAAGCGCCTTGGTATACTCTACCTGACCACCTGTGTCGGTTTCGGGTACGGTCTATACGGTGGGGCTATTTCCTGGAACCTCTTCACTGCCCAACCAATCCAATAAGGAAGGACAATTTACGAGATCCGTCACACACCACCAGGCCCACGAATATTAACGTGGTTCCCATCGACTACCCCCTTCGGGCTCGTCTTAGGGGCCGGCTCACCCTACGCTGATTAGCATTGCGTAGGAACCCTTGGTCTTTCGGCGACAGGGTATCTCACCCTGTTTGTCGCTACTCATGTCAGCATTCGCACTTCCGATACGTCCAGCGTCGGTTACCCTTCGCCTTCACTCGCCTACGGAACGCTCCGCTACCGCTGCAGTAAACTGCAACCCTAAGCTTCGGTGCATATCTTTAGCCCCGTTACATCTTCGCCGCAGGAACCCTTATTTAGACCAGTGAGCTGTTACGCTTTCTTTAAAGGATGGCTGCTTCTAAGCCAACCTCCTGGTTGTTTTGGGATTCCCACATGCTTTCCCACTTAGATATGACTTGGGGACCTTAGCTGTAGGTTAGGGCTGTTTCCCTTTTGACGACGGACCTTAGCACCCGCCGTCTGTCTGCCAGACAAGACTCGATGGTATTCGGAGTTTGGTTAGGTTTGGTACCGCTCGCGCAGCCCTAGCCCATCCAGTGCTCTACCCCCATCGGCATACATCTGACGCTCTACCTCAATAGATTTCGCGGAGAACCAGCTATTTCCCGGCTTGATTGGCCTTTCACCCCTAAACACAAGTCATCCGAGCATTTTTCAACATGCAACGGTTCGATCCTCCAGTGCGTGTTACCGCACCTTCAATCTGCTCATGCCTAGATCGCCGGGTTTCGGGTCTAATCCAACATACTCAGTCGCCCTATTCAGACTCGCTTTCGCTTCGCCTACACCTAACGGCTTAAGCTCGCATGCTAGATTAAGTCACTGACCCATTATGCAAGAGGTACGCTGTCACTCCCTATGGAGCTCCAACTGCTTGTAAGCATCCGGTTTCAGGTACTGTTTCACTCCCCTAATCGGGGTGCTTTTCACCTTTCCCTCACGGTACTGTGTTCGCTATCGGTCATGTACGAGTATTTAGGCTTGGAGGGTGGTCCCCCCATGTTCAGACAGGATTTCACGTGTCCCGCCCTACTCTAGTCCTTCATCATCACTTTCGCATACGGGACTGTCACCCGCTATGGTCAAACTTTCCAGAATGTTCTGCTAGTTGAAATGAAGGCACTGGCCTGGTCCCGGTTCGCTCGCCACTACTACGGGAATCTCTGTTGATGTCTTTTCCTCCGGGTACTGAGATGTTTCAGTTCCCCGGGTTCGCTTCACCAAGCCTATATATTCAGCTCGGTGATACCTTATCCACCTCGCCCGGCTGGCCCGAAAGCCAACTGGAAGAAATGGTGAAGGTGGGTTTCCCCATTCGGAAATCGCCGGATCAAAGTTTGCTCACAACTCCCCGACGCTTATCGCAGCGTGCCACGTCCTTCATCGCCTGTACATGCCAAGGCATCCACCAAATGCTCTTACCTCACGCTTGAGAATCCACACTATCAACGACAGGCCTGCATAAAAGCCTGACGCTTGAAGATAGTGGGAGAATTATCTCAGCCAGATAATCAATTTGATTGATTTGTGATGCACGATCGTGCGCCACAAGCCCGAAAGCTTGCGCGTTACAATCCATGCGCCACGGCATCGATTTAAAAACCCATTCACAATGTCAAAGATCGGCGACGCTGACTAATCAGCACGATCGCCTGACCTGCCGAAGCAGGATCTGGTTTCGTTTCATCCATCGGAATTTGATGTGCCTGGTGGAGCCTATCGGGATCGAACCGATGACCCCCTGCTTGCAAAGCAGGTGCTCTCCCAGCTGAGCTAAGGCCCCGTGCAGACAATGGTGGGCCTGAGAGGATTTGAACCTCTGACCTCACCCTTATCAGGGGTGCGCTCTAACCAACTGAGCTACAGGCCCACTCCACTGCGACCGGCCGCCATCCCCGAAGGAACAGGCTGCCGCGAGGGCGTGAGCCGGCGAAGGCACACAGCGCAGCGCCCAAATCGCTTTGGTGCGCGCTGTATTCCGATTGATGAAAGGACATGAGGACGACGGCAATGTTCTTTGGAAGACCGCGAAGCTCTTCCGATGGCTAGCATCGGCGCTTTCGCAAGTATCCTTAGAAAGGAGGTGATCCAGCCGCAGGTTCCCCTACGGCTACCTTGTTACGACTTCACCCCAGTCGCTGAACCCACCGTGGTCAGCTGCCTCCTTGCGGTTAGCGCACTGCCTTCGGGTGAATCCAACTCCCATGGTGTGACGGGCGGTGTGTACAAGGCCTGGGAACGTATTCACCGCGGCATGCTGATCCGCGATTACTAGCGATTCCGCCTTCATGCCCTCGAGTTGCAGAGGACAATCCGAACTGAGACATCTTTTGGAGATTAGCGCATCCTTGCGGAATAGCTGCCCACTGTAGATGCCATTGTAGCACGTGTGTAGCCCAGCCTGTAAGGGCCATGAGGACTTGACGTCATCCCCACCTTCCTCCGGCTTATCACCGGCAGTTTCCTTAAAGTGCCCAACTAAATGATGGCAACTAAGGACGAGGGTTGCGCTCGTTGCGGGACTTAACCCAACATCTCACGACACGAGCTGACGACAGCCATGCAGCACCTGTCACTAGGTCCCCGAAGGGAAGAAATCTGTCTCCAGAAGTCGTCCTAGGATGTCAAAGGCTGGTAAGGTTCTGCGCGTTGCTTCGAATTAAACCACATGCTCCACCGCTTGTGCAGGCCCCCGTCAATTCCTTTGAGTTTTAATCTTGCGACCGTACTCCCCAGGCGGATAACTTAATGCGTTAGCTGCGCCACCCAAGTTCCATGAACCCGGACAGCTAGTTATCATCGTTTACGGCGTGGACTACCAGGGTATCTAATCCTGTTTGCTCCCCACGCTTTCGCACCTCAGCGTCAATACTTGTCCAGCGAGTCGCCTTCGCCACTGGTGTTCTTCCGAATATCTACGAATTTCACCTCTACACTCGGAATTCCACTCGCCTCTCCAAGATTCTAGCTTCCCAGTTTCAAGGGCAGTTCCGGGGTTGAGCCCCGGGATTTCACCCCTGACTTAAAAAGCCGCCTACGTGCGCTTTACGCCCAGTAATTCCGAACAACGCTAGCTCCCTCCGTATTACCGCGGCTGCTGGCACGGAGTTAGCCGGAGCTTATTCTCCAGGTACTGTCATTATCATCCCTGGTAAAAGAGCTTTACAACCCTAAGGCCTTCATCACTCACGCGGCATTGCTGGATCAGGCTTTCGCCCATTGTCCAATATTCCCCACTGCTGCCTCCCGTAGGAGTCTGGGCCGTGTCTCAGTCCCAGTGTGGCTGATCATCCTCTCAGACCAGCTATGGATCGTCGCCTTGGTAGGCCTTTACCCCACCAACTAGCTAATCCAACGCGGGCCCATCTAAAGGCGATAAATCTTTGGTCCGAAGACATTATCCGGTATTAGCTCAAATTTCTCTGAGTTATTCCGAACCTAAAGGCAGGTTCCCACGCGTTACGCACCCGTGCGCCACTAGACCCGAAGGTCTCGTTCGACTTGCATGTGTTAGGCATGCCGCCAGCGTTCGTTCTGAGCCAGGATCAAACTCTCAAGTTGTGTCACACACCAAACCAGCATGGGGAAAACCCCACCCTCCAGTCTGGCATGAGCTGCAAGGAGCCGATACCTGCACTGTCAAACGTAATGGATACGAATGAACATGCTTGCCATCCGGGCAGGCGTGGAGCCTGCGATCGGATGTGGCATCGGCTTGAATTAACCGGTTACCGGAGCCTTGAGGTCCCCGGACCGGGCGCCGTCGCCCACATGTCCCTTCATCAAAAACCAACGATGTCAAAGAGCCGCCAGACAGTAATAGCGGACAGCGCTTGGTTCCCCGATTTGATACCGGGGGACCGGCTATCCGAATTTGTTGGCGACCGAAGCGTTGTTGCGGTGGCGGTGGAAGCCGTCAGCGCCGCGTCGGTGGAGCCCATCTATGAGGGGTTCGTGATTCGGTCAACGCCTTTTTGCAATTTTATTTCAGAGCCGCGCAAGAACCGCAGAATTCCGCCATTTTTTCCCTATTTTTGCAGGCCCCTCGCCCCCTTCGTTCGGGCCGGGAACACGAATCAGACCCCTGAATCGGGGTGAATCGGGGGGTGAATCGGCCCTTCCGGACCCATTTTGGCTGTCGGAACCTGCTTCCGATCACGAATCCGGCGTGAATCGCCCCTCATCATCGCACCTGCGTGATTCGAGCCGTGTTGGGACTGTTGCGGAGCAGTGGTATGATCGCCGCAACACGGACGGGAGTGCATTGCATATGAAAGCCCACCTGATGCTGGCCGCCTGCGCCCTTGCCCTGCCGGGGATCGCCGCAGCCGAAACCCCCGCTCCGCTGCCCGCTGCGCCTTCGGCCACCGGGCTGGTCGATCCCGCCGCCGAGGTGCTCACGATCGAGCACGAGCGCTACAGCCGCATGACGCTGCCCGTTATGGTCGAGGGGGTCGGCCCCTTTGCCTTCATGATCGACACCGGAAGCCAAGCCACCGCGATCACCCATGATCTGCGCGCACAGGTGCCCCTGCCCTCTGCGGGCCGGGCGACGCTGGTGGGCATGGCGAGCCGCCGCGAAGTCGAGCTCGCCAGCGTCGGGCGGATCGAATTCGGATCAAGCAGCTTCACCGATTTCCTCGCCCCCGTGCTGGAGCGTCAGCATGTCGGCGCGGACGGGATCATCGGGCTCGACGCGCTGCAGGACTTCCGCGTGCTGATCGACTTCCGCCGCCAGACCATCGCGGTCGAGGACGCCGCGCAAAAGCTGAAGCGCGGCGGGTTCGAGATCGTGGTGCGCGCGCAGGGGCGGCTCGGCCAACTGCTGATCACCGATGCGATGGTCGAAGGCGTGCGCGCCACCGTCATCATCGATACCGGCGCGCAGGCGAGCCTCGGCAACATGGCACTGCGCGAAAGGATTCGCTCCAAGCGCGCCGAGCAGGTGATCACCACCGACGTCAACGGAGTCGATATCGTCGGCCAACTGGCGATGGTGCGCTCGCTCGATATCGAGGGGCTTTCGCTCGCCAACGTGCCGCTGACATTTGCCGACACCCCGGCCTTTGCCGCGCTGGGACTCACCGATCAGCCGGTGCTCAGCCTCGGGATGCAGCATCTGGCACTGTTCGACCGGGTGGCGATCGATTTCAGCCGCAAGCGCATCATGTTCGACGTGCCCGCCGACATCGCCCGCGCCATGCGCGAGGCGCAGCGCGGCGGGAGCTATCGCCCGCGGTTCTGAACGCTCTCGCCCCGACGGGTTGCGGTGGTGCCCCTGCGCGCCCACATCAGGGGCCATGCCGCCCGAAACCGCTCCCGCCGCCGATCCAGCCAACCCCCATAAGAAGACTCGCGCGCGCGACGTGGAGAGCTGGCCGACGCTGAAGCGCTTCCTTCCCTACCTGTGGCCGAAGGACAATACGCCGCTGCGCCGCCGGATCGTGATCGCGATGACGCTGGTGCTGGCGGCCAAGGCGGTGACGCTCGCCCTGCCCTTCGCCTACAAGGGCGCGGTCGATGCGATGTCCGGCACGGCGAGCGAGGGGCTGACCGTGGCGCTCGCCCTGGTGGCAGCCTATGCGCTGGGGCGGTTTACCTCGGTCGCCTTCGACAACCTGCGCAACATCGCCTTCGAGCGCGTCGGTCAGGTCGCCTCGCTGCATCTGGCCGAGGACGTGTTCCACCGCCTCCACCGCCTGAGCCTGCGCTTCCACCTCGCCCGGCGCACCGGCGAAGTCACCAAGATCATCGAGCGCGGCACCAAGAGCATCGACCAGATGCTCTACTTCCTGCTGTTCAACATCGCGCCGACGATCATCGAGCTGATCGCGGTGGGCGTGATCTTCTACCTCAATTTCGGCATCGACCTGGTGCTGGCGACCGCGGTGACGGTGGTCGCCTATGTCTGGGTGACGCGCGCGATCACCGAGTGGCGCACCAAGCTGCGGCGCGAGATGAACGATCTCGACGGCAAGGCGCTGCACCGCGCGGTCGATTCGCTGCTGAACTACGAGACGGTGAAGTATTTCGGGGCCGAGAAACGCGAGGAGGAACGCTATTCGCAGGCCGCCCGCGCCTATGCCGAGGCGGCGATCCGGTCGGAGAATTCGGTCGGCCTGCTCAACATGGCGCAATCGGTCATCACCAACGCGCTGGTCGCGGGCGCGATGGCATATACCGTGTGGGGGTGGAGCACCGGCGCGCTGACGGTGGGCGATCTGGTGCTGGTGAACACCTACCTGATCCAGCTGTTCCGCCCGCTGGACGTGCTCGGCTGGGTCTATCGCACGATCCGGCAGGGGCTGATCGACATGGCCGAGATGTTCCGCCTGATCGACACCGATATCGAAGTGAAGGACGCGCCCGGCGCGCCCGCGCTGATCGTGCAGCGGCCCACGGTCGTGTTCGACAATGTGACCTTCGGCTATGATCCGGGGCGTACGATCCTGAACGGCCTCAGCTTCGAAGTGCCCGCCGGTTCGACCACCGCGATCGTGGGCCCCTCGGGCGCGGGCAAGAGCACGATTGGGCGGCTGCTGTTCCGCTTCTACGATCCGCTCTCGGGCCGCGTGCTGGTGGGGGGCGAGGATATCGCCACCGTCACGCAGGATTCGGTGCGCGCCGCGATCGGGATCGTCCCGCAGGACACGGTGCTGTTCAACGAGAGCCTTGCCTACAACATCGCCTACGGCGCCGAAGACGCGGATCTGGCGCGGGTGGAACAGGCCGCGCGCGATGCCGCGCTCACCCCGCTGATCGCGCGTCTGCCCGACCGTTTCGAGACGATGGTGGGCGAACGCGGGCTGAAGCTGTCGGGCGGCGAGAAGCAGCGCGTCGCCATCGCCCGCACGCTGGTCAAGAACCCGCCGATCCTGCTGCTCGACGAAGCGACCAGCGCATTGGACACCCGCACCGAGCAGGAGATCCTCGGCACTCTCAAGCGCATCGCGCAGGGCCGCACCACCATTGCCATCGCGCACCGTCTTTCGACGATTGCCGATGCCGACAACATCCTCGTGATGGACCATGGCCAGCTGGTGGAGAGCGGCAATCACGCCGCGCTACTGGCGCATGGCGGGCTTTATGCCGAGATGTGGGCGCGGCAGGCGAACGAGCGGCGCGAGGATGATCCCGCCCCGGCCGAGGCTGCCGAATAGGAGGGCATTGCCCCGCCGCCGGGCGCCCGTTACCTCTCGTGCCATCGCCTCTGCCGCCGCGCAGGGAACCATGGAGAGAGAGCCCCGAACGATGCGTCACCTTCGCCTGATTGCCGCCCTGCTCGCCACCGCCGCCGCGCCGCTGGCCGCGCAGAATGCCGCTACCCCTGCCGAAACGCCCGCCGTGCCGATCCCGGCCGCGCTCACCGCAGAGGACATGCCGCCGATCCCGCTCGATCTGGCCGAGCGTGCCCGTCCCTATCTCGAAGCGCGCGGGGCGGGCTTTGCCGGATGGGAGCCCAAGACCCGCGCCGTCCTGATTTCCACTCGCTTCGCCAATGTCAGCCAGCTCCACCGCGTCGAGGCCCCGATGGGCGCACGCACCCAGATCAGCTTCGAGGCCGAGCCGGTGCGCGGCTCCTACGCACCGTCGAAGGGCGACCTGATCCTCGTCACCAAGGACCGCGGCGGGGACGAATATTTTCAGCTTCACAGCCTCAAGGATGGCCGCCTCACCCTGCTGACCGATGGCAAGAGCCGCAATCAGCCGGGCGCGTGGAGCAGGGACGGGGCGCTGGTGGGCTACAGCTCGACCCGCCGCAACGGCGTCGATTCCGACCTCTACGTGATGGACCCGCGCGATCCCTCGACCGCGCGGATGGTGCACCAGAGCAAGGGCGGCGGCTGGGCGATCACCGCCTTCTCGCCCGACAAGGCGAGCGCTTACGTCGCCGATTACAATTCGGTGCAGGATGTCGACCTTTACCGCCTCGATCTCGCCAGCGGAACGATGACCCCGGTCGGCGATCCCAAGGCTGAAATCGCCTATGGCGGCATGGAAATCGCACCCGACGGCACCTTGTGGGTGACGAGCGATCAGGGCTCGGACTTCCAGCGCCTCGGCACGCTCGACCCGGCGACGGGCAAATTCAACCCCGTCTCTACCGAGCAATGGGATGTCGACGGGTTCGACATTTCCGATGACGGCACGACCATCGTCTACGAGGTCAACGAGGCGGGCTCCGACCAGATGCGCATCCTCGATGTGGCGAGCGGCAGGGTCACCAAGGTCGATGCTCTCCCCGCGGGCCAGATCGGCGGTATCGAAATCGCGCCCTGGGGCGAGATCGGCTTCAGCTTCTCCAGCGCCAAGAGCGCGGCGGATGTCTGGTCATTGGACCCCAAGACGATGCAACTGACCCGCTGGACCCGCAGCGAGACCGGGGGGCTCGACACCGAAGTCAACGTCGAACCGCGCATCGTCACCACGAAGAGCTTCGACGGGCTGGAGGTCTCCGGCCTGCTCTACCTGCCCGATCCGGCGAAATTCGCCGGGCCGCGCCCGCTGATCGTTTCCGTTCATGGCGGGCCGGAGGGGCAATCGACCGCGGGCTTCATGGGGCGGAACAACTACTACCTTAACGAGCTCGGCATCGGGGTATTCTATCCCAACGTGCGCGGGTCGACCGGGTTCGGCAAGACCTTCGTCAGCCTCGACAACGGCCCCTTCAAGCGCGAGGATTCGGTGCGCGACATGGAGGCGCTGATCGACGCCGTGCGGGCCAATCCGGCGGTGGACGCGGACAAGGTTGGCCTCACCGGCGGGTCATATGGCGGCTATATGTGCTATGCTGCCGCGGTGCAGCTGAAGGACAAGCTCACCGCCACGCAGTGCACCGTCGCGATCAGCAACTTCGTCAGCTTCCTCGAGAACACCAACCCCTACCGCCAGGATCTGCGCCGGGTGGAATATGGCGACGAGCGCATCCCCGAACAGCGCGCCAAGCTGACCGAAATCAGCCCGCTCACCCGCGTCGGCGAGATCGAAAAGCCGATGTTCGTCATCACCGGCGCCAACGATCCGCGCGTGCCCAAGTCCGAGGCCGACCAGATGGTCGCCGCAATCCGCGCGAACGGGGGCGAGGCCTGGCATCTGGTCGCCGCCGACGAAGGCCACGGCTTCGCCAAGAAGGCCAATTCGGACTACGCCTTCCTCGCGCAGCTGGTGTTCTGGGAAAAGCACCTGCTGGGCGAGTAGTTACCCGCCCGATGAGAGGCGCTGGAGAGCCTCCAGCGCCGCCTCGCGCCGCTCCCACGGTACGAAGAGATGATCGTGGTGGAAGCCCGCCACGACGTTGCAGGCGATTCCCTGTTCGGCGAGCGCGCTGGCGACTGCGGCGGTCAGCCCCACCCCGTCGAGCGCGGAGTGGACCATCAGCGTGATCCGCGCGAGGTCGCCGGCTGCGCCCTCGCGCTCCTGCGGCATGATCGCGGTGACCCCCTCCTCCTCGCGGATCAGCGCGAAGGCCTTCATCAACTCGGGTGTGGGTTTCGCCTCGTCGAGCAGATCGAACCGCCACGGCTGCGGGTGCAACTGCGGGGCCATGCCCGTCAGCATCCTGGCAAGGTCGCTAACCGGGCCGCTCCTGCTCACAGGATATACTTGCTGAGGTCGGCGTTCCCCGCCAGCCCTTCGAGCCGCCCGCGAACATAGGCCGCGTCGATGGTGATCGTCTCGCCGGTGTGATCCTCGGCCTCGAAGCTGATCTCCTCCAGCAGCCGCTCCATCACCGTCTGCAAACGCCGCGCGCCGATATTCTCGACGCTCGCGTTCACCTGCGCGGCGATGCGGGCGATTTCGGGGACGGCATCCTCGGCAAAGTCGAGCGTCACCTGCTCAGTGCCCAGCAGCGCCTTGTATTGGGCGACCAGATTGGCGCGGGTCTCGTTGAGAATGCGCACGAAATCCGCCTCGGTCAGCGCGCGCAGTTCGACCCGGATTGGCAGGCGGCCCTGAAGCTCGGGCAGCATGTCCGAAGGCTTGGCGACATGGAACGCGCCGCTGGCGATGAACAGCACGTGGTCGGTCTTCATCGGGCCATATTTGGTCGCGACCGTGGTGCCCTCGATCAGGGGGAGCAGGTCGCGCTGCACGCCCTCGCGGGACACCGAGCCGCCGCGCACGTCGCTGACCGCGATCTTGTCGATCTCGTCGAGGAAGACGATCCCGTTGGTCTCGGCATTCTGGAGCGCGGCGCGGGCAACATCGTCCTGATCGAGCCGCTTGTCGGCCTCTTCGTCGACCAGCCGGTCCCACGCATCGGGGACGCGCAGCTTCTGGCGGCGGGTGTTCTTGCGGCCCAAGGCCTTCCCCATCATGTCGGACAGGTCGATCATCCCCATCTGGCCGCCCATGTTGCCCATGTCGAAGGGCGCGGCGGGGGTGTCGCGCACCTCGATCTCGACCTCGACATCGTTCATCGCGTTCTGGACGATCCGCTGGCGGAAGCTCTCGCGCGTCGCTTCGGAAGCGTTGTCGCCCACCAGCGCGTTCAGCAGCCGCTCCATCGCGGCGTGGCTGGCGGCCTCACGCACCGCCTCGCGGCGGCGTTCCTTCTCCAGCCGGATCGCCTCTTCGACGAGATCGCGCGCGATCTGTTCGACATCGCGGCCGACATAGCCGACCTCGGTGAACTTGGTCGCCTCGACCTTGATGAAGGGAGCTTCGGCGAGCTTCGCCAGCCGCCGGCTGATCTCGGTCTTGCCGCAGCCCGTCGGCCCGATCATCAGGATGTTCTTGGGCGTCACCTCGTCGCGCAGGTCCGCGCCGAGCCGCTGACGGCGCCAGCGATTGCGCAGCGCGACGGCGACCGCACGCTTGGCGTCGGCCTGACCGATGATGTGTTCGTCGAGAGCGGCGACAATCGCCTTGGGGGTCAGCGCGCGCGATGCGGGCGCTTCGGAATGGTCGATCGGCATGGAGTCTTTCTGCATTGCGTCTGCGCTCCATGTGGTCCCCCATGCCGCGCGGTTCAAGCACCCCGGGCCCGCTCGGTTTTGCGCTTGTGAGCGGCGGGGCTTGGGCATAGGCTGCCCGCGGGAGACATCATCGGGGGGTAGAAATGCGCATTATTCTCGCAGGCGCGCTGGGTCTGGCGCTGACGGGCTGCGGCCCTTCGTTCGAAGACAAGATCGCGGGCACCTGGGAATGCATTCCCGCCGATCAGCCCGAGAAGGTCTCGGTGGTGCTGACCATGATCTACGGCAAGGATGGTTCGGTGAAGGGCGGAATGGCGGTGAACGACGCGACCGGCCCGCAGACGCTCGAACTGCGCGGCAAGCTCGATGGCACCTGGACCTACGATGGCACGACGCTGGGCCACACCATGACCGAAAGCTTCGAATCGCTGGCGGTCGACGGCAAGACCCTCCCCGACGCCGAGGTTCCGCCCGAAGTGAAGGCCAATTTCCGCAGCAAGGACAGCTACGACGACCCGGTGGATCTCGTGGAGGACGAGCTGGTCTGGTACGAGGGCGAGGAACGGCAAAAGGTCGCCGCGCGCTGCGCCAAGAAAGCCTGAGGCCGCGCCTAGACCGTCTCGACCGTCAGATTGCCGTTGGTGAAGACGCAGATATCCGCCGCCACCGCCATCGCCTTTCTCGCGATGGTCTCCGCATCGGCCTCGTAATCGGCCAGCGCGCGGGCGGCGGCGAGGGCGAAATTGCCGCCCGAACCGATCGCGGCGATCTCTCCGATCGGTTCCAGCACGTCGCCATTGCCGGTCAGCACCAGCAGCGTGTCCTTGTCGGCGACGATCATCAGCGCTTCGAGATTGCGCAAGAACTTGTCGGTGCGCCAGTCCTTGGCAAGCTCCACGCTGGCGCGCATCAGCTGGCCGGAATATTGCTCGAGCTTCTTCTCCAGCCGCTCGAACAGGGTGAAGGCATCCGCCGTCGCGCCCGCGAACCCGGCGATGACGCTACCGTCACCGATCCGGCGCACCTTGCGCGCGTTGGGCTTCATCACGGTGTTGCCCATCGACACCTGCCCGTCGCCCGCGATGACGGTGGTGCCGCCGCGCCGGACGCCGATGATGGTGGTGCCGTGCCATTGCACGAGGCCGTGGGCCGAGGGATCGTGTGTCATGCCGCGCAATATGGCGCGCAGGATGGCAGGATCAAGGCGTGCTTACGGCCCGCCCGGACCACCGCCCACGCCCGCGCCGCCGACCTGACCGATATTGCCGAACAGGTCTTCGAGGAAGCCGCGCTCGCGGCCCAGCGTCGGGGTCTTGTCGCCGTTGGGGTCGAGATAGACCACCTTGTCGACGCCGCTGCGCTTGACGTCGGTCACCTTGCCCGCTGCATCGAACTGCACCGCCAGCACCGCATGTTCACGGATGCGCGGGCGGCTGAAGGGGCGCTGGCCGGTGATGCTCGAGACATAATACCACGTCGGCGTGCCGAACTGGCTGGTAAAGGTCGGGCGGCCCAGCGTGCCTTCGACCGAGCGCTGGTTGTCGATTCCCGGCTGGATCGTCGAGGTCAGCAGCGGATCGTCGATATAGCCGCGCGATTCCCGGATCGCCGAGCAGCCGGGCAGCAGTGCCGCCGCCCCCGCCAGCATCAGCGCAAGCGCCACCTTGCGCCCGTTCGTCTTCACCGCGCCTGCTTGTGTCATCTGCGCCAAACCGTCTCAATCCCGTCCTGCATTCGCGCACCCGCGCGCACTTGTCCCTTGGGCGAGGTGCTTTAAGGGTCTAGATGCCCGCTGGCAACGCACCATATGGGAAAGCGGTGGCGGCATTGCGTTGAACCGCAGTTGAACGCATCCGCCGCTTGTGCGTTGGCGTAATCAGCGGTGGGGTGGCGCGGCCCTTCCGCATCCAAGAATTTCCCAGCGTGAAAGGCTGTGCATCCGATGTCGTTCCTCTCCCGCCTGCTCGGCACCGCACCCGACCCGCGCGAAGGCGTGCGGCCGCTGTGGCACCGCGTGATCGAGCTGGCCCGCGATCCGGACTATTTCACCCAGTGCGGGGTGGCGGATTCGATCGCCGGGCGGTTCGACATGATCACCGCTGTCCTGAGCGCGGTGATGGTGCGCATCGAAGCCTCCGACCTGCGCGCCGAAAGCGCGCTCTTGGCCGAACTCTTCGTCGAGGACATGGACGGGCAGCTGCGCGAATTCGGCGTCAACGACGTCGTGGTGGGCAAGCGCATCGGCAAGCTGATGAGCGTGCTGGGCGGCAGGCTCGGCGCCTATCGCAGCGCGCTCAACGCGGGCGACATGGACAAGCTGACCGCCGCGATTGGACGCAACGTGACGTTTGCCGAGGGCGCGGACGAGGCCGCCAGCGCGGCCGCCGTGGCGCGCCGGGTGATGGCGCTGTTCGAGCGGCTGAAGCGCTTTTCCGATGAGGAAATGATGAAAGCGAGCGCGATCTGGTGAGCACGCCCCTGCCCCCGTCGGAACTCGCACGCTGGATCAAGACCCGCCCGCTCCCCGGCGCGCCGGTGGTGATCGAGGCCACGCCGGAGGAACGCGACGCGCTCGCCGTGCGATTCGGCCTCGGCGCGGTCGAGGCCTTGCGCGCGGAGGTGTCGCTCGACCAGCGCCCCCGCGCGATCCGCGCGACCGGACGGCTGACCGCCGCGATCCAGCAGCCCTGCGCGATCAGCGGCGAGGATTTCCCTGTCGCCATCGACGAGCCGATCGACCTGCGTTTCGTCGAGGCCAACGCCCGCCCCGCAACGCCGGAGGAAGAAATCGAGCTCGAAGCCGACGATTGCGACGAAATCGAATATGACGGCGAGATGTTCGATCTGGGCGAAGCGGTCGCGCAGACCCTTGGCCTTGCGATCGATCCCTATGCCGAAGGGCCAAACGCCGATGCGGCGCGGGCCGCAGCAGGGATCGTCAGGGAAGGCGAACAGAACGGCCCGCTCGCCGCGCTGCTGGCGGGGTTGAAGCGCGACTAGGCGTCGGCCCGCCACGGGTTGAAGAACAGCGCCTCCACCGGCACGTCGAAGAAGGCCGCCATGCGATAGGCCATCGGTAGCGAGGGATCGTACTTGTCGGCCTCGATCGCGATGATCGTCTGGCGCGAGATTTCCAGCCGGTCGGCAAGGTCAGCCTGATTGAGCCCCCGCGCCTTGCGCAGGTCACGCAGGCAGTTCTTCACTCCGCCTGCCCCCGCCCGCGCAGCCGCCAGACCAGCCAGAAGACGAAAAAGCCCGCGAACTGCGCGAAGAACAGATAGATCGCGCCAAGGCTGATATCGCTGTGACGGCCGAAGAACACCGCGAGATAGACCAGCATCACCAGTGCGCCGAAGGTGCCTCCCCAGTACCAGCTGACAAGCTGGCCGTGCTGTTGGAGGTCGTCGGTCTTGCGCCACCACAGCCAGCCAGCCGCCATGACAAGGCCGCAGATGCCGATCAGCAAGGGGAACACCCAGACCGGATTGTCGCTCGCCCGCGCCGCCGGGACGATAACGCCGATCACCACGCCAGCAAGGGTCGCTACGCCAAAAGCGAGCGCGCAGAGCATCCAGTATTTCGTGCGGTGTGACATTGTTCGCGGCTCCTTGGGCAGCTTCAGAATGTTCAGATGTTTTTACATTTTGCGGAAAATGTCAAAATCTTTTTACATCGCGCGCACGAAAAAGCCCCGCAATCGCTTGCGGGGCCTTTGGATGTTTGGGGGCATGAGTGTCGATCAGAACGGGATGTCGTCGTCCAGATCGTCGTAGCCGCCGCTGCCGCCCGAGGGACCGCCGCCGAAGCCGCCGCCGCTACCGCTACCGCCGCCGGACGAGCCGCCGCCCTGATCCCAGCTGCTCCCGCCGCCGCCCGAGCGACCGCCGCCATAACCACCGGAGCCGCCGCCCATACCGCCACCACCACCGCCGCCGCCACCGGCACCGTCAAGCATGGTGAGCGTGCCGCCGAGGCCCTGGATCACGATCTCGGTCGAATAGCGGTCCTGCCCGTTCTGGTCCTGCCACTTGCGGGTCTGGAGCTTGCCTTCGACGAAGACTTTGCTGCCCTTCTTGAGGTAGCGTTCGACCACGCCGACCAGCCCTTCGGAAAAGATCGCGACGGTGTGCCATTCGGTCTTTTCCTTGCGTTCGCCGGTCTGGCGGTCCTTCCACTGTTCGGAGGTCGCGATGCGCAGGTTGGCGACCTTGCCGCCATTGCCGAAGGTGCGGATTTCCGGATCGGCGCCCAGATTACCGATCAGCATGACCTTGTTGAGCGAACCCGCCATCGAAATACCCTTCCCGTCAATGTCTTGATCCCGAAGCGCCACGATGGCCTTCGAATCCGAGTCGGGCAATAGGCCAGAGCAGCCGCATGCGCGACCGCAGCTTACGGGTAATCACCAGTTGGGATGCGCTTTCCCGGCCTTTACCGCGCCGGGTAGCGCAGCCGTCCGAGAAACCGCGTCAGGCTCGGCAATTCGCGGTCCTTGTTCAGGAACTGCGCCTTGACCTTCTCGAACCGCATCACGCCGTCGATCCGCCGGTCGAGGAAGGCATAGGTATCGGCCTTGCCCTCGCTGTCGTCGTTCACGAACACCGCCAGCGTCGCCGAGTAGATCCCGGCGAGAATGGCGCGCTTGGTGTAGTGATTGTAATCGGTCGCCGTGTCGCCTGCGAGCCGCCACATGATGTCCGCCGATTGCCAGCCGAGCCGCAGCGCGCGGGGCGCGTTCTGCGGCTGTGCCATCACCGCCAGCGCGCGGCGCACCGCCTCGTCGATATGCGCGACAGCCTCCAGCCGGAAGGCGACCAGCGTGCGGATGCGTTCGCGGATCTTGAGCGTGGCGAGGCGTTCGGCCGGCCATTCCTCGGCCATCGCCTGATCCACGCTGGCGATCCACGCCGCGATCATGTCCATCGGCTTGGCCCCCGGAAAGGCGAGCCGCGCGATATCGACATCGCACCCCGCCATTTCGGCCGCGGCCACCAGCGCGGTCTCGGTCCAGCCATCGAAAATCGCCGAAGCGGCAATGTCGGGGGCGAGAGCGAGACGCAGTTCGTCGAGCGTCAGATCGGCAAAGTCGGTCATGTCAGAAGGAAGGCCCGTAGTCTTTCTTGGTTCCCGCTTCGCTGCGTTTTGCATCGGCGTTGGCGAATTCCTGTTTCATCAGGGCGTTGCCGTTCTGCAGTTCCATGTAATCGCGCGCCGAACGGCCGGAATTGTCGTTGCGGTCGGGATCGGCACCCTTGGCGAGCAGCAGCCGCACCATCGCCACGTCGCGCGCATGGACGGCGGCGATCAGCGGGGTCTCGCCGGTCTGGTCGGAGACATTGATCTGCGCGCCCTTCTTGATCAGTTCCTCGACCCCGTCGGTAAAGCCGCGCGCGGTGGCGAGCTGGAGCGGGGTGATGCCCTTCTTGTTGCGGATGTTCGGATCGGCCCCGCGTTGCAGCAGAAACCGAACCCACAACAGATCGCCGCGCTCGACCACCAGATGCAGACCGGTGTCGCCCGAGGTGATGTCGCGGGTGTTGATCAGCTGGCTGCCCGGCTGGTCGAGCATCTCGGTCGCCTCGTTGCCGTCACGATCCTTGACCGCTTCCAGGAACTTGTAGCCTTCCGACTGGAACTGCGCCGCCACCGGGACGGCGAGCGCGAACGTGCTGGCAATCGCGGCGAGAGCCCCTAATTTGCGCAAAACACCATGAGCCAAGGTTTGATCCTTTCGCATTACCTGTCACACGTCAGCCGTGTGGGACGGCGCGCGAGGCTGAGCCGCAGCGCCTTTCACAAGTGACCAGTTAGCAGAGCATGAACCGCAACAACAACCCTTCCCCCGCCCGCCCCGCCGCTTTCGCCCTCGCCGCCGCCTGTGCGCTGGCGCTTGCCGGCTGCGGCAGCGCCCCGCCCGCACAGGAGCCACCGCTGGCCGGCGCCGCAATCGGCGGCGACTTCGCGCTGACCAATAGCGCGGGCGAGACGGTGAAGTGGAGCGACTTTGCGGGCAAGTACCGGATCGTCTATTTCGGCTATGCCTTCTGCCCCGACATCTGCCCGACCGACATGCAGCGCGTCGCGCAGGGGTTGAAGCAGCTGAAGCAAAGCGACCCGGCCAAGGCGGGCCGGATCGTGCCGATCTTCATCACCGTCGATCCCGAGCGCGACACGCCCGAAGTGGTGGGCGAATTCGCCGCCGCCTTCTCCCCCGACATCATCGGCCTCACCGGCACGCCCGAACAGATCGCCGCCACCGCCAAGGCCTTTGCGGTGAGCTACGGCAAGGGCGAGCCGGTCGAAGGCGGGGGCTATCTCGTCGATCACAGCACCGTCACCTACCTGTTCGGCCCCGATGGCGAGCCGATCGCCACGCTGCCGACCGACAAGGGCGGCGAAGCGGTCGCGGCGGAACTGGCGCGATGGGTGAACTGAGAGACCGCTTCTGGGAACTGCCGCTCGGCGATCTCAGCCGGGCCGAGTGGGAGGCGCTGTGCGATGGCTGCGGGCGCTGCTGTCTGCACAAGCTGGAGGACGAGGACACCGGCGAGGTGGTCGACACCAACATTGCCTGCCGGTTGCTCGACACCCGCACGGCGCAGTGCAGCGACTATCGCAATCGCAAGGCCTTCGTCCCCGATTGCCTGCGGCTGACGCTGCGCATCGTCGAGCAGGTCAGCTGGCTGCCGCCAACCTGCGCCTACCGCCTGCGCGCCGACGGGGAGCCCTTGCCCGCCTGGCATTACCTCCTCTCGGGAGACCGCGACGCGGTGCGCCGCGCGGGCGTTTCGATCGTCGGGCGGGTGGTGAGCGAGGTCGATGCCGGGCCGATGGAGCATCACGTCACCGAATGGCCCGCACCCCGCGCGGACTGGCAGCGCGATGCCGAGGAAGCCGAAACGTGATCGACTGGCTGCGCGGAGCCTCGGCCAGAAAGGCGCTCGATCCCGAAATTGACCTCGGCGGCACGCGCGTGCCGATCGTGCTCAAGCGGCTGCGTTCGGCGCGGCGGCTGACGCTGCGACTCGCGCCCGACGGGTCGGAAGTGCGGATCACCATGCCCGCCTGGGCCGAGGGCCGCGAGGCGATCGCCTTTGCCCATTCGCGCGAGCAGTGGCTGGCGCAGCAGCTCGCCAAGCTGCCGCCGCGCACCGCGCCCGCGCCGGGGGGCGAGGTGCGCTATCGCGGGCGGATGCTGCGGCTGGACTGGGCCGCGCGGCACCCGCGCCGCCCGGCGATGATCGAGGACGCGCTGCGCATCGGCGGCCCCGAAAGCGGGCTGGAGGCGCGGCTCAAGCGCTGGCTCGAGGCCGAGGCGCTGGCGCTGGCCGAGGCCGACATGCGTGACTACTGCGCCGTCGCCGGGCTCGATCCCGTCCCGATCGGGCTGACCCGTGCGCAGCGCCGCTGGGGATCGTGCTCGGACAAGAGCCGCATCCGCATCAACTGGCGGCTGGTGCAGGCGCCCGATTTCGTCCGCCGTTCGGTGGTCGCGCACGAGGTCGCGCATCTTGTCCACTTCGACCACTCCCCCGCCTTCCACGCGCTGCTGGCGCGCATCTTCGAAGGCGAAATCGCGGCGGCCGACCTGTGGCTGAAGGAACACGGGCGCGGGCTTTACGCGAGCTTCGGCTAGAGCGCTTTCCTACTCACCCCGAATTGTGCAGGCATGGCAGCGATGCTTGCGCCCCGCCTCCTCTTCCCCCGCCCCGCAGCGGCTTTGGCAGAGAGCGTGGTGCGGGCCGGAGTTTTAGTCTTAGACAGTGTCTCATGTGTCTCCAACACGGCGCGGCGCGGGATGCGGCGCACCCTTTGCCATAAGCCCCCGCGCACCCTATAATGGGGCCATGCGCATCCTCCCGTCCCGCTTCAACCCCGTTGGCGGCTTTGCCGATTTCTGGAACGAGATCCGGCGGCCCAACCCCCACCGCTGGCCGATTCTCGGCCTGTCGATCCTGCCGGTCGCGCTCGCGCTCTACTGGGGGGCGACGGGCACCACCGTCTATGCCGAGCCCGAGCGGCCAACGATCGAATACATCACCACGCTCGACCCCAATCGCACTGACGCCGAGATCGCGGCGGAAAACCGCGCCAATCAGGAAATCAACGAGCTGCGCAAGGCCGAGCAAGCCCGCATCGCCGAGCGCAAGCGCGACCTGTACAAGGCGCTGGGCGCGGCGAGCGGGATGGATGTCGAGGCGATCGAGGCCAAGGCCGAGGCCGAACGCAAGGCCGAAGCCGCCAGGGCCGAGGATGGCAAGGCCGAGGTTGCCGCCGCGACGCGTCCGGGCGAAGGCTCGCCCCAATAGCCATCGCTCTGCCGCCATCCGATCACGACTGGATCGCCGCCACAGCGCGCCTCGCTGCGCGCGCGCGTCCGGCGAGCCGCCCCAATCCGGGCGTTGCCGCGCTGGTGGTGCGCGATGGCCGGGTGATCGCGCGCGGCTGGACGCAGGCCGGCGGGCGACCCCATGCCGAGGCGCAGGCGCTAGCGGGCCTCTCTCCGGAGCAACTGGCCGGGGCGACGCTCTACGTCACGCTCGAACCCTGCGCCCACACCTCGCCGCGCGGCCCCGCCTGCGCCGATCTGATTGTCGCCGCGCGTCCGGCGCGGGTGGTGGTGGGCCAGCGCGACCCCGACCCGCGGACTGCGGGCAAGGGCATCGCCCGGCTGGAGGCGGCGGGGATTGCCGTGACGCTGCTCGACGACGCGGCCTCGGCGGCGAGCCTTGCGGGCTTCCTCACCCGCCAGAGCCTTGGCCGCCCGTGGGTGACGCTCAAGCTGGCGATGTCGCTCGATGGCTGCATCGCGCTTGCCGACGGCAGCAGCCAGTGGATCACGGGCGATGCGGCGCGCGCCCATGTCCATGCCCACCGTGCGCGGCACGATGCGATCCTCGTGGGCGGGGGGACATGGCGGGCGGATGCGCCCCGGCTCGATGTGCGCCTGCCGGGGCTGGAGGCGCGCTCGCCCCGGCGGGTGGCGCTGACGCGCGGCAACGACCCGGCGCAGGGCGTCACCGCCCTCCCCGCGCCCGAGGCCATCGCCGATCTGGAGGGGGTGCAATACCTCTATGTCGAAGGCGGCGCGGCGACCGCTGCCGCCTTTCTCGCCGCCGATCTGGTGGATGCACTCCACCTCTACACCGCCCCGATACTGATCGGCGACGGCCTGCGCGCGCTCGGGCCGCTGGGGCTCGGCACGCTCGGCGAGGCGCATGGTCGCTGGCAGTGCGCCGAGCGCCGCCAGCTTGGCAGCGACAGTTTCGCCGCCTATCTGCGGGTGTGATGACACACCTTCTTCCCCCCTCCCTTGAGGGAGGGGTTGGGGGTGGGTGTTCCATGCCCTATCAACCGCCGAACACCCCCACCCGGCCTCCCCCTCAAGGGGGAGGAGATCAGGAGCCAGCAGCGAAATGTTCACCGGCATCGTCACCGCCATCGGCACCATCGCCGCCGCCGAGCAGCGCGGCGATCTGCGCCTGCGCATCACCGCTCCGCTCGACCCTGCGCGGATCGACATCGGCGCCTCGATCGCCTGCTCGGGTGTGTGCCTGACCGTGGTCGAGCGTGGCGGAGAGCCGGGCGCGGCGTGGTTCGATGTCGACCTGTCGGGCGAGACCGTCAGCCGCACCGTGCCGGGGATGTGGAACGCAGGCGCGCAGCTCAACCTCGAACCCTCGCTGCGGCTGGGCGACGAGCTGGGCGGGCACATCGTCACCGGGCATGTCGATTCGGTGGGCGAAGTGGTGAAGGTGGCGCAGAGCGGCGACAGCTGGCAGGTCGCGATCCGCGCACGGGCAGAGATGGCGCCCTTCATCGCCGAGAAGGGCTCGATCACGGTCAACGGCGTGTCGCTGACGGTCAACGACGTGCGCGACCGGACCGACGGGGCGTGCGACTTCCTGCTCAATATCATCCCCCACACCGCCGCCGTCACCACGCTGGGCGCGCTGGCGGTGGGCGACCGGGTAAACCTCGAGATCGACGTGCTGGCACGCTATCTCAAGCGGATGCAGAGCCTCGCGGCGATGCGTTAGGGCGCGGTCGGCGCGCCTGCCTTGTAGCGCTCGAACCACGCCAGCACCGCCGCCGCCTTGGCCGCGCTTTGCGAAGGCCGCGCAGCGATCCCGCCGTGGCTTGCGCCGGGCACCTTGACCAGCGCGGTCGGCACCCCGCGCAGCCGGAGCGCGGTGTAATACTGCTCCGCCTCGCTGACGGGCGTGCGGTAGTCCTCCGACCCGACCACCACCAGCGTCGGCGTGGTGACATTGCCGACCAGCGAAAGGGGGGAGAGCTTCCAGTAAAGCTCCGGGTTCTCCCAGGGCTGCGCGCCCAGCCAGTAGCGCCCGAAGAAGGCAGGGTTGTCGGCGGTGAGCACCTGCGTCGTCCAGTTGATCACCGGCTTCTGGGTGACCGCCGCCTTCAAGCGGTCGGTCTTGCCGACGATCCAGCTGGTCAGCACCCCGCCGCCCGATCCGCCGGTGACGAACAGGGCCTCCGGATCGGCCACGCCCTCGGCAATCGCAGCATCGACGATGCTGATGAGATCGTCGTAGTCGTTACCGGGATAGGCCTTGTCGATCCGGTTGGCGAAGTCCTCGCCGTAGGAGGTCGACCCGCGCGGGTTGGCCGAGAGCACGGCGTATCCGGCGGCGGCATAGAGCTGGTTGTCGCTGGCGAAATGCGGACCGTAGGCGGCGAAAGGCCCGCCGTGGATCTCGAGGATCAGCGGCACCCGCTTGCCCGGCGTGTAGCCGGGCGGCAGGGTCAGCCAGCCCTCGATGGGGAGCCCGTCGAAGCTGGAGGTGGCGGTGATCTTGCGCACCTCGCCCATTGTCTTGACCGCTTTCAGGGAGGCGTTGAGGTCGGTGAGCGTGCGGGTCTTGCCGCCTGCCGCCAGCATCAGTTCGGCTGGCAGGGTCGGCGCGCCGCCGGTGAAGGCCAGCGCATCATTGCCCGCGACCGAGAAGCTGCCGCCGGTGTAAGGCCGGTCGAGCCCGCCGCCGGAGAGCCCCTCGGCGACATCGCGGATGCGCCCGTCGAGCCCGATCCGCGCCACCCGCGTTTCCCCGCCGATGTCGTATTGGGCATAGAGCGCGGTGCCATCGGCATCCCACACCACGCCTGCGGGGCTGTAGTCCCAGCTGGCGGTCAGATTGCGCAGGCCGCTTCCGTCAGAGCTCATGACGTAAAGATCGTCATTCTCGTAGGCGCGGCCCGCATCGTCGAAACCGAGGAAGGCGATCAGCTTGCCATCGGGCGAGACCGCCGGGTCGTGATCGGGGCCGTCGCGGCTGGTGAGCGCCGTTACCCGCCCGCTAGCGATGTCGAGCGCGTGGATCTCGCTTTCGACCGGATCGCTCTGCCAGTCCGCCTTGCGGTTCGCGCCGAAATAGAGCGCCCTGCCATCGCGCGAGAAGGCGAGGGTGCCGCCGTCGTGATAGTCGCCGAAGGTCAGCTGGCGCGGCGCGCCGCCGGTGGCGGGGATCACGAACAGCTTCTCGAAGCCGGGCTTCAGATACCCCGCCCCGTCCGCGCGGTAGGCGAGCAGATCGTAGACCTCGAGCGGCTCGGCCCACTTCGCGCCTTCGGGCTTGCCATCAGGAGCCTTGCCGAGCTTCGGGCCGTCGGCGGCGACCAGCATGGAGTAAGCGATCTGCGTGCCATCGGGCGACCAGGTGATGCCCGAGGGGCTGGTGGGCAGGCCCGTCAGCCGCACCGCCTCGCCACCCTTGAGCCATTTGACCCACAGCTGCGCGCCCCCGGCCACAGTCGAGACATAGGCAAGGCGCGTCCCGTCGGGCGACCAGCGCGGGGTGAAGGCATCGCCCTCGCCCGTGGTGCCCGCCAGCGGCACCTGCTCCCCGGTGCGGGTGTCGACCAGCCAGATCGAACGGCGCGCGCGGTCGGTCATGATGTCGTTGGCGACCCGCACATAGGCGATGCGGCTGCCATCGGGACTGATCTGCGGATCGCTCGCCATCGACAGGTCGAACAGGTCGCGCGCGGTGAAGCGGGTTTCCGGGCCTGCCGGGGCGGTCGCCGCGGCCTCAGCAGGGGCGTCCTGCGCCAGTGCGGGGGCGGCGGTCAGCAGCAGGCTGGCGGCTGCGAGAGCGAATGAGGAGGCTTTCATCAGGCAGGGCTCCCGTCAGGCAGGGAATGACAATGGCGGCAAGGCTAGCCGCCCCGGCGTCACTCGCCAAGCGCCGGTTTCAGCCGCGCCGCTTGAGGATGAGGTAGAGCGCGCCCTCGCCGCCGTGGCGGATATGCGCGCGGCGCACGGCGGAGATCGCATCGGCATGGCGGCTGGCGGCGAGCCAATCGAGCAGCTTGGCGCGGATCGCCCCGCGCCTCACCATGCGGTCGGCGGGATCGACGGGCCGTTCGCGCCCCGCCACCACCAGCACCACCCGCGCCTGCATCGCCCGGGCCTGATCGAGCGCGGTCATGATCCGGTCGTAGGCGGTGTCGAGCGTGTGGCCATGCAGGTCGAGCGTCAGATCGGGGTCGAGCCTTCCGGCCTTCATCCGCCGGTCCCAGTGCGAATCGAGACCCGGAGCGGGCGGCGGCGGCGCGGCGGGCGAAGGTTTGGCGGCAGGTGCTCTGGGAGCGGGCTTGGCAGGTTTGACGAACTTGCCCGGAGGGGCTGGCGCGGGCTTGGCCGGTTCGGCAGGGGGAGCTTTGATCGGGGCAGGCGGCGCAGGACGCTTCCTGCCCGGCAGCGGCTTCACGCTCGAGGCCAGATGCGCCCAGGCTGCCTGCTCACCCGCGGTCAGCCCGCGCGGCGGCTTCATCGCCCGGCAAGCCGCGCGGCGGCGGTGCGCGGGATCAGCACCAGCGCGCGCCCGCGCCCGCTCATCCCGCCCGCGATCCGGCGTGCCTCCTCGCCCGCGCCCCAGAAGGTGTCGAAGCGGTTCGCGCCCTTGATCGCCCCGCCGGTGTCCTGCGCGATCCACAGCCCGTCCGCCTCGGGCCGGTCGAGATCGAGCCACACCGGTGCGCCCAGCGGCACGAAGGCCGGGTCCGCCGCGACCGACGACTCCCGCCGCACCGGCACGCCCAATGCGCCCAGCGGGCCATCCCCGGTCAATTCCTTGAAGAAGATCCAGCTCTTGTTGAGCCGCATCAGATCGCGGCCTTCCACGGGGTTCTCGCGGATATAGGCCATGATCCCCTGCATCGATCCCGAATATTGCCCCGGCCCGCTGCCGAGCAGACCGCGCTCGCGCATCACGCTGCCGATGCCGACATATTCGCGCCCGTTCTGCCCGGCATAGCCGATGCGGATCACGTCGCCCTCGGGCGTCCGCAGGCGGCCCGAGCCCTGAATCTGGAGGAAGAAGAACTCGACCGGATCGGCCGCCCAGGCGATCACCGGCACGCGGCCCATAAGCGCCCCGTCCTCGATCGCGGCGCGATCGTGGTAGAGCACGAAGCGGCCCCGCTCGTCATAGCGGCCCAGCGGCGGGCGGCCGGTGCGCTCGGATGCAGGCACATCGTCGGGCCAGCCGCGCACGAGATCGGCGGGCATCGCATAGACCGGCACTTCGTAACCGGGCCTGCGGGTGCGGCTGCCGGCAATCTCGGGCTCGAAATAGCCGGTGGCGAAGGCCGTGCCGTCGCCGACCTGCACCGGGGTGAAATGTTCGGCGAAGAATTCGCGGGCGCGCGCGGGCGAAGCCGAGCGTGCGGCGTCGCAGGCGCTGCGCCAGTCCTCGCGACGGGTCAGCCCGCTGGCATCGTCGCGCGTCAGCAGCTTGGGGCAGGATTCGATGAAGCTCGCCAGCGCGCCGCGCGCGTCGACATCGTTGATGCCGAGCCCAGCGAAGGCGGGGCCGAGCGCCACGCCCGTCAGCAGCGCATTGGCACCAACCGGTGCTGGCGGCGGCGTCAGAACCGGCGGCGGGGTGGTGACAGGCGGCGGAACGCTGCCTTCGGGGATGATCCGGCCACAGGCTCCCAGCGCCAGAAGCAGGGAGACAGCAATCACCGCGCGCATGGTTCTACTCTCCCTTGCAGGCAGGCCCTGCCGACCCCGCGTGCCTCAGCCCGGTGACTTAACCCCCGTAACTTAACCTTCGTCGGTTTCGTCGAGCACCCAGTTGGGATCGCGCGAGGTGGTGTTGCGCGAGAAGGTCCACACATCGCGGCTCTCGATCGCATCGTCGAGCGATCCGGCGATGACATTGCCATCCTTGTCGCGGGTCACGGCGGCGATATCGGCCACGAACAGCAGCGCGATGCGCGCGGTGCGACCGTCGAGCGAGGCGGAATGGATGCGCACTTCCTCGATCCGGATCAGCGAATTGGCGAGCGTCTCGCCCGCCGCCTCGCGCGCATCGATCGCGGCGGTGAACCCGGCATAGACATCGCTGTCGCACAGATCGCGCAGGGTCTCGCGGTCGCCGCTCCAGAAGGCTTCGAGGATCATCCGGTAGGCGCCCTTCGCCCCGTCGAGGAACTGGGCGAGGTTGAACTGGCTGTCCGCCGCCGCGATTTCGCGCAGCGCGCGTTCGACCGCAGGCATCACGCCTTCAAGCTCGACCATGCGCGGCGGCGCGACCGGGGCGGGCATAGGCGCTGTACGCACCGGCGGCTTGTCTTCCGATTCGAAGCGCTGCGGCACGGGCTCCTCTTCCTGCTCCGCCCGGCGGCCCAGCACCGAATAGAGGCGCAGGCCGAGGAATGCGGCGACCATGGCGAGGATGATGATTTCGGGCACTATACCAATCCGATCTTCGAACAATGGAGAGGGGCAAAGCTACGGCGCACCTTTGTCCAAGGATGCCACCCTGCCTTAAATGGGGCCCGATTACAATTCGACAACGCCGCATAGGTTCCGTTGCGGGTCTGACGCGACGGGCCGAGCGATGCGGGCGCAGTTGCGGCGGCTGCGCGCCCCTGCTAGGCGCTCGCGCAAGCGCTGTGCACCTGCCGCGATGCACCGGGCGCATGATCCGTTACCCTTAATCCAGCAACCTTGCGAAAGACACCCAGCACCATGGCCGATGAAGAAGGCGTCCTCACCAATCTCGACAATCAGAACGCCGATACGCCGCAGCCCAACGGCGCCGATACCATGCCTGCGGTCGGCCTGATCACGCAGTATGTGAAGGATCTTTCGGTCGAGAACCCCCATGCGCCCGATTCCTTCCAGTGGCCCGAGCCGCCGCAGATCGACGTGCAGTTCAACATCGGGGCCGAATCTGCCGGGCAGGACGTGCACGAGGTGACGCTGAAGCTGACGCTCACCGCCGCTTCGCAGCGCGGCACGATCTACGTGATTGATCTGGCCTATTGCGGGCTGGTGGGGATGCGCAACGTGCCCGAGGATCAGGCCCACGCCTTCCTCTATGCCGAAGCGCCGCGCCTTCTGTTCCCCTTCGCCCGCCGCGTGGTCGCCGATGCGGTGCGCGATGCGGGCTTCCCGCCGCTGCTGGTCGATCCGGTCGATTTCGGCGGGATCTACGCGCAGCAGCTCGCCGCGCGCCGGGCCGAGGAAGCCGCGGGCGGCGAGCCGGTCAAGCCCGTCACCGGCAACGCCTGATCCGCACGCCCGGCCCGGGGCCTGAGCGATGAGCCTGCTCAAGAACGTCGGCACCATCGGCGGGCTGACCGCTGTCAGTCGCCTGTTCGGTTTCGCGCGCGACATCCTGCTCGCGCGGGTGCTGGGCGCGGGCGGGGTGGCGGATGCGTGGCAGCTGGCGTTCCAGCTGCCCAACCTGTTCCGCCGCCTGTTCGCCGAGGGGGCTTTCGCCTCGGCCTTCGTGCCGCTGTTCAACCGCCACATGGCCGCCGACGAAAACGCCGCAAAGCGCTTTGCCGGCGAGGTGCTGGCGGTGCTGCTGCCGATCCTCGTATTGTTCGGCGCGGTGATGATGGTGGCGATGCCGTGGGTGCTGTGGGCCTTCGCCAACGAAAAGCTGCGCGGCGATGCGGCGACCTATGACCTTGCGGTCACCATGGGGCGGATCGCCTTTCCCTACCTGATGTTCATGAGCCTTGCGACGCTGGTGGCGGCGATCCTCAATTCACTGTCGCGCTTTGCCGCCGCTGCCGCCGCGCCGATCCTGCTCAACATCTGCCTGCTGACCGCGCTCGTCTGGGGCGCGCTGCAACCCGCGGGCGAGGCGACCCGCGCGGCGACCGGCATGGGCCTTGCCATCGCGGTGTCGGTCAGCGGGCTGCTGCAATTGCTGTGGCTCTACTGGTTCATGCGCCGTGCAGGCTTCCGTATTCCGCGCGCCATGCCGCGTATCACCGCCGAGGTGAAGCAGATGGGGGTGCTGATCGTCCCCGCCGTATTCGGCGCCGGGGTCTATCAGATCAGCCGCTTCATCGACCTCGCCTTCATCCGCGGACTGCCCGACGGGAGCCTCACCTACATGGCGATGGCCGACCGCTGGAACCAGTTGCCGCTGGGCATCATCGGCATCGCGCTGGGCACCGCGATCCTCCCCGCACTGTCGCGCTACATCGCCAGGGCCGAGGACGAGGAAGCGGTGCGCCTGCAGGCCAATGCGGTCGAGCTGGCGATGCTGCTGACCCTGCCCTGCGCGGTGGCGCTGTTCGTGACCGGTTTTGCCTTCGTGAAGGCCTTCATGGAAGGACAGGCCTTCACCGCCGAGGATGCGCAGACCACCGGGATGGTCACCTCCGCGCTGGTCGTCGGCCTGCCCGCCTATGTGCTGGTGAAGGTGCTGACCCCCAATTTCTTCGCCCGTGCCGATACCAAGACGCCGGTCTACACCGCCGCAGGGTCGCTGGTGGTCACCGTCGGCCTCAACATCGTGCTGGTGCCGGTGCTGGGTGTCGTCGGCCTCGCATTGGCGGGGGCGATCGGGGCTTGGGTCAATATCGCACTGCTGGGCATCATCCTCGCCCGGCGCGGCTATTTCCGCCTGCCGCCGCGCGTGCTGGAGCGGATCGGGCGGATTGCGCTCGCCTCGGGCGCGATGGGCGCGGCGCTGTGGGGGCTGATGCAGGCGATCACGCCGTGGCTCGATGGCCCCTTCCTCACCCGCCTTGCCGCGATCGGCGCGATCCTTGGCGTGAGCTTCGTCACCTATGGCGCGGGCACCGTGCTGCTCGGAGTGCTCGACAAGGCGACGGTCCAGCGCCTATTGCGCCGCCAGCCTTAAGCCATTCACGGGAACATCATGCGCGTCGTCTCCGGCATCCAGCCCACCGGCAATCTCCACCTCGGCAATTACCTGGGCGCGATCCGCAACTGGGCGGCGATGCAGGATTCGCTGGAACCGGGTTCCGAGGCGCTGTTCTTCCTCGCCGACCTGCACGCCCTGTCGCAGCCGCACGATCCGGCGGGGCTCAAGGCCGCAACGCTGGAGATGACCGCGGCGCTGGTCGCCTGCGGGATAGACCCCGACCGTTCGGTGCTGTTCAACCAGGCGCAGGTGCCCCAGCACGCCGAGCTGCAATGGCTCCTCAACGGCACCGCCCGGATGGGCTGGCTCAATCGCATGACCCAGTGGAAGGACAAGGCCGGCAAGAACCGCGAGGGGCAATCGGTCGCGCTGTTCACCTACCCGGTGCTGCAGGCCGCCGACGTGCTGCTCTACCAGACCACCCACGTGCCGGTGGGCGAGGATCAGAAGCAGCATCTCGAGCTTGCCCGCGACATAGCGCAAAAGTTCAACAACGACTTCGCCAGCGAAGAAGCGCCGGTCTTCACCCTGCCCGAACCGATCATCCCGGCAGAGGCCGCGCGGATCATGTCCCTGCGCGATGGCAGCGCCAAGATGTCGAAGTCCGACCCCTCCGACATGAGCCGCATCAACCTCGCCGACGACGCCGACACCATGGCGCAGAAGGTCAAGAAGGCGAAGACCGACCCCGAGCCGCTGCCCTCGGAGGAAGCGGGCCTTGCCGAACGGGCCGAGGCGAAGAACCTCGTGGGCATCTACGCCGCATTGTCGGGCGAGCCGGTGGCGGCGGTGCTGGCGCAATATGGCGGACAGGGTTTCGGCGCCTTCAAGCCGGCGCTGGCCGACTTGCTGGTCACCAAGCTCGGCCCGATCCGCGACCGATTCGTGGCGCTGAAGGACGACACCGAAGCGCTCGACGCAATTCTCGCCCGCGGCGCTGCCAAGGCGCGCGAACGCGGCACGCCGACGCTGGACGCGGCCTACAAGGCGCTGGGGCTGGTGCGGCACTGACGCCACCGGCCTCCGGTGAAGCGACGCGCGGGCACGACGAATATTCAATTCCAGTTCATTCGCGGGTCATATACTGTCTCGGGTAAAGGCCGTGCCCCCTATGCAATGGCCTCCAGACAAGGGTTGTGCCATGTTGCCGAAGATGAACTCGATGAAGCCTCTTGCCCGCGTTGCGTTGCCGCTGGCGCTCGCACTCGGGCTGTCCGCCTGCGCCACACCGTTCAAGGCGGATGTGTCGCGCTTTGCCGTGCCTCTGCCCGCGCCGCAGGGACAGACATTCGCGGTCGTGCCGGAAGATCCCAAACTGGCCGGCGGGCTCGAATTTGCCACCTATGCCAACGCCGTCGCCGCCGAGATGCAGCAGCTGGGCTACACCCGCGCCGCCTCGCCCGAGACGGCGGACATGCTGGTGCGCTTCGATTACGATGTCGATAACGGGCGTGAGCGGGTGCGCAGCACGCCCGGCGTCGGCGGTGCCTTCAGTCCTTGGGGCCGGTGGGGCGGCTGGGGCGGCGGCTTCGGTGCCTGGGGTTACGGGTTCAACGATCCGTTCTTCGGCGGGCCGGACGTGCGCAGCTACACCGTCTACACCAGCGAAGTGGACCTGAAGATCGACCGCCGCGCGGATGGCCAGCGCCTGTTCGAAGGCAAGGCCGAAGCCGTGTCGCGCTCGAACCGCCTGCCGCGCCTCGTGCCGAACCTCGTCGACGCGCTGTTCACCGACTTCCCCGGCAATTCGGGCGAGACAGTGCGCATCACGATTCGCGACGATGGCGAAAATACCGTGCGCCCGACCGATTGATGGTGTAGGCCACAAGACAAGAGTCCCTTGGACGGGAACAGAGAGGCGGCGCCAGGGGATCGGCGCCGCCTTTTTTGTTGCGCCGGACGGGGGTATGCTGCGCCCATGACCGCCCGTTTAGCCATCGCCCTGCTTGGCCTGGGCCTCGCTGCCCCCGCGCTGGCCGGGAGCGACCCCGTGCCGCGTGCGCCGGAGCAGTGGGTGTCGTCCTATTGGCCGCAGTGTCCGTATCACGGCTGCGGCGGCGAAGGGACGGTGCGGTTCGCGGTGACGGTGTCGCCGCAGGGCCGGGTCACGGCATGCACGATCCTCGAAACCAGCGGCGATCCGCGGCTCGACCGCGAGTCTTGCGAATTTTTGACCCGGCGCGCGCGGTTCGAGCCCGCGCGCGACGATGACGGCAAGCCGGTCGAAGGGCGCTGGGAATCGCGCATCGCCTGGAAAATCCCCGACGCACCGCCAGAGACCGAAAGCCCCGCGGGCTGAGGCGATCTATTACCTGTCAGAGCTTCGCATGGCCCCCGGTCGAGCCGAAGCCGCCCTCGCCGCGCGATGTCGTGTCGAGTTCCTCGACCTCGTCCCACGCGGCCTGCACCACGGGGGCGAGCACCAACTGCGCCACACGGTCGCCGCGCGCGATGACGAAAGGCTCGGTGCCCAAGTTGATCAGGATCACCTTCAGTTCGCCACGATAGTCGCTGTCGATCGTGCCGGGGGTGTTGGGCACGGTGATGCCGTGCTTCAGCGCCAACCCCGATCGCGGGCGCACCTGAATTTCGTAGCCTTCGGGAATCGCCAGCGCGAGGCCCGTGGCGACCGCATGGCGCGCGCCCGGAGCGAGCGTCACGTCCTCGGCGCTGACCACGTCCATCCCGGCGGCACCCGCCGTGGCATAGGCCGGCAGCGGCAGGCCTGCGCCGTGCGGCAGGCGCTTGACCGCGACCTTCACCGATGGGCTCATTCCGCCGCCTCGGCGTGGAGCGCTGCCGCGATGCGCTCGACCAGCGCCATCGCGACCGCGGCCTTGGGCATTTCCTCGAGCGTTTCGATCCCGTCCGCGCTGATGATCGTCACGCGGTTGCGGTCCCCGCCCATCACGCCCGACCCGAGGGGGCCGCTGACATCATTGGCGATGATCCAGTCTGCGCCCTTGCGCTTGCGCTTGGCCTTGGCGTTTTCGATCACCTTGTCGGTTTCGGCGGCGAAGCCGATCAGCAGGCCGGGCCGGTTCACCCCGACCGAGAGGTTGGTGAGGATGTCGGGATTCTCGGTCAGCATCAGCGCCGGGGGCGCGGATTCGCGCTTCTTGACCTTGCGGTTGCGATATTCGCGCGGACGCCAGTCCGCCACGGCAGCCACCATTACCGCGACATCGGCGGGCAGCGCCTGCCGCACCGCCTGCGCCATGTCGTTGGCGCTTTCGACATCGATGCGGTTGACGCCGAGCGGAGTTTTCAATGCCACCGGCCCGGCCACCAGCGTCACCTCGGCCCCCAGCGCAGCGGCGGCGGCGGCGATGGCGAAGCCCTGCTTCCCGCTCGAACGGTTGGCGATGTAGCGCACCGGATCGATCGCCTCCCAGGTCGGCCCGGCTGTAACCAGCACGTGCCGCCCGGCGAGCGGACGATGGCCCGCATCGACCCCCAAGGCATCGCCATCGGGCACTTCGCCCAGATCGGCCTCGATCTCTTCGGGCACTTCAGGGGCGAGAAATTCGGGCGGGGCCTTGCGCGGATCGACCATGTGGTTGATCGCCCCGGCATCGATCGGCGGCGCTGCCGAAGCGGCACCCTTGCGCGCCAGCAGCGGCCCGCCCAGATCGGGCGCGAAGTCGGGCGCGGGTTCCTCTTCGGGAAGCGGCAGGTCCTCGGGCTCGGGCAGTTCCTCGAACTCGGCCTCGATCTCTTCATGCGTGCGCTTGGCGGTGGAACGCGGGATGAGGCGCGACAGGAACCCGCCAAGACCGCCTTCGGGCATGGCGGCGCTGCCGTCGTCCTCTTCCTCGGGTTCGAGCGCCTCGACCTCGATCTCGGGCGCAGGCAGGCGCGCGGGAGCCGGGGCGGCGGGGGGCGCAAGCGCAGGCTCGGGCACCGCGAGGCCGAGGGCACTTGCGACTTCGCGCCAGATCGCCTCGGGCTCGGGTAGGCGGCCATAGCCGAATTCGCCGCAGGCCATCGGGCCTTCGTCCGGGTGCAGCACGGTGACGCCCGCCGCCTTCAGCGTGGCGATGTTGCGCCGGGTCGCCACGTGCTCCCACATCCGCACATTCATCGCGGGCACGGCCATCACCGGCTTGTCGGTGGCGAGGATCAGCGTGGTGGCGAGATCGTCGGCGATGCCGTTCGCCATCTTGGCGACGAGATCGGCGGTCGCCGGGCAGACCACCACCAGATCGGCCTCGCGGCTGAGCTGGATATGCCCCATCTCGGCCTCGTTCTTGAGGTCGAAGAGGTTGGTGTAAACCTGATTCTCGCTGAGCGCGGCGAGCGAGAGCGGGGTGACGAATTGCTGACCGCCCTTGGTCAGCACACACGTCACTTCGGCCCCGCCCTTGCGGGCAAGGCGCACCAGTTCGCAGGCCTTGTAGGCGGCGATCCCGCCACCCACGACCAGCAGGATGCGGGGCGCTTTGCCCGGTTTCGCCTCCTGTTTGCTCATAATGCCACTGCCTCTCGCGCCGCCTTTTCGGATGTCAGCCATAGTCGAGGCTGCTTCCATCGCAAAGCTTGGTTAACTTTGCCTTTAGTTCCGCACAAAAGCACGGAGCACCAACTCGTAAAGCGCGCGCGGGGCGAACGCCAGCCCGATGCCATAGGCGGGAAGCGCCAGTTCGACCCAGTAGAAATTCTCCGGCCGGGCGAACAGCGCGATCATCGTCGCAAGGCCAGTGAACCACAACAGCGCAAACAGCCCCAACCGCCCGCCCGGTGCGGCCCACCCCAGCAGCGGCAGGATCGCGAGCGATGCTGCCACACCGGGCGGCATGAACCGGAGGCCGGTCAGATCGCTCACCCCGGACAGGGCAAGGCCATATCCGGCCATGGCGCTCCAGCCTTGCGAGGTCAGATCGCCGGGAGCCCGTGCGGCCTCGATGGCAGCCGCGTGACACATCAGGCCGAGGGCCAAAGCCGTCAGCAGCGCGGCGATTGCCACAGCCTCACGCCAGCGGCGTCCGGCGAGGGCAAAGGCGAGCCACAGCACGGCGAAGGGCGCCGCCAGTTCGCGCACCGCCAGAGCGGCCGCAACGGCAAGCAGCGCGGGCCACCAGCGGTCCGGGCGATAGGACAACATGGCGAGGCTCAGCAGCAGGCCGGCGATGAAGTCGTGGTCATAGACTGCGACGGGCGAAAGCGCCGCGCCTCCGCCGAGCAGCAGGAGAAGGCTTGCCGCCAGCCGTTCGGCCCCATGCCCGATCGCGTCCCGGCGATGCCACAAGCCCCAGAGGCACCCGGCGACAAGACCGAGCGATGCAAGACGAAGGCCCACAGGTCCCAGCAACGCTTGCAGCCACGCAAGTGTCGGCAGACGCACGGTAACGAAGGGGCGGGTGGGATAGCCGCTTGCGCGCTGCTCGCCGAGGGCGGCGGAGTAATAGCCCTCGCCCGCCGCAACCCGTGCGCCGATCCGGGCGTAGAGCGCCATGTCGCCCTTCGGAGGCCGATCGGCCGATGCGGATTGCGGGGCAGAAATCGCCGCCCGCGGCGCGGGGCTTTCAGCAGGCGATTGGATGGCCGCAGCCCACGCCATCGCGGCGCCCAGCAGCGCCAGCATCAGCACCGCAGCCCGGCGCGGCAGATGCGTTAACGGGCGGCCGAGCGCCTCCCACCGGTCCAGCAGCGTCGCGCCGCCGGTTGAGAGGTTCATCCGATCCAGCCGAGCGCCAGCGCGCCCCACACCGCGGCCCCGCCCGCCAGCGCGCCGAGGAGCAGGTGACCCAGCAGCCCGCTCCCTTCGCGCTTGTCGGTGATCAGCACGATCTCGGGCAGCGGCGGCGGTTCGGGCGCGCCGCCCTTGGGCGGGAACATTTCCTCCACGCGCCGGATCAGGCCGGGGAGGCGCAGCAGGGTTTCGGTATCCTGCTTCAAGCGGTCGGCGAGCGCGGCTTCCGGCCCCAGCTCGTCACGGATCCACTCGCGCACATAGGGCGCAGCGGTGTCCCACATATTGATATCGGGATTGAGCTGCGTGGCGATCCCCTCGACCATCACCATCGTCTTCTGCAACAGCAGCAGGTGCGGCTGGGTCTGCATGTCGAAATCGCGGGTGATCGCGAACAGACCGTCGAGCATCTGGCCAACGGAGAGTTCCTTCACCGGCTTGCCGCGCATCGGCTCGCCCACCGCGCGCAAGGCGGTCGCGAATTCGCCGACCGAGTGATAGCTCGGCACATATTGCGCCTCGAAATGGATTTCTGCGACGCGCTGGTAGTTGCCGGTGGTCAGCCCGTAGAGAATTTCGGCCAGCCATTGCCGCGCGCGGCGGTCGATCCGGCCCATGATCCCGAAATCGATCGCGACGATGGTGCCGTCGTCCTCCACGAACAGGTTGCCCTGGTGCATGTCGGCATGGAAGAAGCCCGCGCTGATCGCCTGCGTCAGGAAGCTGATCACCAGCCGCTCGGAAATCTCGGCGAGATCGTGCCCGCGCGCGCGCAACTCGTCGACCCGGCTGATCTTGATTCCGTCGATCCACTCGATCGTCATCACCCGGCCATTGGTGCGGTCCCAGTCGACATCGGGGATGCGGTAGCCGGGCACGCCCGCCATCTGTTCCGCGAGCTCGCTGGCCGAAGCGGCTTCGCGCCGCAAATCGAGTTCGGAATTGGTCCAGCGCTTGAAATTGGCGATGGTGAGGCGCGGACGCAGGCGCTGAAACTCCCCGCCCATCTGCTCGACATGGGCGGCGGCCCATTCATAGGTCTGGATGTCGCGCGCGAATTTCTCGCGGATGCCGGGCCGCAGCACCTTGATCGCGACCTTGCGGCCATCGGTGGTGACGCCCTTGTGGACCTGCGCGATGCTCGCCGCGCCGACCGGCTCGGGGTCGATTTCGCTGAACAGGTTTTCGAGCGGCTGGCCGAAGCTCGATTCGATCGCCGCCCTGATCTGTGCGAAGGGCACGGGCGGGAGTGAATCCTGCAAGGACAGCAGGTTCATCGCCGCTTCCTCGCCCACCAGATCGGGGCGGGTGGCGAGGCTCTGCCCCAGCTTGATCGCCGCCGGGCCGATCGCGCGGAAGGCGCCCGCATAGTCGCGCGCGCCGCCCTTGCCCGTCAGCGTGGCGAGGCGCGCCAGCCGCACGAGCTGGCGCACCGTCGCGGGCGCGTTGGGATCATTCTCGATCCCCACCAGCGCGCGCCTGCGGGCAAGCGTCACGCCCCAGCGGGCGAGGCGGGAAAGATGCGTCACCGAGCTCATCACAGGGTCAGATCTTCCACCCCGAATGGATCGCCACCGCACCGCCGAGAATGATCTCCGCCTTGGTGTTCACGAACCCGGCCGCGCGGATCATGCTTTCGAACTCGGGTGCGCGCGGGAACTTGCGGATCGATTCGGCCAGATAGCGATAGCTGTCCGCATCGCCCGCGATCACCTGCCCCATGCGCGGCATGATGTGCATCGAATAAAGGTCGTAGATCTCGCGGAAACCCGACCAGTCGGTGACCGAGAATTCCATGCAGAAGAACCGCCCGCCGGGCCGTAGCACACGGTAGGCCTCGGCCAGCGCCTTGTCCTTGAAGGTGACGTTCCGGATGCCGAAGACGATGGTGTAGGCATCGAAGGTGTTGGCGGCGAAGCTGACCTCCTCGGCGTTCTGGTGCGAGAAGACGAGGCTGCCCGCCCCTTCCGCCTCGTCACGCTCCATCGCCCGTTCGGCCCCGACGTCGAGCATTTCCTGATTGATGTCGGCGACGGTGACGTTCGCCCCGCGATCGGCCATGCGGAAGGCGATGTCGCCGGTGCCGCCCGCCATGTCGAGGATGTTCTCCCCCGGCTGCGGCTTCACCCGCCGGACGAAGCGGTCCTTCCACCCGCGATGCATGCCGAAGCTCATCGCGTCGTTCATGATGTCGTATTTCTTCGCGACGCTGGAGAAAACCTCACCCACGCGGCGGGTCTTTTCCTCGGGCGTGACATCTTCGAAGCCGAAGGAGACGGTGTCGTCGGTGCTTTGGGTCATGCGGCGTTCCCTAGAGGGAATTGCCCCTTTGGCAAAGGGTGATAGAGGGCAACCCATGTGCGAAGTTTGCAATGCCTGAGCTGCCCGAGGTCGAGACGACCGTGCGCGGTCTTGCCGCCTTCCTCGAGGGCGAGCGGATCACGCGCGTGCAGATCAACCGGCCCGACCTGCGCCGCCCCTTCCCCGCCGATCTGGTGCAGGTGATGACCGGCGCGACGGTGAGCGCCCTGTCGCGCCGCGCCAAATATGGGCTGCTGCATCTCGACCGGGGGTCGACGATGATCTTCCATTTGGGCATGAGCGGGCGCTGGCGGATCGATCCCGAGGTGGCCGACATCCACGATCATCTGGTGCTGGAGACCGCCGCGCACCGCTTTGCCCTGTGCGACCCGCGGCGCTTCGGCTCGGTCGATCTGGTGGGAAGCGACACGCTCGACGCCTGGCCGCAATTCGCCGCGCTCGGGCCGGAGCCGCTGGGGCCAGGGCTCACCCCTGCGCATCTCAAGGCTGCGCTCAAGGGCAAGACCCAGTCGATCAAGCTGTGCCTGCTCGACCAGCGGATCGTCGCGGGGCTCGGCAACATCTATGTCTGCGAGGCGCTGTGGCGCGCCGGCATCCGCCCGACCAAGCCCGCCGGCAGAGTGACGGGCCCGCAGCTGCAACGGCTGGTGCCCGCGATCGTCGCGGTGCTCGAAGCCTCGATCCGCGACGGGGGATCGACCTTGCGCGACTATGCCCGGCCCGACGGGGAATTGGGCTATTTCGCCAGCAGCTTCGATGTCTACGGGCGCGAGGGGCAGGCCTGTCGCCGCGACGATGGCGGGGTCATCCAGCGCATCGCGCAAGGCGGTCGCAGCACGTGGTATTGTCCGATCTGCCAGAAATAGGCGAGAATCGTTGACCTCGCGGCCCATTCTGACTATGCGCGCTGCTTTCCGGCGGTAGGGCCCTGCGTCCGCTCGCCCTTTTCGAGCAAACCGTCACCCAATTCCCGGCTGCGCCAAGCGGCCCGAAGCAAACGCGAGACAGACACGAATTATGGCCAATACGCCGCAAGCCAAGAAGCGCATCCGTCGCAACGCCAACCGCGCCGCCATCAACGGCGCGCGCGTCAGCCGCATCCGCAGCTTCATCAAGAAGGTCGAATCGGCCTGCGAAGCCGGTGACAAGGAAGCCGCTGCTGCCGCGCTCAAGGCGGCCCAGCCGGAAATGGCCCGCGGCGTTGCACGCGGCGTGCTGCACAAGAACACCGTGGCCCGCAAGATGTCGCGCCTGACGCGCCGAGTCGCCACGCTCTGACCCGATTCGCCTGCGATCCGTAATCGCGCGTTACGCAGGATTACGGGCCGATCCGGCTTAAACACGCTAACGGGCCGCGCTGTCGAAGCGCGGCCCGATTGCTTTGTGGCAAATGCGACAAGCCTATCCCGCACAAATGTCAGGATTCCTCGCGATTCGCGTGGTAAATTCGGCCTATTTCCCGTGATTTCAGACACTTGAATGCAAGTCTGCGGCACAGGGCCGAGTCAACAGGATTATTTCACTTTTTTTAAAAGTCCGCGCTTGCGCAAAGCCCGCCAGCGCTCTTTACAGGAACTCCATCCGGCGCGGGACAGTCCGGGTGGCACTTACAAACTGGCTGACAGGGGGGTTCCCCGGGATCGCCGATTCCGGGGAAGGGAAAGGCAGTGCCTGTCGCATTGGGGTTACAATCGGTCTGCGGGCAGCGTGCTCGCGGGGCGTCGCAAGAATTGGGGATGAGGTTGTGCACAGGATCGACAGCAGAATCGATAAAGCGCGGGCAAGTGGCCGCCAGGCCGATGAACATCTG